>CAVPBL010000013.1:0-389336 GCA_963701835.1 uncultured Acidobacteriaceae bacterium | reverse complement strand
GGGCCTCACCTTCGCGCGCGGCCTGCGCTCTATCCTGCGCCACGACCCCGACAAGATTCTCGTCGGCGAGATTCGCGACCAGGAGACCGCGCAGATCGCCATCAACTCCGCGCTCACCGGCCACCTTGTCTTCACCACAGTTCACGCCAACAACGTGGTCGATGTGCTCGGCCGCTTCCTTAACATGGGCGTCGAGGCCTACAACTTCGTCTCCGCGCTCAACTGCATTCTGGCCCAGCGCCTGGTGCGCACCGTCTGCGAGTACTGCGCGCACACCGTCCACTACGACGACGAGGCCCTGGTCTCGAGCGGCATGAATGCGGCTGACTGGCGCGGCTTCGACTTCCGCGAGGGCACCGGCTGCATGGAGTGCGGCGGCACCGGCTACCGCGGCCGCACCGCCATCCACGAGCTGCTCGACCTCACCGACCCCATCCGCGAGCTGATCCTCGACAAGAAACCAACCTCCGAGGTGCGCAAAGCAGGCGCAAAAGGAAGGCATGACCTTTCTCCGCGAATCGGCCCTCGAGCGCGTCCGCCGCGGCATCACTACAATCAAGGAGATCAACAAGGTTACATTTATTGAGGCGTCACGATAGTGCCACTCGATGCTCAACAAAACCCGCAGCTCGCCTCACAGCCCAGCGGCCGTCCGCCCGCCGCGGTCGAGATCTCGCCTGAAGGCGTGCTCGCCGCCGCGCGCCCTGCTGCACGCTCCCGTCGTGCCCGATCGGAGCCCGCCAGGACCATGTCTACGCCTTCGTTCCCCTCCCCGCCGGCGCGCTCGTTCCCGGCATCGAGGAGCCCAACTTCCGCGCGCCGGAAGCCGTCGCTGCTGCCATCCGCTCCGCGCTCGACGAAATCTCGCCCCGCACGCGCTCCGTTACCGTCGTCCTGCCCGACACTGCTCGTCCGCGTCTTCGTCCTCGACTTCGATTCCCTTCCCGCCAAGCCCGCCGAAGCCATTTCCGTCCTCCGCTTCCGCCTGCGCAAGATGGTGCCCTTTCGATGTGGAGCATGCCGGCGTCAGCTATCAGGTCCTTCCGCAGAACCGAGACCGAGTGCGAAAGTCCTGGCCGCCGTCATCCCCGGCCCCATCCTCGCCGAGTACGAGTCCGCCGTCCGCGCCGCCGGCTACGAGCCCGGCGCGGTCCTGCCCTCCAGCCTCGCCGCGCTCGAATCCCTCGACTCCATGGAAGCCATCATGGCCGCCAATCTCAGCGCGCACGCCATCACCACCACCATCACCAATGGCCAGGAACTGCTCCTCTATCGCACCCTCGACCTTCCCGACGAACTCCGCCAGCGCGTCGCTGAAATTCAGCGCAGCATCGCCGTCGCCGCCGCCTATTTTGAAGACAAGCTGGGCTCGCGCCCGCGCCGCCTTCACTACGCCGGAGTCCAGGACCCCGCTGACTTCGCCCAATCCATCGCCGATCCCGCGCTCTCCGTCGTCGAATGGGCGTCGCGGCCCGATGAGGGAGCCTGACCGCGCTTCCGCAAACCAGCTTTGCCGGCGTCGCAGGCGCGCTGGCCGGAGCGAGTTAGCCGCATGCGAATCACCCTCAATCTCGCCACCCGCCCCTTCGCCAACTCGGCCCGCGCCCTCAAGCGCCTGCGCATCGCCATGGCCGTGCTCGCTGCGCTTTGCCTCCTCTTCTTCCTCGGCCTGCATCTCTTCGACCGTCAAGCCGCGGCCGCCCGCGCCCGCGACCACTCGCTCGACGGCCGAAATCGCCCGCGTACAGGCCGAGCGCGCGGCCGCTGAAGCCACTCATGAGCCGCCCCGACAACGCGCAGCTCCTCAATCAGGCCGACGCTCCTCAACCAGCTCTTCGATGAAAAGGCCTTCTCCTGGACCCTCGCCATGGAAGCCATGGAAACCGTTCTTGCCCGGTGGCGTGCAGGTCACCTCCATCGAGCCCCTCCGCGACAAAGACGGCCACATCACGGTGCATGTGCGCGTCGTCGGCCCCCGCGACAGAGCCGACGATCTCGTCGCAACCTCGAGCACTCCCGCCGATTCCTCCAGCCCCGCATCGTCGGCGAAAACGCCGAGTCCGGCAACGGCCCCAGCAGCGCCAGGAGCCCATCAGCGCCTCCAACCGCTTCGACTTCGATCTCTTGGCTGAGTACAACCCGCCCACGCCGGAAGAGCGCGCGTCTCTGCGAAGAACGACCAGAGCCCAGCCAAAGTCTCTTCGTCTGTGCCGCTGGGCATTGAAAACCCGAAGCACCCGCGTCCGTTCCCGGCACTCCGCAGCAGCCCGGCCGTCAGCCCTACGTGGCGCCGTCGCCGTCCGGCCCGCACGGCCGCCGAGCCGAAGGCGTTCTATCGCAATGCCCACGCCTGGAGGTCCGCAATGAGCGCCGAACGGATCCTCCTTCGCGCTGCGCGAACGTCTGACCTCTCCGCTCACCTGGCACTTCGCCGGCTTTGCCGTTCTGCTTGTCCTCGCCATCGTCCTCGCCGTTCGCCTCGGATTCGACTGGGCCGCGATGAACAGCCACTCCAGCGATGTCCTCGCCGGCAAGCAGATTCAGTTGAAGGCTCTCGAAATTCAAACCGCTCCCTTACGCGGCCTCGACCAGCGCGTCGAGAAGAACTCGCGAGCAGATGCTGGCCTTCTACAAGAAGCGCATCCCGCCCGACTACTCCGTCGATCTCCACCCGCATCGGCGATCTGGCAGTCGCATCCGGCGTGCGCCTCTCGCGCGTGCAGTACACGCAGGGCAAGCCCGGCTCCGACCTCACCGAAATCTCCATGGACGCCGGCATCAGCGGCGACTATCCCGCCATCATGCGCTTCATTAACAGCCTCGAGCGCGATCAGATCTTCTTCATCATTCGCGCCATGTCCCTCACCGGCCAGCAGGGCGGCCTGGTCAATCTTCGCCTTCGCGTCTCCACCTGGCTGCGCCCCGCTGACGCCGAGGCCAGCGGCCTGCCGTCCACTCCGCCTTCCGACGACGAACCTCCCGCCGCTCCCGCTGCCGGCAAGGAGGGCGAATAACCATGGCCCTCGCTCTCGGCACCGAAAACAAGCGCCAGGTCATCCTGGTCAGTCGTGCTCTTGGTCGTTCATCGTCGGCTTCGGCGGCTGGGTAATCTATCGCATCGTTCTTCGGCCTTCAACGGCCGCGCAGCCCCGCACCAGCGCAGGCGTCACCGCCCAACCTTCCTGCCGCGGCAACCACAGTCGCAGCTGCCGCCGGACAACGAAGCGCAAAAGCTCACCAACGCCGGCATCGATCCCTCACTGCATTTCGACAAGCTGGCCCAGAGCGAAGACGTGGAATACTCCGGCTCAGGCAGAAACATCTTCTCCGCCGAGTCCGTGCCCGATCGCCATTCCCAAGCCCATCGCGCCGGTGCGCCCCAACGGCGCCGTCCCGCTGTCGTACAGAATCGTCCGCCTCCGCCGCCCAAGCCTCCGGCCATCGACCTCAGATACTTCGGCTACTCCGAGGACAGAACAAAGCGTTCAAAGCCTTCTTCATCCATGGCGACGACATCTTCATGGCCAGAACCGGCGACATCGTCGACCATCGCTACAAGGTCGGCGTCATCCGCCCCTCAACGTTGAAGTCACCGACCTCGCATACAACAACACGCAAACTCTGGCCATTTCGCAACTAATGAGCCCCCGCATGATGCCTTCGGCCCCAATCCGCAGCAAGGCACGCCCGCCCGCTATCCCCCAGTCCGAACAGGGCTACGTTCTGCTCATCGCCATCTTCCTCATGGCGCTTCTTGTCATCTCGCTGGCTGTTGCCGCGCCCAAGATTGCCCGCTCCATCCAGCGCGACCGCGACCTCGAAACCTTTCATCGCGGCATGCAATACCGCCGCGCCATTCAGCTCTACTACCGCAAATTTCACGCCTATCCGCCCAACGTTGACGCCCTCGTCAACACCAACGACATCCGCTTCCTGCGCAAGAAATACCTCGATCCTATCACCGGCCAGGACGACTGGAAGCCCATCGCGTTCGGCCAGAACAAAACTCCCACCGCCATGGGCTTCTTCGGCCAGCCGCTCGCCGGCAATGCATCTACTCTCGCCGGCATCGGCCCAGCGGCGGCGGTGCCGGCTTGGCCGGAGCTCGCGGACTCCCGGCAGCGGCTTCTCGGCGGAGGCGGCTTCAGTCTCGGCTCGCTCAGTCCAGCACACGACGCAATCACCCCCGACAACTCGGATCCGGCCCAACCGGCAGCCCGGCGGATCAATCCCGGCAGCACATCGTCGGGCGGCGCCATCCACCGGCGACATCCTCCGGCACTCCAGCAACCAGCTCAGCCTCCGGCTCCAGCCTCACCGGCCCAACCTTCGGCGGCGCGGGCATCATCGGCTTCTGAGCCAGCCAGCCCCAAACAGTCCATCCTGGTTTACAAGAAGAAGAATCACTACAACGAGTGGGAGTTTACCTACGACCCGCTCTCCGACATGAAGACCATCGGCGGCGGCAGCACCGGGCTGAATGGCCAACCTGCGGAGCACGACACCAGCACCCGCGAAGTCCACGCCGACTTTCGGCCATACCTAGCCCCAATCCAACTCCAACGCCCAGGCCCCCAGAAACTCCGCTCCGCACAGTAGCCGCGCCTCGTCCAGCCCCTAAACACAAAAGGCCCGCCCTTTCCGGGCGAGCCTTTGTCTTTTGCTAATCCCTGATCCCTTAACCCTGATCCCTGCCTTTTACACCTGGAACGACGATCCGCATCCGCAGGTCGACTTCACCTGGGGATTGTCAAACTTGAATCCCGCCGCCTCCAGCGTCTCCACGTAGTCCACCGTGCAGCCATTCAGGTACATCAGCGAGGTGGCATCCACGAACACCTTTAAGTCTTCGAAATTGAATACTTTATCCATCATCCCGGCCTGGTTCTCAAAGGCCATGGAGTACTGGAACCCCGAGCAGCCTCCGCCCACCACGCCAATGCGCAGCCCGGCCGGCAGCGGGTCCTGGGTGGCCATAATCTCGCGCACCTTGGCAATCGCCTGCGGTGTCAGCATAAGTGGCGGTTTCTTAACGGTTTCCTCGGCTGGTGCTACGGTTGTCGTGGCCATGAATTCTCCCTCGCTACTTAAGGTTGCTTGCTCTCTTCTTGTACTGTACCGTTCGGCGAAACCTTGCACAAGCCCCACCTTCGGTACACATCCCATTAGATGCACCCGCCCGGCCGAACCTGCCGGACGCGAATCGCGCATCCTCCCCGGCCGCACAAACCACGGTGTTCCCGCCTTCCAGACACGCTTTCACGCATCGAAATCTCGGCGGTTCCCATTTTCACCCAATTGGGGCTATGATGATCAACCGTAAGGGCCCCTCTGGCCGCGAGACCGCAATTCCCCACGACCCCGCAGTTCCTGGGACCGGAATTCGTTCGGAGGTGGAGTATGACTTTTGTTCCGGTGATGTGGATCGTCTGGTCCGCATTCGTTGTTTTTACGGCCGCCCTGTATATCTATCGCTCCAGCCTGACCAAGAATGAAGAGGACCAGATCTTCCTCGACGACTCGTTTTCGCATGAGCAGGCGGAGCAGGCAGTCATCGCTTCAAAAGTAGCCAAAGTCGAGCCGATGGTCGCATCGCCCGTTGGCTCGTCGTCGGCGATGACCGTCTTCGTCCTCGCCTATTACGTCCGCGATATTCTGCTCCAGCTTCACCTCATCCAGTAGAGCGGGCGCAATCGTCCCGGCGTGCGCGGCCCCTCAGGCCTCGCATGTCACGGTCTCGCCGCATTGGACTGCGAGGCGCACACGTATCGCGCCTGCTATCGTAGCAATGCGAGCTTTCGACTCTCTACTTCAGAACTGATGAAAGATGTCGAAGAAGTAGTAGCCCAGACCACGACCAAGTCATCACTCCCACGAGCCCCAAGCGACGCCTGCTTTACCGGCCGAATCTTGTTCACCCGCTCCAGGAATGGCATCCTGTTCCGACTTCACATGGCTCGACGAATCCGGCCAGAAAATCTGCGCCTCCTCATTCCTCCGACTCTCGCCGCAAAAATAGTTACGCCTGCCATAAAGACAAACGACACACCCCAAACAGCCCACATAATCGGAACAAATCCCATTCCACTCTCCACGGTTAAAAGTTCGCACGGTCCGCATACCCGCGCAGCCGCTGATCCATCGCAGGCTCGCGTCGTTTGCGGGCCTCACGCTCGACCATCTTATGGGCCGATGGGATCGTGCGCGGGTGACAGCAGTCACAGCGCACCTAGCGAAGTCCCGAATTCAGAACCGCATTCCGAAACCGGCACGCCAGCATTCTGAAACTGGACTCGAGTCCCTGCTACTCCACTTCCTGCCTCGCGCGGTAGCCATCCCTGGCAATGATGTCGTACTTCAGCGGCTTGTGCTTCTCATCCTGCATGCGCAGCGGCTGGCCCTCGTCGTCCACCAGCTCCACGCGAATCTTGCGCCACGTCCCGTCCTGCTTCGCGTTCGTCGGGTGATACACCAGCTCGTATTTGGCGCGGATGTTCTGGTTGATCTGCCTTCACATCGTCGGGCAGCTCGCCCGTAAACCGCGGCTCAAAGTGCATGCCGCCCGTCAGATCGGAGAAGGTCTTCATCTGATTCTCGGCCTGCAGGTAGGTCATGTCGCGCATGCCCCCCGCCATCCCCCCCTGCCCTCGGTCATCGCCAGCAACATCCCGCCGGTCGAAATCGTGAAGATGGTGGTGTCCCGCGACGCCTTCACCCTCTTCAAAATCTGGTCCAGGGTCAGCTTCGACATGCGTATCGACGCCGGAAGCAATCAGCACGATGTACTTCTGGCCCTTCGACCCGCGACATCCGGTCCAGCGATTCGTTCAGCGCATCGAAGACGTCGGTCTCCTGGAATGCGGCCGGCATCCACACTTCGTTGCGCCAGCTCGTTGATGCCCTGCCAGAATCTGCTGTTTGTCCTGCGTAAAGTCGCTCACGATGTGCGTATTCAGGTCGAAGGTCATCATGGCCACGTAGTCCTGCGGCCGCAACTGCTGCGTAAACGCCCAGGCCGAATTCAACATGTCCACTCTGAAGATATAGCCCCGCGCCGCATACTCGCACAGCAGCAGCACCGTGATCGGCGCCTCCGTGCGCTTGAACCCTTCCACTTTCTGCTCTACGCCATCCTCATAAACGCGGAAATTCGAGGGCTTCAATCCGGGCACGAACTGGTGCGTCTTTCTCCAGTAGCACGCCCACGTCCACCGTCACCTCCGGAACCTCCACGCGCAGGCTCATGGTGGGCGCGCCTTCGGGGTTCTTGAACTGCGGCGCGGCCGGAGCGGGCGGCGGAGCCTCCTCGGGATTGTCTCTTCTTCGGCACGGCGATCACGCCGTTGTCGCCGCTCGGGTCCGCCGGCCTCCGGCGCTTGCTGGTCGGGCTGCTGGCTGCTGTTGCGCAGCCGGCTGCTGGCTCTGCTGGCCTTGCGCGCGGCACGATCGGCGCCGCGGCCACGGCCAGTAACAGCCAGCAACAACAGGTCAAGCGAACAACGCCGAACAATCTCTTGCCATCAAACGCTTTGATCATGACAACCTCTTGTGCTCCCCAGCATACGCGATTCGCATCGCCATCCATCACTCGCACACGCGCTCACTAGCTCCTCAGCTCCTCGTCCTTCGTCTTAGCTCCGTCCCGAGTCCCTAGCTCCGCTAGTCCCTGTCTCACCGTCTTGCCGTACTCTAATAGACGTGGAAACTCGCCCGAAGGGAACCAAACGCGGTCCGTCCGCCCTCGCCCTCCTCTCCGGCCTGGCGCTGGCGGCATCTTCGCCCGCCCTGCTGCCGGCGCAATCGCTGCAATGGCCCCCGCCCAGCCTCCGTCCGCTGCCAGCAACCCGTCGCACCGCGGCGCCCACGCGGTCCGGCCCGCCGCGAATCCCGGCATCTTCCCTCTCAGCCAGGTTCGCCCCGGCATGACCGGCACCGCCTGGACCGTCTTTCAGGGACCACTCCCGAGCCCATGCAGGTCGAGATCCTCGGCATCCTGCGCGGCGCGCGCGGCCCCGGCCAGGACCTCATTCTCGCCCAGCTCCACGGCGCCAAGCCCGAATACACCGGCGTCGTCGATGGCATGAGCGGCAGCCCCGTCTACATCGACGGCAAGCTGGTTGGCTCGCTCTCCTACCGCATCGGCCAATTCACCAAGGAACCCATCGCCGGCATCACGCCCATCGAGCAGATGCTCGAAGTGCGCGACCTGCCCGTGGGCAATCCCTCCGGCTTGCGAGATGCAGACAGCGCAACTCACCTCAACGCTCGGCTCCTCAGCCCAGGCGATTCCACGAGCCTCCAGAATCCCGCTCGCCGGCGGCAACACGACTTTCCAGCCCATGGAAACGCCGCTGGTCATGAGCGGATTCCGTCCCGACGCCATTCGCTTCTGGCAACAGCAAACCGCCGGAACCTCCCTCGAACCCGTCGCCGCCGGCGGGTCCTTTCCGGGGCGTCCTCCGGCCCGAGCGGCTCGTCCGAGCCGTCCGCCTCCGATTCGTCGCCCGCCTCGGCCGCCCAACCCACGCTTGAGCCCGGCTCCGCAGTCAGCATGCAGCTCATTCGCGGCGACCTCGAAGTTGCCGCCACCTGCACCGTCACCTACGTCGATCCCAAGCAACTGCTCGCCTGCGGCCATCCCGTTCTCGGCGCCGGCCCGGTTTCGCTGCCCATGACCACCGCCGAAGTCGTCACCACCCTCGCCTCGCCGCTAGACGCCTTCAAGATCATCAACACCGGCGTCACCATCGGCGCCTTCACGCAGGATCGCGAGTCGGCCATTCGCGGCGTGCTCGGCGCACAGGCCCACATGATCCCCATGCACGTCGCCCTCGATGCTCCCGCCGATGGCCCGCGCAAGGTCAACGTCGAAATTCTCGATCTGCCCGTCCCTCACTCCCCTTGCCGTGCAGGTGGTTCTCCTTCAATCGCTCCTCCAATCCAACGAGAGCAGCGCATCCCTCAGCTACCACGTCACCGGCAACATCGATCTCGCCGGCTTCCCGCCCGTTCCGCTCGACCTCTGGGCTCCGGCCGGCGACGCCGGCGCCCGCGTCCATGCAGGCCGCCCTCCTCGCCGGCGACCAGTTCACGCGCCTCTACTCGAACGGCGCCCGCCAGGGCGCAATCCGCGAGATCGATCTGCACGTTCAGGCCATTCCCCGCCACGTTCAGGTCACGCTCGAGCAGGCGCGCCTGTCTCCACCGATATCGCTCACGCCGGCGACACCATCGAAGTCGAAGCAACCCTCCGCCCCTGGCATCAGCCCGAGCGCAATGTTCGCATCGCCGTCAAGCTCCCGGCCCGCCTCGCTGCCGGCAACCTGCGCCTCCTCGTCTCCGACGCCGCCACGCTCGACCGCACCCTGCTTCAGGCCCGCCTTCCCGCTCCGCCCGCCGATCTCGCTACGGTCCTTGCTGAGGCCCGCAACCAGCATCCGGCCGACCGCGTCTACGTCAGCCTCCTTGCCCCGGAGACGCAGGCCGAGATCCGACGGCCAAACGCTCACCAGCCTTCCGCTTTCGGTTGCCAACGCCCTTGAGCCCCTGCGCAACACGCAGAATGCCGGACTCAATGGCGAATCCGCCGAGCTCGCCGGCGAGGCCCCCGCCGGCGGCGTCCTTACCGGCTTCCAGATTCTCAATCTCCACATCGAGCCGGGCGGCGGTTTAAACTAGAATGAACTGAACGTTAATTCACCTTCCAGGGTGCCGGCATTTTGGGGATTTCAGCCGGACCGATCACCAGTTTTGTTGAGGCTTCCGGAGCGATCATGGCTCAAATCCAAGGACTCGCAGCTCACGCAGCAGGGTCCGAACTCTTGCCCTTCCGCTACGACCCAGGCAAGCTCGGCGCGCATGAGGTCGAGATTGCCATCACCCACTGCGGCATCTGCCACAGCGATCTTCACCTCATCGCCAACGATTGGGGCATCAGCCAGTATCCCTTCATCCCCGGCCACGAGGTCATCGGCACGGTTGCGGCTCTGGGCAGCGAAGTCAGCTCCCTCGAAGCCGGCCAGCGCGTCGGCCTCGGCTGGCAATCCAACTCCTGCGGCCATTGCGAGTGGTGCATGCGCGGCCGGAAAACCTCTGCCCCGCCTCCGAAGGCACCTGCGTGCATCGCCACGGCGGCTACGCCGACCGCGTCCGCGCCAACGCCCGCTTCGTCGTTCCCATCCCTGACGCGTTGCCCAGCGAACAGGCCGCGCCGCTGCTCTGCGCCGGCATCACCGTCTACAACCCCATGCGCATTCAGGGAGTCAATCCCTCTTCGCGCGTCGGCATCGTCGGCATCGGCGGCCTCGGCCATCTCGCCATCCAGTTCGCGCGCGTCTTCGGCGCTGAAGTCACCGCCTTCTCCACCACGGCGGCCAAGGAAGAGGAAGCCCGCGCGCTCGGCGCTCACCACTTCGTCAACAGCCTCGAATCCAAGGCCATGAAAGAAGTAGTCGGCTCCCTCGACTTCCTCCTCACCACCGTCAACGCCGACCAGGATTGGGGAACGCCTACCTCCAGGCCCTCCGGCCCAACGGAGCCCTCTGGTTCGTCGGCGTTCCTCCATCGCCCGTCTCCGTTCACGCCTTCCCGCTCATCTCCGGCCTGCGCACCATCGGCGGAAGCCCCGTCGGCAGCCCCTTCCGCCTGCGCGAGATGCTCGACGTCGCCGCCCGCCACGGCGTCAAAGCCATCACCGAGCGCTTTCCCATGGACAAGGCCAACGAGGCCATCGAAAAGGTGAAGAAGGGCAAAGTCCGCTACCGCGCCGTGCTCGCCAACTAGCGCCCCGATCCGCTCAGAACGCGAGCTGAACGCGGCTCATCAACACATTTTCCGTGGACAGGGTTGGAACGTTATCCTGCGCCATCCTGAAGCCGGTACGCTCATCGGCGGTGGTGAGCTTCACAAAGCGATTGAGGATCCAGTTCATCCCAATTCCAAATTCCACGGCCTGTTGCGCGGAGCTGGCGGGGCTCGCGAGCAACGGAAACGCTCCGCGGTCGATCCGCACCTGGCTGCGGCGCAAAGTGAGCTCAAAAGCTCCCAGGTGGCGCAATCCACGCGCCGGCGCGAAGTTGTTGCGCGGGTTCGCGCCGTCGTAGCTGTTCTTCTCGCCCGTCAGGAGAATCGATCCCGAAATCTGCCATGCCACGTTCTTAACGGTCGGGCTGAACGTCCCGTTCCGCACGTCCTGCGAGGAGATGACATATTCGCTCGACAATCCCACCGGGCCGGCATAGTAGTATGGCTTGCGGCGCAATCCGGCTGTGCGGGCCATTCGCGGTTGCAGCGGAAACGTATTTGAAAAAAGTGCTCTGGCCCACGGTTTTCAAGCCCGCGATGACGCCGTGCTGGTGTCCTCCGGAGCCCGCGATCCCGATTCCGAAGCCGCGAATCGCTTGACTTCGGGTAGCGGCAAATGGATGCAGGAACATTCGAGCGGCAAATTCGTTGGCCTGGAGCCACTTGAAGCTGCCGTTCGATCCGTCGTTCGGCCCATTGAAATATCCGGCGTCGTATTCGATGCGCCTGGAAAAGATCGACCCCTCTAACTGAGCGCCCATGTAGCGCAGCGGAAGCAAATCCGACGCCATCGAGCGCTCAGGAAAAATCAACTGGCGGTCTTGCTGGAGGATTTCCAGTCCGATCGGCTCCTTGAATTTCCCCACTCGCAGTTTCGCCGCAGGAAATCTTTTCCATTCCAGGAAAGCCTCTTGAATTTGAGGGTTGTTCTGGCCGAAGTCCGGCATGAAGCGAAAATCGACAGTGCGAAAGACCGTGCCCTCAAACAATGGCCGGATGCGGCGGAAGAGGAACGTATCCAATGGCTCGCCATGCAGGTTGCTCCAGAACATGCGGTCGTCTGCCTGGAGATATCCGTGCACGTGCAGGGTATCGGCGCCGTCCGCGGTGGAAAAATGCAAGCCGTCCGATCCGGCCGTCACGCGGCGCGGCGCTGGAGAGGCAGTGGGTGTTGATTTTTCGACAGAGGAACCGGCATCACGATTCTGCGCCCGAGCCTGCGTATGAATGGTGGCGATCGAGAGGAGGGTCGCCAGGAAGGCAAAATGCGTTCTCATAGATGTTCTCCGCCCCTGAACCGGCTCCTGTCCGAATCGAAGGAAAGGACCGTTCAGCGCCGTTGGATTGGGGATTTTGTGGAGTCGCGGAAAACGTCGATGGGACTAGAAAGCCCGCGACAGCCTGGCAGCTACGCGGGCAAAAGGAAGCCATCAAAATACGTCTGAGGCAGAAACCTACGTCGCCCGCGCGTAGCGCGTTCCACAGAAGCGGCGACAACAGGTCATCCTGTCCATTGGCTGATGATATTCGAAGACCGGCCCGGGCGCAAATTCCCGATTGCGCCCCTTTCGATTTCCACAGGCCACATTGGCTAACATATTTGCGCATGCCCTTTCCGATCAAAACCTGCGTAGTCTGCGGCGAGGAGTTCGAACTCCGGCCCGGCAAGCCCGGCTTCGCCAACCGCTGCCCCTCGTGCAGCGAGCCCGAATCCACCGAGTCCGCGCCTGCGTCCGGGAGTCCGGTTGACTACGCCGGGCGCAAAGCCGAAGCCGAAGTCAACGCCGCCCGCCGCCGCGCCATCCGCGACCTGCTCTACCGCAAAGACGGTTGAGGCCGCCGCGTTAAATCGTGCAAACGCGCACTTCATAGTGGTACGCGACCGGCTCGATCCGGCTCAGATACAGCTTTGCCTCCGGCTCAAACACCGGAACCTCGTAATCCGGTCCCGCAAACCGCTTTACCGCCTCCAGCGAATCGAACAGGTTCACCACCACGAACTCGGACTCGTCCGCGCCATCCCTGCGCAAGACGTATCCGCCGCGATAGCCTTCGATTGCCCGCAATCCGGGTAGAATCTTTTTCTTTAGGAAGTCCTCGTAACTATCTGCATCTTCAGCCCTTGTCCACCCGCGCCAGTGCCGCGCAATCATCGTGCTCTCTTCGTGCCGGTTCATAGAAATCGCTCTCCCGGTACAATCATAAAGTAGTGAGCAAAACGCAGGAAAAACCCTCCCCGACGGTCGGCTTCATCTCTCTCGGCTGCCCCAAAAACCTCGTCGACTCCGAGGTCATGATGGGCCTCCTCGACCGCGCCGGCGCGCGCCTCACCGCCCGCCCGAAGACGCCGAGATCCTCGTCGTCAACACCTGCTCCTTCATCGACACCGCCAAGCAGGAGTCCGTCTCGACCATCCTTGAGATGGCCCGCCACAAAACCTCCGGCCGCGCCAAAAAACTCATCGTCGCCGGCTGCCTCGTCGAGCGCTATCGCGACGAAATCCAGAAAAACATCCCTGAAGTCGACGCCGTCGTCGGCACCGGCGAGCTCGAATCGATCCTCGAGGCCGCGGGTCTCGAAGCCGCCGGCCTCAACCCGGCTCCCACGTCCGTCGCGCCCTCGCCCTTCACCATCCTCACCAGCACGCATGCGGAGACCCGCTCCGGCAAAGAATCGCAATCCGGCACGCACAAAGCACGTCCCGAAGGCGACGCCCGCGAGCGCTCCGGCCGCTTCCTTCGCGACGCCTGGGCCGGCGCTTCTCCACTCTGCCCACCTACCTCTACGACGAAACCACCCCGCGTCTCCTCTCCACGCCCCGCGCCTCCGCCTACATCAAAATCGCCGAGGGCTGCGACCACCCCTGCACCTTCTGCGTCATCCCCAACCTGCGCGGCAAATTCCGTTCCCGGCGCTTCGAGTCCGTCGTCGCCGAAGCCGAGCAGCTCGTCGCCCGCGGCGTCCGCGAAATCACTCTCATCGGCCAGGACACCACCTGCTACGGCGAAGACCTCGGCCTCCGCGACGGCCTCGCCACCCTCCTCGACGCACTCGCCCGCATTCCGAATCTCCGCTGGCTCCGCTTCCTCTACGCCTATCCCAACCGCATCACCGGCAAACTGCTCGAAACCATCGCGCAGCCACGACAACATCTGCAAATATCTCGACCTGCCGCTCCAGCACGCTTCGCCCGACGTCCTCAAGCGCATGAAGCGCGGCGCCTCCGCCGACATCTTCCTCAAAACTCTCTCCAAGGTCCGCGCCGCCGTCCCCGGCATCGCCCTCCGCACCAGCTTCATCGTCGGTTTCCCAGGAGAGTCGCTCCGCGACTTTGAGCTCTTGGAGGAGTTCATCACAGAGGCCAAATTCGACTGGCTCGGCGTCTTCAACTACTCGCACGAAGAAGGCTCAGCAGCCTGGTCGCTCGCCGCGCAGATTCCCCGCCGCACCATCGAGTCGCGCCGCCGCCGTCTGATGAAGCTGCAGCAATCCATCTCACGCCGCGTCAAGAAGAATTGGGTCGGCCGCGAGCTCACCCTCCTCGCCGAAGGAGAGAGCGCCGAAACCCCGCTCCTCTGGGAAGGCCGCACCGAATTCCACGCGCCCGAAATCGACGGCAAAGTCTTCATCAACGACTTCGGCCCGCTCGCCGCTCGAACCCGGCCGCTTCTACCGCGCCCAGATCACCGAGTCCCACGACTACGACCTCGTCGCCCGCATCCTCTCGCCAGAAGGCTAGATTCACTCCCTTTTCCCTGTTCGCTACTCCCTATTTCCTGCCTTACAATCTCCCCATGCCCATCCACCGCCGCAGCTTCCTCAAATCCGCCGCTTCGGTCATCCCCGCCGCCGCTTTCCAGAATGTCCTCGCGCTAAGTTCGCCCGAAACGCCGATCATCCACCCTATCGCTGCCGGCGAGGACCGCACTGGCCATCTTCACCCTCTCGGCTTCAGCTCGCTTGCCTTCAAAGTCGTTCCGTCTGACACTGCCGGCAACCTCCTCGTCATCGAGCACCGCAGTCTCATGCCCGACACCGGACCGGCTCTGCATATGCACTTGTCTCAGGAGGAATGGTTCTACGTGATGGAAGGCGAAATGCGCTTCCAGGTTGGCGATCAGCGTCTCAGCCTCCGCAGCGGAGACTCCATCCTCGCCCCGCGCCGCATCCCTCACACTTTCTCCGCTACCGGCTCACCCGCGCACATGCTCATCGCCTTCACGCCCGCGGACAAAATGGAGCAGTACTTCATCGACGCCACCGCGCATCCCGAACTCGCGCCCACAAAAGATTTCATGAACCGCTACGACATGCAGTGGATCGGCCCGTCGCCGTTCTGGAAGCCCTAAAAGTCTGCGCAAGCACCGGTTTTACGACAAAATTCTTGGCTCGCCGCTGCCTGCAGGCAGCTTCAGCGATTCGCTCACGGTAACCTCGGCTACACGAAGCCGCCTCACGTCCAGATCCTGAATCTCAACCGATCCGAACACGGCGCTCCGTACCGTAAGCGACTGACGGACAATCGCCCAATCGCAAATGCACCCACCGCCACCGCACCCACCGCCACTGCGCCGATCGCGGCCGCGATCATCGCAACGCCACGCAATCCAAGAGAGTCTGAACTCTGCATCTCCTTCATCTGTTCGACTCCTTCTGCCGCTTTCATACATTGCCCCGTATATCTGCTTTATCACGACAGCGAAGATTCGCTCATGAAATTCTGTCGTTGATCTTGCTGGGGAAAGCGTCAGAACTCTCATGATCCAACAACCGGCCTTACCATTCGGCGCGACCTCCCGTCCGAAAAACTGCACCCTGCCAGGCCACCCGCGGCGCCTAACCATGCCCAATCGAGGCCTTGAGCGATAATCAAGACAGAACTACCGCGATCGCGCAGGCCAGAGTCACCTCGCTCTTGCATCAGGATGAGCGAACCATCGGCCTTCTCGCCTGAAAGGGCTAAATGATTCTCCCCCAGCCCCATCTTCGGTTCCAATTGCGCGGGAAGAGTCTTCGCCTCGTCGAGTCCGCACTCTTCGCTCTTGGACTTGCAACGGTGATTCCGCGGTCAAGCGCACAAGCGCTGCCGCCGCCCGCGCCCTTCCAGGTTGATTCCGCGCACGCGCAAATTGATTCCGACCAGGACGGCTTGAGCGACGACCTGGAACAAGAGCTGTTGGCACAATTCGCTCCGCGATTCCTTGTTGGCCAGGGCGACTGCTCCAACATTCCCGCTGAATTTCAGCCGGGCATTCCCACTCCTCAGGTGAAGTCGGAGAATGGCACAATCTATGGACAGGTCTTCCCGGCGAAGGACTTGATCGACGGCGCTCCGATTGCAGAGATCCACTACTACCATCTTTGGCGCAACGACTGCGGCAGGCACGGGCACCCCTTCGATGCGGAGCATGTCTCCGTCCTCGTTCGAGCCTCCGGCCTCGATCTCCACGTCGCGACATGGAAAGCTCTCTACTGGTATGCCGCCGCCCATGAGAACACCGTTTGCGATGTGAGTCAGATCGCCGACGCATCCACTCTGCACGCTGAAGATGCGGGTCCCAGCATCTGGATCTCGCCCGGCAAGCATGCTTCCTATCTCAACGAAGCACTCTGCCAAAGAGGTTGCGGAGCCGATCGATGCGAAAAGATGACGCCCCTCGCTCTCGCAAGGATCGTCAACCTCGGCGAGCCAGGGCATCCCATGAACGGCTCGCTTTTCATTGCCTCCACCGCCTGGCCTCTCGCCGGCAAGATGGCCGCAACAAACTTTCCATCTCAGGTGCTGGCACGGCTCGGCAAGCTTTCCGATTCCGAGGTTGCCTGGTTTAACGAAGGCAGACATCCCTCACAAGGAGTCATTGCGATCAGCAGCGCAACCGAACAAGCGATGGCAGGTAGCGGCAGTAATACGATTGCTGGAATTTCTTCAGCAGCCGGAGCGACCTACAGCTCCATCTCCGTCGCGAACCGTTCCACCGGCAACGCGTTCCAGAAAAGCTGCCGGGCCACCATCCATGCGCTGGGCGCCTCCGTTCGGCACATCGGCGAGTTTCTTGACCCTAAGCCGCGCCCCGGTCCTCCGAACCCGCCGCCCGAAACCAAGCCTCAATAACCGGCCCCTTCCCCTTCGCTGCCTCGCACCCTCGCTCTCGCCCTCGCCACGCCCACGCGGCCAAAGTGCCTGCCCCGCCCACCATCCCCAGCACCGCTGTTGGATCCTCCGGCGAGTCGTCGCAGCCGGTCTGCGCCCGCGGCGGAACTGCTATCGCGGCCATCAGCGCCTAGCCAAGAGCTGCCTTCCTCACGTTCATCGTTTCCTCCCGATCGTATGCTTCGCGCTGGGCCTCCAAGGCTGCACCCTAAGCGAATCACTTTCCGAGATGGACGCCCGGTGCTTCATCACGGCAATATTCCAAACGCCGCCACGGTAGATCCCGTGCCAAAGTAGACCCTTCCATTCGCAACCGTCGGCGTATGGAAGTTCCCCAAAATCTGGGCAGTTTGGTCCCGATTCCCCGTCGCCTGGTTCGATGCGTAGAGCATTGTGGAAAGATTCGAGGCATCGAAAGCATTCAAAACCCCATGTCCATTCGTCGGTTGAATCGCCCAGACAATTCCGTTGGTGTTGCCATTGGAGGAAATGGTGAAACCCGAAGTACCGATGGCTGGTGTGGTGCTCATGGTGGCAGACGTTGCCAAGAGCGCGTTCGAAATCGCGAAGGCCTTGAGGGTTTGGCCCGAGGGACAAACATACACGCTGTTGTTGAAATAGGCCGGCGTAGAGAAATTCTCGTTGACGGCTCCGCTGCCGTTGATTTTAATGGTCTGGACAATATTGTTGGTTGAACTATTGAACTGACCCAGGTTGTCGCGATTGACCACGTACATATTCCCATCCTTGCCGGCCGCCACGGCATTGTGGTGCACCACGGATGAGCTATCCACCAAATCCGGCAGAAGCAGCAATCCTGCCGAGCCGAGATCCAGGTCCTGCTGGTCTAAAGTCACGGCGTTGAATGGCGTCCAGTAGTCGGCAATCGTCAGCGTCCCGGAATTTGTAAGCCTGACAACCGAATCGGGATAGTCATTGGCTCCGATGGTAGTCGTATCTCCGGTGTTGGCTGTGACCACGTAGACGGATCCCGCCGCGTCGGCGGAGGGACCGGCCTGCCCCTCCCACATGCCTCCCTGAATGCTATTGGGATTCAGATCAATCGCGCCGCTCTGCGCAAGCGTGTCCGCATTGTAAGAAATGAGCCAGCCTGAATAGAGACCGCAATCGCCAGCCTGGCCGCCAAATGCGACATAGATGTTGCCTCCAGTCTCCAGGAGCCCCGTCCTGTTGCTCTGCTCTCTCGCGCTGAATGTGACGACATCGCCCGAGACATTGCCCGCGGTCCCCGGATAGGTTGCTGAAACTGTCGTCGGCCCTGCAAACAATTCGTTCCCGTTGGTCAGGTCCAACGCATGGATGCGGAAGAACTGAGTCGTGTTGGTGGTGGAATTCATGGTCTTCGCCACGGCATAGATGGCGTTGCGGCCTCGATCGATGACCGGCGTACCCAGGACGCCCACGGGTGAAACATTGCCGCACGCGCCACCTGTCTGCTCGTTGAGGGCTGGCGCCTCTCCGCTTGGAACCAGCGACTTGCTCCAGAGAACCGTCGCCGTGGCGCCGCTGATGCTATCCGCATCCACCGCGTAGACCGTGTCATTCTCGGTGGCAAAGTAGATTACATTCTTCATCTGTCCCGAAGTCGATATCTGGCCGACATAGAGGACTTCCCCATCGATCCGGCCATCCACGGTAAACTCTCCCACTTTTCCAAATGTCGTGGAGTTCACGTTCGCGGTGGTAAGGGTCGTCTCATTCGAGTTCAGCCCGTCGCGCGAATTGTCGTAGCGCCAGGTAACGGAGTCGCCGGGCAGCGTGCCAGCGCTCACGGTGAAGGAGTACCCGGTGCTTGCCTGCCCGCCCACAGTAACAACCACGGTCCCCGTTGTCGCTCCCACCGGCACGGGCTCGGTAATGCTCGTCGCGTCCCAACTCGCCGGTGAGGCCGTCGTCCCATTGAACGTGACCGTGCTCCCGCCCTGCGTGGCGCCGAAGTTCGTTCCGGTAATCGTCACCAAGGTCCCGACCGCCGCCGGGTTCGGCTGAATATCTGTGATGTTTGGCGCGGGGGGAGTGGTGGTGAACAAATATCCATTACTCGGCTGGCCGCTCACAGTGACGACCACGTTCCCCGTCGTTGCTCCCACCGGCACAGGCGCGGTAATGCTCGTCGCGCTCCAACTCGCCGGTAAGGCCGTCGTCCCATTGAACGTGACCGTGCTCCCGCCCTGCGTGGCGCCAAAGTTTATCCCGGTAATTGTTACCGAGGTCCCGACCGCCGCCGGGTTCGGCTGGATGTTTGAGATGACCGGTGCGCCAGAGGAACCCGTAAGAATGCCAACAATGGGCGTCACTACGGGTGAGGCCAAACCGACGAACTCGGTCACGGTGTTGAGCGTGGCATTGGAAACCCAGACATTTCCGGAGCCATCGATGGCCAGGCGAAGGGAGATATTCAGCCCCGCCTGGTAGCCGGTGGAAGGGGAGATGGCGGCGCCAGAGGAGTTGAACTCGCTGATGGAGCTCGGGGGGAAGGGCGCGATGACGTTCGTGCTTCCGCGATTTGCGACCCAGACGTTGCCGGCGCCGTCGATGGCGATTCCCTCGGGGATATTGAGGCCGCCACCGGTGTATCCCGCGGAGCTGGAGATGGGCGAACCGGAGGAGGCAAGGTGGCTGATTCTGTTCGCGCTCGATGCACTATCCGCTACCCACACGTTGCCGGAGGCATCGATGGCGAGGCCCCAGGGATCCGCGAGCCCACCGCCGGTATAGCCGGTGGAAGTGGAAAGTGGCGAGCCGCTGGAGTTGAATTCGCTGAGGGCGCCGGCAATGATGCTATCGGAGACCCAGACGTCGCCCGAGGCGTCGATGGCAAGGGAAACAGGATTGGTGAGCCCCCCGCCGGTATAGCCGGAGGAGGTGGTAATCGGCGTGCCAGTGGAGCTGAACTCGCTGAGGTTGCCGCCGACGTTGTTCACAACCCAGGCGTGGCCAAGCGAGTCGAAGGCGATGGCGTAGGGGGTGTTGAGCCCGCCGCCGGTGTAGCCGGAGGAGGTGGAGATCGGCGTGCCGGTGGAGCTAAGCTCGCTGATGCTGTTTGGAGTTACGTTCCCCGTCCAAAGATTGCCGGTGCTGTCGATGGCCATGCTGTACGGGTCAACAATGCCGCCGCCGGTGTAGCCGGAGGAGCCGGAGATGGGCGCGCCGAGAGGGCTGAGCTTACTGACGCTGTTGGCGCCGGTTGCCGTGTTCCCTATCCACACATTGCCGGAGGCGTCGATGGCAACCGGAATGGGTCCGTTCATCCCGCCGCCGGTGTAGCTGACGGCGATGGTGAAGTCGTTGGGCGCGGCGCTAAGCATGGGCTGGAAGGGCGAAGTGGGCGTTTGTAGCCCAAACAAATTCGAAACGTTGACCCCGGGATTGTGTGCAATGTTCATTGCCGCCGTCGCCGTGTCGGCAGGAGGGGTGCTGCCGTTCATCGCGTTCGAGAAGAGCGTGGTGCATGCAGTGGAACCAGGGCCGGTGGAATTCACACAAGCCGCCAGGATGTTAGCCAGTGTGTTGATTTCTGCTTGAGGCACCGCTCCATTGCCCGCCGGCGTTGTGGCGAGGGCCAGGCCCGTGCTTACCGACTCGATGTTCGTAACCCCCTGACCCGCAATTGCAACGCCCTGCTCTAACAGACTGCTACCCGCGCTCGACACGTGGGTTGGATCGCTGGCGAAGCCGGCTTCGGCGTAACCCGCGACCACTGTCGACACCTCGTTGACAACGACATATTGTGATGAGTAGCTGGTCCCGAAACAGTTACCTAAGCCCGCTACCAGTGTGATGGCCGAATTCAACCCCGAACCCGAATCGCCGCCCGCCGCCAACAAGTAGGTATCCGGAGCCGCGCTGCTGCAGGCGTAGTCGCCCGTAATTGTGAAATCGCCGTTCGAATCCGTTGTGACATAGTAATTGCCGTTGCCGTCTTGGGCCGTACCGCTGGTGCTGCCAAGCAGCGATACTGAGGCGTTGCTGCTGGACGCAACGATACCCTTGCCCCCGTAGCCGGTGGTGTTGATTCCGTAGAGATAGACATGCGCGCCCTTGATCGGATTCTGCCCACCGTGCACTCTGCCGGTAATCGCCGCGCCCTGCTGAGGGTTCATCGATGAGGTGGTCGAGCTCGGCATCCGCGCGCAACCGGCGACCGCCAGAACACCTGAGAAGATGACGACTGCAAAGGGAATACGCATGGCGAAGACTCCTTTCGCACACTTGCGTTGGAACGATGAAGGGGCCGGCTAATCGTGAAACGAACAAAACAAAGTAAGGTGGGGCGTGCTCGGAGAAGAGAAACTGCACTCTGTCTATCACACCAAAGAGGGCCGAAGCAACGGAAAAACCCCGCCTCCAGCCACAATGAAAATCAGGTTACATTTCGGTCCTGACTGCTCGGGATTGTCCGTTCCTGCACGGTCTTATGTTTCCATGATTCCTGTCCGCGACCCCCTTTGTTCCCTCGTTCGCTGCTGGGGTCCCCAGCGAACAAACTTTGCTCGATTGAGTGGTTTGTCCCTGGTTCCCTGCCTTTCCAATTCCTATTCCCTACTCCCTACTCCCTGCCTCTCTGCTATCCTTCTCGGCATGAAAATCCGGCTTCCCCGTCTTCGTCATCTCCCAATCTGCCTGCCGATCCTCTGCACCGCTCTCGCCGCGCCCGCCGCCGCTCAGGACTGGGCCAAAGCCATCCTCGACAAATCGCCGCGCCATCAGGAATGGGTGAAAGTCAAATACGGCGCAGGCGCCAACGCCCGCACCGTCGATGCCTTCGTCGTCTATCCCGAAGTCAGCCACAAAGCGCCCGTCGTCCTGCTCATCCACGAGATCTTCGGCCTCTCCGACTGGGCGCGCTCCATGGCCGACGACATCGCCGCCATGGGCTACATCGTCATCGCGCCCGATCTGCTCTCCGGCTTCGGCCCCAACGGCGGAGGCACCAGCGCCTTCCCTGACACGCAAGCCGCGGTCAAGGCCGTCTCCGGCCTCGACGCCGACACCGTCACCGCCGACCTGAACGCCGCCGCCGACTACGCGCTCAAGTTTCCCGCCGCCAACGGCAAGCTGGCCGTCATTGGCTTCTGCTGGGGTGGAGGCCAGTCGTTCCTCTTCGCCACCGAGCGCAAGAACCTGAGCGCGGCCTTCGTGTTCTACGGCCCTCCGCCGCCCAATGAAAGCCTCGCCGGCATTACCGCGCCGGTCTATGGCTTCTACGCCGGCAACGATGCGCGCATCTCCGCCACGGTTCCCGACACCAAAGACTGCGATGGCCGCCGCCGGCAAGAAGTACGATCCGGTGGTCTACGACGGCGCGGGCCACGGATTCATGCGCGCCGGCGAAGACCCCTCCAACACCAACCCCGCCAACACCACCGCGCGCACAGAGGCCCTCAAGCGCCTGGAATCCTGCTCAAAGGGATGTAGGACGAGTGAAGAAGTAAAGAAGTGAAATGGTGAAGGAGAAAACACGAACTACCAGCCGCGAATCTAGACCAATAGAAATCCCCGGCGAAGAATTCCGCGCGAAACGCTCCGCGGGACAGAGAGTGGCGCCGGTTTGGCTGGGACATTCACTTCATCACTTTCTCGCTCCTTCACTTTCCCACGCCTTCAACTGTTCACTCTTTCACTCTTTACACTTTCGCTTCTTCACTTTTTCACTCGGCTCTCTCCCGCGCTACCATATTGATTGACCGCGGCGCTCGCGTACGCGGCAATACCCATGCCGGCCCGAAAAAATCCGCGAAGCTCCTCCACTGCCCCACCTGCGGAATGATCGTCCGCCTCAACGACGAAGACTTCCCCTTCTGCAGCGACCGCTGCCGCAAGATCGACCTCGGCAAGTGGGCCATGGGCGCCTACAAGATCAGCTCCCCGTCCTCGACCCCGAAGTCCTCGAAGACCTCGGCGGCCTCGGCGACAACGCGGCGGAGGCTCGGATGAACGCTGATGAGCTCCTCCCGCGATTCTCCCGTCCAAACCCGGAACGACCACAGAAAACCCGCTGGGCCTGGACCATCGCCACCTTCTTCGGCGCCGGCTATCTCAAGCCCGGCCCCGGCACCTGGGGCTCGGTCGCCGCCGTGCTTCTCTGGGCCGCAGTCGCCGTCGCTCCTCCATCCCTCCACACTCACACGCACTGCTGCACTCGTCCTCTCGCTCTCGGCATCGCCCTCACGCTCGTCTCTCGGCATTCCCGCCGCCACCATCGTCGAGCGCGAAAGCGGCCGCCACGACCCCGGCTTTGTCGTCATCGACGAAGTCGCCGGCCAATGGATCGCGCTGCTCTTCAGTCCCGTCGATTGGCGTCACGGCCTCATCGCGCTCGTTCTCTTCCGCCTCTTCGACATCACCAAGCCGTTTCCCGTGCGCCGACTCGAGCGGCTCCCCGCCGGCTGGGGCATCGTCTTCGACGATGTGGCCGCCGGGCTGTATGCTTTGGGTATAGCGTCTCTGTTGCGCATTTGGTTCTGATATGCCTCGCACCTCCCCTCAATCCGCGTCCCGGCGTCGGCCAGCTGCCTCGCGTCGACGATGTCGTGCCCGCCGCCGCGCTGCCCCATGGGCGAAGTGGAGCTGACCGGCGTCTTCCTCGGCCCGAACGGCTTCGGCCTGCCCGCAGTGTTCGTCGACGACCAACCGGCCCACGTCCTCATGAGCCGGCCCACGCGCCTGGCCTTCCGCGTGCCCGACGAGGCCTCCACCGGCCTGATTGAAGTCCGCACCCCGGCCGGCGCCGCCAACGCCGCGGCCCTGCGCGTCGCCCGCCAGCTCAATGACGGCCTGCACCCCGTCACCAGTCCCGCCGTCAGCCGCTCCGGCATGATCTACGCCACCATCTCCGGCCCGCGCGGCAAGCAAACGCCCGTCTCCGTCGTGCGCGTCAGCCCCGACGGCCGCGGCACTCCCTTTGTCACCGGCATCCTCAACGCCACCGGCCTGGCCTTCAATCCCGACGGCGATCTCTTCGTCACCTCGCGCGCCGAGGGCAACGTCTACCGCGTCGACGCCGCCGGCGAATTCACCGTCTATGCCGAAGGCATGGGCGTGGCCACCGGCGCGGCCTTCGACGCCGAAGGCAATCTGTTTGTCGGCGACCGCAGCGGCACCATCTTCAAGATCAATCCCGCAGCGCCAGATCTTTGTTCACGCCACGCTGGAGCCGAGCGTCGCGGCCTATCACCTGGCCGTCAACGCCGCCGGCACGCTCTTCGTCACCGCCCCATCGCTCTCCTCCAACGACGCCATCTGGGCCATCGAGCCGAACGGCGACACGCGCGCCTGGTATCGCGGCCTCGGCCGTCCGCAGGGCCTCGCCATCTCGCAGCGAGGGCGATGTCTATCGTCGCCGCCTGCCTGCACGGCCGCCGCGGCCTGGTCCGCGTCACGCCCAAGGGCGAGGCCTCGCTGGTGCTGGCCGGAGCCAACCTGGTGGGCGTCGCCTTCTCTCCCCTCGGCACCACCGATCCTCGCCACCAACGAAGCCGTTTATGATGTGGACTTGGGAGTCGAAGGCCTGAACCTTTTCTAAGCCTCTAGCTGCTAGCTTCTAGCCTCTAGCTTGGCTTGTGGTCTGTGTTGAGCCGCACCTGACTTTGATGAGGGAAACGCAAATGCTGGTCTAGCGCGATAAAGCTAGAAGCTAGAGGCTAGGAGCTAGAAGCTGTCTTCATGAAATCCGAAATCATCGCCGTCGGCTCCGAGATGCTCACCCCGTTCCGCCAGGACACCAACTCTCTCTATCTCACGGAAAAGCTCAACGGGATCGGCGTCACCGTCGCTTTCAAGACCATCGTTGGCGACCGGCGCAAGGATCTCGTCAACGCCATTCGCACCGCTCTCGGCCGCACCGACATTCTCATCCTCATGGGCGGCCTCGGACCCACCGAAGACGATCTGACCCGCGAGGCCGTCGCCGAAGCGCTCTCGCTCACCCTGCGCCGCGACGCCACGCAGGTCGCCGCGCTGCACGCCCGCGCCGCCACCTGGCGCATCTCCATGCCCCAGAACAATCTCAAGCAGGCCGACGTTCTCGAGGGCGCAACCCTGCTGCCCAACCCCAACGGCAGCGCGCCCGGCCAGTGGCTCGACACCACCTTCGCCGGCTATCGCAAGCTGGTCATGCTCCTTCCCGGCCCGCCCCACGAGTGCCGGCCGCTCTTTGACGCCGAATGCCTGCCCCGCCTGCGCGAACTTGTGCCGCCGCGCGCACATCGCCGTGCGCACGCTGAAAGCGGCCATGATTCCCGAGTCGCAGGCCGACAAGCTGCTGGCTCCCATCTACACCACCTACACCGACGTCGAAACCACCCTCCTCGCCCACGCCGGCGACCTGCAGATCACCCTCGCCTGCTCCAAGCCGACGCTCAGAAGCCGCGCAGGCGCGCGTCGATGAGCTCGCCGAGCGCATCGAAGAAGCCCTCGAAGACTGGCTCTACTCCTCGCAGGGCGATTCGCTCGAGCAGATCGTGCTCTACTATCTCGGCCTGCGCCAGGCCACGCTTGCCGTGGCCGAAAGCTGCACCGGCGGCCTGATCGCCGCAGCGCATCACCTCGCGTTCCCGGCGCATCGCGCTCGTTTCTCGGCGGTGTGGTTGTCTATTCCGACGAGCTCAAGACTTCTTTCGCCGGCGTGCCCGCCGAACTCATCGCGCAGCACGGCGCCGTCTCCGCTGAAGTCGCCAAAGCCCTCGCCGACGGCATCCGCGCGCGCACCGGCGCGACCCTGGGCCTGGGAGTCACCGGCATCGCCGGCCCCACCGGCGCCACGGAATCCAAGCCCGTCGGCCTGGTTCACATCGCCGTCTGCGACGCCCAGGGCACCGATGCTCATCGAGCGCACCTTCCGCGGCGACCGCAACCGCATCCGCGAGTGGGCCGCGCAGCAAGCCCTCGACCTCGTCCGCCGCAGGCTGATGTAGGTAGCCCTTCGCTTCTTGGACGAAGCGGCGCATCATATAATTCTTGACATTTGCACGTAAATGTACAAAAACTACTATTTGTACGTTTTCGTGCAATTGAAAACAATGAGCCAAACCAAGAACAAGTGCTATTCGGTCATCACCGCAGATGTCATCGACTCTCGTGGAATCGTGTCGTTTACACAGAAGCTAACTCGGAAACTCCAGACACTTACAAATTTGCACTTGCAGCAAAGGCGGATTCTATCGCCCTACGCAGTGACGGCTGGAGATGAGTTCGAGGTCGTTTTGGCTAACCCGGAATTTACACCGCGAGCCATATTGGATCTGCGCCGCCTTTTCTACCCCTTCGAACTTCGGATTGCAATCGGAATCGGAAAGGCAACCGGAGTTCATACTAAACCCGTCAATCTTCACGGCGGGGGCGACGCATTCCTTAGGGCGCGGCGGGCTGCTGAGCAACTGAAAGCCGGTTATCCAAAATATCGTCTCCTGACCGTGTTTGACTCTGGCAATGAACTCTTCGACACGATCGCGAATACAATCTATCGCCTTCAGGACTCGCTCACTCAACGAACGACCGGCAGCCAATGGGCTGCGATCAATACGCGCCTGGAAACCGGCCGCCAAGACAAGACTGCGCGGCGGCTGAACCTTGATATTTCCACCGTTTCGCGCAATCTCAAACGAGGCTATTATTGGCAGCTCGTTGAAACCGCTCAAGCCATGGAGCGTATTATCGACGCGTATTTCTGATTTGTACGTTTTCGTACAAATTCTTGGAATTGGACGTTTTCATGCAAGCAATGAAATTGATGTTTCTCGCTTTGCTCCTCGCGCATCTCCTGGGGGATTTCCTTTTTCAGCCGAAGTGGCTCGTCGAGAACAAAGGAAAACGGCTATGGCCGCTCCTTTGCCACGGATCTGTTCATTACGCCTCGGCATGGACCTGTCTGCTTATCTTTACCCCTGCAGTTTTCCTTTCCATTTACGGCCAAACGATCATTCTGGGGTATTCGATCGTTCATTTAGTAATCGACAAACTGAAATCCCTATTCATCGCGCACAAAAGTCGGCGCGATAACGTGCAAGCATTTCTATTCGACCAACTTCTTCACATTATTGTCTTGACAATAGCGGCATGTCTCTTAGTTAGAAGTTCCCCTGCCGCCTTATTTCATGGATTCAATCCGTCCCCGCCCACACAGTCCCGTATTTTGGAGGCGGCCATTATCTATATTGGCGTCGTCTTCGGAGGAGGGTATTTGATTCGTTATCTCTCCCGAAGCTTCGCGACCAAAAGTACAACCGAGAGCCCGCATCAATTGGAAAATGCTGGCCTCTACGTCGGATGGATCGAGCGGTTCCTGGTGATCACAGCCATCGCGATGCAATCTCCCGTGTTGGTCGGTCTCATTATGACTGGCAAGTCGATAGCCCGCTTTCCGGAGTCAAGGAACCTCGATTTGCCGAATACTTCCTTATAGGGACGCTCCTCAGCATCTCGCTGTCGGTGTTTGGCGGAATTCTCTTATTGCAGGTGCTCTACGGGACTGTATCGCTAAAGTGACACAATCGCTGGATGTCTGCGCCGCCCTTGGCGCGCAACTCTCCCGTCACACCGCGCCAGCGCGCGCTTCCGTCCAGCTTTTCGTTTCTACTTCTTGGCCGCAGCGATCGGTTTGTAGCCCGACGTTCCCGCTTTCCTCAACGCCGACAAACCCTGTGCGATCGTGAGCAGCGGAGTCGTTTTCACGCTCTTGCATGAACCGCCCGCAGCGGCGGCCAACGCCAGAGCTGCGGCGCTTATGTTGTTCGGCATTTCCGCGATCATCACAAGATCGTAGTCGCCAAACGCCAGCCACGATCCGATTGACTTGCCGCCAAGCTTCTCAATCACCTTGCCAACCGCTCCGCTGCGATCCTGCGGTTTTGCAATCAGAGTGCTCAACGCCTCTGCGGTGTACGACACCTGCATCAGATAACTTGCCATGGGGAATCACCTTTCAAGGGAAACTTTCCTTCGTTGGGGGATCGAAGGCTGTTGCAGTATACATCCGTAATCCGCCCTTTCCGGCAAATCTTTCTCGCGCACGAACTCCGCTGACTCCGCTATCCCTCCGCTCCCTTGTTCCCTCGCTCCCATGCCTTTTCGTTCCCTCGGTCCCTCGGTCGCTGTCTCTTTGCTACACTTCTCCTGACGCCTTCTCACGATCCACCATGCAGCCAAATCACCATCACCGCCGCGGGAGATTCCATGCCGGTTGTTGAACTCGCCGGAGTCACCAAGGCCTACGAGAGCAAAGTCGCGGTCCGCAACCTCTCGCTCTCCATCGAGGCCGGCCAGATGTTCGGCCTCCTCGGCCCCAACGGCGCCGGCAAAACCAGCTCCATCCGCATGATGATGGGCATCACCATGCCCGACTCCGGCCGCATCACCCTCTTCGAAAAACCCTTCGACCGCCGCAGCCTCGATCGCGTCGGCTACCTGCCCTGAAGAGCGCGGCCTCTACAAGAAAATGAAGGTCCTCGACCAGCTCGTCTTCTTCGGCCAGCTCCACGGACTCACCGCCGAAGCCGCCCGCAAGCGCGCCGTCGACTGGGCCTCCCGCATGGAAATCTCCGACTCCCTCGACAAGAAAACGCAGGAGCTTTCCAAAGGCATGCAGCAGAAGATTCAATTCATCGCCACGCTGCTCCACGACCCCGGCCTCGTGGTCATGGACGAGCCCTTCAGCGGCCTCGATCCCATCAACACCACGCTGCTTCAGGACGCTCTCCTCGATCTCAAGTCGCAGGGCAAAGCCATCCTCTTCTCTACCCACCGCATGGACCAGGTCGAAAAGCTTTGCGACTCCATCTGCCTCATCAACAACGGCGACGCCGTCCTCAGCGGCAACCTGCGCGAGATCAAGAGCCGCTACGAGCGCAATCGCGTCATCGTCGAGTTCGAAGGCAGCGCCGACTTCCTCAAATCCGACGAAATCGCCGCCGCCAACAACTACTCCGGCCACGCCGAAATCACGCTCAAGCCCCACGGCGACGCGCAAAAGCTCCTTCACCTCGCCGCCTCCATGGCCGCCATCTATCGTTTCGAGCTCGTCGAGCCTTCACTCGAGGAAATCTTTATCCAGACCGTCGGAGGCACGCCCAATGCCTGATTCGCCGCGCAACATCCTCCTCGTCGCCAAGCGCGAGTACCTCGAGCAGATTCGCGGCCGCGCCTTTATCTTCTCCACGGTGCTGTTGCCGCTGTTGATTGTTGGCGGAATGGCGGCCAGCTACTTTTTCGGGCGCAAAGCCGGTACCGGAGCTCATATTGCCATCGTTGCGCAGGATGCATCGCTCGCCAATCAGGTCCGCCGGGAGATGCTTTACGATACCTATGCCAAGTACACCGTGGATGTCGTGACCCCGGTATCCCCCGAGAATCGCGCGGCTCTGCTTCAGCAGCTTCACGCCAAGTCCATCGACGGAATTCTCTCCATCGAATCTTCTTCTTCTGCAGCCATTACCGCTACTTATACTTCGCTGGCCTCCGTTGGCTTCGCCAATATCGGAGCCATGCAGAACGAGTTGAACCGCGGAATCATCAATGAACGCCTGCTCGCCGGAGGTATGAAGCCGGATGAAGTCGCTGCTGCTCTCAAGTGGGTCCCCATCGAAACGCTCCAGTTAAGCAAGGAAGGCAAGGCAGGAAAAAGCAGCGGCATCGCCCCCTTCTACAAGAGTTTTGTCCTGCTCCTGTTGCTTTCCATGCCCATCATGCTCTACGGCCTGGACATGGCCCGCGCCATCATCGAGGAAAAAGCCTCGCGCATCTTCGAGGTCATGCTCTCCGTCGCCCGCCCCGACGATCTGCTGGCCGGCAAAATGGTCGGTGTCGGAGCGGTGGGCCTCACCCAAATCGCCATCTGGGTCCTTGCCGCAATTCTGGTGCTGGGGTCCTCGCTCGCCGCGCCTTTGCTCTCCGGCGACTTCAGCCTCCATCTTTCCTGGACTTTGAGCCTCCTCTTCCCCGTGTACTTCGTGCTCGGCTTCGCCCTCTTCAGCGCCATCTTTTCCGGGCTCGCCGCCACCTGCGAGACCTCGCAGGACCTGCAGAAGTTTATGCCTCTGGCCATCATCCCGCTCTACATGGGCATGGGCGCTCTTCCCCTCCTGCTGAAGGATCCCAATTCCCCCTGGTCCATCGCCGCTTCGCTCTTCCCGCTCACCTCGCCTTATGTCATGCTGCCGCGCGTCGAGTTGCAGATGCCCCCAGTTTGGCAAATAGGAGCTTCCATCGGCCTCTTGCTGCTCGCCATCTGGGGTGCTTTGTGGTTCGCCTCGCGCCTCTATCGCGTCGGCATTCTCATGTACGGCAAGCGCGCCACCCTCCCCGAACTCCTCCGCTGGCTCCGCTACAGCTAAGCCCGGCCATGCTATCGGAAGCAGGTCGCGCGAAAACTCAGAACAAGTTCTAGAATCGAACCAGTGACCACCGAAGCCAGCCCAAAATTCACCTTCCGCCAGCGCCTGTCCTGGCCGTGGTTCCGCGCCTCGTCTGGGCGCTGCTCTCGGTCGTCGGCCGCACCTGGCGCTTCGAGACCATCGCCGAAGAAGGCGCAACGCCGCTTCCCTTCGGCGAGGGAGCCGGCGCCGAGATCTTCTGCTTCTGGCACCAGTGCGTGCTGCCCTGCACCTTCTACTTCCGCCGCACGCGGCGCGACGATCATCGTCAGCCAGAGCTTCGACGGCGAGCTGATCGCGCGCACTCTCGAGCTCTTCGGATACAAAACCGTGCGCGGCTCCAGCTCGCGCGGCGCACGCGAAGGCCTGCTCGGCCTGAAGCACGTGCATCGAATGCGGCCGCCCGGCCATCTTCACCGCCGACGGTCCCCGCGGCCCGATCTACCGAACCAAGATGGGCCCCATCCAGCTCGCCGCTCTCACCGGCGCGCGCATCGGCGCTTTTCATCTGCAGCCGCGCCGCGCCTGGTCATTGCGCTCCTGGGATCGCTTTTTCGTGCCCATGCCGTTTACGCGCATCGCAGTCAGTTGGGCGCGCTGGACCGAGGTCCCGGTCGATCTCGCCCAAGATTCGCCTGACCGGTCCGACCGATTCGAAGCGAAGCGCGAAGAACTGAACGCTGCCATCGAACGCGCCCGCACTGCACGCGCTCGCGCACTTTGGAAAGTCGCATGTCTGAACAGACTCCTCCAAAGGGCAAGAGTGCGGAGCACCGCGTCAACGACTTCGACTACGATCTGCCCGAAGAGCTGATCGCGCAAGAGCCTCCCGCCGAACGCGGCGCGAGCCGCATGCTGGTCATGGACCGCGCGACGGGCGCCCTGCACGATGACCTTTTCTCTGGCCTTCCCGAGCGATCTGCGCCCGGGCGATCTGCTCGTGCTCAACGACAGCCGCGTAATTCCCGCGCGCCTCTACGCGCTCGCACCTTGCTCCGCGACCATGAGAAGCCGACCGGCCGCATCGAAGTCATGCTGCTCGAACCGGCCGGCGAGAATCATGTGGCGCGCGCTGGTTCGGCCCGGCCGCAAGGTCGCCATCGGCGAGCGGCTTGTCTTCCCCGCGCCCTCAGGCGCCATCGCGCTCGAAGCTGAAGTGCTCGAGCGCGGCAAGTTCGGCGAGCGCCTGCTCGAGTTTGCGCCGGTTGACGATTTCTTCGCGCGTGCTCGACGAGATCGGCCACATGCCGCTGCCGCCGTACATCCATCGCGACGACGCGGACGCCGATCGCGAGCGCTACCAGACTGTCTTCGCCCGCGAGCGTGGCTCGGTCGCCGCGCCCACCGCCGGTCTGCACTTCACGCCGCAGATGCTGGACGCGCTCGCTGCCAAGGGAGTCGAGATCGCGCGCATCACGCTCCACGTCGGCCTGGGCACGTTTGCGCCGCTGCGCGTCGAGCGCGTGGACGAAGTGCGTCTGCACCGCGAGCGGTATACGATCGACGCCGCGGCCGCCGATGCCATCAATCGCGCCGTCGCAGAAGGCCGCCGCATCGTCGCCGTCGGCACCACGGTCGTGCGCACGCTCGAAGCCGCCGCGCTCGGCCGCGGACGACGCGGGCGCGCAGGCCGCATCGAGCCTCACTCCGGCGCGACCGAGATCTTCATCTCGCCCGGCTTCGACTTCCGCCTCGTCGGCGCGCTGCTCACCAACTTTCATCTGCCCCAATCGAGCCTGCTCATGCTGGTCAGCGCCTTCGCCGGCTCGCGAGCGACATCCTCGCCGCCTATCGACACGCGTCCAGGAAAGATACCGCTTCTTCAGCTACGGCGACTGCATGTTCATTGCCTGATCACGACGTCCACGGTCCACGATCCACGGTTCACTCACTCCCTGCTATTCTCTCTAGCGTGACCGACCAAGCCAAGCCGCCCGTCTTCCTGCTTGACGCGATGTCCTTCATCTTTCGCGCCTATCACGCCATGCAGCGCAGCCGGCCCATGTCCACGCGCTCGGGCCTGCCCACCGCGGCCACCTACGTCTTCGTCAACATGATCAAGAAGCTGCGCCAGGACTTTGCGCCGAAATATTTCGCCGCGGTCTTCGACGTCAGCGGCGAAGTCTTCCGCGACGAGCGCGCGCGCGCCATGGGCCCGCTGCGCAGGTGGAACGGCAAGACGCAGAGCTTCGAAGACGTGAGCTACGACGGCTACAAAGCCAAGCGCGAGGCCATGCCCGAGGATCTGCGCCGCCAGATTCCCTACATTCGCCGCGCGCTCGAAGCGCTGCGCATTCCCATCCTCGAGGCCGAGGGCTTTGAGGCCGACGACGTGATCGGCACCCTGGCCCGCGAAGCCGCCGAGCAGCAGCACGAGGTCTTCATCGTCTCCGGCGACAAGGACATGATGCAGCTGGTCACGCCGCAGGTGAAGATCCTCAATCCGCAAAAGGACAACCTGATTCTCGATCCCGACAAGGTCACCGAGATGCTCGGCGTCCCTCCGGACAAAGTCGTCGACGTGATGGCGCTGCGCGGCGATTCGGTCGACAACATTCCCGGCGCGCCCGGCATCGGCGACAAGGGCAGCGTGGAGCTGATCAAGGAATTCGGCACCGTGGAGGCTGTGCTGGACCGCGCCGCAGAGGTCAAGCGCAAGGCCTACCGCGAGTCGCTCGAGCAGAATCGCGATGCCGTTCTGCTTTCGAAAGAGCTCGTCACCATCGACACCCACGTGCCGCTGCCGCTCGACCTGGGCGCGATGGAAACGCAGCCGCCGGACATCGAGGCCTGCCGCGCACTTTTTACCGAGCTTGAGTTCACGTCGATGCTGCGCGACCTTGCTCCCGCGGAGGGCGGAGCTTCGGTTGAGCTCATTGATGACCCTACCGCCGAGCAGGTCGCCGCCTTCTACGCCGCCGCGCGCGAACATGGCTTCGCCTTTGCGCTCGATGCCGCGGAGCCGCCTGCAGCAGGAATCGGAAGACGAGACCAGCCGGCGACCCGTCGCTGCTCGACGTGGCCGAGGCTGCCGAGAAGAAAATCCATTTCAGCATCGGCGTCTGCGCCGATCCTGCCCGCGCGCTGCGTCTTGCCGCTCACGCCTGAGCTCCGCGCGCTCCTCGAAGACGCCGCCGTGCCCAAGCGCGTGCACGATTGGAAGCTGGCGCTGCACGTCCTCGGCGAAATGGGCGTCGCGCTGCGCGGCCCGGTCGACGACACCATGCTTCTCTCCTACGCGCTCAACCCCACGCATGCCACGCAATCGCTGGCCGATGTGGCCGCGCGCAACAACCAGCCGCCGCCATCCTCGCTGCCCGCGGCGGCCGCGGCAATTCATGCGCTTGTTCCCGCCCTGCGCGAAGAAGTCGACAAAGCCGGCGTCGCTCGCGTCTATGCCGAAATCGACCTGCCGCTCGCGCCCGTGCTCTATCGCATGGAGAAAGCCGGCGTGCGCATCGATACGGCGTGCGCTCGACGGACTCTCGAGACGTTTCAGCGCGGAGTTGAGCGCGTCGGCGAGCGCATCTTCGAGCTGGCCGGCAAGCGGTTCAACATCAACTCGCCCAAGCAGCTTGGCGTCGTCCTCTTCACAGATCTGGGGCTGCCCGCTCCGCCGGCACGCGGCAAGACCAAGTCCGTCTCCACCGCGCAGGATGTGCTGGAGTTTCTGGCCGAGAAGCACGAAGTGCCGCGCCTCGTCCTCGAATACCGGCATCTGTCCAAGCTGAAATCGAACTACGTCGATGCCCTGCCGCTGCTGGCCGATGCCGATTCGCGCGTGCACACGACGTTTCAAGCCGCCGCCACGGCCACCGGCCGCCTCTCTTCGGTCAATCCGAATCTGCAGAACATTCCCGTGCGCACGGAGCTGGGACGCGAGATTCGCGCGGCGTTCACGGCCGCGCCGGGAACGCAACTGCTCTCGGCGGATTACTCGCAGATCGAGCTGCGGCTGCTGGCGCACTTCAGCGGCGATCCGCTGCTGATGCGCGCCTACGCGGAAGACATCGACATTCACACGCTCACCGCCAGCGAGGTCTTCGGCGTCCCCGTCGAGACCATGGACAAGGAGACGCGCAACCGCGCCAAGGCAGTCAACTTCGGCATCGTGTATGGAATCTCGGCGTTCGGGCTGGCCGCGCAGTTGGGCATTCCGCAGGCCGAAGCGAAGGCCTACATCGAGCGCTATTTTGCGCGCTACCAGGGCGTGCAGAGCGTTCATCGAAAAGACACTCGAGCAGACGCGCAAGGATGGATTCGTGCGCACCATGTTCGGGCGCATGCGGCCGATTCCCGACATTGAGAGCCGCAATCCCGAATCAGCGCGGATTTGCCGAGCGCACGGCGATCAACACCCCGCTGCAGGGAACCGGCGCGGACCTGATCAAGCTGGCCATGATCTCGCTCGACCGCAAGCTCGCCGGAGCGAAAACTGAAGACGCGCATGGTGCTGCAGGTTCACGACGAATTGCTGTTTGAGGTTCCGCTCGACGAGACTGAGGAGGTTGCGGCGTTGGTGCGAGCCGAAATGGAAGGCGTAGTCAAGCTGAAGGTGCCGCTGGTCGCCGATCTTGCCTTCGGGCCGAACTGGCGGGATCTGAAGTAGGATCCTGGCGGTATTCTTTATAGCGTCGATCCCACCACATCCGTTTTTGTACCGCCCGGCTCCCGACCAGCTGTCGTGCGTGAGCCTGCCCTGAGCGGAGTCGAAGCGTCCTCGCCCGCACACCGCACTCACCCGATATTACACTGGTAAACGTTTGCCGGATCGGGAGGGCACTTTATGAAGAAGGTCAGCCGAAGAGATTTTGCGAAGCGCCTTGCCGTAGCTCCGCTTGGATTGGCGGCCGCATCGGCTCTTCTGCGTCAGGCCGAGGCGGCGGGGTTGGGCCAGGCAGCGCCTGTGCAATCGGCCGCGCCCCCAAAGAGAGCTCCGAATCCCGAAGCCGCAGCGAACCGCGTGCTTTTCGGTGGATCGAGCCAGAGCCCTTCGCCGCGCCGCTTCAATTTCGCCCGCAACCCGATGCAGCCGAAGGTGCAGCCATTTGCCCTTTGGATGACGTCACGCTGGAGGCGGGACCGCTGCAGGACGCGCGCGACTGGAACCGCGGCTACATGTTGCGCCTCGCCAATGACCGCCTGCTGCACAACTTCCGAGTGACTGCCGGATTGCCCTCCAGCGCCAAACCTCTGGGCGGCTGGGAAGCTCCCAATTGCGAGCTTCGCGGACACTTTGTCGGCCACTATCTTTCCGCGTGCGCGCTGCTCTACGCAGCCACCGGCGACACGGCCGTCAAGGCGAAGGCCGACGAACTGGTGGCAGGGATCGCGGAGTGCCAGGCCAAGCTCAACGAGAACGGCTACGTCAGCGCCTTTCCCACTGAGCTTTTCGACCGGCTCGACCGGCGCGTGAATGTCTGGGCTCCGTTCTACACGCTGCACAAGATCATGGCCGGCCTGTTCGACATGAAGACGCAGGCTGGCAACGATCAGGCGCTCGACGTGGTGGTGAAAATGGCCGGCTGGGTCGACGCCTGGACGGCGGCCAAAACCGAAGAGCATATGCAGGACATCCTGAACACCGAGTACGGCGGAATGAATGAGGTTCTCTACAATCTTGCCGCCGTAACCGGCGACGACCGCTGGGCGCGGACCGGCGACCGCTTCACCAAGAAGATCTTCTTTACCCCGCTGGCCCTGCGGCACGACGAGCTGAAGGGCCAGCACATGAACACGCACGTCCCGCAGGTGATTGGCGCGGCGCGGCGCTACGAACTCAGCTCCGATTACCGCTTCGGCGACGTGAGCCGCTTCTTCTTCGAGACCGTTTCGGAATCGCGCACCTACGCCACCGGCGGATCGAGCAACAACGAGCACTGGCTCGACCGATCCCAACCATCTTGCCGCCGAAATGAAGATCAGTTCGCACCACCAGGAGTGCTGCTGCTCCTACAACATGATGAAGCTGGCGCGGCATCTCTATGCGTGGAGCGGCGACACCGCGCATCATCGACTACTACGAGCGCAACCTGCTGAATCACCGGCTGGGCGCGATCGAGCCGGAGACCGGGCATACGGCCTATTTTCTATCGCTGGCGCCGGGAGCCTGGAAGACAACGTGTACCGAGGATGCAGTCTTCTGGTGCTGCACGGGCACCGGCGCTCGAAGAGTTCTCCAAGCTGAATGACACCATTTACTACCACGACGACGATGCGCTCTTCGTGAATCTCTACTTCGCCTCAACGGTGAACTGGAAAGAGCGCGGCGTCCGGCTGAGGCAAACGACGATTTCCCTGCAGAGCGGCCGGACGGAGCTCACGATCGAGAAGACACCAGCCGCCGCGTGGACGCTGCGCCTGCGCATTCCCGTCGTGGACGACAGCCGAAAACTCAGTGGCCATCAATGGGAAGCGGCTGGAAGCGGCCGGTACGCCGGGAAGCTATCTGGCTCTCACCCGGGTCTGGAAGGCTGGGGATCGCGTCGAGCTTGCGATGCCGATGCGGCTCACCGCCGAGCCACTGGCCGACGACCCAACACAGCAGGCGTTTCTTTACGGGCCGCTGGTGCTCGCTGGCCAGTTTCCAAAGACCGGGCTCGAAGACGACCTGGAGCACAATCAAGGCCCGGAGATTCAGGAAGCGCCCGCAGTCGATGTGCCCGCTCTCAAAGCGAACGGCGCCGAACCCGGCGTCTGGATCAAGCCGGTGCCGGGCGAGGCGCTCACGTTCCGCATCACCGGCCAGGAGCGCGAGGTGATCTCAAGCCGCTGAACCAAAGTTGGCAACGGTTTGCCGTGTACTGGACGGTGACGTAGACGTGTGCAGGAACGGGATTGAGCCGTTGTTCTCGCTTCTCGAGCGCGGCTTCATCGGATCGTGGCTCAAGGTGGCGGCAAAGCATCTTCCGGCCTACCTCGATGAAATAACATTCCGGTTCAACAATCGGCTCGAATCCTTATCTCTTTCGCGACACTCTGATGAAGCTCGTTGAAGCGCCCGTGCTGGAAGTACAAGAAACTCACTGCGGCTTGAGGCGAATACGTTCGTTTTCGCAACAAGATTCGCAATGTACAAAGTGATGCTGATGCCATCTCGGTCTGATCGCGATAAGCTTTTCGAGCCATTCACTGACCTTGCATATACCCTCAGCGTTCTGACTTCTGCAAACTGATCTCATTCTCCCATAAGTCCTCAATTTGGAATATGTTCTTGCTCATACTTCAATTTGGACAGTCGATTGAAGCGCAGCCAAACAGTTGATCGCCGTTTTTAATAGCTAGCTGGCCTTCGTAACGAAGTCCTGCCTGTGGGCTAACAACATACTCGCGGGGTATTTGGAGTACATCATGCGATCTGAAAAGTATTTCCGTTCAATAATTTCACCACCTATCTATGTCGCCTTATTGTCGCTAATTCGATGACCATGCGCCGTCTGAATAAACAAGTTAGAACGCTCTGAATACTCAACTGTGGCGGATGGAACGATTCAAAAGTTCCGCTGAGATCTTGGACCAAGAATTGCACCTATGTTTTCTCGATCGTCAATTCCTGATCCCCGGTCCTATGCATCACAACATTCTCGATAGTGAGCTTGATCTCGGGAGGAACAGCGCGAAGCTCATCTAGTTCCTCATCCTTACTCTCGATTGTTCTTCGATATTCGTCGGCTTCCCGGCCCGCATCCCATGTGTCGCTCTTTGTATATCCAATAGGACGCGGCAACTAATTCGGCTCATCGCGAGTACAGCAATTCCAGCGGCATAATAGGATCTTCCTTTTACGAGCGTGAGTCAGAGCGCGAGACTTCACTTCCTTGGCAAAAGACGGCATGGCTGCGAGGAACGAACAACGCCAACGGCACACATGCAGCTTGCGACAATGATGGTCCGACGAATGGCGGCCAAAGAGCTGTCTCCAGCCAGCGCATAGACAAGAACACTCCCGACCAGCGTATGGCAACGTATTGCCGTACCTGTCTTCTTTGCGCAAACCGCCATGCCCCTAATCCTCCCACCGGGGCATGACCTTGCATCAAGTCGCTGATGACATATGAAGCTGTGACTCCAATTGCATGTTTATGCTCCAAATGACCTTGCGTGAAGTAGATAATCATCGTCAAAATAGCACTTGCATACTTATGCATCGATTGTGTATATTTATTCAAGCGCGGTTTCCGCCGGCGGACCGCGCCTTTGATTTGCCCGCAACGGCAGCGGGACAGGAACATGAAGATCCAACGCCTCAATGTGATCCGCGAAGTGCTGGCCAGCACGCCGGTGGCCAGCCAGGACGAGCTGCGCCGCAAGCTGCGACGACGCGGCATTCATGTGACCCAGGCGACGCTCTCGCGCGACATTCACGAGCTGCGGCTTCGAAGGGCCCCGGCGGCTATTCGCTCCCCAACGGCCACGGCGCGGCCGCGACTGCGGACAGCGGAAGACGATCAGCCGCCGTCCCTGACGTGAGATGATCGACAGCTTCGGCCTGCGCGTGCGCCAGGCGATGAATCAAGTGGTCGTGAGCACGGTGATGGGCGGCGCGCAGCCGGTGGCCGCGGCCCTCGACCGCGAGGAGTGGCCGGAAGTGGTGGGCACCATTGCCGGCGACGATACGGTGCTGGTGATTTGCTCGGACGCGCGCCGCGCAGGCGAAGTGGAAACCCGGCTAAGGACGATGTTGGAAGCATGACGAAGACCATACAAACCGCGGTTGTGGGAGTGACGGGATACGCCGGCGCGGAGTTGGCGCGGCTGCTGCTGCATCATCCGCGCCTGCAAGGGAACACCGCCGGTTTTTGCCGGGCGCGTGGACGCAGAAAGATCTGGCGCGCGGCGGCGTTCCGCTCGCCGAGATTCATCCGCAGCTTGGCAGACAACAACGGCAGCGCCAACCTGAAGCTGGAGCCGTTCTCATGGGAACTGCTGACCGAGCTCGGCGTCGAAGTGCTGTTTCTCGCCACGCCGCATGAGCAATCGCGCGAGTGGGTCCCTGAAGCGCTGAAGCGCGGGATGCGCGTGATCGATCTGAGCGGCGCGTGGCGGCTGACCGAAGCGGCCAATCGCGCCGTCTATGCCTTTGAGGACGAAGGAACCGAGCTGGCCGCAGCCACGCAGGCGCAGGCCGTCTACGGCATGCCCGAGCTGCATCGCAAGCAGATTGCCGGCGCGCGGCTGGTCGCCAATCCCGGCTGCTACGCGACTTCGATCATTCTGGCCGCTGAAGCCGCTGGTCGCGGCGGGACTCGTCGATCTCGAACACGGCATCGTGGCCGACGCCAAGAGCGGCGTAAGCGGCGCGGGAAAGGCGCCCACGGCCAAAACGCACTTCATGTACGCGGCCGACAATCTTTCGGCGTACGGCGTCTTTACCCATCGCCACACCGGCGAGCTGCTGGAGCAGATCGGCGTTACGGCGGACGAGATTGTCTTCACGCCGCACCTGTTGCCGATTCCGCGCGGCATTCTGTCGACGATTTATGTGCACTTCAAGAAGGCGCAGACGCGGGAGAGCGTGGCGCAGGTCTATCGCGAGTTTTTTGCCGCGCAGCCCGATGGTCCGGCTCTACGAAAAAGCGCTGCCGCAGATTCAGTACTCGGTGCGGACCAACTATGCCGACATCGGATTTCAACTCGATGCGAGCGGCAAGCGCGCGGTCATCGTCAGTTGCCTCGACAATCTGCTGAAAGGCGCTGCCGGCCAGGCCGTGCAGAACCTGAACGTGATGCTGGGCTGGCCCGAATCGGAGGGTCTCGCATGAAACTCGCCGCGGAGGGCCTCGAATGAAGTACGTGTCAAACTGGGAGGCGCGGGCCTCGAAACTCCCGTCGCTGCTCGAAGGCTGCATGCGCGCCATTGCCGACCTGGTGCGCGACGGCAACCAGGTGGCCGTGGTGCACGGCGGCGGCGTGCAGTTGACGCGCACGCTCAAGGCGCTGGGCAAGCAGAGCGAGTTCATCGACGGCCTGCGCGTGACCGACGCGGAAACGCGCGACGTGGCGCTGATGGTGTTTGCCGGCCGCGTGAACAAAGGGTCTGGTTGCCGCTCTGGGCGCGCTCGGCCAGCCGGCGGTCGGCCTCTCCGGCGGCGACGGATTGCTCTTCCGCGCGCGCAAGAAGCGCACCGCGCCCGATCTCGGCTTCGTGGGCGAGATTGCCGCCAGCGATCCGCGCTGGATTGAAGCCATCTGGCAGTTGAACGGCGTGCCGGTGCTTTGCTCGATGGCGCTGGGCTTTGACGGCGAGTATTACAACATCAACGCCGACGAGATGGCCGCGGCCTGCGCCATTGCCTGCCGCGCCGACGCGCTGGTTTTCCTTACCGATGTTCCCGGCGTGAAAGGCGCGAACGGCGAAGTGCTGCGATGGCTTTCCATCGATCAGATTGCGGAGATGGCCAAGAGCGCGGTGATCTCCGGCGGCATGTTGCCCAAGCTGGGCGCCTGCCGCGAGGCGCTGTTGAACGGCGTAAAGCGCGTGCGAATTCTGCCCGCCGAAGCTGCCGGTTCCCTGCCCGACCTGTGCAGCTCGCGCGTGGCCCACGGCACTGAAGTGATGGTGGCCTGAGGAGGTTTATAGAGACAATGAAACTCGAAGAGATTCGCGCCGCGGAAGCACGGCTGCTGCTTTCCACCTACGACCGGAGCCCGATCCTGTTTGTCGGCGGCGAAGGCGTGCTACATCATCGACGAGAACGGTCGAGCGCTATCTCGATCTGCTCAGCGGCATCGGCGTCAACGCGCTCGGCTACAACCATCCGGCAATCGTCGAAACGATTGCCCGGCAGAGCCGCGCGCTCATCCACACCTCGAACCTCTACTATCACGAGGGGCAGGCGGAGCTGGCCCTGCGCCTGACCGAGCGCACCGGCCTCGACCGCGCCTTCTTCGCCAACACCGGCACCGAAGCGTGGGAGGGCGCGCTCAAGCTGGCGCGCGCCTATGCCGGCCTGAGGCGCAGCGAAGGCGCGAACATCGGCACGAAGTTTCTCGCGCTGGAGCAGAGCTTCCACGGCCGCACCTTCGGCTCCATGTCCACCACGTACAAGGCGAAGTACCGCGAGCCGTTCGCGCCCGTGGTTCCCGGCGTCGAGTTTGTGCGCTTCAACGACGTTGCCGATCTGCGCGCCAAGTTTTCGAGCGAGGTCTGCGCCATTCTCGTCGAAGCCATCCAGGGCGAAGGCGGCGTGCGGCCGCTGACGCAGGAGTTCTTTGCCGAGGCGCGCGCGCTGGCGAGCTCAACCGGCGCGCTGCTGATCGTCGACGAGATTCAGGCCGGCATGGGCCGCACCGGAAAGTGGTGCGCCTATCAGCACTACGGCATCCAGCCCGACGTGACCACGCTCGCCAAGCCGCTTGCCGGCGGCCTTCCGCTGGGCGCGGTGCTGTGCACCGAAGAAGTGGCGCGCGTGATGCACGCCGGCATGCACGGCACCACCTTCGGCGGCGGGCCGCTGGCCTGCGCCGTCGGCATCGCCGTCATCGACACCATCGAGAAGGAAGGCCTGCTGGCGCATGCGACCGAAGTGGGCGACTACTTCCAGGAGCGCCTGCGCTCGCTCGCCGCGCGGCACGAAGCGATTGTCGATGTGCGCGGCAAGGGCCTGATGATCGCCGCCGAACTCGATTCGGCGGAGCTGGCCAAGCTCACTGTGGCCGAGATGCTGAAGCGCCGCATCCTCATCAACTGCACCAGCGATACCGTGTTGCGCTTCCTGCCGCCGTACATTCTGGAGCGCGCCCACGTGGACACGGCGATTGCCGCGCTGGACGAAATCTTCACCGAACACGCTGCGGCGCACAACGCGCCCGCAGGAGGACACCATCATGGCTAGCAGAACGACCATGGAACGCAAGGAGTCCGCGGTTCCCGTGCAGAAAGACCCCGATGTTCTCGCCGCGGCCGCGCGCATGGCCGGCGAGGATCTGTGCTCCATCGCCGATCTCTCCAGCGCCGAAGTGCGCGCCATTCTCAAGCTGGGCCACGACGTCAAGCGCAATCCGCGCGAGTACCGCCATGCGCTCGACGCCAAGCAGATGGTGCTGATGTTTGAGAAGGCCAGCCTGCGCACGCGCCTGGCCTTCGAAACCGGCATCAACACCATGGGCGGCAATGCGATCTTCGTCGACCAGACCAACTCGCCGCTGGGCGAGCGCGAAACCATCGCCGACGTGGCGCGCAACCTGGAGCGCTGGGTGGACGTGATCGTGCTGCGCACCTACGCGCACGACACCATCACCGAGATGGCCGCCAACTCGCGCGTGCCGGTGATCAACGCGCTCTCTGACTTCGAGCATCCCTGCCAGGCGCTGGCCGATTTCATGACCCTCGAGGAGCACTTCGGCACGGCCGCGGGACTCAACTTCACCTACGTCGGCGACGGCAACAACGTGTGCCACTCGCTGATGCTGACGGGCGCGCAGTTGGGCGCGAATGTCACCGTGGCCACGCCGCGCGGCTACTCGCCCGACATCGAGATCGTGACCAACGCGCGCGAGATCGCCGAGAAGAACCGCTGCGAGATCCGCCTGATGCAGGATCCGCAGGCCGCCGTCGAAGGCGCCGACGCCGTCTACACCGACGTGTGCGTGAGCATGGGTTTCGAGCACGAGTCGACCAAGCGCGCGCCCATCTTCCGGCCGTTCCAGGTGAACGAGGCGCTGATGGCAGAAGGCCGCGCCGCACGCGGTCTTCATGCATTGCCTGCCCGCGCGGCGCAAAGAGGAAGTGACCGACGCCGTGATCGACAGCCCGCAGTCCATCGTCTTCGACCAGGCCGAGAACCGCCTGCACGCGCAGAAGGCGCTGCTGCTTCTGCTGCTGGGCGGACTGGCGAATGTGGAGAAGCTTTCAGTAACAAGTTACGTAGTGCATCAGTTGTCAGTTATACAGTTCTGGGTCGCAGCCAGCTATCGTGAACTGACAACTGCAAACTGAGAACTGACGAACTTTAATAAGGATTCGCAATCATGTCCGTAATTCTCGAATCCCTGCCCATCGGCCAGAAAGTCGGCATCGCCTTCTCCGGCGGGCTCGACACCTCCGCCGCCCTGCACTGGATGAAGCAGAAGGGCGCGATCCCTTACGCCTATACAGCCAACCTCGGCCAGCCCGACGAAACCGACTACGACGCCATCCCGCGCGCGGCCCTCGAATACGGCGCCGAAAAGGCCCGCCTCATCGACTGCCGCGGCCCGCTCGTTCGCGAAGGCATCGCCGCGCTGCAGGCCGGGGCCTTCCACATCACCACCGCCGGCGTCCCCTATTTCAACACCACCCCCATCGGCCGCGCGGTCACGGGCACCATGCTGGTGGCCGCCATGAAGGAGGACGACGTCCACATCTGGGGCGACGGCTCCACCTTCAAAGGCAACGACATCGAGCGCTTCTACCGCTACGGCCTGCTCGTCAATCCCAGCCTCCAGGTCTACAAGCCCTGGCTTGACGCCGCTTTCATCGACGAATTAGGCGGCCGCGCCGAGATGTCTGCCTTCATGCAGCGCTCCGGCTTCGCCTACAAGATGTCCGCCGAGAAGGCCTACTCCACCGACTCCAACATGCTTGGCGCAACCCATGAAGCCAAAGACCTCGAGCATCTCTCTTCGTCCGTCAAAATCGTCGTTCCCATCATGGGCACGGCATTCTGGCGCGACGATGTCGAGATCCAGCGCGAAGAAGTCGCCATTCGCTTCGAAGAGGGCTCGCCCGTCGCCCTCAACGGCCGGCAATTCGACTCGCCCGTCGACCTCCTTCTCGAAGCCAACCGCATCGGCGGCCGCCACGGGCTCGGCATGTCCGATCAGATTGAGAACCGCATCATCGAAGCCAAGAGCCCGCGGCATCTACGAGGCTCCGGGCCTCGCCCTGCTCTTTATCGCTTACGAGCGCCTCATCACCGGCATCCACAACGAGGACACCATCGAGCAGTACCGCGACAATGGCCGCAAGCTCGGCCGTCTGCTCTATCAGGGCCGCTGGTTCGACTCCCAGGCCATCATGCTCCGCGAATCCGCCCAGCGCTGGGTCGCCAAACCCATCACCGGCGAGGTCACGCTCGAGCTGCGCCGCGGCAACGACTACTCCATCCTCAACACCGAGTCGCCCAACCTCACCTTCCATCCCGAGCGCCTCAGCATGGAGAAGACCGAATCCACCTTCTCCCCGCGCGACCGCATCGGCCAACTCACCATGCGCAACCTCGACATTACCGACACCCGGGAGAAGCTCCTCACCTACGCCAAAACCGGCCTCCTCACGCTCAGCAAAGGCAGCGAAATGCCCCAGCTCAACAGCGGCAAAGAGAAGGAATAGGATCAGGTACGCTTAGAGTCAATGTCGAACGAACAACAATCCGGGAAGATGTGGTCAGGCCGCTTTCGCGAGCCGCTGGACGCGGAGTTCGAAGCGTGGCAGCGCTCCATTGTCTTTGACTGGCGGCTTCTCGACCAGGAAGTCGCCGCCAGCAAGGCGCACGCGTCTGCTCTCTTCGCCGCAGGAATCTTGTCCAAAAGTGAAACAACGGAGTTGCGCAAGGCGCTCGATGCGATTGCCGCGGAGTTCGCATCCGAAGCGGGCAAGGCGCAGGTGCGCGATCACGCGATCGGCCGAAGACATTCATCACTTCGTCGAGCTCAAGCTCGTGGAGCGCGCTCGGCTCGCTCGGGCTCAAGCTGCACACCGGCCGCAGCCGCAACGAGCAGATCGCCACCGACCTGCGCCTTTACGTGCGCGCGCAAATCGAGCTCGTCGATCGACGGGCTCGCCGCATGGGCCGACGCGCTGGTCGAGCAGGCTCGCGCAGCCGGCGACTCCGTCATGCCCAGCTACACGCATCTGCAGCGCGCCGAGCCGGTGCTCGTCGCGCATTGGCTGCTGGCGTATGTTGAGATGGCGCTGCGCGATGCGATCGCCTGCTGGATTGTGCGGCGCGGCTGAATTTCTGTCCGCTGGGTTCAGGCGCTGTCGCCGGCGCAACGCTTGCTCTCGACCGCACCATCGCCGCGCGCGAGCTGGGATTCACCGCGCCGACCGCCAATTCGATGGATGCGACGAGCGACCGCGACTTCATCCTCGAATATCTGCAAGCGCTCACATTTGTTGGCTTGCATCTGAGCCGTTTTGCCGAGGAGATCACGCTGTTTGCCACGGCGGAATTCGGCTTTGTGACGTCTGCCCGAGGCGTTTTCCACGGGATCGAGCGCCATGCCGCAGAAGAAGAATCCCGATCTGACCGAGCTGATTCGCGCCAAAGTGGGACGCATCCACGGCGCGGCGCAAGCAGTCGCGATGCAGCTCAAAGGGCTGCCTTTGGCCTACAATAAAGACATGCAGGAGACCCAGGAGCCGGCATTTGCGGCCGACTTTGTGCCGCAAATGCTCAATCTCGTTGCGCGCTTCACCGCGGCCCTTCAATTCAATCGCGAGCGCATGAGCGAGGCGGCGCAGTCGGGCTACCTGAATGCCATGGCCGCGGCCACTTACCTGGTCCACAAGGGCGTTCCTTTCCGCACCGCGCATGAAAAGATCGGCCACGCCGTGCGCTTCGCCATCGAGAAAGGGCGTCGAACTGGACGGCCTTACGCTCACTGAGCTGCGCCAGTTTGGCGAAGAGTTCGGCGAGGATTTCTACGCCGCCATCACGCTCGACGCCACGCTCGATTGCCACGACGTGATCGGAGGAACCGCGCGCGAGCGCGTGCGCAAGGCGCTCGATCGCGCATCGGAGCGGATCGCCGCGCTGGCGAAACCCACAGTGACGGAGGCCGTCCATGCTGGTGCGTAAGGCCCTGCTGCACGACGCCTCCAACATCTACGATCTGGTGAACTCGCTCTCCGGCGACGGCACGCTGCTCAAGCGCCCCTTCGCCGAGATCTGCGAAAACATTCGCGACTTCACCGTCGCCGAGTCCGATGGCGGCGTCTTTCTCGGCTGCGGCGCGCTGCACCTTTACGGGCCGCATCTCTGCGAAGTGCGCTCCATCGTGGTCAAGCCCGAAGCCAAAAGCCAGGGCGCCGGCGGCGGCATCCTCAAAGCGCTCATCGAAGAAGCCGAGACGCACGGCATTCAGTCCGTCTGCCTGTTCACGCGCATCCCCGACTTCTTTTTCAAGTACGGCTTCCGCACCGTGGAAGACAAATCCGAGCTGCCCGACAAGATCTTCAAGGACTGCCAGAGCTGCCCGCGGCTGCACCGCTGCGACGAAGTCGCCATGGTGCGCGGACGCATTCCGCGCATGTCGATCCTCGGGCCCACGCGACGAGGCGCAGGAGCTGGTGCGGCTCTCAGGCTGATGCTTCGTTCTTAAGGATCGCTGCCGCCACCACAGCCTGCCCGTAGCTCAGTCCGCCATCGCCGGGGCTGACCTGAATATGCTGAAAGACCTGAAAGCCTTCTGCTTCGAGCCCGGCGCGCAGAAGCCTGCGCAGCCGCCGGTTGTGCATGCAGCCGCCGGAGAGCGCCACCTGGCCAATGCCTGTGGCCTCGCGCGCCAGGATTGCCGCGCGCAGCAAAGGCTGACGCGACGCCCGCATGAAAGCGCGCCGCAATGCGTGGCTTGCTGACGCCGGAGCGCAAGTCCTCCAGAAGCTCACGCCACAGCGGCGCAGCGGAGATGCGCATGCGGCTCGTTGCGAGTCTCCAGTCTCCGCCGTCGAGCTCAAGCGGGTAGCCGGAATCGATCGCGCCGGGCTCGTCGAGGGCTCGCCAGCGGCGCACCCCTTCCAGCTCAATCGCCGCCTGCGCCTCGTAATCCACCACGCCGCGGCCCAGCACCACGGCGGCAACCGCATCGAAGAGCCGGCCGCAGCTCGAAGTGAGCGGCGTATTCACTCCGCGCTCGATCATGCGCCGGAGCACGTGCGCCTCCTTCGCCTTGGCGCCCAACCGCGGCCAGATACTTCCGGCGACTCTATATCGAAGCCCGCTGCATGCAATGCCCCGAGCGCCATGCGCCACGGCTCGCGAATCGCCGCTTCGCCGCCCGGCATGGGCACGTAGTCGAGATGCGCGAACCGTGTCGAACCTGTCGAGACGGCTCACCAGCACTTCCCCGCCCCAGATGCTTCCATCGGTGCCGTAGCCGGTGCCGTCGAGCGCAGAGCCCGATCACCGGGCCCTTCGAGACCGTGCTCCGCCATGCAGGCGGCGATGTGCGCGTGGTGATGCTGCACGGCGATCAGGCGCAAGGCCGCGCTCGCCGGCCCATTCCTTCGCCCACGACGTGGACAGATAGCCGGGATGCAGGTCGTGGACCACTGTCTCCGGCTCGATTTCGAAGGTGCGCATCAGGTGAGCCAGCGACTCGCGGAAGAAATCGAGGCCGGTGACATTCTCGAGATCGCCCAGATGCTGGCTCTGGTAGACAAAGCGGCCGCGCGCGAGGGCAAAGACATTTTTGAGATGCCCGCCGACGGCCAGCAGCGGCGGCGACTTCGAGAATGGCGAGCGGCACGGCGAGCGGAACAAAGCCGCGCGCGCGGCGAATCAACTGCGGCGCGCCGTCGACCAGCGCCATCACCGAATCGTCGCAGCGCTGCAGAATCTCGCGGTCGTGCATGAGGAAGGCATCGGCGATCTGGCCGAGCCGCGCTCAGCGCCTCGTCGTTGTCGATGGCGATCGGCTCTTCGCTCAGGTTGGCGCTGGTCATCACCAGCGCGCGGACGCGTGGATCGGCAAAGAGCAAGATGCTGCAGCGGCGCGTAAGGCAGAAAGACGCCCAGCCACGGAATTCCCGGCGCGACCGCGGGCGCGATGCCGCAGCCGGCGCGCCTGGGCGCAAGAACGATGGGCCGCGCAACCGTCAGGAGCAGCTCTTCTTCTTCGGCGGTGAGCACGCAGACTGCGCGCGCCGCATCGAGATCGCGCACCATGACCGCCAGCGGTTTGCCGTAGCGATGCTTGCGCTCGCGCAGGCGCATCACCGCAGCCTCGTTGGTTGCGTCCACGGCGAGATGGAATCCGCCGATGCCCTTGATGGCCATGATTTCGCCGGCCATCAGCCGGTCGATCGTCTCAGCGACTGGATCGGCGGAAGGAATCTCGGTGCCGTCCGGCTGCACCAGCCAGACGCGCGGGCCGCAGACGGGGCAGGCGTTGGGCTGCGCATGGAAGCGGCGGTTGGTGGGGTCGTCGTACTCCGCCTGGCAGGCCGCGCACATCTTGAAGCGCGCCATGGAGGTCTGCGGACGGTCATAGGGAATGCGGCGCGTGATGGTGAAGCGCGGGCCGCAGTTGGTGCAGTTGAGAAACGGATAGCGATAGCGGCGGTCGTTCGGATCGAGCAACTCGCGCAGGCAGTCGGCGACACGTGGCCGCGTCAGCGGGAATGCCGGTGCTGACCTGGCCTGCCGCATCGCTGGCGACGATGCGGAAGTCTTTTTCTCCTTTTGGAGGAGTGTCTCGGGCAACTACCGAATCGATGCGCGAGAGCGGCGGAGCTTCTGCCCGCAGGCGGCGGCGAAAGGCTTCAATGCGCGCTGCCGGCCCTTCGATTTCGATGGTCACGCCGCCGGTATCGTTGCCGATGAAGCCGGCGAGTCCCTCCTCGAGTGCGAGGCGATAGACGAATGGCCGGAAGCCAACGCCCTGCACCACGCCGCGCACCGCGAGCGCTTCGCGCCGCAGCAGCCCTTCGGGCGGTACCGGTTTTGGATGAGATTTTTGGGTCAAGTCCGCGCCTCGCTCAGGCATCAGCATAGCGCAGCAGGGAGCAGGCGTTCGCGGCTTGACGCGTGTTTCCACTCTTGAGCTGCGTGGGAATGGGCAGCCCGGCCCAGGGAAGAGGAACGATAATCTGAGAGAGGCGAAAGGGATTGGATGGGTCTCCGGCTGCTGAAAACGGCGCGCGCGGTTGCGGCAGTTTCGATCGGGATGCTGCTGTGCGCCCAGGGGCCAACGCAGGAACCCGATCCTGCGGCAGTGATTCGCAGCGTCGATGCCGCGGTAGCGGCCCGATTTGACAATGTTCTCGGATTCACTGACATTGAGCACTACGCCGTATACAGGGGCGGCGATGAAACGCATCCCGCGGCGGAGATGACGGTAACGGACACCTACAAGAAGGGCGTGGGCAAGACCTACACCGTGCTTTCGCAGAGCGGATCGTCGATTTTTCTGCATTTCGGATTGAAGCCGCTTCTCGATAACGAGCAGACGATCAACTTGACCGGGAACGTGCAGAAGTCGTGGTTCACGTCAGCGAACTACGAGATGAAGCTGAAGGCCGGCGGGGCGCAGAAGCTCAATGGGCGCGACTGCTACGCCCTCGCTATTACGCCCAAACAAGAGGCTCCGAATCTGATCATCGGGACCATGTGGGTGGACGCGCGGGATGGCACTCTTGTCCAGATCGACGGAGTCGCGTCGAAGAACCCGTCGGCGTTTTCGGGAACCACGCACATGATGCGGCAATATGCGAACGTCGAACGGATTTTCGATGGCCATGCATGCCCGCGCCGAGTCGGACAGCATGCTCTTCGGCCGGACTGTAGTGACCATCGATTACAGCAACTACATCCTGCAGCTCAAGACGGGGAAGTGATCGAGCGCGCGATCGGGAGGGCGGTTGATGAGGGGACTCTAAGCATTGCCGCAAGCCTGTGGAGCGATGCGTGCCGCAAGTCCAGTGATCTCTCACACTGGGCTTAAGCCTTTACTTGCCGGTGTTGTGCGCCATCACACGGAGACCAGCCAGCTGTCGAAACCGCTCCAGCCGTTTCACCAAACGGCGCGTGAACTCCATGCCAACAAATGGGATAGCCACACAGGCACGTGACTGCTGTCACGGATTGCATAAGGCCTCGGCGCGTAGAACAATGGTAGGGACCTGCCGGAGCGGGCCCAAACGCGCCGCTCTGTGCCCGATGCCCGTGTCCAATTGCACCGATCAGGGAGGAAATGTGCCAGTATTCACGCCCCCGCCTCTACCCAGCGAAGACAAACGATGGAAGATCGTGAACGGCACGATGCGCAAGAACGGCTTTGCCCGCCATGCGCTGATTGAGACGCTGCACACGGTGCAGTCGTCGTTCGGCTATCTGGACGACGACTCCATCCGCTTTGTGGCGCTGTCGCTGCGCGTGCCGCTGAGCCAGGCCTATGGCGTGGCGACGTTCTATCACTACTTCACGCTGAAGCCGCCGGGCAAGCACACGTTGACGGTTTGCGCCGGGACCGCCTGCTACATCAAGGGCGCCGACAAGCTGATTGCCGCGGCCGAGAAGCGGCTGGGCATTGCGCAGGGTCAGACCACGCCAGACGGAGCAGATCAGCCTGATGATGGCGCGCTGCGTGGGCGCTTGCAGCCGCGCGCCGGTGGCATTGTGCGATGGCGAAGTGGTGGGCGAGATGACTCGCGAACAGATGCTCGAGCAACTGGAAAGGTGGACCGTGGAATGACAATCGAGGAGCTCGAACAGATCGCCAAAACGCGTCAAGCAGGAAAACGCGAAGTACGACTACGAGGTGAACGTGTGCATGGACCTGGCCTGCGCGAGCCAGGGCGCCGACAAGCTGAAAGATGCGCTGGTGAAGGCCGCCGAGGCCTCGGGAAAGACGGTGCTGGTGCGCCGCACCGGCTGCATGGGGCCGTGCTCGCACGGGCCGCTGGTGCGCGTGGATCCGGAGGAAACGCTCTACCACCACGTGAACGCGGGCCACGCCGAGGCGATCGTAAAGAGCCTGGGCGGCGCGCCCGTGCCTGAACTGCAATGCGAGCTGAACGAGCACTTCGACAAGCAGGTGCGGGTGGTGCTGGAGAATGCCGGCTACATCGATCCGGAAAAGATTGACGACTACATCGCGCGCGACGGCTACAAGGCGCTGCTGACGGTGCTGACGGAGATGACGCCCAACGGCGTGATTCACCGCATCACGGAGAGCGGACTGCGCGGGCGCGGCGGCGGCGGCTATCCCACCGGACTGAAGTGGGGCACGGTGGCCAAGGCCGCGGGCGACGTGAAATATGTGGTCTGCAACGGCGACGAAGGCGACCCCGGCGCGTTCATGGATCGCAGCGTGATGGAAGGCGATCCGCATCGCGTGATCGAGGGCATGGCGATCGCGGCCTACGCGGTTGGCGCGAGCAAGGGATTCATCTATGTTCGCGCGGAGTATCCGGTGGCGGTCTCGCGGCTGACGACCGCGCTGCGCGAGGCGCGGCGCCACGGCCTGCTGGGCAACAACATCTGCAATACGCCGTTCAATTTCGATGTGGAAATCCGGCTGGGCGCGGGCGCGTTTGTCTGCGGCGAGGAGACGGCGCTGATCGCCTCGATCGAAGGCAAGCGCGGCACGCCCAAGCCGCGGCCGCCATATCCGGCGGCGAGCGGCCTGTGGGGCAAGCCGACGCTGATCAACAACGTGGAGACCTACGCCAATATCGCGCCCATCGTGCGCAACGGCGGCAAGTGGTTCTTCAACATGGGCTCGGAGCGCAGCAAGGGGACCAAGGTCTTCGCGCTGACCGGCAAGATCGCCAACACCGGCCTGGTGGAAGTGCCCATGGGCATCAAGCTGCGCGAGATCATCGAGGACATCGGCGGCGGCGTGCCGGGCGGCCACACCTTCAAGGCGGTGCAGACCGGCGGCCCTTCGGGCGGCTGCATTCCCGACAGAGATGCTCGATGTCGGCGTCAGCTACGACGCGCTGCTGAAGATGGGCTCGATCATGGGCTCGGGCGGCATGATCGTGATGGACGACACCTCGTGCATGGTCAACGTGGCGCGCTTCTTCATCGAGTTCTGCATGACCGAGTCGTGCGGCAAGTGCATTCCCTGCCGCGCGGGCACGGCGCAGATGTACACGCTGCTCACGCGCATCTGCAACGGCACCGGAACCATGGACGACCTGGCGCTGCTTGAGGATCTCTGCTCCACGGTGAAGGAGACCAGCCTGTGCGGGCTGGGCCAGACAGCGCCCAATCCCGTGCTGAGCACGCTGAAGTACTTCCGCAACGAATACATCGAGCACATCGTGCACAAGCGCTGTCCGGCCGGCGTCTGCACGATGGAAGCGATCAAGTCTGAAATCCAAGACGAGGTGGTGGCATGAGCGCGGAAACAGACGTCAAAACTCTTGTCATCGACGAGCAGGAAGTCAGCGCCCGCGCCGGCCAGACGATTCTGGAGGTGGCGCGCGAGAACGACATCAACATTCCCACGCTCTGCCATCTCGACGGCCTGAGCGACGTGGGCGCGTGCCGGCTGTGCCTGGTGGAGATCAAGGGCAGCAACAAGCTGCTGCCGGCCTGCGTGGCCACGGTGCAGGAAGGCATGGAGGTCAGCACCAACACCGAGCGCCTGCAGAAGCACCGCCGCACGATTCTCGAACTGCTCTTCGCCGAGCGCAACCACATCTGCTCGGTCTGCGTTTCCAACGGCCACTGCGAACTGCAGACGCTCGGCCAGGAGCAGGGTCTGACCCACGTGCGGCTGCCCTATCGCAATCCCGACCTGTTTGTCGATGCCTCGCACGAGCGGTTCACCATCGATCACAACCGCTGCATTCTGTGCACGCGCTGCGTGCGCGTCTGCGCGGAGATCGAGGGCGCGCATGTGTGGGACGTGATGGGCCGCGGCATCAATTCGATCATCATCTCCGACCTGCACGAGGAGTGGGGCAAGTCCAGCATGCACCCGCTGCGGCAAGTGCGTGCAGGTGTGCCCCACCGGAGCCCTCTTCGACAAAAGCAAGATCGGCTCCGATCATCCCAAGTATCCCGATTTTCTGCCCTATCTGAACCTGATGAGGGAAGCGCAATGAGCAAACTGAAATTGGCGACAGTCTGGCTGGACGGATGTTCCGGCTGCCACATGTCGTTTCTCGACATGGACGAACGGCTCCTCGAACTGGCCGAAGTAGTGGATGTGGTCTACAGCCCCCTCGTGGACACCAAGGAGTTCCCTGACGAAGTGGATATCGCGCTGGTCGAGGGCGCCGTCAGCTCGGTCGACGACGAGAAGAAGATCAAGAAGGTCCGCGACCACTCCAAGATGCTGGTGGCCATGGGCGACTGCGCGATCACCGGCAACGTGCCCTCGATGCGCAATCCCATCGGGCCGGAGGCGATCCTCGACCGCGCCTACATCCAGAACGCCAGCGCGCAGCCGCAGATTCCCTGCGTCGTGGTGCCCAAGCTGCTGCAGGGTGGTGCGTCCCATTCACGAGTTTGTGAAGGTGGACGTCTTTTTGCCCGGCTGTCCGCCCTCGGCCGACACATTTCACACCGCGCTGACCGCGCTGGTCAACGGCGGGCCGCTGGATATTCCGGCGCTGACCCGCTTTGGAGCTTAACGTAGGCGGTTGTAGCGCCGGTTCAGACCGGTGTAGCGTGGGCCTCCAGGCCCACGCAGTTTGAAGGAATTTGGAGCTTCTTATGAGCCAGACCATCACCATCGATCCGGTAACGCGCCTTGAAGGCCACGGCAAAATCACCATCCAGCTCAACGGCCAGGGCGAGGTGGAGGACGCGCACTTCCACGTCACGCAGGTGCGCGGCTTTGAGCGCTTCTGCTGAAGGCCGGCCGTTCTACGAGATGCCCAGCCTGATGGCGCGCATCTGCGGCATCTGCCCGGTTTCGCATCTGATCGCCTCGGCCAAGGCCTGCGAGGCCATCATGTCGGTGCGCATTCCGCACACCGCCGCGCAGTTGCGGCGCATGTTGAACCTGGCGCAGATGGTGCAGTCGCATGCGCTGAGTTTCTTCTATCTCGCCTCGCCCGATCTGCTGCTGGGCATGGAGTCCGATCCCAAGCTGCGCAATATTCTGGGCGTGGCGGCGGCGAAACCGGAACTGGGCCGCGCCGGCGTGGCGCTGCGCCGCTTCGGGCAGAGCATCATCGAACTGCTCGGCGACAAGCGCATCCATCCCGGATGGGTTGTGCCCGGCGGCGTCACCGAGCCGCTTTCGGCCGCCAAGCGCGACAAGATTCTGGCCATGATCCCGGAGGCCTACGCGAATATCGGCTCTGGCGCTGGGCGCATACAAGCAAATCGCGGACACGTTCAAGGCCGAGATCGAGGTCTTCGCCAACTTCCCGTCGAACTACATGAGCCTGATCAACGAAGACGAGTCGATCGAGTTCACCGACGGCGCGCTGCGGCTGATCGATGCCAAGGGCAACACGATCGAGGACGGCATCACCGCGAGCCGGTTCACCGAAGTGATCGGCGAAGCCGTCGAGCCCTACAGCTACACCAAGTTCGCCTACTACAAGCCGCTCGGCTATCCCGAGGGGAGCTATCGCGTGGGACCGCTGGCGCGGCTCAATATCGTCAAGATCCATGGGCACGCCGCAGGCCGAAAAAGAACTTGCCGAATTCAAGCAGTTGGCCGCGGGACCGGTCGAGAGTTCCTTCCACTATCATCACGCGCGCCTGGTCGAGATGCTCTACGGCATCGAAAAGATCGAAGAGATCCTCGCCGATCCGCGCATCCTCGACAAGCATGTGCGCGCCACGGCCGGCGTGAACCGGCTGGAAGGCGCTGGCCAGGCCGAGGCGCCGCGCGGCGTGCTGCATCACCACTACAAGGTGGACGAGAACGGCAAGATCACCTGGGCGAACCTGGTGATCGCCACCGGCCAGAACAACAATGCGATGAACCTGGGCGTGCTGCAGGCCGCCAAGCATTATGTAAAGGACGGCAAATTCACCGAGGGCGTTCTAAACCGCGTTGAAGCCGTGGTGCGCACCTTCGATCCCTGCCTGAGCTGCTCGACGCACGCCTTTGGCCAGATGCCGCTGGTCATTACGCTGGTCTCTGCTGAAGGCGAGGTTCTGGATCGAGTCAGTGCGCTACATGATTCCCATGCGCGGAGAGGCGATGAACAAAGCGAATGTCAGTCGCGACGATCGACGACGAAAGTTCGAGTCCGGATCTCGTCGACACCGTGAACTGACACGCCCGCAAGCTGTCTCGTTCTTGCCTGCGGCAACACTCTGCGCAGCGACGATGGCGTTGGGCCGAAGCTCGCGGAGTGGGCCGCGGAACGATTCCGAGACGACTCGAACGTTCGCGTTGTTTCGCCGCCAGCAGTGGACGCCCGGACCTCGCGGAGGACATCGCCGGCGCCGACTCCGTGCTCTTTGTCGATTCCTCGGTCGATTCCGCGCCGGGGCGCGTGAGTCTCACGCCGGTGGCGCTGCACATCGACAACTCCGGAGGCTCGACGCATCACATGGACCCGCCCGAACTCCTCGGCCTGACGCAATGCCCTCTATGGTTCGATGTCCGCCCACGCGATGCTGCTCACCGTCGGCGCCGGCTCGACGGAATTGGGCGAAACCTTCAGCGACCCTGTCGAGGCCGCGCTGCCCCGGGCGCGGGCGTCCTGGAAAAGGCCGTGCTGCGATTTCTTGACAACTGAACGCAGAGGCGACCGCGCCACGTGCAAGCAGAAACAACAACGGCCGCACTTTCGTGCGGCCGTCATCGTTTTTGTGCAACCCAGAATTTTCTAAAACGCCGCTACCGTCTGCCGCAGGCTGTACGAGCTCAGCGTCTTGATGTAGTTGCCGCGATCGTAGGGCGAAGTATCGGGCACGGAACGGCGGCTCAGGCAGCCGCGCGTCTCGGCAAGCGATGCGTACTCGCGCTTCTCCAGCCAGTAGCGCAGGTCCGCCAGCACGCGGCCGATGTGCTCGATGCCGTGAATGTGCAGCGCCGAGACCATCATGGCCGACGCTGCCGCCGGCCATGATCGCCTTCAGCACATCTTCGGCGGAGTGAACGCCGCCGGTGATGCGCGATGTCGCCCTTGAGATGGCCGTAGAGAATGGCCGCCCAGTGCAGCCGCGGCAGTAATTCTGACGGAGTAGAAAAGTGCAGCGTGGGCCGCACTTCCAGCGTCTCGATGTCGAAATCCGGCTGATAGAAGCGGTTGAAGAGCACCACGCCGCGTGCGCCCGCATCCTCGAGCCGCGCGCAAAGATTCGGCAGGCTGGTGAACGATTGCGAGAGCTTGACCGCAACGGGAACCTTGACCGCCTTGCAGACGCTCGCAGACCAGTTCCAGCAGTTGCAGTTCGAGCTCGTCTGAGGTCTGGCTGCGGTCGGTCGCCAACGCAAAGGTGTTCAACTCGATGGCCTGCGCTCCGGCCTGCTCCATCTCTTTGGCGAAGCGCACCCAGCCGCCGCTGGTGGCGCCATTCAGGCTGGCCATGATGGGAATGCTGACCGCCTCGCGGGCGCGCCGCAGATGTTCGAGGTATCCATCGTGCGTCATGCGATAGTCGCTCAGCTCGGGCAGGATAATCGAGCGACTCGGCGAAGGAATTCGGTGCCGCGCGACAGGTCCTCGTCGAGCGCGCGCGACTCCAGCGCCAACTGCTCCTCAAAGAGCGAGGTGAGCACGATGGCCGAGGCGCCCGCATCTTCCATGTGGCGAACATTGTCGATCGACTCCGACAGCGGCGTGGACGCGACCACAATCGGGCCGCTCAGCTTCATGCCGAGATACTGCATGGAAATATCGGTCATTCTTCACCTCCGGCAGCCGTGGCCGCCAGCTTCTCTTCCGGCTTTTCTTCAGGCTTTTCCAGGGGCGCGATGTGCGGCGTCTCTCCGCGGCCCGGCATGGCGGCGCGCGCGGAGTAGACGCGCCATTGGCGCTCCACATCGTCCTGCGCTTCCTTGAGCAGTTCCGCGGCCAGCTCCGGATTGCTGCGCGCCAGCATGGTGTAGCGAGCTTCGCGATAAGCATACTCCTTGAGCCGGATCGACGGCGCCTTGGAATCGAGCTGGAACGGATTCTTGCCCTCTTCGCGCAGCGAGGGATTGTAGCGCATCAGCGGCCAATAGCCCGATTGCACGGCCAGCTTCTGCTGCTCCAGCCCGTGCACCAGGTCGTAGCCGTGGGCGATGCAACTTGAATACGCGATGATGATCGACGGGCCGTCGTGCGCTTCGGCCTCCTGGAAGGCCTTGACCACATGGCTGTCGTTGCCGCCCAGCGCCACCTGCGCCACGTAGACCGAGCCGTAGCTCACGGCTTCCATGGCCAGATCCTTGCGGCTGTTCGGCTTGCCGCTGGCGGCAAACTTGGCCACCGCGCCGCGCGGCGTGGCCTTTGATGCCTGGCCGCCGGTATTCGAGTAGACCTCGGTGTCGAGCACCAGCACGTTCACGTTCTTGCCCGAGCCGAGCACGTGGTCGAGCCCGCCGAAGCCGATGTCGAAGGCCCAGCCGTCGCCGCCCAGGATCCACACGCTCTTGCGCACCAGCGCGTCGGCAATGGCCAGCAGATTCTTCGCATCGGAAGAGCTCGTTGCCGGCCAGCACGGCACGCAGTGCCTTCACGCGCTCGCGCTGCTGTTCGATTTCCGGTCTCGGTCTTTTGCGATGCGCCGACCAGGTCCGCCGCAAGCTCCGCGCCGATCGCCGGCGCAAGCCGCGTCACCAGCGTCTCGGCAAAGGCCTTCTGCTGGTCGAGCGCGGTCCTCATGCCGAAGCCGAACTCCGCATTGTCCTCAAACAGCGAGTTGTACCAGGTGGGCCCGCGGCCCTGCGCGTTGCGAGTGTAGGGCGTGGTGGGCAGGTTGCCGCCGTAGATCGACGAGCAGCCGGTGGCGTTGGCGATGTAGAGCCGGTCGCCAAACAACTGCGTGAGCAGCTTGATGTAGGGCGTCTCGCCGCAGCCCGCGCAGGCGCCGGAGAACTCAAAGAGCGGCTGCAGCAGTTGAAGGTCCTTCACCTGGGTGTGCGAGAGCTTCGCGCGGTCGACTTCGGGCAGGCCGAGGAAGAACTCCCAGTTCTCCCGCTCCGGCTCGCGCAGCGGCGCTTGCGGCGCCATGTTGATGGCCTTCTTGCTGGCGTCGCTCTTGTTCTTCACCGGGCAAACTTCCACGCACACCGCGCAGCCGGTGCAATCTTCGGGAGCCACCTGCAGCGTGTAGCGCTCCTGCTCCATGCCGCGCCACTTGGGCTTGGCCCACTTGAAAGTCGCCGGCGCCTTGTCGCCGAGCTCGGCGACTGTAGATCTTGGCGCGAATCACGGCGTGCGGGCAAACCATGACGCACTTGCCGCACTGGATGCACAGATCCTTGTCCCACACGGGAATGAACTGCGCGATGTTGCGCTTCTCCCACTGCGCCGTGCCGGTGGGGAATGCGCCGCCGGCGGGAATCGCGCTCACCGGAATCAGGTCGCCCTTGCCCTGCCGCGATCTGGCCCAGCACGTCGTGAACAAACTTGGGCGCCTTGTCGGAAGATGCACCAGCGAGATCGAAGTTGGATGAAGCCGCAGCCGGCAGCTCGACTTTTTCGAGATGAGCCAGCGCGTGATCCACGGCGGCAAAATTCTTTTCGACCACCGCTTCGCCGCGCTTGCCATAGGTCTTCTGGATCGACTTCTTGATCTGCTCGATGGCTTCCTCGCGCGGCAGCACGCCGCTGATGGCGAAGAAGCAGGTCTGCATGATGGTGTTGATGCGCGAGCCCATGCCGGCCTCGCGCGCCACCTTGTAGCCGTCGATCACATAGAACTCGATCTTCTTGCGCAGCATCTCTTCCTGCGTGCTGCGTGGCAGCTTGTCCCACACCTCGGCCGCGGAATAGGGCGAGTTGAGCAGGAAGACCGCGCCCGGCATCGCCGCTTCCAGCACGTCCATCTTTTCCAGGAAGCTGAAGTTGTGGCAGGCCACAAAGCTGGCGCGCGTAATCAGATAAGTTGACCGGATCGGGTTGGGTCCGAAGCGCAGGTGCGAGGTGGTCATCGAGCCGGACTTCTTCGAGTCGTAGACAAAGTAGCCCTGCGCGTAGTTCGGCGTCTCGCTGCCGATGATCTTGATCGAGTTCTTGTTCGCGCCCACGGTGCCGTCGGAGCCCAGGCCGTAGAACAGCGCGCGCACGGTCTTCGGATCCTCGGTGGAGAACTCGGGATCGTAGCTCCAGGCTGCGTATGGCTCACGTCGTCGTTGATGCCGATGGTGAAGTGGTTCTTGGGCGAGAGCCTGGCTCAGCTCGTCGAAGACGCCCTTGACCATCGCCGGCGTGAACTCCTTCGACGAGAGGCCGTAGCGGCCGCCGATGACCGCCGGCATGGCGGCAAACGGCAGATTCGCGGCATTCTCCGCCAGCACGGTCACGATGTCCTGATAGAGCGGCTCGCCGGCGGCGCCCGGCTCCTTGCAGCGGTCGAGAACGGCGATCGACTTCACGGTCGCGGGCAGCGCAGCCAGAAATGCCTTGCTGTCGAAGGGCCGGTAGAGGCGGACCTTGACCAGGCCCACCTTCTCGCCCTGGCGCGTCAGCGCGTCCACGGCTTCCTCGGCGGCTTCGGCGCCGGAACCCATCAGCACGATCACGCGCTCGGCATCGGGCGCGCCGTAGTAGTCGAACAGGTGATAGCGCGCGGCCGGTCTGCGCGGCAAAGCGATCCATCACCGACTGCACGATGCCGGGAACCGCGGCATGGAACGGGCGTGCAGGCCTCGCGCGCCTGGAAAAACACGTCGGGATTCTGCGCCGTGCCGCGAATGAACGGGCGATCGGGCGTGAGAGCGTTCTTGCGGAATGCGATCAGGTACTTGTCGTCGACCAGCGCGCGAATGGTTTCGTCGCTGATGGGCAGAATCTTGCCCACTTCGTGCGAAGTGCGGAAGCCGTCGAAGAAATGGATGAACGGAATGCGCGATTCGAGCGTGGCGATCTGCGCCACCAGCGCCATGTCGGCAACTTCCTGCACGGAATTCGACGCCAGCATGGCCCAGCCGGTCGAGCGGCAGGCCATCACGTCGGAGTGGTCGCCGAAGATCGACAGCGCAGTGCGTAGCCAGAGTGCGGGCCGTGACGTGCATCGTCGCCGGGGTCAGCTCACCGGCAATCTTGAACATGTTGGGGATCATCAGCAGCAGGCCCTGCGAAGCCGTAAACGTGGTCCCGAAGGCCCCGGCCTGCAACGCGCCGTGCAGTGCGCCGGCCGCGCCGCCTTCGCTCTGCAGTCTCTTCCACAATGGGCAATGCGCCCCAGATGTTCTTCTTCCCCTCCGAGCGCCACTGATCGGCCCACTCGGCCATCGGCGACGAGGGGGTGATGGGGTAGATGGCGACGACTTCGGAGAGCCGATAGGCTACGGAGGCCGCAGCCTCGTTCCCGTCCATAATCACGGTGGGAATCACAGTCTTTGGTTCACTCATTCGCTTCGCTCCACAGTGCGGCCCTTGAGGGAGAATTGGCCGCTATCGTGAGTCTCGGCTTTGAGGCAGTGAGCGGCAGTGATGCGGGGCACAGGGAGGGGCAGAAATCCCACCTTGTGAAACGATGTTTATATCGTGCAACTTGGTGCTCGCGTCAGGAACCGGCACGGAGGTTCAGTTGTTCCTTTGACCCGCGCGCAACGCTCCGTTCGCACTTTCGTCAAGCAGTCCCTCGACCAGCGTCTCCCGCTCTGCTTCGAGAGCGGGCCGGTAAAATCTGCGCCCGACTCGCCTGTACCCGCAATGGGCGCTCCCTCACCCCAGCAGCGCCGCGACCTTCGGCATCCATTCCGAGATCGGGATCTGTTGCGGGCACAATCCTTCGCAGGTGCCGCAGTCGATGCAGGCGCCCGCGCGCTGCTCCTCCTTGAGCACAAACTTGTAACGGAACCGCGCCGCGCCCAAGTCGTCGTACATGTGCGCGTAGTTGAAGGAGTCAAAAATGAACGGGATGTTCACGCCGTTGGGGCACGGCATGCAGTAGCCGCATTGCGTGCAGGGAATCGTGATCCGCGCCTTGTACTGCTCGCGCACCCGCGCAATCAGCGCCTGGTCAGCTGCAGTGAGCTTGCCCACGCGCGCCTCGTCCACAATCCTCAGGTTGTCGACGACCTGGTCCATCGTGCTCATGCCGCTCAACACCACGGAAACTTCCGGCTGGTCCCACACCCAGTCGAACGCCAGTTGCGCCGGGCTGCGCTGCGCCGCATCTCCCCCGAGCGTCTCCCGAATCGCCGGCGGCGGATCGGCCAGCCGTCCGCCCATCAGCGGCTCCATCACCACCACCGCCAGCCCCTTTTCCGCAGCCAGCTTCAGCCCGCGCGTGCCCGCCTGGTTCTCCGTGTCCATGTAGTTGTACTGGATCTGGCAGAAGCTCCACAGGTCGCTCGCGTTCACGATCTCTTCGAAGCACTCGTAGTTGTCGTGAAACGAGAAGCCCAGATGCCGGATGCGTCCGTCGCTCAGCGCCCGCGCCGCCTCGCCCAGCAGGTTGTGCTTCACAACGATGTTTGACCACTGGCCTTTGTTCAGCGAATGCAGCAGGTAAAAGTCAATGTGGTCCGTCTGCAGTTTTCCCAGTTGCTCGTTCAGAAACCGGTCGAAATCCGCCGGCCCCTGCACCAGCCACACCGGAAGCTTTGTCGCGAGGCGCACCCGTTCGCGGTATCCGTCTTTGAGCGCCCTGCCCACCACAAGCTCGCTCTTGCCGTCGTGATACGGATAGGCGGTATCGACGTAGTTGACGCCATGGTCGATGGCATACCGAAGCATGCGAATTGATTCTGCTTCATCGACATTGGAGCTGCCCCTCTGCCCATCTGCCGCCGGGAGCCGCATGGCGCCGAACCCAAGCGCCGAAGCCTTCCAATCCAGTTTTCCAAACTTGCGATATTGCATGACCGGTCCCTCTCCGCCTCTCGCGTCCTTCGATGCAAACAGAGGATTCTACACCGGATTGTCCGTCCGTCTGTGCTCACTCCCCCATCAGCCCCTCCACCAGCGCCTCCCACTCGGCTTCCAGTGTGGGCCGATGAAATTTGCGCCCGGCGCGGCCATACCAATAGTCCGCGTTCCACTCGACGCCCTCTTTACGGTGCAGATAGGCGTGCACGGCCATGGCGTCGCGCGTTTCAAGATCGTCCACCATGCCATGTGCGCGCGCCCAGTCGCCTTTTGCGTCCCACCACAACGCCGCCAGCGGAGCCGGCAGTCTCGCCCGGCGGTTCGGCCAGCGCAAGCGAAGCTCGGAATTCGTCAACCGTCATGTATTCGCTTGTACCATCCGCTCTTGCCTCTCGCAACGATTGCCGAATCTACCCGCATCAACTGTGATTTAGATCACTTCCAGCAAAAATCACCCTGCTACAAAAGACTCATCGTTCCGATGAATTGAGCAGAGGGTCCGCCAGGGGGCTATGGGAGGGGGCTGGGGATCCCGGCCATCGTACCCCTCTCCTGGAGGTCAGGTCATGGGAATGCTCGATGCAAAGATCCCCAAAAATCACGATTGCAGCCGCGAGCCGATTTGGCCGTATACTTAAATCCGACCATTCCGGTCGTATTTTTCTGCTGCCCCGCCTTGGCGGGCGGCACATGCGGGGTTCGGCAGGTGAGCGTGCTCAGCGATTTGACGGTTGGTGAAAGCGGGGTCCTGGTGGCCCTCGACCTGCCTGAAACCGTCCAGAACCACCTGATGCATATGGGTTTTGTCCCCGACGCCCAGGTCACGGCCCTGCGCCGCGCCCCGGCCGGCGACCCCACCGTCTACGGCATCGACGGCATGGAAATCGCCCTCCGCCATGAGACCGCCGCGGCCATCCGCGTCGCCCGTGCACCGCCGCAAGCTGTCCGACCACGACCGACGAAGCTTCCCGAACTGGCCGAGGCCGCGCGATGAACGCCTGCTGCGAGACGCCGGCCTTTGAGCCGCCCGCGGCGCCGCCGCGCGAAGGCGCGCTGCAGACCGTCGTTCTCATCGGCCCGCCCAACTCCGGCAAATCCACGCTCTTCAACAAGCTCACCGGCCTGCGCCAGAAAGTCGCCAACTACCCCGGCGTCACCGTCGAGCAGCGCATGGGCCTCATGGCCGGCGTGGGCCGCGAAGACCTCACGCTGATCGATCTGCCGGGCATCTATTCGCTCACTCCGTACTCTGAAGACGCGCGCGTCGCCGTGAATGTGCTGCGCGGACGCATGCCCGGCACGCCCAAGCCCGACGCTGTTCTTCTGGTTTTGGACTCGCTTCATCTGACCCGCCAGCTGATGCTCGCCGCGCCGGTGCTGGCGGTGGGACTGCCCACGCTGGTGCTGCTCAACATGTCCGACCTGATGGAGTCGCGCGGCGGGCAGATCGACACGCTCAAGCTGGCCCGCGAACTCGGCGCTCCGGTCGCGCAGATCAGCGCCGTCCATGGCACCGGCCTCGACGCCGTGCCGCTCTTCCTCAATCAGCAGAACGGCCACGGCGCCAAGACCAAGCCCCTTTCGCTCCCCGTCATGGGCAACGCGGCCAGCACGCACAGCTGGGCCGCGCAGGTCAGCCGCAATACCGGCTACCGGGCGCCGCTTTCGGCCGAGAACACGCGCAAGATCGACAACGTGCTGCTGCATCGCATCTGGGGACCGCTGCTGTTCCTGCTGGTCGTCATCGGCGTCTTCGAAGTCGTCTTCTCGCTCGGCCAGCCGCTCTCCGACGGCTTCGGCGATCTGCTCGCACGCATGGCCGATCTTGCCCGCCCGCTGCTGCCCGTGGGCTGGCTGCAATCGCTGCTGCTCGACGGCGTGTGGAAGGGCATCTGCTCCGTGCTCGTCTTTCCTGCCGCAGATCCTGCTGCTGTTTCTCTTCATCGGCATCCTCGAAGACTCCGGCTACCTGGCCCGCGCCGCGCTCATCGCCGACCGCGTCATGCGCACCATCGGCCTCAACGGCAAGGCCTTCATCCCGCTGCTTTCGGCTTACGCCTGCGCCGTTCCGGCCATCATGGCCACGCGCACCATCGAGAACAAGCGCGACCGCCTCGCCACCATCCTGGTCACGCCCTTCATGACCTGCTCGGCGCGCCTGCCGGTCTACCTGCTGCTCATCGCCGCCTTCATTCCCAACATCTACTACCTGCACGGATTCCTCGGCCTGCGGACGCTCGTCATGCTGGGCCTCTACCTGGCCGGATTCGTCGCCGCCTTCACCACCGCGCGCCTGCTCAAGAGCTCCATCCTCAAGTCCAGCGATACGCCGTTCATCCTGGAGCTGCCGCAGTACCGCATGCCCACGCTCTACTCGCTGGCCTGCGCCTGATGGACCGCGCGCGCATCTTCCTGCAAGAATGCCGGAACCATCATCGTCGCCGTCACGCTGGCGCTTTGGGTGCTGGCGCATCTGCCTGTCCTGCACACCGCCGCAGGCGCGCTCGCGTGCGCCGCAACTGGCCGACAGCCTCATCGGCCGCCTCGGCCACTTCATCGAGCCGGCCATCGCGCCGCTCGGCTTCAACTGGAAGATCGGCATCGGCCTGCTCTCGAGCGTGCTGGCGCGCGAGGTCATGGTCAGCACCATGGGCACGCTCTACGGCGCCGACCCCAGCACGCAGGCGCTCAACCTGCAAACCGCTCTGCACCACGACATGACGCTCGGCGGCGCGCTGGCGCTGATGATCTTCTTCGCCTTCGCCATGCAGTGCACGTCGACCATCGCCGTCGTCCGCCGCGAAACCAATAGCTGGATGTGGCCCGCCGTGCAGTTCCTCTACATGCTGGCGCTGGCCTACGGCGCAGCCTTCGCGGTGAATCACATCGTGATGGCGATCTTTGGATGAGTTGTCAGTGATCAGTTGTCAGTAAGCGCCTGACAGCCCGATTCGCTGCGAGCGAAGTGGAAAACTCTGCCGAAACCAATCGATCAAGAGCGACCCTGTGAAACTGTGAGACTGTGAAACTGTGGCCGCAAGTGGTTGATTCGGCGCGGTCCACAGTTTCACAGTTTCACAGTCGGGGGGCTTTGCAGAGGGGTGGGGGCGGGGGATACGGAGGGGAGTTGCCGGTTGACGCGGGGCTGCTCCGCCATTTCCCTGAGGATCTTGGCGACCATGCGGGAGATGGAGGTCTTGTGCTCGGCGGCCCAGACACGCGCCCCGTAGTAGACCTCGTTGGGTACGGAAACGGTGATGTTTTTCATGGTCGTCCACTCTGTCTATCCAAAAATCTCTTGCCGCGTTTTGCCAGAGAATCGGTGAGATTGCCGCGAGATGCCGATGCAGCCGGCGAGTTCGGCTCCGCGTTGACCATGGCGAGAGCGACCTGGACGGCGTAGAGGAGCTTGCCGCCGTTTTTCTCGGGGATGGCGCCGAGCAGGATGCCCTGGGCGACGCAAGCGATGAAGTCGCGGCAGTTCTCGCGCGAGGTGAGCAGCGGCATGACGGCGCGATAGGCCTCGCCGGCCCTCTTGGCGGCACCTATTTCATAGTGTGTTTCCTCGATCGCGGCGCGATAGACCTTCTTCCAGGCCTTGCAGCAGCGCGCGACGGCGGGGTTGGCGAAAGAGGGATTGGATTTATCAACCTCCTTCATCATGGTTCTTGATGCGTAGGATGAATCGAATGCCATATGGTCCTTCCTTTTAGGAGACAGGGATGCGCGGTGGCGGCGAAAGCTGCCTGCCGGATTCCTGTAAGATTTGGTGCTTTTCTTAATTGTGCGCCGAATGGGGCTAATTAACTGCAAAGTTGCGCGGAGTTTTTGCAGCGTGTTTTCAGCGGGTTAGGGGAAAAGTGGGCGGGATGGGGCTTGCGCGGGCGGCGGGGTTAGCGGGGTTAGTGGGGTTAGCGGGGCCAGCGGGGTTGGCGGGGTTAGCGGGGCGAAACGGGCCTTGACAAGCGGCGGAGCCTCCTGCGAGTCAGGTGGTTCAGGCCGAGGCGGCTGATGCGCGCTCGCGATTGAGGGCGAGGAGCCGGGAGAGGATTTCTTCGTTTGAGAGGCTGGAGGGCCAGCCGTAGGCGGCAAAGACGGCTTTGTCCAGCTTGCGGTGGGCGTTTTCAAGCCATTTGAGAGGTTTGTTGTAGAGGTTGGTCAGAGTCCGTTTGGCCAGTTCCTCCGGCGCGGCGTTGGGCGGATTGAGCCAGTTGTCGCGCTGCTCGACGAGTTCCCGCGCGGCCTGGGCGATGGCCTTGACCAGCGGCGAATCCTTGGGCTCCGTGCCGGGCGGCCAGGGGAACGGGAACGTCTCGAAGGTCGAGGTGGGCGTGTAGCGAAATCCACTCTCCACTTCGCGGAGCTGTGTGCCTTGCGCCCGAGCCCACACCTCGTGTGCGCGGGAGTGGAGGACGCCGAAGAAGTAATCGTCGGCGCGGGCGATGGCGAAAAGCTGGTGGTCAGCGACCACGGCACTCTCAAGCCAAGCGAATAGACGGTGCTTCGCGACCTCCGGGGTTGCGATGTATCTCTTCAGCGGCTTGAGCGCCCTTCGCATGGCGGGGCGCGCCTCACCGTGAATCCACCACTTCACGCGATAGCCTTCGCGGTTGTTCTCCAGCCGCTTTTCATACACGTGCTCCCGCAGGTATTCGTACGGCATCTCATACAACGCGGCCTTTTCCTCCGGCGTGTCCACGCCGAAATCGACGATGTACATGCCGCGGGGACGGCGGGTGATGTCGAAAGCATTAACCCAAGGGCGAACCACGTCGGAGTTAGGCCGGCCGTTGGGATTTTGCGGCGCGGCCAGCATTCTGCGGGCTGTTTCCGGATCGAGATCGAAGGCTCCGACCTTGGTGGTGCCCATGAAACAGAGATTTGCATTTTCCGGGAGCGGGAGGGCGAGGGTTGCGTCCGAGCCGAAGGTCAGGTCGGGGTTGATCGCCTCCACAGCCGCGCCGTTCAGCATGCGGCCCGGCTCCTCGCCGCCGTCGAAGCCCACGATGGAGATGTGCACCGCAGCGCCCTCGTTGATCCAATCGCGATCGCTCCAAGCCATGAAGACGTTGCCGGTTTCGGCGACGCGTTTGAGGACTTCGCGGTTAGCGCCGCCTCGGATGCCTTGCGTGGCGACCAGTCCCACGGCACGTACCTGCTTGCGCTCGATCATTTCCCGGGCCTTCTCGAACCAATACGTGACCAGGTCGGCCTCGGCAGGAACGCGTCCGCTGTAAAGCTTAAGAAGGCTATCGACATAGCCGTCGCCCAAGTTGCGCCGCAGCAACTTTCCGCCGAGAAACGGCGGATTGCTGACGATGAAATCGACCTTCGGCCAGGCGGGTTCGCTGGGATCGCCGGCGGAGTCGAGGCGGGGATTGCCGTTGGCGTCGAGTTCGATGATGGCGTCGCGGTGCTGGATATTGGTGAGGACGCGCAGGATCGGCTCCGCGGGCCAGCCGATGTCGTTGTCGTTGAGCCATTGCAGATAACCAATCCAGACCACCGCCGAAGCCAGCTCGTGCGCATAGACGTTGGTCTCGATGCCATAGAGCTGTTGGGGGCCCACTTTGCAGTCGAGGTAGGCCAGGTGGTGGTTGATCGAGAAGATGCGCGCCTCGTTCCACAGATCGAGGAGCAGCTTCAAGGCCACGTAGAGAAAGTTCCCGCTACCGCAGGCAGGGTCGAGAATCTTGACCGCGGCCAGTTCGTCCATCCAGCCCAGGAGCCTGGCTTCCAGTTGCCCGCGCAACTTGGCGCGAGTGCTGTTGGAAGCCGTCTCGATGGCCGCGGCGATTTCTTCGGCGCCGGCCTTGACCTGGGCCCAGCGGCGCCTGAGCGGGGCCATGACGACCGGCTCGACGATGAGTAGAATGTCTTCGCGGCTGGTGTAGTGGGCGCCCAACTGGGCGCGTTTCTCCTCGTTGAGGATGCGTTCAAAGAGGGTTCCGAAGATGGCCGGCTCGATGCGGCCCCAGCCCAGTTCCGCGGCCTTGCGCAGAATGCCCATATCCTCGTGATCGAGATCGAGGACCGTATCCTCGCCGGGGCGGAAGAGACCGCCGTTAAAGTGGTGGATGGCGATGAGGCCGAAATCTCTGTCGCCGGTGGCCATAGCGGCAAAGAGCTTTCTGAGCCTGCGAACGAATGTTTTGGGCTCCTGGCGGTCGGCCTGAATGGATTTGCGGAATAGCTTGTCGGGAAGCAGGCCAACGCTGTCGGCAAAGAGACAAAACAGCAACTGCATGACGAAGCGGGCAACGGCCTCGTTGTCCGCGTGGCGCAGGCGCAGGTTGTCTTTGAGCTTTGTGAACTCCTCGGCTGCCTTTTGGGTAACGCGGGCTTCGAGCGCGCCGGGTTTGAGCTTTTCAGGTTCCTGAAAGACGGCGCGGAGGATATCGAGCGCCGACAAATCCGAGCCTGGAACTGGAGTGGTGAGGATCAGATCGTCGAGCGTGAACTTGTAGACCAGGGGCCGCGTGTTGGTGAAGTTGGTGTGAACTTCAAAATGGACAAAGTCGCTGACTACAAGCAGCGGGGGATTTTCGAGGTCTTCGCGATATTTCAGCAATTGGAGGTAGGCGGCTTTCAGATCCTTATGAGGCCCCTTGTATTCCCAGCCGAAAAAGCCGCGTTTCCAAACGTCGGCCCAGCCTTTGTCTTCGCCGGTTTTGTTGACGTGTTTCTCGAAGGTGTATTCGGCGCCTTTGGGGTCGGCGTGAGCGGGGTGCGGCTCGTTGAGGATGTCGCAGAGGTCGTTGAAGTGCGACTGCGCTCCCTGGCGCTCAGTCAGTCCGCTGTCTTTCCAGCAGCGTATGAACTCAGGGAGGCTTGGTTTCATGGCTCATAGAGAGTCTACAGTGGGTGGCGGGCGGCCGACATAGGAAATGTAGGACTCACGGTGACAAAGGAGAGTCTCGGCTGAGCGCCGGGTTCAGGCTTCGACGAGCAGAGGGGCGCTGGGCGGGGATTTGAGCGCGGCTTCGCCGCGTACTTGATTTCTCAAAAATGGGTGGGGCTTTGTCCCCAGGCTTGCGCCATGGGGCTACAGTGTGTCGCCCGCTCAAGCGGGCTGAGAGGGGGTCAGCGCGGCTTCGCCGCGTACTTTATTTTTCAGGAATGGGTGAGCGGTTGTTCGTGGGCCTGAAGGCCCACGCTCCTTCCGTTGCGATCCCTCCCGAGCGGAGGAAGGACCGGGCGCGGCGGGAATTAAGCGCGGCTTCGCCGCGTACTTGATTTGTCAGAAATGGGTGAGCGGTTGTTCGTGAGCCTGAAGGCCCACGTTCCCTCCTTTTGGAAAAGCCCGCGGCTAAAGCCATTCTTTTGGAGCCCTGCGTTTCAGGGGCCTCAAGGCCCCTGCTCCCTCCGATGTGCAGCGCCCGGGTTTTTCGTGGGCCTGAAGGCCCACGCTCCGTCCTTTTGGAAAAGCCCGCGGCTAAAGCCATTCTTTTGGAGCCCTGCGTTTCAGGGGCCTCAAGGCCCCTGCTCCCTCCGTTGCGCTCAGGTCGGCATGTGGGTAGGTTGGAGGTCGTCCCGTCTTGCCCGACCCAGGGGGTGCCCCAAAGCTTAGGACGGGGCACCCGGTTAGCTGGCTGACTCGCTATTCCAGCGCTTCGGGATGCAGGGCGATGTTCTTTTCGCCGGCGGCTTTTTTCTCGTTGTAGGCTTTGACCCAGTCTTCCCAGTGCTTGCCGGCGGCGCGGTCTTTGCCGAAAATTCCAGGCGGGCGATCTGGTCGTAGCTGAGCTTGCGCTTGTCGGGCGAGTTGGGCGCGAAGTATTGCACCCAGGATTCGGCGAGCGTGGCGCCGGTTTGACGATTGAAGATGTAGGCTTCGATCTTTTCGCCGGACTTGAGCGTGATGGTGACGTCGCCGCGATAATCGAAGGCTTTCTCGAGAGCGCGGCGCAGGTCATCGTCGCTGGCGAGCACGGGCACGGAGCCTTCGAGTTCTTCGTGGGCGGCGCCGGGCGCCAGCTCCAGCGCTTCGATCTGCGCGCGGGTGTAGCGTTCGACTTCGGCGGTCATGGGGTCCTTTCGGATAGCCATCAGCTATCAGCTTTTGGCGCGGCTAAAACCGCACGCCTTCCAGCGAGCGTCGTCCCTACGGGACTGAAGCTCTTGATTACTTCCCACCCCCACGCTGAAGCGCGGGGCTAACAAACTCCGCGCCTACGGCGCGATGCTATGCGACGCGGCGCCGGGCGCCAGCTCCAGCGCTTCGATCTGCGCGCGGGTGTAGCGTTCGACTTCGGCGGTCATGTTCTCCTTAGCAAGTCAGCGAGTTAGCAAGTCGGCAAGTCAGCGTAGCGCGATCCCAGGTCCCCAAAAGCGAGGGACCTGGGGCACCCAAGATTCATACTTTCCCACGTCTCAAAATCGGCACCTGGGGCGCATGATTCCAGTGGAACGAATTACATCTTGGCCAATTCGCGGTCCGGTTCCTGGATCTTCACCAGCGACGACGGGCCGTGGGGCATGGGCTCGTTGAGCAGATTGAGCGCGTGCTGATCGGGGTAGAGCGAGAAGCTGCCGTTGACCATGGCCCAGAAGCCTTTGAGCGAGCCGAAGCCGTCGATGACGGCGGTGGGCTCGTAGCCGCAACTGACCATGCAGTTGGCGCACTTGGGATTGCCGCTGAGCCGACGCCGTACTCTTCCCACTTGGTGGTTTCCATCAGCTCGCTTGAAGGTCTCGGTGTAGCCGTCCTGCAGCAGGTAGCAGGGGCGCTGCCAGCCGAAGATGTTGTAGGCGGGCGAGCCCCAGGGCGTGCAGTCGTAGTTGCGGTCGCCCATGAGGAACTCGAGAAACAGGGGCGACATGTTGAACTTCCACGTCTTCTTGCGGTTGGACAGAATGGCGCGGAAGAGGCGGCGCACGCGGGCGCGGCCCATGAAGCGATTCTGGTCGGGCGCCTTGTCGTAGCTGTAGCCGGGCGAGAGCACGATGCCCTCGACGCCCATGGCCATCACCTCGTCGAAGAAGGCGCGGACGTGGTTGGGATCGGTGCCGTCGAAGAAGGTGGCGTTGGTGGTGACGCGGAAGCCGCGCTTGACGGCCTCCTTGATGCCTTCGACGGCGATGTCCCAGCCGCCCTCGCGGCAGACGGAGAAGTCGTGGTCGCTCGCGCTGGCCGTCGAGATGGACGGAGAAGGTGAGGTACTTGGAGGGCGTGAACTCCGGCAGGCGGCGCTTGAGCTCGAGCGCGTTGGTGCAGAGGTAGATGTACTTTTTGCGCGCGATGAGGCCGTTGACGATTTCGACGATCTGCGGATGCAGCAGCGGCTCGCCGCCGGGGATGGAGACCATGGGCGCGCCGCATTCTTCGACCGCGGCAAAGCACTCCTCGGGCGTGAGCTGCTTCTTGAGGATGTGCGGCGGATACTGCACCTTGCCGCAGCCGGCGCAGGCCAGGTTGCAGCGGAAGAGCGGCTCGAGCATGAGCACAAGCGGATAGCGCTTGTTGCCCGTGAGCCGCTTCTTGAGGACGTAGGTGGCCACCGTCGCACATCTGTGAGATTGGAACTGCCATCAGGTTTTCCCTCAGGGGCGGAAGCCCCAATCTGATCGCTTGGCTTCAGCTCCGCACGTTCGTAGCCGCGTCCAGCTCAAAGTCGTCCCTACGGCACTCGAGCTCTCTTGCTCGATGCTTCGACACGCTGAAGCGTCAGCCGCTAACAAACTATGCGACTACGGCTGCAAACCTCAGCTGCTAGCCGTTGCTGCGTTCCATGGCCCGCTTGTAGGCGGTAAGAGCCATCAGCGGGAAGTACTGGCGGTACATGGTGTACGCCAGATAAAAAACCTTGGGGAAGCCGGTGCCGGTGATGATGGCCTGGCGCGTGGGCCCTTCGCCCATCGACTCGTCCCAGCTGCCGTCGGCGCGCTGGCGCTCAAGCAGCCAGCGCACGCCTTTGGCGATGGAGTCGGAGCGGTCGTCGCCGGCGGCGAGCAAGCCGAGCAGCGCCCAGGCGGTTTGCGAAGGCGTGCTGGGGCCGATGCCGCGCGTGTCGGGATCGTCGTAGCTGCCGCAGGTCTCGCCCCAGCCGCCATCGGGATTCTGCACCATGCGAATCCACTCCGCGGCCTGCTGCATCTGCGGCTCGAGGTGATCGACGCCGATGGCATCGAGGCCGCGCAGCACCAGGAACGTGCCGTAGATGTAGTTCACGCCCCAGCGGCCGAACCAGCTTCCGTCCGGCTCCTGCTCGTCGAAGATGAACTTGATGGCCTGCTGCACGCGCTTGTCGTCGCGCGTGTAGCCGTAGACGGCCAGCATCTCCAGCATGCGTCCGGTAATGTCGACCGTGGGCGGATCGAGCATGGCGTTGTGATCCGCGAAGGGGATGTACTGGAAGATCATCTTGGTGTTGTCTTTGTCGAAGCTGCCCCAGCCGCCGTTGCGGCACTGCATGGCGAATTCCCACTCGATGGCGCGCTGCGCCACCTGGTGCTGATAGCGCTCGCGGGGATTGTCGACCTTGCTCAGCGCGAGCAGAACCTGCGCGGTGTCGTCGGTGTCGGGATAAAACTCGTTGTTGAACTCGAAGTACCAGCCGCCGGGTTCGGTGTTGCGGCACCTTCACGGCCCAGTCGCCCTTGTGGCGGACTTCTTTGGACGAGCATCCAGTCGACGGCCTTGATCATGCGCGGATCGTTGCGCGGCACGCCGGCTTCGCCGAGCGCATAGACGGCCTGCGCCGTATCCCACACCGGGCTCATGCAGGGCGTCATGCGGAAGGTGGGCTCGGGCATCTCGGGCGTGGCGCGGCTGCTCGATGCCCAGCTTTTCAAATTCGTCGCGGGCGCGGATGACCTGCGGATCGTCTTCGGAGTAGCCGAGGCAGCGCAGCGCGATGATGGCGTTGAGCATGGCCGGATAGATGGCGCCGAGGCCGTCGGTCATCTCCAGGCGCTCGAGCATCCACTTTTCCGCGCGCTTCAGGGCGCAGCTTGCGCAGCGGGCGGATGTGCACGGCTTCGGACCAGTGCGTAATGCGGTCGAGGACGAGGAAGAAATTGCGCCAGGAGATGAGGTGCTTGCGATCGATGCGCAGGCGCAGGATGGAGTTGGCGCGGCCGCCGACGAAGAGCTCGTCGATTCCCTGCTCCGGCGGAATCTTCTTGAACGGCTTTTTGGCGTAGATGATGGCCAGCGGAACGAGAATCGACCGCGACCACGCCGAGATTTCGTAGATATTGAAGTAGAACCACTTGGGAAAGAGAACGATCTCCGGCGGAATGGCGGGCACGGCGTCGTAGTCGTACTGGCCGAGCGCGCAGAGATACATTTTGGTGAAGGTGTTGCACGCGATGACGCCGCCGTGGGCCAGCACCCACTCGCGGCACTTGGCCAGGCGCGGGTCGTCGGCGCCGATGCCCATGAGCTTGGCCGAGGAGTAGCACTTGACGGAGAGCGAGATGTTGCCGGGCCCGCCGGGATAGATGCTCCAGCTGCCGTCGTCGTTCTGGTAGCGCATCATCTCGGTGCAGGCGCGCTTGCAGGCGGCCGGGATCGCCGCTTTCGAGCAGCGTGTGCAGAAAGATGTAGTCGGCCTCGAGCATGGAGTCGGCTTCGAGCTCGCCGCACCAGTAGCCGTCAGGATGCTGCAGGGAGAGCAGGAACTCGCGCGCGCGTGGCGATGGCCGACTCGACATCGGCCATGTCCGCGTCGATGCGGCCGAATCTGGGCGGCCGAGATGGCTGCCAAAACGGGGCGCCGCGGATTGTGTCTTCTGCTGCTCTGGAGTCATGCGGTCTCGAAGACGCCTCAACTCTTCCCTGGAAATCGGAAATCTCGTCCCAGGTTCCGGCTGCTTTGGCGACATCCTCGTGCCGCGTGCCCGATGGATGCGCTGCGAGCTCTGCTCAGCGTACGGGAACAGGCTCAGCTCCGCCGGCGCTGCCAATGGCCTGCACGATTTCAGGAGGCAGGCCGAAGCGGACATTTTCCGGCATCACCTCAACTTCTTCGACGTTTTCGAAGCCGTTTTGCCGCAGATAATTGACCACGTCTTCGACCAGGATCTCCGGGGCCGAAGCGCCGGCGGTGACGGCGACGTTTTCAACGCCCACGAGCCATTTGGGATCGATGGCCTGGGAGTTATCGATGAGATACCCGATGGTGCCGAGGTTGCGCGAAACCTCAACCAGGCGGTTGGAGTTGGAGCTGTTGGTGGAGCCGACGACGAGCACCAGGCCGGCATTGTGGGCCACGTTGCGCACGGCCACCTGGCGGTTTTCGGTGGCGTAGCAGATGTCCTGCGAGTGCGGGCCGACGATGTTGGGAAACTTGAGCTTGAGGGCGTGGATGATGTCGCGCGCCTCGTCGAGCGAGAGGGTGGTCTGGGTGAGATAGGCGACGCGGTTGGGATCGGGAACCTCGAGCGCCTCGACCTCGGCAACGTTTGAAACCACTTGGGTTACGTCGGGCGCTTCGCCCAGGGTGCCTTCGATCTCGTCGTGGTCGCGGTGGCCGATGAGCACCAGCGAATAGCCCTGCTTGGCGAACTTGACGGCCTCGAAATGGACCTTGGTGACCAGCGGGCAGGTGGCGTCGATCACCTTGAGGTTGCGGCCTTTGCTGCGCTCGCGGACGGCGGGCGAAACGCCGTGGGCGCTGTAGATGACGCGCTGGCCGTCGGGCACATCGTCGATTTCGTGGACAAAGATCGCGCCCTTTTCCGCCAACTCGTTCACAACATAGCGGTTATGGACGATCTCGCGGCGCACGTAGATGGGCGCGCCGAAGGTTTCGAGAGCGATCTTGACGATGTCGATGGCGCGCACCACGCCGGCGCAAAAACCACGCGGTTTGAGCAGCAACACCCTCTTCTTGCCAGGGGAAGCGCCGGCGGAGCCGTGATGGGGAATGGATTCGAGGACAGTTGTGGTCACATCTTCAAGTATACCAATGGGCGGGTTGAAACGACAGGAGAGAAATGGGGAAACGCGGCCGGGCGGCGACGGCACGCTGACGTTCGATAAGAAAGCTGGGCGCTTGGCGGGATTTGAGATGGTGTGACGCCTCAGACAACCGAACGGATCTTTTGCATCCTTATGCCGCCTCTCCCAACAAGCTCGCCACGGTTGCGGGGTTGCGGGCGATGACGGTGAGATAGGTGCGGGCTGGGGCGTCGGGACGCTTGCGGCCCTGTTCCCAGTCGCCCAGGGTTCCGAGCGGAATGCGATAGGTTGCAGCGAAGACTTCCTGAGTGAGGCCCAGGCGTTCGCGAAGCTTCTTGACGTTGGGGATGCGAATAAAACCGGGCTGATCGAAAAAGCCGATCGGAGCGGCATCAGGATCATCGCGAACGGCGGCCTCGATCTGTTCGCCGGTAAGTGCGGCGACGGCGGCCCAGTCCGTGTTGGTCTTAATGGGCGGATCGCCGGGGTTATGAACGACCGAGACCATGTTTCTTGATTTCATGCGTGATTTCATGCGCGACGAGGCGTTGCCCGAGGTGAACTGGAATTGTCCAGGATGATCGATAACTTCATTCCCAATGCGCTGAGGACCGAGGAGAGAGTCTCAAATGTGGGATTTCCTTGCTCCGAAAAAGAGCGATACATGGTCTCCCGCTGGATTCCCGCGTCTTTCGCGACCACAGAGACCTGCCTCGCCTGCGCCACATTTTTGAGTGCCTTAAGAAATGCACGCGGAGAGTCGTCGAGGGCGGCGTTCAGATAGGCCGAAGCCTCGATAGGGTCCGCGAGGGCGGCCAAGAGGGACTGGCGATACCATCTTGTCTTAGTCATGTTCCCCCAAAGCAGTGATGCCCGACAATCGCATGTGACATATAAATTACATTACGCCCAATGAAGCCGAAATTCAAAGGATTTTGCCGGGGTGATCTCGTGCTATTCTTTGGTTGAGGTTAATCAACGTTCATCAATGGCTACGATCAATCGACTTCCCATTACCAAGGCGCGCATCAATCTGGGCCAGATTGCCCGGCGGGCGCACAACAGCAAGGAGTACTTCATCCTGGAAAAGGACGGGATTCCCGTGATCGGCATCATGGCCGCCGATGAGATGGAAGACTATCTTGAGCTGCGCGACCGCAAGGTCAGGGCGTCCATCGCGGCAAGCGGCAAGGACCGTGCCAAGGGCAAGACGCGGCCCGCTGCGAAGCTGCTTGCTGAATTGCGGCGTAGCGCCGTCAGAAAGACTGCATAGTTCCGGCCCTGCCCATGAACGCGACTGCCTATTCCGTCCACACTACCTCGCACTTCGACCGGCTGATGAAAAAGCTGGCGCCCAAGCATCCTGAGCTTGTGGAGCGGTTTGAACAAGCAACCGCGATCCTCTCCGCGGACCCCTATAACAAGAGCGGTAAATACGCGATCAAGAAACTTGTCGGAGTTGCGGCAGGAGAAGGCCAGTACCGGCTGCGCTCGGGACGATTCCGCTTCCGGTATGACATTGCGGAGCGCGAGGTTGTGCTGCTGTATTGCGGGCTGCGGCGGGAGGATACGTACTGACTTCGCTCACGGGCCTCAACCGCGAGACCCGAGTATCTCGTCCGCAATTTCCTCAGTTGGCCAGGATTTCAACTGCCTCCCGAGCAAATCTTCCCTGCTGCCTGGCCGCTAGAATCATGACTAGCCATGTCTGAATTTACGCATCTGCATTTGCATACGGAGTACTCGCTGCTGGACGGCGCCTGCGACGTGTACAAGCTCGTGGACCGCGTGGCGGCGCTGGGGCAAAGTCCGTCGCCATGACGGATCACGGGAACATCTATGGGGCGGTGCACTTCTTCGATGCGGCGAAGGAGAAGGGGATCAAGCCGATCCTGGGCTGCGAGCTCTACGTGTGCAAGGCGGAGGACCATCGCGCGGAGACGGCCAGGAACGGGAACGACTCCGGCTCTCTGAGCCTGCCGTCGGCGGGCGACCCGCGGAGCAGCGAATACAACCACCTGCTGGTGCTGGCGGAGAACGAAGAGGGCTACCGGAACCTGATCCGGCTGACGTCGGAGGCGAGCCTGCACGGGTTCTATCGCAAGCCGCGCGTGAGCAAGAAGTATCTGGCGGAGAATTCGAAGGGGCTGATCGGTTTTTCGGGCTGCCTGAGCGGGCGAGCTGTGCGAGGCGCTGATGGCGGGCGAGTACGAGAAGGCCGCGGCTTCGGCGCAGCAATATCAGGACATCTTCGGCAAGGGGAATTTCTTTCTCGAGATTCAGGACCAGGGGCTGGAGGAGGAGAAGAAGATTCACGCCGATCTGTTCCGGCTGGAGCAGGAGCTGGAGATTCCGCTGGTGGCGACCAACGACTCGCATTACCTGTGCGGCGAGGACTCGCACGCGCACGACGTGATGCTGTGCGTGCAGACGGGCGCGAAGATTCACGAGGCGAACCGGTTCAAGTTCGACAGCGACCAGTTTTTTGTGAAGAGCGCGGACGAGATGGCGCGGCTGTTCAAGGATTCGCCGGCGGCGCTGAAGCGGACGATGGAGATTGCCGAGCGCTGCAACCTCAAGCTGCACGCGGTCGAGAATCCGTTTCCCGAGTTTGCCGTGCCGCAGGGGCACACGATCGACAGCTACTTTGAGCAGGTGTGCCGCGCGGGATTGAAGAAGCGGCTCGAGACGGCGGTGCGGCAACTGGAGCTGCGCGGCGTGCTGCGCTCGCACGGTTGATGAGTACGAGGCGCGGCTGAATTACGAGATCGGCATCATCAAGCAGATGAAGTTACTCGGGCTACTTCCTGATTGTGTGGGACTTCATCAAGTACGCGCGCGATCATGGGATTCCGGTGGGCCCGGGGCGCGGATCGGCGACCGGATCGCTGGTGGCGTATGCGATGGAGATCACCAACATCGATCCGCTGCAGAATGTGCTGCTGTTCGAGCGGTTCCTGAATCCGGAGCGCGTAACGATGCCGGATATCGACGTGGACTTCTGCATGAACCGGCGCGGCGAGGTGATCGACTACGTGACGCGCAAGTACGGGCGCGAGCAGGTGGCGCAGATCATCACGTTCAATACGATGGCGGCGAAGGCGGCGATCAAGGATTGCGGGCGCGCGCTCGACATGCCGTACGGCGACGTGGACCGCATCGCCAAGCTGGTTCCGGCGACGGTGGGCATGACGCTGGACAAGGCGCTGGAGGAAGTCGCCGGATCTGCGCAAGGCGTACGACAGCGACAAGCAGGTTCGCGAGCTGATCGACACGGCGAAGAAGCTGGAGGGCCTGGTGCGCGGAGCGGGCGTGCATGCGTCGGCGGTGGTGATTGCGCCGCGGCCGCTGACCGAGCTGGTGCCGCTGAACCGGACCAAGAACGACGAAATCGTGACCGCCTACGACATGAAGTCCGTGGAGAAGATGGGCCTGCTGAAGATGGACTTCCTGGGCCTGACCACGCTGACGGTGATCGACGATTGCGTGAAGCTGATCGAGCAGACGCGCGGGGAGAAGCTGGACATCGAGGCGATTCCGCATGGACGATCCGGAGACTTTCAAGAAGGTGTTTCACACGGCGCTGACGTCGGGCGTGTTTCAGTTTGAGTCGAGCGGGATGCGGGACATTCTGCGGCGCTACAAGCCGGATACGGTGGAGGATTTGACGGCGCTGAATGCGCTCTACCGGCCGGGGCCGATGGACATGATCGACGACTTCATCGAGCGCAAATGGGGACGGCGCAAGGTGGAGTTCCTGCTGCCGGAGCTTGAAGGGATTCTGAAGGATTCGCTGGGCGTGATCGTCTACCAGGAACAGGTGATGCGGATCGCCAACGTGCTGGCGAGCTATTCGCCTGGGCGAGGCGGATCTGCTGCGGCGCGCGATGGGAAAGAAGGATGCCGAGGCGATGGCGGAGCAGCGCGACCGCTTCATGAGCGGCGCGGCGGCGCTGGGGCATCCGAAGGCGGCGGTGGAGCGAAATCTTCGACCAGATGGAGAAGTTCTCAGGGTACGGATTCAACAAGTCGCACTCGGCGGCGTATGCGCTGGTGGCCTACCAGACGGCGTATTTGAAGACGCATTATCCGGTGGAGTTTATGGCGGCGCTGCTGACGTCGGAAACGTCGAAGCCGGACAACGTGGTGAAGTACATCGGCGAGTGCCGCGAGATGGGCATTCGCGTGGAGCCGCCGGATGTGCAGGTGCTCAGGCGCGCAGTTTACGCCGCATACGATCGAGGATGCCAGGCGATTCGGTTTGGGCTGGCGGCGGTGAAGAATGTGGGCGGCAATGCGATCGAGTCGATCCTGAAGGCGCGCGCGGAGGCGGGCGGGCGATTCAAGAGCTTTTGGGAGTTCTGCGAGAAGGTCGATCTGCGCGTGATGAACAAGCGCGTGATCGAGTCGCTGATCAAGGCGGGCGCGCTGGACTCGCTGGGCACGCGCGGGCAGCTGATGGCGGCCGTGGACAAGGCGATGGAGCGGGCGCAGAAGGCGCAGCGCGATGCGGAGCAGGGACAGAGCGGATTGTTCGGGCTGTTCGACGAGACGCCGGCGCGCGGGCGCGACGCCGATGCGCTGCCGGCTGCGGCCGATTGGGAAGAGAGCGAGCGGCTGGCGAACGAAAAAGAGGTGCTGGGATTTTTTGTGTCGGGGCATCCGCTGGATAAGTATGCGGAGAAGCTGCGCAACCTGACGGGCGTGATTACGACGGCCGAAGCGCTGGAGCGCAAGCCGCCGGAGCGGCGCTGGGGCGCGCAGGCAGACATGGCGGACGAGATTCAGGTGGCGGGAATCATTCACGGGCTGCGCGTGCAGAAGAGCCGGCGCGACCAGAAGCTCTATGCGCAGGCGTCGCTGGAAGATGCGACCGGGCAAGATCGAGCTGATCTGCTTTGCGCGCGACTACGAGCGGCTGGCCGCAGCAGTTGAAGATTGAAGCGCCGGTGCTGGTGCGCGGACTGCTGATGGGCGAGGAAGATGCCGCGCCGAAGATCGCGGTGAGCCAGGTGCAGGCGCTCGAAGAGGTGCAGGTGAAGCTGCCGGGGGGCGTGCGCATCCGCATCAATCTGGATCGCGCGACGGAAGAGATGCTGGCGCAACTGAAGAGCGCCGCGGATGCTGCGCCGGGCCCGGGAAAGGTGATGCTGCATCTGGAGAAGAAGGGCGAGTACGCGGTGATTCTGGAGCCGGAAGGGATGAGCGTGGCGGCGGATCGCGGCTGGGTGGAGCGCGTGGAAGAACTGGCCGGCAAAGGGTCGGTGCAGGCGGTGGGGTAGAGAAACGGCGAGTGATGGCGGGTGGCTGCGCGACGGCTCAGCCGAAACCGTGACGGGGTTGTGCGATTTCAGCAAGTAACGCCGATCTCCAGATCGGCTATGCCAGCTAAGGCGGAATTCGAGTGTGGCGTTCCAGGAGTTTGTATCAGAAGTCGAGGCCCCGGAAATGCAGGTCCTTCGACTCGTCCCGGCATGCCGGGACTCGCTCAGGATGACAGAGCATTTTTGATGCAAACTTCGGAGACAGGCGACTAGCGCGCCGAGGAATCAGATGCGACGCGAAGGACCGCAGCGTAGGCCGGCTTGGGCTGGCTGTTGCGGTCGAAGAGCAGCGGGTAGCTGGTGCGACCCTTCACCGGCCAGTCGTTCAGCCAGGAATCCGCATCGGTGACGCCCCAGAGTGTTACGCGATTGACGGTATCGCGGTGCTTGAGGAAGACGCGAAACAGACCGGCGTAGCGCGTGGCGAGTTGCTGCTGGACGGAATCCGGCAGTCCGCTGACGTAGGGATTCAGCGCGGGATTCTGTTCGATCTTCAGCGTGACATCGGCAGTGGGCTGATGCAAGGCGGAAGGCAACACGTCGATATCCAGCTCGGTGATCGCAACCTTGACGCCTAGCGCGGCGAAGGCTGAGATGGTGGCGTCCTCCTGCTCAGCGGGGGGCCAGTTCATGAGGTAGTGGCCCTGCAATCCGACGCCGGAGATGGGGATCCCTTCCGACTGCAGCTTCTTGATGAGTGCGACGGCTGCGCTGCGCTTGGGCTCATTCTCCAAGCTGTAGTCGTTGTAGATGAGTTGCGCCTGCGGGTCGGCCTGGTGCGCGTATTGGAAGGCCTTTTCGATGTAATCGGGACCGATGATCTTGAACCAGAGCGACTGGTGCAGCGTGCCGTCTTCGTCGAGCGCTTCGTTGACCACGTCCCAGCTCTCGATCTTCCCCTTGTAGCGGCCGACCACGGTAGAGATGTGGTCCTTCATGCGCGCCAGCAGGGCGTCGCGGGTGAGGAGATTGCCTTTACTGTCGTGAAACACCCAGTCCGGAACCTGGTTGTGCCAGACCAGAGTGTGCCCCACGATGAACATGTGGTACTCCCGGCCAAATGCAACGTACTTGTCGGCCAGATCGAAGTCGTACTTGTCCGGTTGCGGATGGACGTTCTCCCACTTGAGCACGTCTGCCGGCGAGATGGAGTTGAATTGCGACTCGATGAGGGTATCGCCGCGCCGATCCTGTCCGTTAATCTGCGCCTCGTTCATGGCTGCGCCGATGACGAAATCGCGTTTGAAGGCCTGCTTCAACGACGTGGGGGAATGAGCGGCGGCTGCGCAACAGACCAACACAAGCAACGCAAGGACCGTTGCAGCTACTTTCGTTCGCATTGCTGCTCCTTTGAGCCACCTGTCGATTTGGCTCGGTGTGCGGGCATGGATGCCGCACGACAGCCGGTCTGGAGACCGGCGCTACGATCCGGGTTTCGCGACGAATCCTTTGCGGCGTTCGGCCAGTTCGTTGGCGATCTGCTGATTGACTTCGCGCGTTATGGGATAGAAGAGGAGGCAAATTGCCGCGGCGAAGAAGGCCAGTCCGGCGTAGACGCTCGCGGTCAAGAGGATGCCGCTCTGGGCGTGCGCTGTCTGCACCTGCGCCTCGGAGACGAATCCGTACAGGGATAAGAGCTGACCGGCAATGAAGCCGCCGAGGGCGAGCCCTGCCCAGAGCGCGAACACGACAGCGGACGTGACCGTGCCGCTGGCGCGGCGGCCCGTCTTCCATTCGCCGTAGTCGGCGACGTCGCCCATCATCGCCCAGAGGATGGGCCACGACAATCCGAAGGAGAATTGGCGCAGGACTTCAACGCCGATGATGACGGCTGTGGCGTGCGGCGGAATCAACAGCAGTGCCGCACTGAAGACGCCCGCCAGGGCCATGCTGGCGATAAAGAGCTGGCGCTTGCCTACGCGAACGGATACGGCCGTGGAACAGGCAACGCCCACGAGCAGTGAGGCCAGGCCGAATCCATTGAACCAGGAGAAGAGATTCACGTTGGCGGCAACATACCGGAAGTAGGGCAGCATGACGTTGCCGCGCACCAGGATGGCCGCGAAATAAAACAACGTGGCCAGGAACAGCACGACCCAGGGACGGTTTTTGAAGAGGTCAGAAAGGTCCTGGCCAAGATCGGACTTCTGCTGCGGATCAGGCTGGACGCGCTCTTTCGTGGCAAGGAAGGCGACGATGAAGAAGATGACGCTCAGACGCCGACAGCAGGCCCATGGTGAGCTGGTAGCCGCGGGCATCGTTGCCGTGCCCGAAGAACCCGACCATGGGGATGGCGAGGCTGGCAACAATGAAGCCGGCGGAGTTGGCAAAGATCTGGCGATAGGATGCGATGCTTGTCCGTTCGTCGGGGTCTGAGGTCATGACCGCGGTGAGCGAGGCATACGGCACATTGTTGACGGTGTAGATGACCCTGAGCAGGATGTAGGTGGTCCAGGCATAAACGAGCTTGGCGCCGGGGCTGATGTTGGGCGTGGTGAAAGTGAGCACGCCAATGATGCCAAAGGGCAGCGCCGTCCAAAGCAGCCAGGGACGGAACTTGCCCCATCTGGTGTTGGTGCGGTCGGCGATCACGCCCATCACCGGATTGAGGAAAGCCACACCGAGGCCGACGACGAGGAAAAGCGTTCCTGCCTGCGCCGGCGTAAGGCCAAACGTATGGGTGTAGAAATCCAGTTGCAGGGCGATCATCGCCTGGAAGACAAAGTTGGCCGCCAGATCACCAAGGCCATAGCCGAATTTTTCTGAGAAGGTAAGTCTCTCTGTCATGATTGCCTCGTTTTTCGCCGGCGAATGCCCCGGAATACCTCACAAAAGAAGTCCACGCAAACCAGAAATACGCCCGAGGAACGAAGCGTATCATTCCCGTCGAACCCCGAGCCAGAAAAGATTCCGGCGGCGATTTCCCGCGCGCGTGGATTTGCAGATCAGTGTAGCCGGAGAAGCGGGGGCGGGCAAATAGAAAAGCGATTTTCTTTGGGGAAAATCTTCCACCGGAAACGACGGCAGCAGTTATGCCGGTGGCGAACCGCAGCCCAGTAAAGCCGTCCGGCGCGGCCGCAGCGGATCCCGAGGCTCAGCACGGCCTGACCAAGGGTTCGCGCAAGTGCGCTGAGTCTGAAGTCCAGTTCATAACTGAGAAACGAAAGTGATAGGTAAATCGAAGAAAATGCAGGTCCTTCGACTCGCTGCGCTCGCTCAGGATGACAAATTTGGTGCGTTGAATTAAAGACTCACCACACTCGAAGCGGATGCGCGCACGTCCATCCGCTCGCTCTTCGCGGCAAAGACTCCCACGGGCCGATTGCGGAGGCCCTCCCCGCCCCGATGAAGATTGCCCGATCTCACGCGGCAGGGAGATCCGGAATGAAGCCCGCAGCGCTGAGTGAACCCGCACAGTGACCAATCGATTCAACGACTTACGCTCATGCACCAACTGCAATTAGAGCAGGACGGCCGATCTGGGAGCTGTTGGCAGAAAGCGAAAGAGCTTGCGGCCATGCCGGGGAATCTGGAAGTCGAGCGCCTTTTTCTTCCCCACCGGAGCGCTACCGCGAGGCGCCATCCCCGCCCTGGCTGCGGCAGGCAACAACCCCGAATTGACCTGCATCAACTCCACTCGGAGCGAGCAAAGAAATTACAAAGAAATGACTAGTCAGAGGGTTGCGCTCCTGTTACTCTCGGTCTACGCCTGGACAGATCACCGGAACAGGTAAATGCTTCCCAACTTTCCCTGACCCCTTGGTTGGCAGATTAAGGCCCAACTACGATTGGCCTCCGATTTCGGCGAGGCGCCTTCGGGCCGATGGCACGACGTCTTATCCGCATTGTTCTTGTACGAAGAAGTGGGAATCAGGGGTGCGCGGCAGGGCGAGAGACAATTCCCGCGTCGCGGCATCGCGAGAGCGCCCCGCCCAGCTTTCCGCTTGGCGTGCAGACCAATCCCTCATGCGGGCCGAAGGGGCCGGAAATCTGAAGGGGGCAATCACGATGAAGTTCCCGCACCGCTTGCTTGGTGTTTTTGGCGTAGCTCTTCTCATCCTGGGGGCGGGCATCTTTGCGCGCGCCGCCGAGCCTGCCCAGGATCCTTCCTCCACACAAGGAGAGACGGCAGGCGACGGTTCCCTGCCGGGCGAACAGGCGCACACCATTGTTCTTCCGGGCCCGATGCGATCGTTCCTTCGCATGGCCGGCATCAGCCAGGAGATCACTCCCGGCGATGTGCTGCCGCTGCTGGCGCGCAATGCCTTCCTCTACGGGCGCCAACTTGGGAAGCAGACGGAGTACATGGTGCTGGCAGACCGGTATGTGGAACTGGCAAGGGAGCTGCAGCCGCTGGCGGGGCCGGATGGCACGATCCATGTTGCGGGTTGCGGCGACGTAGACCCGCTCATTCGGGTCCTGGGGTACCAGTTTGAACATGGCTGCAGCCACGATAGCGCAACCTTGATCACCGCCAATGCGGAGCGCGCATTTCTTACGCTCGATTCCGGCTTCCCCCTAACCAAATTGGAAGAGGCTCTTCAGCAAGGCACTCCCTTCACTTACGCTTTTCCGGCGACCCGCATTCCGATCCTGTTCACCGAGAAAGACTGGTTGGCGCTCGTGCCATCGAAAGAGAGGGGCAGCGGCAATCTGCTCGACCTGCTGATGAACGATGAGAATGTGGATCGCCTTTACTCGGGCCTGGCCAGGCTCGATCCACAAACCAGACTTGCGCTCTACCGGTCGCCCGGGCTCAAGAGGCTGCTCTTCTATGCTCCGATGCTCGACTTCTATGGAAGCCGGTTGTGTATTCATTCCGACGCCGTGCTTGTACCCGGAGGCGATGCCGCGGAGCGAGACTGGCAGGGGCTAGTCGGGGCGAGTCCAAGGTCGCCTGGAGAATTCGTCACCCGCTTATTGGCCAAGGATCAGGGATGGCTGGCGGCGTATTTCGATGCTCTGGCGCGCGTGAGTCCCGAGCAGCAGGCGCGGCTGGCGCAAGGCGGACGCCTGAAAGATCTCTACGAGGCCTACCGAATCGCGATTCCCAGCGCGGGCGCGGCTAAGAGCGTCTTTCCGAGAAACGCGAATCTGCTGCTGCTGCTCACCCGCTTGCCATGGGACGCGGCAGGCGAGCCGCTGATTCCGGGCAATCTCAGCGTCTGGCGGGAGGTCTTCGCGCGGGAAAGCAAACTTCACCACTCGCATGACTGGAGCAAACGATTCGGGGCCACAGATAGCCCGGAGCGGTTCCTTCAGGCCCTGGTGGCCTATTCGAACGTTGAGACCCCGGATGGGCCATCGCAGGTTTATCTGACTCTGAGCGCAATTGACAGCGCGAGACCGCCGGGAAAGCGTTTGTCAAATGAAGCTGCGCGCTTGCTTGCCGCCAAGTCAGCCGAACTGAATAACTGGTATCCCATCTTCGTGGAATTCCCGGCCCTGGATGATGCGTCGATCGGTGATTTTGCCGCAACGGCCGAACGAATCGACGGCATTTCGAATCCGGCGCTGCGGTCGAATGCCCTGGGGGCCTTCCAGGCCGAGATCGGAATCTGGCAGATCCTGGCCCGGCAAAGACAGATCGCCGACCGGGATCTGAACTCTTCCTGGCAAGGCGCGACACAGCCGTATGGCGGAATCTCGTCGTCGGCGCAGCTTTTCGAAGCGGCGCGCAAGTCGCTGCGGTCCATCGTGGTTGCGGCGGGCGGCAACGCGGACCCGACGCAGGATCAGGTGGTCGACCTGCTTGCGGGCCCGGCGCAGAAGGGTGCCGAGGCTGTGCGCATCCACGAGGAGTTGGCGCAAAGAATGCGCTCCGTGGTGGACGATCAGCGCCTTGTTTCCCTCGACACGCTGTTCGGGCTCTACGACGGCCTGGGCGAAATGGCGCACGGAGCAAACATTGGCGACAGCCTGCTTCCGCTCGCGGGGGCCCTGCGCGAATTCGAGATGCCGCGGCCCATCTTCTCCTCAGGAGAGCGGGTGTCGTGGTCGCCGATGGTCTACGTGAGCCGCCACGCGGAGCTGCAGGTGCGGACCGACCTGACCAAGGTGATCCAGACTCCGGGAACGCCCGCGCAACTGGAGGCTGCGCGCGCGCGGCTGGCTCCCTTCCTCAGGGACACGCTGGTGGGCTTGAATTACGCGTATTATGAGCCGCCCGGCGCGCAGGTTCTGCATAGCAATCCGCTGTTCGTGCGCTCTCACGATTTCTCGGCATCCTCGATTCAGGGCATCAACGAGGTGTGGGGCCCGCCGTCGTTGATCGGCATCGGCGCAACGGCCGGCGGAGGCGCCTACCTGATCGGCTCGCTCGCCGATTTGCCCTACGTGCTGGCTTTGACGGAAGAGGATTTCATCTCTCCGGAGAAAATTCAGGCGCTGATCTGGAGAGAGATGGTGCCTGAACTGCTGGTGAACGCAATTGTGCCGCGGTGGTGGGGCGTGAGCCGCGACGAATTGCACGCCGCGAATCTCTACCAGCGCGCCGGAGAAGAGCTGCTGGCCGCGTCGGCCGACCATGCGGATTTGCGCGAAAGAAGTGGTGGACATCTTCTCTGACCGCAAGGGCTGGGGAACGAGTGGAGGAAATTGAACAGTCGCTCGAAACCAAGGATGGGGCGGCGGCTGTCGCCGTTCAGCTGCTCCCTGCCGACAGCTTCTATCTGGCGAGCGAGTTTCGCAAAAGGTATCCGGAGCAGGCTCCGCTCTGGGGCGATGCAAGCCAGGAACTCGATAAGCTCGCGCGCAAAAATCCCGTCCGATATCGACCCGCAGAGGATTGCGAGGGACTTTGGCGTGCCGCACCCGACTCTGGCGGCAACCAATTCCAGCGCGTTGCTGGCGGCAGAGCCGTTTCCCGTTTCCGGAGGGTTTGCCAGCCGGCTCTTTGGCGAGTCGTGGGAGAGCGGCAACCTGTATTGGGCGCGCCTGGCGGATGAAAAGGGCTATGCTCCGGCGATGCTCAATGTCCTGATTCCCGAGCTGACCCGCAAGATGGTTGCCAACATCTCCGCGACCAGCATCGACGATTGGCCGGCATTATTGCGGGCCATGGATCAGACAGGGGAAGAGTTCCGCGAGGGCAAGATTGCCATTCACGCCGCAAGCTCGACCGGCAACAGCAATGAGATAGCCAATGGGGGATCGCATGGTGACGATTAAGGGAAACAAGATCTTCGCAGGAATCGGCTTGAGTTTCGCGGTGCTGCTCCTCATCGCCGGTGAACCGCGGTTTGCGGCTCAGGATGAAGCAACCCATCTGCGCGTAAGCGTGAATCTGGTGCAGCTCAACGTCGCCGTGACCGACAGCAAAGGAAACTACATTGGCGGCCTGCACCCCGAAGACTTTGTCATCACCGAGGACAAGATTTCGCAGAAGATCGCCACGTTCGAAGAAGGGAACGGACCCGCGTTTCGGCCTGGCGAAGGTCGCGTCGCGCAGAACTCCAGCGATGCCTCCGGGCCAGTGCAGCCAGCGGCGGACAGCGCATCGCCTGGCGCAACGACTTTACCCGTGCCCAGCACAACCGTTTTACCGTTGTCCGGCGCGACGGCTTCCTCGCTCTCCGGAGCCAATGTTTTCATCCTCTTCGACACCAGCAACTACATGTACCGGGGGTTTGTTTACGCGCAGGATGCCATCTCCGATTTCGTGCGCTCCATGGACGACGCGAGCAGGATCGCCATCTACTCCTATAGCCGCGATCTTTCCCGGGGCACATTGCTGACCGCGGATCGATTCCGCGTGGTGAACGGCGTGCGCAGCACAGTGGCCGGCGACGATGCCGCGCTGTATAACAGCCTGTTGCTGACGGTGAAGGACGCAGCGCCGCTCACCGGACGCAAGGCGATCGTGGTCTTCTCCAACGGCCCCGACAACGCGAGTTCCGTTCCTCCCGAAGACGTGGCGGAACTGGCCCAGGACACCGGCACCATCATCTACATTGTGAGCACGCGCCTGGCGCAGGACGATCTTGTGTCAACCGCCGCGTTTGAGCGCATGAGCAAGGTGACCGGCGGCAAGGCCTATTTCGCGGGGAATTGGCGCAAGGAGAAGCAGGCCTTCGCTTCGATCCGAGAGGATCTGAGTCATCTTTATTCGATCAGTTACTATCCGCAGCCCAATCCCAATCGGGGCTGGCGCTCGATCAGCGTGAAGCTGGCCGGCGCGGCCTTGCAGAGGTATCATATTCGGACCCGCGATGGATACCGCCTGTTGCCGCCGACCGCGGTCGCGACCGATACCTACCTTACGGCCGGGGCCGCTCCTCCCGATGGCTCGAATGCAAGCGCGGATCCGAAATAGTTGTACCGCCGGTCTCGTTGTACCGCCGGTCTCCTGACCGGCTGTAGCGGGGGTCTCCAGACCCCCGCAAGGCAAATGGCGGATGAACGTCCACCATTCTCCCTCCCCTCGAGACTGCTGTGAGAAATGCGAACTAGCCTCTTAGCGCCTTGAGCACCTTGGCCGTAGTGACTACCTGGCCGGTGTGGCGCTGCGTGTGGTCGGCGACGTGAATCAGCGCACCGCCTATGGATGTGGGCAACTGCTTGCGGCCGACGAAGCGCGGAGTGTCGAGGTTCGGCGGTGGCCAGCACGCGAATGCGGCTCGGCGGCGTCGCTGAACGAGACTTCGACCTCGGCCAGCAGTTCGGCCAACGTCTCCTGCTTCCCTTCCCCGCCCTGCTCGGCCCCTCTCTGTTCGGCCACGCTCAGTTCGGCCTTAAGCGCACTGAGTTGCGCGGCGGAGAGCTGGCCGCCTTCGGCATAAGTGAGAATGCGATCGGTCGAGCGGGCGATGTGGCGCAGATGGAAGGCGATGGGTGTGAGGCCGAGCGGCTGCGCGTGAACTTCGGCGTCGGTGAGGCCGGCGGTCCATTTGGTCAGGTCGTCGAGGGAAAGCTCAAGCGCGTGGAGAACGGCGCGGGCCGCGGCGGGAACGTCAGCGTGGGTGCCGCGGAGCCAGGGCTCGGTGTAGGGGGCTTGTGCAAGGGAAGTGTTCATGGAAGGCGCTTTTCAGCAAATCATTTAGCGGTTCGAGCAGATCAGGCCCTAGCGTCTTCCTGGGCTTGCTCCAGTCTCTTCACGCGGAAGTCGAGGCTGAGCTGGCCCTTTACGCTCTCCAGTTGCGCAAGCAGAACCTCATGCCGCAGCGCGGCGCGTTCTTCAATGGCAGCCATGCGCGCGTTGAGCGCCTCGAAGCGGCTCCCGGACTTGGCCTCGCTCGCCTCGAATCGGCTGTCCATCGATTCAAAGCGGCTGTCCATCTTGACCTCAAGCGCGTCAATCCGCGCGGTCAGCGCACGCATCTCAGGCGCCAGAAAATCCTGGATCACCTGACGGACATCTTCCACCACGCTCATAAGACCATTCTGGTGGCTAACCGCTCTGCTGTCAATTTGGGCGCTTGAACGGGATTCGGGCGGGGACGGCGGCGTGGGCGCCGCGGAGCCAGGGCTCGGTGTAGGGGGCTTCTGAGGGGGAAGTGGTCATTGTTGAACCTCTGCTGCACTCTTATTATCCACGTTGGATTTCAGTGCGCATTTTCACCAGCTCATCCATCGTTTTTGGCGAAATCACGTACGCCACAACCACCCCTTTGCGCGAAATTGCTACAGGAGCCTTTTGCGCGACATCGAGCAATTCGCGCCAATGTCTTCGCGCTTCGGAGGAGGTTTTAATAGTCATGGCGGCATTCCTGGATGAATGAGGTCTATAGGTTCTAATCGGCAGCACAAATGCAAACTTAATTCCTCGGCAGCCATTTGGCCTTCTTCAGCCACTCCGCCGCCCTCTCGCCTCTGTCATCCTGAGGAGCGCAGCGACGAAGGATCCGCGGTTGCTTTCGAACCCCCTCCATCCGCTGACCAGAATTCCAATTACCTTCCGATTGCCGACGACAGAACGCCTTAACGGGTTGATTTGCAGGTGATTGCCTAAATCGCTACGCTGATATTGAGATCAAGGGCATGCGAACCGAAAAGCCGAAACTCCGCAGGACCCATTTGTTATTCGCGACCACAGCCCTGCCGGCCATCGCCATAGTCGGATTTGTGATTTGGTTGAATTGGGGCCGAGTGTCGGTTCGACAATACGAGATGAGTGTCGCTTTCGAAGGGAAAGCACCTTGGGGTAATGTCGGCCCTGAATCTGAGACCGACAAACCTCCGACCGTGCTATATCGGAAGGTCGGACAAAGCTATTGCTATACAGCCTTTCAGTTGCCAAGCTTGCGTGATCGCCTGGAGAGCGAGAACAAATCGCATGTCAGCGTTGAGTACAACGTGTTCACGATTCTTGGTCGTGAAGGCAGATACACTCTGCGCTCTGTGGATGGAGTTACGCTAGCGGTCGGAAATCGAACCATAGAGAGGACTCAAGAGTTTGGAGGGCAGATTCTCTTGAATGACGATGAGGCGTCATCCTGCCCTTGACTTACCAGCGATAGGAACGGAGCGCATTTCTGCGGGTGTGAACAGCGCCAAAAGCAACCGCAGATCCTTCGGCTTCGCCTCAGGATGACAGTGCGTCACTGAATCTGCGCCGTCGAGTCAGGGCTTACGACTGCTTTCTCTAGAGTTCACCCCGCGCTCTTCACCCGCACCACGGTGATCTTCTCGAAGCCCTCTTCGAAGACCGGCGGCTTGAGCTTTTCGGCCATCTTGCGCATGATGTCTTCGCTCACCGAGCGGTCGCGCTGGCGGTTGCGCTCCAGGCAAACCTCGAGCGGCACATCGAAGAAGACCGCCTGCACCTCGTAGCCGAAGCTCTTGGCCATCTTGATCCACTGGCGGCGCTCGTGGATGGAGAGATTGGTGGCGTCAACATAGTTCGCGGGCATGCGGGCGATGAGCCGCGCGCGCAAGAGCGAACGCAGCGTGGAAAAGACCAGCCCCTGGTAGCGCTGCTCCTCCACATCGTCGAAGAGGATGTTGCGCAGCAGGTCGCTGGAAAGCGGGGTGATGCCGCGGCGGCCGAACCATGTGGTCTTGCCGGAGCCGGGCATGCCGATGGCCAGCACCACGAAGCCCTTGGGCGCCTGGGGCGAGCGTTCGTCCGCGCCGGGAGCACGCGTGGGCTTGGCCGGCATCTCCGGCTGGGTTTCGACTTCGAGGCGGCCGGAGCCCGGCGGCTCATTCCACTCTTGCTTCGCGGGCGACTGTTGCTTCGCCGGCGCTGCTGTCACGGCAGATTCGGGCTTCGCGGGCGGGTTCTGCCTCGCGAACAACTGCGGGCGGGGCGCGCGTGCCGGAGCGCCGTGCCGGGGCTCCTGGGTACGCGGTTGACCCTGCTGCTGCCGGATGGGTGCGTCGTCAGGATAGAGCGGCACCAGCGGAGCCGGTTGATTCGATGGGAGTTCCTGTCCGATCTTGCCTGTGGATTCCGAAGTATTAGGACCACGTCTGGAGCGTCTTCTCATGTTGCTTCAACCCTTGCCAAAACCCTTTCCATTCTTCCGAATACCATACTCGGCGAGTCCGCTGCAAATTGTGTGCACTCCGTCACATACAGTTCCATCGCGGGAACATCATCCTTACGGTAGGGAATCGTGTGCGCGACGACGATGGCGCTTTCAGTTTTCCACCGTAGCCGGCAATGATACGATCAAGGGTTTGGTGGAATTCGATTCGCAAGCTCACTTCAGACGCCGCATAATTCAGATTTTGAATCCACATGCCTCACCGATCACTAAGGAGAAATCACACATGGCAGTAAAGGTTGGAATCAACGGCTTCGGCCGCATTGGACGCAACGTTTTGCGCGCCGCGCTTGGCAATAATGACATCGATTTTGTCGCCGTCAACGACTTGACCAGCCCGGCGACGCTGGCTCACCTGCTCAAGTACGACTCGATCCTGGGCAACCTGCCCAACGAGATCAAGTCGGGCGACGACTTTATCTCGGTCGACGGCAAGAAGATCAAGGTGTTTGCCGAACGCGATCCCGCCAAGCTGCCCTGGGCCGACGTGGGCGCGCAGGTGGTGATCGAGTCGACCGGCCACTTTACCGACGCCACGAAGGCCAAGGCGCACCTGGGCGCGACCGTGAAGAAGGTCATCATCTCCGCTCCGGCCACCAACGAAGACATGACCATTGTGCTGGGCGTCAACGAGGACAAGTACGATCCGGCCAAGCACAACATCATCTCCAACGCCAGCTGCACCACCAACTGCCTGGCGCCGGTGGTGAAGGTGATTCTGGAGACACGCGGCATTGTCTCCGGCATCATGACCACCATCCATAGCTACACCAACGACCAGGTGATCCTGGACTTTCCGCACAAGGACCTGCGCCGCGCCCGCGCCGCCGCGCTGAACATGATTCCCAGCTTCGACCGGCGCCGCCAAGGCGCTGAAGCTGGTGATCCCTGAAACCGCCGGCAAGCTGGACGGCTTCGCCATCCGCGTCCCCACGCCCAATGTCTCGATCGTCGACCTGACCTTCATCGCTGAGAAGCCCACCACCGCCGAAGCTCTGAATGCCGCCTTCAAGGCTGCCGTCCGAAGGCAAGCTGAAGGGCATCCTGGGCGTCGACGCGAACGAGCTGGTCAGCTCCGACTTCAAGGGCGACGAGCGCAGCTCGATCGTGGACGCGCCGCTGACCAAAGTCGTGGGCCAGAGCGTGAAGGTGCTCAGCTGGTACGACAACGAGTGGGGCTACTCGAACCGCGTGGTCGACCTGATCGGCTTCCTGGCGAAGAAGGGGCTGTAACGGCAGGTTTCAGGGATCAGGTGTCACGGTTTCAGAATGGGATCCTGGCGAAATCCGGCAAACTGCGCCTGTTCCCTGACACCTGACACCTAACAACCCGATCCCTGGCTCTCACGAAAGGCAAACTTCCATGGCCAAGCTCTCGATCAGAGACATCGATCTGACCAATAAGCGGCTGTTTATCCGCGTCGATTTCAATGTCCCGCTGACCGAAGACGGCTCGACCATCACCGACGACACGCGCATTGTGGCCACGCTGCCCACCATTGAATACGCGCTCCGGCATAAGGCCAAGGTGATTCTGGCTTCGCACCTGGGCCGGCCCAAGGGAAAACCGAATCCGAAGTATTCGCTCAGGCCCGTAGTCAACCGGCTGCGCGAATTGCTCAATAAGAAGCTGGCGGATAGCGTCAATGTGGCCTTTGCGCCGGATTGCGTGGGCGAGGTGGCCGAGGAGATGGCGCGCCAGCTCGAATCGGGCCAGGTGCTGCTGCTCGAGAACCTGCGCTTCCACGCGGAAGAGGAAGCCAACGATCCGGCCTTCTCGAAGGCGCTGGCCTCGCTGGCCGAGGTTTACGTGAATGACGCGTTCGGCTCGGCGCATCGCGCGCACGCTTCCACTGAGGGCATTACGCACTACCTGAAGCCCGCCGTGGCCGGCCTGCTGATGGAGAAAGAGATCACCTATCTCGGCAAGGCGCTCGAGAATCCCGAGAAGCCGTTCGTGGCCATCCTTGGCGGGTCGAAGATCTCCGGCAAGATCGACGTGATCCAGAACCTGCTCGACAAAGTCGACACGCTGGTGATCGTGGGCGGCATGGCGTACACCTTTGAGCGCGCGCTTGGCGTGAAGACCGGCAAATCGCTGGTGGAAGAGGACAAGATCGACATGGCGAAGGACGCGCTCGCCAAAGCGAAGGCCAAGGGCGTCAAGCTGCTGCTGCCGGTGGATAACATTTTGGCCGACAACTTTGCGGCGGACGCGAAGACGCAGGTGTGGGACTGCTCGAAGGATTTTCCCGACGATTGGCAGGGGCTCGACATCGGGCCGCAGTCGATCAAGGCGATTGAAGAGGTGGTCTCGACGGCGAAAACGATTGTGTGGAATGGGCCGGCGGGCGTCTTTGAGTTTCCGCGCTTTGCCGTGGGGACAAACGCGATTGCGCAGGCCGTGGCGGCGAACCGGACCGCTACGTCGATCATCGGCGGCGGCGATTCGGTGAGCGCGATCAACCAGGCCGGCGTAGCCGACCAGATCACGCACATCTCGACGGGCGGCGGCGCTTCGCTGGAGTTTCTTGAAGGCAAGAAGCTGCCGGGGGTGGAAGCGCTGACGGACAAGTAAGGCAGAGATCAGCGGTCAGAGATCAGAGATCAGTTGAAATCGCATCCGGCGAAAAACGCCGGGTGCGATTTTTGTTTTAGAATCACGACTCCGCTGGCAGTACTTTGAAATGGCCTTTCCTTGCAAGCTTTAGAAGCGCTTGATCCGCGGTAACGAGCGTTGCTCCGAGGTGGCGTGCAGTAGCGACGAGGATGCGGTCCGCTGGATCAGAGTGCATGTTGAAGGGCAGGTGGGTGCTGGCGACTGCGATTTCCGGTTCCAGCGGGGCCAGCGTAACGCCAGGCCTCGACAGCGCATCGCGAATCCACTCCATCAGGTCCCGATGCAGGTCGATGCGCTTCTTGGCAACCAGAACGCCGATCTCCCACGGAGTGATGGCGCTGACTGTGATGCGTTCTTCCCGGGCCGCACTGTTTAGCGCCTTCCCGGCCTCTGTTCCTAATCGCGGATGGGCTTCGACCATCCACAGGAACGTGTGCGTATCAAGAAGCAGCCTGGCAGACCGGTCTGACTCGGCAGCGGTCATTTCATCGCGTCCCACTCGACGTCAAGCGGCGAGATGATGTCGCCAAGGATGGTTACCGAGCCCTTCATCGAGCCGACAATATCCTGCCTTTTCGCAGCCACTGGCACTACTTGCGCCACCGGCTTGCCGCGCTTGGTGATCACCAGCGTGTGACGCTTTTCGGCGACCTCGTCGAGCAGCTTGAGGCATTTGGCCTTGAACTCCCCGGCCGGAATCGTGGTTGCCATGGTATTCCTCCCATGGTCACTGACCATGGTCATATTCTACATCCACTCGTGCCCGGCGCCAAGCGGCCGGGGCGCAGGTCAAGCAAGGAATCCCTCGAAGGCAAGAAGTTGTCCGGGATAGAAGCGCTCACAGAGAAGCAGGTCGATCAGGGCTCGGGAGCAGGCCCTGGCTGCCGTTGCTTTTTCGACCTTGCCTTGCCGATCCCTTGGATTCGTGAAAGTTCCTTCTGTGCTCTGGCCAGGATCCGGCTGGCATCGGTCCAGTTTGCCGCGCCCTCCGCGTCGTAAAGCAGCCGGGAGATGTTTTCCAACGCGCCCTGAATACGCTTCGCGATCGCTGCCGAAAATCTGGCGTTCTCCGCCTGCCTGTCGCTTTCGCGCAGGGCCTCCTCTGCTATGTCGCGGGCGTCCTGAGCGAACGCGCGCATTTCCATTTCCTGGCGCAGATCGTGAAACGCGCCGGCGAGCAGATGGGCCTCGTCCTTCACGTGGCGCTCCATGTCAGACTGCGAAGCTCGCGCCGCCTCCACTTTCAGAACCATCTCGTAGGATGAGGCGGCAAAGCGAGCCAGGGCCTCCACGATACGCGCGTCCTCGCTGTCGAAGTGCAATTCCGGCGTGTGGCCCAAAACCCAGAGCGTGCCCATGGGCGCTTGCCGCATGTGCCATGGCGCAAGCAGCGCTTCGTAAACGCGCGGCTCCACCCCTCGCAGCTCGGCAAAATAACGATCCGGCCGGTCGAACAGCAGGACCTCGTCGCGCGCGATCACCACGCCACACGGACTGCTGTCGCGGGGTACGGTCCTGAAGAAATTGGGCGCGAAGGGGCCTGAAATCGCCTGCCAGCGAAACTTGAAAGCCTCGCCGTCCCCTTCCAGAATGTTGATCCCTGCCGAGTCGGCTCGGCAGAGCTTCCTGGCGAGGTTGGAGACGCTCTGCAGAATGCCTGCCGGGTTGGCCGCGAGCTTTTCGCCCAGGTCGGCCATGGCTTTGGTCTGTGCTTCGTAATTGGGGTTGCGCAGCGGACGCCGGCCCAGTTCCGGGGTAATCAGAACCTCATCGACCGATGCGGCAGCCTGATCTCGAGCCTCGTGCCGATCCATGCAACTCTCCCCGTCGTTGAGATGCTTGCTTCAACTTTTCAACCTTTCGGAAGGATGGCGCCTTTCCCCGCTGACTTGACGGGAATCTTCGGCCCGGTCGTCACACCTACCAAGAATCATGTAGCCCAACGTCAGTTTGAGGTTTTGCGCACCGTCAAATAACGGACACTTTCCATTCAGGCTTGGCAAGCAACTTGTGCCCTTCGTCCGCGGCGCCACTGGCCCCATCCCATAGAATCGAATCGAGGAAACCAAACCATGTCTCGTAAAGCACTCATTGCCGCCAATTGGAAGATGTACAAGACGCCCGCGGAAGCCAAGGCGTTTGTCGATGCTTTTTTGCCGCTTGTTGCCGGGCACACGCGCGACGAGATCGCGCTGTTCCCTTCGCCGGTGCTGCTGCCCACGGTGGTTGCGGCCTGCAAGGGATCGAATGTGGCCGTGGGCGCGCAGAACATTCACTTTGCCGAGGAGGGCGCCTACACCGGCGAGACCTCGATCGGCCAACTGATGGCCGTGGGCGGAACGCATACGCTCATCGGCCACTCCGAGCGGCGGCAGTACTTTGCCGAGACCGACGAGATCGTGAACAAGAAGCTGCACACCGCGCTCAAGCACGGCATTGTGCCGGTGGTGTGCATCGGCGAGGTGCTGGAAGAGCGCGAGGCCGGCAAGACGGCGAGCGTGCTGAAGACGCAGGTGACGGGCGCGTTTGCGGGCATCACGCCCGAGGCAGCGAAGCCGATCGTGATTGCCTACGAGCCGGTGTGGGCCATCGGCACGGGCAAGACGGCGACGCCGGAGATTGCCGCCGACGCGCACCGCATCATTCGCGCCGAAGTGGCGAAGCTGCTGGGAGCCGATGTGGCCGCGGCGATGCGCATTCTTTACGGCGGCAGCGTGAAGCCGGACAACGCGACGGCGCTGATCGGCCAGGAAGAGATTGACGGCGCGCTGGTGGGCGGCGCGAGCCTCAAGCCGGATTCGTTTGCGGCGATTGTGAAGTACTGAAAACAGACAGCGAGTTAGCGAGTCAGCAAGTTAGCGGGCCGGCCGGAGCGAAGAGCTTCGGGCGGCTTTATCGAGTCGGCTCGTTTGCGGAGGTGGATTTGCCGGCTTCTCATTGCCCCGGCGGGCTTCGATGTGCGGGTCTGGAGACCGGCGGTACTTGTGGGTGGCAAGAGCGGAACCGCGCGGGTTGGCTACATCGCTGGATAGAAGCTGGCGATCCAGTTTGCAGCAGCGCCGGGAAGCAGCCGAGGACGACAACCGCGGCGGCGATGGCGAGCAGCACGGCGAGCGTGACGGGATGCGCGTGGATGGGCGTCTCGTCGCTGGCGGGCATGACGTAGGCGCGCTTGAGCACCTGCAGATAGTAGTAGAGCGAGACGGCGCTGAAGGCGATGGCGAGAGCGACGAGGGTGAGTGGCTCGGCGGCAGCGAGGACAAGGGACCTTTCATGAAGCCAGACCAGCCGCCATTGAGCACCGCGGCGAAAAGATTGAACTTGGCCCAGAAGCCGACCAGCGGCGGAATTCCGGCGAGCGAGAGGAAGAGCACGAGCAGCACGGCGGCGAGCAGCGGATTGCGCTTGTGCAGGCCGAGGAAGGCGTCGAGCTTGTCGCTGCCGGTGGCGCGCTCGACGACGCCGACCACGCCGAAGGCGCCGATGGTGGTGAGGCCGTAGGTGACGATGTAGTAGAGGATGGCCTGCGCGCTCACGTTCGACCAGGAGAAGAACGCAAGGCCGAGCAGATGTAGCCGGCGTGCGCGATGGCGGAGTAGGCAAGCAGGCGGCGCACGCTCGACTGCGCGAGCGCGGCCAGGTTGCCGAAGATCATCGAGGCGCACGGAGAGCACCATCAAGGATCATCGGCCAGGCGGTGACAAAGCCAGGAGCAGTCATGCGGCGGCGGCGGGGCGCCAGAGTGGGATAACCGTGACAGTGACGCGGCCGCCCGTCATGTGCAGCATCGCCATGCCACCAGAGGATCGCCGTAGCTGATGGAGATGAGCAGCGCGAAGCTCGCAACCTTGGAGACCGATGCGATGAACGCCGCGGCGGGAGCGGGCGCGCCTTCGTAGGTGTCGGGCGCCCAGAGATGGAATGGGACCGCGGCGATCTTGAAGCCGAGGCCGGCGGCGATCATGACCAGAGCGATGTAGAGCAGCGGCGTCGCGCCGTGCGCCGACGCGCATGTACGTGCCGAGCACGACGCGGGGCAGGCTGGTTGAGCCGGAGAGCCCGTAGAGATAGCTGAAGCCGAAGAGCAGAAACGCCGCCGACATTCCGCCGAAGAGGTAATACTTGATCGCGGCTTCGGCGCTTTTGCCGGATTGCTTGGCGAATGCGGTGAGGATGTAGAGGCCGAGCGAGAGCAGCTCGAGGCCGACGAAGATGACGAGCAGATCCTGCGCGGCGGAGATGATCAGCCCGCCCGCCGCGGCCATCAGCACCACGGCAACGTATTCGCCGGCGTTGCGCGTGAAGTCGGAATCGATGAGCAGCAGAAGCGTGAGCGCGGTGAGCACGAGGATGGCGACCTGCGCGACGCCTGCGGAGCCGCCGCGCGACGAGCAGTACATCGCTGCCGGCGCTGTACGCGCCAGGCGGCCGCAACACGGCCCAGAGCGCCGCGACGCAGCCGGCAACGCCGAGAAGTGCGGCGACGGCGACGCGAGTTTCGAGCGCTGCTTTGCGCAGAAAGCCGAGATCGACGACGAGCACGAGCAGCGCGGCGATTTCGAGCGCCGTTTCAGGCAGCGTGGCGCGGAAGAGGGTCGGCGTAGTTCATTGCATCCCTCCCGCGAGCAGCGCCTTCACGGCCGGCTCGATTGGAATCGAGAAGAATGCGCGGATAGAGGCCGACGACGAGCGTGCGAGACGCCGAGCAGCGCGACGCCGGCAATCTCGGGCCAGGTGATGGGCGCGAATTTGTGCGCCTGCTCCGATTCGAGCTCATGCGCGGTGGGCAGCGCGTCGGTGAAGAAGGCCTTTTGCAGCGCGCGCCAGATGTAGGCGACGCCGACGATGATGCCGATGCCGGCAGCCGACGGTCCACCAGGGATTGGCCTGCCACGCGCCGACGAGCACCTGCAGCTCGGCGACAAATCCGGAGAAGCCGGGCAGGCCCATGGACGCGATGCCGGCAACGACAAAGGCCCACGCGGCGAAGGGCAGTCGTCGCGAGAGATGCATGGTCTCGAGCTCGGCAAATTGGCGCGTGTGCGTGCGGTCGTAGACGATGCGGCCGACGATGGCGAACAAGCAGGCCGGCGATGACGCCGTGCGAGAACATCTGCAGCACCGCGCCGTCGACGCCGATCTGGTTGAGCGTCATGAGGCCGAGCAGCACGAAGCCCATGTGGCTGACGCTGGAGTAGCCGATGACGAATTTGAAGTCGGTTTGCGCGAGGGCGACCAGCGCGCCGTAGACGATGCCGATGACGGCGAGCCAGGCGAAGACGTCGCGCCACGAGCCGATGCCGAGAAACGAGAATCCCCAGGGATCGAGGCCGTGCGGGAAGAGGCCGATGCCGACGCGCAGGCAGCCGTAAGCGCCGAGCTTCATGACCACGCCGGCGAGCAGCATGGAAGCGGCGGTGGGCGCGGCGACGTGGCCGGTGGGCGCCCAGGTGTGGAAGGGCCACATGCCGGCGAGAATCGCGAAGCCGACGAAGACCAGCGGGAAGCACCACATCTGGAAGCTGACGGGCAGGCCGGCGCGGGCGAGATCGACGAGCGCGGTGGAGTGGCTGCCGGCGGTGGCGTAGGCCGCGAGCAGGCCGATGAGCACCATGGCCGAGCCGACGAAGGAGTAGAGCGCCAGCTTCATGGCGCCGTATTCGCGGCGCGTGGAGCCCCAGATGGCGATGAGGAAGTACTTGGGAACGATGGCGATTTCGTAAAAGACGAAGAGCAGGAAGAAGATCGAAGCTGAGAAAGACGCCGTAGACGCCGCCGATGAGCGCGAGATAGAAGGCGAAGAACTGATTGGTGCGCAGATCGATGTTCCAACTGAAGAGGACGCCGGCGACCGCGGCGATGCCGGTGAGCAGAACGAGCACGCGGCTGATGCCGTCGGCGGCGAGCAGATAGTGAATGCCCATCGAGGGCACCCAGAGCGCGTCGACGATGACCTGGCGGCCCTGGCCCATGCCGGCGGCGTAGCCCGCGACGGCGATGCGCAAGGCCGGCCACGGCCACGGCGAGCGCCAACCAGCGCGCCAGGCCGGGCTTGCCCTTGGGCAGCAGCGCCGAGATCAGCGCGCCGGCAAACGAAATGTAGATCGCCCAGGCCAACATCTAAAATCTCCAGTGCGCCAGCAGGTTCACGACCGTGGGGTTGATGGTGTCCACGATGAGCTGGGGCACAAGGCCGAGCAGGAACATGAGGCCGATGACGGGCGCGAGCGCCATGCGCTCGCTGTGATGCAGATCGGGAAAACTGGCCCAGTGCTCCGGCACGGGGCCGGTGAAGACTTTCTGAATCACGGTGAGAATCACGACCGCGGTGACGAGCAAGCCAAGCACCGATACCGTTGCGCTGACCCAGGACAAGGGAAAAACGCCGCGGAAGATGAGGAACTCGCCGACAAAGCCGTTGAGGCCGGGCAGGCCGAGCGAGGAGAAGAGCGCGATGCCCATGAGGCCGGCGAAGACCGGCGCGGGCTTGCGCAGGCCGCCGAAATCGTCGATGCCGCGCAGGCCGCCGGTGCGGAACTGGATCATGGCGATGAACCAGAAGAGCGCGGCCGCGGTGATGCCGTGATTGAACATCTGCAGGATGACGCCGTTGAGCGCGGCGGCCTGGCTGGCCTGCTGCGGCTGCGCCGGACGCGGGAATCGCCGAGCGCGAAGATGCCGAGCAGGCAGTAGCCGAGGTGATTCACCGAGGAGTAGGCGAAGACGCGCTTCAGATCCTTTTGCGCGGCGGCGGCCCACGCGCCCATCACGACGGTGGCGACGGCGAGAACCAGCAGCGGCGTGCGCATGGCGGCGATCTGCACGCCGAAGATGGGAAGCGCGATGCGCAGCAGGCCGTAGACGCCCATCTTCGACATGGCGCCGGTGAGCAGCATGGTGACCGGCGAAGGCGCCTCAGCATACGCGGCGGGCAGCCAGGTGTGGAACGGCATGAGCGGCACTTTGACCGCGAAGCCGGCGAGCACGCCGATGGCGAGCCACGGCATCACCGCGCCGAGATGCGCCGTGACCATCTGCGTCGAGCGCGCCGGATGCGGCCATGCGCGGCGAGCTGCCGAAGTCCATCGTGCCCGGCGCATGTCGTGCCGGTGGAGAGAAAGATGGCGAGAAACGAAAGCAGCAGCGCCACCGAGCCGGCCATGGTGTAGATGAAGAACTGCGTGGCCGCCGGGCCGCGGCGCGGGCCGCCCCACAACTTGATGAGGAAGAATGCGGGGATGAGGCTCAGCTCCCAGAACAAAAACCAGTGGAAGAAATTGAGCGCGGTGAAGGAGCCGAAGAGGCCCGCTCGAGCATGAGCACCAGGCCGTAAGAAGAGGCCGGGCATGTGGTGCACGCGATGCGCCGCGTCGACCGACATGAGCGTGACGATGGCCGAGAGCACGAGCATCAGCGCGCCGAGGCCGTCGACGCCGAGGTGATACTCGATGCCGAGCGAAGGCGCCCAGGCGGTGCAGCTCGACCAGGCCGATGCTGCCGTTGGCGGGCAGGCGGGTCCAGATGACGAGCGCGACGACGAGGCAGGCGAGCGTAGTGAGCAGCGCAACGCCGCGCGCGTGCCGGCCGGCGAAGAGCGCGATGGCCGCGCCGATGAGCGGCAGCACGGTGAGGAGCGTCAGAATCGGAAATCCGGTCGCAAATTCGTTCATGGCCGGCTGCTCCAGAAGAGAATTGCGGCGAGCGCGACGACGGCCACGGCCAGAATGCGCAGGTAGTTCTGCACGCGGCCGCTCTCGACGCGCGCCAGCAGGCCGCCGCCGTTGGAGAGCTCTTCGCAGGTTTTGTCGAAGCCGCCGTCGACCCAGTTGACGTCGAGCAGGCGGTTGAGCTGCGCCCAGAGGCCGAAGAGCCAGGCGACCGCGGCCACGATGCCGCCCCACACGCGGCGGTCGAGCCAATCGGCCACGCGCGCCCACCACGCGTAGAAGGCGATCACCGTGACGCCGTAGAACTCGTCCACGTAGAGGCGATCGCGAAGGCCGGCCCACAGCCACGGCGCGGATTTCTCGAGCGCGTCGGGCTCTTCGGGCTTGGGCGATTTGTTGCCGTAGAGCCGCCAGCCGAGGCCGAGGCCGAGAAAGACAACCAGCGACGAAGTGAGCCATGAGCAGGAGCAAGCCCGGCTCGGCGAAGCCGTGCAAACTGAACGTGGCGGCGCGGCCTTCAAGAAATGCGTGGAACCACGGCCAGGCGGGAGTGCCGATGAAGCCGAGCGCCATGGCGAAGAAGGCCAGAATCGCGAGCGGCAGCGTCATCACCTTCGGGCTCTCGTGCGCCGTCTCGATGGCCGCGCCAGTAGCCGAAGAAGACGTAGCAGACCTGGCGCGTCATATAGAACGCGGTGAGCAGCGCGCCGAAGACGAGCAGATAGAACGGGCCCTTCGACGACGCTCCAATGCTGCGCGGCTTCGAGGATGCCATCCTTCGACCAGAAGCCGGAGAAGAAGATCGGGAATCCGCACAGCGCCAGCATGCCGATGGCGTAGGTGATGAAGGTGAGCGGCATGTCGACCTTGAGGCCGCCCATGCGGCGAATGTCCTGCTCCTCGTGGCAGCCGTGAATCACCGAGCCCGCGCCGAGGAACAGCAGCGCCTTGAAGAAGGCGTGCGTGATCAGGTGGAACATGCCCACGGCGACGCCGCCCAGGCCGAGGCCGGCCATCATGTAGCCGAGCTGCGAGACGGTGGAGTAGGCGAGGATGCGCTTGATGTCGTTTTGCGCGACGGCGATGAGCGCGGCGAAGACCGCGGTGGCCGCGCCCACCCAGGTGACGACGGTGAGAGCCGTCGGTGGTTCCGCCGGGCTGCGGCGCCGATCTGCATCAGCGGATAGACGCGCGCGACGAGATAGACGCCGGCGGCGACCATGGTGGCCGCGTGAATGAGCGCGGAGACCGGCGTGGGGCCTTCCATCGCGTCGGGCAGCCAGACGTGCAGCGGAAGCTGGCCGCTCTTGCCCACTGCTCCGGCAAAGATCAGCAGGCCGATGGCGCCGGCGGCGCTGAGGCCGAGACCCGCGTGCTGCGCTGAGCAGGTTGGCGAGCGCAAGGCCTTCAAGCGAGCCGACGCCGTGGTTGTAGAAGAGCAGCGTGCCGGTCTGCGAGAAGAGCCAGACGATTCCGAGAAGAAAGAAAATGTCGCCGACGCGCGTGGTGATGAAGGCTTTTTTTGCGGCGGCGGCGGCGGAGGGCTTTTGATACCAGAAGCCGATGAGCAGATAGGACGTGAGGCCGACGATCTCCCAGCACATGAAGAGCAGCAGCAGGCTGTTGGAGATGACGACGCCGAGCATGGCTCCGGCAAAGAGCGAGAGGAAGCAGAAGAAGCGCGTGAAGTTTTCGTCGTGGGCCATGTAGCCGACGGAGTAGATGAAGATGAGCAGGCCGACGAAGCTGACCATCACCAGCATGATGGCGGCGAGCGGATCGAGCACCCAGCCGAGATCGACGCGCGGATGCGCCGAAGTGGAACCATGTGAAGTTGACGGTCTCGCGAACAACCGCGCCGTGCGCCCAGCCGGCGACAACGTGCACGAACGCGATGAGCGAGAGCAGCAGCGAAAAGCTGAGCGAGCCGATGGCCAGCGCGGCCGCGAGTTTGCGCCGCGGCTGCTTCAGCAGCGCGATCACGCCCGAGGCAACGATCGGCACCGCGGGGATGAGCCACAAGATTCGCGTGATCGCGGAGGCGGCGAATTGCGGAGCGAATGAAGTCGGATTCCTGGATCAAGCGTTCACCCCTTCATCCTGTTCATCTTGTCGAGTTCGGTGGTGTTGGTGTGGCGATAGATGGCAGATGACGAGGCCCAGGCCCACGGCAGCTTCGGCCGCGGCCACGGCGATGGAGAAGATGGCGAACATCATGCCGGTGAGCGCCTCGGGATGCGGGCCGTAGCGCCAGAAGGCGATCAGATTCAAGTTGGCGGCGTTGAGCATCAGTTCAATGCCGATGAGCACCAGGATGGCGTTGCGGCGAGTGAGCGCGCCGGCGAGGCCGATGGCGAAGAGCAACGCCGCGACGAGAAGATAACCGGCAAGGGGCGTGGCGAGAGGCGTCATTGGCGCCTCTCTTTCTCGTGCATGGCCACGATGACCGCGCCAATGGTGGCCGCGGTGAGCAGCAGGGCGACGATCTCGAGCGGCAGCACGTAGCGGCCCACCAGCGCGTTGCCGATGTCGTGCACGGTGACGGCGGGCACGGCGTTCTGCTGCGGCACCGCGCGCACGCTCTGGAGCACCGCCCAGCCGAGCACGGCAAAGACGCCTGCGGCGATCGACAAGCCCACAAGCCAGGTGCGGCTGAAGACGCCGTCCTTCGGCAGCTCGGAGCCGCGCGTGAGCAGAATGGCGAAGACAATCAGGATGGCGACGGCGCCGATGTAAACCAGAATCTGCGCAAAGCCGGCGAACTGCGCGTCGAGTTGAAGGAACAGCAGCGCCAGTCCGGCGAAGGCGACGGTGACGGCGAGCGCGCAGTGCACCAGGTGCTTGAGCAGCACGGCCGCCAGGCCGCCGGCCAGCGTGAGGGCCGCAAGCAGATAGAAGATCGGAGCTCATCGATTCGAGCTCCCTATTCAGCATAGCGGTAGCTCCTGGGGCCGAAGTGCTCTCTGCGCATTTCCAGCCGGCCCATGAGCACGTAGGCCGCAGCGAGAATGACGGTGCAGACCACCCAGCGCACCCAGCCCTCGCCCATGAAGCGCCAGAGCGCGGTGACCAGCAGATTGAGCAGCGTGAAGGGCAGAACAAACTTCCAGGCAAAGTTCATCAGCTGGTCCTGGCGCAGGCGGGGCAGCGTGCCGCGCATCCAGATGAAGACGAAGATGGAGATCATCACCTTGCCGAAAAACCAGATCCACGAAGGAATCAAGGTGAGGAACGAAAGCGGCGCCGACCATCCGCCGAGAAAGAGCGTGGTGCCCAGGCCGGAGATGGAAAACATGGCAAGATATTCGCCGAGGAAGAAGAGCGCGAATTTGAAGCCGGAGTATTCGGTGTGGTAGCCGGCGACCAGTTCCGACTCGCCTTCAGGCAGATCGAAGGGCGAGCGGTTGGTTTCCGCCGTGGCGGCGATGGCGTACATCACGAAATCCGGCGAGGCCCCAGGGCGTGAAGATGTACCAGTGCGGAAAGATGCCGGTGTACTGGTTCTGCGCATCGACGATCTTCGGCAGCGAGAGCGAGCCGGCGATCATGACCACCGACGACGCGGAAAGCAGCAGCACCACTTCGTAGCTGATCATCTGCGCCACGGCGCGCATGGCGCCGAGCAGCGAATACTTGTTGCGGCTCGACCAGCCGGCCATGAAGACCGAAAGCTCCGTCGCCGCGCCCATGGCGAAGAAGAAGAGCAGGCCGGCGTCCATGTCGACCAGCACCATGTTGCGGCCCATGGGCAACACCGCGAAGCCCATGAAGACCGTGACCACCAGCACGAGCGGCGCGAGAAAATGCACCACGGCGTTGGCGCTGAGCGGAACGATGTCTTCCTTGGTGAGCGACTTGATGCCGTCGGCGACCGGCTGAAAGAGGCCGAAGGGGCCGACGCGGTTGGGGCCGAGGCGATTCTGGATGCGGCCCAGGCCCTTTGCGCTCGAAGACCGTGGTGAGCGCGAAGAGGCCGGGAAAGACGCAGACGATGGCGATGACGCCGAGCACGACGCCCGCGGCGGGCCGCAGCGCGGCGGGCAGAAAGCCGACGAGCCAATCGCGGAGGAGGATGAAGATCTGGTCGAGATCTCACGGCGAAGGACTATGCCGCCATCGGCTAGCGTCCTCCTTCGGCGGGTCGGCGGCTGTGGGTGGGCGGTGGCGGCAGCGGGCTGGCTGCGGCTGCCTTGGCTGGCGGCGGCTTCGGCCGCGGCCTTGGCCTTGGCTTCCACCTTGGCTTTTTCCTCGGCCAGGCGCGCGTCCACTTCGGCGGCTTCGGTGGGATGAATCGAGTGGTAGTACTCGTTCGATTTGGCCAGTTGCTTGCGGTCGTCGAGCAGGCCGCCGAAGCGATCGTCGGTGGCCAGCTCAAACTCGCGTGTCCATCTTGATGGCTTCGAACGGGCAAACCTCGACGCAGATCTGGCAGCTCATGCAGACGGAAATATCGATGTCGAAGCGCGCGGGATAAAACTGCGGCTTGCCCACGTAGTCCGGCTTCTTGTCTTTGCTTTTGTCAATGTAGATGCACTTGGGCGGGCACTCTTTTTCGCAGATCTGGCAGGCCACGCAGCGCAGGCCGGCCTCCCAGTCGGCGCCGTCGTAGACGAGAAAGGGAAAGACGCGCGCGGCCTCGACGGTGGGGATCCGCTCTTCCGGATACTCGACCGTCGTCAGCCGTTCTTTGGAGACGTAACTGCCGAAGAAATTCCTCGCCGTCTCCGCCATCCCTTTCAGGATTCCTTCACCCAGCAAGTGACCCTCCATGTTCGTGCACCGTGAATCGTGAGTCGTAGGTCGTAGCCCGCACTTCGTCGTCGCCGTCTCCGTTGCAAGATACTGCGCTGTTCACGAATCACGATGCACGGTTCACGATTCATCGATCCACTTCTCCCAGCACAATATCCACGCTGCCAAAAATCAGCACCACATCGGCGACGTTCTGGCCCAGGCACATGTCTTCCAGAACCGTCAGGTTGATCAGGCTGGGCGGGCGCACGCGATAGCGATAGGGATTCGGCCCGCCGTCGCTGATGAGATAAAAGCCCAGCTCGCCCTTGGGCGCTTCAATGCGGCCGTAGGCCTCGCCGGGCTTGGGACGGAAGCCGCGAATCTTCGCCTTGGGGTCCATGATCGGGCCGGCGGGAATGTCTTTGAGCGCCTGCTCGAGAATCTTGATCGACTCGCGCATCTCCAGCACGCGCACCATGTAGCGGTCGTAGATGTCGCCGTGATCGCCGAGCGGCACGCGGAAGTTGAAGCGGTCGTAGATGCCGTAGTGGTCCACCTTGCGAATGTCGTAGTTCACGCCCGACGCGCGCAGCATGGGCCCGGTGACGCCGGCGTTGACGGCCAGCTCCGGCTTGCAGAATGCCGACGCCCTGGCAGCGCGCCATCAGAATTTCGTTGGTCGAGAGCAGCGCTTCGAACTCGTCGACAAATGCGGGCAGCCCGGCGACGACCTTGCGCGTGGCGTCGAGCCATGCCGCGGAAACATCCACGCGGCAGCCGCCGAAGCGCATGTAGTTGCACATCATGCGCGAGCCGGTGAGCGATTCGAAGAGGTCGAGAATCTTTTCGCGCTCCTTGAAGGCGTACATGAGCGGCGTGCCGCTGGCGCCCATCTCCTGAATGAGAAAGCCGATCGACGAAGCGTGATTCTGCACGCGCGTCAGCTCGGCGAGAATGACGCGAATGTACTCGGCGCGCTCGGGAACCTCCTGGCCGGCGAGCTTTTCCACCGCCAGCGCATAGGCCCAGTTGTTGGTGAGCGAGCAGAAGTAGTCGAGGCGGTCGGTGTAGGGCATCGACGCCAGATAGGATGCGCCTCTCGGCGATCTTCTCGTGGTTGCGGTGCAGGTAGCCGAAGACCGGCTTGAGGCGGATGACGCGCTCGCCGTCGAGCGCCACGTCCATGCGGAAGACGCCGTGCGTCGAGGGATGGTGCGGCCCCATGGCGACTTCGAGCAGTTCGCCTTCGCCGTCGGGCTCAATCACCGGCGGCCGGTTCCAGCCCGCGACTCTCTCCGTTTTGGTTTCCGCGACGCTCATTGCGGCTGGCTCGGCTTCCCTGTTCGCTTGATCCCTTGTTCCCTTGTTCCCTGCTTCTTGTGCTCCTGCGCGCGCTTCAGCACTTCATCGTGCGCCGTGGGCTCGTATTCAAAGTCGTCCGGCTCCACGTAGTCCTTGCGCATGGGGTGGTCCTTGAATCCGTCCCACATCAGCATGCGGCGCAGGTCCGGATGGCCGGTGAAGACGATGCCGTAGAGATCGAAGACCTCGCGCTCCTGGAACTCCGCCGAGCGCCAGACGGGCGTGAGCGAAGGCAAGCTCGACCTGGTCGGTCCGATTCGCAGTGCGCATGCGAAGCACCAGCGGGCCGTGCTTCTTCGCGACCGAATACAGGTGGTAGACCGCTTCAAGACAGCCGGGCTCGACGTGCTTGCGGGTTTCTTCGACGGTTTCCTCGACTGTTCTGCTCGACGCCGTCGACCGTTTTCATGACTTGACGCGTTACTTTCACTTTTTCCGCGATCTCTTTGTCGGGCCAGTCGACGCCGGTGACGTTGGAGAGGAAATCGAAGGCCAGCTCGGGATCGTCGCGCAGAAATGTGGCGACGGCGACGGCGCTCTCGGGCGCGAGGCGCAGCGAGTGCTGCGCGCGAGGGGCTGGGGTTGGGCACAAACTCCACGCCAGCGCCGGGAACCGCCGCCTCAATCGCCGCCTTGATTTCTTCGACCGTCTTCAAAATCAGCTCCTAGCTTCTAGCCTGCTAGCTCTTAGCCACATCATCGCTGCTGCGGGCCGCGTTTTGATCCCTGCTCCCTGTCTTCTCGTTCCCTTGTTCCCTCGGTCCCTTGCTGCCTGCTTCATCGAATCGTGATCGGCACCGGCCAGACGCCTTGGTTCGATGTCGGCTCCAGATCGTGCTCGCCCTGCTCCGGCACGGGAAACTCGCCCTGCGCGTCTGGGATCGAGAAAGCGCGGGCGGCCCTCGCCGGTCAAATGCTGGCCGTCGATCTTCTTCTGCAGCGTCATGAAGGCCTGGATGCAGCGCCTCGGGCCGCGGCGGGCAGCCGGGAATGTGCACGTCCACCGGAATGTAGCGGTCGATGCCCTTGAGCACGTTGTAGCCCTGCTTGAACGGCCCGCCGGAGATGGCGCAGGCGCCCATGGCGATCACGTAGCGCGGCTCGGCCATCTGGTTGTAGAGGCGCACCACCTGCGGCGCCATCTTCTTGGTCACGGTGCCGGAGACGATCATCAGGTCGGCCTGGCGCGGCGAGGGGCGAAAGACCTCGGCGCCGAAGCGGGCCAGATCGTAGCGCGCCATGGTGGTGGCGATCATCTCGATGGCGCAGCAGGCCAGGCCGAACTGCATGGGCCACACCGAGCTGCGCCGGCCCCAGTTGTAGAGCTCCTCGATGGTCGTGACGAAGACGCCCTGCTTGCCCAGTTCGATCTTCAGTTGTTGATCACTGCCATGAGTCGCTTCGCTCCGAGTTGCAGTGTCAGGGTTCAGTGAGTCATCAGTGCCTGATTCGCACATTCGCTGTCGTTCATCCCGTCTTATTCGCTCGGATCCGCTGCTTCGCTGCGAACTAACGAACTGACACTGAACCTGACACCTGTCTTTCACGCCCACGTCAGCACGCCCTTGGCCCAGGCCCAGGCCAGTCCCTCAACCAGCAGCAGCACAAACACCAGCATGGCCGCGCAGGCCGCCGCGCTCAACCCTGTAAATGCCACCGCGAAGGGCAGCAGAAAAACCGCTTCCACGTCGAAGATGAGAAAGATGATGCCGTAGAGGTAGTAGGCCGAGCGGAACTGCATCCAGGCGTCGCCCTTTGACACCAGCCCGCACTCGTAAATGGCGTTCTTGATGGCGTTCGGCTTGGGCGGCGAAAACACCCTGGCCCAAAGCCAGGCCAGCCCCAGCGGAGCAAGGCCAAAGCCCAGCGCCGCCACGAATAAAACCGCCAATGAAAAGTAGGGACTGGAAGCCATCGCGGGAAAGAAAGTCCTTCTCTCTCAAGCTACCAGTTTGGGGCCGGGTTTGGCGAAGGAGTTGGCGCCGGTTTCTGCCGTTCAGGCAGGTTTTTCCGCCATTTATCCCATCCTGTGAACCGTTGACTGGAATCCGCCCCGTGGCCGCGGCCTTCGTCCGCCGCCCTCAGAACACCCTGCCGCATGTGTGCCCCGAACCTGGTTTGCACGCTTCGGTTGCGCGGGCGCGCAGCAGGGCCAGCAACGCCTCCGAGCTGGATTTTGACAGCTCCAGCGTCGCCACTTCCGCCGTATCTCGGTCCCCTTGCCACGTTTTCGGACATTGCGAAACGTTTGGGGATCGAGGAGGTCAATCGCTCCCTGATGGCCGCGTCGCACGATGCCGTCGATGTTCGCGATATGCATTTCCGAAAACGCGACGGCTGGCTCGGCCACCAGGCTGCCATGGAGTCGTCCTAATCGTCGTCGCTCGTCCGATTTCTTCGCGCGCGCCTTCAGCATCGCCGGCACCGGCGCGTTGCCCATGGCGTCCTTCCACAGAATGACGTTGAGCTTTTCCGTAGGAGCGCGATCGGCGTGGCTGAAGTCCATCTTCATGCTGGCCCGTGCGCCCACGGCGTTCTTTGGATTGGCCGTGTAGATCAGGCCGTTGTCGCGGTTGGAATAGTCGGCCGTGTAGGGCGGCTGATCGCCGGGCCCTGTGAACAGCGAGGAGATCATCGAGCAGAAAGCGTCGTTGTTGTTCATCGGCGGCAGGCCGAGCAGCGCTTCCATGGTGCGGATGACGCTGACCGTGGAGTAGAAGCGGCTGTCGACAAACGGCGCGCCGCCGGGGCCGTGCGGCGAATACTTGCTGATGACGAGCGCGATGCTGCGGTGCGCGTCCACGTGGTCGGCGCCGTCCTGCGCATCGTCTTCGAGAATGAAGAAGGCCGTATCGTCCCAGTAGGGCGAGTGCGAAATCGCCTCGACCGCGCGGCCCACCGCGAGATCGTTATCGGCGACGGAAGACTTCGGCGTGGGCCCGCCGGGCCGCGTTCCCGCGGTGTGATCGTTGGGCAGGCGCAGCATGACGAAGTCGGGCATGGTGTCGTTGCCGCGCTCGCGATCCGCGACCCACTGCTTGCAAGTGGCGCAGAAAGATTTCGACCCGGATCTGGTCGGGAACCATGAAGATTGAAGTCCGGCGCTTCCGGCGCGAAGTGGCCCACCAGCTCCGGCTTGGTGGCGATGTTGGCGGCGAGCAGCGGAATGGGCCACGGCCACTTGTTCACGCCGCCGCCCCACTCCGCGGGCAACGCCTCGCCCGGCGCAATCGCCTTGCGCGCGCAGCTCGGGCCGGCCAGCATGGCGCCCAGCGTGGCATCGGCAACGCGCCGGCTGGTCGCAAAACGTCGACGAAATGAATTCGCCGAAGTGGTAGTAGGTTTTGCCGTGCGCGGCCAGATCGCCCCACAGATAGCCGCTGGCCGGCTCGTTCACGTCGGGAATCTTCTGCAGCAGCGGATAGCCGTCGGCCACCACGCCCTCGTAGTCGTAGGTGCGCTGCTCGCCGCGGTAGTTCTGCTGCCAGGTCTTCTCCAGATAGTCCGTGCCGATGGCCGCGTTGGACCAGACGTGGCCGTCGCCGGAGACTTCGCCGGAATCGAAGAAGTTGTCGAGCACGCCGAATTGCGAGCGCCAGCTTGTGCTCGTTGGGCGTGATGGCCTGCGCCATACATCGCCAGGCTCGGGTCGCCGTTGCCCACCGGCTTGCCGCCCTGCTCAAGGTCGCCGAGAATCTGATCGTAGGTGCGGTTCTCCTTGATGATGTAGATGACGTGGCTGAATGCGGTCCTGCGCGCCGCCGGCAAAGGCGATCTGCTCCTGCGCGGCTTTCATGCGATTCGAGGCGAGCACGGTCGCGGTCCACTCGGGCAGGTTGCTTGCGATCTCCCGCTCGTCGAGCGTCGCCAGCGAACCGTAAAGAAGCGTTGCGATGTAGGTGCTCGGCCTCGGCGTCCATTTGGCCATCCGGAGTCTCCACCCGGCGCTGGGGAAAGTTGTTCGGCCCGGTTCCCTTGCCCTTGGCGGTCGCGACATAAAGCTTGCCGCCGGAGGGCGACGAAACGAACGCCATCGACATCGGCATCCACTCGGTGGGAATGAATCCGTCCGGCTCGACCATTCCCGCCTTCGCGGCCTTGGGCGTCAGCTTGCGCGTGTCGAAAACCGCGACGGCATCGGTGGCCATGTTCGCCACATAGAGCCGGCTGCCGTCGGCGTTCACGGCCAGCGCCACCGGCTCAGCGCCGAAATAGCTCTGCCCCGGCAGGCGGGTATCGAAGTAGCCCTTCACGCTAGAACTGGCCCGCGCCCACATTCACGGCGGCAACGGCATCGCGATTGGCGAGCGCCACGTAGAGCGTCTTCTCGTCGGGCGAGAAGGCAAACGCGCAGGGATGCGTTCCCGGAGCGATGGGGTTGGACGGCTTGAGCAGCGCCAGCTTGCGCGCCACCGTGCCGCGCGACCAGATCGAGCTCCGACGATCTCCGATGCGTTCCACAGCGCAACGAACGCGCGCTTGCCGTCTGTTCGTGACGGCGAGAGCAATCGGGATAGGTCGCAGGCACGGCATCGCTCTCGGACAGATCGAAGCGCTTTTCGATCGCGCCGGTCGCGGCATCGAGCAGAACCACATCGTCGGAGAGATTCTCGGCGACCAGCAGCTTCTCATGGCCGGCCTCGCCGATCACCGCAATCGCGGCCGGATACGGCACGCCCTCGATCGCTGTCGCGTTCCGTCGGGCAAGCGGGTCTTTCGTCCCGGCGGGAGCGGCTCGAGCGGCAGAGGAATCAGCCGCTCCGGCGCGATCTTTCCGCCGTGAAGCTGTAGACCGCGATGCCGCTGCCTACGTGCTGCCTTGCCGTCGCCCTTGGGGTCGGTGAGCGAAGCCATGCTGGCGTAGATGTGGCTGCCGTCGCGGCTGAACGCGAGGCCGGAGTAGAGCGTCTGCTTGCGCGCGGCGCCAGTGTGCGGGCATCGGGAAAATCGGCGAGCGCGCCAGTCTGCGTGTCCAGAACCGAGAACGACTGGTCGTACTGCGACTCGAAGGTTCCGTAGCCGGCATTCACCGTCACCACGTAGCGGCCATCGGGCGAGACGGCCATCGAGATGGGCAGGCTGTTGATGCGCTGCGGATGGCCGGGAACTTCGCCGATCAACTGCTTGCTCGACGGCAGATCGATGGTCTGCGCGGAAAGAAGAGCTGCGCCGAAGACGGTGGCTGCGGCCACTGATGCCGAAAAAAGTCTGGCGCGAATCAAAGGAAAGAACCTCGAAACCATTGGATGCCGTCGCGGATGAACAAGCCGATGAACGCAATTGCACGCGGACGACGATTCAATTGCCACTGAGGATTCTACAGGGAGACAGGGAGGATGCACCCATCCCCTCCGCATGAAGCGCGGAGGGAACGAGAGAACGCAGATCCAGGAAAATCGAAACAATCACTTCAATTCGGAGCGCCCAAGGTCCTGCAAAGAGGGCTCCAGTGCGCCCGCGATGCGTTACGGATAGATGCCGCGAATCTGCACGGCCTCGGCCACGCGGCCGATGCCGAGCATGTTGGCGGCGATGCGCATGGGCACCTTCCGCTCCAGGTGAATCTTGAGCACATCGCGGAAGGCCGTCTTCATCACGCGATCGAGGCGGTTGTAAATATCCTGCGCCTCCCAGAACAGGTGCTGCTCGTCCTGCACCCACTCGAAGTAGGACACCGTGACGCCGCCCGCGTTGCACAGAATGTCCGGGATCACAAAGACGCCCTTGCTCTCGAGAATTCTGTCCGCCGCCGGCGTGAGCGGCCCGTTGGCCGCTTCGGCGACGATGCGCGCGCGCACCGCGGCCGCATTGTCGGCGTGGATGGCGTTTTCAAGCGCCGCCGGCACCAGGATGTCGCACTGCAAGGCCAGCAGCTCGTGCGGCAGGATCGGCTCGCTCTCCGGGAACCCGTCCACATGGCCGCAGAGCGCCTTCATGTGGATCAGTTCGGGAATGTTCAGGCCGTCGCGGTTGTAGACGCAGCCCGTCGAGTCGCTCACCGCGATGATCTTCGCGCCCGCCTCATGGAGCAATTGCGCGGCGATCGAGCCGGCGTTGCCGAAGCCCTGCACGGCGACGGTTGCGCCCTTCAGCGGCATGTGCAGATGCTCGCAGGCGCACTCGATGGTGTAGAACACGCCGCGGCCGGTGGCCTCGTTGCGGCCCAGCGATCCGCCCAGGCTGATGGGCTTGCCCGTCACCACGCCGGGAATCGCATAGCCCTTGGTCATGCTGTAGGTGTCCATGATCCAGGCCATGGTCTGCGAGTTGGTGTAGACGTCGGGCGCGGGAATGTCCTGCTCCGGCCCGATGATGCGGCAGAATCGCGCTGGTGTAGCGGCGCGTCATCCGCTCCAGTTCGCCCTGCGACATGTGTTTCGGATCGCAGGTGATGCCGCCCTTGGCTCCGCCGAAGGGAATGTTCACCACCGCGCACTTCCACGTCATCCACGTGGCCAGCGCCTTCACTTCGTCGAGCGTCACCTGCGGATGGTAGCGGATGCCGCCCTTGGCAGGGCCGCGCACCGAGCTGTGCTGCACGCGGTAGCCCTAAAGCGGTGAATGTTGCCGTCGTCCATGCGCACCGGCACGCCCACCGTCAGCATGCGCTCGGGATACTTGATCATCTCGCGCGTATTCTTTTCCAGGCCCATGGCGTCTGCCGCGGTATCGAAGTTCTCCATGGCAACGTCATAGGCGTTGGCTTGACTTATTGTCGTTAGCATTCGTGTTTCCTCCTTGCCTGGGCCTGCAGTCGCCCAGGTCTCACATCGCAGCTGGATCGCGCGCCGGCATTCGCTCAGGCGAAACTTGTCTGCCTCGATCGGCGCCGCGTTCTGCGCCTGCGATGGGGCATTGCGATAGACCGGAAGCAGCCATTTGCGGTATTCCGGCAGATGTCCGTGCGTCGCATCGAAGTACAACTGCCGCAGCCGTCGCGTCACCGCGCCGATGGCTCCATCGCCCACGGGCCGATGATCGACGCGCACCACCGGCGCCACGCCCACTGCCGTTCCGGTCAGGAACAGTTCGTCGCACATATACAGCTCGCTGCGGTCGATCGGCCGCTCCACAATCTCCAGGCCCAGCTCGCGCTGCGCCAGTTCCATGATCGAATCGCGCGTGATGCCTTCGAGCACGTTCTCGGTGACTCGCGGCGTGATCAGCCGCCCTTTGCGCAGCATGAAGAGGTTGCAGGTGGCGCCCTCGGTCACGTGGCCGCTCTCGTTCAGCAGGATGGCCTCATCGAATCCGCGAGCGGTGCGCTTCGTCGCTGGCCAGCGCGCTGTTGGCGTAAGCGCCGCAGATCTTGGCGCGCGGCGGAATGGCATTGTCTTCGATGCGCCGCCAGGAGCTCACGCCGGCGTGCAGGCCGTTCTCGCTGTGCAGATACTCGCCGAAGGGCAGCGCGACGATGGCGAAGGCATCCTGATCGTCGATGGCCACGCCGATGCGCTCGGCGCACTTGTAGGCCAGCGGCCGGATGTAGAGATCGGTGCGGAAATCGTTGCGCCGCGCCAGCTCGACGGTGATCGCGCACAACTCTTCGGGCGTGAGCGGCACATCGATGCGCAGAATTCCGCAGTTCTGCTTCCAGCGCTCGGTAGTGCTCCCTGGGCCGCAGCACGAACAGCTCCTGCTCGCTCTCGTCCCAGTACGCGCGAATCCCTTCAAACACGCCGGTTCCGTAGTGCAGGGCATGGGTCAGGATTCCGACGCGCGCCTCGCGCATGGGCACATACTGCCCGCCGAAATACACAATCAGGTTCGGATCGGCATCCGCCTTCATGTCACACCTCCGCGAGCGATGTCCTTGTAACAGTTCCCTTCCCCGCGCCAGGGCGCGCTCGTCCAGTTCCACCCAGCGCGGATTCTTCACCAGGCGGCGCAGCGCGGCGTCGATGCTCGCCTGCGGCAGCACGCCCGCAATCTCCAGCAGCGCGCCCAGCATCACCATGTTGGCCGCGCGCTTGTCGCCCAGCTCATCGGCCAGACTGCGTGAACGGAAGCGCGAGCACATGCACGTCGTCGCGCACGCAATCGGCGGGAAACTCGTCGCCGTTGTAGATCACCCATCCGCCGGCGCGCACGCTTTTGTCGAACTTGCGCAGCGAGGGCTCGTTCATCGCCACCAGCACATTGGGCGCGGTCACCAGCGGCGAATCGATGGCCTGCGCGCGACAGCCGCACGTGGCAGTTCGAAGTGCCCGAGCGCATCTCAGGCCCATAGGACGGCAGCCACGAAACCTCCAGCCCGGCATCGAGTCCGGCCTCGGCCAGCACTTCGCCGAGCAGCAAGACGCCCTGCCCGCCAAAGCCGGCGATGCGCACCTGGAGATCGATCTCCTTGTCGCGCCGCGACGGCTGCCGCGTTGCCTTCGGGCAAATCACTCTTCGGCAACGCCAAGAATGCGCGGAAGCTCATCGAGCGCGGGTTGCGGCGTCACTGGCCTTCGAGTCCGCCGCGGCAATGCCGCTCTTTTGTCCGGTCGCAAAACACGCCCAGCGGAAACGTCTTCTCCATCACGTCGCGCACCCAGTGCTGCGCCTCCACCGGCGTCATCTTCCAGATGGTCGGGCACGGCGACAGCACTTCAATCAGCGAGAAGCCCAACCCGCGCACCTGGTTCTCGAGGCCGCGCCGTGATGGCCCGCGCCGCCTGCGCAATCTGCTTGTTGTCGCCCAGGCCCACGCGCTCAATGTAGACGGGCGCCTTCAAGCGTGCTCAGCAGTTCGCTCACGTGCAGCGGATAGCCTTCAGTCGCGGCGTTGCGGCCGTTCGGAGTCGTCGTGCTCTTCTGGCCCAGCAGCGTGGTGGGCGCGGCCTGCCCGCCGGTCATGCTGTAGATGGCGTTGTTGACGAAGATCACGGTGATGTTTTCGCCGCGATTGGCGGCGTGCAGAATCTCCGCCGATCCGATGGCCGAAAGATCGCCGTCGCCCTGGTAGCTGATGACGATGCTCTCGGGCCGGCTGCGCTTCATGGCCGTAGCCACGGCCGGCGCGCGCCCATGCGCGGCCTGCACGTTGCCCACGTCGAAGTAGTAATAGGTGAACACCGAGCAGCCCACCGGGCCGACCAGGATGGTGCGGTCCTGCACGCCCAGATCGTCGATGGCCTTGGCCAGCATCTTGTGCACGGTGCCGTGGCCGCAGCCGGGGCAGAAGTGCGTCTGGTGCTGCAGCTCGTCCTTGCGCTCATAGCGCTCGTAGAAGGACCTTGGCCCTGCCGTGCGCGACTTCGTATTCTGCAATCGACTCGCTAGACATTTGCCATCCGCTCCTCTTCTCGAGCTCGCGCTGCCGCGAGAGCTCGCCGCGGCGCGCCAGCTCGCGCACAAACGCCAGCACCTCCTCGTGCGACGGCACGTTGCCGCCCACGCGACTCAGGAACTCCACCGGCCGCGAGCCGTTCAGCGCCAGCCTCACATCCTCGATCATCTGGCCCGTTGCTCATCTCCACCACCACAAAAACGCGCGCGCTGAATGCCAGCCGCTGGAACTGCACCACCGGGAAATGGATAGAGCGTGATGGGCCGCAGCACGCCGACCTTGATCCCTTCGGCGCGAGCCTCGGCGGTCACGGCCTTCAAAATGCGCCCCACGATGCCGTAGCCCACCAGCACAATCTCCGCGTCCGCGGTCATCCACTCTTCGGCGCGCGTCTCGCGCTGCTCGGCGATCTTGTACTTGGCCTCCAGCGCGCGAATGTGCTTCTCCAGCTCGTCGATATCCAGATGCAGCGAGGTGATCAGATTGCCGCGCGACGCCGCAGTGCCGGCCACGGCCCACTCCGGCAGGTGCGGCGCGTGGCTGTCTGCGGAAACTCCACCGGCTCCATCATCTGCCCGATGAATCCGTCGGCCAGCAGCACCACCGGGTTGCGATAGCGGTCGGCCAGCTCGAAGGCCAGCGCGGTCAGGTCCGCCATCTCCTGCACGGAGTGCGGCGCCAGCACGATGGTGCGATAGTTGCCGTGGCCGCCGCCCTTCACCACCTGGTGATAGTCGCCCTGCTCGGCGCCGATGTTGCCCAGGCCCGGGCCCGCCGCGCGTAATGTCGGCGATCACGCAGGGCAGCTCCGCGCCGGCCATGTAGCTGATGCCTTCCTGCATCAGGCTGATGCCGGGCCCGCTCGACGCCGTCATGGCGCGCACGCCCGCCGACGCCGCGCCGTACAGCATGTTGATGGCCGCGACCTCGCTCTCCGCCTGCACGTACACGCCGCCGGTCTTGCGGCATGAACTCCGCCGCGGCCTCGGTAATCTCGCTGGCCGGCGTGATGGGATAGCCGTAGAACGCGCGGCATCCGGCAAGAATGGCGCTCTTGACGATGGCTTCGTTGCCCTTCATCAGTTGCTTGCGCATGCGCTCGCCCCCTCCGCGGCGGCTTTTGCCGCGCGTGCCTCAACCTGCGTGCGCGCTCACCAGCCGGTAGCACCGTAATCGCCCCCGGCTCCGGACAGACCATGAAGCAGATGCCGCATCCCGTGCAGCCTGCGCCCGCATACATCGCCGTGCTGTAGCCGTAGTGATTCAGCCGCTCGCTCATGCGCGATCACCTTGGGCGGGCAGGCCTCCATGCACAGGCCGCAGCCCTTGCACTCTTGCTCGTCGATCCGCAACTGGCCCCGATCCTGTTTCTGATCCGGCTTCTTTCGTCATCGCGTCATCTCCGTCCATTCCCTCCGACCGCAGCTCCGCATGCTCACACCAGCGCTGCCGCCGGCTTCCGCTCCATGTAATGCGAGCGCACCGCAAAATCCTCCAGCTCCGCCCTGAAACGCGGATCGGCAATCGCGATCAGCGCCTCGGCCCGCTCGCGCAGCGTCTTGCCATGCAGATAAGCGATGCCGTGCTCGGTCACGACGTAATGCACATCGGCGCGCGAAGTCACCACGCCCGCGCCCGGCTCCAGCACCGGCACAATGCGCGACACCGTGCCGTCGCGCGCCGTCGAAGGCAGCGCAATAATCGGCACGCCGCCCTTCGACCGCGCCGCGCCGCGAATGAAATCGATTTGCCCGCCAAACCCGCTGTAGGGCCGCGTGCCCAGCGAATCGGCGCACACCTGCCCCGTCATATCCACCTGCAGCGCGCCGTTGATCGCCACCATGCGGTCGTTCTGCGCCACCACAAACGGATCGTTGGTGTAGCTGATGGAGCCGGAACTCGAAGCTGGGATTCTCATGGATGAAATCGAAGAGCCGCTGCGTGCCCAGCACAAACGCCACCACGGCCTTGCCGCGGTGCAGCGTCTTGCGCTCGCCGTTGATGACGCCCGATTCCATCAGATCGATCACGCCGTCCGGGACACATCTCGGTGTGAATGCCCAGGTCGTGCTTGTCGTCGAGGCAGTGCAGCACCGCCTCCGAGATGCCGCCGATGCCGGTCTGCAGCGTGGCTCCGTCGGGAATGAGCGAGGCCACGTTGCGCGCCACGCGCATGTGCATCTCGGTGAACGGCTCCGCTTCCAGTTCCAGCAGCGGCCGGTCACGTCTCCACGATGGCGGAGATGTGGCTCACGTGGATGGTGGTGTCGCCATGCGTGCGCGGCATCTGCCGGTTCACTTCGGCAATCACGATCTTCGCGTAGCGCACCGCCGTCAGCGTGCAGTCCACCGTCGTGCCCAGGCTCACGAATCCGTGCGCGTCCGGCGGCGAAACCTGCATCAGCACCACATCGAGCGGCAGAGCGCCGCTCTCGAAGAGGCCTTCAATCTCGCTCAGGAAGATGGGCGTGTAGTCGGCGCGCCCGTCGCACACCGCTTCGCGCACGTTGTCGCCCAGAAACAGGCCGCGATGGCGGAAATGCCCTTCGTACTCGGGCCGCGTGTAGTCCGCGCTGCCCAGCGTCTTCATGTGGATGATTTCGACGTCGCGCAGTTCGGCAGCGCGCGCCACCAGCGCATCCACCAGAACGGAAGGAGTTCCGCAGCCCGACTGAATCCAGACACGAGCGCCGGAGGTGTACAGCTTCGAGCGCCTGCGCCGCGCTCATGCGCTTGCGCTGGTACTCCTCGCTCCAGGTCATCTTGAGCCGCCGCTGCACATCCTCACTGGGCGTGCATCGGCGTCTATTCGTCCCATCACAGGTCGCGCCTCCGGTCTTGCTGTCAAAACTCCCTTCAAGCCGCGCGTTAGTCTGCGCTTTAGCGCGAAGAGGTGCGCTGTGATGGGAGTCACCCCAACCTCTGCACAAATCGGGGCGGAAATTCAGGCTGAATTGGCGGTCTTATTCGACGAAGAGGGGAGTGGATGAATTGAATCGTGCTGAAAATCTTATGCACGAGCCGATTTTCGAAGGCCTCGCACGAATCTAGATGGAGCCTCGCTGCACGGAAAGAGCAGCCAAGGCTCTCGCACGCGAGCTGCATGACGCGATCCAGCATCGTGAGCACATAAACTCAGCATCGACAAAGGCCATTTTTTCCGATTTTTGATATCTGGCCGCACTGGAATCCCGCTCGAAATCGAGCTCAGGTCACAGAATTCGGGGGATTGGACGAAAATAAATAGTTAAATTTCTTACATACCCCATCAGTATATTTTCGGCTCTAACTCGTTTAGAATTGACCGGACTGCCTCAAGAATGGGGAAAAATAGCCGAAATTCGCCGTTAATTATCTAGTAACGATTCGCCGTCCGGCCACATCTTTCTGCTCTCGCGCTCGATCCCGGTCTCGTTAACTCCGCTAGCTCCGCCGACGCCGCTGCCTTCTTCAGTCGCTCGAGCCCGAGTTCCCTTCAACCCCCGCCGGCAAATCAAGTGCCACAAGAGCAAACCGCGTTTGGCCGGGCGCGGAGCTCTCAAACCCAACGATGTGCTGGTGGCGCTTTGAGCCGGCTCTCAACTGAAAACCGCTGTGGCCCGAGTGCTATCCATAATTCTCGCCATGGTCGTCGACCTTCACATTGGGGCCGCCGTTGTCAGAGCAGGTCAGTCCTTCGGAGGTTGTCGTCGGGGTACCCACGGCCGCGTTGTTCTGGCACGCAATCACGTCGCCGAATCGCGTCAGCGCCTTCTTGTAAAACGCGACGACTTTGTCCTGGCTGTCGGCAGTGGAGTAGTTGACCACCTTCACGCGCAGCTCCCACTCGCCAAAGCCCATATGGATGTCGGCCGATTTGTCGTTGTCTTTGTCCTTCACGATTTCCGCGCCGGGATAGGCCGGCAGGCCGAGGTCCGCCGCCGTGGTCTCGTCGGTGTTCACATGAATCCCGCCGAATGGAGTATCCACCTGGACCTTCTTGTCCTCGCCGTTGGGGCCTTTGTCCACGTGGACTCTGCATCCGGCGATGCCGGCGGCCAAAAGGCCAGACAGGCAGGCAATCAGTCCGCCCGCGTCGAGAATCGCGTTCCGGGTCGAGTTCCGTGTCAGGTTCCGCGTCGAATTTCGGGTCGAGTTTCGCGCCGATGTTCGGCTCAAGCTCCGCGTCGAATTCCAGGTCGAATTTTGGGTCAGGATTCGGGTCATGGCAATCGCCCTCTGGCATCGTTATACGCCGGGCCGGCAAAAGGTTCCGGAAAAGGTGCAGCACCGGTCTCCAACCCTATTTGGCGCCGGCCCCCAACACCATGTCGCACCGGTCTCCAACCCTATGTAGCGCCAGGCTCCAAGCCTATGTAGCGCCGGGCTCCAAGCCTATGTAGCGCCGGTCTCCAACCCTATGTAGCGCCGGTCTCCAGGCCGGCTTCTATGAGACGGCTGGTTGAGTCAAGGTGTTTTTGTTTTTTCATTCATTGGAAAGTTTTTGCTTTTGCTGTTGCTTTTGTCTTTGAAATTCATCTCGGGCTTCTATCCGCACTCGATGTGAGCCGCATGGGCTCGGTGCCTTTTGGGACCCGATGGTGATGAATGGGTGCTGCTATCTGTCGCGCGGCCTTTAAAGGCCAAGCCGGTCGCCGCAGTCACCCGGGTTCGAGATTGTTTTTCCATGGAACGGTTCTGCCATCCTGGCGGTTGCGTCGAACTTCAGAAGCGTGTTTTAGGCCCTGGCCGGGACCGCGGCCGGTGGTTGTGGAAACGGTTGGAAGCACTCACCGCTGCGCCACATGCTGTGCAGCAGCACGGCCAGTTGCGGGCCGTAGCGACCAGGGCGCGTTTTTCGCCGCGCTTGCCTCCGCTGGCGGCCAGCTTCAGCCCCCACTCGGCGTAGCGCCGAGTCGGGACCGAAACCCCCAAGGATGTCCTGCGCCGACTTCACCAGCAGACTACGCAGGTAGATGTCGCCGGCCCGGGTAATGCGCATTTGCGGATCGCAGTCTCCCGACTGGCTCTGTCTGGGGCGCAGCCCCAGAAATGCGCCCGCTGAGCGGTTGGCTCCGCTATCCGGGCGGCCCAGCGTGAGCACATAGGCCGCGGCCACCACTGGCCCCACGCCAGGCGCCGTGCGCAAAATACCGACTTCCGGATACTTCTCCCGCAGCTTGTCGATCTGCCGGTCCAGCGCGGCGATCTGGCGGTTGAGCTGAGCGATCTGTTCCAGCAGCGGACCGACTGCCGCAGTCAGCGCAGAGGGAATGTGCGCCCGGACGCGGGTGGGCAGCGACTCGGTCGAGCAGCACGGTAGCCGCCCGCCGGCGCTCTTGGTCAGCCCGCGCAGCGCGTTGACGAGCATGGTCCGCGCCCGCACCAGCGTGGAGCGAACCTGGATCACGTTCACATCCTGCTGCTGCTCCTGGCTGCGATGTTCCAGCGGCACCAGCAAAGCCTGGGATCGTTTGCCATACCAAAACCGCGCCAGTTGTTCAGCGTCGTTGCGGTCGTTCTTCGATTCGCTGGCGGTAATGGCCGGGATCTTGCGCGCGTTGGCCACGATCACTTGGTGACCCAGCGCCGTCAGCAAACGGCTGACCCAGGGCGAGTGTGTGCCGCACTCCAGGGCAATGCGCAGGCGCGGATCTGCCTCGAAATGTCTCCGCAACCCCGCTTGTTGCTCGCCATGCGGCCCTCTTCGATCTCTTCCCCCTCCGCGCTCAAAAAACAATACCGGCTAAACCGGTCGCCCAGGTCCAAGCCTACGGTGATCTCGGGCTTGTCCCTCAACACCATTTCCAATTTCGTGGCACGCCTGCTAACCTTCTTCATCGGCTGGTCTCCTTTTCAGCACCCTCGAGTGCGCTCCGGTCCGCTTTGCTGTTCCGCGAGAGCAGCCGGCTCATCCCATCTGTAGTGCGGGCCTCCTGGCCCGCACACGGAGCACCAGGAGTAGAATCCTCTTCGAATGGCAAACCAGACGCGACGGTTCAGCACTTCCGAAAGCGCCGTGCAGGGTGCGGTGCAGCCTCGCTACGGTGAGGTGCGAATCCGGCAGCGCGGCAGGCTGCCTCATTGGGAAAAAGAGGCAGGGCTCTATTTCGTTACCTTCCATCTCGCCGACTCTCTGCCGAAATCAGTACTGGAGAGGATTGAGGAGCGCCACCGCACACTTGAAGCGGCGAGGCGCGGAGGAGCGAATCTGTCGCCAAGTCAGAAAGTCCTTATCGCAGAGTACAGCCCGAAAAAAATTGAGGAGTACTTCGATCCCGGAATCGGCGCCTGTTCGCTCCGTGATTCCCCGAATTGGCGAGTTGGTCGCCAACGCACTGCACTATTGGCACGGGAAGCGATATCGGCTGGTCGCGTGGTGCGTGATGCCGAATCACGTACATGTGATCTTCCGTTTATTCCCAGGACAGGAGCTGGCGGCGGTGATTCGGAGTTGGAAGCTGTTCACGGCGAGAAAGGCCAACCAAGTCCTTGGCCGCAGCGGGGTCTTCTGGCAACGTGAGTATTATGACCGTTTGATTCGTGAAGACGGCGAGCTGGACCGGGCGATCCAATATGTCCTAGGCAATCCTGAGCGCGCCGCACTGAATGGATGGAACTGGCTATGGTGTGCGGGCATGGACGCCCGCACGACAGCCGGTCTGGAGCCCGGCGCTACTGCCGCGAGTGCAACTGAATCTTCGATCGGGTAGATTGCTGAGCAACTCGCGCGCTCAGTGCGTCGAGGGTCCGTCTTCCTTGCTGCTGGTGGCGAACAGGATCGACGCCACAAAGACGGCGATGATGACGGGGACGACAAAGAACGGGGAAGCGATGTGCATGGCGCAGGCTCCTTGCTGTTGTCAGAATAGCAAATCAGCCGTCAGTTCACCTGTTCCCTTGTAGCGCCGGTCTTCAGACCGGCTTAGTGCGGGCGTCCTCGCCCGCACTCCCCTGCTCTCAATTCCCTACTGGCTACTCCCTGCCTTCGCATAGTCCACCCGTATCGTCAGAATCTCGTACGGATGAATCGGCACCTTGACCACGTCGTCCTGTCGAACTTGAAGCGGCCCGCCTTCCGGCTGCTCCATCAGGTTCGTGACCGTCGCGCCGGTCGCGCCCGGAGGCACGTGGAACTCCGCCGTCGTCTCCTTCCCTGCCCACTCGTACACGCGGAAAATCATCCGTTCACGCCGAGCCCGTTCTCGTCCTCGGCCTTCTTCACGGCGGTCAGCACCACGTTCTCCGGCGCCACCGAAGCAAACGAGTGCTCCGCCGGCAGCGATCCCGCGTGCGCCGTCGTCACCACTGCCTGCAGCGGATAGTCGTACTCCCATCCGTGGCGCACGGTGAGCGCGTCCTTCCACGTGCCCGCGTGCGGATAGAGCGCGTAGTGGAAGTGGTGATGGCCCTGGTCGGCATCGGGATCGGGCCACGTGGGCGAGCGCAGCAGCGTGAGCCGCAGCACGTTGCCCGCGGCATCGTAGCCGTACTTGTCCTGGTTGAGAACGCTCAGGCCGTGGACCTTGCCGTCGGGTCCGCGCCGGAGAGATCGGCCCAGCGCATCGCCGGAACCTCAAACTGCGCTTTTTCCCACGAGTTGTTGCGCGTCGTCGGCCGCTCGATGGTTCCGTAAGGAATCTCGTAGGTGGCAAAGTCGCTCGTCACGGCCGAGCGGGAAGGCGGCCTTGAGCAGCACGTGCTTCTCGTGCCAGTCGATGTCGTTGTCGATGTCGACGATGTCGCCTTCGAGCGATGATGGTCTGGACAAACTTCGAGTTCTGCCAGTGGCGGGTGACGCGGATCGCCGGGGCTCCATTCGAATCCGTACCGACTCAACGCGAGTCGGCTTTTTCGATCGTCAGCGGCGGTACATCGAGCGTGCCCGGATCGATGTTCCACGCGTCGTATTGCTTCGGCGTGTCCTTGAAGAACTGAAGCTGATTGCCGCATGCGCCGGGGGCGATGGTCTCGACTCGTTCTGCCTTGTCCAAGAAGACTCGTGATGCAGCCGGTGGTCTTGTCAATCGACGCGGAGCTCGTCCTGTCATAGCAATGAGCTCGATCCGAGTTCTCGGCGCGTCGTGCCTGTGAGCGCTTGGCCATCCGCTCCGGCAGCCACGTGGATCCGACTCAAACGACCTTGTAGCCCAGCGCCGGCACTTCGCCCGCATGTGAACTCTGAGCTTGCTGTCGCCTCGTCTCGGTCTCATGCGGCAATCTGCTGCATCCAGACAAGCGGTCTGCATCTGTGCCACATCGTCAGGGCATCAGTCGCTAGCTGTCACACGACTGGCATTTGCAGCGGCATCGGACTTACGACTGTCACGTCGCCAGATCGCTCCCAGCCCAGTGGATTGAACACGCACGGAATCCGGAAGTCGAGCTTCTTGCCACTCGTGTCGACGCGTTGATCCGCTCCGCCACCGTCTTCAGCGCCCCCGCCGAAATCTCATTCGTCGACATGCGCACCCAGTCGTAGTCCTTCTGCGCATCCTTGTAGATCACGGCAATCCCCGAGCCCGCCGCCAGATCGTGGAACTGGTTGAAGAGCACCTTCTTCCAGTCTTCGGTCAGTTCGTCGCGCCGGGATACTTCGTTGCCGTCGAGCCATGCCAAGCGACGACCATTTCTCCGCGTTCAGCACCTCTTCTTCGCTGTCGCGCATGTTGTGCTTGTGCATGGCCTGCGTGGTCATCACGCCGCGGTGGTATTCGAGGTACAGCTCCGTGTCCCACGTCGGAATCGACACCTTGCCCGGCACCGCCGGCGGCGCCGTGTATCCCTTCGCAATCGACTGGTAATTCCACGACGGGCTCTCCGGCGCGATCTGCTTCTCAATCGTCGAGAAGAAGCTCTGCGCCGTGCCGAACTCGTACTTCGGCGTCACCGGCACGCCGCCATTCGCAGCCACCGACGGCGGCACTCGGGTCGGCCCAGTGGAAGCCTTCGTCGAGCATCGCCCGCGTGGGCCCGCCGCCGTGATCGCCCACGCCATAGAGGTCCATCATCTCCGTCATGCCGGTCGACGCGTTGCCGCGCGGCCGCCAGATCGTCGCCGAGCCGCACCGGACGCAGGTCCTCGTTGCCGTAGTCGTGCGGGAAATACGTCAGCACCTTCGATCCGTCGGGCGACTGCCACCAGAACAGCTTGAACGGCAGTTGATTGGTGTCGTTCCACGTCATCTTCTGCGTGACGAAGTAGTCGACGCCGCTCTTCTTGTAGATCTGCGGCAGCTGCCAGTTGTAGCCGAACGAATCGGGATTCCAGCCGATGCGCACGTCCACGCCGTAGGCCTGCTTGTACCAGCGCTTGCCCACCAGCAACTGCCGCACCAGCGATTCGCCGTCGGGCATGTTCAGGTCGGGCTCGACCCACATGCCGCCCACAATCTCCCAGCGGCCCTCCTGAGATGCGCTTCTTGATCTCGGCGTTCATCGAGGGATACTTGTCGGCCATCCACTCGTTGTAGGCCGCGGCCGATTGCGTGTAGGTGTAGCCGGGATACTCGTTCATCAACTGCAGCGCGGTCGAGAACGTGCGCCGCACCACGTCCACGGTCTCGGTCCACGGCCAAAGCCATGCCGCATCGATGTGCGAATTGCCGGTGAGATGGAAGGTCGCCGTCTCGAGCAGCGGCCGCAGCGCCTCCAGCTGGCTCTGCGCAGCCTTCAGGCTGCGTCGAACTTCGCCTCATCCTGCGCGCGCGCTTCGCGCTCGCCGTTTCGGCCGCATCCAGCGCGGCCACATCCACGGCGCCGATCGCCGCGTTCAGCGTGTCCAGTCTTGCTGCTGTCGCCGGGCGCAAGCGACGGCAGCAGCACCGCGGCCGAGAGAAACTCCTGCGCCAGGTCTTCGGGATTGGGCCGGTTCTCGGGAAAGTCGATGCGCAGGGTCGCGCCGCGGAACGTCTTCACGTCGACGGTCTGCAGCAGCTTGACCGCAATCACGACCTTGTCGCCGGGCCGCGCATCGTCGAGCAGCACGATCGGCTCCAGGTCTTCGCCCATGGCCACGCGGCGGCCGTTGAAGTAGAGAATCTCGGGCATGGGCCCGTTGGCGTCGGCGTGGAACTGGAACCAGATGCGCGCGCCGGTCAGGTCGTAGCCATTCAGCGTGTCGGGGACTTGAATCGTCTGGCGAAACCAGACGGCGTCGGTCGGCGCTTTGAGCGCCCACAGCCATGGCCTGCCAGCCGCTCTCGTCCAGATTCACTTGCTCGCCGTGCGGTCAGGTCGCCGCTTGCATCTTCCATGTGCCGGCGGGCAACTGCGACAGGCTCGATCAACCGCTCCACCACCGCGCGGGATTGCGGCGGGCAGCAGCGCGGCGGCTCGATCAATCTCGCTGCCGGGTTGACCCGCGGCGGGCTGCCGGCGAATAACGCTGCGCAAAAAAGAAGCAGGCCGAAAAGATGTACGAAGCGAACTTTCGAAGAGGAATTCATGGCCGATAAACCCCCGCCGCATTGTAGCCGCTGGCGGTCCACTCACGACGCGAGCAGGGTAGCGGAAAACGGCGGTCTGCGGCTCCGAAGCAAGAACCAGGGAGCGAGCACCGTGCAGATTCCCATCGATGTGGTATGAAAAACCGGACTTTGATCGTCCGGTTTTCCTTCCTGTGTGCGCGGTCACATCAGCCCTAAATGGCCAAGCCTCAACATGAAGGCATGGATGCCCCAACCCTCACATCGACCCTGATTCTGATGGCTCCATGCTCGCTTTTCGCGGGCGCAGTGCTGCAGATTCTGGTAGCGCGACTCTGCTCCGCCCGGGCAAAGGGAATTCTCGCATTTCTCACCTGCTTGCCCGCCTCTTTGCCGTCGCCGGCATCGCGCCGTTCGGTGCGCAACGGGCAGGCCATCGACCTGCATGCCGCTGCCGTGGGATGGGCCGCTCGCGCTCGTCCTCCATGTCGACGCGCTCAGCGTGCTCTTCGCCTTCATGGGCGCGTGCATCGGCGGCCTGGTGCTGCTCTATTCCATCGGCTACATGGCGCACGACAAGTCCGCCACGCGCTTCTACGCCATCATGCTCGTCTTCATCGGCGGCTTCATCGCGCTGGTGTACAGCGCCAACCTCTTCATCTTCTATCTCTGCTGGGAACTGGTCGGCCTCTGCTCCTTCGCGCTGGTCGGCTTCTGGTACACCAATCGCGAGGCCGTCAACGGCGCGCGCAAAGTGCTGCTGATGACGCACATCGCAGGCTACGGTCTGCTCGCCGGAATCCTGGTCCTCTATCACCGCGCCGGCAGCGCCCTGTGGACCGATCCCGCCGTGGCGCACAGCTTCACCGGCGGCATCTTCGCGCTGATGCTCGTGGCGCTGGTGGCCAAGAGCGTGCAGGTTCCGCTGCACACCTGGATTCCCGAAGCCATGGCCGCGCCCACTCCGGTGAGCGCGCTGCTGCACGCGGCTTGTTATGTCACGTCCGGCGTGTATCTGGCCGCGCGCATGCACAGCTTTGGCGTGTGGCCGGCCGCGTGGGGCGAGAGCCTGATGTGGGTCGGCACCGTGACCATGGCCGTGGGCGTGATGTACGCCATGGTGCAGACCGATCTGAAGCGCATGCTGGCCTTCTCCACCGTGAGCCAGATCGGCTACATGATGATGGGCCTCGGCATCGGCACGCCGCTGGCCATCACCGCCGGGCTGCTGCACTGCCTCAATCACGGCTTCTTCAAGGGCGGCCTGTTCCTGACTGCCGGCTCGGTGCAGCACGCCGCCGGCACGCGCGACATGAACCAGCTTGGCGGCCTGGCTCAGAAGATGCCGCGGACCACGCTTTCCTGGCTGATCGGCGTGGGCAGCATGATGGGCATTCCGCTGATGAGCGGCTTCGCCAGCAAGTGGATGCTCTATGCCGCGGCGCTGCAGGCGGGCTGGGCCGTGCCCGCCATGGTGGCCTGGGCGGCGAGCCTGGGCACGGTGTTTCTTGGCGCCAAGGCGACCAGCGCCGTCTTCCTCGGACCGCCGACCGAGCACACCGAAGGACGCGCACGAATCGCCGCCCTCGATGGTGTGGGGCATGGGATTGCTCGCCGCGGGCAGCGTGGTGCTGGGCGTCGCGCCGCAGTTGGCCGTCAACTATCTCCTCAATCCGATTCTCGCTGCGCTCGGCCTGGGCGCGGGCGTGCACGTCACGTGGCTCGGGCTCTCGGCCGATGCGGGCAGCTTCTCTTCGACCGGCGGCCTGGTGCTGGCGCTGGTCTCGCTGGTGGTGGGCGGCGGCGATCTACGCGATCGCCTATGCCGCGCGGCCGGTCGCGGCATCGCGGCGCGGCGATGGCCGGCGCGGGCGGCGGCATCTTTACCGGCGGCGAGCCGCTGTCGGACCAGGGACGCCTCACGGCCGGCGATTTCTCTGAGATCTTTCACGAGCACTGGCACTCGTTCTTCCGCTGGACCAATGTCGATCGCGCTTATCTCGGCGTCTGGGCCGGATTGCAGGTGGTCTCGCGCCTTCTCGGCATCGTGTTCGCATGGATGGAACGCCGCGCCACGGCGCTCGTCGTCGTGCTTGCCGCAGCCATCTTCGCGTTGGTGCGCTGGGTCGTGCCCGGATCTGTTGCGGTGCGGATACCTGCGCTCGATGCCGCTCGGAGCAAATCCCGCCGCTGCTGATTATTGCCGTCGCTATCGCGGCAGGTGCGCTGCTGCTCGCAGCGCTCTCCAGCGCCGCCGGACGCAAGCTGGCTCTGCCGATTCTCCTGGTTGGCGTGCTTGACCGTCGGTGGTCTTCTCGTCGATGAATCGCATGGGCGCGCCTCGGCCTGCTGGAGCTTGGCGCGCTGCTGACGGTGCTGCTGGTTTGGCGGACCGCACGATCGCAGTCCGCAAAGCTCACCTATCTCGCCGTGGTGCTCATCTCCGCTGGATCGACGATCGCGGGCGACGTGCTGGCCGATCGCGGCGATCCGGAATGGGCGCGCGCGCTCCTGCTCACCGGCATCTGCGGTCAAGCTGGCGGCGGTGCCGCTGTTCTTCTGGCTGCTCAAGCTGGCCGACGAACTTCCGGCGCTGGTGCTCGGCATCATCATCGCCGTCGTCGATATGGCCGCCTTCGGCGAATTCCTCCTCGCTGCGCAAGCAGTTCCCGGCTTGCTCACGCCGCAAGCGCTGCTGCTCTACGCTGCCGTGCTCACTTCGCTTCTCGCCGCACTGCTCATGCTCACGCAGCGCAGCCTCAAGCGGCTGCTGGTGCTTTCCACAGCTGAAGACGTTGGCTTCCTGCTTCTCGGCGCTGCATCGGCGAGCGTCATCGGAGCGCAGGGCGCGCTGGTTGCCGTCATCACGCATGCCCTGGCCAAGGCGCTGCTCTTTGCCTGCCTCAGCGCGCCGGAAGCGGCCGGCGCGCTTGACAACTGAGCCGGTCGCGCTGGCCGCGCGCTACCCGGTCAGCGCATTCGGATTCCTCTTCGGCATGCTGGCCATGCTGGGCGTTCCGCCGACCCTCGGCTTCATCGGCCGCTGGCGGCTCTACTCGACGGCGTTGCATATCGGCCTCTGGCCTGCTCGCCCTCTTCATCCTCTCGTCGATCTTCGCGCTGATCGCCTACGCGCTGGCGCTCACCCGCAACTGGTGGGGTCCGCCGCCTGAATGCGCTCGCCGCCCGACGCTCGCGAATCAGCCGCGCGAGCCATTCGCCCTCAAGGCCGCCATCGTTGTGCTCGTCGTTCTGCTGCTCGCCGCGGGAATCTGGCCCAACGCATGGCAAATGCTGATGGGGGTGCGGCCATGAAGCTCTGGAATCGACTCATGTGCTACGCGCGCCGCCGCAGCCCCTGGCTCTTCCACATGAACTCGGGCAGTTGCAACGGCTGCGACATCGAGATTGTCGCCGCGCTCTCGCCGCGCTACGACGCCGAGCAGTTGGGCGTTCGCCTCGAAGGCAGCCCGCGGCACGCCGACATTCTCTGCGTCACCGGCCCGGTTACGCGCAAGGCCGTGGACGCCGTCAAGACCGTCTACGGCCAGGTGCTCGGGCCCAAGGCCGTCATCGCCATCGGCTCCTGCCCGGCCACCACCAATGTCTTCATTGACAGCCGCACGCTCGATGGGCCGCTCGACAAGCACCTCCCGGTCGACGTCTTCGTTCCCGGCTGCCCGCCGCGGCCCGACGCCATCATCGCGGGCGTCGCCAAGGCCGCGGATATCCTGGCCGAGCGCGGAAACAACCCGCCGCGACTGCGATTCCCCTGGCGATTGTCGACGAGGCCGGCATCCCAGCGGACCGTCCTTCGCCCGCGCGGTTGCAGGAGGTGCAGCCATGACCCATCAACCCTCTGTCACCGCCCTCGCGCGATTGCTCATCTTTCCCGGCCTGCTCTTCGCCGTGCCGGCCGCGTGGTTCTTCCTGTGGGTGGAGCGCAAATCGGTCGCGCTCATGCAGGAGCGCGTCGGCCCGCCGTTCATGCAGCCGTTCTTTGACTTCGTCAAGCTGCTCGGCAAAAGCACTCCGCCGCGCCCCGGCATTGGCGGCTTGCTGATGCGCGCCTGGCCGCTGATCGCGGTCTCGGCCGCGGCCGGAGCGGTCGGCCTGCTGCCCGTGCTGCCGTCCTCGGGCGGCTTCGAAGGCGACCTGATCCTGCTGCTGGCGCTGCTGGAACTGCCCTCCATCTGCATCATCGCCGCCGGCTTCTCGTCGCGCTCCATCTTCGGCGAGATCGGCTCGGCGCGCGAAGCTGCACTGAGCGTCTCCTACAACATCGTCTTTCTGCTCGCCATCGTCTCCATCGCCGCTTCGCAGCATACCTTCCGACTCGAAGCGCTGGCCGCGCTGCCGGCCTCGCCGCTGCACTGGCTCGGCGTCCTGGCGATTCTCGTCTGCCTGCCCGCCAAGCTGCACATCAATCCCTTCTCGCTGCCCAACGCGGAGCAGGAGATCTACGCCGGCCCGATGACCGAGTACGCCGGACCCGAACTGGCCATGTGGGAGCTCTCGCACGGGCTGGAGTGGGTTGCCGGCACCGGCCTCGTGGCCACGCTGGTCGCGCCGCACATCGCATGCCTGGGCGCGCTGGCTCGCCGCCTGCATCTTCGTCGCGCTCTCGTTCGCCATCGTGCTGCTGCTTTCGGCGCTTGCCGCCGCCACGGCGCGCCTGGCCATCGACACCAGCGTGCGCTTCTACTGGCAATGCACGCTCATCTTCGCGGTTCTTGCCATCTCGTCCGCGCTCTTCATGAGGTTCCGGTCATGAACATTCTCACCATGCTGTGGAAGAATCTGCGGCGCGGCTACCAGACCCTGCTCTTCCCCGCGCGGCCCAAGGTCACTCCGCGCTTCCGCGGCCTGGTCCAGTTCGATCCCGCGCTCTGCACCGGCTGCGCCGTCTGCCGCTTCCGCTGCACCTCGCGCGCCATCGAGTTCAAAGCCGGCAAAGGCGAATTCACCTGGAGCTACAACCCCGGCCAGTGCACCTTCTGCGGCCGCTGCGTCGAGGGCTGCATCGAACATGCGCTCAAGGAAGGCCGCACCGAACACGCGCTCTCCAGCAAGAGGCCATGCCCGCCCATTTATCTACGCAGGGCGAGCTGAAAGAGTCCTATACCGTGGCGCGCAGGCCGCCCGCACCGAAACCTGCCGCTCCGCCGGCTCGCTATACCGGCCGGCCGGCGCGGCCGTGCCAGATCCCGCTGCTGGAGGCGCACAATGATCCGCCCTCGAAACCATTCGCGAAAAGCTCGGAATCGCCGAACCGTGGGTTGAGAGCCGCGGCACGCACTGGCTCAACCCCGGCACGTCGAGCGTCCGCGATGCTGGCCGCGACGATGAACGCCGCCGGGCGCGCGCTTCGTCACCATCACCGCCTACCAGTTGCCGGGCAACGAGGGCTTCCGCCTCGAATACCACTGGGACCTCGAAGGCCGCCTGCTCGGCTTTCCGTTCCAGATCGCCGGCAACTCGATCGAAAGCATCTTCGACCTCTGCGAGGCCGCCGACTGGATCGAGCGCGAAGTCCACGAGGGCTTCGCCATCGACTTCACGGGCCGCGCATACGAGCCGCTCTGCTGCGCCAGGGCGACAAGCCGGGCGTGAACCTGCGCGAAGCCCCGGCGCAGGACGAACCCGCGTCCGGCCAGCAAGGGCAGAAGGAGGTCGCAAAATGAGCTACAAGATCCCCATGGGGCCCTACCATCCCGGCCTTGAAGAGCCCTACAAGCTCGACATGATCTGCGAAGGCGAAACCGTCCAGCGACGCCGAGCTGCACATCGGCTTCAACTTCCGCGGCATCGAGCATCTGGCCGAAACGCGCAACTATTTCCAGGTCATCGCGCTCATGGAGCGCGTCTGCGGCATCTGCTCGTTCATTCACACGCTCACCCTGTGCCAGGCCATGGAAAAGCTGGCCGGCCTTGAGCCGCCGCCGCGCGCCAATACATTCGCGTCGTCATGGCGGAGCTGGAGCGCCTGCACTCGCACGTGCTGTGGGCCGGCATCGCCGCCAAGCTCATGGGCTTCAAAACCATGTTCATGACCTGCTTTGCGCTGCGCGAAAAAGTGATGGACGTGCTTCAGGCCATCTCCGGCAACCGCGTCAACTACTCCATGAACCGCGTGGGCGGCGTCAATCGCGACATCGAAGATCCGCTCGCGCTGGTGCCGCTTGATCGACGAACTGGAGCGCGAGATGATGCGCACCGTCATTCCCATCTTCACCACCAGCTCCACGGCGCGCTCGCGCTGCGCCGGCATCGGCATTCTTACGCACGAGAAAGCCATCTCCTGCGCCGTGGTCGGCCCCACGGCACGCGCTTCGGGCGTCCCGCAGGACCTGCGCCGCGACGCGCCCTACGCGGCCTACGCGGAGATGAAGTTCGAGGTTCCGGTGGAGCAGGCCGGCGACGTGCGCGCGCGCCTCTTCGTCCGCGCTCTCGAGATCATGGAGAGCTGCCGCATCCTTCGCCAGGCGCTCGCCAAGATGCCTGCCCGGCGAAATCTCAGCTCGGCGCCGCGAAAAGCTCGTCTTCGTCACCGGCACGGCCACCAGCCGCGTCGAAGCGCCGCGCGGCGAGGTCATGTACAGCGTCTCCTGGAAAGAAAACTCGCGCAATCCCGCTCGCGTCCACGTGCGCACGCCCACCTACGCCAACATGCCGGCGATTCGCTGGATGGTGCGTGGCGCGCGGCTCGCCGATACGCCGCTGATCCAGGCCTCCATCGATCCGTGCTACTCCTGCACCGACCGCTGACGCCTGCTAGAACCGCACACGCGAGCACCAAGTGTAGCGCCGGTAGCTCCAGCCTCATGTAGCGCCGGGCTCCAGCCCGGCTGTCGTGCGGGCGTCCTCGCCCGCACACGCGAGCGCCCCGGCCCTCAGTTCATCGAGATCCGGAGCCAACTCGTTGGCTTGCTGACCCGCTAACTTGCCGGCTCGCTGACTTGCTGTTCCCTGTTCCCTGTTTTTATCGCCGCAAACCCGGCAAATGCACTACTCTGGCTTGTAACGCAGATGACAAGCTATTTAGCCAAGATTCGGGAAGCGCTCCTCCAGGCCCTTGCCCACGACATGGTGAACACGGCAAAGGCCGCCGCCTATTCCGGGATGCTCATGTTCTTCCCTGCCCTGCTGGTCATCACCACGCTGGTGGCGCAGGTGGAGGAGGGACCGACGCTGGTCGGCGAAACGCGCGCCGTCCTGGAGCAGTTTCTGCCCGCCGACACTCCTCGATCTCGTCCAGTCCTCCATCCTCACCCACCACCTCCACTCCGGCCGGTTGATTCTCTCCGCCGCCTGTCTCAGCCTCTTTGCGGGCCTTGGCGTCATGCTGTCGCTCATGGAGGGATTTCGCCGCGCCTACCGGCTCCCGCCCGAGAGCTGGACCTTCTGGGGACGCCGCGCTCGCGCCCTGATGCTGGTGCCCATCGCGCTGGTTCCGCTGTGCGCTGGCTTCGCTGGCCATCGTCTTCGGCCACCAGATCGAACACTGGATGATCGAAAATGCCGGCCACGATCTGCGCCATATTGTGATCGTCTTCTGGCGCATGGTGCGCTGGTCGGTCAGCTTCCTTGCCATCCTCGCCGTCCTCACCGCCCTTTACCATTTCGGCACGCGGCGCACGGAGCAGCTGGCTCTGGGTCGCGCCCGGCGCCATCGCCGGCACGATCATCTGGTTCCCGGCCACGCTGGCTTACGGCTGGTATGTCACCAGCGTCGCCAACTACACCCGGCTCTACGGCTCCTTTGCCGCCGGCATCGCCACGCTGGTGTGGCTCTACATCACTTCGTTCAGCGTGCTGCTGGGCGCGGAGCTGAACGGGGTTCTCTACTGGGAGCGCCAGAATCAGACTCGCCGGCGACGCCCGGCGCGCGCGAACCTGCTCAGCTCTCCCGTTGAGCCCTTCCGCTTCGGCAGCGTTCCTCTGGCGGCCCGTGCTCGAACGCCCTGGCTCGCCAGCGCGCACGACGCCGCGTGCTTCGCGCTCGCTCGTCCCGCCATTTACAATAGAGCACAGTAGCGCTCCCTCTGCCCCTTTTCACCTGCTCAAAAACCTTTTTGGCTCAACTTGAATCGCCTCCGGAGCCGTCCCTTATGCCCTTTGCCGATCTCTGACTTGACCGGATCCCCCTCGCAGCGCCGCGCCAAGATTGTCGCCACGCTGGGACCGGCTTCCAACACGGAGCCCGTGATTCGCGAAATGATCCGCGCCGGCGTCGATGTCGTTCGCCTCAACTTTTCCCACGGCACGCACGAGCGGAAAGCTCGCGGTCATCGAGAAGATTCGCAAAGTGAGCCGCGAAGAGCACAAGCCGCTGTGCATCCTGGGCGACCTGCAGGGGCCCAAGATCCGCACCACGCTGCTCAAAGATCATCAGCCCGTGCTGCTCAAGGCCGGCCACCGGCTCACCATCACGCCGCGCGACGTCCTGGGCACGGCTTCGCTGGTGGGCACCACATTCAAGACCCTCGCCGAGAACGTCGAGCAGGGCTCGCGCATTCTGCTCTCCGACGGCCTGATCGAGCTGCGCGTGCACGAGGTCGCCGGCGAAGACGTAGTGTGCGACATCGTCAACGGCGGCATGCTGGGCGAAACAAGGGCATCAACCTTCCCGGCGTGCTGGTGCGCACGCCCTCGCTCACCGAGAAGGACTCCGTCGACCTGGAGTTCGCGCTCAATCACGGCGTCGACGCCATCGCCGTTTCCTTCGTTCGCACGCGCCGAGGACGTCACCCTGGTGCGCAATCGCGTAGCCGCGCACGGCGCCAATACCTGGATCATCGCCAAGCTGGAAAAGCCGCAGGCCGTCGAGCATCTCGACAGCATCCTGCAAGTGGCCGACGGCATCATGGTGGCCCGCGGCGATCTGGGCGTGGAAGTGCCGCCGGAGAAGGTTCCCGCCATTCAGAAGCACATCATCCGCCGCGCCGCCGAGTATTTCAAGCCGGTGATCACCGCGACGCAGATGCTGGAATCGATGATCGAGAACCCGCGGCCCACGCGCGCCGAAGTCTCCGACGTGGCCAACGCCATCTACGACGGCACCGACGCCGTCATGCTCTCCGGCGAGTCGGCCGTCGGCAAGTACCCGGTCGAGTCGGTGGCCATGATGGCGCGCATCGTCACCGAGACCGAGCGGCACATGAGAGAGAACCTTGAAGCCGCAGCCGCGCGAGCGCCGCAGCGGCCTCTCCATCGCCGAAACCATCTGCGAGGCCACGGCCCACGCCGCCGACGATCTGGACCTGCGCGGCATCGCGCTCTTCACCGAGTCCGGCGCCACCGCGCGCCAGCTCTCCAAGTACCACCCCACCGCGCCCATCTTCGCGCTCAGCCCGGTCGAGGTCACCGTCAATCGCCTCAACCTGCTGTGGGGCACCACGCCCATCCGCTGTCCCAAGGTCAACACCACCGAAGCCCTGGTCGAATGCGCGGAAACGCTGCTCGAAAAGGGCGGCTACGTGCGCCCGCGCGAGGTCATCGCCATTGTGGCCGGCACGCGCACCAAATCCGGCTCAACCAACTTCCTGCGCCTGCACGCCATGGGCGAGAACTCGCTCAACGGCCTGCGTTTCCGCGCTCCGCGCGCCGAACAGCCCGCGCCGGATGCTGCGGTAGCGCCAAAAAAGCGCCGCGGAGCGCGCGCACATTTGTGACAATTCGCCCAGATTCGCTGACAGCTCCGGGCCACCAGATGTTGGAACGCGTCCACAAAAAGCTGGGAACGTCCCGTCTGTCCCCAGGTTCAGCGAACAATCCACCAAGTTCCTCCGACCTGAACAGCGTTCAGCTTTGGCGGGGGCATGTAGTCTGCCCACACCGAGTGGCTGAGTAAATGCTCGAAGACGCCCGGCAACGCTAAGGGTAAATTCACGATTCCTAGACAAAAGAACGGGAGGAAGCAAACGATGAACAGCGGTGCACGGGGCATTACGGTCCGCCTACCAGCGCGGAAGATATAGTAAGCGGCAATTATGGCGACTCCCATACAAATCAAGGAGAGTAGGCTCTGCCAGGTGTCCATTATGGTCGACGTGCCTCTTCGCAGCAGCAGTATACCTGCCCAAAGTTCCTTCGCGTTCAGTGGCGGATGATCGACATGTTGCCCTGCCTGCAGCTCTGGATGCATGGCCGTTTATGCTTCTGTAAGAACTTGATCAGGAGCCCGCACGTCTCCCAGGTCCCAAAATCGGGACCTGGGGCACCCCTCCAGGATCCCCTCCTGCCAACCGCATTCACGCGAGTTTCTCCCGACAGGAGTATGCTGGGACCTTCCCCGAAACAATGGGCTGAGTGACGGCTCAGTCCGGATCAAGAGAGGAAACATGTTCGAGGGTTCGGCGTTCGGTCTGGGTCTCATGGATGTGGTGATCGGCGTACTGGTTTTGCTTGTCATCGTCCTCATTCTTAAGTCGATATACAGCATCGGCCCGACGCAAGTCGGCCTGGTCCGCAAGCGGTTTGGCGCGAAATTGCCCGGCAACAACCCGGTGGCTTTCAAAGGCGAAGCCGGCTACCAGGCGGAGTTGCTGATGCCGGGCCTTCGCTTCAAGTTCTGCCTGATTTACGCGGTGGCCAAGCATCCGTGGGTACAGGTCCCCGCGGGCCAAATCGGCGTGGTCATCGCTCAAGTGGGCGAGCCAACACCCATCGGCGCAAAGTCGGGCGTGTACAAAACCGAGTTCGGCAACTTCACCGACGTCTCAAACTTCGTCACCAACGGCGGCCAGAAAGGCGTGCAGCGGCCGGTTCTCTCTCCCGGCATGCTGGCCCCGATCCATCCCGTGGCCTTCCTGGTCATCACCAAGCCGCATGTCTTCGGCGTTCCCATCACCGACGCCTACCGCAAGCTGGCCGAACAGAAAGGCTGGCTCACCTTCGAGGCCTTCGGGCTCGAGGAACAGCAACTGGAAGTCACGCGCATTTCGCCGCGGCCGACCGAGGGCGGCAAAGTCGCCGACATGATCGGCATCGTGACCGCGCTCGAAGGCCAGCCGCTGCCGGCCGGCGCCATCGCCAGCCGGCTGGGAGGATTCGAGGACGTCGAAGAGCTCGAAAAGAACGCCGGCATCACCGATTTCCAGCTCATGGCTGCCATCCTCGGCAGCAAGAACACGCTGCACAACAACTACCAGGACTTCCAGCAATTCCTGGATGCCGGCGGAAAGATCGGCCTGCAGCACGATCCGCTGCTCTACGGCGCATACAACCTCAATCCGTTCCTGGTGCGCGTGGAGCAGGTCCCGATGCTGGTCGTCGAGCAGGGCCAGGTCGCGGTGATCAAGGCCTACGTTGGCCTGCCCACGCAGGACACTTCAGGCGTCGGATTCAAATTCGGCAGTCTGGTGCGGCCCGGCCATCAAGGCATCTGGCAGGAGGCCTTGAGAACCGGCAAGTATCCCATCAACCCGCGGATTTACGACGCCAAGGTTGTCCTCACGGCAATCCTCAAGCTCGACTGGGCCAAGGACGTCACCGGCGCCCACGGTCTCGACGCGCGGCTTGAACCCATCATCGCCAAGAGCAATGAGGGCTTTGTTTTCTCCATCGACCTCCAGGTTCTGATCCACGTTCCCGACACCAAAGCCCCGCGGGTGATTTCCATGGTCGGCTCCATGGAGAATCTGGTGAACGAAGTCCTGCAGGCGGCCGTCGGCAACCTCTTCCGCGACAAGATCGGCGGCATGGAAGCCATCAAGTTCATCCAGACTCGCCAGATCGTTCAGGAAGAAGCATTCGACTACATCCAAAAGAAGCTCGCCGAGTACGAGATCGAAACCCGCGGCGTCTACATCCAGGACGTGATCTACCCGGCCGCTTTGGTCACGGTGCTCACGGAACGCGAAGTCGCGCATCAGGAAGTGGAAACCTTCAAGATGCAGAGGCAGGCGCAGGACCAGCGCATTGAGACCGAGAAGGCCAGAGGGACCGCGGACATGCAGGCCCAGCTCGCTCAATCCGCGGTGGGCGTGGACATCAAGAAGAACAACGCCGAGGCCCGCAAGGCAGAAGCCGACGGCGAGGCCACCTACATTGAGCGGACCGGCACTGCCCAGGGCGCGCAGGTCCGGGCCGTCGGTTTGGCGCGCGCCGAGGCCTATCAAAAGCAGGTTGCGGCATTGGGCCAGGGAGCCACGGCCATGGTGAATGCCATCGAGGCCCTCTCCAGGAGCAACGTTCCGTTCATGCCCAACACGCTGGTCGCCGGAGGCGGCGGCTCGGTCGGCGGCGTTCTCGAAGGGCTGGGCGCGCTGCTGATGCAGAAAGTGGGGCCGGGAGGCACTGCAGCCGCTCCGAGCCTGTCAGCGGCTGCTGCCGCGCCTACCGATGCGGCGGCGCCTGCGACCGCGCCGCCAGCCAAGCAGTAGGTCGGTTGCGCCGGTCTCCGGCGGCTGCTTCCCGCCGCAAGCTCGGGGCCTCCGCCTGCGAAATCCACCCGCCCTCGAATGCATAGAAGGCAGAATCCGCACGCACACGCCCCGATTGAATCTCCGCAAGGGGATTCAATCGGGGCCGCCGATTGTAGCGCCGGCCTCCAGGCCGGCTGTCGTGCGGGCGTCCTCGCCCGCACACGCCCTTATTTCGCAAACAAGCTCAGCGGAATCGCATCACCCATCGCCTTGTATCCCGCCGGACCCGGATGCAGATGGTCGCCGCAATCGTACGCGGGCAGCAAGCTGATCCGGATGCTCGGGGTCGCGCACCACGGCGTCGAAATCGATCACCGCATCGAAGTGGCCCGCCGCGCGAATCCACGCGTTCACCGCCTGCCGGTCCGCCTCGCTCAACGGCCCCGGGATGATAGTAGTCCGAACCCACATACGGCGTGATCGTGGCGCCATAAACACGCAGCCCATGCGCGTGAGCGCGCTCAATGATCTGCTGGTACGCCGCAATCACGCGCTCGCACCAGGGCTGCATGCTGCTCCGCGGGAACCTCGCCGGTCCGCGCCAGTCCGCCCAGATCGTTCACGCCTTCAAAGACGATCACCCAACGTATGCCCGCCGGCGCCAGCACGTCGCGATCGAACCGCGCCAGCACATTCGGTCCCAGTCCGTCGGTGAGCAGATGATTGCCGCCGATCCCCTGGTTCGACACGCCGATGTTCTGCGTCTTCTTTGAGGCCTGCAGCCGCGCGGCCAGCACATCCGTCCAGCGGTCGTTGCCGTTGGTCGTCGCGCCGTGGCCGTCGGTGATCGAGTCTCCCAGCGCCACCACCGCGCCCGCCGCTTCTGCCCCAGTCTCGACGTCGATCTCCGTCAACTGGTACCAGTGGTCCACGTGTTTCGCATCGGGCAAGATCCGCGGCGCTCACCGCGTCTCCATGCACGTAGTACGAAGTCGACCGCGAACCCGGGTGCCCCGTCTCCTGCACCGGTGGTGCGTCCAGATGAAACGTCACGGCCACATCCGACAAGCGGCGCTACCGGAATCTCCAGCGGATCGGAGACAAACTCCGCGCCCGGCGGAATGGTCACGTCGGGATTTGCCGGCAAAGGTCAGCGGGCGATCGCTCGCGGGATCGATCGCCGCCGTCTTTGGCGACACCGGATGCGCCACGTGCACCGACGTAAAGTGCAGCGCCTCCGTTCCGAACGCGTTCGACAGATGCACGCGCAGCGCCGAGCCGCCCAGCGACAGATGCACGATCTCGCGCACCGTCGCGTCGCGCAGATCGTCCGTGGGCAGCGCATTCTGCGGCTCCGGAATCTGCTGCGAAGCGCCCCAGCTTGCTACCCACACGTCTGCCTTCGCTGCGCCGTTTCGTTGCGCCAACGCGCAGCTTGCGGCCAGCACGAAGATAAAAACCAAAGCGAATTTGCCGTGCCTGTCTCATAGCGATGCTTTACCATGTTCTCCGAAGTAAATCGCTCGCCTCAAAAAAGCGCTGCAAGCATATCATCCTGGAGCCTGCCCATGCATCCCTGGTTCAAACCCATCGTTCTCGCCTGTGTCTCGTTGGTGTTCTCGCCGCCGTCCGCACTTCAAGCGCAGAGTCCCTGCACTCCGGTCACATTCACCGCCGATCAGGATCACCAGAACATGATGGATCAGCTTGGCATCAAGGCCCTGCGCCCCGGCTTCAGCGGCAACGAGAATGCTCCCAACCACGCCAACTACGACGAGTCGAAGGCCAATCCCTATCCCAACGTTCCCGATCCGCTGACGATGAACGACGGCCAGAAGGTGACCACGCCCGAAATGTGGTGGAAGCAGCGCCGTCCCGAACTCGTCGAGATGCTTTCGAAATCCATTTATGGCCGCGTCCCCGCGGATGTTCCCAAGGTCACATGGACCGTCACCACCGTCGATCACGAAATGATCGGCTTCACTCCGGTCATCGCCAAAGACCTGATCGGCGAGGTGGATAACTCAGGTTGCCCCGCCATCAGCGTCAAGATTCACATGACGCTGGTGACGCCCGCGAATGCCACGGGGCCGGTGCCGGTGCTCATGGATGTTCGGCCGCGCCGCGCTTTCCCAATCCCAACGAACCGCGCGGCGAAGAGCTTGACCACGATCAACGCGGCGAGGAAGGCGCTCCTCATCCAGCAGGACCCGTCGCTCAAGGACGTTTTTGCGAAGCATCCTGCCTGGGAGCCGCTCAAAGAGAGCCCATTCTTCGCGCCTCCGCAGTTGAATGCCGATGGCGATCCTCCCAATGAATGGCAGCTCGTGGCCGCCGGATGGGGCTTCGTTCGCTTCGATCCCGGCAGCGTGCAAGCCGACAACGGCGAGGGAATCACGCGCGGCATCATCGGCCTGGTGAACAAAGGCCAGCCGCGCAAGCCCGACGATTGGGGCGCGCTGCGCGCATGGGCCTGGGGCGCGGGCCGCGGGCTCGACTATCTTGAGACCGATCCTGCCGTCGACGCCAAGCACGTCGGCATCGAAGGCGTCTCGCGCTACGGCAAGGCCGCGCTCGTCACCATGGCCTTCGATCCGCGCTTCGCCATGGTGCTGGTCGGCTCATCCGGCAAGGGCGGAGCCACGCTGCTTGCGCCGCAACTTCGGCGAGGGCGTGGAGAATCTTGCCACCGGCGAGTATTACTGGGAGGACGGCAACTTCATCAAGTACGACGCCAGCTGACGCCACATTCGGCAGCGATGAATCCCGGCGATCTTCCCGTCGATTCGAACGAGCTGATCGCGCTCTGCGCGCCGCGGCTCACCTTCATCAGCTACGGCAGTCCCGGAAAAGGGCGACGCAAAGTGGCTCGATCACGAAGGCAGCTTCATGGCCACGGTCGATGCCAGCCGCGTCTTCGCGCTGCTCGGCGCAAAGGGCCTCGACATCGAGGGCGATTACCAAACGGCGAAGATGCCGCCGGTGAATGAGGGCCATCTCGACGGCCAGCTTGCCTGGCGCCAGCATGACGGCGGCCATACCGACGCGCCGAATATGAAGTGGTTCATCCAGTGGGCTGACGGGCTTATCGGCCACACGCCGGGGCAATAAGCCCCTGCGGTAGGCAGGCTACTCGCGCACGCGAATGCTGAGCGGCTCGCGGCACAGCGCCGGCTCACCGCGGGGACGAAAGGAAAGACTCATGCACGCCAGATTCTCAATTCTGTTGGTTTTCGTGCTCGCGCCGCTCGCGGCGTTCGCGCAGGCGGCCGATCAGCAGCCCGTCCGCGTGGATAGAGGCAGCGAACAACTGTACGTACAGGGTAAACGCTTCCTCATCTTCGGCGGCGAACTCGGCAACTCCTCTTCCGGCACCGCGGAGCAGGCAGATACCATCCTGCCGAATCTCGCCCGCATACACCTGAATACCGCGCTTATACCTGTTCCCTGGGAGCAAATCGAACCTGTCGAAGGGAATTATGACTTTGGCATTCTCGACCATTGGATCGATGTTGCCCGCGAGCAGCATCTTCACCTCGTTCTGCTCTGGTTCGGTAGTTGGAAGAACGCGTTCTCAGAATACGCGCCTGCGTGGGTCAAGTCCGACACCAGACGGTTTCCTCGCGCTCTCGCCGCCGACGGTACGCCGCTTGAGATTCTTTCCACCTTCGGCGCCGAAACGGCGCGCCTGGACAGTCGCGCCTTTGCCGCGCTCATGGCACACGTTCGCGAAAAAGATGCCCGGCAGGAGACCGTGCTTTTCGTCCAGCTCGAAAACGAGGTCGGCGTTCTTGGTTCGGATCGAGATCGCTCCCAGGAGGCAAATCGGTTGTTCGCGGGAGCCAGTCCCGCCTGGCCTCGTCCAGAGTCTCGTCGCCGATGGGCCCTATCTCGCGCCGGAACTCGCCGCAAAATTCAACCCACAGGGCCATACCTGGCACGAAGTCTTCGGGGACAACGCCAACGAAGCATTTATGGCTTGGCGCTACGCTACGTTCATTGACGGAGTGGCGGAGGCAGGCAAGCATGAATACGAACTGCCCGTCTACATGAATGCGCAGCTCCCCGCGCCCCTCGAGCGCGCTGGCGAGTACCCGAGCGGTGGTCCACATCCGGGCAACGTCGACATTTACCGCGCAGTTGCAACGCACATCGACTTCTATTCGCCCGACATCTACTGGCCTGACTTCGAATACTGGGTCGGCAGATACCATCTTCATGGGAATCCGATGTTCATCCCCGAAGCGCGTCTCGAATCTGGTCCGTACAACGCCCTTTATGCATATGGCGCGGCAAAGGCCTTCGGCTTTTGCCCATTCGCAATCGATAGCCTGCACGCGTCCGAGAAGCCCGATCAGTCCTCTCCGGCCATGGAGCAGGTTTACGCAGCCCTCGCAAGCCTCGGCGATCGCCTGCCTGAAGCGCAGGCCTCTGGGCATACGCGTGCTATGGTTCTTCACGCGAACAGTCCGCGCCCCGCCCAAACTGTCGTGCTCGGAGGCTACGTGTTTCAGGGCAGCCTGTCACGAGCCTGGGGTACGGGCACGCTTGAGTCGAACGATGGGGCCGCGCTGTTCATCCAGATAGCGCCTGATGAGTTTCTCGTCATCGGCAGCGGCCTCACGGTCAAGTTCAGTCGCGATCCCGACACCGACGACAAAGTTGCCGGCATTGCCAGCATCGATGAAGTCGAAGCCGACGGCTCAGGCTGGAAGATTGTGCAGCACATGAACGGCGATCAGAGCAATCAAGGCCGGCAGCTGACTCTTAATGCCCACGACTTCAAGATCTATCGCGTTCTCTTGTACTCAGCTCTGCGCTGATTTCCATGCAGGCGCTCATGCCCTCTTCGGTCTACGAAAATGCTCTTATACGACGGAGGAGGCATCGGCAATAAGCGCCAACCGCATGACATGACCACCGAAACCTGATCACTGGAGCTCAGTCGTCGTCCGGCGGGCCGCTGTCCACTTCGCGGATCAACTGGTCCGGCTTGACCTTGGTGACAATCGGCGCAAAGGCCGGCGGCTTCTGCGTGTAATCGAAGCAATCGCAGATAAGCATCCGATCCCGCATCGCGCGCCGCCCAGACGTGCCCAGGTCGAAGTTGTGTTCGATGAATTTGATGAACCCGCTGGCCTCATGGAAATGATGCGTGATGTAGCCGTGCTTCGCATAGGGTGAAACGATGAGCAGCGGAACGCGGAATCCGGGTCCCATGGCATCCACCTTCGGCGGATCGACATGGTCGTACCATCCGCCCCAATCGTCCCAGGTGATGAAGATCGCCGTCGAATTCCAGTACGGGCTGTTGCCGATGGCATTGACGATCGACGCTACCCAGTCCGGTCCTTCGCTCCCCGATCCCGGATGATCGGAGTGCGCAAAATCGGGAACGATCCACGTCACCTGCGCCAGTTCGCCGGCCTTGATGTCGACGAGCACACGGCGCGGTGGAGAAACTATATTCTGCTCCCAGTCTTTGCCGAAACGAATATGCCGGACGGCCTGGTACGCCGAAAGGATGTAGTAACCGCTGTCGCTGCCCGGAGCGTAGTAGCGCCACGTCACGCCCTTTTCATCCAGAAGATCGGCAGTTGTCTGGTAATCGAAGCAGGGATAGACACCGGGAAGCTCAGTGCCGTTAGGACCCATGAGGGCTGCCGTCGTTCCCGGAGCCGCGTCGCAGCCCCACACCGAGCCGGTCGGATTCTCCGCCACGTTCGCCGATTGCCCGGCAATCATGTACTGGTGCGCCACAAAGCTCGGGCCGGTATTCGACTGGAACATCCGGTCGCCGAGCACATACTGTCTCGCCAGCATCCAGTACGGTTCCACGTCCTTCTCGGGAACGTAGGAGTAGGCCAGCATGGAGCCGCCCTGAGCGAATCCATCCATCTTTCCGTGGTCCCAATCCTGCCACCATTGCTTGTGCGAGTGGCTCAGATCGCGCGAGTCGCCCAGTGAAACGGACGCAAGCGGAACCAGTTCGCTTCCCCTCATTCCGCCCTGCACCGTGTCAGCGCCGGGAAAACCGTTGAAGAGATTGTCGAAGCTGCGGTTCTCCTGCATGATGATGACGATGTGCTGGATGGGCGAACCGGGAATGGGAGAAACCGTGCTCTCGGGCACGGGCGGCGAGGGAGACACCACAATCGATGCTCCACACCCTGTGATCCCTCCAAGCAGCCACGATCCCACTGCCACGACGATCGCGAGCAACACGCCGAGGTACAATCGCAGACCCGCGCGGGAACTCAGGCCTCTCAGCGGTCGTGAACTTCCCCTGGCCATTTCCCTGAACTACTCCACGGGTCAAGCGAAACAATACGCCCGATCCTTAGGTATCCATGTGATTGTTGTCACCGGACGGCATTCCAGTGACGTTTCTTCGAGGTCTTCCGGCGAGTCTTTGGTTTCAGCATACCGGTTACTTTCGGCGCCGTCGGACCATGTCACACTTCATTTGCGACTTCGGGTGTAAGATTCTCACCAAGTTTACATATTCATTTCCATCGTTTGCCGGAGGGAATCCGCATGTTTCGCCGGACTGGTTTGAGCCTCGCGGGAAAGTTGGCGATTGCTGCGGCGCTTTGCGCGGCGTGTGTCGCCGCGCGCGCCGCGTCCGATCAACCCAAGCCGGGTGAGCCCACCGATCCCAAGGCGCGCAAGACCTTCGCCGAGGCCATCGACTGGCAGAACCACGGCAACAAGGGCGGGGCCCTCGATGACTATCGCAAGGCCAATAAGCAGGACGGCGGGCACTGCAGCGAGTGCCTCGACCGCGCTTACAAGCTGGCGCTCGAAATCGGCGACTACAAAGCCGCCGAAGGCGTGGCCCGGGATGAGATAGAACAAGCGACAGAACGATACCGACCGGGCCACCATGGATTTTCACCTGGCCATGGCCTTGCAGCGCGAAGGGATGAACGCGAAGGGCGGGAAAAGCGAGCAGTTTTTCAGCGATAGCTGCAACGAATTCAAAGTGGCGCTCCAGTTAGACCCGAGTTTCACTGGCGTGCACTACGCCCTGGGTACTTCGCTGGCGTATCTGCGCCAGGACGACGCGGCGCGCACGGAGTTCAGCGCATTCCTCGAACAGGACCATTCCGAACCGGCTCTTCACGAACGCGCTGCCCGGTACGTGCAACACGTCGAGCTGGCGCGCGCCAGAATGGCTCCGCCGTTTGAGTTGAGCACGCTTGACGGCCAGCATATCTCCATGGACAGCCTGGCCGGCAAGGTGGTGCTCATCGATTTCTGGGCTACCTGGTGCGGGCCGTGCCGCGAGGCCTTGCCGCACGTTCGGGACATCGCGCGGAAGTTCCAGGGGCAGCCTTTCGTCGTTCTTAGCGTGAGCCTGGATACCGACGAAGCCAAATGGAAGGACTTTGTGGCGAAGAATGGCATGACCTGGCTGCAATACCGCGACGGGAGATTCACGGGACCGATCGCAACGCGGTTTGCGGTGGACGCCATTCCGGCCACGTTTTCCATCGACGCCGACGGCGTGCTCGAAGACCAGCACGTGGGCGACGCGAGCATCGAAGGCAAATTGAAGAAGATGATCGCGCGTGCCGCCGAAGTCCAAAACAGCAAGCCGGCTCCGGCGGCAGCCACTCAAGGCCCCGGCGGAAATTGAGCGGCGCCAGTGCCATTTTGGGCAAGCCGTTCCCCAAAAGCGGGGCGGAAGACCGTACCACACCTTGCCCACCTTGCACAAGACTTGCAATTCCCCTCGATGCACCGTACTATCCGCAGTAGAAACCGGCCTGCAAAGCAGGTGGGCGATCAACGCTGGTTGAACCAACATTCAACGAACAGGGGCTCGACTCGACAATCGGTTCTGTGTGCAGTGTCCGCCAGTCCGGAATGCCTAATGAACCGCGGAGAGCTCCACCGTCTTAGGACGGGTTCACCGGCGCATCAACCACGGCCCAGCGGGTCGGGTTCTACTTCTTTCCTCACCCGCCGCCTCGGCGACAGTGCCAGAAAACTGCATTGATGAAAAACGGCCACGGATCGTCTTTGTGGAACGATTGCTCGTATCGCAAAGGCGTGGCATCGAACCGCACGGAGCTTGCCGCACTCAAGAATCTGCTCGCCTAACCTGACGGGATCCTCGCTGCTGTTCCGATCTGCCAGAGAACCGAACAGCGGCTCGCCGTGAAGTTCTAAGCAGCCCTTGGCCCTCACCGACGAACTGCTCAAGCGGTCCGGCGCTGCAACCTCCGCGGCTCCACGAAAACGGGGGAACTAACTTGACAGGCGAACAAACGGCGAATAACATCGTGTGAAGGGTCGCAGGGCTCGTTGGTGTGTACCAGAGGAATAGCTCGGCCTGCCCTCGGCCTCGCGGTGAATGAGGAGGGTTGGACAACTGAACTATTATGCAGGTGGCCTCTAAGAAGCAATATTCAGAGTCGGATCGCCTCCTTTATTCTGCTTGATGATATGAGGAAGAGCGTGCAAGGTCCAATTTCAACAATCGCGTTTACCGATGCTGCTCTACAAGTTTTGCGAAGGAGAATTCTGCGCCGCGATGAGCGAGGAGCGGCAACCGAGTCTCCAGACGAAATGTTCTGGCGGGTCGCGAGGGGGATTGCAAAAGTCGAAAGCGATTACGTTCCTGAAACAGAGCTTGATCGGACATCTGAGTCTTTCTATCGAATGATGGTTTCATTAGACTTCCTCCCCAATTCCCCGACGCTGGTGAATGCAGGCTTACCAGGAGGACAGTTGGCTGGTTGTTTTGTTCTCCCTATTGAAGATTCAATGGAGTCCATTTTTGGAACTCTGAAAGACATGGCCTTGATTCAAAAAAGCGGCGGGGGAACAGGTTTTTCTTTTTCTCGGCTTCGGCCTCGCAATGACTTCATCGAGTCCACAAAAGGAAAATCAAGCGGGCCCGTCTCATTCATGCGGCTTTACGATTATGCTTGTCAGACCAATCGACTCGGCGGTGTGCGCAGCGGCGCAAACATGGGAGTGATGCGCTTCGATCATCCCGATATCCTAGAGTTCATCGAGGCCAAGAATGCGCAGAATTCTCTTCAGACGTTTAATATCTCGGTCGCAGTCACCGACTATTTCATGGATTGTGTGCGCCGCTCCGCAGATTATTTCCTTGTCAATCCGCACACTGGACAAAAAGCCGGACGACTGAACGCGCGACGGGTTTTCGACGCGATAGCCAGATCGGCGTGGGACACGGGGGACCCCGGTCTAGTGTTCCTCGACGCGATTAACAGAAGTAATCCGACGCCGCTCGCAGGCGAGATCGAGGCCACCAATCCGTGCGGAGAACAACCCCTTCTGCCATACGAGTCTTGCAACCTGGGTTCCATCAACGTTGCACGTTTTGTTCGGGAAGGTAAGATTGAACTCGAAAGGCTCAAGGGGATCGTCCACCTTGCTGTGCGGTTTCTTGACGATGTAATCGACGCCAACCACTACCCAATTCCACAAATCGAGACGAAGACAAAAGACAACCGGAAGATTGGTCTAGGGATAATGGGTTTCGCAGACATGCTCGTCCTACTCGGGATACCATATGATTCGGAGGAAGCGGTCAGTATCGGTGAGCAGCTCATGGCATTCGTATCTTGCGAAGCCCAAGTCGAGTCATCGCGACTGGCAGAGATGAAAGGCACCTTTTCCAAGTATTCGACGAGCGTCTTCCCAGACAAGGGTACGAAGATGCGGAATGCGACGCTTACAACAATCGCGCCAACAGGCACCATCAGTTTGATTGCCAACTGTTCGAGTGGAATCGAACCATTGTTTGCGATCTGCTATGTACGCCAGATGCTTGGCGAAGAAAAAGAATTCGCCATGCATCCGCTCTTTGAAGGACTAGCCGGGAAACACCTGGACGAGAATTTACGCGGCCAAGTCTCAGAGAGTGGTAGTGTGCAAGCCATGCAAGAGATCCCAGAGAAGCTTCGACGGCTTTTTGTCACCGCTCACGACATAGACCCCGTTTGGCACGTTCGAATGCAGGCTGCCTTTCAAAAACATGTTGACAGTGCGGTAAGCAAGACTGTGAATTTGAGGCGTGACGCCGCGCCGGAAAAGATCGCGAATATTTATCTTTTGGCTCACGAACTCGGCTGCAAAGGCATAACTGTCTTTCGTGATGGTTCCAGACAGGACCAGGTACTCCGACCGGGAAATGCTAAGCAGCCTATGCCAGCAGGGGCACAGGTATGCCCCGAGTGTGGTGGTCCAATGGAACATGCGTCCGGTTGTGTTAGTTGCTTGTCCTGCGGCTACACTCGATGCACAATTTAGGTGGAGAGGAACATGGCGAAGATGATGCAAACTGTTGTTGCGGTTGATTCAAGAACGAGAAGCTGGCAGGAAGAAGCCGAAATGCTCCTTTCCCTGATCAATTGTGTCGTGCTGGAACGAGAGGCCGTCTATGCCAGCTCCGAATTTACAACCGGCAAGAGGTTTTATGACCTCTGCCGACAGTACCACGTTACAACGGCTGAGGACCTCAAGCGCCGGCTAGCCGGCGATTATCTCAACCTACTACTTAATGCCAACAAAGATGAAGGAATTCGCTTCGCGCGCAAGTTGCGGGGGCTGGGGCACAGTATCGTTCTTACCCCTAACCCATTCCATGCAGACCCTCTCAACTTAAAGCGAAACTGGTCGCAGAACGAGTATCTAGACTTCTGGAATCTGGTGATCTCGAGAAAGTGCAACTCGGTCTATTTCAATAAGGACTGGCAATTCAGCAATGGCTGCACTTTCGAGTATCTCGCAGGTCTCAAGGCGGATGTACAGCGATTCGATCACTGTGGCAAACTGCTGGAACGCACAGCCGCCACAGAAATGATTGCCGCTGCCATCGAGAACCTGGAAAGCGATGGGTTTGGCGTTCCCAAACTGCGGGAAGTGCTAGAGGAACTCAATTCGTTTTCCTCTTAGATGGCGCATCTTCCGGCGGGATGGCAGGGGTTTGATTGATGCTTTTGGCGCTGTCGATCAGCTTTTGCAATTCCACGGTGTCGATCGTCACAATTTTCACCTCCGCGCCCTTTTCGCGAATCAGAGGAGTGCCAGCCCAGAGCGCAGAACCAGTGCGTACACCTTGATAGATCAGGAAGATGGTCAGTATCCCGAAGACTGGCCAGACGACGTGGCTCACGCGGTGGCTCACGTGAAGGTGTTTGCGTCCGCCCTTAGTTGTGCGTCGTTCGAAACTTTGATACTGACTTAGGCTGACGCCATAGTCGGTGTTGAGTTGTTTTTCGATTTCAGCGAGACGCGTGCCAACGTCTTTTCCGTACGCGTCGAGGGGTATGTATGTGCCTATGAACCAATAGACAAGGGGCGCAGACGCTAGTAACCAAAACAGATTTTCTTGAAAGCGATCTCCTCCAAAAGCGAGAAGGGCCCCACTGACTGCCGTCATATACGAGAAAATCTGCCAGACAGCTTGGTAAAGGTCTTCATAACGGATTGCGGCACGCTCATATTCGAGCTTGTATAGTTCGAATTTCAAATCACGTTGTGCAGCGTCATTCATTCAAGTGCCTCCATGACGCTCGTATCGTACCATCCAACCATCCAAATGCAAACGGGCTTGTTTTGAGGCAGGGTTGCCCCGCGGCACATTTCGGTTGCATTAGCACCCATCTGTCAAATCCCTTATCCTGTCTCAAGTGCATCCAGTTCTCTTTCACATCGGATCGCTTCTGATCCCGTCCTATGGCGCGATCACCGCATTGGGCGTGCTCGTGGCGCTTGTGCTTGCGCAGCGCACCGCGCGCATCGCGGGCGTGGACGCGGGCAAGGTGTGGAACCTTTGCATCCTGAGCCTGTTCGCGGCGCTGGCTGCCGCGCGGCTGCTGCTGGTCGTGGTCAATTGGAGCGTCCTGCGCCTCCATCCTGCCTGGGTGCTGGGCCTGGCCATGGTGCATCATCCGCTGCTGGCGGGCGCGGGCGCGCTGGCGGGCGCGCGGTTGCGCCGCATGGTACGCGCACCGCAGCAAGCTCCCCTGGCGCGCCACGGCCGACGCGCTGGCCCCGCCGCTGGCCGTGGGCCTGGCCTTCGAGCAGCTCGGCGCGCTGGCGGCCGGCTCGGGCTACGGCGCCGACGCAGGGCCCGGCGTCCGCTGGGCCGTCACCTACACGAACCCGCTGGCCGCAATCTGGAGCGGTGCGCCGCTGGGCGTTCCGCTGCATCCCGTGCAGGCCTATGCCGCGCTGGCCTTCTTCTCGCTCGCGGCTGCTTTTGCTGGTCTGGCTGCCGGTCGAGCGCCGCCCGGGCGACGTTGCCGGCCTCTGGCTGATGGGAGCCGGAGTGGCCATCTACATGACGGAACTGTGGCGCGATCCGGAGGGCCGTGGCTCGCTGCTCCACGGAGCAATCGACGGGCCGCAGATCGCCGCAGTCTTGCTGGTGCTTTTGGGGGCGCTGGTCCTGCGCGAGCGCAAAACCGCGCCGCGCGCCGGGAGTGACGCCGCGCCCGCCGGGGAAGATCGAGGCCCTGCATGAGCCTACCGCGCGCTATCGATGTGCCCGCCGAAGCGCAGGGTCAGCGCCTGGATGTTTTCCTGGCCGCGCAACTCGACGGCGTAAGCCGCTCGCGCGTGCAATTGCTCATCGACCAGGGCGATGTGCTGGTGGATGGCGAGCCGGAGAAGCCCTCGCTGAAGCTGCGCGGCGGCGAGCAAATCACCATCACCGGCGAGCCGCATCCCGCGCCGCTCAAGGCCGTGCCGGAAGCGATTCCGCTCGACGTCGTGTATGAAGACGCCGATCTGGCCGTGGTCAACAAGCCGGCCGGCATGATGGTGCACGCGGAGCGGGGCGAGAGCGGCGCGGCGGCGGGCCAGGAAGGCGCCGCGGCCAACGAACTCGACGCGCGCAGCCGCGGCACGCTGGTGAATGCCCTGCTGCACCGCTTCAAGACGCTTTCCTCAACGGCGGGCGAACTTGCGCCCCGGCATTGTGCACCGGCTCGACAAGAGCACCAGCGGACTGATCGTCGTGGCCAAGAACGATCGCGCTCATGCGGCCCTGGGCGCCATGTTTGCGGGCCGGCGCGTCGAAAAAACCTATCATCGCGCTGGTGCACGGTTCGGTGGCGCGCGAGAAAGGCACCATCAGCGCCGCGGTCAGCCGCGATCGCGTGCGCCGCACGCGCATGACCACGCGACCCAACGAAAACGCCCGCTCGGCAGTCTCGCACTACGAAGTCGTGCGGCGCCTGACACAGCCGGTTCGGCAAATTCACGCTGCTCCGCGTGCGCATTGAGACCGGCCGCACGCACCAGATCCGCGTGCACATGGCGTCGATCGGCCACCCCGTGGTGGGTGACACGCTCTATGGCGGCGCGGCGCAGTTGACCGCGCAAACCGCCGCCGGAGGCACCCGCTCCGCCCGGCAAAAAGCCCGAGCCGGAACGGCTCAGGCTCGGCCGCAACTTTCTTCACGCGGCAAAGCTCGAATTCACGCATCCGCTCACCGGCAAGCCGCTCCAGCTTGAAGCGCCGCTGCCCGAGGAGTTGACTGCTTTCCTCAGCCGCCTCGAATCCGTCTAATCCGTCGACTACGCTATTTGCCCGCGTTCACGCTGCTGCTGACGAAAGTACCTGAGAGTCAATCCCCAGTCGTCCATGCCGGCAGCGCGGCGATTGCTAGATATAGGAACGTGATGAACACACAGCTTTTCACGCCTCAGGCAATCGCCATCGTCCGCGGCTGCGGCGATTGCTATCCGTCGCATTGCGCTGGCGGCGCGTCTGCTCTGCCGTTGGATTCGCGCAGCAGCCTGCGCCGGCGCCAGCCCAGGCGCAAAATCGGCCGCCGCCACCGGCATGCTCAACCCGCCGCTCAACCGGCGCAACCTAGCGCGGCGCCGGCCGACGATCGGGCACGCCGACGATTCAAGGTGCCCGTGAACGAAGTCAGCCTCATCTTCACCGTCACTGACAAGCACGGGCACTACATTGCCAACCTGAATCAGAGCGACTTCGCCCTGCTCGATGACCAGAAAGCGCCGGAAAAGGTGAACTCGTTTCACCAGCAGATCAACCTGCCGCTGCGCGTGGGCATCGTGATCGACGCCAGCAGCTCGATCCGCTCCCGCTTCCAGTTTGAGCAGCAATCGGCCACCGAGTTCCTGCTCGCAAGTGCTCAAGGCGAAGAACGACCGCGCCTTTGTCATGGGATTCGACGTGACGCCGACGCGTGACCGCGGACTGGACCAACGATCAGGACGCCCTGGAGACAGGCATCAACAAGCTGAGCCCCGGCGGCGGCACCGCGCTCTTCGACGCCGTCTATCACGCCTGCCGCGACAAGCTGCTCACCGAGCGCGGCCCCGAGCCCGTGCGCAAGGCCATCATTCTCATCTCCGACGGCGACGACAACCAGAGCCGCGTCTATCTCCCTGAAGCCATCAAGGAATGCGAGCGCGCCGAGACCATCATCTACGCCATCAGCACCAACTGGACGCCCAGCCGCGGCGAGGGCGACAAGGTGCTGCAGGAGCTGGCCGAGCAGACCGGCGGCGAGGTCTTCTTCCCGCCTTCGGTGGAAGAGATGGCCGCCAGCTTCAAAGACATCGAGGAGGAACTGCGCAGCCAGTACGCGCTCGTCTATACGCCCGCGGACTTCAAGACCGACGGCGCGTTCCGCACCATTTATCTCTATTGTTACGACCGCCGCTACGCGGTGCGCGCCAAAAAGGGCTATTTCGCCACCGGCCAGTAAACCAAGCGCCACGGCCGCAGCGCGCCGTGGCCGCACCTGAGAATCTTCCTGGAAAGAGCGCGGTCATCGCCGCGCTCTTTCTATTGATGGCCAGTCGATTCTGCCGTCTCGCTTGAGCGCCATGATCCCAATTCAGAGACGAATTTCGGCCTGTTCTGTTCCGCATTTGAATCAATCCAGGGCTCCCAATTCCGGCCGCCTCATCCGATTCCACCTCATCGCACGATGAAATAGACTGTGGGAGATTCCAGGCATCTCAAGAAGACTTGCCGCGGAGTGAGGGATTTGCGGTGATCCGGCAGGCAATCTCGTGCGACATCTGCGCATCGGAGAAGCGGCAGACCAACCATTGGTTTGTCGCCTACGAGCAGGCGGGAGAGCTGCGCGTCAGCGGCTGGAGCTCGCGCCACCGGCTGCGCCCCGGCTCGAAGCATCTCTGCGGGCAAACCTGCCTGCACAAGCTGGTGGATGAATTCATGGCCAAATCCATTGCCGTGCGGGCGCAGCGCACAGCGGAGGCCGAGCAGATTAACGCGGAACCGAGGTTGGCCGCCGATACCAGCCTGACCTCCGCCGCGGCCTACGCGGACTCGGAATCGTCGGCGCGATTGCTCACGCCGCCTGCGCCGATGCTGCCCATGCCCGGGCTATCGTCCTCAACCAGAACTGGTGACCATGCCGCCGCGGCCGCATCCCGAAGATTCCGCTCCTCCACCCGAAGAGTCGCCGCGCTACGCCTCGCGCAACTGGCGCGCCGAAGCCTGGGAGCGGGAACGCGAGCGCGAGCTGCGCGCCATCGAGAATCGTCCCGACATTGCCGCGCGCCGCCGCTCAATGCTTAACCCGGATCTGCGCATAGAGAGAGCTCTTATGTGGATCGATCTGACCTTGGCGTTCCTGGCCGCTGCTTCCGCTGCTCTTCGAGAAGCCGGCTCACGCGCAAGTACCGGCGCGCAGTCCGCGATTGAGTGCCGCGCGAACCGTCTATTTTGGCGACGCCTGGCCGGCGAGCAGCGCCATCAGTCCAGCTTCGTCAATCACCGGAATCTTGAGCTCGCGCGCCTTGTCGAGCTTCGAGCCGGCCTCTTCGCCGGCCACCACGTAGCTGGTCTTCTTGCTCACCGAGCCCGCGGTCTTGCCGCCGGCAGCCTCGATCTTCTCCTTCGCCTCGTCGCGCGTCAGGGTGGGCAGCGTTCCGGTCAGCACAAACGTCAGTCCCGCAAGCTGCGTGGAGCGCTGCTTTCTTCTCCGCCGTCATGTCCACGCCGGCATCTGTCAAGCTGTTTCACCAAGTCGCGATTTTGCTTGTCCGCGAAGAACTCCAGAATCGCCTGCGAGATGCGCGGGCCCACCTCTTCCACGCGCTCCAGTTCCTCGGCCGTAGCTGCCATCAGCGCATCGATCGAGCCGAACTCCTGCGCCAGCAACTCCGCGGTGCGCTCGCCCACAAAGCGGATGCCGAGCCCCATCAGCGCCCGCGCCAGTCCCGCGCTTCTTGGAATCTCTCAATCTCTTCAATGAGAGCGTTGATTGCTTTTGGACCGAGCAATGCTTCCTTCTTCGCGAGTCTTCTGCTGCGTCTTTTTGTCAACGCGAACGACTTCTTTCTCGAGCGATCCCAGCGCCGCCTCGTCGAGCGCGTAAAGATCGGCGACGCTCTTCACCAGCCGCTTTTCGGCAACTGTTCCACCACCGCATCGCCCAGCCCTTCGATGTTCATCACGCCGCGGCGGCCAAAGTGCAGCAGGCTCTCGCGCAGCTTGGCCGGGCAGTCGGCATTCACGCAGCGCCAGTCGGCCTCGCCTTCCGCGCGCACGACCGTGCTTCCGCACTCCGGGCAATCCGAAGGGAAGGCGAACGTGTGCTTCCCGCGCGGGTGCTCCGCGTCTTCGACCACCTCGACCACCTTGGGAATCACGTCGCCGCCGCGCTCCACCTTTACCCAGTCCCCGATCTTCAGTCCCAGCCGCTCGATGAAGTCCGCGTTGTGCAGCGTGGCGCGGCTCACGGTGATGCCGCCGATAAAGACCGGCGCGAGCTCGGCCACCGGCGTCAGCTTGCCGGTGCGGCCCACCTGCACCGTGATGCTCTTCACCTGCGTCACGCCCGCTTTGGCGGTGAACTTGTAGGCGATGGCCCAGCGCGGCGCGCGGCCCGTGTAGCCCAGCCGCTGCTGCGTGGCGTGCGCATCCACCTTCAGCACCACGCCGTCGATCTCGTAGCCCAGCGTGGCGCGCTTGCTCTCCGCGTCGTCGATGAACTTCATCATCTCTTCGACCGTGCTTCACGCGGTCGCCGATGCGGATTCACGCGAAAGCCGAGCGTGGTCAGCGCATCGAGGGTCGCCGTCTGCCCGGCGGCAAAATACTCGCCGTCGACGAGCAGAAAATACGCGAAGAAGACCAGCCGCCGGTTGGCGACGATCGAAGGCTCAAGCGTGCGCAGCGTGCCTGCGGCAGAGTTGCGCGGATTGACGAATGCCGGCAGCCCTTCGCGCTCGCGCTCCTCATTCAGGCGCTGGAAAGCCGCCTCCGGCATCACCACTTCGCCGCGCACTTCGAATCCGCTGCGGCAGCTTCGCCTTTTTCAGGCGTTCGGCAGGAATGCTGAGCGGCACGCTGCGGATGGTGCGGATGTTTGAGGTGACGTCTTCGCCGGTCTGCCCGTCGCCGCGCGTCAGGCCCGACGACCAGCCGCGCGCCGCCGCCGTGGGCCGGGCTGGTAGCTCAGCGCCACGCTCAGGCCGTCAAGCTTGAGCTCGGCCGTGTATTCGACCGGCAGATTGCCGGCCAGCTCATGCACGCGCCGGTCCCAGTCGGCCAGCTCCTCGGCGCGAATAGGCGTTGTCGAGCGAGAGCATGGGCCGCGAGTGCTGCGCCTTCTTGAATCCCTCGGCCGGCTTGCCGCCCACGCGCTGCGTCGGCGAGTCCGCCGTCACCAGCTCGGGATGCGCCGCCTCCAGCCGCTTCAGCTCGTTCATCAGCGCGTCGTACTCGGCGTCCGTGATCTCCGGGCGCGTCGAGAACGTAGTACAGATGCTCGTGGCGGCGAAGTTCTTCGCGCAGCTTTTCGATCTTGTTCGCGGCGTCCCGCTCGGCCATAGCTAAGAATTATAGTGACCCGCCGACCCGTTGCTTTTGTACCGCCGGGCTCCTGCCCGGCTGTCGTGCGGGCGTCCCCGCCCGCACTTAGCTCCGCTTACTTCGCCCTCTCTTTCAGCCCGCGGTTCTTCAGCATCGGCTCGATGCTCGGCTCGCCGCCCAGCCACGCCGTCGTACATCTTCTGCAGGTCCTCGGTGTTGCCGCGCGAAAGCACCATCTGCCGGAAGCGGTCGCCGTTGGCGCGCGTCATGCCGCCGTGATCCTCAAACCACTGGAAGGCATCGTCGTCCAGCATCTCGCTCCACAGTGTACGCGTAGTAGCCGGCCTGGTAGCCATTGGCCCAGATGTGCAGGAAGTAGCTGGAGCGGTAGCGCGGCGGCACGTAGCTGATCGCAAGATGCGTCCTCTTGAGCGCCTCCTGTCTCAAAAGTGTCAGGATTCTCGAGCGGCGCGCTCGCCGGCAGCGTGTGCCACTCCATGTCGAGCTCGCGACGCCGCAAGAATCTCGGTGAAGTCATAGCCCTGGTTGAAGGTCTTCGCCTTCACGATCTTTGCCGCCAGCTCCGCGGGCATGGGCTCGCCGGTCTTGTAGTGCTTCGCGTAGTGCGCAAAGACCGCCGGATAGCTGGCCCAGTGCTCGTTGAACTGCGAAGGAAACTCGACGAAGTCGCGCGGCACCTGCGTGCCCGAAAGGCTGGGATACTTGGTGTCGGCAAACATGCCGTGCAGCGCGTGGCCGAACTCGTGGAACATCGTCGTCACATCGTCGAAACTGAGCAGCGCCGGCTGCCCCGGCGCGGGCTTCTCGAAGTTGGCCACGTTGAAGACCACGGGCAGCGTGCCCAGCAGCTTCGACTGCGGCACCAGAACGTCCATCCACGCGCCGCCGTTCTTGTTGTCGCGCTTGAAGTAGTCGCAATACCACAGCGCCAGCGGCGTCGCCATCCGCGTCGAAGACCTCAAACACGCGCACGTCCGGCTGGTAGACCGGAATGTCCTTGCGCTCCTTGAAGGTGAGGCCGTAAAGCTCGTGCGCCGCGTAGAAGACGCCGTTTTCGAGCACATTGTTCAGCTCGAAGTAGGGCTTCACCTGCGCCTCGTCCAAATCGTACTTGGCCTTGCGCACCTGCTCGGCATAGAACTCCCAGTCCCACGGCTCAAGCGTGAACCCGCCATGCTGCGCGTCAATCAGCGCCTGGATGTCTTTGGCCTCGCTGGCCGCCTTCGCCGTTGAAGCCGGCACCAGCGCATCGAGAAAGTGAATCGCCGCCTCCGGCGTCTTGGCCATCTGGTCAGTCAAATTCCACGCCGCGTAGTTCGGGAAGCCCAGCAGCGCGCCTTTTTCCGCGCGAAGCTGCGCCAGCCGCGCAATGGTCGAGCGCGTGTCGTTGGCGTCGCCGCGCTCGGTGCGGTTCCAGGAGTTCTCAAAGATCGCCTGGCGCGTGGCGCGGTTGGCCAGGAAGGTCAGATCGGGCTGCTGCGTGGTGTTCTGCAGCGGCAGCAGCCAGCCCTGCTGCTTGCGTGCCTTTGCGGCATCCGCTGCCGCGGCCATCTTGCGCTTCGCTCAGCCCGGCCAGCGCTCCGGGGTCCGTGGTCGAGTACGCGCCATCCTTCGCGGCCGCCAGCAATTTGGTCATAAAGGTGTTCTCGAGCGTCGACTCTTCTTCGTTGAGCTTTTTGAGCTTTGCCTTGTCCGCATCGGAGAGATTTGCGCCGGCCTTTACAAACTGCTGGTACTCGTACTCCACCAGCCGCAGCGATTCGGCATCGAGACCGAGCGAAGCGCGCTGCTCATAGATCGCCTTCACGCGCGCAAACAGTTTGGCAGTTCAGGTAAATTGCGTCCTGGTGCGCGGCCAGCCGCGGCGCCTCGTACGTCCTGCACCTTTTGCAGCTCGTCGTCGGTATTCGCGCCGGTGACGCAGTTGAATGCCAGCCACGCGCGGGTCGAGCAACTGGCCCGAGCGCTCCAGCGCCACCAGCGTGTTTTCGAAGGTCGGCGGCGCGGGATTGTTGGCGATCGCCTCGACCTCCTTCGATCTGCTGCGCCATGCCCGCGTCGATCGCCGGCTTGTAGTCGCTGTCTTTGATCTTGTCGAAGGGCGGCGCCTGAAACGGCAGCGTGCTGGGCGCATAAAAGGGATTGCTCGGACCGAAGCCGGCGCCGGCTAGTTTGCGTCTGCGCTGCGCCGGTTTCGGCGGCAACGGCGCCCAGGGCGATTGTGACACCTGTAGCTTAATCAAAATTCTCCTCTTCATCCAGTAAATCTGAAATTGCATCATGGCGATAAGAGGCCCCTCAGGCGGCCTTTGGATCCACCCATGATTGTAGGCCCACCCCGGCGAATGTGGCAGATCTGCGCCGCCACTCGAATCCATCGCGGCGCATCCCGATCTCCGCCACCCGCTGCGCCCGCTCCCGCCGAATCCTGTCCCGCCGGCGCGTCGATATGCCATCCTTTAGAGAGGACCGCCCGTACCGATGGAACCCGTCACTCATTTCCTCACCGGCGCCTGCCTCGGCCGTGCCGGATTCAATCGCAAGACCGCATACGCCACGCTGGCCGCGGTGCTGGCCTCCGAAGCCGCCGATCTCGATATTTTGTGGGAATTCGCCGGGCCGGTTGAGGGGCTCAAGCACCATCGCGGCATCACGCATACGTTCTGGGCCGTGCCTGTGGTGGCCGGCGTGGTGGTGGGCGCAGTTTGGCTCTTCCACCGCTGGAGCGAAACCCGGCGCCGGCGCAGAAGACGACGCGGCTGCCCAGCGCGGCGCTCTCGACCAAACGGCAAAAGCGCCCTCAGCCCCGCCGCACACGCATCACCAGCCGATTCGCTGGGGCTGGCTCTACGCAACGGCGTTCGTCTCCGCATCCAGCCATCTGCTGCTTGACTGGAGCAACAACTACGGTCTGCGGCCATTCTTCCCTTTCAATCCCCACTGGTACGCAGGCAGCTTTATGTTTATCGCCGAGCCGATTCTTTGGGCGCTATTTCTCGTGGCGCTGGTCATGCCGTGGGCTGCTGGGCCTCGCGGATCGCGAGATCGGCGCGCGGCAAAAGCCGTTCCGTGGGCGCGCCTGGGCCATCTTTGCCCTTACCGGGATGGTCGCGCTGGGTTGCTGGCGCTGGGCCGAGCACGCGCAGGCGCTGGCCATGCTCGACAACACGCAGATCACCCCGGAGCCGGTCACACGCATCGCCGCCGAGCCGTACATGGTCAATCCTTTCCGCTGGCACGCGATCCTGGAGACCGCCGATTTCTATCAGACCGCGGAGATCGACACGGGGACTGACTCGATTTCGAGCGACCCGCACCGCAACGTGCTCTACAAGCCGACAGATACTCCGGCGGTCGAAGCAGCTAAGCGTACGCTGCTGGGCCAGGTGTATCTGGACTGGGGAACCTGGGCGGTGGTGCGGGACGTGGGCCCCGAGCCGATTCCAGCTCCGGTGACCGGATTGGACCCTCCACAACTCCCGCCGAATCGCCAATGGACAACGGTCGAGTTCACCGACCTGCGCTTCGATTATGCGTTCATCGGGACCCGGAGCGCCGGCGCGCGCCCGCCGCTCGCTGGCTGGGTCTACATCGTCGACGGCCGCGAAGACGCCGGCGAAGTGCTGGGTGGCCGGCAACAACGGTAGAGGAAACAACGGTCGATGATTTGTTGAGGGATTTGCCCCGGCGGAAAAATTTGTTCGGTTTCGTGGAATGGCTTGGGTTGACCGCACGGCTCGTGGACCGCAGAATAGATTCAGTCCCCTGATTCGCGAGGTCGCCTCGCGGGACCTCTGTTTCCGTCCCAGATTTCTCGTAACTCTAACGAAGAGGTGGTCATGGTCGCTTATCTGCTCCTGTTGGTTGCTGTGTTGACCCGTGTGCTTCCCCATGCGGGGTGGTGGAACTTTACCGCTGTCACCGGCGGCCTGCTCTATTTCGGCGCCCGGCGTCCGTGGCGCGAAATGCTCGCCCCGCTCGCAGCGCTGATCGCCGCCGATTTCTTCCTGACGATCTTCGTCTACCACTACAGCTTCCGTTGGCAGGGCTACGTGACCACGTGGCTGTGGTACCTGGCGGCCATGGCGCTGGGATCCATCCTGCTCAGCAAGCGCGTGACCTTTGCGCGCGGGGCCGCGGGTGCGCTCCTGGGACCGACCTCATTCTTCCTCGTCTCGAATTACGGCGTCTGGGCCAGCGGCTTCAACGGCTATCCGCACACACTCGCCGGGCTCGCGGCCTGCTACCTCGCCGGCGTTCCCTTCTATCGCAACGATCTGGTCGCAACGTCGATCGTTCTCGGCGTGGCGCTCGGCGTGCCCGCCCTGGTGCGCAGAATGAATCCGAACCGCGTGCAAGAGGCGCTGGCGGGGAAATAGCGGGATTGATGCGAGGATTCGCTCGGGAAAGGAGGACAGATGGCGGCTGCCACACAACCCACGCATGTGCCCCTCGATGTCTACCTGAAGTCCTCTTTCGAGCCTGACGCCGAATACGTTGATGGTGTGATCGAGGAAAGACCGATGGGCGAATATGACCATTCTTCCTGGCAGCAGGCGATTCAGCTTTGGTTTTCACAACACGCGCAGCGAATGGGCGATCCGAGTGAAGCCGGAGCTCAGAGTTCAGGTGGCCAGGACTCGATTCCGCGTTCCCGACGTGACCGTCCTCGACCGCAATCTTGCCATCGAGCAGATCATCCCACACCCGCCCATTGCGGTCTTCGAGATTCTGTCGCCCGAGGACTTGCTTAACCGCATGATGACCAAGTTGGCCGATTACGAGCGCATGGGAATCAAGACGATTCTGGTTCTCGATCCAAACGGGCGTCATTTCCGCTATCTTGCCGGGACGCTCGAGCCGCTGTCTCCGGAGCCGTTCGATCTTCCGGGCAGCGCTTGCCGGTTCGACCTTTCCGAAATCCAAAAGCTCCTGGATTGATGCGCATGGCGCGAAGCCGGGAACTGGCTGCGGACGCGCCTCTAGTCCTCCAGCAACTTTCCGCTGCGCTTCTTCCGCATCCACCACCACGCGAACCCGAGAACCGCCAGAGCGCCCACGAATAAAACCGTCGGCAGGGCGTGGCGCGCCACCAGATCCACCGCACCCGGCCCCAGCTTGAGCACCAGCAGCGAGAGCGCCAGCCAGCGCAACATTCTCCCCACAAACACGGCCAGCAGAAAGTTCGCACACCCGCATCTCAAAGACGCCGGAAGCAAAAACGAACACCTTCCACGGCGCCGGCGGCGGCATCATCGAGGGAATCATGACGGCCAGGAACTCCTGGCGCTGAAAGCGGTCGCGCAACCGGTCGAAGCGCGCCCGGTTCACGCGCTTGAGCAGGAAGAGCTCGCCCCCGGCGCGGCCCAGCCCGTAGGGCAGCAGGCCGCCGATCGCCGAGCCCGCCGCCGCCATCAGGCAATACAGCCAGAAATGACGCTTATCGTTCCACACATAGAGGGCGAGAATCGCGTCCATGGGCACGGGAATGCTCGAGGAGTCGAGCACCGCGACCGCCCCCACGCCCCAAATTCCCCACTTCAGCAGCGCCGGCAGAATCACCAGCTTCCATTCCGCCGCAATGTGCGCAAAAAACCGCTTCAAACGCAGTCCCCTTCCGCCCTGTTCTGCGTCAATTCAGTAAGAACCATTGTACGAGGCGCTCAGCTCGTTTCAGCCTGGCGTCGCACGGAAATGAGAGAATAGAGAGGAAGGATTCGAATACGGAGCCGGGCAGGCATATGTGCGTCCTTGAAGGCTCCTCAGCAGCGAATGCCCATCAGCGAAGCGCCAGCCGAAGTGAACGAGCCCAAGGGACCAGCCGAGCCGAGCCCGCAAACTGGCAGCCCCGCGCAGGAAACCTCTATCGCGGGTTCGATCCTGGGATTGGACACGTTCTCCGAGCGCGACCTGGAACCGCGTGAGCCGACTTCCCCTGTCGTGCGCGGCTCGCGCTGGATCGACTACGACACCCACGAATTGCTGGAGATGATCGGCGAGCTCGAAGATGAGCGGCGCTGGTCGCGCCTGCGCGAGGGATTCTGGCTCGCGATTCTGATTCACATCGTGCTGTTCTCCGCCATCACCTGGATTCCAATCTACGTCTTCAAAGTGCCCAGGGTCATTGACCCCTTCGAGGCCATCAAGGAGCGCAAGGACCTCACCTATCTGGATGTGCCGCCCGATGCTTTGCGCCAGACCCAGCCCAAGGTTGCGCCCAAGCCGCTAACGAGGCAGCCGCTGATCGACAAGAAGACGCTGGACGAGTTGAATCGCGAGTCGCCGCCCACGCCGCCTCCGCCCGAGCAACAACAGGCTCCAGAGCAGCCCAAGCCGCAGCCGTCACAGCCGATTCCGCCCAATCCTCAGGCGCAGGTTGAAGCGCCGCGGCCGGCTGCCGTCCCTGCCCGGCCCAACTTCGCCATGGGCTCGCAGAATCCCGCCGATCAGCTTCGCCAGGATATGCAGAACGCGATGCACAGCCACGGCCAGCAGAACTACGGCAATCGGGCCGTCAGGCGGCCTGCCGATGCATCCCGGCGCCGGCACCGGCGCGCCCGATATCCTGTCTGACACGCAGGGCGTGGACTTCAGCTCCTGGCTGGCGCGCTGGCACTACATTACGCAAATGACCTGGGATCCGCTGATTCCCGACGAGGTCAACCCGCCCATCCTCAAGTCGGGCGTAGTGGCCGTCCGCTTCAAGGTCCTGCCCAATGGCCAGGTCACCGATATGCAGTTGGACGGCCGCTCCGGCGACACCGGTCTTGACCGCGCGGCCTGGGGCGCCATCACCGGCTCCAGCTATCCCGCCCTGCCCAGGGAGTTCCACGGCCCCTATCTTGAGCTGCGCGCCTACTTCCTCTACAACATGGAGCCGCGGTAGCTCGAACGAGCGGCACGCCCGTCGGACGCTGCCTGCGCCTCTTCTCGATCGCGCGCCCTAAGGCGTCGGCTGCGAAATCGGCCCTTCCGCTCGCAGCTTCTCCACGGGCACAGCGGATTGCCCGCCCGGCCCGTGCGGCTTGTGCCTCTGATCGAGGTAGATTCCGTCCTGCTCCAGCAGCGCCTCGTACACCGGCGTGTGCCGCCAGTGGCGCGCCAGCGCAAACGCGCTCATGTTGGCGATCATCAAGGGCAGCACCAGCCCATACCCGCCGGTCATCTCAAAGATGATCAGGATCGACGTCATGGGCGCGCGCACGATGCCGGCAAACACCGCGCCCATGCCCACTACGGCAAAGGCGCCAATCGAGTCGGCCGGGTGGTGGAAGACAGTTACATCCAGGTAGCCGACCGCGCCGCCCAGCATCCCTCCCATAAAGAGCGCCGGAGCAAAGATGCCGCCCGAGCCGCCGCTCGAATACGAAGTCACCGTCGCGGCCAGCTTCAGGACGCACAACACTGCCATCGCCGTCACCGGCAGATTGCCGAGCAGCGCCTGCGTCAGCGTGGTGTAGGGATTGCCCGCGATGCCGTTCACGTGAAAGAACCAGATCGCCACCACAGCCATGCACCCGTAGCCGCGCCGCCAATCGCAGGCTGAACCCACTTGGGAACCCGCTGTGAGGCCGCTTGAACCAGGCGCGCAGCCAAAGCAGCGAATCGGTAAACGACCACCGACACGATGGCCGCCAGCAGTCCAAGCAGCGCATACCAAACCAGCGACGAGGCCTTTGACGAGCGTGTATGTCTGCAAGCGCGGCACGTGAAAGATCGGATTGGAGCCCAGAATGCCGTGCTCCACCACGGCCGCCAGCGCCGCAGCCACAATCACACCCGAGAGCATCGTCTGGTCCAGGCTGCCGATCAGTTCCTCCAGCGTGAACGTCACCGCCGCGATCGGCGCGTTAAATGCCGCGGCAATGCCCGCCGCCATGCCTACCGACGCCATGCGCTTGCTGTTCTTCGGGCTTAGCCGTGCGATGCGCGCAAGAAAACTGCTCACACCGGCGCAAATCTGCACCGTCGGGCCTTCTACGCCCAGCGATGCTCCGCTGCCCAACTGCAGCGCGCACAAAACGAACTTGCCGATCGTCTCCTTGATCGTGATCGCGCCGAAGCGAAACGTGTACGCCGCCTTTACCTGGGGAATGCCGCTGCCCGCCGCCGCAGGAACCCAATAGGTGAGCCCGAGGCCGGCTACAAGGCCGCCCAGCGCCGGTGTCAGAATCGTCCACCAAATCCATGCATGGCCGGGAGCTGCCTGTTGCGCGATCGATCAGCATCGAATAAAGCCGCGCGCAACTGACGTGAAAAGCCACTGCCGCCAGCCCGCACAATCCGCCGGCCACTATCGTGATCGCCAGCAGCCGCTGCCGCTCGTTGGGCATTCGGCGCGCGAGCCAGGCCAAGAAGCGCGCAAAAAGCCCCTCAATGCCGACCCAGTACTTCAATTCGTGGGAAGCCTCTCTGCGAAGAACATCGCACTTCCAGTATAGGCGGGGCTTACATCGTCTGCCGCCCAAAGGGCAGCCTGATGCGCAGCACGCGTTCCCTCGAGCGTTCCTCGGTCAGATTCTGCGACCGTGCGCGCAGAAGGCCGTCGAGCGAGATCATGCCCACCAGCCGCCGGTCCGATTGCGGATCAAGGACCGGAAGACGCGTGAACCCCGACTCTGCCATGCGATGCACAACCACTCGCAGCGGTTCGTCGACATATGCCACCACCGTATCCTTCACCGCAATCTCGGCCAGCCTCAAGGCTCCTACCTCGCCGGGCGCTTGATCGAACAGTTCGAAGAGCTTCGTCCGCGTGAGCACTCCCAGCAAACCCCCTTCGGCATCGACCACTGGAAACAGGTATTGGCCCCGGGGGCGCTCGGGTCGGCGAATCAGGTCGTGCGCTTCGTCCACAGTGGCATTGCCGGGCAGCGCTACGACGTTGGTGCGCATGACCTCCTTCACAAAGAGAATCTCGAGGGGATCGAGCGAGTACTCGCGGCTCAAATGATATCCGCGGCGCGAGATCTTCTCGGTCAGGATGGAACGCTTGAGCGTAAGCACCGTGAAGAGATGGGCAAGAAAGCACGCCACCATCAGCGGCAGAAGCATGTTGATGTCGTGCGTCAATTCAAGGGCAAACACGATGCCTGTGAACGGCGAGCGCATGGTGCCGCCCAGGATCGCCCCCATTCCCACCAGCGCCCAGAACCCGGCGCCAAAGTGGGGCAGGAACACGCCTTCGATCCCGCCCAGCGCGGCTCCCATCATCAGCAACGGCGCAAGTACGCCGCCCGAGGTTCCTGAGCCCAGCGAGATCATCCAGATTGCCGACTTGACGAGAAGAACCCCCAAAAGAATCTTGAACGCCACATCGCCCTGGATCAGCATGGCGATGGTGTCGTATCCAACGCCCAGCGCCTGGGGAAAGATCAGGCCCCCGATCCCCACGAACAGGCCGCCGATCGCCGGCCACCACATCCAGTGAATGGGAAGCTTCTTGAACAGGTCTTCCGCCGAGTAAACGCCGAGAGTCAACAGCGCCGAAAGCGCGCCTGCGGCAATCCCGGCAAACACGCAGCCGGCCAGTCCCGCGGGGCCGATGAACACCGGATGGCCCGACACCGGAAAGAGCGGCCCCAAGCCGAGAATGTAACGGCGGACGGCGCACGCCGTGGCGCTGGCCAGGGCGACAGGGATAGCGCTCCGCGGCTTCCACTCAAACAGCAACAGCTCCACCGCGAGCATCACCGATGCCAGCGGCGCGGCAAATGTGGCCGACATTCCCGCCGCGGCTCCCGCCACCAGCAGCGTCCTGCGCTCCATGCTCGTGAAATGGAAGAACTGGGCGATCATCGAGCCGAATGCCCCGCCCGTCATGATGATTGGCCCCTCGGCGCCAAACGGTCCGCCCGATCCAATCGAGATGGCGGCCGATAAGGGTTTGAGGATGGCCAGGCGCGGGCGAACGCGGCTGCCATTCATCAGAATCGATTCAATCGCCTCCGGGATTCCGTGGCCGCGTATCTGTTCCGAGCCGTATCGCGCCATCAATCCCACAATGAGCGAACCAACGATTGGGACCGCTACCGCGTAAATTCCCAGGTGATTGCCGGCGGGGGAAACAAACGCCGTGCTGAGTCGCTGATAGTAAAAAATGTTGGTAAACAATCCGATGAGGCGAAGCAGGAACCACGCGACAAACGCGCCCAGAACGCCGATCAGAATCGCCATCAGAGAGATCGGGATGACCCGGACCGTCGTGGTGAAATCGCCCAGCTCCTCGAGGGTCGAGCCGCGGCGTTTCGTGGCAGCGGATTCGCTCATCGCCCCTCCCTCCCCGGCTCTCTTGAGGCGGCCAGAAGCTTTTTGAGCGAGGCGGAAAGGGCCACGCCTTCAACCTGCAGTTGAGGCCAGATGGAAACGGTGAGCCGGCGCAGCCGGTCCTCGCCGCGCGGCGTCAGGTGCAACAGAACCTCGCGCCGGTCCTCTTCACCGTGCTGCCGCGACACGGCTCCCTGTTTCTCCAGCCGGTCGATCAGCTCTACTGTGCTGTGGTGTCGCAGGCAAAGCCGGTCCGAAATCGTGGATACAGTGGGCCGTGCGCCTTTCGGCAAACCCTTGATGGCGAGCAGAAGCTGATGCTGCTGTGGCTCCATGCCATGCGCGCGCGCGGCCTCTTCGCTAAAGTGCAAAAACTGCCGGATGCGGAAGCGAAACTCAGCCAGCTTGCGGTAATCGGCTGCGGAGATCTCTCTTCGCCGCGCGCTGGAGTTTGGCTGGTCGATTGCCTTTGCTCATGTTCGATGCACCGTCTGCAGATATATCGTATCACGATCTAACTGAGCAAACTGTGAATATCGTATTGCGATCTATTCGAGCGGCCGCCTTGGCGCTGACTCACCTTCGCCGGCCGGCCTGCGCTCCTGGCCGCGGAACAACGGCTGGCGATGCAGCAGGCGGAATGGGGCTGGCCTCGCCCTTTATCCCTGGAATTCGACTTGCCGGGATCGTAACCTATGAGTTACACTAGGAAAGTGCAGGATCGATCGGGCTCCGTTGAGGTTCACCGCACTGAAGAATTTGCAGGCTGGTTGCGCAGCCTGCGCGACAAACAAGGCCGCGCGAAAATTCTGGCGCGGATCGATCGCCTGCAAGAAGGTAATCCTGGCAAGACTAGAAGCGTGGGTGCCGGTGTTGTCGAGATGAAGATCGATTTTGGTCCTGGCTACAGAGTCTATTTCATTCAACGCGGGGAGCTGCTCATCCTTCTGCTTTGTGGCGGCGATAAGAGCACCCAAGCAGACGATATCAAGCGCGCCAAGGCTCTGGCAGCCGATTGGACCGGCGTGGAGTAACAAGATGAAATTGAAAACGAAACCGTACGATGCAGCCGAATTCCTGACCGACAACGAAACCATCGCTGCCTACTTGACTGAAGCGCTCGATGGCGGCGACCCGCGCTACATTGCCAAAGCGCTGGGAGCAGTGGCGCGAGCGCGCGGAGGAATGGCAGGGCTTGCGCGCCAGACAGGCCTCACGCGCGAGGCCCTGTACCGCGCCCTGAGCGAAACGGGCAATCCTGAGTTAGGCACAGCGCTCAAAGTCATGCGCGCGCTCGGCATCCGGCTCAAGGTTTCTCTCGCCGCATAAATTCGCCTGCGGTCGTCAAGCGGTTTTCGAAGACCCGCTTATCGGCATTGCGGTTTCACGATAGAATTGCTGTGAACCCATGCGCATTCGTCATTGCCATTGCCAGCCGTTCGTTCCTCAGGCGCTTTCGCCGCGGCCGCCCCGACCGTGGACGCTAGCCCTTCGCGCTGAGTAATCTATTCCCGACAGGCTTTTTCCCACGCGACGCCGACGCCGGCCCTCGTTTCCAGGCGCGCGTCGGCCAACTAACCGCGCGAATAACACTAACTCCGCTAGCTCCGCAACTCCGCTAGCTCCGCTGAGAGGATCTTCCGATGAACAGCTTCAAAAGCCGCGCCGTGCTCACCTCCGGCAGCCGCTCCTACACCATCTATCGCCTCCCTGCCCTCGCCGCCCGCGGCTTCAACCTCGCGCGCCTTCCCTTCAGCCTCAAAATCCTGCTCGAAAATCTGCTGCGCCGCGAAGACGGCGTCAACGTCACCGCCGCCGACATCGAATTCCTCGCCAACTGGGACGCCAAAGCCGAGCCCAGCCGCGAAATCGCCTACATGCCGGCCCGCGTCCTCATGCAGGACTTCACCGGCGTCCCCGCCGTCGTCGATCTGGCCGCCATGCGCGACGCCATCAAGACCCTCGGCGGCGATCCCGAGCGCGTCAATCCGCTCGCGCCCGCCGAGCTCGTCATCGATCACTCCGTCCAGGTGGACGAGTACGGCACGCCCGCGGCCTACGAGGCCAACTCGCTGCTTGAGTTCCAGCGCAACCGCGAGCGCTATGCATTCCTCAAGTGGGGCCAGTCCGCCTTCCGCAACTTCTCTGCCGTGCCGCCCGGCATGGGCATCTGCCACCAGGTCAATCTCGAATATCTGGCCCGCGTGGTCTTCACCACAGAGATCGACGGCCGAACTGCTTGCGTATCCCGACACGCTCGTCGGCACCGACTCGCACACCACCATGATCAACGGCCTCGGCGTGCTCGGCTGGGGCGTGGGCGGCATCGAAGCCGAAGCCGCCATGCTCGGCCAGCCCATCTCCATGCTCATTCCGCAAGTCGTCGGCTACAAGCTCACCGGCAAACTGCGCGAGGGCGCCACGGCCACCGATCTCGTCCTCACCGTCACGCAGGCGCTGCGCAAGCTCGGCGTCGTCGGCAAGTTCGTCGAGTTCTATGGCCCCGGAATTGCCGAGCTGCCGCTCGCCGACCGCGCCACCATCGGCAACATGGCGCCCGAGTACGGCGCGACCTGCGGCATCTTCCCCGTCGACGCGGAAACCCTCCGCTACCTGCGCCTCACCGGCCGCAGCGAAGAACAGATCGCGCTCGTCGAGGCCTACTACAAGGAGCAGGGCCTCTTCCACACCGCCGGCGCGCCCGAGGCCGAGTACACGCAGACCCTCGAGCTCGACCTCGGCGACGTCGAGCCCAGCGTCGCCGGACCCCAACGCCCGCAGGATCGTGTGCTGCTCAAAGACGCCGCCGCCAGCTTCGCCGCAGCAATTGCCGTCGCTGCTCGCGCCCACCGCCAAGCCGCTCGGCTCGCGCACCGCCGCTGCGTGGCAGCGCCGGAGATCCGTTACCGACGCGGCCGTTGCCGTCGAAGACAACGAAGGTCCTTCGACCCGTCCGGCACGCCGGACTCGCTCAGGCTGCCAGCAGTCAGGCTGACGACGACCGTGAAAGAACGCTTCAACGTCGATCCCGACCGGTATCTCGACCACGGCTCGGTCGTCATCGCCGCCATCACCAGTTGCACCAACACGTCGAACCCTTCCGTGATGATCGCCGCCGGCCTGCTCGCGAAAAAAGCCGTCGAAAAAGGCCTCACCGTTCCGCCGTGGGTCAAGACCTCGCTCGCTCCCGGCTCGCGCGTGGTCACCGACTACTACCAGAAGGCCGGCCTGCTGCCCTATCTCGAAAAGCTGCGCTTCAACGTTGTCGGCTACGGCTGCACCACCTGCATCGGCAACTCCGGGCCGCTGCCCGCCGACGTTTCGAAGAGCATTGAGGAGCACGGCCTCGTCGCCGTCAGCGTGCTCAGCGGCAATCGCAACTTCGAGGGCCGCGTCAACGTCGACGTTCGCGCCAACTACCTCATGTCCCCGCCGCTCGTCGTCGCCTACGCGCTCGCCGGCCGCATCGGCCACAACTTCGACGCCGATCCGCTCGGCAACGACCCGTCCGGCAAGCCCGTCTACCTGCGCGACATCTGGCCCACGCAAGCCGAAGTCTCCGCCGCCATCGAGCGCGCCGTTTCGAGCGAAGGCTTCCGCAAGGAATACGCCACCGTCTCCGAGGGCGACGCCAGCTGGCAGGGCCTCAGCTTCCCCACCGGCGACGTCTACCAGTGGGAGCCGGACTCGACCTACATCCGCAAGGCGCCCTACTTCGACGGCATGACCGCGACGCCTGCGCCCGTTCAGACATCGCCGGCGCGCGCGTGCTCGCCGTGCTGGGCGACTCCGTCACCACCGACCACATCTCGCCCGCCGGCTCCATCAAGGCCAACGGCCCGCCGGAAAATATCTTATCCGAGCATGGCGTGAAGCCCGCGGACTTCAACTCCTACGGCTCGCGCCGCGGCAATCACGAAGTCATGGTGCGCGGCACGTTCGCCAACGTGCGCCTGCGCAACAAGCTCGCGCCCGGCACCGAAGGCGGCGTCACGCGCCTGCTCCCTGAAGGCGAGCAAATGTCCATCTTCGACGCCAGCGTCAAGTACGCCGAGCGCGGCGTGCCGCTCATCATTCTCGCCGGAAAAGAATACGGCTCCGGCTCCTCGCGCGACTGGGCCGCCAAGGGACCCAAGCTGCTCGGCGTCCGCGCCGTCATCGCCGAAAGCTTCGAGCGCATTCACCGCTCCAATCTCGTCGGCATGGGCATTCTGCCGCTGCAATTCGACGCCGGGCGAGAACGCCGAATCCCTCGGCCTCACCGGCGAAGAGGTCTACGACTTCCCCGGCCTGACCGCGCTCCTCAAAGAACGCTTCGCCAGCGGCCGCACGCTCGCCGTGACTGCGACCTCGTCCAATGGCCCGAAAGAATTCAACACAATGGTCCGCATCGACACGCCGCAGGAGATCGAGTACTACGAGCACGGCGGCATCCTGCAATACGTCCTGCGGCAGTTGGCGGCAAGGTAGCGCTTGTCCTAGTCGTTGTATTCTGAAACACCTAAACGGAGGATTTTTCAGCATGGTTCTTAGAGAGGCCGCAATGAAGAAGCTTACCCAAGCAATTGCAATTGTGCTGTTCACCGGAGTGGCCGCATGCGGCCAGCACTCGAATCCGCTTATTGGAACGTGGAAGGCAGTCCCGTCGCCCGGGACGACCACGGTTGGATACTGCGCATCGCCCATTGTGTTTACCGCTACGACGCAAACGTTGACCTGGCCAGGTCAGCAGCCATGGCCCCCCGAGAAGGTGAATTATGTCGCGGCGCAAACGTCTACTTATCCGACGACTGTATATGTCACCGGCAATACGTCGGCGAACCACCAGACGTATCAGTTTTCGAGCAAAGACAGCATGGTGCTCGATGACGCGGGTCTATGTCACTATCAACGGCAATAAGGGCAATTTAGCCGTTTACTTGACGCCACCTGGCATGACCGCTGGTGCTTTTACTGAATTCGAGGGATCTGCGGTTGCTTCCCGAGTCGCCTGCGCCGCCCTCGCAGCGTGGCCCGTCTGCGCCGATGCGGCGATCTTCCCGGATGCTCACCGAATCCTGGGAACCCGCAGATTCGGCGACGTCTCTCCCTGATCGAGAGCGCGCAGCCACTGCGCACGTTCTCGCGAATGGCCTCGACTTGATCCCTCCATAGACAGCCGGAAACGAATCGAGCCGGCGCGATGCTGGCGCAGCAGCGATGCGGCGCCCTTGAAATTCTTGCGCTGACGTCGTGGAACGCTGCCGTGATTTGGATCAACGCCTGCAGAAAGATCTTTTCCCGCTCGTCACACTGCAGCGACGCCTTCCAATGTTCGTGCGCGAGAAAGAATTCGCGTTCCTGTAGCATCGCAGCCCTTCCGCCAGCGCTCCGCAGCTCCAGTCAAAGGTCTCGTTCTCTCATTATCATTCGCCGTCTGGCGATTCCAGGCGCGCGCCTGGAACGGACCGCCGGCGGGACGCTCCCTTACGGCCGGGCAGATTCCTGACATTTCAGACCGGGCACATCCCTGACACTTTTCCTTCTCAGGAAGGTTTTGTTTTCGTCCTGGGGCCGAGGGTAAGCTTGCCCTCGGCCCCAGAACGGGCTTGATCCATCCGGGATTGCTGAGCGGAACCAGCCAACCGCGCCGGGCGTCGAGCCGGTAGAGGATGCTGAGCGAAGTAGACCGTGAACAACCCATCGCCGACCGGCTCCAGTCCCACGCGTTCGCCCCACAACACCTGGCTCAGGAAGATGCTCCGTTTCTTCCAGCTGAACCAGCCATGACTTGCACTGTCACCACTGCATCGAATCCGGATACTCCACTTCCCGCGTCCGCGCCGGATCGGCCGCGGCGAAGGCTCGTACACACCGGCCGTATCTGCATCCCGAGCGCCTCGTGCGGCCGCACTTCGTTGTAATCGCGGCGAAAACGATCCAGCTCCCCTCTGCTGCGCCCGCCAGTTCTCAGCCGTCCTACCTCCTGCTTCAGCGTGCGGTGCATGCGCTCATGCCGGCCGTTCTGCTCCGGATGTCCGGCCTGGATCCGTTCCGGCACGATCCCCAGCTTGATCCACCACACTGCCAGCCGCGACAACCCGCCCACCGTCGCCGAAGCAAAGGGCGGCCCGTTGTCGGTGCGGATCGCTTCCGGCAGTCCACGCGAAAGCCGCTTCAGAAGATGGCCCCACTCGCTCCGTGTCGGTCTTCTCCACCGCCTGCGAGCGCAGAGGTATCGGCTCCACGCATCGCTGATGGTCAACGGATCGACCCGGCTCATCGCCGGCGCGAAACCACCCTTGAATCGGCGCACCACACCGATTCGAGGCGTTGGCGTGCGCGAAAGGCTCGCTGTACGGCTCGGTGCGGCGGCGCTTCTGGCGCGCCACTACCAGCCCCGCGCGCTTCACCATCTCGCCGATCGTGCTCGTCGCCGGCCACCTCCGCCCAGGCTCGTCGCGCTCCAGCATCTGCTTCAGCTTCCGCCGCCCCCAACGCATGTGCGCCTACGAAGCTCCAGCACCGCCGCTCTACCTCCGCCCGCGTCTGGTTCGGATGCCGCTCCGGCGCCGGTTCACCTCCAGCAGACCGCCACTCCGTTCCGCTGGTACCGCCGCAGCCACACGTACCCCGTTTCCGCGAGACGCCGAAGCGCGCACACAGTTTCCGCATCGTCGCCTCATCCCGTTCATACTCCATCACAAACCGATCTTCTCTTCCAACGATGCTCGTCGTCCAGGCGATGGCTTGTTGATCACCGATGCCCTCGCCGCAGTGTCAGTTATGTCCGGTTTAAAATGTCAGGTATTATCTCCAGTTTCCGTCCTCCATCGACGTCAAGCCCGATCCTCATCAGTTCGCTGCATCTCTCTGATTCCAGAAATGGTATACTCGGATGCCGATTTCGGATAGAATCGCTAGTCAACAAGGCTTTTCAACCATAACCAATTGGACCCGACACGCCGGAGGTCAGCATGAAAGCTCAGGTTTCATGGGCCCTTCTGCTGCTCTGCCTTTGTATCGCCCAGAGCGCGGCCGTGGCGCAAAAGGCTCCGGCGCAGCGAACCGTAGCCGTCGTGGTCGTCGATGCGCATACCGAGCCGCCCCAGCCCGTCCCGACGGTGCGCGTCTCTCTCAGCTATCTCGATGGTTCGGTGCTCGTGACCGACGCGCGACGTGACCAACCCCAAAGGCCAGGCGTGGCTGGTTGTGTCGGAGGATGCGGCTCAACGCGGCGGCCTGCGCATCGAGTTCGACGGCGCCAGCAACCTGGTGATCTATCAGCCCGCCGACGGCCAGTTGGCCGCGCTGCCCACAACCATGAAGGTGAGTATGTTGCCCAAGGGCTCGCCCGCGCTGCTGGGACCCGCGCAAATTGAGGCCATGCTGCACCGCACGCTGCTTCAGGTGAACAGCTCTGCAAAAGAAGATCCAGCGCACTGAAAACCCAGATCGCGCGGGCGCAGAGCCAGAAGCCGGATCTGGGCGCCGCTATCGCCGCGTGGGCCCAGGCCAACGGCTTCTCCTCCGCCCAGGCCGATCAGCAGGTGCAGCAGTGGGCCCAGGACATCCAGCAGCAATCGGGCGCAGGCCACCGCCGAGCAAAAGGCCCTGGCGGAACTTGCGCTCAAGCACTACGCCAACGCCGCGCAACTCTTCAATCAGGCCGGCGACGCCGACCGCAGGCAGATCGGCGCGGAGGATGCGGAGGAGAATGCTCTTCAGGCGCAGATGAAGGCTCTTGCAGGCGGCGCAGCAGGCTCTTCTTGACAAGCTTCGCACTTCGCGCGCCAGCTTCTCGACCACAGCCAACAGGCTGCCGGCGCGTATCAGCTCAACCTGCCAGTACCACCAGGCCACGCAAACTCTGGAAAGCGCCGCAGGCACTGTCGACGCGGAATACAACAAGTATCCCGGCGACAAAGGCTTCCACGAGCTCTGGCTGCAGGCTCTGTCGGCAGCGGCGGATGCGCGCTCGCAGGAGGGCGAGTTTCGCTCCTGCACGAGAGCCTCGGCTGCTCGCCCAATCCGCAGACGACTATCGGGTCGCTGGCGGGCGAATACGCCGCTTTGGGCGATCGCCAGGAGGCAGCGGCGGCACAAGACGGGCTCGGGTATCGCGCTGATGAGCGAGGGGGAGCGGGCCAGCGGAGACAAGTCCGCCGCCTTGCTCGATCAGGCGGTCCAGGCCTTCCGCAGCGCGCTCGAGGTCTGCACCAAAACCGATCTGCCCCAGGACTGGGCCGCACCCAAAATAATCTCGGGATTGCGCTCGCGGACGAGGGAGAGCGAACCAGCGGGGACAAGTCCGCGCCTTGCTCGATCAGGCGGTGCAGGCCTATCGCAGCGCGCTCGAGGTCTACACCAAAGCCGATCTGCCCCAGGACTGGGCCAGTGACGCAAATTAATCTCGGGCATTGCGCTTGAGGACGAGGGAGAGCGCGCCGGCCGGAGACAAGGCCGCCGCCCTGCTCGATCAAGCGGTGCAGGCCTTTCGCAACGCGCTCGAGGTCTACACCAAAGCCGATTTGCCCCAGGACTGGGCCAGGACGCAAAATAATCTCGGCATGCGCTCGAGGATGAGGGAGAGCGCGCCAGCGGAGACAAGGCCGTTGCGTTGTTCGATCAGGCGGTGCAGGCGTATCGGAGCGCGCTCGAGGTCTACACCAAAGCCGATCTGCCGCAGGACTGGGCCAGCACGCAAATCAATCTCGGAAATGCGCTCGATGAGGAGGGAGAGCGCGCCAGCGGAGACAAGGCCGCTGCGTTGCTCGATCAGGCGGTGCAGGCGTATCACAGTGCGCTCGAGGTCTACACCAAAGCCGACCTGCCGCAGGACTGGGCCAGGACGCAGAATGATCTCGGGATATGCGCTCGCGGATGAGGGAGAGCGCGCCAGCGGAGACAAGGCCGCCGCGTTGTTCGATCAGGCGGTGCAGGCCTACCGCAGCGCGCTCGAGGTCTACACCAAAGCCGACCTGCCCCAGGACTGGGCCACAACCGAGTAGAACCTTATGGGGCTCTACCACGACGGGACCTTTCAGTTTGATGATGCTCTCACCATCGGCAAGGAACTGGCGGATTTCAATCCCAGCGCCGACAACCGCATGAACCTCCTGGAGGCCGAGCTGACAGCAGCAGATCTCCAGGAGTGCATCCAGCAGGCGGCAAAACTCGATGACCAGGCGCTCGCTCAGCAGAAGGTCTATATGCCGGTAAGGGATGTTATCCGATTCGCCTGCCAATGGGGCGCCGGACAAAACGTGGCAGCACTTGCCGCCGATCAGCGGATTCTTGCCAGGGTACAGGCCGACCCGTCCTACAGCCAGAGCGGCTGGAGCTTCATAGGAACAATGCACTTTCTTCTGCGTCCCCTGCTTTGGAAAGGGGCCGCTCTTTCTGGATCGCGCTCTTCACCGCCGTCCAGAACGGCGACAGCGCGGGTACGACGGCGGCGCTGCACCAGCTTGAGCCGCTCTTGCAACAATAGCTCTTATGTTGATGGCCAAATACGACGTGTTCCTGAGCTACCCGCGCACCGACACGGAGCGGGTTGCGCCGCTGCGCGACGAGCTGCGCCGGATGGGCTATCGCGTCTTTTTCGATGTGCAATCGATCGATCCCGGCGAACAGTGGAAGCGCAGGTTGGAGAGGTCGATTCCGCGCCTCACGCACGATCGTGCTTTGCTGGTCGGAACATACGCGCGGCTCCGAATACATCACCTTCGAGTACTCGCGCGGCGAAGCGCTGCACAAGCCGATCCTGCCGTGGCTGCTTGATAAAACGCCGCTGCCGGCAATGCTTGAGGTTCAGGGAATCACGGCCGCCGACCCCGCGCAGGCGGCCGCGCAGCTCAAGCCCGCGTTGGGCTGGCGCTCTCGCGCAGGCGCAAACTTCGGGCGGCGCTGGGCGTACTGGCAGCTTGCTCTGGTCGGAGTAGCGGCCTGGTTCGCCTTTCGCCCTCCTCCCCCTCCGCCACCGTGGCATCTCAACGTAGAGGTGACCGACCGCGTCACCGGCATCGCCTGTCGTCGGCGTTGAGGTGGATATACAGATCGGCGAGGGCAAGAAGAACAAATGCTTCACGGGAAGCGACGGCACGTGCACTATCCAACTCCCTCAGCCCGAGCCGGCCACCGCTCACGTTTTCCTGAGCAAAGACGGATACGAACGCGACGAAGCGGTGGTGCCGAGCGGCAAGATATTCAAGACCGACATGGTGAAGCTCCCGTAGGCCCCTTCCAGCAGCGGTCCATCCCTGTTCCCTGTTCCTTAGTCTTTCTCCAGCACCTCATCCAGCAGGACGCGCAGGCTGGCGGCGCGCGCGTGGCCCGCTGAAGATCGGCCGAGGTGGCCTGCGACAGCTCGTCGGCCAGGTTCAGCGCGGCCAGAACGGCCACGCGCAACGAATCCGCCGTCTTTCCCTGCGCGGCCACGGCGCGCATCTTGGCGTCGACCACGCGGCCAGTTCCCGAATATGCTCCGCTTCCTGCCCCGAGAGATGGTAGAGCTGGTCGTATATCTCCACCGTCACGTATTCGCCGGGATTGTTGCGCGGTTCCTGGGCCATTCATGCCTCACAGTTCCAGCATGTCGAGTTGCTTGAGCAGCCGCTCCACGCGTTGCCGCACCTGGTCGCGTTCCGTACGCAACGCGGTCAATTCGCTCCGCAGTTGCTCCACCACGGGCGACTGCGTCTGCAGTTGCGCTTCAGCCAGCGATGCACGAGCTGCAAAATCTGCTTGCCGCGTTTCGGCCTGCGTCACGCGCGCTTCCAATTCCGCCGCGCGAGCCTCGGCTGCCATCCGCGCCTGCCGCTCCCGCTTGACCACGTCGACGGCGCGCCGCACCCGCTCCTCCAGAGCGGAAAAATCGTCCGCGCTCAAGGCCAATGCGGCTGGCTCCTCGCGCGCTGCCTGCGGCTGTTCCACGCCCTCCGTATCCACTGCTGCCTCCGCTTCCAACATAAACTCTGACATCGATCCACCCTCCGAACGAGCCCCGTTTGCGTTCGAGTATAGCGCCGCTCAATCGCGATCTTTTGCTCAAACCCGCAGCCGCGCCCCTGCCTTGCTAACAGCTTCCACCACCCGCGCCTGAAAGCCCCGCAGCTCCTCTTCGCGCAGCGTGCGGTCCGGCGCCTGAAAGTCGCGCCCAGCAGCAGCGCATACTCGCCCTCGGCGTAGCGCGGATCGCGAAACATCTCGCGCACGCGCCAGTCCACGAGCTCGGGAATCCGCAAGTCCTGCCATCGCGCGATCGATCGTCTCCCACGAAATGCTCTCATCGAGGACCAGAGAGAAATCGCGCCGCACCGGCTGATAGCGCGAAATTTCCCGCGCCATTGGCCTGCGCAATGGCAGCTTGTAGAGCCGGTCGAGATCGAGCTCGCCCACCAGCACAGCTTCCTTGATCTTGCGCGCCGCGGCCTCGCGCGGATGCAGTTGGCCGAACCAGCCAACCGTCGCTCCGTCCGCCACCACGCGCGCCGCGCGATACGGATGCAGCCACTCCGGCGTAAGACCCGCTTCGGCCGGAAAGCGGTCGAAGTACACGCCTCGCATCTCGAACCGCGCCAGCACCTGCTCCACCACGCCCTTTACGTCGTGGAATTCGATCGCGCGCCCAGCGTCAGCGCGCTCTCCTCCGGCAGCTGCCCACGGCCCCAAACGCCAGCGCCGGCCGCTCGTCCACCTTGTCCGTCGTGCCGCTGAAGACCGTGCCCAGCTCGAACAGGCGCACATCGCTCACGTCACGATTCAGGTTGCCCGCGATCATTGCCAGCATGCCCGGCACCAGCGAGGGCCGAAGCACGCCCGCCTCTTCGCTGAGCGGATTGCCCAGCGGCACCATCAGCGCTGGCTGCGGCGCAGTCAAAGCAGCCTCTGCCGCCGAGCAGAAGGTGCTCCCAATCGCCTCGTGGAATCCGGCGGCCAGCAGCGTGCCACGCACCGCCGCTTCCTTCTCCGCCCATGGCAGCGCGCGCACGCCTTCGCCGAATGCCGGCAGCGTGTTGGCGAACCGGTTGTACCCGTAAACCCGCGCGACCTCCTCGATCAGATCGATCTCCCGCTCCAGATCGAGCCGCCAGCTCGGCAGCGTGACTTGCCACGATTCCTGTCCAAAGGTCTGCCCCACCGCAGGTGGCTGGCTCGCTAACCCGCACCCCAGCGCCGTCAGCACGCCCTCCACGGTCGCGGCCGTGATTCCCTCTTCATCCTCCGTCGCTGCCCAGAATCCGAATCACTTCGCTCAGCTTGAGCGCAATCGGCTTTCGCCGCGCGGTGCGCGCTTCCACTTCGGGAACGCGCGCGTCCACCAGCTCACCCTCGGCCCATCCACCATTCGCCAGCAGAATGGCGCTCACCAGCGCCGAAGCCACCGGAGCGGCGTTGAAGTCCGCGCCGCGCTCAAACCTGTGGCTGGCATCGGTGTGCAGGCCATGCCGCCGCGCCGTTTGCCGCACCGCCATAGGATCGAACCACGCCGCCTCGACGAGCACGTTTCTTCGTCTCCGGCGTGATCATCGTGTCCCAGCCGCCTATCACGCCGGCCAGGCCCACCGCCTTCTTGTGATCGGCGACCACCAGGTCGGCTGTGTCCAGAATGCGCTCCATGCCATCCAGCGTCTTCAGCCGCTCACCCTTGTGCGCCCGCCGCACGATGATGCCTCCCTCGATCTTGTCCAGATCGAAGGCGTGCGTCGGCTGCCCCATCGCCAGCCAGGCAAAGTTCGTTGCATCCACGGCATTCAGGATTAACTTCTGCTCGAGCAGACCGAAGTAGGTGGCAACTTCAGCGCCGGCAAACCAGTCCCGCGACCCACCGATCGTCACCTCGCGCAGCACCCGCGCCGTAAACCGTCCGCACGCATCCTCGGCCTCAATTCTACCGGAAATGCCTTGGCGGCCGGCCGGACCTCAGGAAGCGCAAAGTGCAGCTCAGGAATCTTCAGCCCGTAAATCGCAGCCGCCTCGCGGGCAATGCCGTAGTGGTTCATCGCGTCCACACGGTTGGTCGTGATGTCCATCTCGTAAATCGAACCATTGTCGACCGAGCCGTTCCGCTCGCCAAGGGGATAATTCCCCTCGACCGCGATGCCGCGCAGCGTCAGGACTTCGGCTAACTGTCCGTCATCAACGGTCAGGCCCGGTAAATACGCGCGAAGCCATTTGGTGAGAATCTTCATGCGAACTGCCCCAAGAACCGCATATCCCCCGCAAAAAGGCTGCCAATCTCGCTGATGCCGTACTTCATCATCGCGATGCGCTCCACGCCCATACCGAACGCGAATCCCGAGATCTTCTCCGGGTCGTAGGCCGGTTGCTTTTCCGCCGCAAAGGCGAATACCGCGGGGTCCACCATGCCACAACCCAGCAGCTCGATCCAGCCCGAGTCCTTGCATTTGCGGCAGCCTTTGCCGCCGCAGAAGATGCAACTGATCTGCACATCGGCGCTGGGCTCGGTGAACGGGAAGAACGATGGGAAGAACCGCGTCTTCACCGCCGAGCCGAAGAGCGCCTTCATGGCGTGGTCCAGCGTGCCCTTCAAATCGCTGAAGGTGATATTGGTGTCGACGCACAGCCCCTCGACTTGATGGAAGATCGGCGAGTGGGTCGCATCGGCCGCGTCGTTGCGGTGCACCTTGCCGGGAATCACGATGCGCACCGGCGGCGGCTGTTGCTCCATCGTCCGCATCTGCACCGGCGAAGTGTGCGTGCGCAGCAGCAGCCGGTCGCGCAGCGGCTTGCGCTCCTGCCCGGCGACCACCAGCGTGTCCTGCGTGTCGCGCGCGGGATGGCCGGGCGGAAAATTCATGCTCTCGAAGTTGTAGTAGTCCGTCTCAACCTCCGGCCCCACGCCCACCGAGTAGCCCAGCGCCGCAAACACGGCCACAATCTCGTTCATGCGTGCGGGTGATCGGGTGCTCGGCCCCAGTCAGTCGCCGCGTTCCCGGCAGCGTGATGTCGATGGCCTCGGCCTTCAGCGCGGCCCCCGTGAAGAGTCGCCCGGGCCCCCGTCAGCGCAGCGTCCAGCAGGCCCTCAACCACCGCCTTCAGCGCGTTGAACCGCAAGCCCAGCGCCTTCTTCGCCGCCGGGGAGCCGCCTTCAGCCACCGGCCGGAGACCTCGGTCAGCAGGCCCTGCTTGCGTCCCAGCCATTCCAGGCGGAACGCCTCGACGGCCGCTTCGCCAGAGCGCGGCGGCAGCTTCGCGCGCCTGCGCCTCCAGCGCCGCAAACGCCTTCTCCAGCGCGGCCTCGTCAAATCCCGTTAGTGCGGGCACCGTCAGATTCGGTATCGCTTGCTTCGTCATCTGTACTGTTCAGAATAAACCACTGCGTGGGAAGCCGCGGCCGCCGACATAAGGCTCTGGGCAACGCCAGATTCAGCGCCCCATACCAAGAACCTGCCGTAGCATGGAACTATGATCCGAATGGTTGCCGCCAGTGCGTCGTCGTCCTTTCCGTCTCCGCGCTGGGCTTCGCTCCGCTTTCGTCCGCTCAACCCACCTCCACTGTCTACCCGATGCAGGACGGATTCGTCGACGCACATGGCGTGCTCATTTACTACGTCGAACTCGGCAAAGGCCCGCCGCTGGTGGTCCTCCATGGCGGTCCCGGCGCTGACCACACCTATTTCCTACCCTGGCTGCTGCCGCTGGCCCGGACACATCGCCTCATCTTCATCGATGAGCGCGGCTCGGGCGCGTCCGAGCGCCTGCAAGATGTAAGCAAGTACACCATCGAAGCCATGGCCGACGATGTGGAAGCCGTTCGTGTCGCGCTCAACCTGGGCAAGATCGATCTGCTCGGCCACAGTTGCGGCGGCGTGCTGGCCGAGGCTTACGCGCTCAAGTACCAGCAGCACCTGAGCCATCTCATCCTGAACAGCACCTTTGCCTCAACCCGCGAGATGAACGAAGTTCTGGCCCGCGAGAAAGCGCAGATGCCGCCCGGAAGCTGGCCCGCTTGAACCAGCTCGAAGCGGCCGGCCTCTTTGGCAAAGGCGCCGATATGGGAGCACGGACGCTATCCAGCCGAGTACGAAACCCTCGCCTGGGGCGATGGCTATTTTCCGTTCCTTTACGGCGCGCGGCCCGACCCGAGCTACGACCCCGCCACCGGCAACGCCCCCACCAACTGGGATCTTTACCGCGAGATGTGGGGATCGGACGGCGAGTTCATCATCGACGGCAACCTCAAGTCCGTGGAGTACGTCGACCGGCTGCACACCATCCACGTGCCCACGCTGATTGTGGTCGGCGACCACGACGAGTGCGACCCCAGCCTGAGCAACGAGATGCACGAGAAGATCGCCGGCTCGAAGCTCGTGATCCTGCCCAATTCCGGCCATATGAACTTTGTCGATCAGCCGGAGATGTGGCAGAAAGCCGTGCAAGGATTTTTGAGCGAGTAGCGGATGGAAAAGCCCGAAAAAAGCGCGCTGTGCTCGCAAAATCGACATTCAACTGTCGAAATCGCGAGTAGAAACTATTCCTGCGTCTCTCATTCCATACGCACAACGGCCCGGAGTCCTTTCGAACCCCGGGCCGCTTTTCCGCCAGTCATATTGTCGTTCTTACGCGGCTTTGGCCTTGGCTGCCTGCTGCCGTCTTGGCCTGCTCCACAAGCTTGGTGAACCCCGCCGCGTCGTGCACGGCAATGTCGGCCAGAATCTTGCGGTCCAGCTCCACGCCGGCCTTCTTCAGTCCGCTGATGAACTGCGAATAGCTGGTCCCGTTCAGCTTGCAGGCCGCTGCAATGCGCACGATCCACAGCGAGCGGTACTGGCGCTTCTTCAGCCGCCGGCCAACGTACGCAAACTTCAGGCCGCGCTCCACTGCTTCCTGGGCTGCCTGGTAGAGTTTCGATTTGGTCAGGAAATAGCCGCTCGCTCGCTTCAGAATCTTCTTGCGGCGGTCGTTCCGCTTCGTGCCACGTTTTACGCGGGGCATGTTTTTCTCCTTTTTTGGATCCCGCTCGATCTCTTCCGCCAGTTGCGGAGCGCCGGGGAATCCGGTTCAGCACATCGAGCTAAAAGCTAAAAGCTATTAGCTAACGGCTGCAGTTACGCGGCTGGAGGCAGGAGGCCGGCGCATTTGTGCGACGGCTGTCAACCTCTTCACTCGCTCTGGTCAAGCCTGATCTCTCGCCGGCTGCGAACGATTTCGCAACTGGCGGGGGCCATATTCGGCGGCCCAATCGCAGCGGCACGGATCTCATCCAAAAGTCTGCCCCACGCGCAGTGGCTAGGCGTAGGGAATCATGCGCGCGACCTTCAAGTAGTCGCCGTCGGAAACCAGCACGGTCTTGCCCAGCTTCCGCTTGGTCTTTTGCGTCTTCGACGTCAGGATGTGCCGCGTCTTCGTCTGGCCCCGCTTGATCTTTCCGGTTCCAGTCTTGCTGAAGCGCTTGGCCGCGCCCGAATGGGTCTTCAACTTTGGCATTTTCTTTTTTCCTGGTTTTGGAGGAGCGTTTTGCTCCAACAACGAGGCCATTGGACAGGGATTTCCCTGCTCTTCAGGCCTCAATCAGTATACCGTAAGGCCGATTCTCGCGCGAGTTGTGACTTCCTTGCGGGTCAATAATCCAAGCAGTATCTCCTGTCTCAGGTACTCGAATGGAAGTATCGCGATGCAGACCGCTAGTTCGACCACGTATTGCGATGCTGCCCAATAGATCAAATGGGGCTTTCCGGGAAGAGATTGGAATGCCAGCACAAAGACGAACATTACCCCGAATACTGGCGCGTCGCCATAAGTCGATCTTCGCTCTGGTCATTTGTACTCAGCAAACGTGGCTGGCATGGACCCATGATAAACGCTGGTCATGCAGTCATTCGGAGGCCGATCCATGACTGCGTCGCCCAAGCCGCCCAACCTCCGCTTCGGCTCCGCTACCCAGATCGCCGGTCTACCTGCCGCGTGGCGTCCTCGCCGCACCCCGCTAACTCGCCTACTCGCTGACTCCGCTGTCCTCTCACTCCGCCGGATCTTCCGCCGTGAACTGCGAGCAGCACGGCTTCTCCGTCGCATGGAAGTTCATCACCTCCACGCGCGTCCCATCGGGATCGTACATATTGAACTGGTACTTGCCGTCGAGCCCGATCTTGGGCGCCTGGTCGTGGCGGCCCATCAAGCCGGTTCGCGTCGACAAGGACTTTGTACGCGTCGGGAACCGATGCCACTCCAATCGAGAAGTGGTCCAGCACGCCGAGCGTCTGCTGCGTCATCCCCGCCGGAATCCCCGTGCCCGGTCCCGCCCGCATCATGTACTCGATCCAGTCGTGCGCGTCAGGAACCTGCTGGCTCACCCACTCCGTCTTGCCGTCGCGCCCGCCCCACCAGTACGGCCTAAAGCCCAGCAGGTCGCGATAAAACTTGTCCTCCGCCGCGCGGTCGTGCACCAGGATGCCCACATGGATGATGTGGTGGCCGATGGCGTTCGGCGCGTCCACCGGCTTGGGGTTCGCCGGCGGCTGGACAAACTGCATCGTGTTGCCCTCGGGATCGAGCACCTAAACCAGCGGCTGCCGTCCGCGCCGCGCTCCACCCTGCGCCGGCGTCTTCCATCCCTTGGCCGCCAGATACTTCCGCATCCCCTCGGCGCTTTCCGTGTTCAAGGCCGCGTGGTCCAGCCGGTTGATGCCCGCGCCCGCAGGCAGCGGCAGCACTTCAACAAACTGCGTCGGGCTCAGCATGTAGCGCACGCCCTGCGGATTCTCAGGATCGGCCACTTTCACCGCGCCCACGCTCACGGTGTAAAAGTGCTCGGTGGCCGCCGCATCCGACGTGTACACAGCCAGGTGCGAGATGCCTGTGATCTTTGGCCGCGCCGGCGTCTTTTGGGCGGCAGCGGCGGAACAGCGCATCAAGAGCCGCAACGAGCGCAACAAGCAGAATTCGGTTTTGCATCGCATTTCCCTCACGATTTCTGGAGCCAGATAACCATAAATCGGCTTTGGAGCCGCGCGCAAACGGATTCCGCTTGCACCGCAGTAAATCGCTGTGAGAGAATCGCACCCGTGTTGACGAGAAGAGTTTTTCTGAGCGCCCTGCCTGCCCTGTGCAGTATGACGCGGAGCGGCGGCTTTGCGGAGGTGGCCGCAGCGCCATGACGCGGAGTTCCACATCTCTCCAAAAGGCAACGATCACCACGGCACGCCAACCAGGCCGCTCAAAACCATTTCCGCCGCCGCGGGTGTCGCGAAGCCGGGCGACGTCATCACCGTGCATGAGGGCGTCTATCGCGAGCGCGTAGCGCCGCCGCGCGGCGGCATATCCGACGCCAAGCGCATCGTCTATCAGGCCGCGCCGGGCGAGAAGGTCGAGATCAATGGCTCCGAGGTCGTCAAGGATGGGCGAGGTTGCAAGACGATGTCTGGAAAGTGACACTCCCCAATCGCTTCTTCGGCAGCTTCAATCCCTACAGCGACCTCATCCACGGCGACTGGTTCAATCCCAAGGCCGCGAGCATCACACGGGCGCCGTTTATCTCAACGGCGACTGGCTGACCGAGGCGGCCAAGCTCGACGACGTCCTGAAGCACGCTGCAGGCAACGCCGCTCTGGTTCGGCCAGGTGGACAAGCGACACCACCACGATCTGGGCGCAGTTCAAGGGCGTCGACCCCAACGAGCAACTGGTGGAAATCAATGTGCGCCGCACGGTGTTCTACCCGGAAAAGACCGGCATCAACTACATCACCGTGCGCGGCTTCATCCTGCGCGACGCGGCCACTCCGTGGGCGCCGCCCACCGCCGAGCAGATCGGCCTGATCGGCACGCATTGGAGCAAAGGCTGGATCATCGAGAACAACGAGTCAGCCACTCGATTTGCTCCGGCATCTCGCTCGGCAAATACGGCGACCAGTGGGACAACACCTCGGCCAATATCGGCCGAGGGCTACGTCAAGACCATCGAGCGCGCCCTGCCATCGGCTGGTCAAAGGAACGCATCGGCCACCACATCGTCCGCAACAACACCATTTCTCACTGCGAGCAGGCCGGCATTGTCGGCAGCCTCGGGCGCGGTGTTCAGCGCCGTCACGGGCAACACCATCCACGACATCCACGTCCGGCAGCTGTTCAGCGGCGCCGAGATGGCCGGCATCAAGTTCCACGCCGCCATTGACGTGGTGATCAGCCACAACCACATCTTACCGCACCGCCGCGGCCTCTGGCTGGACTGGATGGCCCAGGGCACGCGCGTTTCGGGCAACCTCTTCCACGACAACAGACGACGACCTGTTTGTCGAAGTGGACCACGGGCCGTTCCTGGTGGACAACAACCTATTCCTGTCGGCCTCGCTGCGGTCAACTCGCAGGGCGGCGCGTTCGTGCACAACCTGTTCGCGGCGGCATGAACTGCAGCCCTACGACGGCCGCCAGCGCCGTTTTTGAAGCCGCATTCGACCGAGGTTGCCGGCTATCACGACAATCCCAACGGCGATATTCGCTATTAGAATAACCTCTTCGCAGAGAACGGAGAACTGACCGCCTACAACACATCCACCTTGCCCATGCAGCTTGCAGGCAACGTCTTTCTGAAAGGCGCCAAGCCGTGCTCACGCGAGGCAGCGCCGCTTATCAAGCCGGACTTCGACCCGCATATCCGGCTTGTTGAAGAGGAACCGGGGCCTCGTGTCGAATTGAGTCTCGATCTCGCGTGGATCGTGGAGCGGCAACGCAAAATCGTTACCACCGATGCGCTTGGGCTCGCGGTCATACCACACCTTCCCTTTGAGTGCGCCGATGGCGCCGCCATTCGAATCGATACCGATTTTTATGGCCAGCATCGAGACGCTGGGAACCCCTTCCCCGGTCCGTTTGAACCGGCGGGAGGGAATAGCAACCCGATCTAATCGGATTTTCGGAAAAGCAGGACTGGGGCGTATCCTGACCGCGAATGGAATCCGGTTACACAAGGAGTACCCTGCATTAGAAGCTGTTTCCCCGATTGAAACGGACGATCGAAGAATTCTAACCCCCTCAAATTGCGTAAATTACGACCGAGAAAGACTCGGGAGATTCTTCGAGACGCAAATTTGAAAACGTTTCGAAATAATCCTTGACATCCCCTAAGCGCGCTTGTAACCATGGGGAGCGGATTCTCAGTGGTCTGACCACGTTCCGGGAGCCGCGAGCAATCCATTCATCGGAAGTCTGGCGATTTTCAGGTAAATCGCCACACACAGTGAAAACCTTTAGGAGGCAACAATGCAGCGATTCACCACCATCCTATCTTTGCGTCCGAACAAGCGCGCGTTCAAGCGGTATGCACGCTTCATCTGCTTGCTTGGCGTAGCCGCTTTTGTTATGGCGCCTTGCGCCATGCGCGCGCAGATCGCCGGGACCGCCAACGTCCAGGGAACCGTGTCAGACGCGACCGGTGCGGTGGTCGCCAGGCAAACCTGGCGCTTACCGATGAGGCGACGCAGGTGAAGCGCACTACCGTGAGCGACGCCAGCGGCGTGTACCTTTTCCCGGCGTCCCCATCGGCACTTACGACCTGACCGTCGCGGCCCGGGTTCAAGACCTACGTGCAGAAAGGCATCGTGCTTGAAGTCGGCAGCAGCATCGCCATCAATGCCACCCTCGCCGTCGGCACAGCGAACAGAGTGTCGAGGTTCAGGCCGAAGGGCTGGCGCTGCAGACCGAAGACGCCACGTTCAAGCAGACCATCGACAACAGCGCAGTGACCGAGATGCCGCTAACGGCCGGCAGATGACCGCCCTGATCACGCTTTCGGGCGGCTCGAGCGCCGGCGCCCGCCGGCGACTTCACGGGCAGCAAATACTCCTATCAGACGATCTCGGTTTCGATTGCAGGCGGCGGCGGCAACACGACGCTGTGGCGGCTCGATGGCGGCGACAACCAGGACTACATGGCCAACGGCAACCTGCCCTATCCGTTCCCTGACGCGGTCAGCGAGTTCAGCGTGGAGTCGACGGATCTGGGCGCGCAGGACGGCGGGCATGTGGGCGGCATGGTCAACGTCGTCACCAAGTCCGGAACCAACCAGTTTCACGGCGAGGCTTTGAGTTCATCCGCAACAACTACATCGACGCGCACCAACTTCTTCTCCACTTGCACCCGATGGCTCCCGCGACCACCTGCTCAGCGAAGACACTCTGCATCAGAACCAATTTGGCGGAACCTTTGGCGGCCCCATCAAGCGCAACAAGATGTTCGCCTTCGCGGCCTACCAGCGCTCGGATGCCAAGCAGTCGCAAGCGAGCACGCAGGCCACGGTGCCCACGGCGGCGAACCTGACCGGCGATTGTTCGGCCACCGACGGCGCGCCCGGCGTTACCGGCAGCAATCCCTGCAACTCAACACGTGCGCCAATTCCGCTGGTCGATCCGCTCACCGGCACGGCGTTGGCGGGAAACAAATACGCCGTCACCGCCGACCTATCGCGCACCGGCGCTGGCGCTGCAGAAGTATCTGCCCGACGATCAACCCGACGCTACGACCCAAACAACTGCGGGTTTGTCTCCTATGCCATTCCGTTCTGCACTGACCGACAACCAGTTTGTCACCGCGTCGACTACACGGTCAGCCCGAAGCACAACCTCTACGGCCGGTATTTCATTGACGGCTACCAGTTCCCGGCGTACTTCTACCCGACCAACATCCTCATCACCACGCAATCGGGGAACATCGAGCGGGTGCAGACCTTCACCCTGGGCGATGCCTACACGATCACTCCCAACTTCGTGAACGCGGCGCACATCTCGATTCTTCGGCGCGTCAACAACCGCGGATACGCGCCCAACGACATCAACGCCGCTACGCTCGGCGTGAATGTCTATCAAGCGGTGCCCAACGGCCTGCAGATGACCGAAGGCAAGTTCACCATCGGCGGCGGCACCAACTCCGTGGCGCACTTCAACGACAACACCGGGCTCATCGACGACGACGTGACCTGGGTGCGCGGCAAACACCAGTTCGCGTTCGGCGGCGAGTGGGTGCAGAACCAGCTCAACATCGGCAACGCCTACGAGGGCAACGGCATCTTCACCTTCAACGGCGAATACAGCGGCAGCGGACCCAAGGCGGCAGCACCATCGGCGACCAGACCCTCGACTTCCTGATGGGCACGCTGGGCAGTCGTCGCCGTTCCAGCAGAGCAAGCAGCAGCAGAACGCGCTGCGCGGACCGATTCCCAGCCTCTACGTTCAGGACACCTACCACGCCACTCACCAGCTGACGTTGGTCGGCGGGCTGCGCTGGGGGCCGAACGTCATGCCGCACGACTACTTCAACCGCGGCGTCGAGTTCAACATGGCCGACTTCCTTGCCAACAAGGTCAGCACCGTCTATCCCAATGCGCCGGCCGGAGCTCTCTACTACGGCGACAAGGGCGTGACGAAGCAGTTCACCAAGAACTCGTGGGCAGTTTTCGCCCAACGTCGGCGTTTCGTTCGATCCAGTCGGGCAACGGCAAGACCGTGATTCGCGCCGGCGGCGCGCTGATGTTCGACAACCCCAACTTCTTTACCGCCAACGCAACCAGCAGAACCCGCCGTTTGCCACGGCCATCACCAACACCCAGACATCGTCGTCGCCGCCGATTCCGCTTCGCGGCTCCGTGGTCGGTGGGCACCATCACCACCAGCCCATTCCCGCAGCCGCAGATTCCCACCCATCGCAAGCGCTGTTCTTCCCGCAGTCGCAGTTCATCGTGATGCCGGCGCAGTTCAAGCCGGCCTACACGATCCAGTGGACCCTCAGCTTCAGCGTGAATTCGGGCACGGCTGGCAGGTGCAGGTCGACTACATCGGCAACGCCACGCGCCACGATCCCATGGGCTTCACCTTCGACCCGGCCATCTTTATCCCCGGCGTGTGGGGAGCGGGCGGAACAGGCTGCACGGGCATCGTGACCACAGGACCGGCCGCAGTGAAGCCAGGCGCGGCAGGAACCAACTGCTCCACGACCAAAAACCAGACTTCGCGATTCCTGCTCACCCGACGGAAAATCCCGACGCAAGGCAACCAATACCTGGGCGGCGGCGGCGGCTCGGTCATCGTCGGCGACGAGGGCACAGCCAACTACAACGGCCTGGTCGCCTCGATCCAGCACCGCCTGTCGAGCACCTTCAGCCTGCTGGCCAACTGGACCTGGTCGAAGTGCCTGAACATTGAGGATGCCCAGGGCGACCTTGCCGAACGAGGTCTCGAGAACCCCAACAACCCAGGCTGGACTACGGCCCGTGCGGCTCCGATTTCCGGCATATCGAGAACGTCGTCGCTGGTCGCCAAGAGCGACTTCAACTCGCACTGAACCCCTTCAGAAAGCGCTGATCAACGACTGGGAATTCGCGCCGCTGATCCACATCCAGAGCGGCTCGCCGTTCACCGTCACTCAGGGCAGGACAACTCCCTCACCGACGTGGGCAACGACCGCCCGAACCTGGTTGCCGGGCGTGAACCCTTATGCCGAGGTGAAATTCCGAAGATTCACTGGCGAAGCGAACCGCCAGTTCCTGAATCCGAGCGTTTCAGCCGGTCTGCGCCGGCCACGTGACCAGCCGGCTGCGCTGCCGGCCTGGGAACCTACGGGAATATCAGCAGGAACTCTTCCGGGGACCGAGTTCGCTGCAATTCGACGCGCAGATCTCGCGCATCTTCCCGATCCACGAGAACTGGACGACAACGCTCCGGCTGGAGGCATTCAACGTGCTGAATCATCCTGACTTTCAACCTCCATCCAGCTCAACAACCGGCTCGCTTCCAGCCAATACCGGAGGCGCCGCAACTCTTACGTCATCGACCTTTGGTCAGGTCTCGGCGACATACAATCAAGCCCGCGTCTTCCAGGGCAGCGTCAAGATCAACTTCTAACCTGTGCTTATTCGCGATGCATCGTTCAAAACCGGGCGCTCCGATCCCGAAGGGCGCCCAGTTTCATTTTCGCGGATCGCATAAATTATTTGCCCGCTCTTCCCGCATCCACCGCACGATTACAATTTCACCGGAAGACCAACGTTGAAGGGAACACGCCATGGAATCGAATCAGAACAATCGCAGAGATTTTTTGAAAGCCGGCAGCGCGGCACTGGCCGCAACCGCAGTTTCGTGGAACGCCAAAAGCTATGCGCAGATCACTGGGCGCAAACGACCGCGTGCGTGTGGGCATCGTGGGCTGCGGCGATCGCATGAAGGGCGGCGATCTGCCCGCCTTTCAGCAGAATGCCAAAGACATGAACTTCCAGATCGTGGCCGTGTCCGACATCTGGAACCGCCGCCGCGAAGAAGGCGCCGCTTTCATTGAGAAGCTCTGCGGCAACCGCCCCGACCGGTCCGCAACAATGACGAACTGTATGCGCGCAAAGATGTCGATGCCGTCATCATCGCCACCGCCGATTTCCAACACGCATATCACGGCACTGAAGCCGTGAAGGCCGGCCGCGACGCGTACGTGGAAAAGCCCATCGCGCACACCATGGCCGATGCGCGCATGATTCTGGCCGCGGTGAAGAAGAGCGGCAAGATTGTGCAGGTGGGCACGCAGCGCCGCTCCACACCCGCGTATCAAAAGGCCGCCGAGTACATCAAGTCCGGCCAGTTCGGCGACATCGTGATGGTCGAGATGACGTGGAACGTGAACCAGCCCGGCCGCTGGCGCCGTCCCGACGTTGTGCCGCTGCTCAAGGAAGAAGACACGGACTGGAAGCGCTACCTGCTCAACCGGACCATGGGGCCGTTCGACGCCCGCAAGTATCTTGAGTTCCGCCTGTTCTGGCCGTATTCCTCGGGCATTCCCGATCAGTGGCTTGTCCACCAGATCGACACCGTGCACTGGTTCACCGGCCTGCCGCATCCGCGCTCGTGCGTGGCCAACGGCGGCATTTATCTTGTGGAAGGACGGCCGCAAGAACTGGGACACCATGACGGCGGTCTTCGACTACGGTCCGCTCGACGATCTCGACAAGGGCTTCCAGGTGCAGTACACCTCGCGCTTCACCAACTCCGCCGGCGGCGTGAAGGAGCTCTACTACTCGAACGGCGGCATGATCGACATGGACAAGCAGACCGTGACGCCGACCGGCGGGCTTGACGGCGAAATTCGCCGCCGAGATGAACATGAAGCCCAACCTGCTGCCCAGCTTCTCGCTGGTCGAGAAGGCCGAGGCGGTCGACACGGACGCCAACACGCATGGCGATCCGCAGACTGCAGCGAACATGCGCAACTGGATGGAGTGCGTGCGCTCGCGCAAGACGCCGAACGCGCCGATCGAAGCCGGCTACAGCCACTCCATCGCGCTGTGCATGAACGTTGCCGCGATCCAGACCGGCATGAAGGTCACCTTTGACGAAAAGACGCAGCAGGTGATGGCCGGGGGAAGGTCTATGCGTAGCCGCGCGATGTTCGGCTTTCTGGCTGCGGCTCGATTTTGGTTGCGGGCGCTCTCGCGCGCGCCGAAAGGCGTGCAGGTCGTCGCCGACACGGCGAATCGCCGCGTCGACATCACCATTGACGGCCAGCCCTTCACTTCGTACATCTGGCCGACGACGCTGAAGAAGCCGGTCCTCTATCCGATCTCGATGCCGATGGAGTGACCGTCACGCGCGGCTGGCCGCTCGAGCCGCGGCCCGGCGAGCGCACCGACCATCCTCATCACGATGGCCTCTGGTTCAACTACAGCAACGTGAATGGCTTTGATTTCTGGAACAACTCCGACGCCATCCCGCCGCAGCGCGCGCCGAAGATGGGCACGATTGTGTTCGACAAAATCGTCTCCGCCAAGAGCGGCACGAACCCGCGGCGAACTGGTCACTGATTCCACGTGGATCGACGGGCACAATCACCCCATCCTGGCCGAGACGACGCGCTACGTCTTCGCGCACGACGGGACGACGCGCAGCATCGACCTGATCGTGACGCTGAAGGCGCTCGACCATGTTGTCTTCAATGACGATAAAGACGGCTTGCTCGGCTGCGCGTCGCGCGCTGGCTCGAGTCGCCCGAAGAAAAAGGCGGAACGTTCACCGACGCGAACGGCGTGGCAACGAAAGTTGCCGCGGCGGCAAATCTTCCTGGCGTTGCGCCGCCGACGGGCGAATATCTCACGAGCGAAGGCGTGAAAGGCGAAGCCGCGTGGTCAACGCGCGGCCGCTGGTGCTCGCTCACCGGCCACGACGGCGACGGACACACTGCGACCATCGCCATCTTCGACCATCCCGGCAATGTCGGCTATCCGACGTACTGGCACGCGCGCGGCTACGGGCTTTTTGCCGCCAATCCGCTGGGCCGCCACATGTTCGATCCGAAGCAGCCGCCGCTCGACTTCACGCTCGAGAAAGGCCAGACCACGACCTTCCGTTATCGCATCGTGATCTACACGCACGCCGCGACGGCGGAGGAATTGAACCACGAGGCCGACGCTTTTGCCGCGGCGAAGGACTAGGGCCAACCCTGCGAGGGGGAGTTCTTCGTCAGAGTCCGGAAAAAATAGAGCATAAAGCACGAATCTGCAATTTGCCAGTCAAAAAATTACGGCCGTTTCATCCTGTGCGCCTATGTAAGGTGAAACGCGCTTCCGGAGAGTTAGCGGCGGGGTGGACCCGCCGGCCTCACTGGTTAGAAGTTGATATGGCCGGCGAACTGCCAGTCACGCGGGACGTTGGCGATGGCCGGTGACGGTGCCGAAGTGTGTGAACCGGCGGACCAGCTGGCGGTTGGATTGCCGAAGGTTACGTGGTTCCAGATGTTGAGGCATCGGCCTCAAATACGAAGTTCCGGCCTTCCCAGTGGAGCGGGAAGTGCGGCGCAGGCCGGCATCCAGTTCCAGGTGTAGGGGTTGCGGACGCCGTAAGGAGCGTGCGAGGTGCGTTGCCGATGAGGTAGATATTGAGCCGTGTGACTGTGGAGATGTTTTGCGGGGTGCGAGAAGCCATTGGGATCGAGGTACTGGATCTTGCCGCAGCCTGACTGCCCAGATTGCAGGTGTTATCCGTTGGGGCCGCTGCCGTACTTGCCGTTCATGCGGGGCTTCGATGTAGCTGGCGGATCATGTCGGGCATGGCCGTGCCCTGGCCGGGCAGTGTCGTGGCCGTGGAACCCGACCAGGTGATCAGCCAGGGAGTGCCGGGTTGAATTGATAGATGCCGGAGAACTGCCATCCGCCCGCCAGCCAGCGCACCAGCAGCATTGTCGCCGCCGATCTTACCCTTGCCGAAAGGCAACTGATAGACGCCGTAGGCGTGGATGATGTGCGGGCTGGAGATCGCCGTCCAGGAACGGTCGATGCTGTCCTGCTTGTAGGACTTGGTCCCGTGCGGAGATGGCGCCGGCAGGAATGTCGTAGCCGCTGCGATATGTGACCGTCGTCGCCCAGGTTCTTGGAGTAGGTGTAGTTGACGTTGAAGGTCAGACCGTTGTGCATGCGCTGGTTGAGGACGATCTGCAGCGAGTGGTAAGCTGAAGTTGCCCACGTTGCCCTAGGTGTCGCTGACGCCCGAGTACTGCGGGAAGGCGGTGAGCATCTGGCGCGATGGTGGCCGAGCTGTTGACGGCTCCGGCAGCGGTGAAGAAGGCCGGCGCGGGCGCGTTGGGAAGTAGGATGCCAACGATGGCCACGTTGGCCGCGGTGGCCGGCGCATTCAGAGAGCGGCTTGGTTGCCGGTGATGTCTTTACAGCGGTGCCAGAGCACGGCCAGATACTTGGGATCGAGCTGGTTGGTCCAATAGCCGCGGGCGTTGCCGTGCCGGTGGTTGCCGGAGTTGACGATGAAGTGGCTCTCGTTGCCGGCGTAGTTGACGCCGAGGGTGAGGTCCGGAGTGATGCTGCGCTCGATGCCGAAGTTCCAGAGCACGATCTCCGGAGCGCGACCCGAGATATAGGGATCGGCATAGGAGACGCTGCTGGCGCTGACAACTTTTGCCGCTATTCAAGTAGTTGCCAGTGTTCAGTTCCTGCGCGGCCACGCCGGGTGTGGGCGCGGAGGGATAGGTGTAGAGCGTCGGGCCGAAGATGCCGGTGTTCGGCATTGGCGCCCAGGAATGCGGTGTTGCTATTCAGCCAGTAGGAAGGACCGGCTGTGGCGCCGATGCCGATTTCAGTCGGTCCGGTGGCGCTGATGTTGAATCCGGTCTGGCCGGTGCCGGTGGCGTTGCCGCCACGGCCGCCCACGCCGCCGCCTGCGAGAAGACCACTGCGCAAAGCCGGAGCGAATGACGGTCTTGCTGTTGAACTCACAGGCGAAGCCGACGCGCGGTCCGAAGTTCTTCCAGTAGGTCTGGACAGGGCGTTCTGCAACCGCAGCTCACGCCGGGGCCGCCGTAGTTGCCGGCAAACTGCAACATGCCGGGCGTGCCGGTAAGCGGGTTGGTGAGACTTGGGATTCAGGAATGTCCAGCGATTCTTGACCTCGTGGAAGGGCGGCAGGTAATCCCAGCGCATGCCCCAGTCGAGGTCAGCTTGGGCGTGATTTTGTAGCTGTCGCTGAAGTAGGGAGCGATCAGGGTGATAACGTCCGCCTGTCTCGCTCAGCGGATACAAGCCCGAAGCGAAGGCGCCGAGGTGGCGTTCGAGGCCGATCCGCCGACTGCGCCCAGCATGTAGCTGGCAAAGGAGAAACCGGAGGGCGGTGATGTTCGCGCGGTGACCGCCAGTGCTGAGGGCGCTTGAGCCGGCAGCAAAGTTGGCTGTGGAATATGCGTTGTACGTCGAGATAGAGCTCAGTGGATAAGCCGATCGGAGCCGCGCTGTTGATCTCCTCCCACAGGTAGGTGAAGCCGAAGGTCAACGAGTGCTTGCCCTTGACCCACTGCACGTTGTCGAGGAGCGCATAGGTATTGGGGTTCACCTGCTGCGTGGTGGTGGCGGCGCCATTCGCGGTCCAGCCGGTGTAAGGCGTGCCGAAGGCCGCGGTGGTGCCGAAGGTTGCGCCCGGGAAACTCCGTGCTGCCCTGCCCTGCGGGAGTGTTGGTGATGCCGAAGGCCGAGGGCTTGTAGACGCCCTGCGCCGTCGGTGGCGTTGATCTGCGGCTGGATGAACCGTGTGAAGCTGTACTTGAACTGGTTGACGAGGTTCGGGGTGATGGTGTAAGACGTGCTCCACGATGTAGGCCTGTGGGATAGATCTTGGCGTAGGTGCCGCCGATGACGTAGGGCGAAGTCGGCAGTACTGGTTGCTGAAGTTTGGTGAGATAGATGCGCGCGCCGTTGACGCCCACCGTCGAGATGCGCTGTTTGGAGTTCAGATCGTAATCCACGCGCCAGTCATAAGGCCTGTCGTCAAAGCCCTGGGGTGTGCCGCCCAGATAGTTGTTGTAGAGCGACGCTGGTATTGCGTCGGTTTCGGGAGAAAGGCCGCCATGGCCTTGGCGATGGGCGAGAGCATCGCCCGGCGGGAATGACGTTGTTGGTGGCGACGCCGTTCTTGTATGCCCGAACGGCTGCCGGGTGCAGACGCTGCCGGCGCAGCTGGTGGTCGTCGGGTCGTAGAGGATCGGAGGATTGTCGGCGCCCGTCGCCGGTCTGGCCGCCCGTTGCCCACGATTCGCCATTCAGCTCGGTGAAGTCGCCGCTGAGCATGGCCGTGCGTGGGAATCGTATAGAGAGCCGGGTTCGCCCCGACCGCGTCGTGGTACTTGTCGTAGGCGACAAAGAAGAAGAGCTTGTTGCGCGGTGAACGGCACCACGCCGCCGACGCTGACGGAAAGCTCATTCTGGTGCTCGATGCGGCTTGGGAGCCGGGACGGTCTGGCCCAGCGCGTTCATGATGGTGGCAGCCTTGGATGGTAAAGTTCCAATTGTCGAAGACGGTATTGCGCACGAAATCGGACGACCTGGCCGTGATACTTCAGGCCGCCCGACTTCATGGTGAAGTTCTCTGCGCCCGCGCCCATGTACTCGGCGGGCGGCGTGCTGGTGAGCACCTGGAACTGATCGACTGCCTCAATGCTCATGGAGAGCGAGACCACACGGTTGTCGCCCTGCTGGTTGACGGTGGTGGCGGGCATGCCGTCGAGGTAGAGCTGACCGAGGTAGTCTGCCCGTGCCGCCAACGATCGGCAGGCGTGCATCCGCCCTGCGCACCGGGAGTGAGCGCGCCGAAGGCGGTAGGATCGCGCTGCGCGCCGTTCATCTGGATGGGCAGATTGCTGTAGGTTGTCGTTTTCGATGGTGAGCCCGAGCGTGGCATCGGCCGTATCCAGAACCGGAGGCGCGGCGGTGACGGTGACGGTCTGCGTCTCAGCGCCGATCTCGAGCACTGGGCTGATGGTTCTGACCTGCAGGGCGTCGACAACCACGTTGTCCTGCATCAGTGTCTTGAATCCCTTGGCTGCCACCTGCACGCGTGTAGGTGCCGGGCAGCACGGGGGCAATGTTGAAAAAGCCTGCCGAAGAGGAGTTCTGCGGTTGTGGTTATGCCAGTGGCGTTGTTGGTGATGGTGACGGCGGCGTTGGGAATGACGGCGCCGGTAGTATCCGTGACCGTGCCCTGCAGCGATCCCTCACCGGCAGTCTGCGCCGCGGCGGGCATCGCTGCCGATACTCAAGCAAAGCGCCAGCGCGAGCATCGCCAAAGCGACACAGGCCCAGTTTCCGCTACGTTTTCAAGCGTAGTGATTGATTTCAGAAGTGTTTTCATGGAAATCCCTGGAATGCCTCCTTTGAGTGAAAGTGGTTGCGAGCGGACACTGTCTGTGGACGCGCCCGCACCTCTGGCCCGCCATTCCGGGACTGCTAAAGAAGCGCGATTCTTCCGTGGCCGGGCTAGCGGCGGTCCGACCTCAGCCAAGAATTAAATGCACTGCTGTGAGCAATTGTCAATAGAAAAATAGTTTTGTTTTTGATTGTGAGAGCTGAATCGGCCCGTGGGTTGGGATCGCATGGGGACACGAGATTCTGACCTGGCCACCCTGCTGAAACTCGCTCTCAGCCGTGGATGGACGCGCTGAGGCCGGCAGGGGATTTGCGATCTAAGTGCTTTTTAATGTATTGTCTCTCTGATGTACCGCCAGCACCAGCGCGACCAGTGCAGTGAGCAGCGAGACCCCGGCGAGCGCCAGGAACGCATTGCTCCAGCCCAAAGCTCACAGAGATGCGCGCCACGGTGTCGCCGGAGAGCCACCCCGCCATATAGCCAAATCCATCGATGATGCCCGCTGCCGTGGCGCTGCCGCGCTGGCCGCCGAAATCGAGCGACATGGCGCCGGCCAGATACGAGTAGGGCCCCAGCAACGTGAAGCCCACCAGCCCGACCAGAATCGTCGGCGCCCATTCACTGGCGTGGTCGGGCATGCGGCCCATCAGCACCAGGCATACCGTGCATCCCGTCATGCCCATCACGATCAGCATGTTGCGCCCGTTGGGGCCGAGTTTGTCGCTCAGGAAGCCGCCCAGCAGCACGGAGATCCCGCCACACAGCGGAAACAGCGCGCTGCGGCTGGCCGCCACGCTCGGCGGCAAGCCGACGAACTGCACAAAATAGGTCGGTGTCCACAGGTTGAACGTTTCGCGCAGCAGCGTCGTTCCAAAGGCCAGCAGGCACACCATCCAGAACGCAAAGCTCGTCAGCAGTGGCCGCAAGATCGCCCTGACCCCCGCACGCTCTCCTTTGCCAGTCCGCCGCTCCTCGGCGGCGTAGACATTTCTCGGATTCACTTCCGGCGCGGGAAGCCCGCGCTCCTGCGGGCGTCTCGCGCAGAAGCAGCAGATTGGTCAGCATCAAAACCGCGAGCGCCCCCGCTGCGAAGAAAAACACGCCGCGCCAGCCCACGCCGTGCGCCAGCAGTTGGCTCATCATCCATCGGCAGCCTGCGTCGCCAAAAAGAAAACTCAGGCTCACCACCGCCATCACGCTGCCGTAGGTGGAGTAGGAGAACCAGCGCGACGAAACCCGCACCAGGCCCGCCCAGCCTTGCGATTGAAAAAGCCGGTTCCCGATCCATGCCAGGGTGAAGAGCGGAAATCCGCCGCTCATGGCAAAGACGATGGTGAAGAGGATGGAGCCGGCCATTCCGCCGAGGAAATTGCGCCGGCCGCCCCCGGTATCGGCCAGGGCGCCGGAGAAGAACTTGCCAAATGCATACGCCACGGTGCCGACCGAGGCGATGAAACCAAGGCGAATCTGTGCTGCGCTGGGGGTCATGCCATGCCGCGCCATATCGCGCATCAGGTCGGGCAGCACCACCGACAAATCGGAGCGGCAGAAGTAATAGCCGGAATAGCCCAAGGCCAGCAGTGCGGCCGTAGCCCCATGCCAAACCGTAAATCTCGGCTTTGAGCCTGGCTGCGCAGGCTCAACCTGGCCTGAGGCCAATGGTTCTGCGGTGGACACACAAGAAAGCTACCACACACCTCGGTCCGCCCAATGCCCCACACCGGTTCACCCCAGCATGTTTTCACTCCATCTTCATCGGATCGTCAAATGGCGCTCTGTCCCAAGCCAGGAAGCATGGGTTTCTCTCCGCATTTTATTTCCCATTCTGTATCTTCCCGGATTACGATGGACCGCCGAGGGGTGTTGTTCCGCTGCCCATCGCAGAAGAGAATCCTGCGCGGTTGCAGCCAATATCTCTGGAGGTTTCAATGGTTCGAGTGTTGATGCGATTCTTTCGGACGAGGGGCTGTCGCTTTCTTTGTGTCTGCGCTTTCCTCGCCGCAATTCCTCTGGCTCTTGCTCCCTTGGCGCCGGCAGCAGGTCAACAATCCGGTCAGGCATCGGGTCAGGCGGATTCCCCCGCTGCCCTTCGCGCCGGATTCGCCACGCCGCCCGGCGATGCAAGGCCCATGATGCGCTGGTGGTGGTTCGGTCCGGCTGTCGAAAAGACCGAGCTGGCCCGCGAGCTGCGCACCATGAAAGCAGGCGGCATCGGAGGCGCGGAGATCCAGCCCGTGTACGCGCTCGAGCTCGACGATCCGGCCAAGGGCTTCCGCAATCTGCCCTACCTCTCCAAGGATTTTCTCGACATGGTCGGCTTCGCCGCGCAAACGGCGCACGGCCTCGACATGCGCTTGAATCTGACGCTGGCCAGCGGCTGGCCCTACGGCGGAGCGTATGTGCCGGTGACCGATGCCGCGGGGAGACTGCGCGTCGTGGTGAATGCCGTGCCGGATGGCGCCAGTTCCCTTCCCGTTCCGTCGATTCGCAACGGAGAGAAGCTGCTGGCTGTGTTTCTTGCGGCGGGAACGACGCAGCAATACGATGCCGAACATGCGCAGCAACTTGGTGCGCCGAGCGGATACAGGCTCACGCTGCCCGCTGGTCTCAGGTCCGCATGTCGTGTTGTTCTTCATCTCCAGCCGCACCGGGCAGCAGGTGAAGCGCGCGGCTGTCGGCGCGGAAGGATTCGTCCTCGACCACTTCAGCATGGACGGCGATTCAAAACCACCTGAAAACCGTCGCCGATCCGCTGATCGCGGCCTGCGGGAACAATGTGCCCTACTCGGTCTTCAGCGACAGCCTGGAGGTGTACGAATCCGACTGGACGCCGAATTTCCTTGACGAATTCCGCGCCCGCCGCGGCTACGATCTGACGCCGCATCTGCCGGAGCTGGTGGCGGGAACAACGCCCGAGGCCGCCGATCTGCGCTACGACTGGGGCCGCACGCTCGCCGAGTTGATCGACGAGCACTATCTGACGCCGCTGAACACATGGGCGCGCGCGCACCACACGAAGTTCCGCTCGCAGAGCTACGGTCAGCCGGCCGTCACGCTTTCGAGCAATGCGCTCGTCGATCTGCCGGAGGGCGAAGGCTCGCAATGGCACGGAGCCGTTCTCCTTACACGCGCTGGGCCACTTCGGCGAGCCACGTGTATGGCCGGCCCATTACTTCGTCGGAGACGTGGACGTGGCTGCACTCGCCGCCGTTCCGCGCCACTCCGCTGGACATGAAGGCCGAGGCCGACACGTTCTTCCTGCAAGGGATCAACCAGCTCGTGGGCCACGGCTGGCCGTATTCGCCGCCTTCGGCCGGCGATCCCGGCTGGTCGTTCTACGCGGCCGCCGTCTTCAACGATCACAACCCCTGGTGGATTGTGATGCCGGACGTGACGGCGTATCTCTCGCGCGTGAGCTATCTGCTGCGGCAGGGCACAGCCGGCCAACGACATTGCCGTGCTGCTTGCCGGAAGAAGACGCGCAGGCGCGGTTCCGGCCGGGCCACGTCTCGGTGACCGATGAGATGCACACTCTGCTGGGGCAAGATCTGGTTCCCGCGATTCTCGATGCGGGCTACAACTTCGACTTCATTGATTCGGCGGCGATCGATCAAGATTGGCATTCACTATCCGGTGCTGGTGATGCCGGCGACGGAGCGGCTGCCGCTCGCGACGTACCGGCACATCGAGGAGTTCGCGCGGCGCGGCGGATTGGTGATCGCGGTGAAGAGCCTGCCCTCGCGCGCTCCGGGATTCGATGGAGGGGCCGCGGGATTCGGCGGCGGTCGAGCAGATCTCGCAGAAGCTGTTCGCGATCCGGCAGTGAAAAACGTGAAGGTCGTCGCGAGCGGCCCGCCGATGTGGGCGCGGCGATCGGCGCAGTCTTCTGAAGCCCGATGTGGCGATGATCCCGGCGACGCCGGAGGTTGGGTTCATCCATCGCAAACTGCTCGGACGCGGACATTTATTTCCTCGCGAATACCGACAACCGGCCGCATGCGTTCGATGCGACGTTTCGCACCGTTCAATGACAGCGCGGAGTGGTGGGATCCGTTCACGGGCAAAGATCACGGGGGCGGGACCAACGGCAGAACGATTCACTTCGACCTGGCGCCTTATGAATCGCGAGTCGTGGTCTTCACCTATCGGAGGCCGCAGCGCGCCGGAGCATCAGGCCGACGCTGCCGTTCGCGCCCATCGACCTGACCCACGACTGGAAGGTGACGTTTGACAAGACCGGCGCGACGGCAACGATGCCGGTGCTTCAATCGTGGACTGAGATCGAAGGGGAGAAATACTATTCCGGCACGGCGACCTACGAGCGCGCGGTCGAGATTCCGGATTCGGTGGCAAAGGCCGGCAGCGTCTTTCTGGACTTCGGCGACGGAACACCCGTGCCGCGGGAGCAGCTTCACCAGGCGGGCATGCGCACGTGGTACGACCCGCCGCTGCGCGACGCGGCCGCTGGTGTACGTGAACGGAAAGCTGGCGGGTTCGGTGTGGCATCCGCCGTACCGGCTGGAGGTGGCGCCGCTGCTGCACGCGGGCACAAACACGCTCAAGATCGTTGTGGCCAACACGGCGATCAATGAACTCGCGGGGCGTGCCGCGCCGGATTACCGATTGCTGAACCTGCGCTATGGCGAAAAGTTTACCCCGCAGGATATGGATCACCTGGAGCCGCTGCCCTCGGGAATACTCGGCCCATTGCGGCTGGTTCCGGAGCAGCCGGCGGCGCAGAATTGATGCGAGTATTGCCATTGCGGCGAACGATTGCCGTTACAAATCGGGACGAAGAATTGGAGGACCTGAATGAATCGAAGAGAATTTTCCGCGCTTTTGCCATTGCTCGCTGCCGCAACGCAACTCGTTCCCGCCGCGGACGGCCAGTCGCCAGCGCCGCAAATGCGAGCGCCCACTCCGCTGGCGAATCTTGTTTCTGGGAAATATCCGCAGATTGAGCCGGCGAATCCGAAACCATCGCCGCGGATGTCGAAGCGGTTTTTGATGGGCATGGCGCCCAACAACATCCGTCTCGAGGCTCACTTCACGCACCTCGCTCCCGGCGCGCCGCCCGAGCCGATCGGCACGCACAAACACACGGAAATTTGGTTGATCCACGAAGGCACGGCGCGATTGATGACCGCGGGCGTGACGCGCGATCTTGTCGCGGGCGACATGGGGTTATGCATCGCGGGCGACCAGCACACGATCTACAACGCGAGCCAGACCGAGCCGGCATCGTATTTTGTGGTGACGGTGGGGCCGCCGGAATAAAGCAGGGACCAAGGGACCGAGGGAACAAGGGAGCGAGGGAGCAAGCGAGCTTTGCTAAGAGTGCGGGCGAGGACGCCCGCACGACAGCCGGTCTGGAGACCGGCGATACCGAGCTAGGCGTGGACGAGATGCGCCGCGCTCTGGCGTTTGACGGACATCAGCTCCAGAGCGCGTTTTGAGCGATGTGCTCGGCGCTGACTTCGAGCTCCTTGACCAGCTCCCACGGCGCGCCCGACTCGCCAAAGCGGTCTTTGACGCCGATGGGGCTCAAGAGGACCGGGACGCCGTAAAGCTCGGGGTTGGTGGCGAGAACCAAACTCACGCGGCCGGCGAGCGCGCCGATTTGATGCTCCTCGGCCGTGACGACGACGCCGGTTTCGCGCGCGGCGCGAACGATGGCTTCCGCATCGATGGGCTTGAGCGTGTGCAGGTTGAGGATGCGCGTCTCGTAACCGAAATCGCGCTTCAGAATCCAGGCCGCGCGCATCGCCTCGGGCACCATCGGGCCGCAGGCGATGATGCTCAGATCCTCATGCTCGTCGGCGCAGTCCTCGGCGAGGCGCGTCTCAAATGCGTTGGCGAAGCCGGCATTGGCGAAGTTCGAACCCTGGGGGCGCAGCCGGATGAGGTTCGCTTTGCCGAAGACGAAGGGCGTGGCTTCGTCCGTGACGATGGGCGTGGCTTCGCGCGCGAAGCGAATATACTTGGGCCCCACGTGCTCGAGGAGCAGATAGCGCGTGGCCTTGCGCGTCTCAATGGCATCGCAGGGCACGACGACGGACATATTGGGCAGGCCGAGCATGGCGAACAAATCTTCGAGTGCCTGGTGCGTGGCGCCGTCAGCGCCCACGGAGACGCCCGCGTGCGCGCCGGCGACGAGGACGTTGAGGTTGGCGTAGCAGACTGAAACGCGAATCTGGTCGAGGTTGCGCGCCGCGGAAAATGTGGCGTAGGAGCCGAGCACCGGCAGCTTGCCCTCGCGCGCCATGCCCGCGGCGGCCGCGGTGGCCGACTGCTCGGCGATGCCCATCGAGATCCAGCGGCGGGCGCGCTCCGGCTTGCCGGCGTAGAAATCGGCAATGGTGATGGAGCCGGAGATGTCGAGCCCGAGGCATACGACGCGCTCGTCGTCGCCGTTTTCGGCGAGCGCGCGGCCAAAGCCTTTGCGCGTGGGCTCCATCTTCACCTGCATGGCGTCGTCTGCATTCCACCAATAGTCGCGCGAGAATCGCGGCATTCTGGCTTCCAGGTCGCGCGTCGCCGCTGTCTTGCCAGGTCTTCGCCTTCGCCAGCAGTTCTTCGACGGGAATGCGGCTCGGCGAGGCCGAGTTCGGTCGAGCGCCTTTGCCAGCTCCTCGCGATTTGGCGTTTTGCCGTGCCAGCCGGGCTGATTTTCCATGAAGCTGACGCCCTTGCCCTTGACCGTGTCGGCGAGGATGACCACCGGCTTGCCGACGACCGCGCGCGCCTGCTCGAAGGCGTCGACGATCTGGCTCATGTCGTGGCCGTCGATGCGCAGCACCTCCCAGCCGAAGGCCGCGTACTTGGCGGCGAGCGGCTCGACTTGCATCACGTCTTTGACCCAGCCGTCGATCTGCAGGCGGTTGCAGTCGATGACGGCGATGATGTTGTCGAGATGGAAGTGGCCGGCCTCCATCGCCGCTTCCCACACCTGGCCCTCCTGCTGCTCGCCGTCGCCCATCAGGCAAAAGATCTTGTGGCTGCTTGCCGTCGATCTGCGCGGCAAGCGCCATGCCGACCGCGATGCTCAGCCCCTGGCCGAGAGAGCCGGTCGAAATCTCCACGCCCGGAAGCTTGAGCCAGTGCGGATGGCCCTGAAACGGCGAGCCGAGTTTGCGCAGCGTGACCACGTCGTCGAGCGGGCAGAAGCCGGCGATGCCGAGCGAGACGTAAAGCGCGGGAGCCTTGTGACCGGCCGACCAGAGGATGCGGTCGCGATCGGGCCATGTCGGGATTTTTTGGATCGTGCTCGGCCACGCGCAGATAGAGCGCCGCTGCGAGGTCCATGATGGAGAGCGTGCCGCCGGCGTGGCCTGAGCCCGCCGCGCAGAGCGCGACAAGATCGTAGCCGCGCATGAGCCGCGCCGCGTCGCGCAGTTCTTCGATGGAGTATTCTTTCGTCACCTGGCCGGTCGTTGCGTCTCTCAGCGCCATCCTGTTCTCCTTCGCGTCCCAATCCAGCTCGTCCTTTTGCCGCTACAGGTTCGCCTTCGTCCACGCGTCAATTCGCCTGAGCGCTTCCATCAGGTTCTCCATGGAGTTGGCCACGCTGAACCGCAGGTAGCCCTCGCCGTAGGCGCCAAACGCCGTGCCCGAAAGCGCCGCCACGCCGGCCTCTTCCAGCAGCGCATCGGCGAGCGGCTTCGACTCCCAGCCTGTGCCGGTGATGTTGGCAAAGACGTAAAACGCGCCCTTGGGCATGCGCGCGCTGAACCCCTTGATCCGGTTGAGGCCGTCGACAAAGGCGCGGCTGCGCCGCTCGAACTCCGCGCGCATCATGTCCACCGCGCTCTGGTCGCCGGCAAGCGCCGCCAGCGCCGCGCGTTGCGTAAAGCTCGCGGTGCACGAGTTCGAGTTGGTCATCAGGCGCGTGATCTGCGCCGCCAGGTCCTGCGCGCATGACGCCGTAGCCGATGCGCCAGCCGGTCATGGCATAGGTCTTGGAGAAGCCGTCGAGCAGAATCGTGCGCTCCTGCATTCCGGGCACGCTCATCATCGAGAACGGCTCGCCTTCAAACTGCAGGCGGCTGTAAATCTCGTCGCTCAGCACCATGATGTTGCGATCGCCGATGACCGCGGCTGCGCGCTCGATGTCGGCGCGCGTGAGCACGCCGCCGGTGGGGTTCTGCGGCGAGTTCAGGATGATCAGCTTGGTTCTGGGCGTGATCAGCCGCGCCATCTCGTCCACGTCCATGGCGAAATCGCGCTCTTCGCGCAGCGGAATAGGAACCGCCGTGCCCCCGGCATAAGAGATCATCGATTCGTAGATGGGAAAGCCGGGGTTGGGGTAGATGACCTCGTCGCCTTCGTCGATGAGCGCGAGCATGCACGTAGAACATGATGGGCTTGCCGCCCGGCACCACGACGACCTCTTCGGGGCTGCACCGAAACGCCGCGCGTGCGGCTCACGTATTCCGCGATCGCCTCGCGCAGTTCCGGCAGCCCTGCCGAGGGGCCGTAGTGCGTCCATCCTTCGCGCAGGGCGTCCACGGCAGCTTCCACAATATGTTTCGGCGTGTCGAAGTCCGGCTCGCCGATCTCCAGATGCACGATGCTCTTGCCCTGGCGCTCCAGCGCCTTGGCCTTGCTCAGAACTTCAAAGGCCGTCTCCGTCCCCAACCGCGTCATCCGCCGCGCCAGAACCAACTCGTGGTCCGCCAGCTGTGTTGTCATCGCGAACGCTCCAATCTGTAGCCCGAGCCGGCGGGCGATTTGCGTTCTAATCGCGCGCTGGCCTGTTTCGGGCCGGAGAGAATTATACCGCCGACGCAAAACCGCAAAATGTGACGCGCGTCGCCCTGCCCAGGGGACACCATTTGCACAGCCGCGCGCCATCCCAGTAGTGTTGGCGGAGCATCGCCTGTAGAATGTCGGAAGCGTATCGCCTGTCTTCTTAAATGACTTACTACGACCAAGTCGCAGAGGCTGCTGCATTTCTGAAAGCCCGGCTGGGCTCGCTGACGCCGCGCGTGGGCATTGTGCTGGGGTCGGGCCTGGGCGCCGTGGCCGATGCCGTCGACGATCCGGTCATCGTGCCCTACGCCGAGATTCCGCATTTTCCGCAATCCACCGTCGAAGGCCACTCGGGGCGCATCGTGGCAGGTCTGCTTGGGGCGCGCCGGTGGTCATCCTGCAGGGGCGCGTGCACTATTACGAGGGCTACTCGCCGCTCGAGGTCACCTTCCCCATGCGGGTGCTGGGCGCGCTGGGAGTTCGCGCCGTGGTGCTGACCAATGCGGCCGGCGGCATCCAGGCGGGACTCCGCGTGGGCGACCTCGTCGTGCTGACCGACCACATCAATCAGATGGGCTGGAACCCGCTCAACGGGCCCAATGAGCCAAGCGTTTGGCTTCCGGCCGGGCGCAGGGCTGCGCTTCTTCGACATGACGGAGGCGTACAGCAAGAAGCTGCGCGCGCTGGCGAAAGAAGCGGCGCGCGACGAAGGATTTGCGCTGGAGGAAGGCGTGTACCTGGCCACGCCGGGGCCGAGCTTTGAGACGCCCGCGGAGATTCGCGCCTTCCGCGCGCTGGGCGCAACGCTGGTCGGCATGTCGACTGTGCCCGAGACCATCGTGGCGCGGCACATGGGAATCGAGGTGCTGGGCATCTCCTGCGTCACCAACCTGGCCGCGGGGCTGGGCGCAACCCCGTTGAGCCACGAAGAGGTGAACGAGACCGGCCGCTGGGTGGAGAGCCGGCTGGCCGGATTGCTGAAAAGGCTGGCGCCAAGAATTGCTGCAAGCGTGGAAAGAGAACCGTGAGCCCGCCTGCAAACGCCAAAGGCGCCCGCGAGATCGCCGCCGCAGGCGCCGCGGCTGCCGTTTCCGCCGACGGTGCTGGGGATTGCCGGCTGCTCCGGATCGGGCAAAACCACGCTGGCCAACGAGCTGGCGCGCATGCTGGGCGGCCTGCGCTTTCATCTTGACGACTACTACCTCGACCTCGCGCATCTGCCGCTGGCCGAGCGCATCGAAAAGAACTTCGACGACCCGGCGATGATTGAGATCCCGCTGCTGGCTGAGCATATTGCCGCGCTGGCGCGCGGCGAAACCATCGAGCGGCCCTGCTACGACTTTGGAACCTACACGCGCATGGTGGGCCGCACGCAGCCGGTCACTTCAGGCCCGTTCCTGATTGTCGAGGGGATCTTCGCTCTCTATTACTCCGAGCTGCTCCCGTACTATCAATTGCGGGTTTTCGTCGATACGCCGGACGGGTTGTGTTTCGAGCGCCGGCTGAAGCGCGACATGGACGAGCGCGGAAGGTCGCCGGAGTCGGTCGAGTACCAATGGGAGTTCAGAGTGCGGCCCTCGAGCGAGGCGTTTGTCCGGCCCTCGGCTCGAAACGCCGACTTCATTGTGGACGGCGCCGGCGCGCTGGACTGGAAGGTGGAGCGGGTGATGACGGAGATGCGCAAGCGGGGGTTGTTGACGGGAGTGGGATAGTGGGAGCAAGCCCCTATTGCGGCAGTGGGCTCAATGTGGTATAACTGTTATACAGATGCGGTTTCACTTCGATCCCCGCAAGAGCCGGCGCTTGAGGCTGAATCCGCGCCGGGGCATAGGATTTGAAGAAGCCCAGGAAATATTCACCCGCCGGTATTACCAGGACCAGCGATCCGACCTGCCCGAGCAGTACCGCGCCATCGGCTGGGTCGGCGACCGGCTCTACTCGGTCATCTTCGAGGTGCGCCAAGACGAAGAGGGCGAATACTACCACCTGATTACGTTATGGAAGTCAACCCGTGAAGAGAAGAGACTCTATGCAGAAAACAGTCAAAAAACGGAGGCCGGTTTCCGCCGATGAAATCGCCGGGATCGCCGAGCGAGGGAAGAATGTTTCTCGCTTCTTTACCAATAACGGAAAGATGATGCAGCCCATTCAGCGCGTAAACGTTGACTTTACGGCGCCCATGCTCAAGGAATTAGATGAGTCGGCGCGAGCGTTGAATATCAGCCGCCAGGCCGTCATCAAGTCGCTGCTGCGGCAGGCCCTCGATCGGCAGCATCTGGCGCGCCGCGCGCGATAACGCCGGCTCAGGTGCTGCGTCACGGGGTGACAGGCGCTATTGCAAGAACGGCCATCATTCCGGCAGGACTTCGATTCCCGTGACCGTGGCGTAGCCCTGGACCGGAACGAAGCTCAACAGCAGCTTGCCTTGGGCATTTGGCTCCAGGCCCGTAAATCTGCGGATCACCACATCGGAAGCGCTCGCTTCTTTGGCCAGGTCGAAGTTCGCGAGGAGCACCTTGCCGTTGCAGAACACATTAAAGATATGGGCAACCCTCGGTTTGCCTTCGAGAGCGGCAGAGGAAGGCTCGTCCCAGTCGCCATGGCGCGCCGCAAAATACAGGGTTACCGAGTACTTTCCAGCGGAAACCGGAATGGCATACGAAAAATTGCCCCATCGTTCGGTTTCGTAGAGCTCGGGATCATCGGTTCCATTCACCGGCACGGTATATGCCGCCATTTGTCCGCCCTCGAAGGTATCGTCCGGACTCCACCAATGGCTGTCGTTGGAGTAGTAGGGCGTTTGCCTGGCCAGGATGCGGACGGGGCGAATGTGTCCCACGGATTCCGGGCAGGATTTCGATTGCCGAGAGAATCGCCTGCTGTCCATTGTCGGCCGCAAACTCAAGGTGCAGCATCCCATCCGCGGCCGGCGCGATGTCGGAAAACACCTTGACGTCGGCAGTGGAGCCGGCGCCTGCGTCTGCCACCACATCGAAACCGGTCAGCAGCGGTCTTCCGTTGGCGCGCACGGTCATGATGCGGCTGCCTTCTCCTCCGGTGCCGGCGGATTCAGGCCCGTAGACCGTCTCGGCAAAGTGCAGGCGCAGCTCGTAGATGCCCTTGCGCAAGGGAATGTCGTAGCGGAACTGTCCTTGCCTGCTGGTGCGGTAGAATCCCGGATCGAGCGTGCGCGAGATGCGCTGCAGGGAGCTCTTGACCGCCGTGCCGCCGGTGAACCAGGCGTCAGCGCTCCACATCTTGTCGGCATGATCCACAAAGCTCCGGCTGGCGCCCGCCAGGATGCGGACCTCTTCTCCGCTGGGCGGACCAAGCGGAAGCTCCGAGGACGAACCGGCGAGCGGGCTCGATTCGGCTTTTGGCTGTGCCTGTTTCTCCTGCCGGGATAGACGCCACGCAAACCCTGCGGCCAGCAGAAGAATGAGGAGCGCGGCGGCCATCCACCACCAGCGCTGGGCGGACGGAGCAAACCAATGCTGCTTGAGCCCAGCCGGCTCGGCGCCGGTTGCGGGCTGTTCCTTACCCGGCTCCGCGGAGAGACGTCCGTTGGCTGACGTGGCGTTGCGCTCAAATTTTGGAACGTATTGCCCCACCGGGATCAAGATGTGCAGCCGGTTTCCTGCGCCCTCGCTGCTGTAGTATTCGGCGAGGCGCTTGCGCAGGCGATTGGCCTCAACGCGAACAATGGAATCCGCATCCTGGTCGAACGAGGCCCCGCGGCGAAAGACCTCGACTCCGATCGAGTACTCCTTGATCTGGCTCGCCTCGCCGGCAAAAAGCGTTTCGCATAGATAGGAGAGAAGATTCGCCAGGGTCGGGGCACGAGTGAAGCCTTTGGACTCGAGCACCGTTTTCAGTTCTGCGCGCTGCTCGGCGAGCTCGATCGTCTCAGGGCTATCCACGGCCATCTTTTCCCGCCTTGCCAACCGGTGTGGAATCGTTGGATCGATTGTAATGTTAGCGCGGCTTTCCTGTTCCGAAAGGCTTTAACGGTGTACGAACCCGCTGAAAGCAGCGTGTAACGGCAGGTAACCCCAGGGTGCCTCTCGTGCAGATGCGCCTGGGCTGCCGTTTCACGGTCCCCGCAAGTGGCTGAGCCACAGCGTGTTTAACGTTCGACGCCGGCCCGTAACCTGGCCGCCACGGGAAGGTAGCAGGTATAGCGTTGTACGCCACGGGCGGGTGGGGTCTACTCAAATCGATCCACAGTGCCGAATGCCGGAGGCAACCGATCCAGCAGCCCTCCCTTAAGTGCCCCGGATCAAGAAAGAGGTATTCCATGAAAAGACTTGCAACCATCATCGCCGCGATGAGCCTCATGTCCTGCGCTGCCGCGTATGGATGGAGGGCTCCGCTCCGGGACCTGCCCAAGGGGATTACCCTTGAGACCGCAACGGCCGCTGAGCAGAAAGGCGACCTGGCCCGTGCCCACAACGACTATGCGTCGGCTGCAGCTTATTACCAGCAGGCTCTGCGCTCCGGCGCCCCGGATTCCCAACTCTATAACAAGCTGGGTATCGCCCAACTCAAGCTGGACGAGAAGAGCGCGGCGCGCAAGAGCTTCCTCCAGGCCATCAAGACCGATCCCCGAAACGCAAACGCACTGAATAACCTTGGCGCGTTGCTCTGCATTGAGAAGAAATACAAGACTGCCCTTCGCTATGTGAAGGACGCGTTGGCGCTCGATGAAGGGAACGCAGCTTTTCACGTGAATATGGCAGAGACGTGGGCAGGCTTGTCGCAGATCGACCGCGCCATGACCGAATATGCGCGGGCTCTTGAACTCGATCCGGACATTGTCACCTCCGGCGGGGCTGGAGAGATCGCTCAGGTCAGCTCACCGGAGCAGCGCGCCCGCATGGATTACCTGATCGCGAAGTTGTATGCCAAGAACGGAAATCTGAATGGAGCGCTCGATTACCTGCAGCGCGCCAAGGACGGTCGTTACCCTCAATTGGCCGACGTGTATAACGACAAGGAATTCGCCGCCTTGTGGCAGGATCCGCGACTCCAAAAGATCGTCAAGCCCTAGTTGGAAGGCCGGGCGGGCGGTGGCGGGATGCCCAAGCGTGGGCTGCCGACGGGCGCGGCGTAGGACCGAGTCAGGACCTGCGCCGCTACCGCGGCAGTTCATTGAAAACGGTCCGGATCACCTGGAGATCCGGACCGTTTGCTATTTGGGGTTACTTGCTCCGGAAGCAGCCGTCAGCGCCGCCACGGGCACCAGCATATCTTCCTTGCGCATCACGAGGTTGGTGGCGTTCAGGCTGGCCAGCTCAAAGCCGTGCCCGTGCGTGATGGCGTCAGTGGGGCAAGCCTCAACACAATAGCCGCAAAAGATGCAGCGGTTGTAGTCGATGTTGTAGACCTTGGCGTACCGCTCCGACGAGGAGATGCGATTCTCGGCGGTGTTTTCGGCGGCTTCGATGTAGATGCAGTTCGCGGGGCAGGCCGCGGCGCAGAGGAAGCACGCCACGCACTTCTCCAGGCCATTCTCATCGCGCTCGAGCACGTGCGCACCGCGGAACCGCGACTCGAAGACCGCTCCGCGATTGGGGCCGGGGCCGTCAGGATAGTTCTCCACCTCAGAGGGCGCAAACGTCTCGCGGAAGGTGATGCTCATGCCCTTGGCGATGCCCGCGATGTTGCGCACGATCGACATGCGTCCAGTATACGATGGAGCTTGTGAGGAGATCATGAAGCGATCCATCGGATACACAGCCATCTTTTTCTGGATGTGGAGTTTGGGAGTCATAGCCGCCCAGGCGCAGAATCAGCAGCAACCAGCGCCTGCGGGCTCAATGAATGGCATGGATATGAGCAAGCCTGCCGTCAACAGCAACGCAAGCGACGCAAATTCCGGCAAGCCCATGGATATGAGCCATGGCGACTCCATGGACATGAGCCACTGCATGATGAACATGGGCAATGGATCGGATGCGGGCAAGCCCATGGACATGAGCCATTGCATGGAGATGATGAAGAGCGGGAAAGGAAACCTCGGGAATTTCCCGCCGGGCACGCTGCGCTTGGCGTTTGGCGACAAGTCGAACGACTGGACGCCGGCCACACTGGCCGCGTTGCCGCACATCACAGTGACCGTCCACAACGAGCACACCAAGGCCGACGAGACGTACTCCGGCGTGCCGCTCATGGAGCTGCTCACGCGGCTTGGCGTGAGCGATCAGCCGCACGGCGCGTCCCTGCGCTTTTATTTGGCGGCCATCGGCTCAGATGGCTACGAAACGGTGTACTCGATCGGCGAGGTCAATCCCACCGTTCACGACGCCGCGGTGATTGTGGCCGACACGGAGAACGGCAAACCGCTGACCGGCGACGGCCCACTGAAGCTCATCGACACGCGAGACAAGCATCCGGCGCGCTGGGTGCGCAACCTGGTGGCAGTCAAAGTGCTGGCGGCGGAGTAGCTACGCCACCCAGGTTTTTTGAATGGTGCCCTAACCGGGTGGTCGAGCGGAGTGCTCTCCCAGGCCCCAAAAGCGGGACCTCCACCCCACAGACGAAGACCCGTCTGTGGGGACCCCGGGACCTGGGGCACCCAATCATGCACGCAGAATCAAGCGAACGACACAGCGTTAGTGATGATGCCCTTGCTGCCCGCCCTGCTGGCCGCCCTGCTGCCCACCACGGTTCTGCCCGCCCTGTTGCCCGCCGTGACTCTGATTCGACGTCGCGGGCCTCACGTTGCGGTCTGCCGGAAGCGGCCGGGCGATGGCAGGAGTCGCAGGCTGTCCGTGGTTCTGATTCGCAAACTGTCCGCGAACCCCACCGTAGTTCTGCTCATGTTGCACCTGCGTGTTCATGCGCGGAGCAGTTGGCTCGTGGGCCGCCTCACGCTCCGATGGCTGCGGCCGGGCCTGCACGCCCGCTCCGCCGCGGAAACTGGGGCGAGAATTGTTGTTGTTGCGGTTGTCGTTGTTGTTGTTGTTGCGGTTGTCGTTGTTGTTGTTGTTGCGGTTGTTGTTGTTGTAGTTGTTGTTGTTGTTGCGGTTGTTGTTGTCGTTGTTGTTTCCGCGATTGCCGCCGTTGTAGTTGTTGTTGCCGCGATTGCCGGCATTGTAGTTGTACGTGTTGTGGACCACGCGCACGTTGATGTGGTTGTACGCGCGGTTGTAGAAGAAGCGGCCGGAATTCCAGTAGCCGCCCTCGTAGCCGAGGCCGACGTAGCCAAAGCCGTAGTTGATGCCGCCGTAGAAGCCGATGTGCATGCCCCAATGGCCGGGATAGAAGAGATAGCGGCCGCCGTAAAATCCCCAATAGCCCGGCGTCCAGAGCGCGCTTTCGTAGGGTGGCTCGACCCACGCGCCAGGCACCCAGTAGTAGCCGCCCGGGCCCCAGGCCCAATAACCCGGAGTCCAGATGTAGCCGTCGCTGGGCGCTGGGGGCTGATCGTAGTCGGGTAGTGGCGGCGGAGGCTCCGTTGCCTGTTGTGTCGGCATCTCAGCGTAGCCTGAATCATCAGGGGGCTGACCCGGCGCGGACGACTGGTCGGGCGGCGGTGCTTCCGTTGTGTAAGACGGGCCGGAGGGCGCCATGTTGACTGCGGCAGGGTCCTGACCCTGGTCCGGCGGGCCCTGGTCCTGCGCGCCCGTAACGGCGGCGCTCACGGTGGGAATGATGGGGATCGGACGCTGGTGACAGACGGCGAGGCAAAGAAATGCCGCGACGGGTATCGACAGCGCGATGGCAAATCGTGGAAAACGGTTCATCTCACCCTCCAGGAAAACGGATGTGTCCCGTGGTCACCAAGTCTAGCGCAGTGAACTGGTGAACGGCTATTCACCGGGTATGGGGCCGGCACAGTCAATGGCGGACGGCGGGCGGCACGGACTTGCCGCGGTTGTTGGCCGGCGGCGTGGTCACGGGTTTGCGCTGCGGCTGCGCGTTCAGCAATTGCTGGCAGAGCGCCGAGTCCTGCCCGCGCGCCAGGCCTTGCACGATGTCCTGGCCCCGGCAAAGGCGCAGTTCCATGGCGTCGGCATCGTCGCGAGTCAGCTCCACCGTGCGCTCCAAGCCACTCGCGGGATCTAGGTCATAGCGGAAGAGCGTGTCGCTGGGCCGCTTCTCCTTGCCGTAGTCAAAGTGATTCCAGGTACAGATCAGGGCGCGGCCGTCGGCGCCGCCCATCACGGCGTACACCTGCGTCCAGGCGATGCCGCTGCTGGCGCTGGGCCCAATCGCATTCCAAACCAGAACTCCCTGCCCTCCGCGCACCCAGCGCGCCGCCCACATGTGGTGCGGGACGTCGTAATGGAAGGAGGTGAAGTAAGTGCTGGCCGAGCAGTCGTGGCAATTGTCGTAGAGAACGGTCGGCTCCTCAGGCGCGTCCTGGGCAAAGTGTTCCCCGTCGAACCAACGCAGATTGACGCCGGTGAGCAGCGGGGCCACAACGTGGCTGGTGAGCGAGACGTTCCAGATGGTGAAGGCGTCGCTGCTGGGCGGCGATTGCGGCCCTGCCCGGTCGGTGGTGACCACGAGCGCCGCATCGTAGACCACGCCGATCTCGCGGATCGCCGTCCATTTCTCCACCTGAAGGGAGCGCGTGACCCAGGCGACGATGTTCTGATCTTTCGGATCGTGAGAGTCGATCCAGCGGAAGCTGCCCGACGTTTGCTGAGCGCCGAGGGGAACGGAAACGGCCAGCGCTGCGGCAACAGCGATGAGGCGCCGGCGAAGGTCAACCTGCATGGGTTTAGATATAACAGAGCGGGCTGCGGCGAAGCGGGGCAGCGGCGCGGAAAGCACATCGTGCGCTCGGCTATTTTTGCGGCGGAGCGGGCGCGGCGGGCGCAGGTGTGATGTGTTTCGCGAAATCGCCGCGGCGGCGCGTCCTCGGCCGCCGCGGATGCTACCAGCGCATCCCAACCATCGTCCGCGCCGTGGTATTGCGAGTAACTTCGTCTTGCAGTACGTTGACATGCCGCCGGAATCCTGCGGAATGGCTGCGCTCCGGGCGAGATGGATCGCCCTGGCGCAGTACCAGAAGCCGTTCGAGTCAAGCGGCGTCGTCTCCAGGTCGGCGACGGCGAGCTGGTACACGTCCTGCGCATTCGTGGGGTCGATCTGGAGAGCCCGGGCGAGCAAATCCTTGGCCTGCGAGTAGTTCTTCTGCTCGACCGCGCAAAAACCTTCGGCGCCAACGAAGATGTCGGTCATAAGCTTGCTCAGCGCCGCAAAGTCGGCGTCCGTCATGTTTGCCGGCTTGCGCCACATGGGCACTTCGCGCATGCCGCCGGTCGCATCGACGCACATCTCGTTGAGCGCCGCCGTGTCGCCCTGCTGGCGCTCACCCTGTCGAGCGCAACAATAATGCCCAACACGCGCACGTTGCCGGAATCGGCAGCGAGCAGGCGCTTGGCCACTTTACCAACCTGGGACGAGTCGCCGGCGCTTTGCCAGGCCGCCATCTCCTGTTCAAGGGCGTCGGTGAGAACCACGCTCCGCGGGTACTGCTCGACGAAGGCCTCCAGCGCCACGGCCCGCGGGGTCGCATCCGGCGTGTTCACGGCGGCGATGTAGGCGTTGTATTCAGCGCGATCCTGAATGACCTTTTGTCCCGGCGGCGCCTGCTGCGCTCGAGCGGCGACTGCAAAGGCAAGCAGCAAACTCAGCAAGGCGAGCGAACGGCGACTGGCCCGCGGCAACTCCGCGCTACGGACGATCCTCCCCATCATGCGCATGGCCCTCGCAGGCAATGACTAGCCCCTCTCTCCCAGCGCAATCATCTGTAGCGCCGGTCTCCGACCGGCCGTCGCGGGGGCCTCCAGGCCCCCGCAAGGCAAATAACGGCTACTAATCCGCCATTTCCCCCACCGTCGAAACGCTGCGAGATCGCGAAGCCGGCGCGAATGCGATCGGCGGTGGAACACAAGGGAAGCGTAGCACAGACAACCAAAGCGCCCTACGGTCCGATCATGGGTCAATTTGAGATTTCATGCGGGTACGATCGGCCGGCAATGCATTCCCGGACTTCCCGGTCCAAATCCTCTCCGCTCTCCTTTCGCCGCTGTCAGGCCACAGATCCCCCATCCCGGTCGGGCAAGGCCGGTGACCTCGCTCCGTCGCGGACTATTTGTAGTCCTCGTAATTGGCGATGAACAGCGTACGGCGTGTGATGCGCTTGCCAGAGGAGTCTGTGCTTCCGGGAAAGACCTCAGTGTCGATGATCATTCCGACCGGTACGAGTAGCGGCTTGCCGCCGACCGTCATCGTGCCGTATTCGATGCGTGTGTCCTCCTGGTGAACGGTCTCGAATGGCTTAAACTCGGCTTCGGTGATCAGCCGGACGACGGTCCCGTCTTGCGAATCCACGAACAACTCGCCGTGGTAAGGTACTGTGGCCTTGTAGGGCACCCAGTTTATGCCGGCTTGTAAATTGCCAGCCGTGCCCGGTTGCAGGCCCTGGTTGACCATATTCATTCTGCCCTGGTCGGTATCGGGGAAGCAGCAATAGTTCACCGCGTAGCGGGACTTCTTCTTCTCCACAGCGAAGGAAAAGACGGCGGTCTGTCTGCCGTTGACTGTTTCCCAGCGCAGCCAGTTGATTTTGCCGGCGGCTTGCGCCTCCTGGATGACTGTGCTCAGGACGGGACCCTGCCCAAGCAATGCGATCTGGCCGTTTGCGCCCCATTGGGTCGTATCCTTCACCCCGGTGAGGATCTCGGCGCCGTTCTGGCTCTCCACCTGCGTTTCGGCGGTGCCGACGTAGTAGATAAACGGACCGCGATCCGCCCTTCCGGAATCTGTCGACGCATTATCGGGGGGCTTGCCCTGATTGGTTGCGACCGGAGGGTTCAGGATGTCCTGGAAGCGGAAGGTGGTTTTGGTTGCGGTCAAATGGGGCAGTTGCGCATACGTCTTGGTTGCGTAGTCGGCCGCTTTGTCGAGAAGGGCTTTCTGTGCAGCCGCGTCGGGCGCCGGCGTAGAGGGCAGGTCGGCGGCCGGCGGCGCAAGCATGGCGCTGCGCGCTTCCAGCACATACATCTGATTGGCGGTAAGCCGGCCGGGAACGAGACTGGTCAGGCTGTCCATCGTGCTCTTGGTCAGTTCTTCCGTCAGTTCAATTTGCATTAGCTCGTCGGCCACTTCCGCATCGGCCTTTTTGGCTTGCTCAAGCGATTGCAGAAGGTCCTGCAATTGTTGTACGGTGACCTTCCTGGCGGCTGACGCGGGCGCCGCCGCCACCAGAATCAAGAGAATCCATCCCATCCGTTTCATTTGCACATTCCTCTATATTTTTTAGTGAAGCAATTGTACGCCTCGCTGCCGCGCGGTGGTGGGTCAGTTTGGATCCCGTTTTGAAAGGGCACGACTTCAGTCGTGCCGCAATGCGCCCAAAATGAGTGCGGGCTTTCGCCCCTGAAGGATGGCTTTAACCAAACTGACCCCTACGAAAATCGCGCCAGCCGCGCGCGCAGGGCTCACTTGACGCGCACTGGAGTGCGATCCATACTTATCGCGTCATGCAGGTGAAGGCCTTCAGCGTTCTATTTGGAGCTTCAATGATAATGGCTGGATGCGGATCGCCAGGCGGTTCATCCGGCGCCCCTCCTCCCGTTGCTCCCAATCTGACGGGAAACTGGCAGATCCAGTCCGGCTTGAATTCCGGCGCGAATCCCCGTCGTAATCCTACTTCTCGGCGCACTTGAAAGCACCGAAAACCAGGTAACCGGGACTTTTCGCTTCACCAATCTCTCCAGCAGCCCAAGTTGCGGCCTGGATCAGGTCGTCACCGTCGCCGGCGCTGTCGATTCCAGGAACAATCTCACACTCACCTCGACGGCAATGCCGAACGGAACCACGGTAAAGATTCTTCTCGGAATCTCTGGCATACAACCGCCATTTACCGGCACCGGAACCGTCGAGGTGGATGGCACAAGCTGTGCCGTCGCGTCCACATCTGCGATTGGCGGTCAGTTCATGAATTCAACCGGGACATTCACAGGAACGCTTCCTGCCAGCACGCCTGGGTCGCCCGTTTCCGGAACATCGGCCGCGGTCTCTCTCACGATCACTCAGTCGGCAAGCGCGGGCGCGGACGGGCAGTTTGCTGCAACCGGCACGATCAACTACACCGTTGGATCGTGTTCGGGCAGCGCCCCGCTCACCGGGACCGTGAGCGGCGTTAGCTTGACCCTTGCCTCGACAAACAACCCATCCGGGAATTCTCCATATCTCGGCTTCATCGGCGGAATGAATCAAGCCGCGTCCACAATCAGTTTGGCCGACCTGCAATTTCTGCCCGCACCGTGCTCCACCGACCCGCAGTCCTACGCAATTTACTCCGGACAACTGAATCGCCAATAGCTCCAACTGTGTTGAAACCAAAAATTACAGCCCCAGCTTCGCCCACATCGCATCGACCTTGGCCTTTGTCGCGCGGTCCATCTCGATCATTGCCGGCCAGAGGCATTCGCCTAACTCAGCAGCCTGACCTTTGCTGACCTGGCAAAACGATCGTCGATGGTGAGAATCTCGCTGGCCCCGTTAGCGAAACCAACCTGGGCGATGAGCTGATCGGCAAACCCGGCTTTTCCCTGGCGGCTCGCCGCGATAGCCGCCTGGGCGAGCATGGGACTCTCGACTGTTACGCCGCGAGTCTGCAGCAGATTCTCAAGGGTCGTCAGCACTCGTTCCCTGTCCCATTTCGAACGCAGTACCCACGCAAGCTCCGCCATAACGATCAGCGGCACGAATACGCCGCCCTTCGAACACGCGTCTGCCAGCGCCTTGCGAGCCTTGCGCGCCTGCACCGCGTCATCGTTCAGGTAGGCGCGCGCCCAAACGTTGGTGTCCGCAACAATCGTCACCAATCCCTCCGGGCCTTGGCTTGGTTCATCTTCTCGAAGGTCATGAACCCTTTCGCCTTTGCGCCTTTTTTGGCAAACTCGTCTGCCAACTTCCAGTGATCTTCCAAATCAAAGAGCACCCTGTTTGCCTCGAAACCTCCGTGCGGATGAATCCTGAAGCGGATCCTGCTGCCCTTGTCGATGCCGAGTTGGTTCCGCAGCGCCTTGGGAAGCGTCACCTGCCCTTTAGCAGTGACCTTGGCTTCAATCTCCTGCACCTGAACGGTCGACGTTTTCGGGGTCATGGCAAGCTCCTCTTGCCTTACATTTTACACGATTTCGCCTTACCGCGCCCGGGGCTGATCACTACAGGTGGGGATTTGGAGGGCTAGGACGGTTTTTACAATTGATTGGTTAATAATAGTAGCCCTCACGCCGCGGCCACGGTGCGGCGCCGTTGAAACTGAGTAGACAGCAGCCTTTTACAGCCCCAGCTTCGCCCACATCGCGTCGACTTTGGCCTTGGTCGCGCGGTCCATCTCGATCATTGCCGGCCAGGGGCGGTCGAAGCCTTCGGCCTTCCATTTGCGCGTGGCGTCGATCCCATCTTCGATCCGTAGTTGGGCAGGCGCGAGGAGTGGTCGAGCGAATCGACGGGGCCCAGCGTGAACTGGATGTCGCGCTCGGGATCGATGTTGTTGGCCACGCGCAGGACCACTTCGGCGATGTCCTGCACGTCGCAGTCCTCGTCGACCACGATGATGCACTTGGTAAACATGGCCTGGCCCAGCGACCAGATGGCGTTCATCACCTTGCGCGCCTGGCCGGGATAGCTCTTGCGGATCGAGACGATCATCAGGTTGTGAAAGACGGCCTCGACGGGCAGATGAATGTCGACCAGTTCGGGGATGGTCATCTTCATCGCGGGCAGAAAGATGCGCTCGACGGCCTTGCCCATCCATGCGTCTTCCATGGGCGGCTTGCCGACGATGGTGGCGGCGTAGATGGGGTCCTTGCGATGGGTGATGCAGGTGAGATGGAAGACCGGGTACTCGTCGGTCAGGGTGTAGAAGCCGGTGTGGTCGCCGAAGGGGCCTTCGGCGCGCAGCTCGCCCAGCTCGACGTAGCCTTCGAGAATGATCTCCGCGTGGGCGGGCACTTCGAGATCGACGGTCTCGCACTTGACGATCTCGACCGGCTTGCCGCGCAGGAAGCCGGCGATCATGAACTCCTCGACCTCGGGCGGCGCGGGAACGATGGCGGAGAAGGTGGTCGCGGGATCGGTGCCGATGGCCACGGCAACTTCGAGCCGCGAGCCTTTCAGCTTGCCCAGTGCGACCTGCGGCAGGCCGCCGATGGGGCCGTCGGGAATGGCTGACCGCGCCGCCGGCCGACTCGGCCATGATCGCCACGCGCGCGGCCTTCGCGCTGAGATCGGGTCGGCCGCAGCTGCGGCAGCCGCTGCGCGCAGTGCCTCGCGATAGTGCTCGGCGGCAACTTTCTGCCGCTGCCAGTGCATGCCGGTGGTCTGGCCGTCGTAGACCTGCATGCGATACATGCCGATGTTGCGCTTGCCGGTGCGCGGGTCGCGCGTGTGCACGCAGGGCAGCGTGATGAAGCGGCCGCCGTCGTGCGGCCAGCACTTGAGAATCGGAAAATAGTTGAGGTCGAAGTTGTCTTCGCGCCGGATCACTTCCTTGCACGGGCGCGTCTTTGGCGCTCACGGTTTTGGGAAAGGCGCTGGTGAGCGCGCCGAGCTGCGGCAGCATCTTGAGCTTGTCGAACAGGCCTTCGGGAGCCTTCACGTTCATCAGGCCGTGATGCGGTCGGCGATCTCGTCGAGCTCGTCGACGCCGAGCGCCAGCGCCATGCGGCGCTCGCTGCCGAACTGGTTGATGAGAACCTTGTGGCCGGGATGGCCTTTGACGTTTTCGAAGAGCAGCGCCGGGCCGCCGGGAGCGTAGTTCCTTCGGTGGCCGCACCCGATCTTGCGCCGATCTTGGACACGCGGTCGGTGATCTCGGTGATTTCAAGCTCCGGCGAAACTTCTTCGCGGATGCGCTTGAGTTCGCCGTGCTTTTCGAGGGTCTTTGATCCAGTCGCGCAGATCGTCGTAGGCCAAGGGCGTGCTCCCGTGCGGTAGAGACCGCCGTCATATCGTTCAGCTTACGGCCTTTAGCTTATAGCGTCGCGTCAGTTCGCCGCTGCGGAGCGATCAGTGTGGGGCTGCGCAAGTTCTGAGCAGGCGGCCTCGATGGCCGGAACGAGCGGATCCATCGGAGGAATCGCGTCCACGGGAAGCCGAGGCGCTTCCACTCGTCGAAGCCGCCGCGCAGGGGACGCACGCGCTCGATACCCAGCTTGTGCAGTGTGCATGGCGGTCTTGGCGGCAGTGGCCTCGCTGGGGCAGGTGCAATAGAGCACGACGTCGCGGTCGCGGGGAATCTCGTGGTGGCGCGCGGCCAGCGCATCGGGCGAGAAGTGCAGCGCGCCGGGCAGCGTGAACGGGTCGGGCAGCAGTTCCAGGGGATGGCGCAGGTCGACGATGTAGACCGGCTCGCCGGCATCGAGTTGCCGCTTCAGCTCTTCGGGCTCAAGGCGCGAAGCGGCGAGCTTCTTGAGCACCATGCGGCGGCGAACCAGGCGCGCCGACGAAGAACCCAAGACGCCCAGAACCAGCAGCGCGCCGGAGAAGCGGCCGACCCAGTCGAGCAGACTGGGATCGCGCTTGAGCAGGTCGCCGAAAAATCGGCCGCAGACCAGCAGCGCGCCCACCCAAAGCGTGGCGCCGATGCCGTCGATAGAGCAGGAACGCAGCGAAGCTCATGCCGTTTTGGCCGGCAACCGGCGGCGGCCAGCGTGGCCAGGCCGGGAACGAACTTGGCAAACATGAGCATTGCGCCGCGGCGGCGGCCAAACGAGTCCTGCGTGCGGCGGACGCAGGTGGTGGGCTCGAGCGACAGTTTGCAAAGAGTGCGCAGCACGCGGTGGCCGTGCCTGCGCCCGATGAAGAACCAGATGCTGTCCGCCGTGAGCGCGGCGGCCACGCTGACCGCCAGCGCCAGCGGGAAACTGATCTGGTGTTGGGCGGAAAGCGCTCCGGCGGCCAGCAGCACCGGCGTGGCAGGCAGCGGAATGCCAAGCTGCTCCACCAGCACCCAGGCAAAGAGCAGCAGGTAGCCGTACGTGAGCAGAATGTCGATCGGCAGCGCCACGAATCGTCCCGAGTGGCAGGCGATATGGAAGATCAGACCGCCCGGCCCCGCGGGCTTCAGCGTGGAGAGAAAGCGGCCCCAGCCATTCAGATGATACGGGAAATCGATTCGATTCAGTTTGGATTGGCAGGCTTCACGGGGCCACCTGGGGCTGTGCTCCGCTATCGACCACCTTTGCCGTGGACGCATAACGATGGAAGTTCGAGTAAGTTGCGGTCATCCGGCCCTCGTTCTTCTCGTCGTGCGACTCGAATCGCACTGGCAGCCAAAAGGTCTCGTCGCCGAGTTTCTGCGGCGCATATTCGACCGAGGCGAAGACAATTTCGTGACGGTCGCGCGCGTCCCTGGGCGACATGCTGCGCGTTAAATGCAGTATTCTGCCGGTGGCGGCATCAACGACCACGTCTTGCGGTAGTCCTCAGGAACATCGTTGCAGTTTGGCGGCAAGGGACGAGGCTTGACCCACATCTCAATCCTTGCCGTTGACGCGCTGTCTCCGGAACTGACGCGATATTCGTAGCAGGTTTGCTCCTCGGGGCGCCCAAAACCAATGGCATTCGAGAACACACCTTGAACGAAGTAAGGCAGCTTGAAGTGCTTCTTCGGCGGCTTTCCGTCAACCATACTGAAGTTGTAGTGGTCAACAAACCCTCTGGGCTTGGATTCGTCGCGTAGCTCCCGCAGGGTCATCTCCAGCCGCACTTCCCACTTGATTCGGCCATCTTTCACCTGTTGCGACACGGCCGATTCGTCGGCTTCGAACGAAGGAACATCTCTGGCGGTACTGCTGCGCATAGGCCGAACACGCGGCAGCAGTTCGTCGACGGTGGGAAGCTGCTGGGCGTTCGTGCGACAGCCGCGGAAGAACGGCGAAAAGAAGCAGGCGGAATTTCATGGATTCTCCTAATAGAGTAACGTGCGGAGCTGCGGGAACTCAGGGCGGTCGCGTTTACGCGGCGACCACCTGCTCGATGACCCAATCAGTCCAACTGGCCTGCTCTGCCGGGCACGCCAGGCGCGCTGGATCGTTGGCCACGACGGCATCGACAAAGTTCTCCACGATGGGGTAGTGGAGATTCGCGTGCGGCAGGCAGCACCTCTACGCGGTCGGCCACGCGCAGCTCCGGCCCGTTCAGGGGATCGAGGCTGATCTCGCCGTCCTCGCCGATGATGCGGAATTGGTCGCGGGCCACGCGCGAGTTCCAGCGCACGTCGACGATCCGCGTGCACGCCGCTGGGGAACTGCATCAACACGGTCGCGGAGTCCTCAACGCCCATGCGATGCACGGCGTTCGACATCAGGCCGCAGGCGCGCTCCGGTTTGCCGAAGAGGAAGTTCATGGCGTCGATGCGATGCGAGGCGATGTCGTAAAGTGGCCCACCTCCGGCCAGGGCTGGATCGGCCAGCCATTCGCGGTCCTCTATCTCAAGCCAGCTGTGGCAATTGGCCTCAGCCAGCAGCGGCCTGCCAATGGCGCCCTCGGCGATGAGCTGCCTGGCGCGGATCAGCTTGGGATAGAGACGGCGATAATACGAGACACCGAAAAGGCGGCCCGAAGCGAGACCCGAAGCGAGACTTGCCGCGCGGCCTTCGGCGACCATGCGCTCGGCCTCGCAAAGTTCATGGCCATGGGCTTTTCGCAGAGCACGTGCTTGCCTGCGCGCAGAGCCTGATCGCAGCATCCGCGTGCAGGGCCACGGGCAACGCAATGTAGACGGCATCGACCTCGGGATCAGCGACAGCCTCTTCGATCGCCGGCCAGGTCCGCGCGCCGGGATAGGCCGCGGCTTTGGCTGGATCGCGCGTGACGAAGCCGTAGAGCTTACTGCGCGGCTCGGCTTGAATGGCGGGGATCACGCGCTTGCGCGCGATGTCGCCGATGCCGGCCACGACCCAGTTGACGGTGCTCATCGTCATACAGGATAGCTTGCCGGAAAAGGTCGAACGAGATCCCACTTGGAATTGATGCGGTGAAGAATCGCCGGCAGGGGAATTAGGTGTAGTAGATCCTCTCCAACACGCACTGCTTGGTGTCTCCCTCGAAGGTGATCCTGAAGTGCTCAAAGAATCCGGCAGTTCCAAGCAGCCCGCTTACGGGGAGGTTGTCTTTGAAGCCTGCCTTGATTTTCACAACGCCGCCTGGGATATACAGGTTCACATCGTGCAGCCATACTTCCTCCTGGCCGCCTATCCCGTTCGTAATCTCACGGACACCTGAAGATATGTCGATGCCGATATGCCTTCCAATTTGGGAGTGGAATATACAGCGCGTTGCCCCGCTATCGATGATCGCTTCGAACCTTCTTGTTCGGGGAGAATTGAGCGTGGCCGCGGCAATCTGGACGTTCAATGCAGCCCAGTACAGATATGAGCCTTGCCCGTCGGGAAACACTCGATATGGAACGATCGTGTGCAAGCTAGACCGAAAATTGCGCCCAAGCCGGAGGAGTTTTGAGAATCACCGGATCTGTTTCCCCGGCCTCGTCCGCCCTCTGCGCCACTTCGTCATAGTCGCTTCCGGTGGCGACGATCCGCGATTCGTCCTGAGAAAGCGCAACCCAGGCATCGAGAGGGGCGGTGCGCAGCAAATTGAGACGAATCTCGTTCTCCGGTGACATAAGATCACTCACTCCTGGCTAAGATGTATCAGATAAGGTATCGGACTCACGCCGTGGCACCATTAGACCACAGGGGCTCGAATCGCAAATCGAACGTTCGCTTGCTACTGCTCATTGGGATCGGAGGAGTCCGCCTGAGTTGGCGCGGGAGCGGCGGCCGGCGGCGCGGGCGCTGCGGTTAGCCCTGTTTGCGCTTCCTGGTTCTTCTCCGCGAAGTAGTCGTGGTCCCAGAGATCCTGGTAAAACGCGCCGGTCAGCTCGGCCGCGCGCGGGCCGAACGTGGGCCTGCCGCCCTCAAGGAAGAAGACCGTCACCAGGCCGCCCTGAGGCGACTCGGAGTAGGAAGCAAACCAGCCGAAGCGCGTGCCGTTGTTTGAGCAGGTTCCCGGTCTTGCCAAAGACCGGCAGCTCGCGGAAGTTGGCGCGCAGGCTGCGCGCGGTTCCATACTCCACCGCGCCGGCCATGCCGTCCTCAAGGTCGGGAAGGTAGCTGCGCGATATCGAGCGTGCGCTTGACCCGGGGCTGGAACGCGGCCATCTCTTCCGGCGTGGTGGGATGCTGCAGGTAGTAGAGCGTTCCGCCGTTGGCGATGGCGGCAACAAAAGCGCCCAATTGCAGCGGCGTGAGCGAAACGCCCTGGCCGAAGCTGCACATGCGGCCCACGCCGCCCTCGGACTCGGGAATCGGCTGATCGGGATAGGCGCCCAACTGCTCGCCGGGAATGTTGTAGCCGGCCAGCTCGCCCAGGCCGAACTGCGTGGCGTAGTGGCGCACGCGCTCGAAGCCCAGCTCGCGGCCCAGTTCCTCAAAATAGAGATTGTTGCTCTTGGCCAGCGCCTGGGTCATGTTCATGCGGAAGCCGGCGAGCTGCACCATGGTGTCGCTGCGTGACCAGCGCCTTCAGAAAGCGCGGCCAGCGCCACCGTGAGCTTGATGGTGGAGCAGGGCTCGGCGCCCGGCGAGAGCGCCAGCTTCTGGTTGACCATGGCCAGGATGCGGCCGTTGGCGGGATTGATCACCACCGCGGTGCCGTTCATGTCGCCAAGCGCATCGATGGCCGCCTGGCGCACCACCGGATCTTCGCCCGCCGTGATGTCGCCCGCGCCGACCGCGCCGTGAACAAACGAGCTGGCCGTGAAGCGCTCGTAATAATGATGGCGGCGATGATAGGAAGCGCTGCGCACGTGCGCTCCCGCCGTGGCCGTGAGTCTGGCTGGCGGTGGTGGTCCTGCGCGCGACGCGGGCCCCGATCGTGCTGTGCACGCGCGAGAGTGGATGTGCGTGTCGACCGTAGCGCGTGTGCAGCCGCGTGCCGTGATGCGCAACCGCATGATGCGTGCTGGAGACGTGCGACTCTGGTCCTGGATTTGGAATGATGCAGAGTTTGCGGAGCATCTAACGCCGCTGCGCAGACGGCGCTCGACGCCGAAGAAGAATAAGACAATATGTATAAGCCCAACGCGGAACAGCTTCATCCAGCCAACACCCTCTCAACTTTGGATCTCGTGCCGCGCGTTCGCCCGTGGGCGCCGCACTTCGTACGTTCACTGCGATGCCCTGCCGCGTTTCTTTCTGCTGCAGGCTCGGCAACACTTGCTTGCTGGCCCCATCCACCGTTGACAGCCAGCTGCCGTAATCGGGATCCTGCCGCCAACCGGATGTTGCTTGCTTCTACAATAACCCGAAGAGACAGTAGTTTCCCTCGATCGCAGTTCGCAACAGCATACAACTTTCGGGGCGTTCTGTTTACTATACCCTTTTCTCGCCCGATTTGGAACCGTTCCCGATAACACACTGCGGCCTTATTGATCCGTTGATTCAATCGGGTCTTTAGAACTTCAGCCGGCGCAGAAATGTGGGAACATCCAGATCTCGCTCGGGCTGCTCAGCCGGGTCCTGCGAAGAGCGACGGACGCGGCTTCTGCACGCGCGGGCTCCGCGTTTCGGTCGCCCGCGCGGAGTCTCCAGCGAAGTCCGCGGCATAGTCCTCGACGGACGGCTGAAGATCGGTCGCCGACTCACTCGAATTGCGGCTCCGTCGACGCGTTCGCGCTCTTCGCTCGCAAACTCGTTCGCGTGAGTCCGGCGTCGTCTTCGTCAGCGCTGCAGCCACCGTGACGGTGGTCGCCACTCCCGGCGCGGCCGCGGCAAAGAAAAATCCATCGTCGGCGTTCTCCGTCGCCGCTTCCTCTTCCTCGCTCATAAAGCGCGCCGGCTGCGCGGCCGGCTCCGGCTCGCTTTCGCGCATCCAGTTGCCGGACGCCACCACCGGCACCGAAACCACCGGCGTCTCTTCCACACTCAGCATGCGCGCGCGCCGCTCCGGCATCTGGTCGCGGAAGCCGGTGGCGATCACGGTGATCTTCACCTCTTCGCCCATCTTCTCGTCGAGCACGGCGCCGAAGATGATGTTGGCGTCTTCGTGCGCGGCCGACTGGATGAGCGACGACGCCTCGTTCACCTCGGAGAGCTTGAGCGAGCTCGATCCGGTGATGTTGATCAGGATGCCGCGCGCGCCGTCGATGGCGCCCGCCTCAAGCAGCGGCGAAGCCATGGCCGCCTGCGCCGCTTCGATGGCGCGATTCTCGCCCGAGCGCACCGCCGTGCCCATCACCGCGTGGCCCATGCCCGCCATGGTGGTCTTCACGTCGGCAAAGTCGCGGTTGATGATGCCGGGAATGGTGATGATGTCGCTGATGCCCTGCACGCCCTGGCGCAGCACGTCGTCGGCGATGCGGAAGCTCTCAAAGAATCCCGCGTCCTTGGCCACGGCCAGCAGCTTCTCGTTGGGAATCACGATCATCGTGTCCACGCTTTCGATCAGTTCCTTCAGGCCGCGCTCGGCCTGCATCAGGCGGCGCTTGCCCTCGAACGCAAATGGCTTGGTGACCACGGCGACGGTGAGGATGCCCATCTCGCTGGCCAGCGAGGCGATCACCGGCGCGGCGCCGGTGCCCGTGCCGCCGCCCAGGCCCGCGGTGACGAACACCATGTCGGCGCCTTCGAGCGCCTCGATAATCTTCTCCGAGTCTTCGAGCGCGGCGCGGCGGCCAACGTCGGGATTGGAGCCCGCGCCCAGCCCCGAGGTGAGCCGCACGCCCAGTTGCAGCTTCACCGGAGCCTGCGACAGCTTGAGCGCCTGCACATCGGTGTTGGCGGCGATGAACTCCACGCCCTCCATGTGGGCCTGGATCATGCGGTTCACGGCGTTGCTGCCGCCTCCGCCCACGCCGATCACCTTGATGCGCGCGCCGCGCACAACTTCGTCGTGAAATTGAATGCGCATCTCTCCGGCTTCACTCATCTGCTGTTCCATGGGGCTCACGCTCTCCTCGATTTTTATCTGTTTCCTCACCGTGTTTGACCTCGCCGATTCCTCAGTTAACCCGCGTTCTGTCTCTTCGCCCGCTACCGTCCCTTGTACAGATTCCTGAATCCCTCTGACTCCCTTGACAGTCTCTCGTCCCTGCACTTCTAGAAACTCGCCGCAAACATGGCGCGCAACCTGTCGCGCAAACTGCTGTTGTTGTCCTCGGCCGCGCGCGTCATTCTGCGTGCGATGCGCGTAAAGAACCATTCCGATGCCGACGGCCCAGGCCGGATGATTCAGCTCCGCGGCATCTGCGACAGGCGCACGGGCAATCCCGCGCGCGCCGGCACGCGCAACTGGCTCTCGGTCACGTCCAGCATGCCGGGCAGCATGGCGCCGCCGCCGGTGAGCACGCAGCCCGCGCCCAGCGCATCCACCACGCCGCCGTAGCGCAGGCTTTCTTTCACGTAGTACATGAGCTCGCGCGCGCGCGGCTCCAGAATCTCCGCCATGGTGCGCAGCGGCAGCGTGGCCGGCGCGCCCTGCGGCGTTGGTGATCTCCATCTCCGCCAGTTGCGGAACCGACGGTCACCACCGCATTGCCATACTGCCGCTTCAGCTCCTCGGCCTGCGCCACCGGCATTTGCAATCCGATGGCAAGATCGTTGGTAAAGTGCGCGCCGCCGATGGCGACCGACGCGGTATAGGCCACCGCGCCCTCAAAGAACACCGCCAGATCGCTGGAGTGCGCGCCGATATCGAGGAGGCAAACGCCCAGCTCGCGCTCGTCGGCCGAGAGCGTGCACTCGGCGGCGGCCAGCGACTCCAGCACCGCCTCTGAAACCTCAAGTCCGGCGCGATTGGCGCAGGTGACCGTGCTTTGCAGCGCGCTGCCGCCGCACGTGGCGATGTGCAGCTCCACTTCAAGCCGCGCGCCCACCATGCCCACAGGATCGAAGATGCCGGGCTGCTCGTCGAGGATGAACTGCCGCGGCAGCAGGTGCAGAATCTCGCGGTCGGGCGGGCAGCTCGATGGCGCGCGCGCGGCCAATGGCGGCGCGCACATCCTCGCCCGTAATCTCGCGCATGCCGCGGCTCAACTGGAATCCGCCGTTGGTGTTGACGCCGCGAATGTGCGGCCCGCCCACGCCCACCACGCACTCGTCGATGTTGACGCGGGCCACGCGCTCGGCCTGCTCATTGGCCGCGCGCACCGCTTTCGCCGCCGGCGCAAGCTCGGCGATCAGCCCCTTGCGCATCCCCGCCGACGCCACCACGCCGTGGCCGCGATAGCGCAACACTCCCTCGTTCACATCGGCCGCCAGCACGCGCGTCCACGCGCTGCCGATGTCGAGCACCACAATCAGGTTGTCCTGCTTCTGGCCCATAGTGCTCACCCGCCCTGCGCCACGGTCACTGCCGGCGGCCTCCAGGGAGCGCGGATTGCTTCCCAGGTGGTCGCGGCTGCGGCCGGGCGGCGCTTGTTGCGGTCGGAATCGTCCGCTTCGGTTGCACTTTGCGCGGCAGCCCGCTTCTGCGGACGCCGCGTGCTTCTTGTCTGGCGCAGGCTTGCTCTTCTTCGCCGCGGGCTTGTCGCAAGTCGCCGCTCGTTGCGCGTGGCGAAGGCTTCGCCGCCGCCTTCGCGGCTTTGCGTCGCGGATGTTCGGTCGCCGGCCGCTGGCGCGGCGAGCCCGTGCGCCGCGTCGCCGCCCGCGGTCTCCGCGGTCTGCTTGCCGGACGCCATCTGCAGCACCACCTGGTTGTCGTAGCGCAGATCCACCGCCGCCAGGTGCGGATACTGCTGGCGCCACTCCGCGATGTGCGCCTTGTAGCGCTGGTAGCGCTCGAGGAAATGATCTTCGCCAAAGTGCGCCAGAATGTCGGCGCCCTGCTCCGGCATCAGCACGCGCGCATCTTCGGGATCGGTCAGGTCGATCTCGGAGATCTGCTCGGAGTTGTGCTTCCCGCCGGCGTCCAGCTCCGCCATCAGGCGCATGGTACACCGCCATGCGCGCCTTGCGCGACTCCGCCGAATCGCCGGGATCGATGCCCGTCAACACCGGAAACGAGTAATGATGCTTGGCCATCGTTGCCGGCGCCATGGCCAGCAGAACGCCGTTCGCGTCCACCAGCCCGATCTGCTGCGCCATGCCGCGTGAACGCCACCGGCTGCCGCTCCACCACCGCGACGCGAATCTGGTCCGGCAGCACGCGCATCACCGTCGCCCGCTCGATCCACGGAATCTGCTCCAGCTGCTTGCGCCGCTCGCTCAGGGGAACGAAGAAGATGTTGCGGCCGATGTCTTCGCCGAAGACGGGCAGCATCTCCGCGCGGCTGACCTCGGTGAGGCCGGTGGCCTGAATGTTCTCGGTGCCTGCGATGCGGAAGCGCGGAGTCGCGCTCGAGAGAGTGCTTGAGCATCAGGCCGGCAGTCGTGAAGGCGCCGAGCACCAGCAACGCGGCGGCACTGAGAGAAAATGCGGCCCACCTTGCTGGCCGGCCGCCACCAGGGGCCTTTGGGCTTGCCAAAGCGATCCTGGTCGTCGCCGGGCGCAACCCACCGTCGCCGTCCGGATCGTCAAACTCCAGCGGCATGCCCGGACCGCTGCGCCTGCCCGCCGCGGCCGGGCGAAACTGCCCCGCCAGGGCGAATCCTCCCGCGTGCGCCGCGACGAATCTCCGCGGGCGGTTCGTCCTCCCACAACAGTGGGCCGGTTTGTGGTGTTCCCTTGGTTCGTCACGCCTGAGCGGGTCGTGAGAGTCGCCAGATTTCAATATAGCCCGGGGTTACTCTTCTTGATGCCCGCATGGAGAGCGGGGGAATCCGTAGTGTTACGGGGTGAGAACAGTGGAGCAGTGCGACAGGGAGTCTGGGGCCGATCCTCCCCGCTTATCGCGGCGTGAAGCGAACCCGGTCCTGTTTGCAGATGGCCTGGATCGCGGGACGGGCAGTCATGGGGCCGGAGGGCAGGCCGCCACCGGGCACACCCATTGGCCGACCATCATGAAGTTGCGCAGGCCGGGCAGCGTCTTGGGCAAAGGCCTGAAGCCTGTCTTCGGCGTCGGCAGCCAGCCCTCCATGCTTCCCTGCCAGTTGCCGGTGTAGCGAAAGATCGAAGCGGGCGTCGCCACATCCACGACCTCGATGGCCGCGCGAAGGCCGGGCACTCTTTTCTCGAGCACATCGATCACCGACTCGGCCACGCGATGCTTTTCTGCCCGGTATCTCTCCGGATGATCCGTCGCGTAACTGCGCCCAATAACGCAAAGTTGCGCGTCGGCAAAAAGCAAGTGACCGCTGTTTTGCCGGCGGGGGCGAAGGCCGGATCGAAGTGGAAGATGCGGAACGACACCTGCTGAGCGCGGTTTTCGGATCCACCTCGAGCGGCGTTTTGAGCACGCGAGTGATGGACGCGGGCTGATTGCGAAGATCGAGCGCCACTCCCAGCGAAACCTGGAGGTAGCTGGGGAAGAGTTCCAGCGTGTTGTAGCGTCTTGTCGATGGCCGCGTCAACGTATTTGCCGCCCAGGAGTTCGTAGATGGTGGCGTGGCCGTCGGCGGCGGAGATGACCCAGTCGGCCTTGATCGTTTCTCCGCCGGCTAACTGCACGCCGACCGCGGCATCGCCCTCGACGAGGATGCGCTCCACTTTGGCTCCGAAACGGACGCGTCCGCCCAGGCCAACAAGCTGCTCTTCGATGAGCCGGATGATGGCCTGCGCGCCGCCGATCACGTACTTCGCGTCGCCCGAGCCCATCCATGCGAGCGAGAGGATGAGGGCAATCGCAGTGAGCCCGCCCATTTCGCCGCCCGCGAAAAAGCCTCTCAGGAGCGGATCGGTGAACTGCTGGCCGTATTCCCGCGCCGTGGTTCGCGAGAGAGAACGCAGCAGCGGAAGAACTGGAAGATCGCGAAGCAATGTGGGAGCATTCCCTACCCAGCTCTTGCCGGGATCGGGCATTTTGAACTCGCGGAGACGGCGGATGGCCGACGCCAGACGCCGAATCTGCTTGGCATCCTGCGGCGCGCGGGCCAGAAACTCCTTTTCCAGCCGGTCGGCATCTGTCGGGATGGCGAGGAAATCGCCGTCTTCCGTTTCCATGCGCCCGAATTCCACGAGGTCGACGAAGGTGAGCTTCGCAATGTCGAACAGCTCGCTCCACTGCGCGTGCATCGCTCCCTTGGGATCGGCGCCGAAGAACCAGTGGAGGCAGGTCTCGAACGTGTAGGCGCCGCGGCGCCAGCTCATGGCCAGGCCGCCCGCCATGTCGTGCATTTCCAGGACCTCGGCCTGGTATCCGCATTTCTGTGCATACACCGCGGCGCAGAGGCCGGCAATGCCGCCGCCGATGATAACGATCTTCTTGCCATTCTTTTCCATGGGCGCGTCTCCGCGACCGACCATATCCGCAAGGGGCCGGACGGCGCTGTGACAGCGGGCACGAGAAAAAAGAACTGAAAATTAACAATTCTTGTCGAGCAGCGCGACAGAAGAATCATCCAGCGCCGCGAGAATCTGCGGGGCCAGTTGGCTCACGCTGCCCGCGCCCAGCGTCAGGATCAGGTCGCCTTCGCGCGCCGCGGCCGCAACCGCGAAGCACGGCCGTCGGCAAACTCGGGCGCGAACTCGACGCGCGGCCCCTCGAATGCGCTCGGCGAGCCGCTCCGCCGTCACGCCGGGAATCGGCTCCTCGCTGGCGGCGTAGATGGGCAGCACGATGACGGTGTCTGCGTCAGCTGAATGCGCCGCCAAACTCCTCCAAAAGATCGAGAGTTCGGGAGTACCGGTGCGGCTGGAAGACGACGTGAATCTTGCCGTGCGCGCACTCGCGCGCCGCCGCCAGCGTGGCGCGAATCTCGGTGGGGTGGTGGCCGTAATCGTCCACCACCGTGACGCCGCGCGCCTGGCCGCGCTGCTGGAAGCGCCGGTCCACGCCGCGAAAGTTGGCTGAGCCCCTCGGCAATCTTCTCCGGCGCTACCTCAAGTTGCCGCGCGATGGCCACGGCCGCCGTCGCGTTCAGCACGTTGTGCCGCCCGGGCACGTGCAGCTCGAACGGACCCAGCGGTCCCGCTGCCGTGTGCACCTGAAAGCGCGAGAAGCTGCTCGCCTGCCCCAAGCGCATGCCTCGAGACTTCGGCACCGAACCAAGCAGTTCGAGCCGGAAGTCGGCCTCCGCCGCCACGCCGTAGGTGAACACGCGCCGCCGCACCCGCGGCAGAATCCCCTTCAGCAGCGCATTGTCCGACGCAGGCCGTGACGGCGCCGTAAAACGGCACGCGGTCCATGAAGTCCACGAAGGCGCGCTCCACGTCGGCCATGTCGTGGTAGCAGTCCATGTGCTCGCGGTCGAGATTCGTCACCACGGCCAGGATGGGCGAGAGCTTGAGGAACGAGCGGTCGCTCTCGTCGGCCTCGGCCACGAGATACTGCGAGGTGCCCAGCCGCGCGTTCGAGCCCAGCGCGTCCACGCGCCCGCCCACCACGACCGTGGGATCGAGCCCGCCGGCAGCCAGCACCGCAGCCACCATCGATGTGGTCGTGGTCTTGCCGTGCATGCCGGCGATGGCGATGCCGTACTTGAGCCGCATCAGCTCGGCCAGCATCTCCGCGCGCTGGATCACGGGAATCTTGCGCGCGTGCGCCTCCAGCACCTCGGGATTGTTCGCGTGCACCGCCGAGCTCGTCACCACCACCGTCGCGCCGGCAACGTTGGCCGCGTTGTGCCCCTCGTAGATGGTCGCGCCCAGTTGCGCCAGCCGGTCGGTCACCGCGCTGCGCCTCAGATCGGAGCCTGAAACCTTCATGCCCAGGTTGAGCAGAATCTCGGCAATGCCGCTCATGCCGATGCCGCCGATGCCGATGAAGTGCGCGTGCTGGGAAGTGGCAAACATGGGGTGAAGGATCAGGGTAGCAGAGACGAGGTTTCAGGTTTCAGGTTTCAGGTTTCAGGTTCGGGTTTCAGGTTTCAGGTTCCAGAAATCCGGGGCGTCAGGAGACAGCGAGCGAGTAACCGAACGGATCATGCTTCGCTCGCGGGCAAGCTGCTGAGGCCGGCCACCGATCACCGATGCCTGACACCTGAAACCTGACACCTGAAACCTGATCACCTGACACCTCCTTACGCCAGCGTGTATTCGAAGTCGTAGAAATGCTGCCCGTTCTCGACGCGGATGGTGAATGTGCCGGCGATGCCTTTCAGCTCGCCCGTCCCCGATCCCGGCACCACGATCACCTGCATCCTGGGCCCGCTCGCGTCCATCGTGGCAAAGTGCTGCAGCGCGAAGCTGCCCTGCTTGCCGCCGAGCTTGCCCGCGACCAATTCGATGGCCACGTATCCCGCCGCGCCCTGCGTGGGATCGCCGCCGGTAAACATCTCGCCGATGGTCGTCGCTTCCAGGTCGCCGTGGATCTGCTTGTTGATGGAGAAGCGTCCCAGCCCTTCAGCGAGCGCGGGGGTGAGCGGATGAACGTCGACGGTGAAGGTGCCGTGGGCGCTAGTCATGGAGTTCTCCTTTGGCTAAGTGGTAGCTTGCGGCGCGGTGAGCAGTCTCACGGCGAAAGCAGTTGCAGCAAAAAAGCGGGTCGCTCTGGATTTTACGATAACCGGGACGGACCAAAGAAGCGGAAATCGAAGACAAACTTCTCCGGCGCGTCGTGCCTTATGCGGGAAAAGTCGGGATGGCGTCGGATTCAGCACGAAATTCGACTCCATGCGATTCACCGCAATGCTATCGACGCGCAGAATGGCGCTCCTCGACTCCATCACCCAAAGATCGCCGAAGCGCTGCGATTCGGGTATTTCCATCCATGGAGCCGCTTCCACCGGCAGGTCGTCTGGGATGTGGATTCGCGTGATGGACCGTGGAGAGATTTCCTCGCCGCTCGCGTGGATCAGGGCCTCAAGGGCCGCCAAACTGGCATGTTCGGCGGTGTAAACGACGCGGGTTCCATGAGAGTGCCAACGTCCGCCGAGTCGAACCGAACCCGTGGTGTCGAAGACCGCATAGCGGGGATGGTGCATCCTGAAGACGATCATCGGCCGGCGTCCTTATACCGGGAACCCGTACTCCAACGCGCCGAGAATCGCCTCCACGGCCCGCCCGCCCGCCTCCGTTTCGAGAAGAGAAATCGGGGTCGCTCCGCGAAGTTCGAGGTGGGGCCGGTTGAGCCATCGGGTCGCGGAGCTTTCATCTCCCCATACGTGGATGGCGAACGAGAGAATGCGATCGAGCCTTTCGGCTGTCTGGCTCGCCCGAGGCCCCAGCGTCTTCCGCGCTCTCTTCCAGCTCGAATCGGGAATCAATTCGCCTCTCAATTTTCCTGCGGGAAGCAGCGATGTTGATGCAATGCGCTCGAACAGCCGGGCCGCGCTCGCTTTGGAGACGCCCTTTTCCGCCGCGAAGGCCGCCGATACGAGGTTTCTTGCCGATTCGGGGTCCAGCTTGCCGCGCGACAAACTTCGCTGCCCGCGGACCTTGGCGTTTTGCCGACGGACTGGAATGGCGTGCGCGTGAGCCATCGCCGTTTCTCCTATACGTCCAATGATACACCGAAAAATGGTGTCATGTGAACCTATGCGCCGGAGGGCGAGCAACGCTGGAAAAGCAGCGATATGACACTCGAGACGCTGAAAAGTTGCGCACTTTATTTGCGCGCCACAGCCGCAACCTTTCGGCCCGCCAGTGTTTGCATTGGGCAGAACCGGCAAGCCGGGGAGGCGGCAAGAGCCAAGCCTCCACAGGTGGTGGCGAGCCGGGGCAGACGAGCAAGAAGGGCCCGCCAGGAATGGAGGGATTATGGGCAGCATGAAGAATGGATGTTGGGAGCAGCGATGGTTGCCGGAATCGCTGGGATTGAGCGCAGCGCCCGCCCAGGCGGCGCGCGTCGGAATTTATGTTGGCGTTGGCGGACCGGCGGCTTACGTTCCGCCTTGCCCTGGACCGGGATACGCCTGGGTGGGCGGCTACTGGGCCGACGGCTACTGGGTGCCCGGCTACTGGAACTTCGTGGGCGTCGGCCCTCGGTGGCCCATGGTTCGCGGCGGCGTTGTGGTGGGATCGCGGCCCGGCCTTCTACCACCGCGATTTTGACCGCCACGACTTTGACCGCGACCGACCAGGCACTTTGACCGCGACGATCACTTTCGCAGGTAGCTCCGCCTTCTGCTGCCTGCACCATGCGGCCTCTCCAAACTGGAGGGGCCGCTTTTTTGTGTCGTTTTGGCGCTCTCGAGCGTCTTATATGGAGTGCGGCGTAACTCCTTGTGGAGAGTCCGCTTAGGCAAGGCATTGCGGAAAGGCTCTTGCTTTTTCGAGCGCGGCGGCCGATTCTTTCACCAGACCGCAACAAAAGGGCGAAAATGTTGTTTAAGGAAGTGGAAGCCGGCCGCAAGATGAAATAAGAGCGGCCGGGAGGTGCTGAGGCCGGAGGCGACTCCGGGTCCCAGTCCGGGCAAGCGCAAGGACCGGGCAGCACAAGGAGGATGTTATGCGGAAGCTCCGTTTGGTTCTTCTGGCAATGCTTGTGGTTCTTCCGTTCGCCGTCGATGGCGAACGCCCAGGTCGGAGTAGGAATCGGCGTCGGCCCCGTGGTGGCGGATCCCGGATATTACGGCTATTACGGCCCCCCGGATTGCGAGTGGGGCTACTACGCGTATTACCCCTATGCCTGCGCTCCTTATGGCTTTTACGGTCCTGACTGGTTTGCTGGCGGCTTCTTCATCGGCGCCGGACCGTGGTACGGATGGGGCGGTGGCTGGGGTGGCTATGGCCGCGGCAGATATGGATACGGCGGACGTGGCGGCTACGGCTATCGCGGCGGATACGGCGGACATGGCGGATACGGCTATGGCGGACGCGGCGCATACGCAGGTCACGGATACGGTGGCGCGGGCCGCGGATTCACTGGCGGGGGACACGCTTATGCCGGCGGCGGCTGCACGCGGTGGATTTAGCGGCGTGGCGCACGGCGGTTCAGCGGTGGCGGCGGCTTTCATGGCGGTGGTGGCGGCGGCTACCACGGCGGCGGTGGTGGCGGCTTCCACGGTGGTGGCGGAGGTGGCTTCCACGGCGGAGGTGGTGGCGGCGGCTCTCACGGTGGTGGTGGCGGCCACGGCGGTGGTGGACACCGGTAATCCCGGCTTAAGGCGGACAGATTGCAGTTCCGCTGATTCATGAGAAAGGCCCGCTTGCTTCGGCAGGCGGGCTTTTTTCTATGCGGCCGGCGATTCTCACGGTTGCTTCGACTTGAATCGTCGCGCGCGGTCAGGAACCGCGGACAGCGGTAGCATTATGTGCCCAGCTGAACCCGCAAAATAGCCAACTTGCTGACTCGCTAACTCGCTGACTTGCCGACTCGCTACCCCGCAGCCAGCTCCGCCAGCCGATCCGCAATCCGCTCGGCCGCTCCGGGATGCGCCTGCGTGCGCGCGGCGGCGGCCATCGCGGCCAGCCGCGCTGGATCGCTCGAGCAAGCCGGCGAGAATCCAGAGCAACTTGTCGGGAATGTCCAGATCCTTTTCTTCGAGCATGACGGCGGCGCCGGCCGCCACCATGGCCTCGGCGTTGCGGCGCTGGTGCTCGTCGGTCGCGGCGGCAAAGGGAACCAGCAGCGCGGGCTTGCCCGCCGCCGCCTCCTCGGCCACGGTGGACGCGCCGCTGCGCGACATGACCAGGTGCGCCCGGGCAAACTCCGCCGCCATATCGTCGAGGAACGGCCGCACCTGCCAGCGCGCGGGGTCGGCGCCGCTGGCCGCGTAAGCGGCATGCAGTCGCATCAGCGTTGCGCACCCCGCTCTGGTGCAGAACCGTGAGCCCCGGAACCGCCTCCAGCAGAGCCGCGATGATTGTGCGGCAGATGCGTGTTGAAGATCCGCGCGCCCTGCGATCCGCCAAAGACCAGCAGATGCGGCGCGCCCGTCGGCGCCTCGAGCGAGAAGAACTCCGGCCGCACCGGAACGCCGGTGACTTCTGCGTTGCGGAACCACTTGGCGGCCGCGGGAAAGTTGATGGCCGCCGCCTGCACGCGCTTGCCCACCAGCCGGTTGGCCAGGCCGGGCATGGCGTTGGGCTCAAAGGCCATGGCGGGAATCTTGAGCCGCAGCGCCGCCACCATTGCCGGGCCGGATGCGTAGCCGCCCACGCCCAGCACCGCGCCGGGCCGGAACTCGCGCATCAGGCGCTTGCAGTCGCCGATGCTGCGCGGCAAGCGCAGACAGCGTGCGCAGCCGCGTCATCAGCGACACGCTTTTGAGCGGGCCCACGTCGATCAGCTCGCAGCGGGAATCCTGCTTCGGGCACCAGCCGCGATCTCCAAGCCCGCGCGCCGTGCCGACAAATAGCACTTCGGCCCCGTGCCGCTCGACCAGCTCGCGCGCCACCGCCAGCGCGGGAATGATGTGCCCGCCCGTTCCGCCGCCGGCGATGAGAATTCTCAGTTGGAGTTCACGGTTCGCATGATTCGTATCCGTTGACTGCATTGAGTTGGCTCGTGCACACTCACACTCACACTATTCCCTGCGTCCCTGCTTCTCACTCCGCTTGCCGGCTGATATTCAGCAGAATCCCGATGCTGGCCAGCGTGCAGAACAGCGACGTGCCTCCGTGCGAGATCAGCGGCAGCGGGATGCCTTTGTTGGGAACCAGCGACAGCACCACGCTGATGTTGAAGAAGGCCTGCAGCAGAATCGTGGTGGTGATGCCGAATGCGGCCAGCCGCGCAAACGGATCGTTGCACCGGAAGGCCGTGCGCAGCCCGCGCACGCCAAACATGGCAAACAGCAGCACGATAAACATGGCGCCGATGAAGCCCAGCTCCTCGGCGATGTTGGCGAAGATAAAGTCCGTCGCGGCCTCGGGCAGGTAAAACAGCTTCTGCATCCCTTCCATGTAGCCGCGGCCCGTCAGCCCGCCGGTGCCCACGGCGATCAGCGACTGATAGATGTGGTAGCCCGCGCCCTGCGGATCGGATTCGGGATTGAGAAAGACCAGCATGCGCGCCCGCCGCCACGGCACCAAGAGCAGCAGCGCGGCCAGCGCCGGCAGCGCCGCGCAACAGCGCCCAGCAGAATCTTCCACTCCATCCCCGCCAGCACCAGCATCATTGCGGCCACGCCGGCCAGCACCAGCGCCGTGCCCAGGTCGGGCTGCGCCACCACCAGAACGATAAACAGCAGCGGAATGAGCGCCGCGGGCAGCGAGCGTCTCTTCCAGTCGCGCATGGCGTCCAGCCGCGTGTGCAGAAACCACGCCAGAAACAGCACCAGCACGGGCTTGGCGATCTCCGAAGGCTGAAGGTGAAGAAATTGCCAAAGCGAATCCAGCGATGCGTGTGATGCGAGCCGGGCATGAGAAAAACCAGCACCAGCAGCACCGTCGTGATGCAGAGCGCGGGATAGATGAAGCGCGGCGATTTGTAGTGGCTCACGTCCACGTGCATCAGCACCAGCATGGCCAGCACGCCCGCCGCGGCCCACACCGCCTGCGTGAAGACGAACGTGTAAGCCGAGTGATACCTCTCCTGGTCGACCACCGCCGAAGCGGAGAACACCATCACCAGCCCGGTGACCACCAGCACCAGCGTGGTGAAGAACAGCCATTTGTCGACGCCGACTCGCTTTGCCATAGTCTACCCTAATCTGCGTTCTGCTTCGTACCCTTCCAAGCTCGCGTTGTTCCGCTTCCATCGTCCGCACGAGCTGCTTGAAGACGCGGCCGCGCTGCTCGTAGTTCTCAAACTGATCGAAGCTGGAGCAGGCCGGCGCCAGCAGCACCACGTCGCCGGGCCGCGCGGCCGCGGCCGCGGCGCTCACCGCGTTGGCCAGCGTTTCGCAGGACGTGCATCGGAACCACGCCGCGCAGGTGCGACTCGATCTTGGCCGCCGCCGAGCCGATGGTGTACACGGCGCGCACCCGCTCGCGCAGCAGCGGCGCGAGCGTCGGTGTAGTCCGAGCCCTTGTCCTTGCCGCCCAGAATCAGGTGAATGCCGCCGCGAAACGCCGCCACGGCCTTGGCGGTCGCGTCCACGTTGGTGGCCTTCGAGTCGTTGTAGTACTCCACGCCGTTGATCGTGGCCACGTATTCCAGGCGATGCTCCACGGCCTGGAACTTCTCGATGGCGCGGGCAATCGCCGCGGCCGGCGCGCCTGCCAGCCGCGCCGCGCACACCGCCGCCAGCACGTTCTCCACGTTGTGCTCGCCCTTGAGCGGAATCTTGCTCAGCGGCATGATGGTTTCGATTGCCGCCTCCGGCGAGCCGGCGCGGTAGACCACGTTGCCGTTCTGCGCCCACGCGCCGCGGCTCACCGGTGCTTGGCTGAAAACCAGTAAACCGGCGCGTGCGAGCGGCGCCGCGGCCTCGGCGGTGCGGGGGTTGTCGGCGTTCAGCACCACAGAAGTCGTTCGCGTCCTGCGCGGCAAAGATGCGCTCCTTGGCCAGCGCATAGTTCTCAAAGGTTCCGTGCCGGTCGAGATGATCGGGCGTGATGTTCAGAATGACCGCGATCGCTGGGATGGAACTGCTTCCGTGCTCTCCAGTTGGAAGCTCGAAACCTCCAGCACCGACCACGTGTCGTCCGTGCTCTCGTCGATCAGGCCCACCACCGGCACGCCGATGTTTCCGGCGACCAGCGTGGGATAGCCGGCCTCCTTCAGAATTTCGCCGGCCAGCGCCGTCGTCGTCGTCTTCCCGTTCGATCCGGTGATGGCCAGAATCTTGCCCTTGAGGAATCGCGCCGCCAGTTCCAGTTCGCCGATCACCGGCCGGCCGAAGTTCCTGGCCTGCACCAGCTCGGGCGTATCCAGCGGCACGCCGGGGCTCACCACGATCAGGTCCTGGCGGCGGAAGGTGAGCAGACCGTGGCCGCCGGCCTCCACCATGATTCCCTCTTCGAGCAGCGCGGGAATCTCCTTGGCCAGCGACTCGGCCGAGCGAATATCGGAGACCGTCACCTGCGCGCCCTTGCGGCGCAAAAACAGCGCCGCCGCCAGTCCCGACTTCCCCAGGCCCACAACCAGAACCTTTTTGCCCTTCAACTCCATCATCTCTATCCTATATCACCTGTCGGCATTGCGCGTACATGCGAGGCTCGTAAAAGGGACGACTTTAGTCGTGCCGTATCGAAACCAAATCCGGCGCTTTAGCCGCTGCTGGGTGCCACTCACCAAGATTGCGGTAAGCTTTATTGTGCACCGCTGGCGGATGCGGCGCGCGCGGCTGCTAGCGCAATTTCAGTGTAGTGAGTGCAAACAATGCAAACACCAGGGCGCCAATCCAGAAGCGCACGATCACCTTCGACTCGCTCCAGCCCAGCTGTTCGAAGTGGTGGTGCAGCGGCGCCATCTTGAAGATGCGCTTCTTGCGCAGCTTGTAGCTGCCCACCTGCAGGATGACCGAGACCGCCTCCAGAATGAAGATGCCGCCGATGAACGGCAGCAGCAGCTCCTGCCGGATGATGATGGCCACGGTGCCGATGGCCCCGCCCAGCGCCAGCGAGCCCACGTCGCCCATGAAGATCTCCGCCGGATGCGCGTTGTACCAGAGAAAGCCGATCGACGCGCCGACCATCGACCCGCAAAAGACCGTCAGCTCGCCCACCATGGGCATGCGCTGCAGTTCGAGGTAGTCGGCAAAGACCACGTGGCCGCTGATGTAGGTGAGCACCGCGAGCGCGCCGGCGGCGATGATGGTGCATCCGATGGCCAGGCCGTCCAGCCCGTCGGTCAGGTTGACGGCGTTCGACGTGCCCACCAGCCACAGCACCACCCACAGAACGAAAGGCACAAACGCGAACAGGGCCAGGTGCGGAAGCGTGGCCGGGCCAGTGCGTGCCACAGCAGATCGGGGCGCAGGCTCTTGATGAACGGCACCGACAGCCGCGTGGAGAAGATCTTGAACTGGTCCAGCACCACCAGCGCCGCCGCGACAACCAGCGCCCGGCCAGCCCCTGCCAAAGCAGCTTGGCGCGCGCCGTCAGGCCCAGGCTGCGCCGCTGCACCACTTTGATGTAGTCGTCGGCAAAACCGATGGCGCCAAACGCAAGCGTGGAGAACACCGTGACCCAGACAAACGGATTGGCCGGATCGGACCACAGCACCGTGGGCAGCAGAATCGCGATGCAGATCAGCACGCCGCCCATGGTCGGCGTTCCCGTCTTCTTCAGGTGCGACTGCGGCCCGTCCTCGCGCACAAACTGGCCGATCTGGAACTCCCTCAGCTTCTGAATCACCCACGGCCCGATGAAGAGCGCGATCAGCAGCGCCGTGAGCGAGGCAAACGCAGTGCGAAAAGTCAGGTAGCGGAAGATCCGGAACGGGTGAAAGAACGGAAACAGCTTTTCGTAGAGCAGCCAGTAAAGCAAGGAGCCTCCAAGGGCCGGGTTGAGGCGGGATTTCAGCTTGATTCTACTAGTCGGCGAAGCTCGCGGAGGATACCTGGGAACGATCCGTTTCGCGCGGACTAACCCAACCCGAGAAAAACGGCGAGTGCGCGATCCACGGCCTTCAGTGTTCGTGATTCCAGTTCGCCGAAAGGAACGCCGGCTTTGTCGCGTGGAATGGTGTGTGCCTTGTCCACCATGATCTGCGAAGACGCGCGAAGACCGTTCTTCTGCGACGGATTGACAGTGATTCGGAATGTCTTGATCGGCCGAAGTTCAGTTGTGACAGGCAAAATCGTTACCGACGGATGTTGAGCGAAGAGATCCGATTGGATGACGAGCGCGGGCCTCGGCTTACCATACGCCCCAGCCAGAACGACCGGCACCAGATCGCCGCGTTTCATACCCAGCCGTCCGTGTCGGCAACTTCGGCGATCCATGCGAGGGTTTCGGCCTCGAGCGGATCGTTCGCCAGCAACAAGGACTCGCGTTCACACTTCTTGCGGAAACTCTCCGAGGAGGTATCGGGCAGCCAAATTTGCACCGGTCTCAACCCGGCGGAGCGGAGCTGCTCTCGGTGCTTGCGGACGCGTTGTGTGATCGCTGAACCCATCGTGAACCCATGTTACATGAAACATGTTACACAGAAATCAATGTTTCATGCAACATCCGACGCCAAAAGATTCGTAAGAGGTTGCCGCAAATGATGAGATATGGCATGATATATCTCATGCGGAGAGATAATGGCACAGATTGAAAAGGCGCGCGTCTTCATGAGTGGACGAAGTCAGGCCGTCCGCATTCCAGCTGCGTACCGCTTTACCTCAAATGAGGTCTTCATCCGCCGGGACCCGCGGAGCGGCGACGTGATTCTCTCCCAGGCGCCGGCTAGCTGGGACGAGGTGTATGCCGCCCTGGACAAGGCCGGGTTTCCCGACGATTTCCTCGCCGACCGCAATCAGGGGCCGCCTCAAGAGCGCGACGAGCTATGAGCCGGTTGTACGTGCTCGACACCAATACTGTCAGCTACATCCTCAAGGGCAAGTCTCCAGCAGCTCGATCGCGGCTGGCAAGCCTGGGAGAAGATGAGATCGCCTGTATTTCCATCGTCACGGAATTTGAGTTGGAATTCGGCTTGGCCAGGAACCCCAACTCACAGATCCTTCGCCGTGCCATCCGCTGGTTCCTTGCCCGCATCCCGGTTCTGCCCCTGGGTTCCGCGGAGGCGCGCGCGTACGGACAACTCCGGGTGCAGCAGGAATCTGCAGGGCGTCCCCTCGAAAGCATGGACATGCTGATCGCCGCTCACGCCATCGCCGTTGGCGCAATCCTGGTCACCAGCGACAAGGTCTTCGATTCTGTCTCCGGGCTTGCTGGAAGAGAGAATTGGGCGACCGACCTGGTGCGTTGAGGGTTTCCTCGTGTGTGCCATCCCAGGTCCGAAAATTCAAACCTGGGGCACACGGCAGGAGTCAGTTATCTCCTAGTTTGCGAAAACGCAGAGACGTAGGCGCGCTATCGAACCAGATGACCCCGCAGCCCATGTCGATTCGATGAATTTCCAGTTCGAAAGCGTGCTTCAGACCTCCAACATCCCAAATCGGGCTGAAGGTAATCCTGAATTCCGCTCCCTCGGTCTCCAAGTTCGCCTCAGAGGCAAGTAGCGCAGAAAAACGATTCTGCCACCCGTATTTCACGGCTTCGGAATTGAGCGGGTGAGTAAATTTTCCTCCATATTTTGTTCAAGGCAGCGTTCCTCCATTCCTGGGGCTTCCCAGATTGGACAGATTCTCAATCAAGTCGGCCGCTAAGGCAAGCTTTTGCGGATCGGAAACCTATGCCACGTGTACGACCCCGGGTACGGGAGATGCAGGTTCCCACATTACGCGAGGGTGCCCCAGGTCCCTCGCATTTGGGGACCTGGGATAGCATGGGCCCGATCTTAGGCGACCTGTTCGAGCGGGGCGTGGCGGAGACGGACCAGGTCTTCGGCGGTGAGGGCCGCCGTGGCGTAGGTACGGCCTTCGTCGTCGGCAAACTCGACCTCGACGGCGTCGGGGGAAAGAATCTCGACAACCGTTCCCACTTGGCCGCGCACTAGTCCGCGCTCGGGCAGATCCCGCAGCAAAGCGACCTCGGCAAGCAGTTCGAGTTGGGGCATAGGTCCCTCGCTAGAGAATGTAGCATGTGACGAAGCGCGGTGCGGTTTCGCCCGCGAGCACAATCCAGCAGCTTCGAATCGCAGCCGTCCGCCCGTTGTGCTCCAGATCAAAGTCTATTATGTACCGATCGCCATAGGTATCGGAAGCCCCTGGGACGGAATCGCTTTCGGCTGCAACGTGCTTGAGGACCCCGGCGAGGGCAACGGAATCTTCGGCCGTCATCCCCAGAACCAGTTCGAACACGCGCGCCTTGTGCTTTCCGCGAGGATGAACCGAGGAAAGGCAGTAGTCGTGAATCTTCCCGAGGTCAACGACGGCGGATTCTCCGTTCGGCAGCTTCATCGTCCCGGTCTTCGTTGATTTGTTTCTTATAGCCGAAATCGCTCAAATTGCACAATGGCCCCGTAGAGTTTCCTCTGCGGGGCCGGTTTCTTCCTGGTTTCGGAGAAGTCTTTACCGCGTCTTCGCCACTTCCTCCACCGTCACCGGATCGAGGAACGGCATCTGCGCGCGCAGTTGCTTGCCGACGATTTCGACCGGATGCTTCGCCTCGGCCTCGCGGAAGGCCAGAAACTCCTTCTTCCCGGAGTTCTGGTCGGCGAGGAACTTCTTGGCAAAGGTCCCGTCCTGAATCTCGGCGAGAATCTGCTTCATCGCCTTGCGGCTCTCTGCGTTGATCACGCGCGGGCCGCTAGACGTAGTCGCCCCATTCGGCGGTGTCGCGAGATCGAGTAGCGCATGTAGGCGAGGCCGCCGCGATAGATCAGGTCGACGATCAGCTTGAGCTCGTGCAGGCACTCGAAGTAGGCGCTCTCGGGCTGATAGCCGGCCTCGACCAGCGTTTCATATCCGGCCTTGATCAGCGCGCTCACGCCGCCGCACAGCACCGCCTGCTCGCCGAAGAGATCGGTCTCGGTCTCTTCCTTGAACGTCGTCTCCAGAACCCCGGCGCGCGTGCAGCCGATGCCCTTCAGATAGCTGAGCGCGAGCGCGTGCGCCTTGCCGGTCGCGTCCTGGTGGACGGCGATGAGGCCGGGAACGCCGCCGCCTTCGATGAAGACTTCGCGCACGCGATGGCCGGGCGCCTTGGGCGCGGCCATGCCCACGTCAATGCCCGCGGCCGGCACGATGGTCTTGAAGTGAATGTTGAAGCCGTGCGCGAACATCAGCAGCTTGCCCGCGCTTCAGGTTCGGCCCGATCTCTTCGGCATACAACTTGGCCGCGGTCTGGTCGGGCACCAGGACCATCACCACGTCGGCCCACTTGGTGGCCTCGGCGACGGTGGCCACTTCGAGGCCCGCCTTCTGCGCCTTGGCAATCGATTTCGAGTTGGCCGCCAGGCCCACCTTCACCTGCACGCCCGAGTCCTTCAGGTTGAGAGCGTGCGCATGCCCCTGCGAGCCGTAGCCGATGATGGCCACCTTCTTTGCCTGGATCAGGGTGAGGTCGGCATTGTGATCGTAATAAGTCTTCGCCATGATTTTCCTGGTTTTCCTTTGCATTCGGGGTTGAAGTTTGTTTCGAGCGGGCTCGTTTGGCTGCCGGTGGCGCAATGTCACTCATTCCAAACTGCGGGCCGCGATGAGATTGAAAAATCCGTGGAAGTCTTTCCTTGATTGAAGGTGTGGGGCTCCAGCCTAAGCCTTTACAAAGGTCGTTAACCCCCGCGGGTGCGCTCGCGAAGCTGGCATTCCGCAGTTGATCCGCGAGGGCCTCCAGGTTAGGCACGCCATAGATCGAAAAATTCTCGAGTTCCGCATCGGACGAAAACAGATGCAACGACGCCTGGCCGAGCAACCGCTTCCCCAGCGGCTTGCGCAACTCAAAATGGTCGATGCGAAACAGTTCGAGAGATTCCTGAACTTTCGAAAGCAGGCCGTGCTCCAGCTTGATCCGCTGCGTGGTGATCTCGTAGTGAATGCTGCGGCTCCTCATGTAGTAATGGATAGCAGATTGCTGCGCACGCGACCAGAAAAAACAGGACCAAATAAGCGACGTCGCTACCGGAGCTCCCAATGTATCCGGCCTTCATCAAGTACCCAACAAGAATTGTCACGGCGATCACGACGACAAACGGCGTCAGCTGGCCGACGGTATAGATGATTGCCGGGTGCCCGACGAACAGATCTTTCTCGGTTTCGAGCTCCTTCGTCGCGGCATACGCAGTCAGGTCCGTATTGCAGAAACGGCACTTGATTGCGGCGGCCTTGATGGTCTCACCGCAGACTGGGCAGGCTTTCTCGTCAGCGTCCATCCATCTTTCCTCTCAAGCCAGAATCATAACCCATGTTCTCGCCTGTAATGGCAGACCACGAGGGCCTCCGCTTACTCGGCTTCGCCGGCAACGCTGTCTACGGCAGGCTCCTCTTCCATCTCCGCGGCGTCGCCTTCAACCACGCCCATCGCCTTGACCACGCTGCTCACGTGATGCCCGCGCCGCATGGTCATCTTGCCGCTGCGGCAAATCTCCAGGATGCGCCCTTCGTCTTCGCGCAGCACCTCGATGAGCCCTTCGATCTTGCTTTCCACGCCGGTCATCTCGATCATCAGCGACTCCGAAGTGAGATCGACGATGCGCGCGCGGAAGACCTCGGCCAGGTCGAAGATCTGCGCGCGGTTGCGCGGCGTTGCCGCCACCTTGATCAAGCGCCAGTTCGCGCGTGACCGACGGCGCCTGCGCGATGTCGTCCACATCGACAACGTTCTCCAGTTTAAACAGGCTGGCGCGGATGCGGTGCCCGGCCTCCGCCGACGCCTCGCACACCAGCGTGAGCCGCGACAGGCCCGGCCGCTCGCTGCGCCCCACGGTGAGCGAGTTGATGTTGATGTTCAGGCGCCGGAACAGCGACGCCACGCGCGTCAGCACGCCCGGCAGATCTTCAACGTATGCAACGAATGTATGCAGCATAAATGCAGCTCCTAGCCTCTAGCTCCTAGCCTCTAGCTGTCGGTAGTGAATCGGAACGGATCGCTAGCCGAATCTCAGCATCAATTGGCATCGTACTGCCCGTAGCTGCACGAATCGCTAGCAGCTGAGCTACAGCTAGCATCTTTCACTTCTCGTCCGCTCGTCTCTTCCAGCGGATCTTGCTCCGGCCGGCGAATCATCTCGTGCAGCGCGCTGCCCGCCGGAATCATCGGATACACCGAGTCTTCCTTCTCCACCATGAAGTTGAGCAGAAACGCGCCCTGCGCCGAGCGCGCCTCCTTCACGGCAGCCTCCACCTCGGCGCGCTTGCGCACCGCGCGCCCCGGAATGCCGTGCGCATCGGCCAGCTTCACAAAGTCCGGGCTCACCAGCGGCGTGGCCTCGTAGTTGCGCTCGTAGAAGAACTCCTGCCACTGCCGCACCATGCCCAGGTAGCCGTTGTTGATGACGGCGATGTTGATCTTGATCTTCTCCTGCACGATGGTCGCCAGCTCCGCCGCCGTCATCTGGAAGCCGCCGTCGCCGGCCACCACCCACACTTCCTTCTCCGGGCACGCCATCTTGGCGCCGATCGCCGCGGGCAGCGCGAATCCCATCGTGCCCAGCCCGCCGCTGGTGATCAGCGTGCGCGGCTGCTCGTGCTGGTAGTACTGCGCCTCCCACATCTGGTGCTGGCCCACGTCGGTCACGATAATCGCGTCGCCGCCGGTCATGCGCCACAGGTCGTGCATCACGTGCGCCGCGTACAGGTGGCCGGAGTCGGGCAGGTTCTTGATGTCGCGCACCGCCACCGCGCCCTTGCTGGCCTCGATCGTTCTTGAGCCACGCCGCGCCGTCGCGCCCGGCAATGCGCGGCAGCAACTGCTCCAGCACCTCGCGCAGATCGCCCACCAGCGCCACATCCACCTTCACGTTCTTGTTGATCTCCGCCGGATCGACTTCGATGTGAATCTTCTTGGCCTTGGTGCGCGTACGTCGCGAGCGTGCCCGTCACGCGATCGTCGAAGCGCATGCCGCACGCGATCAGCAGATCGGCTTCCTGGATGGCGTGATTCACCCACGCCTCGCCGTGCATGCCCATCATGCCCAGGCACAGCGGATGCGATGCGGGAAATCCGCCGAGCCCCAGCAGCGTGAGCGCCACGGGAATCTGCGCGCGCTCGGCCAGCGTGCGCACCTGCTCCATTGCGCCCGACTCCATCACGCCGTGGCCGGCAAGAATCACCGGCCGCTTGGAGTTGCGAATCAGCTCGGCCGCCTGCGCCAGTCCCGATTCGTCCACGCGCAGCATGGGATGCGGACGGTACGGGCTGCGGCTTGGCCGCTTCAAAGTCGAAATCCGCCGAGGCCTGCTGCGCGTCCTTTGTGATGTCCACCAGCACCGGCCCGGGACGCCCCGAGCGCGCAATCTGAAACGCGTGGCGCAATCGCCGGCGCCATGTCCTCCGCCTTGTTCACCAGAAAATTGTGCTTGGTCACCGGCAGCGTGATGCCGGTAATGTCCACTTCCTGAAACGCGTCGGTGCCCAGCAGCTTTGCTCGAAACGTTGCCGGTGATGCAGACGATGGGAATCGAATCGAGCATCGCGGTGGCAATGCCGGTAACGAGATTCGTCGCGCCCGGACCGCTGGTGGCAATGGCCACGCCCACCTTGCCCGAGGCGCGCGCGTAGCCATCGGCCATGTGCGCCGCGCCCTGCTCGTGGCGCACCAGCACGTGCCGGATGGGAAACTTGCGCAGCGCGTCGTAGGCGGGCAGAATCGCGCCGCCCGGGATAGCCGAAGACGTCGTAACGCCCTCGCCGACCAGCGTGGCCCAGATAATCTCCGCGCCGGTCAGCCGCGTCGGCGTGGTCAGGTGCGCATGCGCGTCCGCCGCGTTTGCGGCTGGCGGTCGCGTTCGCCGCAGTTTGCTTCCGTTCGCATCGTGCGCTTTCGTCTTCGCGTTTCCCTTGTGTCCCATAAGAACTCCTTGAGCAATGACTGCTGCCAACTGTCCGTCTCGTTCCCTGTATCTCTGATTCCCGGTCGCTGATCGCCTGATCCCTGTTCTCTACGTCGTTGCCCCTTCAGACGCCGAATTCACCCGATCCACATACTTGCGGAAGACGCCCTTCGGCCAGCGCAGCGCCGGCGGCTTGAAGTCCTTGAGCCGCGCCGCCATCTCTTCGCTCGCTGATCTCCACGTTCGAGCGTGCGCTTGGGAATGTCGAAGGCAATGATGTCGCCCTCGCGCACCGCCGCAATCGGCCCGCCGACAAATGCCTCGGGCGCCACGTGGCCCGCGGTGAATCCGCGCGTCGCGCCGCTGAATCGCCCGTCGGTGAGCAGCGCCACCTGCGCGCTCAACTCCGCGTTCGACGAGATGGCCGCCGTCACCTGCAGCATCTCGCGCATGCCCGGCCCGCCCTTCGGCCCTTCGTAGCGAATCACCACCACGTCGCCGGGCTTGATGCCGCCCGCCTGCACAACTTTGAAGCAGTCTTCTTCGCAATCAAACACGCGCGCCGGCCCGCGATGCTCGTACTTGCCCGCCGCGGCAATCTTCATCACGCAACCTTCGGGCGCGAGATTGCCCTTCAGAATCACCAGGCCGCCGTTGGGCTTGATGGGCTTTTCGAAAGTGTGCGATGACGTCCTGGCCCGGAGTCTCTTTCGCCAGCGCGGCTTCTTCGGCCAGCGTTTTGCCGCTGATGGTCAGCGCCGATCCGTCGGCATGGCCCGCGTCGATCATGCGCTTCGCCAGCAACCGCGAGCCGCCCGCGGCCTGGTAATCCGAAGCCACATACTTGCCCGCCGGCGTGAGAGAGCAGATGTACGGCGTGCGCGCTGAGATCGCGTCGAAATCGTCGATGTTGAGCTCGATGCCCATCTCGCGCGCGATGGCCAGCAGATGCAGCACGGCATTCGTCGAGCCGCCGCTGGCGGCCACGCTGGCAATGGTGTTTTCAAGGGATTTGCGGGTGATGATCTGGGAGGGCCGGCGATTGGCGCGCACCGCGTCCATCAACATGCGGCCGGCCTCGCGCGTCGCTTCGAGTTTGTTGGGAGCGGTGGCGGGAACGCCCGAAAGCTCAATCGGCGAAATGCCCAGAATCTCTGCCGCTCATGGCCATGGTGTTGGCCGTGAATTGCCCGCCGCATGCGCCCGCGCCGGGACAGGCATTGGCTTCGAGCGCTTCCAGCCCCGCATCGTCGATGCGCCCCGCCGCATACGAGCCGATGCCTTCAAACACGTTCTGAATCGTGATGTCGATTTTCTTGCCATCGGGACCGTTCAGCTTGCCCGGCGCAATCGATCCGCCGTAGAGCATCATGCCCGGAATATCCAGCCGGCACAGCGCCATGATGATGCCCGGCATATTCTTGTCGCATCCGCCGATGCCGACCAGGCCATCGAAAAGATTGCCGCGCGCGACCAGCTCGATGGAGTCGGCGATCACCTCGCGGCTCACCAGCGAAGCCTTCATGCCCTGCGTGCCCATGGTGATGCCATCGGAGATGGTGACGGTGTTGAACTCCATCGGCGTGCCGCCCGCCTCGCGAATGCCTTCCTTCAGCGCCTCGGCAATCTCGCGCAGGTGCACGTTGCAGGTGCCGATCTCGGTCCATGTATTCGCAATGCCGATGATCGGCTTGTGCAGATCGTCTTTCTTGAATCCCGACCCGCGCAGATACGACCGCGCCGCCGCTCGGCTCGGCCCTTCGGTCAACGGAATGCTTTGTCGCTTGCCTTCGATGGTCATGTGCTCTTCCTTCGCTCATCGCTAGCTCTTAGCTTTTAGCTTCTAGCTCCTAGCTTGTTCGTGCTGCGATTAAATTTCTTCAACCTGAATCGCGTCTTGGCAATCACCTGTTGCCTCGCTTGCCGATACTGCTCGACGACAGCGAACAGCTAGCGGCTAGAAGCTAGCAGCTGCTTCTCACTTCGCCTTCAGCCATCCCGCTTCGTCGTGCTTCGTTTCAAATGTGTCCAGCGCCGCCGCATGCCGCAGCGTCAAGCCGATATCGTCGAGCCCTTCGAGCAGGCAGAACTTGCGGAAGGGATCGATCTCGAACTTCGCCGTGAATCCGCGCCCATCCGTCACCGTCTGCGCTTCGAGCGAAACCGTGAGCTGATAATTCGGAATCTTCTTGCGCGTTTTGGAGCAGCGTATCGACCTCTCCTTCGCTCAGCCGCGCCAGCACGATCCCGTTCTTGCCCGCATTCGAGAAAAAGATGTCGGCGAACGTCGGCGCAATCACCACGCGGAATCCGTAGTCGCTCAGCGCCCACGCGGCATGCTCGCGGCTCGATCCGCAGCCAAAGTTCTTGCCGGCGACAAGAATCTTCGCGCCCTTGTAGCGCGGATCGTTGAGCACGAAATCCGGCGATCGGCTCGCCGTCCGGCGTCTGCCGCCAGTCGAAGAACAGAAAATCGCCGTAGCCGGTGCGCTCGATGCGCTTCAAAAACTGCTTGGGAATGATCTGGTCGGTATCGACGTTGGCGCGGTCGAGCGGCGCGGCCAGCGCGGTCAATGTGCGAAACGGTTCCATCAGGCCTTTACCTCCTCGCGGGCAGATTCACGACTGGCCACTTGCGAATGTCGACAAAGTGCCCGGCAATTGCGGCTGCCGCGGCCATCTCCGGCGAAACCAGGTGCGTGCGCCCGCCGCGTCCCTGCCGGCCTTCAAAGTTGCGGTTGCTCGTCGAGGCGCAGCGCTCGCCCGGCGAAAGAATGTCGGGATTCATGCCCAGGCACATCGAGCAGCCCGGCTCGCGCCAGTCGAATCCGGCCTCGCGGAAGATGCGGTCCAGGCCTTCCTTCTCCGCCTGCGCCTTCACCTGCTGCGAGCCCGGAACCACCATCGCGCTCACGTGCGTTGAAACCTTGTGGCCCGCGGCAATCTTCGCCGCCGCGCGCAGGTCTTCAATGCGCCCGTTGGTGCAGGAGCCGATGAAGACGCGGTCGATCTCGATCTCCTCGAGCGGCGTTCCCGCCTTCAGGTCCATGTATTCGAGCGCCCGCTCAAACGACTTGCGGTCGATCTCGCTTGTCGGCCGTTCGCCGGATCGGGCACCTTCGCGGTCACCGGCGCCACCATGCCGGGGCTCGTTCCCCAGCTCACGTACGGAACCAGCGTGGCCGCGTCGATCACCAGCTCGCGATCGAACTTCGCGCCCGGATCGGAGGGCAGCTTGCGCCACTCGGCAACCGCCTTGTCCCAGTCCGCGCCCTTCGGCGAGAACTGCCGGCCCTTCAGATACGCAAACGTCGTTTCGTCCGGCGCGATCATGCCCGCGCGCGCGCCCGCCTCGATGCTCATGTTGCAGATCGTCATGCGGCCTTCCATCGAGAGCGCGCGAATCGCCGAGCCTGCGTACTCGATCACGCAGCCCGTCGCGCCGTCGGTGCCGATCTTGCCGATGATGGCGAGAATGATGTCCTTGGCCGTCACGCCCAGCGGCAGCTTGCCTTCCACCGCGATGCGGAAGGTCTTCGGCTTCGACTGCGGCAGCGTCTGCGTGGCCAGCACGTGCTCCACTTCGCTGGTGCCGATGCCGAAGGCCAGCGCGCCGAATGCGCCGTGCGTCGAGGTGTGCGAGTCGCCGCACACAATCGTCATGCCCGGCTTGGTCAGGCCCAGCTCCGGCCCGATCACGTGCACAATGCCCTGCTCGCGCGAGTTCACGTCGTAAAGCTCGATGCCGAAGTCCGCGCAGTTCTTGCGCAGCGTGGCGATCTGCTTGGCCGCAATCTGGTCCACGATGTTCAGCCGGCCCTCGATCGTCGTCGGCACGTTGTGATCCACCGTGGCAATGGTGCGATCGGGCCGGCGCACCTTGCGCCCCGCCAGCCGCAGCCCTTCAAACGCCTGCGGCGAGGTCACCTCGTGCACCAGTTGCAGGTCGATGTAGAGCAGCGTGGGCTCGCCCTTCGGCTCAACCACCACATGCTGCTCCCAGACCTTCTCGAATAATGTCTTTGCTTCGCTACTCATGAAACTCCTAGCTCCTAGCTGCTAGCTTCTAGCTGCTAGCTTGTTCTTGCCGATTCAAATCGTTCTCGACTTCGCAAAATCCGTCATCCATTCTCGCATTGACGAGTTGCCGCTCGCTCCAGCACGACGAGCTAGAAGCTAGCGGCTAAGAGCTAGATAGCTGCTCCTTCACCGTCTCCCGCACCTTCGCGCCCATCTCCTTCGTCGAGAGCACCGTCACTCCCTGCGTATTGCCGCGCGCCAGGTCCGGCGTGCGGAAGCCCTGCTCCAGCACCTTGCGCACCGCCGACTCAATCGCCGCGGCCTCCGCTTCGAGCCCGCCGGAGTGGCGCAGAATCAGCGCGCCGGTCAAGAATCGCGCCCAGCGGATTGGCCAGTCCCTTGCCGGCGATGTCCGGGCGCCGAGCCGTGGACCGGCTCATACAAATTCACCTTGCCGCCGATGGTCGCCGAGGGCAGCATGCCCAGCGAGCCGGTAATCACCGCCGACTCGTCGGTGAGAATGTCGCCGAACAGATTCTCCGTCAGCACCACGTCGAAGTCGCGCGGCCGGTTCATCAGGTGCATCGCCATCGCATCCACGATACTGGTGCTCCAGCGTCACGTCGGGAAACTCCTTGGCCACCTCGTTCACCGTCGCGCGCCAAAGCTGCGAGACCTCGAGCACGTTGGCCTTGTCGACGCTGGTCAGCTTCTTGCGGCGCTTCTGCGGCCAGCTGAAAGGCGATGCGGGCCACGCGCGCCACTTCATCGCGCGTGTAACGCATCGTGTTCCAGGCTTCGCCCTTCTCCTTGTTCCACTCGCGCGGCTTGCCGAAGTAGAGCCCGCCGAGCAGCTCGCGCACAAACAGAATGTCGGCGCCTTCGATGATCTCGGGCCGCAGCGGGCTGTTGACCGCCAGCTCCTTGAATGCGAAACGCGGGCGCAGATTGGCAAATCCGCCCAGCGCCGCGCGAATCTGCAGCAAGCCCGCCTCGGGCCGCTTGTCCGGCGGCAGCGAATTGAACTCGTTGCCGCCCACCGCGCCCAGCAGCACCGCATCGGACGCCAGCGCCGCATCGAGCGTGTCCGCAGGCAGCGGCGTTCCGTCCTGCACAATCGCCACGCCGCCGATGCGCTTCTCGGCAAACGCGAACTCGTGGCCGCCCAGCGCCGCCATCTTCCTTCAATACCGCGACCGCTTCGTTCGGTCACTTCGGGGCCGATGCCGTCGCCGGCCGTGACTAGAATCTTCAGCTTCATTTTTCAGTTCTCAGTTCGTTGTTCACAGTTCTCAGTGGGTCGAGGCCAGGGCGTTGCTCTAGTCCCTGTTCCCTGATCCCTGGTCCCTGTCTTTCAATCCAGCTCCGAGACCGGCTCGCTGCGCCGCTCGCGAATCGTTGATCGGGCAGCAGCCCGACCAGATCCTGGTCGTAGATGTTCTTCTTGCGGTCGGCCAGCGCCACAAACCGGTAGTAGATGTGCTGCAGCTCATCGCGGCTGACGGTGAAGCCGAGCTGCTCCAGCCGGTGGCGCAGCGCCGCGCGGCCGGAGTGCTTGCCCAGCACCAGATGCGTCTTGGCCACGCCCACCAGTTGCGGCGTCATGATCTCGTAGCACAGCGGATTCGCCAGCATGCCGTGCTGGTGAATGCCCGACTCGTGCGCAAACGCGTTGGCGCCCACCACCGCCTTGTTCGGCGATGGCTTGAAGGTGATGAGCTGGCCCAGCACCTCGCTGGTGGGATAAAGCTGGTCGAGCTTGATCGAAGTGGACACGCCGAAGCGGTCGCCGCGCACATAGAGCGCCGCGGCAATCTCCTCGAGCGCCGCGTTGCCGGCCCGCTCGCCGATGCCGTTGATGGTGCACTCCACCTGGCGCGCGCCGGCCTGGATGGCCGCCAGCGAGTTGGCCACGGCCAGCCCCAGATCGTCGTGGCAGTGCGCCGAAAGCACGACGCCCTTCTCGTCGATCGCGGGAACGCGCTCGCGCACTTCGCGGAACATTGCGCCGTACTCCTCGGGCGTCACGTAGCCCACGGTGTCGGGCATGTTGATCGTGGTCGCGCCCGCCTCCACGGCGATGCGCACCATCTCCACCATGAAAGTCGCGATCCGAGCGCGTGGCGTCCTCGGGCGAAAACTCCACATCGTCGCACAGCGAGCGCGCCAGCCGCACCGACTCGCCGCACAGGTCCAGCGCCTCCGCGCGGCTGATCTTCAGCTTGTACTCGAGATGCAGATCGCTCGACGCCAGAAAAACATGGATGCGCGCGCGGTCGGCAAACTGCAGCGCCCGCGCGGCCATCTCGATGTCCTCGGTCTTTGCGCGAGCCAGTGACGCGATGCGCGGCTTGCGGATGGCCTGCGTGATCGTCGCGATGGCCGCGAAATCGCCCTCCGAGGCCATGGCAAAGCCGGCTTCGATGATGTCCACGCCCAGATCCTCCAGGGCGTGGGCCATGGTGAGCTTTTCCTGCGTGGTCATGCTGCAACCCGGCGATTGCTCGCCGTCGCGCAGGGTGGTGTCGAAAAAAACTACGTGGTCTGATGCTCATGTGTGCGCCTCGGCGTTTCAGGAAGACATGTCCGTTTTGGCTTTCGTGCCAGGTCGTCGCTCCCTATTGGTCGCGTCGACTCGGCGCCCATATAAGGCAAAGTTATAATTGCCTTAAATGCTATTGCCGAGTAAATTGACGTTATACCAACCATCCGATTGTCCCAGACTCCTCGCCATAAGGCAAAGTTATTATTCTTTGGTAACGTGCATTGGACATTGCTGATGATACAGTGTCAGATGCGGTCTGCAGTCGTCACGAATCGGCTTCGCTGTTGCAGCTTCGTTCACGTTCGTCAGTTGACTCAATAGCTCACATGCTACGCTGCTTCACTGCTGTCACTTTCCGGAGGACGCCCATGGAACTCAGTCAGCTCGAAACCTTCCTCGCCGTCGCCGAGGAGCGCAGCTTTTCCCGCGCCGCGCTGCGCCTGCACCGCACCCAGCCCGCCGTCAGCCAGGTCATCCGCAAGCTGGAAGAAGCGGTGGGCGAAACGCTCTTCGACCGCGCCGCGCGCGACGGCTCGCTCACCGCTGCCGGCGCCCTGCTGCGCGATTATGCGCTGCGCCTGCTGGCCCTGCGCCGCGAGGCCTCAAGCGCCCTCGACGAGCTGAAGAGCCTGGAGCGCGGCCACCTGCAACTGGCCGCCAACGAGTACACCTGCATGTACCTGCTGCCGGCCATCGACGCCTTCCGCCGCGAGTTTCCCCACATCGGCGTCACCGTGCAGCGCATGCTGGCCTCGCGCATTCCCGAGGAGCTCAATCTGCGCACCTTCGAGCTGGGCGTCATCTCCTTCCGCCCCGATCCCGCGCAGATCCGCACCATCGCCGTCTATGGCGATAGCCTGGCCTTCATCGTCAGCCCGCGCCATCCGCTGGCCCGCGCCGAGCGCGTCTCCATCCGCGATCTGGGCAACGAAAACTTCATCGCGCACAACGTCGCCTCGCCGCTGCGCCGCAAGGTCATCGAGGCCTTCCAGCGCTACCGCACGCCGCTCAACATGGGCATCGAGCTGCCCACCATCGAGGCCATCAAGCGTTTTGTGGCCATGGGCAACGGCGTGGCGCTGGTGCCTCACCTCACCGTGGCGCGCGAACTCGAAACCGGCGACCTGGTGCGCGTGCCGGTCGACGAGCTGGAGGTGCGCCGCGTGCTGCGCCTCGCGCACCGCCGCCAGGCCACGCTCTCCTACGCCGCCAAGGCCTTCCTGCACACGCTCAGAACCCTGGCCAAAGAGCAGGGACCGCCGTTTTTCTACCATGTGGAGCGGGCGGGCTGAATAAGGCAGGGATTAGGGATCGGGATGATCAGGGGACACGAAGACCCGAGTCCAAGCCGAATTCATCCCTCGAATGCCAATGAGTACGGTCCTTTCGCGTTGTTTCCTGGTCCCCTGTTCCCTGTTCCCTGCTCCCTGTTCCCTACTCCCTGTTCCCTTGCTCCCTTTCTCCCTCGCTGCGCGTCTATAGCCTCAGAAGATTCCGTGCGCGGCACGACCCCGTCGACCCGCCCCGGCCATTTACAATGCTGAGAGCGGGGCCCGGAGCCATCCGGCGCGCCGGACCAGTGTGCGGAAATGGCCAAGTTTCTTGCCGCCCGCACGGTTGTGCAGTCGTGAGGATCAGGATCGAATGAAGAAGATCGCCTTTTTAGTCTTTCTGCTGGCCGTTTGCGTGGCCGCAGGCCGCGCTCAGGAAAGCCGCCAGGACATCAGCCTGAGCGGAACGGCGCTGATCGAGCCATTCATGGCTTCTTCCACCGACCGTCAAGTCCACTCCACCACCGCCTACGGCGGATTGGCCAGCTACCGCTTCATGCTCACGCCGACCAGCGCGCTCGAAGCCAACTACGGCATCACCTACCAGAACACGATCACCTATTACGGGCCTCAGTTTCCGAACGGCATCTACCATTCTGACCCGCACCCAGGAGATCTCGGGCGCTTACGTGCGCTCCTTCGTCTTCAAGAACTTCAATCCCTTTGTCGAGGCCGGCCCGGCGGGAATCATCTTCCTGCCCATCCTCAACTCCGGCACCAAACACTCGACGCGAAGCAGCAGACCGAGGTCGGCGGCATGTACGGCGCCGGGTTTGCCTATGAGATCAGCCCCAGCTTCGACATCCGCGTCGAATACCGCGGCCTGGTCACCAAGGTGCCGACCTTCGGCGTCGGGAACAGCAACTACAACTTCACCACCAACCGCTGGTACAACATCTCCGTGCCACCGTCGGCGTGGCCTACCACTTCTAACGTAGGGTCCCAGAGACGCATCAAAAATGCCAGTGATCCTAGCGAAGTTTGGCGCGTCTTTCCGCCAATCTGAGTCGAGGACCTGCTTTGAGGATGCTTGAAGTTTGCAAGGAACTTTGGCACTACACGAGCGGCGCGGCCTTTAGAACTCGGTTCGCGCAGCATCAAAAAACAATGGACTAGCCGCAGCCGATCCCCTTCTGTCCACGCGATCCAAGACTGACACCCGTCAGGATTGCGTCTCCACGCCGCGCCTCGCGGTAGCGGCCCAGTTCCTTCACCATGCCGCAATGCGCACGCGAGCGCCTCGAGGGCGCGCGTTCCCTCCTCGCTTGAGCCAATCTGGCAATCCACGTAGAAGATGTACTCCCACGGCTTGCCCTGCACAGGCCGCGACTCGATCTTGGTCAGGTTGGTGCCCATCGCGCTCAGCGCGCTCAGCGCCGCCACCAGCGAGCCCGGCTCGTGCTCCAGCGTAAAGGCCACGCTCATCTTGTTCGCCGCGGGATCGGTCTCCGCTTCGCCGCTGCGCCGCACCAGAAAAAATCGCGTGTAGTTCTCCGCATCGTCCTCAATGCCGCGGGCAAGAATCTCCGCGCCGTAGTACGCGGCCGCCGCCTCGCTGGCAATGGCCGCCGCATGACGGTCGCGCAGACCCACCAGTTGCTTCACGCTTCCTGCGGTGTCGTAAAAGGCAACGGCCTTCATCCGCGGGTGTTCGGCCAGAAAGCGCCGGCACTGCGCCAGCGCCACGGCATGCGAAAACACGCGGTCGATCTCGTCCATCTTCGCTCCGGCGTTGGCGATCAGGTTGTGCCGGATGCGAAGTCAGCGTCTCCCGCACCACCTTCACGTCGTGATGCAGCAGCAGGTCGAAATGCTCCAGCACCGAACCGGCCAGGCTGTTCTCAATGGGAATCGCGGCGGCATCGGCCGCGCCCGAATCCAGCGCCGCAAACACCTCCGCCGAGAGCGCGCAGGGCACAATCTCCGCGCCGGCCACCAGCTTCAGCGCCGCCTCATGGCTGAACGAGCCCGGCTCTCCTTGAATTGCGATCTTCATGCTGTTTCTTTCCGCTCCTGGCAGCACGCGATGAGAGCCAGAGCTCATCCGCGCGTCCAACTCGCACAATACCATACGCGGTCGGCTTCAATTCCGGCGTGTCTCTGCGATTTTATGTCCAGATTTGGTCTTATCGAGGAACAAGATTTAATACATCTCCACGATCAGACGAGGCTTGAACTTCTCCAGACGGGTGCCGTCTTTGACGAAACTCAATTCCAACACGTAATGCTTGTTTGCTTCACCGGCAAATGTCCCAAGGTACTTATCCAAGGTGTCATCTGATACGCTCATTTTATCGTCCCAACCACTACCGATCCCCGGCTACAATTCGCTCGCCATCCCACACTTTCCACTCTGCCGCAATGGCCGTGTCGATGTGAGCATACCCGCAGAAATCGCGCTCGTCGTACAGCCGGATGCCCATCAAGCATTTTAACTGGCCCAATGGAAGGCCTCTTCTCACTCTTAACATGATTCTGTAATCGGTGCTCTTAACAAGGAATTCAGGGGTCCGCACCATCCCAACGGTGAGCGACACCGGCATATTGATCGGGGTAGCTCTGCACTTAAGGCAAAGGCCAACTGCGCATGCCGTCGAAGGAAGGATAAACACCACAAGAATTCCGCAAACGATCCGAGCCATCCGGTATTTAGAGATTGTTCTCATAAATAGTCTTCGTAGCCATAAAACACCTTTCTTCCTTTCTTAGAACCTGTTCGAGAGACGTACTTTTTTCTCATAGCCATCGGGATGCTCAAAAAAATAATAAGGGGGCCCCAAGCTTACTAAATTGTGCCGTGTCTGCGGCGGCTTCAATCTCGACCTGCTCAACAATGACCGGAATCAGATCGCGGTCGGTCCGGGAACCGCGCCCTGACCATCGCCAGGTCCGTATCCGCTCCGGCAACGATCGCGACTCCATCAATCGGGCTTGCGTTCATCTGCAGGCGCGAATCCGTTCCCAGTCCTTGCGTATTGGCCGGAGTTTCGAACTCCACGACTCTTGCCGCGATAGGTCAGCTTGTCACTCGGATATGGGCCGAAGGGAAAGTCGCTGGCCGGTTCGATTCCCTCCGCAATCACGTTTTGCGCAAATGCTTTGTACGCCGGAAACACGCGCGCGACGATCTTCGCGACTTGGAATCTTCCCGATGTGCCGCCGCTGAAGACGGAAATCTGGACGGCCTGACCCGTGAATCCCTTCCAATCCAACGAGAGCAATGTCTTCGAGTCGATGGGATCGGGACTCACGAAAAGGCTTGCGCCGTTCGAGCCGTACGTTGAAAAGCAATGCCAGCCCCGCGGCGCAAGAACTCCTGGACTGTATTCCGCTTTGTAATAGGCCAGCCGTTGTGCCGCGCCGCGGGAATTGCGACCGCCTTGCTCTTGCCGCTGGCGCTTTGAGTGGCCCGCCCTGGCCGTCGGATGCGCAGCCGACGAAGGGGACGGTTACAGCGGTCTCTTGAGCCGGAGGTGCGGAAGGTCGCCTGGGCGAATGCCATCGAGCCCCGCCGACCCCGCGCAAAGGGCAAGACTCACAATAAGAAACGGAGATGCTTTCATGGGTGCAATCATAGCAACCGCGGGCTTCCTGTTTTCAGCACATGAAAAGGAGTAGCATCGTTGGCAAGGCAAGTCAGCAAACCCGCTTCGCTTTGGCGCCGAATTGGCCACGAGCGGCGGGAAAACGGGGGCGACTCAATGAACACTTCGTGGCAAGCTGAAACAGGCCGTCTCGAATGCCGCTGGTCCGGATTGATGGCGCGCAAGCAGTACAACCCGGATTGGTTTCAGGACGCATCACCGGGGGCTTTTGAGAGCGCCCTGCCGCCGATTCCGGACTTTGCCGCACACAGCCCTCTCGGCTCGGGCGAATGGTTCGTTCCCTGGAACGCGCGATGGAGCGTGTCAACTCGCTCCTGATCCCTGCAGCCAAGTGCCGTCGTCACCCGGTCCTCACCGGCGTTTTCTGTTCCGTGTTCCCTATTCCGTGTTCCCTGCCTTCTCACCGCCGCATCTACAAATCCGCCGTCACAAAGCCGAGAAACATTATTGCGATGACGCCCTTCATGGCCTTTTCGGCAGCAGACAACGAGCGCCCCGCGGCTCGAGCGCCTTGTCAAAGGTCACCAGCACGCCCTCCGCGGCCTGAGCGAATGCCAGCAGCCAGGCATCGGCCCAAACCTTGGGCGAGACCGTTCGTCCCGCCGCTTTTTCACGGAAGCTCTTCTCCACCTCTGGCGGTTCCTGCGAGAAGATCGTTATACGATCGTCCTCATAGAAGCGGTCGTAGACACGCCATGCCTCGGCAATGCTCAGAGGCTTGCCATCCATGGCCGCCGCAGTCGTCATGAGGCGGAGGAAGCCAAGCTGTGTGAGACGGCAGAACGCGATGGTCTCCATCCTCCTGCTGCCACCAGCGCCTGGCGAGGCTGGCATGAACATGTTCCGGCGTAGCCAGTGCCAGCCAGACGTTCATATCAGGGAAGCTCAATGAGTTCATACGCCTCTTCATTGGTGATGTTGACGCAGCGCCCTGCCGGGCGGATCAAGGGCGGATCGAGGCTGAGCCGGCGGCTGGGCCGCGACGGTTTGACTTCTTCCACGGCGCGTTCGATGCCCGCCAGGATGAGCTTGCGGGCAGAACAACCCTTGCGGGCAGCAGCCTCGTGGAGGCGGCGATGGAGGTCGCGTGGAACGTCAATCGAAGTACGGATCGCAGCAGGCTTCATATCCTGAAGGATAGACCGGCGACTTAAATAAGTCAACCGCCCCCGGCGGCCGGAAATCGGTCCCTTGGTCCCTGCTTTTCGGTCCCTCGTTCCCTTGGTCCCTTGGTCCCTGCTTTTCCGTCCCTTGTTCCCTGTTCTCGGTTCCTCGATCTCTGATCTCTGATCTCTGATCTCTATCTCTTCATCCACAAATCCGCCGTCACAAATCCCAGAAACACCATCGCAATCACGCCGTTCATGGTGAAGAACGCGGCATTCAGCCGGCGCAGGTCGCGCGGCGAAACGATGGAGTGCTCATAGGCCAGCAGCAACCCGACCGCGCAAATCCCAATCCAGCCTGCCAGTCCAAAACCAAAAAGAAACCCGAACCACACCAGCAGCCCCAGCATGGCCAGGTGCATCGCCCGCGCCGTCCAGAACGCCGCCGCCACGCCGCTCGCCTGCGGCAGGCTGTGCAACCCGGCAACGCGATCGTGTTCGTAGTCCTGGCAGGAATACAGCACGTCGAATCCGCCCGCCCACAATGTCACCGCAGCGGTCAGCACCAGGATGCGCGGGTCCAGGCTGCCGCGAACGGCAATCCACGCCGCCGCGGGCGCGAGGCCCAGCGCCAATCCCAGCCCCAGGTGCGACCACCGCGTCACCCGCTTCAGGTAGCTGTAGCCCAGCAGCACCGCCAGCGCCACCGGCGCCAGCTCCAGCGCCAGCCGGTTCAGCTCCGCCGCAGCCGCCAGAAACACCGCCATGGCCACGCACGTAAATCCCAGCACAAACTGCCTTGAAAGCAGCCCCGCCGGAATCGCCCGGTTCCGTGTGCGCGGATTCTCGGCATCAAGCTCGGCGTCGGCCCAGCGGTTAAACGCCATGGCCGCCGACCGCGCCGCCACCATGGCCACCACGATCCAGGCCAGCGTCCGCCAGCCGGGCCAGCCGCCCGCCGCCAGCAGCATCGCCGTCACCGCAAACGGCAGCGCAAAGATCGAGTGCTCCCACTTGATCATCTCCAGCGTGGTGCCGATCTTGCTCAGAATGCCCGCCATCGCGTGCGATTCCCTGATCCAGTCTAGCGAAGCCAGCGCGTCTGCATCGTCTCCCTTAACGCCGACCGGCTCGGCCATCCCCCCGGTTGCCGCGACCCTCGACTGGCTCATCCGGCATCGCCTGTGTTGACCTAGAGAACGTGACACAGATCACAAATTTCGGGTCCCAGTCGATGAAATGATGGCTTCGATATCCCCCCTTCGGAGCGCAAGCATGAAGAAATCTCTTCTCCCCAGGGAGAACCGCACGTGCATCTCGACCCCATGCGTTTGTCGCCGATCCGGACCTGCTTCGCGCCCTCGACGGCGCTCCACTCCGGTTCCCTGCGAGTCTGACGGCGTGCTTTTCCGGCAGGACGAGCCCTCCGTCGGCGTTTTTATCCTTCACGACGGCACGGTCACGCTCAGCATGATGTCGCCCGATGGCCACTCGCTCTTCGCCGTGCAGGCCAAGCCCGGCTCCATTCTCGGCCTCCCCGGCGCCATCAGCAATCAACCCTACACCCTCAGTGCGACGGCTCGAGCCGGCGCCCAGGTCAGCTTTGTCAGCAATGCCGATCTCACCGCGCTGATGCATTCCGATCCGCTTTGTCTCTCAAAATGCTTGAAGTCCTCGCCGCCGAGGTTCGCAGCGCCCGCAAAGCGATCTATTAGATCTGGAACCGTGTTCAGCTTCGCCGTCGCACCCTACATCACGGGAATGCCCGGCTCACGCGCAACCCATGCGGTCGCCGCGGCCGCGCGTTCCAAACGCGTGTCGACTCGTGCATCGCCTCGCCTGCATCGCGAACCTCACCTGCTAAACTCGGTCGTTGTGCCCCTCGCCGGCATCGCCATCGCCCGCGCGTATCTGCTCGGGTCCATCCCCATGGGATACCTGCTCTTTCGCGTCTTCCGCCGACAGGACATCCGCTCCATGGGCAGCGGCAACATCGGCGCCACCAACGTGCTTCGCGCCGGCGGCAAGGGCCTGGGCGCCGCCACCTTTGTCCTCGACGTCCTCAAGGGCTGCGCGGCCGTCTGGCTCGGCGGCTACCTCGCTTCGCCCTGGATGCCCTCCGTTCCCTCTGCGCACCGCCGAGGCCTTCGCGGCCCTCTGCGCCGTGCTCGGCCACATGTTCCCCATCTGGCTCCAGTTTCGCGGCGGCAAAGGCGTGGCCACCGGTTTTGGAGTTTTTCTCGTCATCTGCCCCGTGGGCCGCTCTCGCCTCCATCGCAGTCTTCGCTGTCGTCTTGGCTATCACCCGCTATGTCGCGGTCGCATCCATTGTTGGAGCGGCTCAGCTTTCCTGTCTTCGCCTGGTTCCTTGCCGGCGGCACCGCCCGCCCTTTTTCTTCGCCGCCGCAATCGGCGTTTCCCTGCTCATCATCGTCAAGCACCACCCAAACATCCGGCGCCTGATCGCAGGCACGGAATACCGCTTCGGAGCTCACAAGCCAGCATGAGCCGCATCGCCATCTTAGGTTCCGGCGCCTGGGGAACCGCTATCGCGCTCTCCCTCCACCGCCGCGGGGGCCACCAGATCTCGCTCTGGGCTCACACTCCCGAGCTTGCCCGCCAGATTCTCGACGCCGGCGAGAACACGCAATTCCTTCCCGGCTTTCCCATCCCGCCCGCCGATCACCATCACCGGCGACCGCGACGCCATCACCGCCGCCGACATTCTCATCTCCGCCATTCCTTCGGAGTTTCTCCGCCCCACTCTTCTCCGCATCCGCGCTCATATGCGCAGCGGGCAGTTCGTCGTCAGCGCTACCAAGGGCCTTGAGGACCGCACCCTTTTCCGCATGACCAAGGTTCTTTCTGAAACCCTCGAGCCGTCGGGCTTCTGCTCCCCATCGGCGCGCTGTCCGGCCCCAGCTTCGCGCAGGAGGTGGCGCACGGCCAGCCCACCGCCCTCACCGTTGCCTTCAGCGATCCGGAAGTCGCCGCCCTCATCCAGCAGGAATTCTCGTCGGAGACTCTCCGCCTCTACACGTCGACCGACGTCATTGGCGTCGAGCTGGGCGGCGCGCTCAAGAACGTCATCGCCATCGCCGCCGGCATCGCCGTGGGCGTTGGCCTCGGCTACAACTCACTGCCGCGCTCATCACGCGCGGTATCGCCGAGATGACGCGCCTCGCCGTCGCCTGCGGCGCGCGGCGCGAAACCCTCGCCGGACTCTCCGGAATCGGCGATCTGGTGCTCACCTGCACCGGCTCGCTCAGCCGCAACCGCACGGTCGGAGAGCAGCTCGGCCAGGGCCGCAAGCTGCCCGAGATTCTCGCCTCGCTCGGCGGCAAAGTGGCTGAAGGCGTGCACACCACGCACGCCGCTCTCGGCCTGGCCCGCAAGCACGCCGTCGAAATGCCCATCACCGAGCAAATGGAGCTGATCCTCAAAGAAGGTAAAGACCCCCGCGAAGCCATCCGCGATCTGATGCTTCGGCCCGGCAAAGACGAGCTGTAAGGCGTTCTCAGTTCTCAGTTTTCAGTTCTGAAAAACAAGAAAACATCGCCGAAAACAAAAATCTCAAAACCAAAACAGGTGGGGGGGTGGGTCTGAATCTATAGGGGGTGGGTACCAGAGGCATGGGGGGTGGGGTAAAAGCAGGGAGCAGGGGACTGAAGGAAGAAGGGAAAAAGGAATAGAAAAACAGGGACCGAGGGAAGAAGTGATCGAGTGAAAGCGGGTGAATCATTGAAGAAGTGAATGAGTGAAGATGCGAATGGCGAGTTGTGAACCGTGAACCGAGAACAAGCGAACGAGGGAAGTGCGGGCGAGGACGCCGGCGTTGTTTGTGCATCGGCGGTTGGCGCAGAACGAAAGACAGAAGCAGGTCCCTCGGCTCCGCTGAGAAGCGCTTCGCTCGGGATGACACGTCGGGTTTTCAATTCGTCGATCATGGGACCATTGTGCGCCAAAAAGGCGAAATGATCGGCAAACTTGGGAGAGACCGTTTTACCAGCTTTTTCAGTGGGTTAGGGTGGCCTGTGACCGCGGCTCTCTTGACATAGATTTCGGGATCCTTCGACTTCGCTCAGGACAGGCTCCGGGACTTGGGAGAGAAGGACTTACGGAAGCCGGGCCGATTTATTCTGATAGCAGTGGCTTGACGGGCAAAGGCAGCGGAGTTGGCTGGGCTAGCGGGGTTAGCGGGGTTAGGGCGTCAGGAAAAACCAAGGGAACGTTTCGTCTGTCCCCAGCCTCTCCAGCCTCTCAGCCTCTCTTATCATTTCAACCCCCTGATTCTGTGCGCCAGTGTCAGCGGCAGGCCCCATGCCCCCAGGGATCATTGCGTGCCCTGTTGTTGCTGCGCTTGTTGATGACCGAATGTATAACCTAATGCGGGCGGTGAGCACGGGCAATAGCAGGTTAAGAAGGATCAGTTGCGCAGCCTTCAGCGAAAACTCGTGCAGACTCGCCGCTGAGAAGTGAAGATGCTTCGGAGGCCATCTGGAAACTGAAAGCTGCGGCGGCTGTCGTCATGCCCTCGGTTCTGACTTTGTTAATTGCGTCTATGCACGGCTGCAAAGTGGTCATTCGGTCAGTGCCGGTGGTGGAGAGGGTGGCGACACAGCCATCCAGCTTAACTTTGGCGTCGTTATTAATGAGGCTGGGAAACTGATTCAACGTCTCGATGAGAGCCTCCTCGTCCGCGGCGGTCTTGTCAGAAACTGTGAACTTTGGGTCGGAACCCGCCTGGCTTAAGGCGTCAGCAAAGCTCTGGAGACGGAGAGCGAGGTACAGCGCGACATCTTCCCGATTAGATCCTTGCCTTAGTTTTGCCGGATATCGTCTGCCGCGGTGATATCCATGCGCCAGAGATAAAGGACCAAAAGAAGGATAGAACCGGCAAGGATTCACAAAAGCCATAGCGTTAGCTTTTTGCCGATGGCCATGCCCGGAGGAGGAACGATCTCCCCTTTAACTCCAGGTGCGTCGGCTCTTACAGGCTTGGCGGCGGCTACGTTGAGACGCCCGGGAACAGGGGGCTTGGAGTATCCACGGTACCTCTCTTATTGCCCGAAGCGTCAGCTTCGGATGAAGGTCCCGCGGCCTTTTCACGCTCCTAGCCCTGCTTGATGGAATCCAAAGCCGGCATAGTGACCCTCGTCAGATTTGTACCATCATTATCCGACGAAGGCATCACATTTCCTTTTGACTTTTCAGAGACGGCCCATTTGTAGAGAGAAATGGCGTCCCTCGCAATCTCAGTTGGTTTCGTGTTTTCGCTCAGTTTCCCCTGAAACTCAGATACCAGTTCATCCGGGATTTGCAGACGGATTTCAGCCATGGCATTTTCCTCCATTTCAAATCCATTATTACTCCACTTTTAGTCCGTTGTCAACCCGGTTCACGGACTATTGGAGTTGATCGGTTTGAAACCTGGGAACCTGGACGAGACCTGAAACCTCGGGACAGACGTGATGTTGCCCACAGCCCCGAGCCGCTGGCTCCCCCAGGCCCGCCAACACCGCCGGCTTGCTCACCTGTGAACCGTACCGGTCGTCTCACGCATCGAAAAAACCATAGCCCGGCTGACCCCGGAGAATGTAGTCTTAAGAAACCAGAGAGACTTGGAGCGTTCGAATTGGCCCTTTCCCGAACCAGTCAACCCGCCGCTGTCGCGAGCCCCTCGGCATGATTGCCGGCCGTGCCGCTCTCAAGAAGCGGATCGACAACACCTTCCTGATCGGCTTTCCGCTCGCCGGTTCCGTGGCCAGCATCTTCTGGTTCCGTTCGCACCCGATCCACTTCGGTCGAGGTCGTCACCTTCATCGTCGGCTACTTCATCGTTGGAATGGGTACGGGTGTCGGCTTCCATCGCTATTTCTCGCACAAGAGCTTCGAGACCGAGCCCTGGGTCGCGTATCTGCTAGGCGCATTCGGCTCCATGTCGTTTCAGAGCTCGCTGCTCACCTGGGTTACCGACCACCGCCGCCATCACGCCCAGACCGACCACTGCGGCGACAACCATAGCCCCTTTGTCGACGGCCACTGCGGCCACGAGGACTCGCTTAAGGGTCTCTTCCACTCGCACATCGGCTGGATGTTCGACGAAACCATCACCGACGTCAACGTCTACGGCCGCGACCTGGCGCGCGATCCCGTCATCCAGTTCTATGCCCGCACGCACTACATCTGGCCGGTGATCTCGGTGGCCATTCCCTGGCTCGTTGGCTATGCCTTTGGCGGCCTGACCGATGCGTGGGGCTGCGTCTTCGCGGCCTTCCTGCGCACCGTGCTCTTTCAGCACTCCGTCTGGGCGGTCAACTCGTTCGGCCACACCTTCGGCTACGAGAACTTCAACATGCGGAACAACAGCAAGAATAATCCGTTCTTGCCTCGCTCACCTTCGGCGACGGCTACCACAACAACCATCATCGCTTTCCGCGCTCGGCCTTCCATGGAATGCGCAAGGACGAGGTGGACCTGAACGGCATCATCATCCTGGGCCTCAGCAAGGTCGGCCTCGCCCGCAACATCATCTTCGCCGACGGCTACCTTGGCGAAAGCGCCCGGTCCTTTCCAGGGCCGCCATCGCCGAACTCGCCTCCGACGACTGACGCTGCCACCGACCGCGGTCAACGGCTCGCCGAAGCGGGACGGAAAACCGATTTCGGCGATGGGTTTTTTGCGAGGGGCCGCAAAACGCGGTAAATCAAGGCAAATGTTCGCCCAGGCGATCGGCAGCTCGATAGATAACTACCGGTTGCCATTGACTCGATCGCTTGGTCCATTGTTCGCTTGGTCCCAGCCTTTCCGTTCCCTGTTCCCTGTCTTTCTGTTCCCTGTTCCCTTTTCCCTGTTCCCTGCTTCTTCACCCGCCGGCGATCGCGCCCAGAATCAGCAGCGGCTCTTTCCCTGTTGCAACTGCCTCGGGCAGCGCCGCGTCGGGCGACGCGAGCGACCAGTCTTCCTCGCAGGCAAAAAAGCGCAGAAACGCGCGGCGCTGGCCGGTTTCATATTCGCGAATCGTTCCGCGCAGCATGGGATAGCGGGCTTCAAGAGCATCAAGCACGGCGCGCATCGTCACCGGCGCGGCACTTCGAGCGGCACATCGCCCTCGACATGCGCCAGGTTGCGCAGATGATAGGGCAGCGCCACGCGCACGGTGGCGGCGCGCACGTTCTCCGCGCTGCTCACGCCGCTCCCTCTCGAGTCCCTATCGTCGCTGATGCCCGCCACGTCCCTAGCTCCCGTCACTGTCCCTAATTCAGCGTCTGCACTTCCACCGACAGCACCGCCGGCAGATCGCGCACGATCGGCGCCCAATTATCGCCCGCATCGGCCGAGGCATACACCTGGCCGCCCGTGGTGCCGAAGTAGACGCCGCACTCGTCGAGCGTGTCCACGGCCATCGCATCGCGCAGCACGTTCACGTAGCAATCCTTCTCCGGCAGTCCCTTGGCCAGCGGCTCCCACTCGTTGCCGCCCGTGCGGCTGCGGTAGACGCGCAGCTTGCCGTCGAGCGGAAAATGCTCGGAGTCGCTCTTGATCGGCACCACGTAGAGCGTCTCCGGCTCGTGCGCGTGCACGTCGATGGCGAAGCCGAAGTCGGTGGGCAGATTGCCGCTCACTTCGCGCCAGTTCTCGCCGGCGTCGTCGGTGCGCATCACGTCCCAGTGCTTCTGCATGAACAGCACATCGGGCCGCGCGCGGTGCATGGCCACGTGATGCACGCAGTGGCCGACCTCGGCATTGGGATCGGGAATGTATTGCGAGCGCAGCCCCTTGTTGATCGGCTTCCACGTCGCGCCGCCGTCGTCGGTGCGGAACGCGCCCGCAGCCGAGATGGCAATGTAGATCCGCTTGGGATTGCTGGGGTCGAGAATGATGGTGTGCAGTCCCATGCCGCCCGCGCCCGGCTGCCACTTGGGGCCGGTGCCGTGGCCGCGCAGGCCGGAAAGCTCCTGCCAGTTCTCGCCGCCGTCGGTCGAGCGGAACAGCGCCGCGTCCTCCACGCCCGCGATAGACCGTGTCGGGATCGGTGAGCGACGGCTCGATATGCCACACGCGCTTGAACTCCCAGGGATGCTGCGTGCCGTCGTACCACTGGTGCGTGGTCAGCGGCTTGCCCGTTTCCGGCGACGCGTCGTACGCAAACCGGTTGGGCAGCGCCGCCGGCGGGCCGGGAGCGGGAATCGCCTCATTGGGCAATCCCGGCTGGTGCCAGGTCTTGCCGCCGTCGTCGGAGCGCTGGATCAGTTGCCCGAACCAGCCGCTGGTCTGCGAGACGTAAATCCGGTTGGGATCCACCGGCGAGCCCTTCATGTGGTAGATCTCCCAGCCCGCGAAAAACGGCCCGCTCACCGTCCAATCCTTGCGCTTGCCGTCGGAGCTGAGAACGAACGCGCCCTTGTGCGTTCCCACAAGCACTCGCACACTGCTCATCTTGACCTCCTGCCTGACGCAGACTTTCCGCTTGTTGCTTAGCAGCGCTTGGCGCCGGGAGGCCCTGGTTGGGGGAACGCCGCTGTGCGATTCTTTCCGATTTCCCTTGCAAATTGCAAGTCTCTTTTGCGGATCGAACGGGCGGTTCCGCAAAGGTTCGTTCGAATCCATCTCCGCAGCGGTTCCATCTACGGCGCGGCGACAGAGATCAAGCGCACCGGCCCAAGAAGTCCCGACGGCAACAGCGGCGAATCGGCCTTGTACGGCGTGAAATCGGCGAACGCGTACTTCTTCAGCGCCCACGGCTGCTGATCGCCGATCATGCGATTCACCCATAGATTCGTCACCTGGATCACAATCTGATTGCTGCCCGGCATGATCGCACCGGTCACATCGACCTTGAACGGCGTCTTCCACAAAATGCCGAGGTCCTTGCCGTTCACCGCAACCTCGGCGAGATCTCGCACGTCGCCGAGATCGAGCCATAAGATGCGCGCCCGGCGCGAATGCGCTCGCCGGAATCTCGATCGTCTTCGAGTAAGTGGCCGTGCCGGAGAAATACTTCACGCCTGCATCCGTGCGATTCTCGCTCCAGGAGGTGAGCTGGTCGAACGTCCGCGGTTTCCGGAGCGCCCCTGCCCGGCTTGGAAGCTGACGCTCCAGTCGTGATTGAGCGCGTCGTCGAGCCCGGCAACCACGGTTTCCTGCGGCGCGGGAATCTCCAGCGAAGCTGCCTTGGCCGGCGCGCGAAAGACGACGAAAGTCGTTCCGTATGGATCGAGATGCAGCGGAACCGTTGTGCGGCCGTCGGCGATGCGATACGAAGCGGGCTGCGTTGCGCCTGTCGCCGGATCCCATAACTCCGGCGCCTTTCCTTCCACGCGGAATGTTGCGTTCGACTTTTTCGGCGCGGTCCTCGCGATTGTCGACGAAATAGACGTCGCCGTCGTCGAGCTTGCGGTGCACGAACATCAGCGTTGTGTCGGGTTCCGGCTTCGTGTACTCCCAGTCGCGCGCCACGCCGAGTTCCGCCAGCACCTCGTCGGCCGTCAAGCCCATGACCGAGTACACGTCTACCCTTTGCATCCCGACCTTTGGCGCGACCTGCCTTCGATTCCATGCGTCGTCAGCCGCGCGCCCTTCTTGCCCCAAAGCTGATCCGCGACGCGCTGAACTCCGCTTCATCGTCGGCCAGGCTCGGCGAATCCGTGGGCCGGTTGCCCACCAGCACCGCGCCCTGCACCACCAAGCTCGTGAATCCGGCGCAACACCGGCAGCGTCATGCGCTGGCTGCGCCCGCCAGATAGAGAATGCGGTAACTTGTGCCGCCGGGAGTTACAAGCCGGCCATCCTTGAACGACAGCTCGTGCAGCACCACGTCGCTGTTCACAAAGTCGAAGCCATAACCTTCCGGCGCATCCTCGATCGGCTTCCATCCGAAGACCGCGGTCAGCGGGCCCTCCTCGCCGTAGAAATAAGCGACGTCGGCGGAGTAATGTCCCTGCTGGAGCATGTAGGAGCAGCGCGCAAGATAAGTCGACCCACGGCTTTGCCTCTTCGGCCCAGGTGTCGTTGCGATTGAACCAGAGGCCGTAGGGGCCCAGCGTCAGTCCCGGCGCCAGATCGGCCACCGGTTGATGCGTGGACTCATGAATCTCGAAGCGGTTCACGCCCAGCGCAAACTCCAGGTCGGCAACCTTCTTCAGGTTGTTGGGCGAGAACGACCACGCCGGGCCGCGCGAGGTCATCGACTCGGCGCCGACCAGATTCTGCCCATAGATGTGCGCCACCGATGCGGCTCCGCGCAGATCGGAGATGTAGTCGACATCCGGCCCCGGGCTGCCCGCCCAGGTCCACATCGCGCCCATCGGGAACATCGGTCTTGCTGCGCATCTCCATGTCGTCGCCCAGCGACGGCCGATGATACTCCAGCGCCTCGCCGTAGTAACTCATTCCATGGCTGTGCAAGTCGTCGGCGATCTCGCCGTAATGATTCTCCGCGAGCAGTTGGCCGATGCGTGCGCCGGAAATCCCAAAGAAAGCGGTCCGTATCTGCGGTGCTCTTGATGACTACGCCGGTAAGCGCCGGCAGCCAGGGACGCGGATCGTAGCCGCGCCGCTGCTGGAATTCTTCGAGGATGTTATCCGTCCAGTTTTGCGGGCCGACTTCGATGCTGTCGGTGAGTAACCACGAGATTCCGTCCTTGCCCATCATTCTCCGGGCCGACCGTGTCCGCAGTACATCTTGAGATAACCGTCGACATAGTTCTTCACATCCTCGCGGTTCAGCTTGTCGACTTCAAGGCCCGTCGCCTCCGCCGGAGCCGGGCCGTTCTCGTGGCCGGTGAGCGAGTAGCCGATGCGCAGGACCATCCAGTTCCCATGCGGGCGGCGTCCAGTCGAGCGTTCCATCGGGCTGTCATCTTTCCGGTCAGGTCGATCACGTCGTCTTGCGGCACGATGAACTGCGGCGCGACCTCCGGATCGCGAATCGCGTAGAAGTCGCGCGCATTGGCATAGCCGGCGCGCTTCTCCCATTCGTTCATGCGCGCGCCGCTGGCCAGCACCAGCTCCGTGATCTTGTGGTCGTGCTCGAGCGGGCCCGTCCGGCTGCGCGAGGATAGACGATGCGGAAATACCGCGCCGTCACCGCGTCGAACGAGACCGTTCGCTCGACCAGGCTGCTGAAGGGAATGTCGGCCACTTTCTTGAAGTTCACGCCGTCGTCGCTCGCTTCGATGAACGGCGGAACTGCATTGCTGTCATGATCGAAGACGCTGATCGCATCGTTCAGGCTGGCCAGCGTCACCGCCTGAATCGTCTGCGGATGGCCGTAGTCGAACTGCACCCACGCTTCATTGCCGCGGCGCGCTCGACGGGCAGATCGAGCGCAACGGTATTCACATCGCCATCAGAAAGCGCGGCCACGTTCACCGTTCCGCCGCTCGAAGTCACCTGCGGATTCAGCTCCGCCTGCGTCTCGTCGCCATCGGGAATCTTGTACGCGATCACGGCGGCGTCGGCATAAAACTGCTGGAGGCGTCACGATCGTTCCGTCCGCGGCGCGCGGCGGCCGGGAACCTCGAAGTTCTGAAAAGTTCCGTCGACCTCAGGCGGATGGGCAGCTTGCCGGTGAACGGCCGCCCGCCTTCGATGCGCGTCGCGCTCCACACCATCTTCTTCATGCCTTGCGCCGCAGGCACCCAGGGCCCGCCGGTTTCGCTCCATCCCGGCGAACTGGCGATGGCCACTTCCATGCCCATACCGCGCGCCGTGGTCACCGCAGTATTGAATGCCTGCTTCCACTCCGGCGTCATATAGATCAGCCGCTGCGGAACCACCTGCGGCGTATTGATCGCGCCTTCGAAGATGGTCACGCCGCCAAGGCCCACGCGATGCATCCACTCCAGGTCGAGCTTGATTCCCTCGGTTGAGATGTTGCCGTTCATCCAGTGCCACCACACGCGCGGCCGCGCTCCGTTGGGCGGATCGAGAAATCCACGCAGCAGCGGATCCTTGAGCGAAGCCGTCTTCGCTTGCGAATCGGCGGGAGCCTGCGCCCGAGTCATGCAGGTTGCGGCAAAAGAGGCGCAAACCAAAGCAGCAAGAATCGACCGGCAACTTTTCATAAGGACTCATTGTAGATTCGTTGCTTCGTGAAGAGAAGTCTGCGCAAAGGCTGACGGTTGCTTCGCGCGAGCGGCTGTCGACGCACCGGACAAGCGGCAGAGATCCTGGAAGGGAAACACCTTGCGCGACGGCTGGTGCGATCAGACTTGATGGGATGCGGGCGGAGAGCTTAGAAAGTGAAGGCGAGGCCGGCGCGCAGGCTGCGCTGATCGTGCTGCGAACAGGAGCAGCGAACCGTCGCTCAGAAGATAGGGACGATAGCCCTCGGCGAGCAGATTTCTCACGTCGAGCAGCGCCTCCAGGCCTCCCGATCCGTCGCGGGTGATGTGAATCGGCTGGCTCAACCGGATGTTGAGGAAGGGCGCGGCCGCGTTCTGCGCGAAGGGCGCAACTCGGTCACGGTGTCATCGGGCTGCCAGCGGTAGCTGGCGCGCCAGCGAGTCCGGGTGCCGTCCAGCGTGCCCGAGAGCGAGATCGCGTAAGTCTGTGCGTGCCGCGGACGGGCCGATGCGAGCACCTCGGTCAGCGGAGTCGCTTGCGGCAGCGCGGGCATCACCAGTGCGCCGCCGCTCGCATAGCTCACGCGGATGCGATTGCCGCCGGCCAATCGGTGCTCCACGCTGGCCTCGCACGCCCGCGGAGGAGAAGGCCGGCCCAGCGGCGCGAAGCAGATTGCTCGCCGGATCGAAGAGCATCCAGCCGCGGCCGAGCAGAATCGCCCGCGGCAAAGTGGCCCAGCGCCTCGAGTACGGGATTGTCGATGCGATCGGAGTAAACCAGAACGGCCATGCCCGAAGCGTCTGTCTCGCCGCTCCCAGCCAATCTCCTGGTGAATTCCATGCTCAATGGCCAGTGCGCCGTTGCGCTCCGCCATCGCGGGCAGCCACACCGCGGTCTCGGATTCGTCTTCGCCGACGCCGTGATCCTGCATCATGGTGGCCATCCGGTAGCGCACCGTTGAGGCGCCATGGCGCCACTCAACGGTCGCAAACGGCAGCATCGCGGTCGCCGTGCTGGGCGAGGCTCCGCCAAGCCGCCCCATCACCGCGGTCGAGCCCACCTCGGCCTCAATCGCATCGCCGAATTGCATGATCTCCGAAGCTGCGCACCGCAGCTTCTTCCAGACCTTCGATCTCCAGCCCCTCAACCTCCGGCGCAACGGTGACGGCGGCGACCGACTGCACCGAGCCGGCAAAGCCCAGATCCTGGCGGAAGCCCAGCATCGACTCCATGCCGCCATTCGGTGCCCGGCGCAAAATCGACGCGCGCCAGCAACTCGCGGCTGTCGGCCGGCGTATCTTCCACGGTGGTCGAGAAGCGCTCGCCGCTCTCGCCAAAGGTTCCGGCCTGGCCGGTCGCCATCAGCCGCGCCTTCAGCTTCGGCCTGGCGCCCGAGCCGTCAGAAACCACCACCAGCGGCCCATCTTGAAGCCAGCGCAGCAGCGGCCGGTTCGCCGCGGAGCGCAGCGTCCACGCCCAGTCGTCCTTTGCGAGTTCGCCGGCGCGCGGCTGGGCCGGCAGCCATTGGATGACTTCGTAGAGAGTGTTCAGCGTGAGATTGACGACGACTGCGCCGCGAACCCTGACGTTTTCCCGCAGCGCGGGCAGGAACTAGGGCCCCATCGCCTTGAGAGCGTAGCGGCCGGGCATCGAGCGACGAGATGAGCAAAGCGGCCTGCGCTGTCGGTGTAGACGCTGGCGATCAACGCTCAGGTCGGGGCGCAGAAGCTGGACTTCGGCGCCGATCTGCGGCACGCCCGCCGAGTCGCGAACCAAGCCCGACACCGACGCCGACGCCGCTCCAAAGGCTGGAGCGGCACCCAAAGACGATCAGCACGGCGAAACCGGCGAGATGGGTACTGCGCTTCATCAGCAGATCTGAGATCCCCGCCGCGTCCCTGGCATTTTTCCTCGAAAACATGAACCGCGCAAGCTCCCGAATTCTCTAGTCCAGTTGGCGTTTGCACGGGTTGATTCCTATTCGACGACAAAAGGAGCCGATTGCGCAATCTCTTGTTTTGAGATTGCATCATCGATCTTCACTGTCACCTTGTACTTGCCGGGCTCCAGGCCGGCCATCGAGAGTGTTTTCTCCACCGTCAACTGGTCGCTGTGCGCCCCTAAATCCTTTGATTCCAGTTGCTTCTCCAGGATCACCGTTCCCGCGGCAGTCGGTAATCTGGTAGGTAACCGTCGCCGAGTTACTCTTGGTGGCCTCGTCGATGCCAAGATTATAGAACTGCATCCAGAAATTCAGGTCCTGGTTGCGTTTGAAGCTCACCGGCGTGGCCAGGTTCGATGCCACGCGCGGCCGGATAAATGTGTTGCTGATGATGAAGTTGCCGCTGCCGATCTGCCGCGAGGAGACCGTGTTCATCTCGTCGGCCAGGATCAGCGACGAGGCCCCGAGCTTGTCGTCCTCGTAGGTCGGAACGTCGAGCGCCTCTTCCGTAAATTCCAATGTGATCCGGATTGTTCACGTCCTTGATGGCGATATCCAGCCGGTAAAGCCCGGGCTGCAGCGGAAGCGCCTTCCAATAAAGCGACTTGCGATCGAGGCTCTTCTCCAGCAGCTCCGACGGCTCTTCGACCTCAACCGTGTCCTCGAAGGTCTGCACCGTCTTGTGCATGATCGTGGTCACTTTGCCCAGGATGTTCACCACTCCCTTCGACACGCCGTCCTTGGTCACGAAGGTGATGTCGCGGTTGCGAATCTGGATGGTGATCGGCACCAGGTCCATGCTGTCGGTCACCTTCACGAAATCGGTGCGCACGTCGAAGGGAAACGGCGGGCCGGTGAGCAGCTTGTGCGAGGAGCTGAAGGCGTCGAGGGCGGCGTCAAGATCGCTGAACTTGATCGGCGGCGGCGCGAACAGCTTGGCGGCCAGCTCGATGCGGTCGAACTCCTTGCCTTGTTCGCTGGCGCCCATCGGCCCGTTGCCGAGCTGTTCTATGCCACCGCCTTTGAACCGGTCGGTCCTTGCCCTTGTGGTTCATCTCCTCATATTGCGTAAGGCCGGCGCCGGGCACGTATCTTCAGCGCGTCTTTCTCGCTGCGGTCGATGGTGAAGTGGTAGTCGCCGCACTGGCAGGTGTCCACGAATTCGATGTCGATGTTTTCGCCGATGCCCTCGAGATAGCGGTAGTGCCAGATCTCGAACGGGAACGTGGACGTCTCGCCGCCGCCCTCTTCCATGGGCCGCTCATACATGCCGCCGGAGGGATGGGAGTCGATCGAATCCGCGCGGACCCCACATAATATAGATGCGCCCGCGGTCGGTCTTCCATCCCGGCTTGCCGGCCGCAAAGTGGTCGTTGGCGTATTGAATGCGCCGGTAGTGCTCTTCGCGGAACTCGTTCTCAGGAGAATCGGGATTGGGGTTGCGGCGCAGCCAGAAGTTCTCGATAAAGGCTTCGCGCTCCTCGTCGTTGCTCAGGCTCATGAACGCCTTGCGCTCTTCGTCGCTGATGATGTAGGGCACTTCCTGGTTCAGCCAGGTCTTGTAGGGGCCCTTCAACTCCTGCCGCAGTTCCCTCTGGGCCTTGTACCGCTCCTTGTCGTCGAGCTGGCGTTTGAGCGGATCGGTTTCCTGGCCCTGAGCCGGCTGCCGGCTGCGGCCTGCTGCTGATTGGTGGCCGGCGGCGTGCTGCTCTGCTGGGCCAGAAGCCGGCCGCGGGGATCGAGATGAGGCCGCAACCAAGAGCTGTGAAAAGAAAACGGCGGCTATTGAACATCATTGCCTTGAATACTCCTGCGATCCCTTCATTTTACGGCTCCGAGAGACGCCGGGCAAGGTTCCGGGCAGGGTGCCTCGCCGGTTGGACGCGCAAGCAGCGTCAAGGTCAACGCTCTGGGAGCAAACCCGGGCAAAAAGTCGCGCCTTTTCGGCCGTCCTGGCTCGCTTGAAAGGCTCCGCGCCGTCCAAACAGCAGGCCTGATTCTCCCGCTCGCCGAACGCCGGCTCGCAGCCTGGCATCCTTAGCCACGTGCGCTCATCGGCATTCTCGCTGGCCGCCGGATCTGCGGTCGAACGCTGCTCCCGGACATGTCGATCCTCACGGAACCTTCCGCCGCCCCCTCGCGTACACTGGATATGTAGAAAAAAAACAGGGATAAGAATCGCCCATGAAGAAAATTCTCCTCATCGCTCTCGCCGTGCTTGTTGCCGCCGGGCTCGTGGCCTTCATGGTCATCAAGCAGCAAGTCCGGCTATACCAAGGTTCTCACCGCCAAGCTGGCGCGCGAGGATCTCTCCACCGTCATCAGCGGCACCGGCCAGATCAAGCCCAAGAACTATGTGAACGTCGGCGCCACCGCCATGGGCCGCATCACCCACCTCTACGTCAAGGAAGGCGACCGAGTGACCAAGGGCGAGATGGTCGCCACAGATCGAGAACGTGCAGCAGGAGGCCAGTGTCAACGGCCAGGAAGCCGCCATCTCCGCCGCCAAAACCGACATTGCCTCCTACGTCGCCGCGGAAAAGACCGCTGCAGGCCAATGTGGCCAGCACGCCCAGGCCGACCTCGAGCAGAAGAAGCTCGACTGGGACCGCGCCCAGGCGCTCTACAAAGACGGCATCATGGCCAAGCAGGACTACGACGCCAGGAAAGCCGCCTACGATCTCGACGTCGCCTCCGTTGCCCAGGCCGATGCGCAGCTCAACCAGGCCAAGGCCAACACCGATTCGGCGCGCGGCCACCTGCATACCCAGGAAGCCAATCTCAAGGTCGAATCAGGACCTGCTCAACCGCACCATCGCCGTCGCGCCCTTTGACGGCATCGTGACCAACGAGCCCCTCCGCGAAGGCGAAACCGTCGTCGAAGGCATCCAGAACACCGAAGGTTCCACGCTGATGACCCTCGCCGACATGAGCGTCATCACCGCCGAGGTCAAGGTGGATGAAACCGACATCGTGAACGTGCAGCTCGGCCAGCCGGCTGAAGTCACCGTCGACGCGCTGCCCAACAAGGTCTTCAAGGGCCACGTCACCCTGGTCGGCGATCAGGCGCTGCTGCGCTCCACCGGCGTGGCCACCTCGCAGTCCACCACCGGCACCGAAGAAGCCAAGGACTTCAAGGTGGTCGTCACGCTCGACGATGCCCTCAGACGAGCTTCGGCCCGGACTCTCCTGCACCGCCAAGATCACCACCGCGCACAAGACCAATGTGCTCTCGCTGCCCATCCAGGCTCTCACCATGCACGATCCGGCCACCGACGAGCAAAAAGCAAGGGCGGCGTTCAGGCGGCGTCGGCTCCCTCAAACTCGCCACGAAGTCCAACCCCGTGCAGGGTGTCTTCGTCGTCGAGAAGGATGCCCACGGCAGGCTGCGCGCCAAGTTCGTTCCCGTCACCACCGGCATCACCGGGGCAACCGACATCGAAGTGCTCTCCGGCCTGAACCGCGGCCAGGAGGTCGTCACCGGCCCCTACAAGACTCTGCGCGACCTCAAGGGCGGCGCGCTGCTCAAGCGCGACACGTCCAAGCCAGTTGATTCCACCAGCGACAGTTCAGGACAGCTCCAGATGCGCTGTCGCGTGATCCGTCCAGGACACTGGCAGTTGAATTTCGAATGAGGATGAGTTTGAGATGGCTTTGAACGGCATCGGCATCGAGGAACGTACCGCAGACCGCGGTCGTCTCCGCGGACGACATGATCGTCGTCGAGGATCTGTGGCGCACCTACGACATGGGCTCGGAGCAGCAGGTGCAGGCCTTGCGCGGCGTCTCGCTGCGCATCCGCCACAACGAGTACGTGGCCATCATGGGCCCCTCCGGCTCGGGCAAGTCGACGCTGATGAATCTGATCGGCTGCCTCGATACGCCTTCCAAGGGCCGCTACTGGCTCAACGGCCAACTGGTCAGCGATCTCGACGACGACCAGTTGGCGCGCATTCGCAACAAGGAAATCGGCTTCGTCTTCCAGACCTTCAATCTTCTGGCCCGCGCCACCGTCGCTGCACAACGTGGAGCTGCCCCTCATCTACAACGGCACGCCCGCCGCCGAGCGCATCGCGCGCGCCAAGCAGACCCTCGCCGATGTGGGCCTTGAATCGCGCATGATGCACAAGCCCAACGAGCTCTCCGGCGGCCAGCGCCAGCGCGTCGCCGTCGCCCGCGCCCTGGTCAACAACCCCTCGATCATCCTCGCCGACGAGCCCACCGGCAACCTCGACTCCAAGACCGGCCTCGAAATCATGGCGCTCTTCGATCAGCTCCACGCCCGCGGCAACACCATCGTGCTCGTCACGCACGAGGCGGACATCGCTCAGTTTGCGCATCGCGTCGTGCACATCCGCGACGGCCAGATCTTCTCCGACGAGCCTTCGGCCCGGCACAGCTAGTTTTGTCCGGCGAAGCCTTTTCGCATCTTCGCTAATTGCTTCGCTCCGCGAATAAATTCACGGTTTGGATTTCCGCGTTTAGCGCTGGGCATTTTCCACACGCGGCCGCAGCGATCTTATTCGGAGTTTCACGAATTCACCTTGACAAAGGACAAGAATCGGTCCAACATTTCCACAGAATGTGAGGGAACAAACGCAGGCGGTCAGGGTGACCGCTAAGCGCACGTCAAATCTCATCCTGGCCTTTCTTTCTTCCTTCCCTTCTCGATCGGCGAACTCGCGTCCCCTGGTTCCGCAATTGGTGGGTGTTCCGCCGTGGCATCGCAACTCCGTTCGGACTGATCGCCGCTCCAGATCGTCGCGGGTTTTGTTCCGTGTACGCATTGGCATCCCCTGATCCTGCAGCATTCAAAGAGTTTTCCGATTTTGGCGAGATCTTCGCCGGCTGCCTTGCACGATGCGGATTCCTTCGGAAATCCGAAGGGCGATGTTCCCTTCGATGTACTTTTCCACCGGCACTTGGTTGAGCGGAGGTGCTCATGGTCGTCACTTCACAATGCAGCGGGCACCGGGTGACGGGGCTCTACGTGGGCGTGAACAATGTGCGGCGCTATTTTCGCCAGCGTGTTGGGGAAATTGAACTGCAACTCGATCACCTGCGCATCCAATGCGGATTGCCGCCGAATTTCTGGCAGGACCAGCCGGAGATTCGCGATCCCAGGTTGTGCGTTTGGCTGGAATCGAAGCAGCGCAACGGAAACGGTCATGCGCCGGCTCCCATGGACATGATCCCATCGGGAAAGAACTCGTTCATCCTCGACCTTACCAACAGGAAAGGCCCGAAGCAGACGCACGCTGAAGAGGGAGTTCACTATGAAAACGAACACGGCGACGACTGAGTTGGAGATTCGCGCAGCCGAAGCATTGGCGGCGGTGCTGGCGCAAATTTCCGGAGTCAAGCTCAAGGAGATGCGGCGTGAGCCGGCGAGCCGCGGACACATCGCCGGATTCTGGGCGTGGATCGACGTGTTTGGCCACAGCCACACACTGGCCTGCGAAGTGAGGACCAATGCGGAGCCAAGTCACCTGCGCGAGGCGTTGCGTGACTTCCATAACGGCGCCCCTCATCTTCCCGGAGACGCAACGCCGGTCATCATCGCGCCCTATCTTTCCCCGGAGGCACAGGCAATCTGCAAAGAAAGCGATGCCGGGTTCCTCGACCTGGAAGGCAATGCCCGCCTGGCGGTGGGCGAACTCTTCATCGGCATGCGCTCGCTTCCCTGCCGCGCCACCAGTCGTCTCTCCGCTGCGTCACCCAAACCGCCCGCCCGCTCTGCCCAGGATTCGATGTTGCCGAGTGGCTTGCCTGGATTTTCCCGCAAGCAAGCGGCAGCCGCGATCTCCGCCTGACACCGCAGCGCCCGCACGCCCATGCCGTGTCATCCTGAGCGAAGCGTTTTTCAGCGGAGCCGAGAGCCTGCCCTGAGCTGAGCTCAACGTCGTGTCATCCCGAGCGGAGCAGCTTGGGGCCCCGTGATCGCAGCGCGATCATGGGGTAAGCGGAGCCGAGGGACCTGTTTTTGCTTTTAGCGGTCCCCACCCCACCCACGCCGTGTCATCCTGAGCGAAGCGCTTTTCAGCGGAGCCGAAGGATCTGCTTTTGATTTTGGCGGTCCCCACCCCACCCACGCCGTGTCATCCTGAGCGAAGCGCTTTTCAGCGGAGCCGAGAGCCTGCCCTGAGCTGAGCTCAACGTCGTGTCATCCCGAGCGGAGCAGCTTGGGGCCCCGTGATCGCAGCGCGATCATGGGGTAAGCGGAGCCGAGGGACCTGCTTCTGCTTTTAGCGATCCCCACCCCACCCACGCCGTGTCATCCTGAGCGAAGCGCTTTTCAGCGGAGCCGAAAGCCTGCCCTGAGCTGAGCTCAACGTCGTGTCATCCCGAGCGGAGCAGCTTGGGGCCCCGTGATCGCAGCGCGATCATGGGGTAAGCGGAGCCGAGGGACCTGCTTCTCGCGATGCGTCGATCACCACGGACCTCACCCACTCGGCCCGCCTTCCCCGCGCCGTCTTAACTCCCGGAGAGAGCGACAGATGTTAGCCCAGGATGGAGCACGCCGCTAGCTCCCGGAGGGAGCGACAGAGAATAGCCCAGGATGGAGCGCCCCGCTAGCTCCCGGAGGGAGCGTGAGAAGTTAGCCCAGGATGGAGCGCGCCGCGGCGTGCGGAATCCTGGGAAAGGCCCCGAAAAACAACCTCAGCCCCGTAGAGGCGACAGAACCCCCTTGAAGGGTACGGGCCGGTAGGGATGTGTTTCACAGGCTGCGGAAAAACTGCCTCGAAGGAGCACGAAGTGTCAGGGCACGACCGGGGCACCCACCCGGCGGGTGGGTCGCGTGCCGTAAGCGCAGCAAAATAAATGGGGCCTTCAGGCCCTGTGCGATGCATCTCGTGAACTCCTCCCAACGCCAGGCCTTTTTCCGCTGCCTGTTCAACCCCCGCACAGCCACCCACAAAAATCCCGGAAACAAAGCACGGCCCAGCGAGCCAACCTCGCTGGGCCGATGAAAGATCAATAACGCCGCCGTAAAACACGGCCTCAATACGCCACGCCCAACCAACTCTCCGCCTCCGAAGCTTTGTGAGCTCCCGGAGGGAGCGACAGATGTTAGCCCAGGATGGAGCACGCCGCTAGCTCCCGGAGGGAGCGTGAGATGTTAGCCCAGGATGAAGTCCGCCGCAGCGGACGAAATCCTGGGAAAGGCCCCAAAAACAACCCCAGCCCTGTAGGGGCGACAGAACCCTCTTGAGGGGTGCGAGCCGGCAGGGATGGATTTTAGCCCGCATTTCTCACGCGACGCAAAAAACCAGTATCGCCGGTCTCCAGACCGGCTGTAGCGGGGGTCTCCTGACCCCCGCAAGGCAGGCGACGGCTGCAAATTTGCTATTTTACCCACCGTCGAGGCGGCTGTGAGAAATGCGGATTAACCCCTGCGCCAAACGGAGGGAGTCGGGGTCCCCACGGACAGGTCTTCGTCCGTGGGGTGAAAGGCGAGGGTCTCAACCCCCGCACAGCCACCCGCAAAAATCCCGGAAACAAAGCGCGGCCCAGCGAGCCAGCCTCGCCGGGCCGATGAAAGTTCAAAAAACGTCTCCGCAACACCCGGCGACAATACACCGCGCCCCAAACCCGACCCCACCTCCGGCAACCGCGGCCAAGATTCCATCCGACAAAAGCCGACTTATGAGGACCTATCCGATTTCAAGCCCCCTCACGAACCGTGCACCGTCTAAAAGCTGTCCATCCGCCTACGCATCGCAGGCCGTGTGAAAAGCTCGCATTGCTCGTGCATGACAAGCGTAGACGATTTCTTGAACTTATTGATCACGAGGACCAGCACGTCCTTCCCGTGCCGCTTGGCCTGAAACGATAAGGCCTTCGACATTCGGCGTTCGGGCACCCCAGTCAGCCAGAAAGTTTCCCCCGAGATGACCGACCCGGCCGGCGCGGAAAGCACTCTGCGGGGAATCTCGGGCTCCATCCATTCCCAATCGACCAATCTTTCACCCCACGCTCGCTTCACGGCAAATCTGCCGTTGGTCATTTCGTGCCAGAGAAAGAGCTGCGCACGCCAAAGACCTAGCCTCCGCAGCCGGATGAGCATCGCCGCAATACTCACTCGATAGCGGGTCGCCATCATCTGCAGGACGTCCATTGATACCGGTTCGTTTTTCCCGCAGCGTCTTACATCGAGAGCGGGCATCAAGATCTCCTCGGCCCCGCAGTTGCACAGACGCTCCTCTTCCTGATCGACCGCGTGAGACACGAACTTAATCTCCGGCACGCGCTCATAGAAGAACGTGTGGCATATTTCATGTGCCACCGTGAAATTGATGCGGCCCTCGGGTAAATCACGCCGCAGGACCATGCGAAATCCAGCCCCGAAGTCCTCGCCCAGCGGTACCAGCGCCCCATCCGCCTTTAGAGAGTCGTCGATCGCGACATCCTTTATGTTTCGCGAGGAGAGAAGAGGTTCAAGGCTGCTGGACGCCGCGGCGCGGAGGCCGCTGCGTCGTCGTAACGCCCTCACGCATTTGACGATCTCATCCTCGGCGACGCCGGGCTTCACGCTATCTTTCGCCGCTGCAAACCGCTCGATTAGAAGAGACATTCTTTGTCCTAAGAGCCGAACATGGACCGCTGCTTTGAAGCGGGTTTACTAGCTTTGGCACGCCGAAACATTTCATCCCACTCGACCTTCTGCACCGGCCTAACTTCAGCTCTGAAGGAACTCAGACTGCTCTCAACTTTGCGCGCGAAATAGCCTGTTTTCCATTGGTCGAAGACCGCGACCGCAGTACGCGCGTCCACGTTCTCCTCAGACTCACGCACCCAAGCATTCCAGTTTTCTTTACTTTCCAGGTAGATTGCGTCGTCCTGCCGTTTCTCGCCGAGGAGGAAGCCCACGCTCTCCCCCAGTCGGATGCTCATCCGCTTTAGAAGTCTGGCGCTTGGGTTGGAAACCGAAATCGACTCCGCCATCATGGACCGCACGTACTCAAGGCTCACGCCCAGTTCCTCGGCGAAGTGCCTGTCGTCAACGGCGCGCTCATCAACAAGCTTCTTCAGCCGCGGACCAAAATCGTTGCCATTCATGCTGGAATAGAGCGCGCTATGATGGAAGTGGAGCTTCACAATCGCTCGAAGTGCCTTGGCGAATTCTTCCTCGTCGAAGAATATGCCTTCCTTTAAGGTTCCTCTGTATTGGATATCGACGCTCTTCACAAACGAGCCCAGCATCATCCGCGAGACTCCAGAATTCACGAGGCGAATAGCGGGCACACCCGCCTGCGTCGCGATCTCGTTTTCCTGTCCCACGCCGTAGCTCGGCGCGCCGCAGAGGGTAACCAAGAAATCGAACGTGGAGGCCCTGGAGCGGTCGATCAGATACACGGTGGAAGGCTTATATTCCTGGTTGCTTTTCGGATGCGTAAATTCTCCCGGCCAGTAGATTTTGATGCGCGGATCCGAAAACTCGGCCGCGCCGCTGCACCGGCGCACCTCTTCAACGACGGCCCGGACTGAGGCATCCTCCTGGTCTGTGAGACCAGTCAGCGGCGTCGCCAGATAGCCCTGGAGGACCTTCGGAACACCCTCCGCCGCGTCCCTGAGCACGTCCGCGAACTGCAGTCCCAAACCTTCAAAGAGCTTCTGCAGGATTTCTATGCTCGGCTCGTGCTGTCTTTTGAGAATCTTCGAGATCGTTGATTGCTCGACGCCCGTAAGCGCTCCGAGATCGGTTTGGGAAAGGCCTCGAGAGTTCTTGCAGATTTCGAGGCGGCCAATAGCATATTCGATTTCTCCCTGCTTTAGACGCATTGCATTCAGCCCCTTCTACCTCCAGAGGCTAAGGCATTTGGCGATGGACCGCAATTCCTACTTTGCACATGATATTCCCGACTAAGTATTCGCATCCAAGTCGCACAAAACAGAAGAATTATGCGCCATGTATTTCACCCCCAGTAGGGATGGATCGAGTAATCTAGCACCCAGGTTGAGGAGGCAATGGGCATGATTCGACTCCGAATTCGCGAATTTAGTCTTGAAGTCATCAAACCAAAAGCTTGGGAGCTAGCGCTTCTGCTGGTGCTGGGCATCGTCGGCTCAGTGGTCTACATGTACCTGCTGCGGTGAGGTCATGCAATGAACTTCATCGGGTTGCGATGACTTCCAGCCGATACTCAAACCCAACCGTTTCCAGCACGGCAAGCAGGCTTAGTCCCCATAAACGCCCTTTCCGCCCCCGATCAAGCCTCACCCCATCCAGATGGAACTCCGTTCCCAACCCGGCCAACCAACCCCGCCAACCCCGCTCCTTTCTGATCCCTGACACCCGATCCCTGACCCCTATCTTTCCTTGTCAACCCCTCCTCGTCGAAATTTGCAGCCCTTTTCACCCGCCAACTCATTGACTTCTTATTCACTTATTCACTCATTAATTCTTCCTCCCAAGTTTGCAGTTTATTTCCGCCGTTTCGCTACACTTGTCCTAGTTGGGTATTTCTCCTTCTGAAAAAAGGCTGGGCGGCTCATGGGTGCTGGCGGGGATTACAGCATCTGCGGCCGCCCATCCCTTTTCCCCGGGCGATTCAGCCAAACCGGCTCGAAAGTCCGAAAAGGCGCTTCTAATTCCTTTCGTTTTGACGATTTTGGCCGGCAACTCCAGTGTTCTCAAGCGGCTGGAGCAAATGATCGAGGGTACAAGTCACTCATTAAAAATCACTTAACCCTAAAAAGGGGTGGGGGGTGCGGTATGTATCTGGCATGTCAACACATTAAACCAGGCGGTGAACAGTGCAAATCGCCCGCCATGCGCAGCCACGCCTTTTGCTACTTCCACGCCCGGCTCCATTCCACCACCAAACTCGGCGTCATGGACGACGTCACGCTTCCTATCCCTGAGGACTTCGCCGCCATTCAGGAATCGCTCGGGACGCTCTTCGACGCGATTCTCAACTCCCGCATCGATTCAAGGAAGGCCGCCCAGCTCCTTTGGGGCCTGCAGATCGCTTCCAACAACCTTCCCCGCAAGAAAACGCCGGACCCGAAGACAGTCCCGTCTATCACTCGCAACAAAAACGGCGACGAGCTCGCTCCCGTAATCAACGTCTGCGATCCCTGGGTGGACTGCAAGGGATGTAAAGACGCCAAGACCTGCGACCGCTACTTTGATTTCGATGCGTTGGCGAGAAACATCAATGACGATGATGACGACGATGACGGGTTCGACATCAAAGAGGAATTCGGCACCCTTCGGGTTCTCAAGAAACTCAATCACACACTCGAAATCGACGACTGACCATCGCGAAAGAGTCCTGTAGTCCCGTAGTCCCGTAGTGCCGTAGTCCCGCAGTCCCGTAGTCCCGTAGTCCCGAAATCTCTGTTTTTCAGATCTCCAGAATCACCGGCATGATCATCGGCCGCCGCCCGGTGCTCTTCTGGAACAGCCGCTTCAGCTCCACGCGCACGCGCTCTTTCACCATGCCGTAGTCGGACTTCTGCTCCGCGGTCAATCCGTCCAGCGTCTTCAGCACCGTCTCGCGCGCCTGGTCCGTGATGTCCGCGCCGCCGAACCCGCGCATCACCACCTCCGGCTCGCGCTCCACCTTGCCCGTCCTCTTGTTGATCGCCAGCACCGCCAGCACCACGCCGTCCTCCGACAAAATGCGCCGGTCGCGGATCACCAAATCCTCCACCACGTCGATCGACGATCCCGAGTCGATCAGAATGCGCCCCGCGGTCACTTTCTCCTGCTTGCGCGCATCGTCCTTGTCCAGCTCCAGCACATCGCCGTCTTCAAGCACGATGGCATGATCCACCGCGCCCGTCTCCATGGCCAACTCCGCGTGCCGGCGCAGAAGACGGTAGTCGCCGTGAATGGGAATGAAGAACTTTGGCCGCAGCAGGTTGATCAGCAGCCGCATCTCCTCCTGGCTGCCGTGGCCGCTCACGTGGATCAGCCCATGCTGCCCGTCGTCGTAAATTACATTCGCTTCGCGCCGGCTCAGGTGGTCGATCACTCTGAAGATCCCCTTCTCGTTCCCCGGAATGATCCTCGAGCTCAGCACCACCGTGTCGCCCGGCTCGACGCGCGCGTGCTTGTGATTGTCCACAGCGGCGCGGCTGAGCGCGCTCATCGGCTCGCCCTGCGTCCCGCTGATCAGCACCATCATCTGCTCCGGCGGAAAGTCGCGGATCTGCCCGGGATTGACCATCAGCCCCGGCGGAATCTCGATATAGCCCAGGTCCTGCGCGATTTCCGTGCTCTCCACCATCGACCGGCCCACCACGGCCACCTTGCGCCCGTGCTTGCGCGCCAGCTCCATGGCGATGCGAATGCGGTAGATCGACGACGAGAAGCAACTGAAGAACAGTTTCTTCTTGGTTTGGGTGAGGATCTCGTCAAGACGAGGTATCACCGCGCGCTCGCTGGGCGTATAGCCTGGCCGCTCCACGTTGGTCGAGTCCTGCAGCAGCGCCAGCACGCCGCGTTTGCCGTACTCGGCAAAGGTGTGCAGGTCGAAGGCCTTGTTATCCAGCGGAGCCAGATCGATCTTGAAGTCGCCGCTGTGAATAATGACGCCAACCGGCGTCTCGATCGCCAGGGCCACGCAATCCACCAGCGAGTGCGTCACGTGGATCGGCTCAATGGTGAACGGCCCAATCGTGAACTTCTTTCGCGGCTCGATCTCGATCAGTTCCGTCTCATCGAGAAGCCGGTGCTCTTCCAGCTTGTCTTCCACATAGGCCAGCGTGAACTCGGTGGCATACACCGGGACCTTCAGCTCGTTCAGGATCCAGGGCAGCCCGCCGATGTGGTCCTCGTGCCCGTGCGTCAGCACAATGGCCCGCACGTGCTTCTTGTTCTCAATCAGGTAAGTGATGTCGGGCACCACGATGTCCACGCCCAACAGCTCCGTCTCGGGAAACATCAGGCCCGCATCGACCACAATGATGTCGTCTTCCCAGCGCACGGCCAGGCAGTTCATGCCGAACTCGCCCAGCCCGCCCAGGGGAATGATTTGCAGCTTCTTAGTTTGCATCGGTCATCTCTGATGCTACCACTGCTGGCGTTGCGCCGACGTGCGATTGGCTCGACGGCAACCTTTGCGCGCCGGGCGGGCGCACGACCCCGCAGATGAGGACCCCGCTCGGGCTCGGCACGTCATACAGAAAGAACCAAAGCCGGGATTCGTGCAACAAGTGTGTGAAGAGAACGTGAACTGCGGAACGATGCAAGGAAGCTGGTAGCGCTACCGGGAATCGTCTCTCGCCCGTCCCGGATTTCTCATCATTAATGGAAAAATCGCAGCTAGTCAATAGCTTGCGCCCACACAATTGGTTTTTTTGAAAATCCAGTTTCAATGGGAAATTTTCAAGCGGTTTTTCGTGAAATGTAGTACAAAGTAGTACAAAAACGCTGATTCCTTCCCCTGCTTGGCCAACTCGCTAATTTGTTGACTTGCTGGTTTGCTCGCTCGCCACCCTTTATCCCAACGCCTCGCCCACCTTCGCTTCGGCAAACAGCCACGCATACAGGGCAACACCGATATAACAGGCCACCGGAACAAGGTAGGCAGACTGCTGCGGAAGCATACCCATCAACTTAGTCAGCGCCGCACCGCCGAGAATCGCCATCACCAGGAATGATCCGGCGGTCTTGGTCTTCTCGCCCATGCCCTTCAAGCCAAGCGCAAAGATGGTTGGGAACATAATCGACATGAACAGGCTGGTCGTAAGCAAGCAGCCCACGCCATCCCAACTCGGATGCACCACGGCAACCAAGCATAATGCGACATTGATCACGGAATAGACCACCAGCATGAGTCGCGCGTGAAAATGCCTCATGAGCCACGCCGAACTGAATCGCCCCTCCGCAAACGCCGCCAATGTGCCTGTCAGCATGTAGCCAGCGGCTTTGTCGCCAACGCCCGTCGCCGATTCCACGTAGGGAATGAAATAACTCCAGGTGCCAACTTGCGCACCGACGTAAAGAAACTGAGCCAACACTGCAAAGACAAAATGCGGCTGCCAGAGCCGCACATGCATTCCGCCTGCGGAAGCGCTCTCCGAAACATCCTCGCTGCCCAGATCGGGAAACTTTGTCATCAGAACCAGTAGCGCCCAGATAAATGCAATGCAACCCAGCACCAGGTACGGCGTAACCACGCGCAGAGTCTCGGAATGGAGATACGCCTGGTATATTCCAGCCGCCTGGATGGCTGCCACTTGCGCATCGCTAAGCTTAACCCCGAAGAAGATAAACACAGTTCCGATCAGGCCCGCGCTGATCGACCCCAACGGATTGAACGCCTGCGACAGATTCAGCCTGCGCTCGCTCGACCCCGCGGGCCCCAGTTGCGCAATGAACGAATTCGACCCCGTTTCAAGAAACGACAATCCGCTGGCGATAACAAATTGCGCCGCTAGAAAGAACGCATACAGTCCCGCTTGCGCTGCAGGATAAAAGAGGAGGCACCCGCTGCCGAGCAGGAAACGCCCGGTGACAATGCCCATCTTGTAGCCAAAGCGCTGCATCAACTGCCCTGCCGGAATGGCCAGAAGAAAGTAGCCTAGATAGAACCAGATCTGCACTCCGGCCGCGCTCGACCGGTTGATATCGAACGACTTCATGAATTGGCGGATTAGAATGTCGTTCAAATTGTTTGGAATCGCCCACAAAAAACAGCACAGTGACTACGAGGAACGGCAGCAACCGCCCTGCAGGAATCAATCGGGCTTCAATATCTTCGTTATTGTTCCGAGAAGGCGAATTGCCTTGTCCAACTGATCCGGCAGAGATGCTCAAGATGAATTCTTCCTCCTGGAACATGAAATGCAACGAGGCTCGGTAGCACGGGCCACGACTTTCCGCCTTACTTTGTGGCGGAAGCAGCCATGGCTCGCCGTAAACGCCGTTCCGCCTCGGTGTCCCAATAGCCGCAGTAGAGCTCGAAGAAGATTGACGTATAGGGAATCGTCAGGCTGGTTTTGATGATCTGAACACAGAAAAGCTGCGCCGTCTGGTCGAGCTTGGCAATGATCTGCTCGTGGGGCATCGTGATTGTCTCCCCTCCCTCTAGCAGCTTTGCGAGTTGAGTGCGATAGCTCGATACGCCCGGAGCATCGGCCTCCGCAACGAATTGCAATTCCTGGTCCAGATAAATGTCGGCGCGAACGTGTTTGGCGGCTGCAATGGCGTCGAGCACGGTGCGAGCTGTTTCGATGTGGCTGGCGCCGGCAACGATCGTCTCGATGCCGGGCTTGGCCTGCGCCGGATAAGCCGAATCCGCAATCACGATCCAGTTCCGGTGGCCAAAGATCGGCAACGTTCCTTTCAGTTGACGCTCCCATCCCATTTTCATTTTTCGCGGCGCAGCATTCATGATCTCAGTCCTCGATTGCCCTTCATGTCAATTCTTCGTCCGCGCAGACGGCCACTTTGCCGCATTTCCCTGAGGCCATCAGCGCGTAAGCTTCGCTGACGCGTTCCAGCGGAAAGCGGTGCGTGATGATGTCGGCTGGATGCAGGTTCCATCGCACCAGACGTTCGACCAGCTCTTCCATGAGCCAGGTGGACGTGACCCAGGAGCCGTAGAGTGTTTTCTGGTCGTGAATCAAATCGGGTGATGGATTGAACTCGACGCGCCCGCCTTCGCCGAGAAAAACAATCCTGCCCCACTTTCGCGTTGCGCGAATCGCCGTGGCCCGCGCGGCGTCATTCCCCGAACAGTCCACGGCGCGCTCCGCTCCCATACCTCCGGTAAGCCGCTTGACTTCGGAAACATTATCGGGTCCGGAAGAAAGAACAGCGTCGCAAAGGCCGAGATTCAGCGCGATTTCCATGCGCTCGGGCAACACATCAATGCCGATAATCTTTTCCGCGCCCAGCTTGCGGCAAAGCGCGCCGGTAGTTAGGCCAACCGGCCCCAGCCCGGTAATGAGCACGGCGTGATTTCCGTTGATGTCGATCTTTTCCAGACCCTCATAGACGGTACCGAATCCGCATGCCACCTGGGCACCGTCGCCGTAGGAAAGTTCATCCGGCAGGGCGATCAGGTCTTTCTCTTCGGCCACCATGTACTCGGCCATGCCTCCGTCACGCTGCCAGCCGTAAGCGCGGCGATATTTTTCACTCGTGCAGGAGATCATGTAGCCGCGCCGGCAGTCATTGCAGACTCCGCAACCCGAGATGTGATAGACAATCACGCGGTCGCCGGTTTTGAAGCGGCGGCAGCCCGGGCCAATGGCGACGATTTGGCCCGCGGGCTCATGCCCGGCGATCACGCCTTGGTAGCCTTCAGGGCCTTTGCCCAGGTGCTCGCGATAGATAGCGCGAATGTCGGAGCCACAGATCGTCGACGCCTTCACCCGCAACAGAACCTCACCGTGCCCCGGCTGCGGCACAGGCACCGAGCGCATCTCAACGGCCGAGTTCCCTGGTAAGAACGCTGCGATCATCGTGCCATTCATGTCTTTCAGTCTCCAGTGATGCGTGTTGAGCTTTTAGCTCTTAGCCATTAGCTTTCGATTCTCGATCTCTTCCGCTCAATGCAAAAAGAGTCGGCAGCCGCAAGAACGAGCTAAAAGCTAACAGCTAATAGCTCGCTTTACGGTGGCGTAATCTCTCCATTCACGTCCCAAAGATCTTCCCAGCTCTGGCCCTCTTTCCACAGAAAGACTTGGCCCTTGATCAAACGGCAGTTTCGATCGATGGCGGCGATCGAGCGCATCTCCTCGTCGGTGAGCGGCGGGCCAACGACACCTTCGAGGTTGGCGCGATAGTGATGAACAGAAAACGGAATCGGCGTTTGCCCCCGCTGTACGGCCCATTTGATGCAGACAACTGCCGGATGAATGCCGTGGCGCTGAGCGATACCCACGATCACTGGATCCTCAGCGGGCGCGGTATCATTCGGCGTGCGGTCACGCTCCGGCCGCCCCGGCGAGCCGATGGGGCAGTAACCGATAGGCTGCATACCGTGGTCGAGAACGAAGCGGAAAAGTTCTGGCTGCTGGAAGTGCGGGTGCAGTTCCATTTCGTTGACGGCAGGCCTGATGCGGGCGTCGCGAAGAACCAGCCTGAGCTTGGGAATGGTCATATTCGAGGTGCCGATGTGCCGCACCAGGCCCATGTCCACCAGTTCTTCCATCTGGCGCCAGGTCTTCATATAGTTTTCGTGGATGTAGGGCTTGGCGTCGGGTGAGCGCGAGGTAACGTCGCAGCCTGGGGGATGGAAGTTCGGGAACGGCCAATGCACCAGATAAAGATCAAGGTAGTCGAGGCGCAGATCGGTCAGCGACTTGCGGCAAGAGGCGATCACGTCGTCCTCACCGTGCTTGTCGTTCCACAGCTTCGAGGTGATCCACAGATCTTCGCGCCGAATCCCGCCGCGGAGAATTTCCTCAAACGATGCGCCGATATCGGCTTCGTTGCCATAAACCGAAGCGCAATCGAAGTGCCGGTAGCCTGCCGCGGCAGCGCCCTTCACCACCTCGGCGATCCGGGCTGGGGAGACGTGGTCGGAGCCGAAGGTGCCCAAACCAACCGCCGGCATTGTTGCCCCACTGTAAAGAATCCTTTGAGGCACCAGCGATGGATCGACAGATTCTCCGCCCGAGACCCCAAGACCGCCTTGCTGTTGCATTTCTTACTCCTCTTGGCCACCAAGCCTGCGCTTCAGGCAAAGACAGGCAAAGTGATCGGATTGCAAACCGGACCCCGGGTCCTCTCGTCGTAATCCGCAAGCGATGGAATATCGCGCGAGAGACTCCTTAATCTTGTGACGAATGATTGCGCTCGGCTCGTTGTTGAGGACGCCGGCTCGAATCGCCTCTGCCTGTCTCGGAAGATATTGAGCGACCACTGGTAACGGTGCAGGAGAGTTGCCGAGATTCCGGATCAGCCGAGCGAGAGACGCGGAAACCTGGGAGTTCGGCCAGTAATAGCGAATGCGGTCGCTGAAGCTGAATGCCCGCGCAGCCCTTATCTGGATTTCATTGCCGTGATAGTAGGGTTTCCAATATTCCGGATTCTCAATCATCATCCGCTCGATCACGCTGCGAATCTCCGAGCGCTGCGATTCGGCTATCCATTCTTCTTCTATCCGGCCCAAAGCGAAAATTGCCTCGCGCATGGCAAACGTGAGTTCGGGACCGACCTTCAGAATCGCGAAATGATCTCGCGCGAGCTGGCGAAGCGAATCAGTCTTCTGATAGTCGGTGGAGTGAGCTTCATACACCACACGTTCTTTCTTTAAAATTTGCTTTGAGAGGCACAAGGCTTTCTCTGGTATGTAATCCACGATGGTGGCCTCATTGAATTCCACGCCAGGCTGAACCACCACGGCAATCACACGTGACCAGGCCGCAAGGAGATTTCTGCGTGCGAATGCTTCGTGGTGCACTTTCAACGTTTCATCAAGGCTTGCGGGGGTTGTAACCGCGAGGTGCATCTCTTCCAACGCGCCCCCGGGAGTTGGAACCTCGGTTCCAATCACATAAACCGGATCGAAAACCGAACCTTGTGCCGCGGCCTCGGCGGCTTCGCACAGTCGAGCTGCCCGGTCTGCAATCACCGCGCCGGGCAATATCGGCAGATCATCCTTGCAAGCCATGCTCGCGTCGAGATGGATCTTGCTGAATCCGGCTTCGACGAAGGCCGTTACCATAGCGCAAGCCTTCTCCATGGCGGTCGCTGCCGGTTGCGAGCACCATGGATTCGGGCCTATATGGTCGCCACCAAGGATGAGCCGCTCCAATGGAAAGTGCAGCTCTCGGGCAAGGATGTATACGTAGTCCCGGAACTCCGCTGGAGTGAGTCCGGTATACCCTCCCTCCTGATTTACCTGGTTGCAGGTTGCCTCTATCAACAACGGACTGTTGTCTTCCGCGGCTTGCACAAAAGCAGCTTCAAGAACCAGACGGTTGGCAGAGCAGACGGAGTAAATGCCTTTGCCTTTGTCTGCGCGGTTCGCGGCCAAGATGGAGCACATTTCGCGCACAGCCGGCTGAACTTTACGGCGTTCATCCGCGCTGTGCCTAATGGCTGTCATTTACGATCTCCTTGTTCGCCACTCCTGGCCGATTCCGATTCAACTTTTCGCCCAGCGGGCCGGGGACTCGACGGATCAGACCAGCGAGTCATTGTGCCAGTGCTGTTCGAAGAACTTCCTCCGGTGGTCCTCATCGGCAAAAGCTTCAATGCCACCGGAACGGGTAACCGACAAGCCCCCGGCCAAATTTCCGTAAGCGAGGCAGGTCTCCAGTGGAGCGCGGCGAATCCACTGGTGCAAAAAGCCCGCGTCAAACGTGTCGCCTGCACCGACCGCATCAACGGCATGAAGCTGAAGCGCAGGGCTGTCTATCCGCCGCCCCTCCACAAATAACGAAGCTCCGCGCGATCCCCTCTTGACGATCAGGAAATGGACACGGGCAGCTATTCGCTCCTCGGCATCTTCTGCCTTGGCGAGCTTTCTCACTTCTTCCTCGGTGCAGAAAAGCAGGTCAACATGCGGCAACACTTCCTCAAGAATTCCTTCCCATTTGCTCGTTGGATCGTCGTTCGTGTCCAAAGAGGTTGTTCGTCCCCGCTGCCGCATTGCTTTGAAAAGCACAGGCAGATCGGGGAAGAGTTTGCTTTGCAGGAAGGGGGAGGAAAGATGAAAGTGCTTTGCTCTAGCAAGGAAATCCAGGTCAACATCCTCAATGCTCAATTCAGCCATTGTGCCTAGATAAGTGAGGATGCGCCGTGTTTCCGTGAGGGGCAGGATTACAGTGACTCCGGTCGTGGTTCCGGACGTGCAACGGACTATGCGGCTGAGATCAATCCCTCGTTCACGGAGCCTTCGGCAGCACATCTCTCCGAGAATGTCGTTCCCGACTTTGGCGGTGAACGTCACCTTATTGCCGAGGATGGCCAAATTGTGGGCCAGAATGGCGGAGGAACTGCCAAGCGTGAGGGCAAATCTGTTGGCCAGAATCTCAGCTTCTTCGGGGAGTTCGCGCGGCAACCCGTAGAGGATCAGATCGGCGTTGATCTCTCCGACGAGGGCTACATCAGGTTGCGAATGCTCATCGATCAAATTATTTTTCCTCGACCTTCGACTGACGAACAGCGGAGTGCTGCAACAGTTGCGGACCTCTCAGCAATCACACCCGCCACTTCCAGGGGACGAAGGGGATGCGCAGACAATCCGACCGCCGAGGCGCGGCGGCTCATGCCGGAGCCCTTCCCAGCGTTTGCGGTCAGCAGTTCATTTTTATCCGTATCTTTCGATAATTGTCAAGTGAAAGTATTGACGGTTACGAATAGCGAGTATAGACTTGCGTATGACTTTCGTATTTGGCTTTCAATTTTTAGCCGGTCAGAGCGAAGGGTAAGACCGCCTGGTTCAAGAATCGACCGTCAGACCAAAGGGTCCAGATTCCAACATGAGCGAAACTGCTTCTAACTCCGCACCACATTGCACTTACGAGGAAATCTTCCGCCAGCCTCTCCTTTGGGCGACCACGGTGGATCGCATTCAACGAGCGTCGGAGCGACTGAATCTTCAAGCGAGACTTGCGGGCGCGAGAATGTTGTTGACCGGGGCAGGAACTTCGGCCTACGCGGCGAGAGCCGTTGCGTCGGCGTGGCCGCGTTCGATTGCCGTGCCCACCACCGACATCTTGGTTGATGCCGAGCGCTATCTCTACGAAATCGACGTGGTGATTTCTCTGGCCCGCTCCGGAGACAGCCCTGAAAGTGCCGCAGTTGTCGAACGCATACGCGAACTGCGGCCTGAGATTCTGCAGTTTGCGATTGTCTGCAATGAAGACGGCGCTCTATCCCATGCTGGATTGGACGGTTCGATTGCCCTTGACCCCCGGACCAACGATCATGGCTTGGTGATGACCAGCGCATTTTCCAACCTGGTACTCGGTGGGTTGGCTTTGGCAAGGCCCGACGCGGTGGCAGAGACACTGAATGAGTTCGGCGAACGCGCAGCCCGGCTCCTGCCGGAAATCGACAAAGCCTGTAAGCGCGCGGCGGCGCGGGTTCGCAATCGTGTTTTGGTTCTCTCTTCGTCTCCGCTGCTTGGATGGGCTCAGGAAGCCGGACTCAAGACTTTGGAGATGACATCCGGCCGCTTTCCCATGATCTCTGAATCGCCGTTGGGGTTGCGCCATGGTCCAATGTCTTACATTGAGCCGGATACCTTTGTCTTGTGCCTGCTCTCAAGCGACCCGCTGCGCCGGCTGTACGAACTGGACCTGATTGAAGAGCTTCGCACTAAAAAGATTGGACTGCTGGTCGGAATCGCCGATCCTGATGAGGTGGCGGGAGTATTTGATGAAGTCATTCCGGCCATCGCTCCCCGAGTGGAAGATGACTTGCGTACGCCGTATGAGATTATCGGCCCGCAGTTGCTCGGATACCATATGAGCCTGGGGAGCGGTTTAAATCCTGATAACCCAAGTCCGGAGGGTATCATTCACCGGATCGTCAAGGGTGTCCGCATTCATCCTCCAATGGAGAGCGGCGGGGACAATAAGAACTAGATAGGCCCTCAAGCCCCTTTGAACAGCGCCATGTCGCTGCGTATCTGCCGATGGAGGTGCGCTGTTGAAGCAGCCGGTTCAGATCCCTTCCGTACACGATTCTGCAGCGAAGACGGTGCGGCTCCGTCGAACGCTGCGGCTGTGGAATCTTGTTTTTATCGGTATGGTAATTGTCCAGCCGACCGCGCCGATGGGAATCTACGGCGTTATCAGCAATACGGCTCGCGGCCATGTTGTAACAACCATCCTCATTGCGATGATTGCCATGCTATTAACGGCGATCAGCTATGGCCGAATGGCCCAACTCTATCCCAGCGCCGGATCGGCATATACCTATGTTGGCCAGGAGATGCATCCCTCTCTGGGGTACATCGTGGGCTGGGGGATGGTCATGGACTATCTGCTGAATCCACTCATTTGCACGGCGTTTTGCGCCAAAGCCGCAATGAATATCCTCCCCGGCATCTCCTTCTATCTCTGGATACTGGTTTTTGCCGGCTTCTTTACGTGGGCCAACCTTCGTGGCATCAAGACCTCAGCTCAATTGAATGAGGCACTCTGCGGCGCCATGGTGATAGTGGTCCTGCTTTTTCTCGGCAGCGCGATCCGCGCAGTGTTGAAGATCCATCACTCTCCCGGATACTTTACTCATCCGTTTTACGACCCAGCAACCTTTCGTCCATCAAGCGTTCTTGCCGGGACTTCAGTCGCCGTGCTTACCTACATCGGATTCGATGCGGTATCGACCCTCTCTGAAGAGGTCGAGAATCCACGCCGCAATATCATCCTGGCCACAGTTTTTGTCTGCTCGATCACCGGGCTGTTGTCAGGGTTGGAAGTCTATGCTGCACAACTTCTATGGGGAACCAAGCCGTTCCCTGCCGGTCAGGTGGAATCAGCTTTTGCAATACTCTCTCGCGAGGCGGGCGGGGCGTTACTCTTTCAGATCATCAATATCACTCTTCTGCTGGCCAACATGGGCTCCGCTTTGGGAACACAGCTTGCTGCAGGCCGCCTTCTCTATGGTATGGGGCGCGGCAATGCACTTCCGAAATCGTTCTTCGGTAAGATTGATGCCCGCAATCAAGTACCGCGGAATAACATCCTGGTGGTGGGAGCGTTTGCGTTTGTCGGATCCGGCACTCTCGAGTTCTTTGCTGCCAGGCTAGGCGGCGACGCCTACGAGATCGGAGCCCAAGCGCTCAACTTTGGCGCCTTCCTCGCATTCATCGGTGTGAATCTCGCCACATTGATTCACCAGCTTCGACGCGAGCAAAGGAAGACGATAAGCGGAATCGCTGTCCCTGCTCTCGGATGCGCAATTTGCAGTCTAATCTGGATAAACCTGAGCCGGCCCGCACTCTTGCTGGGAGCAGTATGGATGACTGCTGGGATCGCCTACGGTGCAATTCGCACGCGCGGCTTCAAAGCCGAGCTGGTCAATTTTGACATCCCTCCAGATGGCGCGTAGCGAGCGGAGCGCCTCTAAACAAGAATCAGATTGCAGCCCAGCGCACGCAGCTTTTCCTGGATGTCCTCACTAAGGTTTGTGTCGCTGATGACTGTGTCGATCTCAGAGTACGGTGCAATCCGAGACATGCCGCGCTTGGAGAACTTGGTCGCATCAGCGACCAGAATGATCTCACGAGCGATCCGGAGCATAGCGCGTGTGACCATCGTCTCTTCCAGGTTTGCGCCGCTCACTCCAAAGTCCAAATCGCAACCGGCGCCGCTAAGGAAGAGCTTGTCCGCAGAAAACTGCTCGAACACCTCTTCAGTGAAACGCCCACTGATGGATGCGGATTCACCGCGCATCGTCCCACCGACGATAAACACTTCCGAGTCTCGCGCATCCAGCAACTCGACCGCGATGTTGACGCCATTGGTAATGACCTGCAGTCCCCTCTTTTTCTTGATCTGCCGAGCGATCTCAAGGGTTGTTGTGCCAGAATCCAATATGATGGTTTCGCGATCGCTAATCATGCTGGCGGCCATCGCACCAATGCGCCGCTTCTCTTCCGCGTTCGCCTTTATGCGTTCATTTACGGGCGGCTCACGCAGTATTGAGTCGGGGAGCATAGCCCCGCCGTGCGAACGCTGAACCAGGCCGCGTTGAGCCAGTTCATTCAGGTCGTTGCGAATGGTCACTGCCGAAGTATTGAACTGCGTGACGAGTTCATTCACGCGCACTCGGCCCGCGCGATGCAGAATCTGCAAGATCTGAGTACGCCTCTCGTCGGCCATCATTCCGTCCGACTGCATTGTCGAGACGGAAGTGTCGTCCCCAGCAGCTACATCGAGATCGGTCCCCGTTGTGGCTCCAACAACTCCCACGTGCTTTTGCATTGGTCCCCCAAAAACCATTAAAACCCCAGTCTACGCCGAAAAGGAAAGAATTAAAAACTGAAGTGAAATTGCGGAATCCTTCACCAAATCGACAACTTATTCCTTTGCAGAGGGAATACTCCCGGGAAAAACAAATTGAGGAGAATCAATAAATTGCTCTTAACAAACGGTTTAATTTGCCGTCGCCCAAAGAGATTATTTTTTGGTTTCGTTTTGTTATTGCTTTTTGTTTTATTAATCTTCGTGTCTTTACTTTTTGTATTGACATGGACTTGCCATAGTGATATATCAAAAGATCATTCGGTGACCCGATTCTTTAGCCCGCAATTACCCTGCAAACATTCGGGCCAAGTTCTCGAGAACGGAACACATTCTGAGGAGGAGATAACGGTGAAGACCTATCGAGTTGCCTTGGGCATGTGGTTGGTGCTTGCCCTCATCATGATTGGATCTCCCAAATACATGGAAGGTCAAGCGGACACCGCTATGCTCAGCGGTCTGGTATCGGATGCGACTGGAGCCGGGATTCCCAATGCCGAGGTTGTGCTCCAGAGCACGCAAGAAAGTGCGTCGAGAACAACCAGAACCAGTTCATCGGGCGCATATGTCATCCCCGCAATCTTGCCGGGGAGCTATCAACTGAATATCAAGGCTTCCGGCTTTCGGGAGCAATCAATTACCGGCATCAGTTTGCTTGCCGGACAAGGCAGCACGATAGATATCCAGCTTAAGGTGGCAGCCAATGTATCAACAGTGGAAGTGCACGAAACGGCCCCACTTCTTGATACAACAACCGCGACGATAGGCGCGGAGTTGCAAGGGCAAGAGCTCACTGCCTTACCCGCGCTGGGCAGAAGCTTCACCTCGCTGATTCCGGTTCTTCCTTCGGTTGTGAACATTTCCAACGACACCGGCACCTCTGGCGTAGCTGGCATTGGAGGTCTTCCGGTCACGTACGGACTGCGCCCCCGGTACAACAACTTGACCGTAGATGGAATTGAGTCGATCGAGCCTCTCTTTACCTACGTGGGCTTGTACCCGCCTCCCGAGGCGATAGCAGAAATGAAAGTAGATGAGGCAACGGATCAGGGATCGTCGGGCTGGGTTCCAGGGGCCAACGTTAGCATCGTAACCAAGTCTGGAGCGAATACCTACCACGCTGACGTTTGGGAATTCCTACGCAACAATGACCTTAATGCTCACGATTACTTCGCACCGAATGCGGGAGATCTGAAGTGGAACCAGTTTGGATTTGCGGGTGGTGGACCATTGCAGGTGCCTCATCTCTTATCCAAGAGAAAAGCTTGGTACGTTTTTGGATACTATGAGGGCATCCGTATCCGCACGCCCACAGATTGGCTCAATAACGTCCCGACTGCGGCTGAGATGCAGGGCGACTTCTCCGCTGATGCGCCAATCTATAATCCCTACACCAGCACAGTCAACGGACAGGGTGCGCTTGTCAGCCGTCAAGGGTTTACCGGCAATAAGATACCGATGGGCTCGACAACCTTATGCGCTCCGCAGCCCACTTGCGTCAATCCTCAGGCTTTGGCGCTGGCGAAAGCATTCTATCCGGCTCCAAATCTCGCGCCTGGAGCCATTGCTGGAGTCAATTTCATACAAACAGCACCGAACGTCGAGGTTGCCGACCAAGAGAGCGCCCGGATCGATCATCAATTTCGGAGTGACACTTTCTACGCGCGTTTCAGCGATTGGCGCGATAATGGCACCTACCCCAGTGGAATTCCGGCCATTACTTATACCAGCAACAGAAACGTGGTTAATGCCGTAGCGAGCGATACCCACATTTTCAATCCGACCACGTTTCTTACGGTTCGTTTTGGGGTCTTAAGAAACAATAACGTCCAACAAGACCATGGACCTTCTGATGCCACAACAATTGGCAACACGCTGCCAGCTTTCCCGCAATTCGAGGGTACATATAGTTTGATTCCTTATATCGGCATTGCGGGCTACAACGGCATGGATCAATATCTGGGAATCTATGGTCCAGAATATAACTGGGAGTGGAGTGTCGATGCTCAGAAGATCAAGGGCAAGCACACAATGGCATTTGGCGGCGCCGTGATGCGTACGAGCTTCATTACGGATAATCAAAACGGCACCGATGTCAATTTTTCGAATCTTCCAACCAGTTATGGCGCAGATAGCGGCAATGCGTTTGCCAGCTTTCTTCTCGGGCTACCGGATTCGGCCGACAGAGTCGTCGGGAGCACCGAGGCCGCAATGAGCGGCAACGAGTACTCGTTGTACATTCAGGATACCTTTCATGCAACCTCAAAACTTAGCATGAACATTGGATTGAGATGGGAAGTTGCCCCCCCGCTTATCAATAAATATGGCAGCGCAACGTTCGAACTAGAAACAGGGCAGTATCTTTGGGACATGAAGAATCCGATTACCGGCGCACCAGCGAACGTTCGGCGAGGCATAGTCGCGACGGACTGGAAGAGCTTTTCGCCTCGACTCGGACTCGCCTACCAGTTCACACGCAGAACGGTGGTTCGTGCGTCGGGCGGAACGTTCTTCGAGACAGCGGGAGACAACTATCAATGGGAGCAGGGCAATCGAGGCAACTGGCCTTTCGCCTTTCCTCAATCCGTCAGCGGATTGAACACGACAACTCCATCCGCGATGTTTCCAAATCCATTTCCAGGACCAGCTAACGGATCAACTACTCCTCTTGGATGTCAACAATGCCTGGAGGCCTCTGATGCTCGAAACCGCATGCCCTACATTGAGGAATGGACTTTTTCGATTCAACATTCGCTCACAAACTCGCTGGTTGCTGAAGCTGACTACGTAGGAAATCACGGTGTGAAACTTGGAACGCAAACGATTGACAATGTCGCAACCACTCCGGGAACCGATCCTTTCCAGAATAGGCAACCATGGCCAAATTTCTCACCGTTCATAAACAACATGTATGACGGTGTTAGTTCATGGTATGACGGAATGAGTCTGGATCTGAACTGGAGGACGTCTCACAACCTGACATTCCTCATTAATTACACTTGGCAGAAGGCGCTGGACCAAGTAGACCAGGGGAATAATGGTGGCCTTTTCAACGAAAATACCATCACCCCGACGCGATACAACCTTGCTCTCTTTAAAGGACCGGCGATGTACAGCATGGCGAACGTCTTCCACGCGAGTTACGTCTACGAGCTTCCATTCAAGAGCAGTAACACCTTGTTGAACGGAGTTGTCGGCAATTGGGAGACTTCAGGCATTGTGACCTTGGATAGCGGCCCTCCAGTCTTTTCCGTGCTCACCACAGACAATGAAAACATCGGGAACTCTGAGGGGAGATTGACGGAATTTCCTAACCTCGTCTGCGACCCGTCCAAGGGCTTTACATGGAGCTTGGCGGAGGCGGTTAATACGAGTTGCTATCAGCTGCCTGCCTATGGGACGGCCGGCACTGCCGGCAAACATGTTGTTTACGGCAACGGTCTTAAGAACTGGGATGGGGCGGTTGTGAAACGCTGGCCATTTGCAGAAAGCAGGTCAGTGGAATTGCGCGGTGAATTCTTCAACTGGTTGAACGGACACACGTTCGATCCTCCAGATTTGAATTTCGGGACGCAGCAATTTGGAACGATCCACTCGACCTCCCAGCAGCACGGTCAACAAGTTCAGTTCGCCTTGAAGGTTCACTTCTAGCTGCATGAAAGGGCTAGCCCTTGGTGCCGTATAAGGGCTAGTCCTTCATTCACCAGAGTGTCGTGAGGCAACAACCGTAAACGGGGTCGGGATGGATCGGCGGACGTTTTTAGATCATTCAGCGAGAGCAACTCTAAGCCTGGGGTTCCGCCAACTTCTATGGGCTAAGCCATCGGTGCCTCAGTCGGACTCGGGGAACGAGCAGATCGCTTCGGTTCTTGCCGGGACGAATCGCTTGACTGCCGAGGGCGATCTGGCAGCGCAGATGGTTGAAGGTATCCGCCGCTATCTACTCGATAAGACCGCAGAAGCTGCGAAAGGGCGTACTGCGTTTTGGAATCGGGACTACAGTTCGAAGACAACTTATGAGCGATCGGTATCGGGCAACCGGGAGCACCTGCGCCGGATCGTTGGCGCCACCGACGAGCGGGTCGTTGCCACTGAGCCTGAGTCAACGCGCGGCATTTTCGACTCAGCGGCAATCGGTGCGGGGAAGGGATACAAGGTGTATTCCGTGCGCTGGCCGGTTCTGGGGCCTGCCGCGGCGGGTTTTGCTGGGCTCGATGCAGAGGGACTGCTGCTGCAGCCCGATGGCGTGCCGGTGGCGCGCGTGGTCGCGATGCCGGATGCGGACTGGACTCCGGAGATGCTGATCGGCATGGCATCCGGGCTTAGTCCGCAAGCACAGTTTGGCCGACGGCTGGCTGAGAACGGATGCCAGGTAATCGTCCCGGTGCTGATAGATCGCGCAGATACCTATTCCGGCATACCAGGTGTTGGTTACACGAATCAGCCGCATCGCGAGTGGATTTACCGGATGGCTTATGAAGCCGGCAGGCACATCATCGGATATGAAGTGCAAAAGATTCTTGCCGCGGTGGATTGGTTCGAGAAGGAAAACAGGAAGCAGAAAATTCCGATCGGAGTGATGGGGTATGGTGAGGGCGGGTTGCTGGCCCTCTACAGCGGTGCGTTGGACACAAGAATTCAAGCTACGGCAGTGAGCGGATATTTTCAGGAACGGGAAGGGTTGTGGAAGGAGCCGATCTACCGCGACATCTGGTCGCTATTGTGCGAGTTTGGAGATGCGGAAGTCGCCAGTCTGATAGCGCCACGGACGCTGATTGTTGAAGCCAGCCGGGGGCCGGAGGTGGAAGGACCGCCGCCGGCAACTGAGAAGCATGCTGAGACGGCCTGTCCGAACGGGAAACTTACGACTCCGTCCCTGTATTCGATACAGAGAGAAGTGGTGAGAGCGCGCGATTACTATGCGGGACTGAAGAGCGAGAGCCGATTGCGCCTTGTGGTAAGCGGTGCAGGGAAGGGCGAGCCAGGGTCAGAACAGGCCCTGAGCGCTTTTCTTCAAGCTCTGGATGGGCGAAGCGAGTTGCAACCGGATGGCGCTGTTCCGGTTGACAATCGAACCGGCTTCGATCCACAGATCCGGTTGAAGGAACAGTTCGATCAGATTGTCAGCTTCACGCAGGGGGTGATCCACAAATCCCCTGAGGAAAGGAAGAAGTTTTGGTCGAAGGCAAACTCGGCATGGCCAACCGAAGATGAACTGGCGCACCAGACGCTCTATATCCAATACCTGCGTGCATCGGAAGCGGGGATGACACAGTGGTCCAATTCACCAGAGCAGTGGATCAGGGCCAAGAAATGGTATCAGGACTATATCTGGGACGAGGTGATTGGCCGGCTGCCGAACCCAAGTGTGCCGGCTAATCCACGAACCAGACTGGTCTATGATGAACCATCCTATATAGGCTACGAGATCATGCTGGACGTGTGGCCGGGGGTGTTTGCCTATGGTGTGTTGCTGGTGCCGAAGGGCATTCCCGAAGGCGAGCGCCGCCCGGTGGTGGTCTGCCAGCATGGACTGGAGAGCCACGTCCAGGAACTGACAGACCCGAAATCCCACGAAGTCGGACTACGCAACTTTTCCAACCGCCTGGTCGAGGAAGGATTCGTGGTCTTCGCACCCCAGGCGCCATATATTGGCGACGATAAGTTTCGGATCATTCAGCGGCTTGGGCACCCGCTGAAGTTAGCCCTCTACTCGTTCATCCTCGGGCAGCACCAAAGAATCCTTGAGTGGCTGTCGGAACTGCCTTACGTGGATCCGAACGGGATTGGTTTTTACGGCATCTCCTATGGAGGCAAAACTGCGGTTCGCGTGCCTCCTTTGTTGGACCAATATTCTGTTTCAATTTGTTCGGCGGACTTTAACGAATGGGTGTGGAAGACCACGAATGTGGAGAGCCATTTCAGTTATCTCCTGACCGAAGAATATGACATGTACGAATTCAACTTCGCGAACGTCGTGAATTACTCAGAGCTCGCCAATCTCATGGCTCCCCGTTGCTTCATGGTCGAGCGGGGGCATTACGACTTTGTAAGTATGGATGAGATGGTGGCTCATGAGTATGCCGAGGTGCGCTGGTTTTACGATTACATGGGGATACCTGACAAAACTGAGATCGCGTTCGAGAACGGCCCACACATGATCTATGGTACAGAGACCTTTGCCTTCCTAAGAAAGCACCTTCCTTGGAAGCCAGGACGCTGGAGTCCTATCCCAGGATGATCTCTCCCGCAACCTATAGGATTTCCGTACAGGGAGATGAGTCGTATACAAGATACTATGATCCGAACACGTTGATGCCGGCATGGCGGAACAGAATCGGCCAAAGGAGGTTGCTAACGATGAAACGTGTAGGGATGGTGATCGGAATGCGCCCTGATCGCATTAGTCACTACGAAGCGCTTCACGCTCCTAGCAACCCTGGAATTCGAGATTTGCTGGACAGGTACAACGTGCACAACTTCTCCATCTTCATACAGGAAATCGGAAAAGGCAATTACTATTTGTTTGGCTATTACGAATATACAGGTGATGACTACGAGAAAGACATGCGGGAGCTCGCAGCCGAGCCACGCAATCAGGAATGGCTCGGCACCACGGATCGCATGCAAATTCCGCTGATGGGCGAGCGTACCTGGGCTGTTATGCGTGAGCTCTATCATGCATCATAAAGATGGCCTGATAGCCTGCCAGATGTTTGTAACTCCGCATAAGGTGTGTCTGTCTTAGGCTGCGTTAACTCGCTAAGAGGTCACATTGAGGACTTTGTAGAAACACCATTGTTACGGATCCATAAAGAGGGGAAGCTTCATCGTGGCTTGGGTGGGCCAAGACCTCGATGCAGCGAAATGCTTGGAGCATCGATTGTGGATATTGGTGTTGCGGTTATCGGCTTTGGTATAGGTGGGCGTTTCTATCATTCGCCTTTCATCAGGGCGGTTCCCGGTCTGAAGTTAGAGGCGATTGTTCAGCGGAGTGGCCATGAAGCTCAGACTTCGTTTCCAGACATACGGATTCTTCGTTCGGTGGAGGATGCGCTTGGCGATGCCTCCGTCCAGTTGATCGTTGTAACTACTCCCAACGAGACACATCATGATTTGGCAAAGCAGGCTTTGCTCGCGGGCAAGCACGTGGTCGTCGACAAGCCCTTTTCAGCTACAAGCGCCGAAGCTCGCGAGCTTATCGATTTGGCTGCAGAAAGAAACTTGATCGTCGCTCCGTTTCACAATCGCCGTTGGGACGGTGATTTCAAGACCGTGCAAATGCTTCTTCGCCGCGGAGATCTCGGCCGGCTCGTCACCTTCGAGTCGCACTTCGACCGCTTCCGGCCATTGCAGCTCCAAAACACGTGGAAGGAAAGAACTCATCGAGCAAATGGAATGGTCTTTGACCTGGCGTCACACTTGGTGGATCAGACTCTGGCTCTTTTCGGGGCGCCGGAGGCCATTACCGCCAGTGTGCGGCGTGACCGGGATGCCACGAATATCGATGACGCCTTCGATATTGCGCTCCACTATCCGCGAATGCTTGCGTATTGCCGGGCGAGCTGGCTTGCGGCGGAGCCGGCCCCACGTTTTGTGCTGCATGGAACGAAGGGCAGTTTTCGCAAATGGGGAGTGGACCCTCAGGAATCAGCGCTCTTTGCCGGTCTGAAGGTGCCGTTGATCGACGAGCCCCGCGAGTGGCTCGGCGAGCCGGAAGCGAGCTGGGGCACGCTCACAACTGCTCCCGATCTTGCCGCGCCATCCGTACTCACCCATACGAAAGTGAAAACGGAGCTCGGAGACTACCGCGGCCTCTACGCAAATGTCCGTGATGCGATTCATGGCAAAAGCAGACTTGCGGTTAGTGCTGAGGACGGTTATCGCAACATTCGTCTTCTCGAGTTGGCAAATCAGAGTTCACTGGAGAGGCGGACGCTTCCAGTCGATTTCGCCGATGAGTGAAGCATCATGCCCTTAAAGCAAAAGCGAAGATCAACAATTTTCTACGGCGCGCCCTTGCCAGCGCAAATGGCGCAAAAGATCATCCTTTCCTTGTGTCGAAATGTCAGGAATGCGTCCGTTGTATTCAGAGAAATGAAATCGGCTCCTGTGAGCAGATTCTCCGAGATGGTGAAAATAGAAGCCCATGTGTAGCCAATTTGATGTCGTGGTCGAGAATCAAGCAACACTGAGACGAGCCCTTCGTTTCCGGGATTTGTTGCTCTATGGCATTATCCTGGTATCGCCAACGGCTGTGATGCCGGTCTTTGGCGTCATCTATCAAATGGCGCGCGGGCACGTGGTTACGGCGGTCCTGTGTGCAATGGTTGCCATGCTATGCACGTCGGTCAGTTACGGGCGCATGGCAAGCGCATATCCTCGGGGTGGTTCGGCTTTTATATATGTAAGCAAGGAACTGCACCCATCCGCAGGTTATCTTACCGGGTGGTGTCTGGCGATGGATTACGCTCTGAACCCGTTGATATGCGTCATTTGGTCGAGCAAGGCAGCACAGAATGTCTTGCCGTCGATTCCCTACTTTGTTTTTGTAATCATGTTCTCGGCCTTATTCACGATTGTGAACCTGAGAGCCATCGAGACTACAGCGCGAATCAATGCTGGCATGACGGTCGCGCTCAGTGTCGTAATCATCCTGATCATAATTTCCGCGCTTCACTACCTCTCGCAATTACTGCCGCAGCCATCGTCGTTCTTCACAAAGCCTTTTTACGATCCCGCGACATTTTCGCGTGGCGGCCTGTTTCGTGGCACATCGATTGCCGTGCTTTCCTATATCGGCTTTGATGGAATTTCTACGCTGACCGACGAGGCACACAATCCAAAGAAAAGCATTCCACACGCCATCACCCTCACGTGTCTTGCTGCTGGCGCGATCTTTGCAATTGAGGCGTACTTGGGACAGTTGGCCTGGCCTTATGGACAGCCGTTTCCCGACATTGACACCGCATATGTGTTTATCTCCCAACGGATCGGCGGACCGATCCTCTTTATGATTGTGAATGCCTCTCTGATGCTCGCAATCATAGGTTCCGGAATTGCGGCGCAGCTTGGAGCAGCACGTCTCTTGCTGGCCATGGGGCAGGACGGCGCATTGCCAAAGCGATTCTTTGGCGCAATTCATTCGAAAAACCGAATTCCCAGGAACAATGTTCTGCTGATTGGCGCAATCAGTCTGGCTGGCGGACTGGCTTTCAGTTTTCAGCTGGGTACCGAACTGCTGAACTATGGCGCGCTCGTGGCCTTTATGGGTGTGAATATTTCTTCGTTTGTGCGGGGTTGGCGCGCAGGCAAACAAAAGCCGTGGCTTCCAATGCTGATTTCGACGGCCGGCTTTCTGACATGTGCTTACATCTGGACAAATCTGGGACCGATCGCACGGATAGCGGGAACCATCTGGGCGTCAGTTGGAGTTCTCTTGTGGATCGCACGGCAGAGGCAAATTCATCTGCCTGATGTAGCTGGATAGCGAAGGGGTGTGCGCGCGATTTTCTGCCGAACTCTTCTCAGTGGAAGTGACGGGTGTTTCATGCAATACGAACTTCTCGGACAAACAGGCTTACACGTATCCAGGCTGAGCTTTGGAGCATCGTCCTTAGGCGGCGTATTCCATTCGGTAGATGAAGCCGAGGCAATTGCTGCGGTACATGCGGCGATAGATTGTGGAATCACCTATTTCGACGTCGCGCCGGCCTATGGTGGAACTCGAGCTGAAACTGTTCTCGGTAAAGCCTGCGCAACATAGCCCGCCATCGCTATCGTCTTTCGACTAAAGTCGGCAAGTATACGGATCCACATAGCTACGGAAACGATACGTTAGATTACTCGCAATCTCGTATTCGGAGATCTCTGGACGAAAGTTTGCAACGGCTTGGCACCGACTATTTCGACATTGTTCATATCCACGACATTGAATATCAAGACAGAAAACATACGGAATGGGCACTGACCGAGGGTTACGATACGTTGCACGCATTAAAGCGGGAAGGAAGAATTGGCAATGTCAGCTTCGGCATCTACCCCATGGATTTATGGAGGCGGATTTTTGCCGACTTCAATATCGATGTTGCACTGGTACACAATCACTACTGTTTGAACAATACCCAGTTGCTCGATCTGCTGCCTAGGGCGAAGCAGTCAGGCGTGGGAATCATCAATGGTTCGCCATTTGCCTCAGGTCTTCTTACGGATCGCGGTGCGGCAGCGTGGCATCCGGCCAATAGCCAGGATCAGGCGTTGTTTCGCGCGGCTGCCGCATTCTGTCGTGAGCAAGGCACTTGGATCGAAAAGGTCGCCCTGCAGTTCTCCAGCCAACATCCTAATGTGCCGACTACTATGTTCAGCAGCGCTAGTCCGGAGAGGGTGACGCGGAATGTGAGATGGTGCGAAGAGCCAGTGGACCAGAGTCTCGTGGCTGAGATTCAAAGAATACTAAAGCCAGTGTTGAACAAAGAGTGGAACTACTGACATGCTGATTGATTCTCACCACCATCTCTGGGTCTACAATGCCACCGATTACTGCTGGATGACCGGCGCTTCAATGGATATTCTCCGCAGAGATTATCTAATTCCGGAATTCCAGCAGACGATGCGCGATTCCAACATTGATGGTGCAGTGGTGGTACAAGCGCGGCAGATAGTGAGGGAAACCGAGTGGCTGCTTGGTCTGGCCGCGGAACATTCCTCTATTCGCGGTGTCGTCGGGTGGGTCCCACTCACTGATCCTCATGTTTGCACTGAGCTTGAACGCTTGGCCCAGAACAAGAAACTGAAGGCGGTGCGTCATGTATTACACGATGAGAGAGATGACTGGTATATGCTCGGCGGCGATTTCGGCCGAGGCATCCGCCATCTGCTTGAGTTTGATTTGGTCTACGATCTCCTGATATTTGAACGACATTTGCCTCAAACAATGAGATTCGTCGATCAGCATCCTAATCAAACATTTATCCTGGACCACATAGCGAAGCCTCGGATTCGTGAACGGTTGCTTTCCCCGTGGCAAGAGAACATTCGGGAACTGGCGAAGCGAAGAAACGTGTTTTGTAAGGTATCTGGAATGATCACGGAAACTACTTGGGATCATTGGACGGTCGAGGATCTTAGACCCTACTTCGATGTAGTGGTATCTGCATTTGGTCCTGAGCGATTAATGTTTGGTTCTGACTGGCCCGTAGTCACGTTAGCCGGTGGATACAAGAAATGGAGCACGGCTTTTACGTCACTGATCGCTGAACTGTCTGCTGTTGAAAAAGAACGCATCTGTCGTGGCACGGCAGTCGAGGCTTATCGCCTATGACTGATTTTTCGCTTATCCGGGAGGCGGTTGGATGTGAGGCGGTGCTCACATCGAGCGACAATGCAGTATTTCACCGGTAAGAAAGGGATGAGGAGGTTCTGGCAAGTAATGGCGACAAAAGGTACACAATTCGACCGGCGCAAGTTTCTGAAGGTTGGCGGCGCGGGGCTGGCAGGTGCGACGTTTGCCCCGCTCTGGGCGCGTGCGCTCGATGGCGGTGACTTATCTCAGCGCAGGAAACCATTGAATGCCGTGGTCATCAAGTCCGCGCAGCTTGAAGTAGTTCTTGATCGCAATGACGCACTGCCGTATGAGTACCGGCTCCCGGCCCTGCAGACCCGCATGAGGGGGGAAGATCATGGTGGCCAGATGACGGCCACGCTTTGCCGCAGGAAGCCATGGGGAGTAGTTACTAGCGTGATTGAAGCCTCTTCTGTTCATGCGACAGACACACAGGCGGATTTCCAGTTGCATTGCAGTTACGACGGTCACCCCGCCGCAGCCGTCGTCGTTCGCTACGTTGTGGAGGGCGCCGCGCTTCACATTACCCTGGAAAACATTGAAGAAAATGCTGGCTACGAATTGATCGAGATTGGTATGCCGCGTCTTGTAACTGTTCGCGAGGAAGATGGGTTTGCGTGGCTGGCTCAAGCCGATGACGGTGGCAGTGTCGTCGCTTTGGACGAAGCGAAGCCAGGATCCCTCCCTGTAAATCCCTTTTGGGGAAGGGTGCTCGGTACGCTGCCGATAGTAATGCTCGGCACGGACCGCGCGGTCTGTGTTCAGCACGTAACTGCATTCATGGACGGTACGGAACTCGTCGTGTCGGGTGATAAGGGCAGTCGGCGGGCCTCGGCCGGGACAATCAAGGTGCACCGGATTGATGGAAGCCTCAATTACTCCATGAATACCGCGGCGCCGCCCGGCGGTTTATGGGTGTGCGGAGACGAACGTACACCCAATCTGCTGATCGAGCAGAAGTCGGCGTGCCGTCTTGATTTTGCCGGAGATTTGGATGGGAATGGAGTCGTGGATTGGCTTGATGGGGCCAAGCTTGTCCGGGACCGCATGCCAGCGATGCCTTCACACTATTTCAATGACAAGTTCGTGCACAGCATCTTCTGTGATGCTCCGACGTTGCCTGAGCCGGCCGCTACATTTCAGCAGTGCGAGCAGCGTATCAAACAAGTGGCTGCTCTGATTGATCACTCGCCGCAAGTTGTGTACCTCTGGGGATGGCAGTTTCACGGCAAGGACACGGGCTACCCCTCTATCAATGAAGTGAACCGGCGGCTTGGCGGATATGACGGCATGATGCGTTTGATGGAAGAGGGGCGTAATTGGAATTGCAACGTAACGCTTTCGGACAATTACGATGACGCCTATCGGAGCAGCCCAGGCTGGAACACCGATATCATTGCTCGACGCCCTGACGGAGACTTGTGGGAAAGCCGCAATTGGACGGGTGAAAACTCCTACGTTACCGGTATGGCAAAGTTTATGAGCGGCCCGGGACTGGAACGCGTGCGCTTCACTTGCGAGCAATACAAGCTGCGAGACGTAACCCACATTGACGTGCTTTCTTACTTTGCGATTCGCAACGATTGGGACCGGGTGCATCCGGCAAGCGGAATTAAAAATCTCGTGGATGGGCGGTATTTAGTCTTCGACGAGTTCGCCAAACATGGCATCAACGTATCCTCTGAGGCACTTAGATACCCCTTCATCGGCAAAATAACTTCATTTGCCTATATGGAGGGTGGGTTAGGCCGTGAAACTCCATTTGGCGGCGAGCAGATACCATTACTTCCTGCGATTTACCGCAGAACGGCCATCTGGGGTGCAAGTGAAGGGGAAAATCAAGAGTTCATTGATGGGCTTTTGAATATGCTTTTCTTCAATACCTTCGGCGGTGCGGGCTTCAGACCCCAAGGCGATTTGACGTTAACGGAGACCAGCGACGTGTATTACCTGCACATGATCCCGTGGTTCAAATTGCACAACCGGAATATTGAGTCGTATCGCCGTCTCGGTTCAGAGGTGGTGATTGGACTGGAAGGCAATTCCAAGATTTGGATGGACCTGGCCGAAAAGACTTATTCCGTGACCCTGGGAGGTGTAGAGATCGCGCGTAACCTGAGTACGTTTTGCCAACTGGATAACGACCGCGTGGCCTTCTACTCGGTAAATGCCGGCAATTTATCAGCACCGCTCCCAGATGGCTGGAATCCTGCGGAAATTGGAGCCTTGGCCCTCTCAACGGGCTCGGCGGATGAACTTGTGCCGGAGGTTTCCGAAGGAAGGATTATGGTGGTTGTGCCTGGCCGTCGTCCAGTCATCGTCTATCGGGACGGAGTGAAAGCGAAGCAAAGTCATTCGGTCAGAAGGTCGTAGAAGGCGTGCCTCCTTCGTAAACTGCCGACTTGAGGAATCTGCTATGGCCAATAAGTACCAGTGCATTTCCTGAATAGGCTGGGCGCCGCTGTTAGAACGGGAGCTTTTGGCGGCGCCGGAGTATTCACCAATCAATCCGCTGATCGGCCCCGGGTATTTTGAACCACGGCAAATGTTAGTCTTCGGCCAGAACTGAGCCCACCAGGGCTGAGGATTTTGCCGATGAAGAAGAAGCGTTTTTCTGTGGAGCAGATCGTCGTCAGGCTTTTTCTGCCGGAAACTAGAGGAAAGACTCTTGAAGAGATCGAAAAGTACTTTGAGGGCGGGGGAAAAGCCGGACACGGGCAATCACGCAGAGCACGGACGCTTCCGCCGAGAGGAGAATCTGCCTGGATGCTGAGGATCATTGCTGAACCATTGCGGATCAGAACGGGAATGATGATGCTCATTCCGGTTCTGTTGTCTGGCGCCGCGGGGCACACACAAATCATCGCTCCTCTTCCCGGCGGTGCCGGATACAAGGGCGCAAACAGTCGAATCTCCGCCCAACTGGATCTATCGAATGGCATGGTGCGATCACTTCTGGTCACAGACCTTGCTTCGTCGCAAACGATCGCGCTGCGCGAATTGTTCTCGATCACGCTCGAGGACGGCGCCGTTCTTCGATCGTCGGAGATGAAGTGGCAGCGCCCACGGGTGACGCCAGCCCCGACCGCAGCTTCAGGAGAACGCGATGGCAAGCAACTCTGCGCCGATTTCGAAGGGATGCGAGTCGAGGCAGAGTTCCAATGGTGCCTGGTGATTCGTTCCGACACCAGCTATCTGCAGTCCGAACTTACGATTCACGTTGGAACAGCAGAGTTGCCCATGACAGAGGTTCGTTTGCTCGATTTCCATGATCCGGAAGCTCGCGTTGTCGGTACTGTTCCTGGTTCGCCCCTCGTAGATGGTCGGATGTTCCTGGGATTTGAGAACCCGCTTTCATGGAGCCGCATTGCAAGCGGCGAGGCCACGGCCAGCATCTCCCGCGTCCTGCCGCTGCATGTCGGCCAAACAGCAGAATACTCAGCTGTGATTGGCTCGGCGGCGTCTGGACAGATGCGCCGGTCCTTTCTGAATTATTTGGAGAGCGAGCGTCCACGTTCCTACCGACCATTTCTCCTTTACAACTCCTGGTATGACATCGGCTACGGGAATCGCTATGATGAGGCGGCGGCTCTAAACCGCATCGACGCCTTCGGAACCGAGCTTGCAGACAGACGCGGCATCAAACTCGATTCGTTTCTGTTTGACGACGGGTGGGACAATCCCGACAGTTTGTGGGAGTTCAACAACGGCTTTCCCGACGGCTTCACGCGCGTTTCACAAGAGGCAGCGAAGTATGGAGCCGGCATCGGCGTCTGGCTGTCTCCTTGGGGTGGCTACGGCGAGGAAAAGAAACAGCGGATCGCATTCGGCAGAAGCCACGGCTACGAAATCATCAACGATGGTTACGCACTCTCCGGTCCGAAATACTTTCATGCCTTCGACCAAGTGTGTCAGGAGATGATCGAGCGGTACGGCGTGAATCAATTCAAGCTGGATGGCACGGGCAATGCAGATCGCGTCTTTCCCGGTTCAGCCTTCGACAGTGATTTCGATGCGGCTATTCATCTTATTAAAGATCTTCGAGAGGAAAAGCGGGGAGTCTTCATCAACCTGACCAACGGCACGTGGGCTTCTCCCTTCTGGCTGCTCTACGCAGACTCAATCTGGCGTGGCGGCGAAGATCATGACTTTGCCGGCGTTGGAACATCGCGGCAGCGATGGATCACCTTTCGGGATGACCAGACCTACCAGAATATCGTCGAGCGCGGGCCTCTGTTCCCGCTCAGTTCATTGATGCTGCACGGAATCATTTACGCTGCGCAGGCCGAAGGTCTCAATACGGACCCGGCAGGAGATTTCGAGGATGAGGTCCATGCGTACTTCGCCAGCGGCACGCAACTTCAAGAAATATACATTACTCCTTCTCTTCTTACTCCGGCTGACTGGGACGACCTTGCGAAGTATGCTCGGTGGTCGCGGCAGCACGCCGATATTCTAAAAGACACGCATTGGATTGGCGGCGATCCCGGCAAACTGGAAGTATATGGTTGGGCCGCCTGGAGCCAAAGCGGCTGGGTCATCACCCTGCGCAATCCCTCGGACCACCCGCAAAGTTACGTGCTCCAGCTATGCGGTGCGCTCGAACTGCCCTCCGGTGAACCCGGAGACTATCTCGTACGCGAACCATTCAGTCGGACAAGGCCGCCCGCCGTGCATTGGTCCGCGGGGAACATAGTTTCCGTAAGCCTGCGACCATTCGAGATCCGGACATTCGAATCGGCGAAGCAGTAAAAGAAGGTCGAACTCAGCTATCTGCAAATTCAGCTTTACCAAAAGCGGAAATGGAGACCGGCTCGAAACCGGCTATTGCCGCGTCTCCTCGAAGGAGCAGCTGGAAGGAACCAGTCTTGGGTCCCAGGAACTTGGCTGCAAGGAGTATGCGGCGCGTAATCACCTAGAAGCTGTTTCAAAACCCGATTCGGAATCGAATCAGGCACTTGGAGGGGCACAGGAAATGGGGCCATAACGTGGCAGGAGGGCAGGCCGATGCCACGAGGTGGCCCCATGTTAACGGATCGGCAGTGGAAGAAGATCGAACCACTTCTGCCCAAGTAGCGCAAGGGAAAACGGGGAGGCCGCCCGTGGGCGGATAGCCGCAGGGTGCTGGAAGGCATCCTGTGGATTGCTCGCAGTGGCGCCCGGTGGCAGGATTTACCTAGCGAGTATCCCTCTCCCTCAAGCAAAAGGCCGAGCAGGGCTCGCAGCGTCTGCTCGACCACGCCCAGACTGCGCGACGTCTCCGCGATATTCTGACCTGATTCGACCAGCCGCACCGCCTCCTGCTTGAACTCCTGCGTGTACCTGCCTCCTTTCCCGTTCCTCATCTACCTCTCCCTTCGCCATTACAGCAGCTCGCTAAGGGATACGTTTTGCGTGGGCAAGGTCACTTCTTCACTGGCTCAAAGATCGCTGGGCACCCCAACCCTCATTCGGCAACTTTTCGAAGATTGCTCCTTGACAAACGAATCTATTCGAATATAAAAATAACCATGCGTAAGTAAAGGGATACGTAAGCGCGCAACATTGGCATCCCTGGACCTATGAAATGGCGCCTCTCCTTGGCGGTCCCGGATTCGCAATAACTGCATTTCTAACGCGATGGAGGAACTGGTGATCGGCAATTGGATGAGGCAAATCAAGCTGCGGTATGCGATGAGATTGACTGCGGTTCTGCTGCTTGTTGGCGGTGGTGTTGTTGCGTCGGTGGCGGTGCAATCTTCTGGCAACGACCATGCTTTGCAGGTCAAGGTGAATCCGGCAGACGGCAAATACAGCATTTCGATACCCGGTTCCAGTACTGTTGCCTTGCGTGCTGCAGTAGCGGTCGAGGTGGATGGGCGCTGGCTCCATGCAACTGATTACCCCCGGCACGAGGTGAGAAACTCGCAAGTTGATGGAGATTTCGGCGAGGCGACCGACTGGCAGGTAATTTACTCGGGAATCAGCGGTAAACCGGACTTGATTTATCACTTGCGCACCTATACGGGCGAGCCTTTCGGAGACATTCAGGTAATCGTCCGGAATACTACCGATAAAACCATTAACGTTGAGAGCATTCGTTCTGTAGATGCAACGGAAGGATCAATTCTCGATTTAGGGGGGCCGGCCGCCGACGATCGAGTACTCTCCGACAGCTTCAGCGAGGACCGCCCGGCCATCACCATCCGCAATCTTGCCGATGCCGAAGAACAAATGCATCGTGCTGTGGGGAGCCAGCTTATTTACAACCAGCAGAGCCACCAGAGCCTGTTTCTTGGTGCGCTCACTTCAGAGCGGTTCCTCACCATTTTACGGCTTCACCTGTCTACTTCTTCCGGAAGCTCGACTCATCTTACCGCTTATGAGGTTGATTCAACAGGAACCACAGAACTTGAGAAGCAGAACTCGCTCCGGTACTCCCCGGCCGAGGATCAGGTGGAACTCAGCCTCCGGGTCGCACCCGGCACCGAGCTGTCATCGGAGCGGGTGCTCTTCAGCCTTTCGACGGATTATCATCGCCAGCTGGAGACCTATGGTTCAATGATTAGACAGGTTCATCATGCACGAGCATCGGCACCTCCATTGATGGGATGGTGGAGCTGGACGGCTTACTACTTCGGCTTGAATGAGGGAGCAGCACTGACCAATGCTGAATGGCAGGCAGAGCACCTGAAATCACTCGGCTATAGCGTCTATCACGTAGACGAAGGTTACCAGTACGCTCGCGGGGAATACACCACTCCGGATGCGAGTCTCTTTCCGAGTGGGCTGGCGAGCGTATTTTGCCAGGTGCACGGCTTGGGGCTGGTTCCGGCCATCTGGACCGCCCCGTTTGAAGTTTCGGTGCGGTCATGGGTGTATGAGCATCACCCGGATTGGCTTGTAAAGAACGCAAATGGGCAGCCGATTCACGCCGGCACTGTAGAAGATAAGAAAGATCCGCTGTTCATTCTGGATGCGACGAACCCCGACGCGCAGGCATACCTAAGAATGACGTATTCCACGCTGGTAAACACGTGGGGCATCCGCTTCATCAAGCTGGATTTCATGGACGATAGCGCCATTGAAGGCTATTACTACAAGCCGAATATAACGGCGCTGGAAGCGCAACGGACCGGGCTGCAGATCATCCGGGACACCGTGGGGGATAACGTCTATTTGGACAAAGACGGCAGCGCCATGCTGAATCCCGTCGGCTATGTAGATTACGGTCGGATATCGCAGGACACCGCACATACTTTTGTGGCCAGCAAAGAATCGGCACCCGGAATCGCGGCGCGCTACTACATGAACCGCAATTTCTTTGTGGCCGATCCCGACGCTTTTACCGTGTCCACACAAATGCTCGAGGACCAGGTCTGGCACAAGACTATCAAGCCCTCTACGTTGGATGAAGCCAGGGTTTCGATGGCGCTTGCGGCTGTTTCCGGCGGGATGCTTGAGATCGGGGATGACCTCACATTGTTGTCGAAGGAACCTGAGCGACTGGCGCTGATCGAGAATCAGGACCTGATTAACATGGTTCGTCTGGGACGTGCGTCCGTTCCCCTAGACCTGATGAATTACGCAAGCGAAGATGAACAACCGAGCATCTTCTTTCTGAAGGAGGACTCTCGGCAAAGCATACTCACGGTTTTCAACTGGTCCGACAAGGAGAGAACTCATTCCATCGATCTTGCAACGGCCGGGCTGCCGGGAGCAGGCCAATACAGAATCATCGATGTCCTGGACAAGAAAGAGCTTCCTTCTGCAGTAGCCGGGATGGTGGCCATTTCTCAGCCGCCCCATTCAGTGCGTGTCCTGAAAATTGTTGACACCAACATTCCCGCAGTGGCACCTGCTGTGGCGACGGACCACCCTTCGGCCGGGAATTCGGGAGACACGCTGAATTTCGTTGCCCACTTTCGGGATAGTGCTCCGGTGGTTTCCTATCACTGGGATTTCGGGGACGGCGTCGTGCTGGATGGCGGGGAGGTGACCCATGCCTATACCCAGCCGGGAGAATACAGTGTACATCTGACAGCCGAAGGTCTGGACGGGCTGAATGCTGAAGATCATTTCCAATTGCTCATCTCCGGCCACATGCCGACGGCTTTCGATCCGCAACGTATCAAGCGCTCTACTCGAGAGAATTGATTAAAACGTTGCCCCAGCCTGCGCGTCTGCAGAGAAGGGCTTAAGGAAAAATGCCATTCATGCCGGTTCATGTGGGCAGGCATGAATGGCGATACTCAGGCCGCATGCCGAGGACGCAGTGCGGCAACGGTGCGTCATCAAGGATTTACGATCAGCGGTTTAGCGGCGGAACATAGGCCTTGGGAATTGGGTGTCACCAAGGTGATCGGGGCCGCTTTTGGAAGAGGATATTTCCCCAAGTTGAGGAATCTTGGGTTGCTCATCTTCAAAGGCTGCCATGTTTTTCATTTTGCGTTGACGCTGCGAAGAATGTTCGGATATAAATGTATTCATTCGAAATCAATCGAAACTTTCGGCAAGCGTCGAAACTTAGAAGGATGGGGGAAATGAGAAGGGTGAACTGGAATAAACTGCGGCAATGGCCGATCTGCTTGTTCCTCGGTCTCATTCTGGTTTTCGCTTCGCCGAAGGCCGCATTGGCTCAGTTCACGAGCGCGCGGCTCAGTGGGATTGTTACCGATCCGTCGAACGCTGTCGTGGCAGAAGCCACCGTAACTGTTGTGGATCTTGGAACCGGATATTCCCAGATCGTCAAGACCGGGCCTGCCGGGCTTTCTTCTATCTCGCCTGCCTCTGAATCACGCTGCGGAAATGTTTATGAAACACGCTCTAGGCGGTTCTAGCTTTGGACAAATTACGGGGTTGGCGGGGTCGTCGTCTGCGAACACCTATGGAACGGCACCGCCCAGAATCATTCAAGTGAGGGCAAAAGTAGAGTTCTGAGAATTGGGCTGGAAATGCCCTTCTTTGCAAGCTAGTGTGATCTAAGTTACTGATTCTTGTGGAGGGGCAACATGCAAGAGCAGGTGGAGAGTACATGCACTGCAGGGTGCTTCCTTCAATTGCCGGAAGCGCCGGTGGAGTTCCCGGGACCTGTCAAGGCGTGGAGAGAAGATGTCGAAATTCTGACATACTTGCCAGAGAAACCTGACCCGAATCCAATGTTTCTGGAGAAACGTGTCTATCAGGGCAGCAGTGGGCGGGTTTATCCTCTGCCGTTCATCGACAGGATCGCTACGGAACCGAAGAAGAAACTGTGGAATGCCATCCATATCGAAAACGAGTATCTCCGGCTGATGATTCTGCCAGAGATCGGCGGTCGTATTCATATTGGCTACGACAAGATAACAGGATACGATTTCTTCTATCGACAGAATGTCATCAAGCCTGCTCTGGTTGGTTTGGCGGGGCCATGGATCTCTGGCGGGGTTGAGCTCAACTGGCCGCAACACCATAGGCCGGCCACCTTCATGCCAGTTGAGACAGAAATTGAAGAGAGTCCCGACGGCTCAATCACAGTTTGGTGCGGCGACCATGATCCGATGCTTCGCATGAAAGGAATGCATGGGGTGTGTCTCTATCCGGATCGGGCGGTGATTGAACTGAAGGTACGACTGTTCAATCGCACACAGTTCACCCAAACCTTTTTGTGGTGGGCAAATGTTGCGACTCGCGTGCACGAGAGGTACCAGTCATTTTTCCCAACCGACGTCCGCTTCGTGGCGGATCATGCGAAGAGAGCGGTTACCTCCTTTCCGTTGAGCAATGTGCCATATTACGGTGTGGATTACCCAGAGCGTGTGCGTACAGGTTTGCCGGATGACGAGCGACCACGCATGTTTGTGCCGGACGGTTCCTACGCAGTAAACGATCTGACTTGGTACGCAAACATTCCCGTGCCAACGAGCTATATGGTTACCGGTACGGAGGGGGACTTCTTTGGCGGGTACGACTACAAAGCCGACGCTGGCATAGTTCATGTTGCGAATCACCATATTTCTCCAGGCAAGAAACAATGGACGTGGGGTAATCAGGAGTTCGGATACGCGTGGGATCGCAACCTCACTGATTGTGATGGTCCTTACATTGAACTAATGGCGGGTGTTTATACGGACAATCAGCCGGACTTCTCCTATCTGGCGCCCTGGGAGACAAAGACCTTTTCTCAGTACTTGTTCCCGATTCACAAAATTGGCGTGCCACTGGCCGCGAATCTTTGCGCTGCACTCAGTTTGAGGAGAGTAGAGGAGAGCGTACAAATTGGGATTTCTGTGACACAGCCCGTGGAAGACGCAACAATCAAACTCAAGAGTGGGTCTGTCGAGCTCGAGTGCTGGACGCACAGCATCGAGATCGCAGAACCGCTTATTCTCACCGCTCAACTTCGCCAGGATGTCAGCACAGAGGAGCTATCGGTGGTGGTCACGGCAGGAGAGCGGACGCTCATCGAGTATGCCCCTCAGCAGATCAAACCCGTCAAAGCGCCGGTTGTAGCGCAGGAGCCCGCTCCTCTTGAGCAGATCCCAACTGTGGAAGAGCTATATCTCACGGGAGCCCACCTGAACCAATACCGCCATTCGATTCGCCAGCCGGAGATCTATTGGCGGGAAGCATTGCGGCGCGATCCTGGGGATACTCGGACGCATAACGCCATGGGCTTGTGGCACCTTCGGCGCGGGGAATTCGAGCTCGCGGCAGAGCATTTTGAATCGGCGATTGCCAGGCTCACCCGTCTGAACCCGAATCCATACGACGGCGAGGCATACTACAACTTAGGTGTGACTCGCCGCTATCAGCAGAGGGACAAAGAAGCTTACGACGCCCTCTATAAAGCCACATGGAATGCAGCTTGGCGGGGGGCTGCCTACTTTGCGCTTGCGGAGATCGATGCGAAAGGTCAGCGCTGGGAGACGGCGCTGGATCATCTTCGTCGTAGCCTCAACGCCGAGGCCAACAACCTGAATGCGCGGAATCTTCTTGGTGCTGTTCTGGAGAAAGCAGGCGATCAGCGCGCTGCGGATTCCGTGTATGAGGAGACGCTTGTGATCGATCCGCTCGATATTGGTGCTCGCTGGCATATTGGGGTCGCACCTGCTAACGGTCAGCAATGTCTGGACCTCGCGTTTGATCTATTGCGCGCTGGACTAAATGAAGAAGCCGCGAAGGTTCTGAGATCTGCCGATCTCGATGCGAGAGACGGATCGGTTCCCATGATTCTTCTGACTCTTGAGCATGTCGAGACGAAACTCGCTTTCTCGGGAGCTGTTGAAACATATTTTCACGCGAGAGAAGCTCCGCTAGATTACTGTTTTCCGAGTAGATTGGAGGAGTTGCTTGTTCTGGAATCGATAATCTCGCGAACTCCTGAGAACAGTACAGCTTACTACCTGTTAGGCAATCTGCTCTATGACCGCCGCCGTCATGAGGAGGCAATCGCTGCCTGGGAGATCGTAGTTCAAAGCAATCCGGCATTCGCAACCGTATGGCGGAATCTCGGCATTGCATATTTCAACGTTCAGAGGGACGAGAAAAAAGCGATTGAAGCCTTCGATCGCGCATTGGAGGCCAATCCGCAGGACTGCCGAGTCTTGTACGAGCGAGACCAGCTCTGGAAACGCACCGGCGAGACGCCACCGCGTCGTCTCGCGGAGCTTCTCCGCTTTCCCTCGGGAATCTGCACTCGCGATGATCTTTCTGTAGAACTCGCAGCGCTATATAACCAGGTCGGTCGGCCTGAGGACGCGCTTGAACTTCTGCTGTATCGCAAGTTCCAGCCGTGGGAAGGTGGAGAGGGCCTTGCATTGGCTCAGTACGTTCGCGCCCACTTGCTGCTGGGATGCCACGCGCTTGACGGCGGCGATGCTGCCGCGGCTCTCGTCCAGTTCCAACATGCGCTCGATGTTCCAGAAAACCTCGGAGAAGCTAAACACCTTCTGGCTAACCAAAGCGACATCTATTACTGGCTGGGTGCTGCGTGCGACAAGCTGAGAGCGCAAAATAAAGCGGAAGAGTGGTGGAGTCGCGCCAAAAGCCAGAAGGACGATTTCCAGCAGATGTCAGTTCGGGGTATCTCGGAGATGAGTTACTGGAGTGCGCTCGCCCAGCAGCGGCTCGGGGAATGCGAAGAGGCCGCCGCGTTGTTCCGCAGAATCTACGATTACTCTTGCGAACTGGAGGCCACCGAACCTAATATTCCCTACTTCGCAACTTCGCTGCCCACGATGCTGCTTTTCGAGGAAGATCTGCACCGCCGTAATACCATCCAAGGCCGATATCTTCGGGCGCAGGCCCTTTCTGGTATGGGCCGCACCAATGAAGCTGAGCAGGTGCTTGAAGAACTTCTGAAATTGGATTGTAACCACGCTGGTGCTACAGACCTGCTTCAGCAGATTCGGGTAGCGAGGAAGGAAATTACAGTAAACTAGGCAAGGAAGAACCGACCCCTGTCGTGATCGTTAGTTGCAAAGCTCTGATTGAAACAACGATCGAGACGCGGGAGGCATGAGGTAATGAAAGCGATTCGAGCTTCTACTCTCACGAATCCGTGTGACACCCAGAGTCATTACCTCTCGCAGAGCGATAACCTGTGAACGGGCAAAATCTTGAAAAAGATAGTGCTGGCAAATGCATCACTTGAAGTTGATGTTCTTCCTGAACTGGGTGGAAAACTCTCTTCTCTGCGTTGTATTCCAAGCAACGCAGAGCTTCTGCAACAGCCGCTTGCACCGTATGCTCTGCGAACGATGAAAATGGGTTTCGAGGAGAGCGATGCAAGCGGGTTCGATGAATGTCTTCCTTCTGTTGCTGCTTGCAAGGTAATGACAGAGGGAGCTGTAGTCCTTATTCCGGATCACGGCGACTTCTGGAGGCTGCCCTGGCGCTGTGAAGAAGGCAATGATGAGGTCCACCTGAGCGCTAAGGGAGTGAGTCTTCCTTTTCAATTTGATAAAGCATTACGCCTGAGCGGTTCTAGTCTTGAGATCAGGTACACCGTCAGCAATATCGGGAGAGAGCCTCTGCCGTATATCTGGTCGGCGCATCCGCTGTTTTCAGTCGATCCTGGAGATAGAATTGTTTTGCCCGAATCAGTGAAAACTGTCAAGGTGGAGAGTTCGGTTGGCGGACGACTCGAAACAGGGGGCTTACTGCATCCCTGGCCGAGGACGAGTACGCCGGACGGAATGGAGACTGACCTCAGTATAGCCAATAGTGTTGACGCTTGCACAGGAGACATGCTCTACGCGGCTGCCCCGGCAGAAGGGTGGGCAGCATTGGAACGTATGTGCAAAGGGATTCGTATTGAAGTGCGATTCGATCCTCAGAAAACACCGTATTTAGGACTTTGGCTATGCTACGGCGGATGGCCAGAAGGCAAAATTGGTTGACAGGAATGCGTGGCCATTGAACCCTGCACAGCTTGCCGGGATTCTCTGTCCGATGCTATAGATCGCAATGAGGCATACATTCTTGCGCCAGGTGCTGCCACGACGTGGGGAATGCAAATTGAAGTGTGTCATAGGGTGCAATGCTAATCGAAGATAGTATGAAGCCGGGAGATGTCTGAGATACCCACATTCTCTGGTCCTAGCCGCATGGCCACAATTTGGCGGAGACATTGTGAGAAGTGTTCAGGTTGAAAGGATGCATCGAGCATCGACAGTAAGTTCTGTCGGGTCGGCAGAGACCGGTCATATGCTGATTGAAGAACGGCAGCAACACATCCGATCGAAGGTATTCACATTTACTTATGTATGGGTGAATAAGCAAAATTTCAAAACTGGCAACGGGACGTAAGTGTGACTAAGATTTCAGAGCTTGGGCACAGAGACTTTTTGAAAATAGGCGCGAGCGGCGCGGCAGATTCGGACCATTGTGGACCGGGCACTGGAGCGGATGGATGCCGAGTTGGAGCGTCTGTATTCGACTACGGGGCGGCCGTCGATCGCGCCGGAACGGCTGTTGGGGGCGTCGCTGCTGATGGTGTTGTACTCGATCCGCTCGGAGCGGCAGTTGATGGAGCAGTTGGGTTATAACCTGCTCTACCGCTGGTTTGTGGGTCTGGAGATGGACGGCGCGGTATGGGACGTGACAGTGTTCACCAAGAACCGGGGGCGGCTGATCGTCGGAGGGACCAGCCAGCGGCTTCTGGAGTCGGTGTTGGAGGAGGCGCGGGAGCACGATCTATTGAGCGAGGAGCACTTAACGGTGGACGGCATGCTGCTGGAAGCCTGGGTGAGCCTGAACAGCTTTCGGCCGAAGGGAGAGAAAGCCGAGGGTGCGCCGGATGATCCCGGTAATCCGACGGTGGACTTCCAAGGCGAGCGGCGCTCGAACGAGGCGCACGAGTCGAACACGGACCCGGACGCTCGGTTGGCGCGCAAGGGAAGAGGCAAGGAGGCGAAGTTGAGTTACAGCGGCAATCTGCAGGTGGAGAATCGCCATGGGCTGATCGTGAACGCGGAGCTTCTCGAGGCCAGCGGACGGGCGGAGCGCGACTGGCGCCGAGGCGTTATGCACGATGCACTGAATCGTCTGTCGCACCCCGCTTGAACGCGAGCCTTGATAGCGCGTTATGCAGATCGCAGGCTTGCATACTGATATCGCCGCTTTGCGCACCCTCCACCTCAAGAAAGACCGCTGCCCGATGGAGTACGCGGCATGCGCACAGCAACACATCTCGAACATTCATGAAGCGCAGCAACGACTCGGCTTGCACATTCCCCTGCGCGCTGAATCCAACCATACTTGCATCCGCGACGTCGTCGAAAACGACCGCCGGCCGCAATTCGCCCTTGCTCACCTCAAATCGCACGTTTTCGAGCGTGAGCCCGCGAACGTGCCGTGCATACAGACCGTATGCGGGCATCGTCCCGAGTTCGAAATACTCCCCGGCAAACGCCGGAAGATCAGTACGTTCCGCATACTCGACTGTCCCGCCGCCTCCAAAAGTCAAATGAACGTCACTGAAAGAAACGTTCTCAATCACCGATTCGCCGACGGAGTTCAGCGCGATGCAGGAGTACTTCTCGCCAAGGTGGTATCCTCCGACCTGTACCCCGGGGAACGGAGGATCGGGAGGATTGGTCGTTACGGTTCCCGTGATGTTCGCGAAGGAAACATTTCGGAAAACGGAAGGATCCTTCACCGGGGCAATGCCGCCTCCCGCGGCCTGAGCATCTTCGATGGTTGGTCCGAGACTGACGTGTATCGGCCCGGTTACGTCATCCAGCACCAGGTTGGCAAAGGATAGATTCTCAAACACGGACCTCGAATTGCCCTGGAATTTGATCGGGCACCCATAAACGTGGTGCAGCAGGCAATTGGAGATGGCGATGTTTTTCACCACGCCTCCTCCAAAGCGAAAGACCGACCAGCGCGTGCTGAAGGAACAGTTGGTAATGGTGAGGTATTGGCAACTGCCGAACATGGCGCACGCATCGTCCTGAGACTCGACAATGCAGTTGGCAATCGTGCCGTGCTGAACGCTGATGAAATGAAAACCGTCGTTGTTGATATTGACCCGGTTATGGATATACAGACTGTCCATGTGAACGCGCTGGCTCTGGATCACGCGCACGCTGTGGTAGGCGCTGTCCAGGAGGGAAAGATTGCGCACGGTCAGGTCTTCACAACGGTAAAAGAGGAGATGGTATGGGCGCTTGTCATCGCCGAGTCCGCTGGGCGGCAGGGCGCCTTCCTTTGCATAAAACTGCGCTCCCTGCCCATTAATCGTGCCCGGGCCCTCTATGGTGATGTTGCTGGCGTTTACCGCGAAAAATAGTGCCCAGTTTCCATCGTCCAGTGATGCATCGCCACTGAGCGGAATCGCCTCCACCGGATGATATTGTTTTCCGTCAGCGCTGCCAAGAATCTTACCTCCCGCGGCGATTCGAAATGTCACATTACTCTTGAGCTCGATCGTGCCGACTTGAAAGACGCCTGCTGAAACGACCACCGTGCCGCCACCGGCTTCATGGCAGACATCGATCGCCGCCTGCACCGCGGCGGTATCAAGCGTTGTCCCATCGCCCTTTGCGCCGTAGTTGCGAACGTTATAGATATGCGTTCCGCGATCGTCTTGGGACGCACCATCTTTCCTGGTTTCGGCTGCCAGCGCCTTCCCGCGGCTCGCTTGCATCCCAAACAACGTTGCGAGGCCGGAATAAAGTGTGGCCACTAACCATCGCCGACGCGATAAAGGGACCCGCTCGTCTGCGCCTACTCTGTCATTGCCATTCATTAATCTCACGCCGTATTTTTTCCGCCTGTCGTCATGGCGCCCTCGCTACGCGCTCGAGCAGTGTACGAGCAGATGGACAGACGGAGCAGACTGATTTCAGGCCAGCGATATCTTAAACGCCGCCGCCAGATCCGACCGCGGGCGAAGATCTTCAGGAATCTTCACCTCGAGGCCATCGGCATTTTGCTTCCAGAAGATTTTGCGGTCGGTTCCCAGGAGCTCTACCCGGCCGATCTTGCCCGGCGAAGTATCCGCCGTCATCCCCAGAGATTTAATCAGCACTGGCCCGGTTGGCCAACCCAGGATCATGGCGTAGATCGCGGTATTTGCCTTATTGCACGTAAAGCGGATGTCCCTTTCGCCCAGTTTGTTCACCGTGTCGCCCTGAAACGCACCGCTGGTCACCGTATCCGGTCCTTCGCCGAAGATTTTCCAGGGTCGAGTGGAATAGATAGCTTCTCCATTCGCCTGCATCCAGTCCGAAATCCGGTCGAGTACGGCGATCTCCTTTGCGTCGTTGGTTCCATCCGGCTTGCCGGGAATATTCAGGATGAAGGTTCCGTTCTTGCTCACCGTGTCGATCATCCAGTGAATTACATCGCGGGGATGCATGTAGCCCGCATATTCGCCGGGTTGTTCGAAGAGTTCGCGTTTGTAGTGCCAGTCACCGATGCAGGTTTCCGATTGCCAGGCATAAGGCATGATGCGGCTGGTTAATCCGCGTTCGTAGTCCGCAACCACCGTCTTGGCCAGGCGATCGGGAACCTCCTTCACGTTGGCGACCGCCTCCAGTTTGCCTCCGCGGGTCTTGAGGTTGTGATTGTAGAAGTAAGCGGCGATATTCATCCCCGCCCAACCCAGCGGGAACAGGGTATCGTCGAAGTAGAGAAGGTCGGGATCATGCTGGTCGATGAGATCTCGCGTGCGATCGTAGAAGTTCTTTACGTAGGAGATATCAGGGAGCGCGTTGACGGGATGCTTGACTCCATAAAGACGCCGCGGATCCAAGTCCTCCCACCATTGGCCCTTGCCCTCGGCGGCCGCCATTTCGCCGTCGTATGGCACGCCTGCGAAGGGGCCGGTGCTGTCGGCTCCATGCGCGGTCTGAAACCACCACCAGTTTCTGGCCTGGTGGACACTGACGCCAAAACGCAGTCCCTGCCGACGTGCTTCCGCCGCCCAGGTTCCGACCACATCGCGATGAGGGCCGTATTTGACCGCGTTCCACGGCTGATGAGTTGAGTTCCATGTGTCGAAGCCGTCATGATGATTGGCCAGGGCAATGAATAAACGTGCGCCAGCCCGCTTGTATCGTTCAATCAGCTCCGCAGGATTCCAATTCAGAAGTGTCCACTGCGCGCATAGCTCCTTGTAGCCAAAGCGGGATTGTGGCCCATAGTGCTTCAGGTGGAACTTGTAGTCGTCCTCCTTTTCCATGTACATCTGACGCGCGTACCAATCGCCAAATTCAGGTACGCATTGCGGGCTCCAGTGCGCCCATATGCCGAACTTCGCGTCACGGTACCATTCTGGCGCCTCGTATTGCTGGAGCGAATCCCAGGTGGGAAGATAAGGGCCGCTGCCGGCAAGATCTGGAATGCTTGATACCATCGGCACGCCATTCCACGAATCGCCGGGAACAGGCAACGCCGGAGGTGGGCTCCATTCTGCCGCATGCCATGAGCTTTCCTCCAGCCTCCGAGCGATGATTCTGCCGTTCTCCACCGCATAAAAGACCCGTTTGCCGGGAGGCGTGGCGCAGAAGGCCGCATAATCCTGGGTAAGCGTGTTCCAGCCCGCGGGCGTCTCCGTGCCCGCCGCCCGCGCACTGCGCGCCTTGGAAGGCAGCGCGCTGCCGGCCGCCACAGCCGCCATCATTTTGCAAAACTCTCTACGCCGCATCGAGTGCACCTCCTGCCGCCTGCCGGGAAAACCTGGAGTTGGCTGCTCTTTCTTCGTTCGCGCGTCCGATTGAAATACTAGTATCACGCGTCCAGATTCGTCAACATTTTTCAATTGAGTTCAAATTAGCTGATTATCTCTATGAGAAATAGAGTTTTATTGAGATATTCAAACTCAAGATCCTGCCAGCTTGCTTTTGTTAGCGCATTCGAAAGTAGCATAATTAACATTTCAAAACGAGGTCCTCTTGGAGCCAAAAGAGGCATTGTCACCTCTTTGACGCATTTAGAAGAGATAGAGTTGACATTTCAAAGCAAACGCATTCAAATTGCCGAAGCGGCACCAATGAAGACACAAATACCCAAAGCAGGGTCGCATTTTTTGCTATCCAGCAAGGCCTATTTCCTGATCCGCGAACGCATCCTCCGCGGTCAGTTGCGCCCAGGTGACGTACTGTCCAGTCGCCTTCTGGCCGAAGAGTTCGAAATGAGCCTCCTGCCGGTTTCCCAAGCCCTGCGCCAACTAGAAAGGGACAAGCTCGTCGAGAGCCGCCCCCGGGCGGGGACCCGCGTTCGCATACCAACAACCGAGGAAGTGCGGGGTCGGTCCATCGTCCGAGAGGCCCTCGAGGCCCAGTGCGCCCGCCTCTGTTGTATGCATGCAACGATGAAGGAGCAGCTTGAGCTCCTGCGCATGGCCGAACAACTGGATACATTGTTTGACCGCTTTGGACGCAACAATGACCCTGACCTCAGGTTCGTCATGCACACTCACCATCTTGAATTGCACATGCGCATTGCCGAGTATGCGCGTTGCCCCGAGCTGAAAGAAACCCTCGACATGAACGATGTCCTTATCTATAACTGGTTTCTCGATGTAGCAGCCAAGCCGCGCTCACTGCCGCCAGGCTTTCACGTACAGTTGATACAGGGTATTACTGGCTCTGATCCGCTTGCAGCCGACGAGGCGATGCGCTTCCACGTCCAGTTCGGTTTTGCTGATACGCTGCAACAGATTATCCCGCAAGCGACAAACGACTGGCGGTTGCGCCGCTCTCAAGACCGTCAGAGCACAGAGAAAAATGACACCCCCAAGATCCTCTAGACTTTGAGGGACACCGGACCCGCGCATCTCTGCTCAGAGTGTCGTTAAGGTCTTCGAGATTCCGGTCGAATTACCGGAGAGGTGCCTGTTTTTGGTAGATCTCGAAGCGGATCATTGCTGGATCCGTTCCACGACAGAAGGTGGCGAGGAGCTGACCATCCCATTGAATGCGGATCTTTTGACCGACCTGGCGGATTAGGTCCAAGTTCAGAGCCATCAAGCCAGACTCAGGTTCGGCCTTACGCCAGAGGGGAAGACAAGACGCTTACGAGACCGTCTGGTCTCTCGGCAAACGAGCATCATCAATCAGATCCGCGCCTTTCTACTTGAACGAGGCATCACGTTTCGTCAGGGACGGCTGTTCCTTCGAAAAAACATGCCGGCGATTCTGGAGGATGCCGCTTCTACGCTCTCTCCTCGCATGCAGTCCATCATCCATGGCCTCTGGCAGGAATGGCTTTCGGTGGAGGCCCAAATCGACCATGTCACCGATATGATTGATGCAATCTCGAAACAGGATGCGGCCTGCCAGAGACTGCTCGAAGTTCCCGGAGTAGGATCTCTGGTTGCGACTGCCATGGTGGCGGCGGTCGGGAATAGATCGGCTTTTGCCCGCGGCCGTGAGTTTTCTGCCTGGCTTGGCCTGGTTCCCAAACAACACTCCACAGGAGGAAAGCCGAAGCTGCCGGGAATCAGCAAGCGAGGCAATCAATACCTCAGGCGGTTGTTCATCCATGGCGCCCGCTCTGTGCTCACACATGCCCGACGAGAAAGCCACCCGTTGGGGAAATGGATGAATGATCTCGAAACGCGAGTGCATCGAAACGTAGCTGTAGGCGCGCTTGCCAACAAGCTGGCCAGAATAGCATGGGCAGTGATGTTTTCCGGCGAGCACTACCGCTTGGCCACGGCCAAAGCATGATGGCTATGGAAAGACGCCCTGGCTGGCGCCAGGCCTTGAGGAACGCCTGCGGCGTCCCTCACTTCCCACAGCCATCGCCGTCTACTGGCAAATATGAATCTCATCACGGGTCTGCGCAGAGCAAAGAAACATGGCGGAACAGTCGAACGGCGCACCTTAAGCCTGAACCCAAAACTGACCCGCGAGGCCGATCGTGGCTATGAGGAATGGTACATGTGGATATCCATAATGGCCAGGAGCTCGGCTCCGCGAACAGGCTGATTAGATAAGGGCGAAGGCTCCATCGGATCCCGGTAGACTGTGGTTGGTTTAGAGACCAGGGTCAGCGGGAAGAAGGGGCCCGGATGATCATTTTAGGCTGCGATTTTCATCCCAGTTTTCAGCAAATTGCCATGCTCGACACGGAGACTGGCGTGACGACGAACTACAAGCTGACGAATGCAAACGGAGATGCTGAACGGTTTTATCGAGCATTGGTTTCACCTGCGTTGGTAGGTATCGAAGCGGTTGGCAATGATCAGTGGTTTGTCCAATTGCTGCAGAAACTCGATCATGAAGTTTGGGTCGGCGATGCGGCACAGATTCGTGCCAGCTATGTGCGGAAACAGAAGACCGATCGCCGTGATGCAAAACACATCTTGCAGTTGCTGGTGGAAGATCGATTCCCACGCATTTGGCTACCAAACGCCGCAATGCGGGATCGTCGCCAGCTGCTACTCCACAGGCACAAGTTGGTCCAGATTCGCACCCGAGTCAAGAATGAACTGCAGCATCTGATGTTGAACCAGGGGATGCAGAGAAGGCAAAAGCTGTGGAGTGCGGAAGGCCGCGCCGCACTCGCGTCCCTGCCTCTGGAGCCTTGGGCGGATCGACGCAGGTTCGACCTGCTCATTTTGCTTTCCATGCTGGATGGGCAATTGGAAGATCTAACGAAGCTGTTACGCAAGTAGCCAAACAATACCCCGAAGTGAATCTGCTGATGAGCCAACCAGGAGTGGGAGCGGTGACCGCACTAGCTTTTGCCTTAACCATTGGAGATGTTCGCCGCTTCCAGCGTAGTAAGCAGGTCGTCGGCTACCTGGGCCTGATTCCTCGCGAATACTCGTCCGGAGGTAAGCAGCGGATGGGCGGGATCAGCAAACAGGGCAACCGGCTGCTGCGGTTTCTCCTGGTGGAATCTGCCAACATAGCAGTGCGCTTCGATCCGGTCTTTCGGAAAGAATATCTCCACCGCTGCTATCAGAAACACTTCACTGTGGCCAAGGTGGCGGCAGCACGCAAGCTTGCCATACGGATGTACTGGATACTTCGCACGAAGACACCGTATCCAGATGTTCTCTCATCGAGAGTAGCTTGAAATGTATTCTAGTCGGCGAAAGCCAGACCGTCAGGCTGAGTAGGCGCTCTCGCACCCAGCACAGGCTGGGCGTCCGAATAGAAGAATCATGGCCGCATTTCGTGGCCGTATTGATGGTTGGTGGAGGACGTTCCACCGGAAGTGATTCGATGAGGTTCCGCTTGAGTCCTGGTCGCTAAACCTTTGGCTCCAAGCGTTGCCTCACGCAACGGACAGGATATTTTTACGCTTGACAACGCCTTCGCCCTTATTGACGAATACATTTGCCCAGACTTGTCTTCTCGGCCACGCTTTTCCCTTGCAGTCGCGCGGCGGATCATACATTTTGGGTCAGGTCAGATTGGTGTGGGGCTGCTGGTCTACTGGCTGATGCGCTGCAAGGTGAGGGTCGGGCTCCAGTGAAACCAAGTCGTACGGGACGCTCGCCGATTAGTACCAAGCCGATCAGAAACAAGCCGAGCATCGCCAAGCGAGCATTAATTTCCCGCATCAGTCAACCTGGCTTCTGTAGCGGATACTGCACTGGGAAGAGTGCTGAAGCTGCTAGAGCTGACCGCCGGCAAGGTACAGAACATGACACGCCCTACACTCGCCCTGCGGCAGGGCCACATGGCTGCACTCGATTGGGAGTCGCTGTTTTAGTGCCTCGTTTTCAAGCCAGCTACAGCGAATGCGGTATAAGATCGACCTGCTCTAGGAGATAGACTCCATGGAACTCGTCCATACTCGTTTTGTGGTGGCGAGGCATTCGTATTTTCTGCGAGCGGAGGCCGAATATGCACTGATGCGTCGGTCAGACCGTGATTTTAGTCGATCCTGTGGAGATGCCGCCATCGACGAGCAGCGTCTGTCCGGTGATATACCGGCTCGATTCCGAGGCCAGAAAGACGACCGCTCCGTCGAGGTCGTTGGGAAGGCCGGGACGTTTCACCGGAATTCTGTCTTTCAGGTATTCGACCCAGGCTAAGTTTTCATACAGGGCCTTGTTTTGTTCCGTGCGGAACCAGCCAGGGGCGAGGCAATTGACGGTGATGCCGTGGTGTCCCCAGTCGTCGGCAAGGCTCATCGTGAGCTGGCGGACGCCTCCGCGGCTCGCGCCATAGGGAGCAAGGCCGGCGTAGCCGAAGACGCTGGTGACCGATCCGATGTTAATGATGCGCCCATAGCCGCGCTGCATCATTCCGCGGGCCACCGCCTGCGCAACAAAGAACGAGCCGCGCAGGTTCGTATCGAGGACAGTATTCCAGTCCTCCCACGTTACGTCGAGTGCGGGCTTTCGGATGTTGCATCCGGCATTGTTCACAAGGATGTCGATGCGCCGAAGTGCCCCTCGACGGCGGCCACCGCGCTCTGAATGCTGGCGTAGTCACGGACGTCGAGACAGGCGCCGAAGCTTTTGCGGCCCAGGGCGTGAATCTCCTCCCCAAAGGATGAGAGTGCGCTCTTGTCGCGGCTGGTCATGGCGATGTCCGCTCCGGCGCGGGCCAGGGCGTGCGCAAAGTACTGGCCCAGGCCGCGGCTGGTCCCGGTGACGAGCGCGATTTTTCCGGATAGATCAAATAGAGAATCTGTAATGTGGGTCATGTCTGTTCCAAAGTGTTTATAGGGGTTGAAGTACGACCTTCAGCAGGCCGGGTTCGCGGTCGTAGAGGCGCTTGAACCATGCACCTCCATCTTCAAGCGGAGCAACGGCGGAGATCAATGGCTCGACCTTCATGACGTCTCGCGAGATGAGCGCGATGCACGCCGGATATTCTCCAGAGGATGCGCAGGAGCCCTGGAGCCGTATCTGGCGCGTGACCGTGGATTGCAGGCCGAGCTCGATGGTGGGCGCGATGTTGCCGACCAGGGTGACCGCGCCGCCCTTGCGAACGCTGTCCAGAGCAAGTTTTGCCGCTATGGATGTGCCGACGCACTCGAGCGCCGCATCGGTGCCGCGCCCTTCGGTGAGCGCAAGAATATCGTCGACCGTGCCGCTGTTCCGCGAGTTGAAAGCATGCGTCGCGCCGAGACTGCGCGCCATCGCGAGGCGGCTATCGTCAACGTCGAGAGCGATGATCCTGCCGGCGCCGGCAAGCCTCGCGGCCTGAAGGGTCAACAGGCCGATCATCCCTGCGCCCACCACGGCGACCGTATCGTTAAGTGCAATGGGAGTCAAAGAGACGGCATGGACGGCGACGGAAACGGCTTCAATCATGGCGGCGTGGGCGAAGGGAAGATTCTCCGGCAGGTGATAGGCGATGCGCGCGGGGACGGTGACGTACTCCGCGAATGCGCCCATGCGGCGGAAGGCTAGAGTGGAAACACCAATGACTTCGCGCTGATCGCAGAGGTTCACCTGTCCGCGCAGGCAGAAGAAGCACTTGCCACAGAAAACGGTTGAGTCGAAGGTCACGCGGTTTCCGGGGCGAAAGCCGGAGACTTTGCCACCGACGGCTTCCACAATTCCGGCGGCTTCGTGCCCCATGATGATGGGAGGAATACGGCGCCCGGTGCTGCCGTCGTATCCATGCACATCGCTCCCGCAGATGCCGCAGGCCGCGATACGGATCAGCAACTCGTCGTCCGCAGGTTCCGGCCTGGCGGTTTCGACGACCTCAAGCCGCTTGTAATCGGAAAGTACAAGCGCTTTCATCGGTTCTCCTTATAAGCCGGCCCGTCCAGGGCAAGACAAGTTTTACGTTGACTAGTGCTTTAGAGATGATATATCAGTGAGGGAGCGCAAATAAAGAGCTTATCGGAAAGGGAGTTCTCGAAAGCACCCGGAGCGATAAAGGTGGAAGTGATCCTTGACCCGGGCCCAGCCTCATGAAACCAAGCCAAGTACAGAAAATGAGCGTAGCGGAAGTTTATCCTGGAGAACATCGGTCAGCTTGGGCCCAGGCGAAACCCCGATTCAAGTGGCTGGTGCTCGGCTTTGCCTTTCTGGCGACGGTCATCAATTATCTCGATCGCCAGACGCTTTCGGTGATGGCGCCGGTTCTGCTTGAAAAATTCCATATGTCGGCGGGCAGCTATTCGCGCATCATCTTCTTCTTCATGCTCGCCTACACGCTGATGAACGGCGTCTCCGGCAGGCTCTTGGACCGCCTGGGAAGCAGGATCGGCTACGGCTTGACGATTGCGTTCTGGTCGGGCGTCGAAGTCCTCCACGCTTTCACCGCCGGCGCTCTTAGCCTGGGCATCTTCCGGTTTCTGCTCGGCATGGGAGAGGCCGGCAACTATCCGGCGGGTGTGAAGGTGATTGCCGAATGGTTTTCTCCCGAAGAGCGGTCGCTGGCCTCGGGCATTTTCAACAGCGGAGCGTCGATCGGCGCCATTCTGGCTCCGCCGCTGCTGGCCTGGATGGTCCTGAGCATTGGGTGGAGATTGGCCTTTGTTACGGTCGGCCTGCTGGGCTTTGTCTGGCTGGCTGCGTGGATGATTCTCTACCGGAAGCCGGAAGCCAAAACGAAAGCCTTGGAAACAGAGTGCGTTCCGCTTAAGGCGCTATTGCGCTCCAAGTTCCTCTGGCAATTCACGCTCTCGAAGGTCTTCAGCGATCCGGCCTGGTATTTTTACATCTTCTGGGTTCCGCAATACCTGAAGGTCGCGCACGGTTTTTCTCTACGGCAGATCGGAGAAGTGGCCTGGATTCCGTTCTTCACCGCTGCCATCGGCAATCTGGCCGGTGGAGCAGTTTTCAGCACGCTGCTCCGTTGCATCAAAACGGCAGCGCGCGCGCGGCGGATTGCCGTGCTGATCTTTTCCGCGGTCATGGCGTCAGCCGCTTTTATCGGGGAGATGCGAGGCGCAGGGGAGTGCATTGCCCTGATCTCCATTGCGACCTTTGGCTACTCCGGTGCTCTTGCCAATCTGCTCGCAATTCCCGGAGACGCATTTCCCAAAGTAACAGTCGCCACCATCTGGGGATTTGCAAGCATGGGTGCGGGGTTTGGCGGAATGGTCTTCAGCCTGCTGACCGGCTGGCTGGTAGACCAATACTCCTTTCGGCTGGCTTTCATCCTCTTTGGCCTTTTGCCACTGCTTGCGGCCTGGATAGTGTGGACTCTGCCAAAGAGAGCCGAGATCAATACGCTCAAATAATGCGCATAGTCATGCCACCATCGATGACAAAGTTCTCCCCTGTGATGAAGTCGTTTTCAACTAGGGTGAGAATGAGTTCCGCAACATCCTCGGGCTTGCCCTCAATATGGAGAGGAATACGATTTTCAATATTGTTTTGGACCTGTTCCGGGGTGAGAAAATTTTGGTACGGTGTGCGTATAATACCGGGCGAAACGCAGTTGACCCGAATGTGCTGGTCAGCAAGCTCTCGAGCAAGGTTGCGTGCAAATTGTGGCAAGGCCCCCTTAACCACACCATAAGCCAAAGCCCCGAGACAGCCGCGAAGACCCGCAGCTGAACCGAGTAAGACAATTGCACCTTCTCCTTGTTTCGCCATATTTGGAGCGGCGGCGCGGACAAGATGAAATATGGAATGCACGTGAACGGCGAAAGCATTCATCCACGCTTCTTCTGATATATCATAGAGTCCGCCCGAGGCAGCTCCACCTGCTGAGTGCACCAGAACATCGACCCGCCCAAACTCGACGATAATCTGATCGATGCAGTTGCGGCATGCGACAGGATCAACGACATCGACCTCTAAGAACCGTAAGGAGGTACCCAACCGCTGGGCAATGGTCTGGAGATCATGATTTGTTAGTGGAGCGCCACCTCTCGAGGCAGTAACGATGTGCGCTCCCTTTGCTGCAAGTTTCCGAGCAGTTGCTAAGCCGATACCACTGGTACCCCCGGTGACGAGACATACTTTCCCCTTTAGATCCACTCAAGCCTCCTCGGATAGTCTCAACCGCAAAATGGATGCGTGAAGGGCATACATTTCTGATATATCACATAAAAAGCGCCGATAGCAAGCTCCGATCAATGCTATCCTGTTGCAACAAGTGGCATATCTGATCGCAATTGAGGCAGGTTTATTAAGACTTTCATGCAGAAACCTAACCGGAAGCCGTCTAAGAGGTTAAAGGTTGGAAGAGTTGCAGGCACTGGATCGGAGTCCCTAGCAAGTAAGGCATATGAGCAGATTCGAGATGAGATCTTAAGAGGAAACTTTGCAGTAGGCGATATCTTGTCCAGGCGAAGGCTGGCAAAAAAGCTGAATATGAGCTTCCTTCCAATTACCGAGGCGCTACAGCGGCTGGAGTCGGAGGGTCTGGTGGAAAGCCGTTCTCGTATTGGGACCAGGGTCCGCATTCCAACCAAGCAAGATATTCTCGATAGCTTTGAGATCCGTGAAGCGCTGGAGACGCAGGCAGCGCGCTTATGCTGCGAACACATGACCTACGTCGAACGGGAACAGCTCATCGTCAGTGCGCAATACTTGGATAAACTTTATGCTGCGAGCGCCGTGGAGAAGGGGCCCTCGCGATTCCTTTTTTCCGTGCACACCTATCACATGCAGTTTCATATGCGCATTGCTGAGCTGGCAAAGTCTCCCGGATTGCTGCGGGCCATTGAAAAGGAGCAGGTCCTGATCTTCAACTGGCTCTACGATACCGCTACCCAGCAGAATGCCTTGCCGATCAACTTTCATAACGTGCTGGCTAAGGCACTTTGTTCCGGTGATTTAATGAAGGCTGACTTGGCTATGCGCGAGCACATCCGCTATGGCCGGAATCATGTCCTGGACAGTATGGGGTCACTGGAGATTTCAAACTCCTGGCGACTAAAACGAAACTCCTGATCACGTAATGTCATCGTGTTCGCCTTTCCACACATCGGTTGCAGGTAAATCGGTTGACACTTCGCCCATAATTTGATATATCAGTATCTGTTGATGACGCAGTTGACCCTCAGCAGGTTTCAACCTCGAGTCACATTTCCACGACCAGCCGACAGGGAGATACGGACATCTTGAATCGACGGGGGTTTCTTCAATCGAGTGCCGCGCTACTGGTGGCATCGGCATATCACGGAGAAGTATCGGCTCTTCCCTCCTCCGGTGATCCAAGTCCGGCAGACCCAGCTTCTCCAGACCCGAATCTCGGAAAGCCGTCGGGTTCTAATTATGGATTTCCTTCATCCGAGATTAGTCCAGACTCCTATATCGAACAGGAGCCGATCGGCGGCTACCATAATGCATCGAGAACCGCCTATGAAGCCTTCCAAGACATGAAATTCGGCGTGCGCATCCACTGGGGTCTGTATTCGATATGGCACAGAGGAGCTGAGTCTTGGCCGTTTCTCACCATGTCGATTGAAGACCGAGCAGCCTATAACCAGTTGTACAAAACATGGAACCCGGATCGCTTTGACGCCGAGCAGTGGGTGAGCTTCTTTGAGGAGAGCGGCTGCAAAATGTTCGCCTTCACGACGAAGCATCATGAAGGGTTCTCGATGTTCGACACCACGACCCGGGTAAAGAAGCGCATCAACTGGGCCGCTCCGGGCTGGCCGACGATTGAAGACTGCGACCTCGCCTACTCGATTGTGGAAGCGCCTTTTAACCGCGACGTCGTGAAAGAGCTATGCAATGCCGCGCACAAGCGCGATATCAAGATCGATCTCTACTTTTCACACACCGACTGGTACGACGCCGATTTTCGGCCTTATGGGCCCCATCCGCTCCAGACTATGGATTCCGCCCAGGACATGGTGCGGCACGGCCTGAAGGCAGCTGAAGAAACCTTCGGCAATCACCTGATTGTCGCTCCGGAGACCACCGATGGCGAGGTGACGCACATGATGGAGCGTCACCGTCAGCAACTAGTGGAGCTGTTGACGAACTACGGGCGCATCGACATGATCTGTCTCGATATCGGTCTCGGATCGCGGACTTGGCCTGAGCTGCGCAAGACGCTCTTCAAGATTCGCGAGCTACAACCCGATGTGATGCTGCGCAATCGTGGTATCGGCAACTACGGCGACTACTACACCCCGGAACGCGTGGTCCCCGGCTCGAAAGAAGCATCCGACAGGCCGTGGTTCACGATCTATCCTTTGGGCACCGATTTCTCCTATGATCCCGTTGCCTCAAACTACAAAGGTACGGCGTGGATAGTGCACAATTTGGCCGACGCGGTGGCCAAAGGCGGCGGGCTGCAGATCGGCGTTGGTCCCAGCGCTCACGGCGAGTTCCATCCCGAGGCGATCCGCCAAATGAAGGGCGCGGGTTCATGGCTGAAGGTAAATGGCGAAGCAATTTACGACACTCGTCCGCGCAAGGGCCCACTCTGGTACGAAGGCGAGGCGGTTCGCTACACGCGATCGAAAGACTCGCGATTCGTCTACGGCATCCTGACGGCGTGGCCAGGCACGCAGGTGACGTTGAGGAAAGTACAACCGCGGCCAAACTCCACGGTGACCCTGCTGGGATTGAAGACTCCGCTTAAGTGGAAGTATGACTCCGCTGTGGGTACGACAATCACCCTGCCGGAAAACCTACAGCAAGACGATAGCCGGCCGTGTGAATATGCGTGGAGTCTGAAGATCGAGGCCGTCAAAGCATGATTAGGAAGTTTTTTCGGAAGAGAAAGCGGAGAGAACGGGTGCTTCGCTGGGGACGGTGTTTGGACGAGGTAACCGATGAAAGCAGCCATTCTGTACGGTGCGAGGGATATCAGAGTCGAAAACCGAAAAAAGCCCGCAGTAATGCCCGGCATGGTATTGCTGCGAAATCGACGCGTCGGTGTGTGCGGCTCAGATATTCATTATTTCGAGCACGGGTACTGTGGCAACTTCGTCCCTGATCGTCCTTTCGTGTTGGGGCATGAGATTTCCGCTGATGTGGCCGAGGTTGGACCAGGGGTAGATTGTCCAAGCGTGGGACAAAGAGTGACTGTCAATCCGGCTCGCTACTGTGGAAGATGTCTCTATTGCAAAAGAGGCCGACATAACCTCTGCCAAAACACCATGATGCTCGGGAGTGCAAGCACTCTGCCGCCGATAGATGGCGCTTTTGCTGAGTTCACTCTTGTTTATGCCGACCAATGCCGGCTCTTGCCTGAGAGTGTTGAGGACGGAATCGCGGCCCTTATCGAGCCTTTGGCAGTGGCTGTGCACGCTGTAGGACGAGCAGGTAGCGTTTCCGGCAAAAAGGTACTCGTTATGGGTGCGGGAACGATCGGCATTTTGCTCGCTGCAACAGTGCATACGTTCGGCGGGTTGCTCGTTGCCGTAAGCGATGTGGTTCCTCAACGGCGTGCCAAGGCTCTGGAATTGGGCGCTGATGCGGTGCTGGACCCGACGAGAGACGAAGTGTTTCATGATATGCAAGGAATAGCGAAGACCGGCTTCGACCTCATTTTCGAGGCTTCAGGTTCTCCGTCCGCATTGCGCCAGGCATTTCACCTTATCGCGCTGGGTGGAAGCATCGTTCAGATTGGCACCTTGGGCAACGGGGATGTGCCTATTCCCGCAAATTCGATCATGAATCGAGAGATCAACCTGGTGGGCTCTATGCGCTACGGTGTGGATTTCGATGATGCACTTGCGTTGGCTCAAGCTCAACGTGTTGACCTTCGCCGGTTCATCAGTCACGTAATTCCGATTGATTCCGCTGGCGACGCTTTGCTTTTGGCAAGCGATCGCTCCAATTCTCTTAAGGTCCAGCTTGAAATTCACTAGCTTTCCGGAACCAATCTCGTACCTCACCGGCAACTGAAAAACTCTACTTGAACGGAGGAGAGGCGTCATGCACAAGATATTCGTCATGTACCGGCTCAAGAAAGGCGTGAGCATGGAGCAATATCAACAATGGTCTAAAGAGATAGACCAGCGGATAACCCCGGGACAACCGGGCTTGATTCGGTTTGAAGTCTACGAGATAGAGGGCGCGGAAAAGGATGAGCCTTTTGTCCAGGTAGTTGAGGACATTGAGGTAGAGGATTTCGACGTTCTGGATGGAAACCTGTCGCCAACCGGGGATGGCCTACGTCCAGGAGACAGTCGGCAAATTTATCGACGAGTTGACGCTCAAGATTATCTACGGCAAGCGTATAATTTCCGCTTTACCTCACGGCGCGCGGCCACAGCTGCCAGTTGACCCAAAACCCTAAAACTGTACCAGGGGGAAGTTGAGAGATTTCGTCGGTCGTGGTTCTCTGAAGGCAGAGAGGAGAGCCAGGATATGACGAAGAAGGGTCATTCGGAAGAGGAGATTTTGCGGGTACTGCGGGAGGCCGAGTCGGGCACGACCGTGGTCGAGGTCTGCCGCAAGCACGGCATCAGCCAGCAGAGCTTTTACCTGTGGAAGCGGAAGTATGCAGGTCTTGGTCTGAGCGAGCTGCGGGAGCTGCGGCAGCTTCGCGACGAGAACGGCAAGCTGAAGCGCCTGGTCGCGGACCTGAGTCTGGACCGCCATATCCTGCAGGAGATTGTCGCAAAAAAGTTGTAAAGCCTCGTGCACGGCGCGAGCTTGCCGAGTGGACCCAGCAGGTCTACGAGTTGAGCCAGCGCCATGCGGCGAGGCTGATTCCGGTTCCGCGCATGACCCTCCGTTACCAGCATCATCGAGAACGCCATGAGGCACTGCGGGTGCGTCTGCGGGAGTTGGCCGGCAGCCGGGTACGGTACGGCTACCGGCGCCTGACGATCCTGTTGCAGCGCGAGGGTTGGGAAGTAAACGCGAAGCGGATCTACCGTTTGTATGCCGAGGAGGGATTGAAGGTGCGAACACGTAGGCGTAAGGAACGAGCACAACGCCAGCGTCTGCCGCAGGGGCAAGCCGTGTGCAGGAACGAAAAATGGAGTATGGATTTTGTTGCCCAGCGGCTTGCGGATGGTCGTTGGATCCGTGTTCTGACTGTCGTCGATCAGTACACGCGCGAGTGCCTGACGCTCCACGCCGACACTGCTCTAAGCGGAGAAAAGGTCGCCATCGCATTGGACAGGGTCGTGGCCGTCCGTGGAGTGCCGAAGTCTATTACAGTGGACAACGGAACGGAGTTTGCTTCCAAAGCGATGGATCTGTGGGCCTACACCAACGGCGTGCACCTCGACTTCATTCGTCCAGGACGGCCAGTGGAGAACGGTTACATTGAAAGCTTTAACGGGAAGTTGCGCGATGAGTGCCTGAACGTGGAAGTGTTCTTCACCCTGGCCGATGCCCGCCGGAAGCTGGATCTTTGGCAGTACGACTACAACCATCACCGGCCTCACTCTGCATTGGCCGATCGAACGCCAACCGAATTTGCAGCAGTTTGTAGCAGTGGAAATGACGGCGATAAAGCCGCCTTGGAAAACGCTGCGCGTTTACCACATTCCCACCGCACGGCGACTGCTGGCAGTGATCTTACCCACGCACCGGTCTCAAGCCTCTTGCTGGAGACCATCACTTGAGTTACATTAACCGCAACCATGCCCGCCAAACGGGCACAAACCGAACCACGCAGGTCGAAATCTCCAATGTGTTTTGGCTCAGTTTTCCTGGGCGGGTCACAGGTCGAAATCTCCAATGTGTTTTGGCTCAGTTTTCCTGGGCGGGTCATACCGTCTCCCCTAGCGCGCGAATTTCTGAATTTAGCGTTCTTTACGAAGTGCCTGCCTTCTGTTCATCGATTGTTGAACTACAAGCCGAAGTATCGCCGGCTTGGGGTAAACTGCAACGCCAATTTAAAGCGAACTTATCGGAAAATGCCGTCTTCGGTGCTCACCCAGAGAAAGCCGGCGCGGTCCTTGTAGATTCGCAGGATCGTGAGGCTGTTCAAACCTTCCCCGGTTCCAAGGTTGCGGAATCTGTATTCTTGGGCGCACAACGCCCCGCCTGCCAGCGTCAACAGGGGAAGAGCAAACGCGACCGCTCTACAGAGCGATAAGAGCAGCAAGCGGCACCTCCGACGGGACCCTCTAACGAACGAACACCTCGCTTGCAAACCAACTTCAGATGGATCATCGACAAATCGGAAGTTGGCCTAGTTGACGTTAATTCGCCTCTTCCTGATCTGAGGGGCTTATTGGGCACCTACGGGTCCATGTTTGGGTAATTTTCGAGCGGTCGGCAACTCGGAACTCGATCCAAGTGCTGATAAACCCCCTTACCGTGAACTGAACCTGCGCCCTGAGGCCGCCGCAACTTGTTTTGAACTTGTCCAATAGTCCTCAATCTCCTCTAACCGTTTGTTCTTGGTCTCAGGCACGTAGAGCCATGTGAAAACTCCCTGACCTAATGCCATCAGTGCGAGGAATCCAAAAGTAAATGCTTTGCCAACTACGTGAAAAGCAAATGGAAAGAAGAGGACGACGATTGCATTTGCAACCCACTGAATAAGCACCGGTACAGTCATTGCCATCCCACGCACATCGTTCGGAAATATCTCCGGCACTAGTGTCCAGAATACGGGCCCGATGCAGGCGGCAAAAAAAGCAAGGTAGGTCAGGATAAGCGTGAGAACAATAGCTCCGTGAAAATGTCCGGCCAAAACAGTACCCACGAGCGCCAGAAGAGAAAGCGCCATGCCAGACGAGCCCACGATGTAAAGCGGCTTGCGCCCATATCTGTCGATCACCCAGAACGAGACGAGGGTAAAAAGAAATTGCGTCACCCCAACAATAATCGTGGAAGCTAACGCGCCGTTGACTTGCCACCCGGCTGATTGAAAAATCGCTGGGGCATAGTCGATGATTGTATTGATCCCTGAAACATGTATGAGGATCGCAAGACAGGCGCTGACTGCAAGAGCGCGACGGACCCCGGGTCGCAACAGGCCACGCCAACCTTTCGCCTCCTTGTGCATTGTTGACCTGATCGCAGAGATCTGATTGTGAGCGCTCTCCGTGCCTCCGATTCGTTCAAACAAGAGAAAGGCCTCATGCAGCCTACCGCTCATCGCCATAAAACGTGGCGATTCGGGAGCAATCGAAACGCACAGTAAGAACACTGCTGACGGCACCACCCCCGTAAGAAACATCCACCTCCAATTGTTTTGGCCTGTATTTCGGAGAAGATAGTTGATGCCATAGGATATGATGATGCCGACAATGATTGACAACTGGTATAGAGTCCCCAGGCGGCCTCGGATCGACGGTGGAGAAACCTCCGCTACATACATCGGGGAGAGAAGAGAAACCCCGCCTACGGCCAAACCTCCCAGAAAACGCGCGGTAACAAAAGGGGTAAAGCCATTTGCCAAAGCCGTGGCAATGGACGTCATGGCAAACAGGACCGCGACGATCACAAGCAGCTTCTTTCGTCCGTAGCGATCTGTAAGTCTCCCGGCGATGAAACATCCCAGCACGCAACCAAACAGTAATGAACTGAATGCCCAGCCAAGACCGATATCGCTCAGAGAAAATTCCCGCGAAATAAATGGACCCGCGCCGGTGATGATGGCGATATCGAATCCGAATAGAAGGCCTCCCAGTGCCGCCGTACAGGCTAAAAATGCCACATAGCGCGTGTTGATCGATGCAATCACTTAGTCACACTCCTCAATACAAGCCGCCCAGCTTCAGCAAAGCAGGCGCGGGCCAGGTCTTTGTAGAGGAGGGCTTCAGCATAGCGGTCGGATTCCTCTGCAAATTGGCCGGAGGCCTTGGGAAACTTGCGAGCGTAATAGTGCGCGCCGGACAAAAGCTCGGGCGCGAAGATGAGCACGTCTCCTGGATTGGCGGTGCGGAGAAAGCCAAGCATGGCGCGCATCCAAAGCTCTTTAAAGTGGTCGAGATAGTTAATGACGCCGTGGGCCTGCTCTGGCCTTAAAGCCAGGTCCGCACCGATTGACACTTGCATGCAGCCCGAGTTGGCGATGCGCCCGTGCATAAAGCCGACCCGGTCAAAAATGGGTTCCATAAAAGCAAGTTTGCCCGCCCAGTCGCCGTAAGTAAGTTCTTGCCCGCAATAGTAGTGGCTGAAGTCGCCGTTGAAGCGAACCTCCGGAAACTTCCTCGTGATCTGTATGGTCCGCCACAGGTCCTGAGTAATAGTCGCGCGATGGGTTTCGATGAATATGGGCAGGCGATGCCTATCGGATGCGGCGAGGATCGATTCGACGAGATGGGAAACTTGATCATCGTCTTCCAGGCCCCAACCGGCGTGGACCGTGATGCAGAGGTCGCCGCGCGCGGCGTGTTTCGCGGCGATCGCGTCAGCTTCGGCCGGCTTGTTGATCCGGTCGAGGCCGCAGTGGGGGAGTGGTGCGCCCGCGACCGGAGAGTCGTCGGTGGCAAGTTGGACACCCTCGAATCCATCGTCAAACAGGCGTTGGTAGCGCGGCGGGCCATCGAGACCGGACCACGCGCTATCGGCGCGCAGATCAACGAGGTTGTCGAGATTCAGATAGACCCTTAGTTTGGGCGGCTCTGCCGAACCATCGTTGAAGAAGCGAGAAACGGGACTCATATGCATCCAGTCTAGAATTCGTCGTAAGCGATCTGGTGGTTGGGGACCCCTAGCGCGGCAAGCATTTTGACGCATGCCTTGATCATCATTGGCGGTCCGCAGAGATAGTACTCGATAGCTTCCGGGTGAGGGTGGTCGCGCAGGTATTGCTCGAGAACGACTTCATGGATGAAGCCGGCATAACCTGCCCAGTTGTCCTCGGGCAGTGGTGAAGATAGAGCAAGATTAAAGGCAAAGTTATGATGTGTTCTGGCGAGCCCTTGAAAATAGTCTTCATAGAAGATCTCCTGCTTGGAGCGCGCTCCGTACCAGAAGCTAATCTTGCGTGCGGTTCGTGCGCTCTCAAGAAGGTGCGAGAGATGGGCTCGAAGAGGAGCCATACCTGCACCGCCACCGATATAGATCATTTCGCGTTGGGTGGGTTTGATGTGGAAGTGCCCAAAGGGGCCAATGCCGGAAACGATGTCACCGGGGCTTAGCCTGAAAACGTAGCTGGATCCGACGCCGGGAGCGCAATCCTGGCCCGGCGGTGGCGTTGCGATGCGCACATTGAAGCGTAAGGTGCGCTCGGTCTCCCCGTTGCTGGCCAGAGAGTAGTTGTTGCGGCGGCCTGTATGGGGGTTGCTTGCGACCAGATCGAAGACATTCTGGTTTTTCCAGACGGTGGCGAATGGCTCAGGAATGTCAAAGTCGCGGAAGCGGATCGCTTCGTAGGCAGGAATGTCGAGCTGCAGGTAGTCGCCCGGAGTAAAGGCAATTGCCTCGGCAGCATCCAGTGGCTCGAGTATAAGTTCCTTAATGAACGTGGCGACACTTCGATTGCTGACCACGCGGAACCGACATGTCTGTTGCGCACGCGCACCAACTCCGCTCGCGCGGACGACATTAATGCGGATTTTTCCTTGCCGCTCTTCGACTGGATAAGTAACCAAGCCGCGACAGATCGGAGAGCGCGCAGGCGAACCGTCAATCAAGTTAAAGCGTCCGTTGTGCTTGGGACATTCGATCATGTTCCGGACAATTAGGCCGTCGGAGAGATGGGTATTGCCGTGGGTGCAAACTCCGTCGGTAGCGTAAAGTTGACCCTTGTCGACGCGGTAAAGCGCGTAAGTTTTCTGGCCATGATCGAAGCGAATTGCCTCGGCACGGGAGAGATCGGCGGCGGCGCAGGCTTCGACCCAGCCTTCGGCGTCGGCCTGGGCCTGTGAGGAATGGATGCATGCGTTCACGCGGGCTCTGGGCGCGGGAAGTTGACGCTTGACATGAAACGCGGGGTCCCTGACCTGCCTGAGCAACGAAGGAACAATTTCATGCCAGGCCGCCAGGAGACTCGGATATGGCGTTGAACAATCGTCCTGCACGGCAACATGCAACTTCGGCAGCGCGTGGTAAGGAACCAGCGGGAACATGTGGTGCTCCACATGGTAGTTCATGTTCCAGTAAAGGAACCGGTGGATTGGATTCATGTACACCGTCCGGCAGTTGAGACGGTGGTCGAGGACGTTCTCAGCCAAGCCGGCGTGCTGGGTGAGGCCGTAAACAACCAATAGCCAGGTGCCGAACAGATTGGTGAGGCCGATGAACAGCAGCGGAAGGACGCTGCGGCTATAGATGGAGAGGCCGATGACCGCGGCGTAAATGGCAACATAGACGCGCGCCCTGCGATAGACCGCGGGATATTCCATCACGGGGATGAAAGTTCTCTCGGCGGCGTCCACCCTTCCGAGTGAGTGCAGCAGGATGTGCTTGAAATACTTCGGATACCCGCCGAGATTGAAAAAAGACAGGATGATGGCTCGTATGTTGGGCGGCCGAGGTACGGCGATTTCCGGATCGCGGCCAACGATGATCGTGTCGCTGTGATGGCGATTGTGACTCCAGCGCCAAACAGTGGATTCGCGCATCACCATAAACGACGCTATCTCATAAAGGACATTGTTCATCCAGTCGGTCTTGAACGCGGTGCCGTGACCGGTCTCGTGCCACCGGGAATCGGAGGTCGACGCGTAGAGAACGCTGTACACCATATAGGGAGCAATCACCCACCAACTGCCCCAGAGGAGATAGGTGAAATAACCGGAGCCGAAGATCAGCGCAAACCACAGTAAGGTGTCACGGATTGCTGGACCATTGCGGCGCTCCAGGAGCTTGCGCATGGTTCCGCGCGGAACGGCGCATTGATACCAGTCTGCCTCGGCAAGCCCTTTCTCGACGGCGAGCGCGGCGTTCATGCCAGTGAGGCTGTAGTCCTGGTAGATCTGCGGTTTGGGGAAAACCGTAGCGTTGTGACCCATAATCGAATACCCCTGAAGATTATGCCCGCGCTGTGCATCGATCCGTTTGCAGAAGCGCCATTTATGGCTCCGTCGAAAAAGCGTATGCGGTTGTATGTCGTTGCGGATGTCCCGGACGAAGAACGATGTCTCCCAGGCTCGAAGCATTCGCGCCGTCGGGATAACCCTCGCACTCCAGGCAGACGCCGGCGTGCCGCGGATAGCGGCCGCCGGACTTTCCCGTAAAAGACCCATCGAGACCGGCGCCGGTATAAAGCTGCATGTACGTTTCAGTGGTGGTTACTTCGAGAACGCGTCCACTGGAGGGATGGACCAAGCGAGCGGCGGACGCGGGCTTGGATCGAGTACCTTCCGGTCCCGTTCCGCGCACGGGATACAGGTCACCGTGGTTTTGAAACAAGGATGGGATCGCGTCACCGAGATTGCGAAGCTGGCGGAAGTCGTTGCTTCGCCCGGTCACTGATCCAATGCGTCCGAGCAGGGTCATGCGCTTGTCAGTGAAAACAAACTCGTCAGAGTGGATCTGGAGTTCATGATCGGCGATGGAACCGGTACCTTCTCCACCAAGGTTGAAGTAATGGTGCATGGTCAGGCTGAACGGCGTAGGTCGATCAGTAGCAGCTTCGGTTTCAACCAGGAAAACATTCTCTCGGGTGACAGTGTATTCAACAGCTGCATCCACGGTTCCTGGGTAACCCTCTTCGCCATCGCGGCTGCGGTAAGTCAGGCGCAAGGAGGGTGCTCCACCAGGGTTCTCCATTGGCGAAGCTGTCCAGATTTTCTTGTCGAATCCTTCGATTCCGCCGTGGAGATGGTTTGGAGGATCGTTCCGGGCAAGCTCGTATGTTTTCCCTTCAAGATTAAAGCGGGCATCCGGAATGCGTCCCGCTACCCGCCCTACGACCGCGCCAATGTATGCGCGATTTGCCAGGTATGAGTCCAGATTGTTGAAGCCCAGGACCACATCGACCGGGCGTCCATCCCGGTCGGGAGCGAGTAACCGTGTGACAGTGGCGCCGTATGTGATGATTTCGAGGACCAAGCCACCCTGCCCACATAGCGTCCACGCCTCGACCGACTCTCCGTCATGGAGAAATCCGAAGGTTCGCGAGGTGGGGGGGATTCCCATAGGTCTGGATCGACTTTGCCTTACATTACAGGCCGACTACAAAGCTGTCATTTCGGCAGGTGACCAAAAGTTGTCATAAATTGTCCGGCTGTGATCGAGTAACGGGTCCAATGGAGTGTTCATTCGTATGGACGCTGTTGTTCCGATTCGCAGACACACGTTAACCACTCTGTCGGTCCATGCACGGATTGGCAAACAAACCGTTCGATTGTGAGTTCTCGTATTTTCAACAAATACATTTTTGGTCGTCCGGCAGTCGCCCTGCTGTCTGTTCTTGAAGGCCGATCTGCCTCATTTTCCCCCATTGAATTCGTGCACGGCATCGAGCATGGCGACAATGTTCTCAACGGGAGTAGCCGCCTGGACGTTATGAATAGTGTTGAAAACGAATCCACCGCCTGGCGCGAAGATCTCGCATCTACGTAAGACCTGTTTCCGGACTTCGGCGGGCGTTCCAAAGGGAAGTACCTTTTGCGTATCGACCCCTCCGCCCCAAAAGACCAGGCGATCCCCAAAGTTTGCCTTCAGTTGCTCGGGGTCCATTCCGGCTGCCGAGCACTGCACAGGATTGAGGATGTCGATCCCGGCCTCGATGAAAGACGGCAGAAACTTAGAGACCGCACCGCAGGAATGCTTGAAGGTTTTCCATTGTGTGTGCGAATGAATCCAATCGTTGATTTGCTTGTAATAGGGAAGGTACAGGTTATTGAAGGTCTTCACGGAACAAAATGCAGAAGTCTGTGTCCCGAAATCTGTACCGCAAATAAACACTGCCTGAACGCTGTCGCCAATCGCGGCGTAGATTTTCTCAAGATTTTGAAGGGCAATCTCGCATTGGCGTTCGAATACCCTATGAACGTAATCCTGACGGCTGCTGGTGGATACATACCACTCGGTTACGTCGCGTATTCCTTTAGGATGCTTGAGGAATGGCCCTGGAACAAGCGCGATATCGCCCAAGGCGGTCCCCCCAAAGGTACCAATCACACCGCGCCCTGTGGCTGCGGCTGCCTGCGTGGTTCGGGCGATATGGTCGAGATCGACTTGCGAGATAGGGCCGAACTCCTCCAGATTATCTTCGGGATTCAGCTTCTCTTCGTCGATTGGATCCTGGCGGACAATGCAATCGAAGAAATAGCCGCCACTCGGCATGCGCCCGCTTGGCGGGACAGTCATATCGCCTTCGGGGTAGATCAACGTGTTGCCTTCCACGTCTACCGTCGTGTTGAAATCCTTGGGAACCAGAACTTCTAAGCCGTTAAACTGCCACGTCTTCCATCCGTCCGCCGGAAATCCGAACATGGTGTTCCGAGCAAAGGCGCCGACCACATCGAGCCCCATCGCGTCCATCAGATCTTCGTCCAGCGTCCCCAACATTTGGAACGGCTCATGAACGCGCACCGGCCGCTTTTCAAGTCCATAATGATCGCGCAGCGCGGCCACGCAGCTCACATGCACGCCCGTGGTAGGAGTTCCGCCGAAGTCAATCGGAATACGGTCCGGTTGCTCGTGGCTGAGCGTGGTAATGAGCCGCTCACGGCTCGCCGTCATATTTACTAAAGTCGTCATATCGTTCACTCCCTTGGTATCAATCCTTTGTTTTCTTGCTTTCCGCATCCACGGGCCGAGCTTTTCGCTCTTGTCGAGCTGCTGCTTCCCTCTGGCTTCAAACCACGCTCCCTACTTCAGGAAAGGTCATGCAATCGGCGTATTCGTTCTGAAAGGCTGGGTCGGCGGCAAGGCTGACGTGCTCGATTTTTGGCAGAGCGGGCTCGCCGGTGGAAAGGAGCAGCATCTTCGCGCCTTTCAGGGCCGTGTTGCCGGCCGCTTGAACGATTGTCCTGGGCGCTTCGATCAAACCGATGCCGATGGCGCTCTCGATCTGGACGTAGTTGCCAAATGCACCGGCGAGATAAATGGCGCGTAGATTGCCGGCATCCGTCCGCAGGTTTCGCAGCAATACTCGGAAGCCGGAAGCGATGGCTCCCTTGGCCAACTGCAGTTCGCGGATATCGGCCTGGAAGAGAACGACCGGATCCTTTACCGGGAAAAGATTTGCTTCGATTAGCAATGCGTCCTGACGGTAGAATTTCTCCAGTCTCCAGCCCGACCGCGACAGCGCCCACGAGGCCGCTGCCGCAAATCCCTCTGGGCTCCACGTCTCCGATGACCGACGCATGCATCTCCCCATGCGCGAGCGACACGTGTGAGATGGCGCCCGTGGCGGCCCGCATTCCCATGCGGATGGAGCCGGCTTCAAATGCCGGTCCCGCAGCCGTCGAGGCGCAGATAATTCCGTGACGATTCCCGATGGCGATTTCACCGTTGGTGCCCAGGTCGACCAGCGCCATCAGATCCTCGGCGCGGGACATGCCGACGGCAACAATCCCAGCCAGAATATCCGATCCCACAAAACCGCCCAGGCAGCGCTCAAAGCGAATGCGGCAGTCCTCGGGCAGCGCCCAGCCCAGATCCTCCGGCTGAAAATGCTGCGCACTCTGATGAGGGGACTGGAACGGCACATGCGAAAGCGGCTCGACATCGAGCCCGGAAAACAGATGATGCATCACCGTGTTGCCGACCAACACTACCTCGGTAATCTCCTGTTCGCGGCCTGCAGCAAGCTTCGTAATCATCTGCCGAAGTGCAAAACGCACCGGGGTGGTCAGATCGGCTCCGGACAACGCTGCCTGGATTCGCTGCATCACGTCCGCGCCGAACGATGCCTGCGGATTGAGATCGGTCTCGATCGCGAGAACGCTGCCCGTGGCCATGTCGATCATCTGTGCGGCGATGGTCGTCGTACCCAGATCGATGGCAATCCCCAGGCCGGACTTCCCCGCCCCAGACAAACCGGAGTTGTCCGTCAGCACATCCATATGCCATTGGCCGCACTCGAGAACCAGCGGCATCTCCGCCCGCGCCTGGCAGGCGAGCCGCCATCCATCAGCAAGCTCTTGCGCTGAGAAGACCGACAGGTCCGCATTGGTAACCGGGAGCGATCCCGCGAGCACGCGCACGCGGCAACCGCCGCATTGCGCTGCTCCTCCGCAGGGGAATTCGAGGCCGTATTGCGCAAGGCTCAAAGCCAATGAGGCGCCGCGAGGCATGTCCACTCCGACCGACAAAGGCTCTAGTTGAATCCGCACACGCTCGACGCTCATATGGCTTCCACGATGGATTCTCCCAGCGTGCCCCGCACCGTCGCGCCCGGAGGCACAACCAGAAAGTCGGCCGCATCCCACTCTCCGTTGACCAGGCGCTCGAGCATTGTGAGAGAACCTTTGACCTCCTCGAAGGTCCATCCTTCCATTTCCGCTTCGGCGCGGGCGCGGCCGCGGCAGGCATCGTCGGATTCGACTCCGGTCGAGATGTAGGTCAGCCCGGAGTAGTGGTGGCGAAACGCACGGAATTGCTCGAAGAGATAGTTTCCGTTCTCCTCGCCATATTGGGCGATGAGCTCCTCGCGGCTGCGCCGTTCTCCGATCTTGTCCTTTGCGGAGGAATAGGCTGGCTGGAGAGTTTGATCCGGAGTCTGATTCTCAATCCAGCCGGGAGAACGGAAATAGACACCGGGATGGGCTTCGAAATATGCCTGATACTGCTGGCGGCTGCCCATCAACAGGCCAATGCAATCATGTGCACGGGGAAGAACGAGCTGCGTTTTTCCGGCGCGCAAGCCTTCAGTTCCTCTGCCGCAGAGCGCATATCCGAGAAGAATCGCATCGTATCCGGCCTTGTCCGCCGAATCGATCCGCTCCTGCAGATGCGGACGCATCGACGCACCCAGATCGTGCAGGCCCATCGTCAGCGTCTCCACATCCACCGAGTGGGGCGACCGGGAGGCAACGCGGCTAATCTCCCGCGTGAGAACCTGGCAGTGGATTAGTCTAAGCCTCATGACTCCACCTGAAAATCGCCGCTCCGCACAAGACCACGCTGCGCACAACGGCCCCGTTTAATTAAAGTCCGTAGCTCGCCTTATCGTAGAGGCCTCCGTACTGCGCCTCCAGATCGCGCATCAGCGCCGCTTCATCTTGTGGAAGCCCGTCCAGCGCTTCGTCGATGCGCGTCAGCCACTGCTGCTCCTTGCGCGAGAGATGCAGCTTTTCCTGGCCGATGCCGTCTTTCAGAGTTTCCACTGCTGCGCGGCCAGCGGCGATGGTCTGATGGTACGGTGTCTCCGCACCTACAATCGCGGTTGCGATTTTGATCGTGGCCTTCGGCGAAAGCACAGCCGCCTGCGGGCTCAGCCACTCATCTGATGCGGTCATCCAGTTCCTCATCTGCAATCCGCCGCCTTCGCTGGCTGCCGCCGTATTCATCAACCTGCAGTCGTAGGCCAGTAGCTCGGTGAACACCTCCGGTGCGTTCCCGGAGAGCAGGCGCACATTCTGCACCGACTCGTTGCTCCACAGGTCGCACATCGCCGCGGCGATATTGCCCACAGGACTGAAGTGTGCACAACTGGCCGACTTGCCTTCCATCGAGATCGGGTAGCCGGTAATCGCCTTCAACACCGGACCCTCATAGGCACAATCCTTCGACGGTCCTACGGCACCCTGCTCGAATGCAGCTAGGCTGCGCACCGCGCTCATGGCTCTGACCACCGCCGCCAGCACTTCGGGAAGCATCTTCTGATGGGCGAGCTGCATGGCCGTGTTGGCGAAGCCGCAGGCCGAATCGCCACCGGAAACCACGCCCGGGTGCCGTCCGCAAATATCGCCGATCTCGCCCCATAACCAGGACATGTCCCGCGGGGCGAGCACGCCCAAGGCAAAGACGATGCCACGGAAATCCCCGAACATCAGCGCCTGGTCGTGCACTTCCTTGCCGCCGATCGATTCGATGGAAAGAATGTCGGCGCCGGCCTCCGCGCACAACTCCAGCGAGCGCTTGAGTCGCTCCCACGGTTGGCCAGCCCTCATCAACGGCGGCTTTCGCTGATCGCGAATGTCGGTAGGCGTGACGCGCAGAGCGGCAGCCAAATGACGCTTCTCGTAGTAAGTTCTCAGTTGCCGCTTCAACAGCGCTGTAAGTTCGGCGCCCCACTCCGGCCGCTCCGTCATGGGCGGCAAAAGCTCGAATTCTAATACGATTCCGGGAACCGCCAGCGAGGCCGCACGGCGCAGAATCTGCTCCGCGATCTGCTCGTAGTGCGCCACCACTTCCGGCCAGGTCGCGTCCGTCATGTTCATGGGCGGCAGGGTAAAGTTGACTTCGGGAAAGACAGCCCCGCCACCGATGGTCAACCCTAGTCCGCACTTAAGAGGATGCGGGCAGACCCCGTACAACAACAGATCTGCGCTCGGAATTGCAAGCTCTGAATACTTCCGAATTGCCGGCTCAGTTTTGATCATTTCGTTTCCGCGAGAAGACTTCTTACCAGGCCGACTGCGCCGCCTGCGTTTTCGCTGTATCCGTCCGCACCAATCTCTTTGGCATACTGCATCGTGACCGGAGCACCGCCGATCAGCACCTTCACGCGGGTCCGCACACCTGAAGCCTGCAGTGCATCGATGGTTGTCTTCATCGCCGGCATGGTCACCGTTAACAGCGCCGACATGCAGACAACCTGGGGTTCTAGCTCGTTTACCGCAGCCACAAATCTTTCTGGTGCCACATCGGTCCCGAGATCAATCACTTCAAATCCACTTCCCTCGAGCATCGAGGCCACGATGTTCTTGCCGATATCGTGCAGGTCGCCCTTCACTGTGCCAATCACCACTTTGGCCGACAGCTTTTCGCCGGAAGCTACCATCAGCGGACGAAGGAGTTCCATCGCGCTCTTCATCGCACGACCTGCAAGCAGAAGCTCGGGGACGAAATACTCTTCCGTCTCGAACAACCGGCCTACTTCGTCCATTGCCGGAACCATGGACTCGGCAATCACGTTCATCGGCTCGATGCCTGCGGCGATAGCGTCCTGCGTTGCGGCGTGCGCCTTTTTTGCATCGCCATCGAGGATTGCGTCGTAAAGTTCCTTACACTGAGCCATGATTCACACCCACAAAGTTGAATTCCTTAACAGGAAGCCTGACGGTCGATCTTCATCACCGCAAGCGACCGGAAACGGCTCGTTAGGCCAAACAGCAGCAGGCTGAAGCAAAGCTCGGAGGTCACGCTGTTGCGGAAGAACGGAAGAGCCGCCACGTAGCACGCTCCCAAGCCCGCCAGTGTTCTGGGATACATCTGCCATACTGCCCAGACCGCGAAGTTGCTCGCCAGAAAGAACGATACCGACGCCAGCAGAGAACAGACGGCAACCCGCGGCCACGAGCGGGAAGTCCGCAACAAACCGTAACCCAGCAGCATCACCAGCAGATACCACGCCCAAGTCACCGTCGCATCAGCTGTGAGAGGAAACCCATAGCGGTGTGTAGTAATGAAAACATCAACGCCCACAAGAAGAGACACCGGCAGAACATACTCTCTGGCCTGACGCGATGCTGCAAAGAACAGCAAGCACGAAAAGATAGGTACCACGTTAAATGGGCCGGTGGACTCGATGCGAAACAGAGCCACCGCGGTGACGAGGCTGTAGGAAAAAACCAACGAAAACTTCTCTTCAAAAGGCTTCATCGTAGACCCTCGCGCTCTTCCTTTACACCAATTTCCACCACAGCCACCGCAGATGAGATATAACCTTCTTCGTTTGCACGATCTGTTGCCTGCGCTTTCCTAAGAGAACTTCCATGAGCCAGCCGTTTCCACGGGACGACCTTCCGGCAAGCAGTACCATTCAGCGTGATCCAGTTACGGGCGCACGATTATGCTCCCAAGCCAGAATCCGCCGCCTGGTGCCGCCCTCAAACTCCGAAGGCTCTCGATTGGCACGAAAACCCGGGGGCGCATCGGCTGTTCCAAAAGAGGATGAATCAATCACCCATAATCTAATGGCCGCACACGAGGTTGTCATCTCTCCAAATGTCCAAGAGTATTCGAATATTGCCCACATGTGGGGCAGCCGGCCGATTTCCCTCGTCTCCAAATATCGAATTTCGTCGACAGTTCAACGATAGTTATCGTATATTGTCCAAATGTTGGTAGATCTCAAGCTCGCCAAAGTCTACGACGGCCTATTGTATTTAGCGGACGCGGCGCGCAACCTTCAGTCGCTCCAGAGCCATCATCATAACGAGTTAGAGATGAACCTGGTCGTGCAAGGAACGATCACTTATGTGGTGGACGGTTTACGATTCACTTTTTCCCCGAGAACGCTGCTCTGGCTCTTTCCTCGGCAGGAGCATCAAATGGTAGACCGATCGATCAACGCGCAATTCTATGTTGCCGTTTTCAAACCCTCATTGATTGCCAGATCTTGCCGCACAACTGCATATGAGGGTCTCAAGCGGGAGACCAACGATGAAGGTGGAGTATTAAGCACACTTCTCAGGCCGGATTCCTTCGACCTGATTCAGAAGACAATGGATTCGCTGATGCAAGGCTCTTTGGATGCGGATCTATTGAATCGGGAAGCGGGATTCGGGCAAACCTCGGACTTCTGTTTCACTCATAACGACCCAGACGCCCTGAACGCTGGACTTCATTATCTGTTGTTGCTTTGTTGGCAAAGTCAGATTGTCGGGAAAGCGACTCGCGATCCGGTTGTGTTACATCCCATCATCCGTCGTGCCCTTAAGATTTTAGGTGAAGGAGTTGGCGAGGAGAGCCTCGATGAGCTGGCAAGGAGTTGCGGAGCAAGCAGATCATATTTGAGCCGGAAATTTCACCAGCAGATTGGTGTGTCATTGAGCCGATTTCGAAATTCGCTCCGCCTTTCCCGTTTTTTTGAAGAGTATCAGCAGCCAGATCAAAAAACCATAACGGAGGCGGTGTTCGCTTCGGGCTTCGGCAGCTATGCCCAATTCTACAAAGTCTTTGCCGAGGCCTACGGCCGAGGGCCCAGAAGCTGTCTCGGGGTAGATAATGCAAACAGGAAGAAGCCGAAACGTTGATATAAGGATGCACGCAGAGCCATGAGAGTATGTGCGCAGGCGAGGAAATCTTGCCGCGCATAGTTGTGCTTAGCAGATCAGGTTGGTGAAGACCGGCGGGCGGTTGGTGAAACATGCCCGCTACTACTGGCTGCTGGTGGCAGAGAGCCACATGACCAGGCGGCCATAGGCTCGCATGCGCGCTTAGCACGAAAATTACGCGATAAGCTGCTACGGGATTTCCAGGGAATAATATTCCGGTTTCAGGCGGCCCAACATTTCACAACGTGGCACCCCGATGAGGCGCGGCGATCCATCCCGCAAATGAAAAGCCATCAAGCGCTCGTTCCATCTTCTCCTGCCGGAAGCATCGCGATTTCGAGCCCCTCGATTTCATTGAGACTTTTACCGGCGATACCCTGCAAATCGCCGTACATGCCGGCCGTCGAATCGATCACTCCGCGAATCTGCTCCTCGCGTTTCGCCCAGAGGCGCATCATGATTTTCCGTTCCTTGGCGAGGTCTTGCTCCATTTCCGTAAACTTCTCGACGATTGACTCGACGTGGGCGCGGAAGCGCGGGCCAGTCAGGTATTCGTAGACCATCCCCATCTTGGTGCTCTGCCCTAAATTTGTCTGCCGCACCGTGGCAATCTCGATTAACGATTGCCGCAGTGCGATAGCCACCGGAACGGCGCAGCGCGGTTCGACGACCCAGACGCCATCGATGAAATCGAATCCTAGTACTTCTTTGGGGAGGGTACGAGAGACCAGAATTGCAAGATCGGCTCTCGCTGCCCGCTGGTCATCGCGCAATTTCGCGAGCCAGCCGTCACTCCAATTCTTCGTCCGTTTCGATTCCCAGAGCAACGTCCCGCACTGCTGGCCTGACGGCGAGAGCACTTTGTGGAGGATGTCCCCGCCGAACTCTCCTTTGGGCACGGGTTCGACGAGATCTGTAGGAAACTTCGCGGCGAGAAGCGACTCAAGCTCCATCTCCTGCACCTCACCCTGCAATTGCTGCGAGCCCTGTTCGGCTTTCTGTTTCAGAACTTCGATCTGGCGCTGCATGCTGGCGATGGTTTCCTCGCGCTCAGAAATCTTCAGCTTCAGTTCTTCTTCCGCATCGTGCCTGGCTTTCAAACGAACGGCGCCGAGCGACTCCTGAACGCGGGTTTCGACGGTCAGCTCGAATTCGCGTTGTTGGTCGTCAAGCTCCCGCTGCTTGCGAATCAATTCGGCTTGCGCGTTCTGGGCCAATCAGAAGTTTCGCGTCCTTGGCCATCATGACGACCTCAAGATCCGCGAGTTCCCTGGCCTTGCCCTCGAGTTCATCCGAGACAAGTCGGCGAGCATTATTCGCCTCCTCGGTTACGATTGTCTGCCTTTCACGGCGAATGCCTTCCTCGATCTGAGCGTCGATTTGTTGCCTGGCCGTGGCCACTGACTGCTCCCCGGAGCGAAGTTCGGTTTCGCGACGGGCAATTTCGTCGTCTTTTTCGAGCGAGCTTCGCCTCGAACTCCAGGCGCGTGGCTTCGACCAGAGGAGCGGCAAGCGATTCGGTTAGCTTGATCTCTTTGTGGCAATGAGGGCATTCAATGATGGGTTCGATCATGGTTTCTCCTTTTCAAGGGCTGGTTCAGAATCAAATTCTGCTTATGGGATTGACGGTTCAGATTATGTCGCATCAACCGGTTTCCTGCATCGAGGATTTGTGGGGCGCCCGAGAACAGTTGCACCGGGACGCTCTGACTGTGGCGGCTTTCGCGCTCCGGCTCGAATCTCCTCTCGCTCCCCACCGTCCATGCCCAGCAAAGCCGCGACGCGCTTTGCCGCATCGGCCTGCATTTGAGGCAGGACATGCGCATAGACATCAAGGGTGAATGCACTCGATGCATGACCGAGCTGTTCCGAGACAACTTTCACCGGCACACCGGCTGTGAGTGCCAGGGTCGCTGCCGTGTGCCGGAGATCATAGAGACGCATCGGCTTGCAGGCCGGCCTCACGAAGCAGTCGCTTAAACTCGCACGCAAGATAATCACTGTTAATCGGCCGACCGCATCGCGACTTGAAGATCTGGTCGAAGGCGTCTGAATCTGGGCTCACCGTATCGAGCGCAACCAGTTGCCGCAGCCGACTCGCGACCCAGGCTTCAAGTTTGACCTGGCGTCGACTGGACGGCCGCTTGGTCGCGGAGAAGCTCCAGCCCCTTCCCTTCACGAGGGTTCGCACGACCGTGACGGTTTTCTTTTCCCAGTCGATGTCCGTCCAGCGCAGCGCCAGGTACCCGCATCAGTATCGGTTGCTTCTGTGGCGATGAGTCACGATGCCATCGTTCGCGCCTGGTCAAGATCATCCTTAAACATGCGCCACCTGTGTGATCGAGTTAGGTACCCTGCCGTGCAACGGGCTTCGAGAAATCGCTAATTCAAGATTGTCCAGTTCAGAACAACCTTCCCAGTCTGACCGGACATCATCGCCTCAAAGCCCTGCCGGAAGTCTTTGTACGCAAAGCGATGGGTTATCACCGGGGAGATGTCCATGCCAGATTCCAGCATCACCGACATCTTGTACCAGGTCTCGTACATTTCGCGGCCGTAGATACCCTTGATCGTCAGCATGTTAAAGATCACCGGCCGCCAGTCCATGGGAGCATTCTTGGCCGGAATACCGAGAACGGCAATCTTCCCGCCATGGCTCATGTTCGCAAACATGCTGCTCAAAGCCTGTGGACTCCCTGACATCTCCAATCCGACATCAAAGCCTTCCGCCATTTTGAGCTGTCGCTGAACGTCGATAAGTGGAGTGTCGTTTGGGTTCACCGCCAATGTCGCTCCCATCTTCCGAGCCAGATCAAGCCGAAAGGGATTCAAATCCGTGATCACCACATGCCTTGCACCCGCTCGCTGCAAAACCGGGATGGCCATGATGCCGATAGGGCCTGCGCCGGTAATTAGCACGTCTTCTCCGAGGACTGGAAACGAAAGAGCTGTGTGCACAGCGTTGCCGAAGGGATCGAAGATGGCGGCCACTTCCTGGTTAACGCCGGGATTGTGCCGCCAGATATTGGTCATCGGAAGTGAAATCAGTTCGGCAAAAGCTCCCGGTCGGTTGACGCCGACGCCCTCGGTTGCGGCACAAAGGTGCCGCCTTCCGGCCAGACAGTTTCGGCAGCGGCCGCAGACAACATGACCCTCCCCGCTAACAATGTCGCCAGGGAAGAAATCGTTGACGTTCGACCCTACCGCGACAATCTCACCGACAAACTCGTGTCCGATGGCCATCGGTACCTTGATGGTTTTTTGCGCCCATTCATCCCATTCATAGATATGAACATCTGTTCCGCAGATTCCCGTGTAGCGCACACGAATCAGTACGTCGTTGATGCCGAATCTTCGGTTCAGGGATGTCTTCCAGCCAGAGGCCCAGTTCCGCCTTGCTCTTGACCAATGCCTTCACTAGGGCGGCCCTCCCTTCTTATTACTGATATCCCCGAATTGTATCTTTGAGAGCCATAGCCGATCAGGAAGATCTGGTTGTACAGTCGGGGCCGTGGTGTGAACAGGCCCTGGTGCGAGAGGTCATTTTCCAAGCTATGCACCGTGCCAGCACCCGTCAGCCTTGCCCGGTGACCCCGAACCCTGATAACTGCCTCAGAACCGTTTGGCGGTTCTTCCGGTCGCCGGGAGTCCAGGTCATATCGGCAAACCGGCGGGGTCAATTTTGCCGTTTTCTTCCCCAATTCTTGACCTCAGCACCGGCCGCGATCGAACGGCCACCGGCTTCGACGGATCCGTACCGCCGCATTCGCCTACATCCAGGAGAAAGAAACTGCGACCGGTTTCCATGGCGAGTTCGCCGCACCTGGTGCGATCGCCGTCCCAAATGCGGCTAGCGAACTGGCCAGAGCTGACACCAAACGCCCTCCTGATCATGAGCTCGCACATGTGCTCACTGCTCGTACGAGCCAAGACTTGCCTGGCACGAGGCCTCAGTGTTCGCAGAGTTTCTGGAATTCCGATTCTGTCACTCGCAGATTCTCGCCGGCGAATCCATAGAAAACTGAATACGGGGCCCCTTAAGTAGATGCCAGTCGTTAACTGGCAATTACCTCAAGGAGTCTTTGTATGAACCAAAATCCCAAGAAGTCGAAGTTGCTGGCGGCATTTCAGGCCATCCGGCAGGACTTCGAAGCAGCAGTAATGCGTGAAATCAAGGCTCACCCCGAGTGGCCGTACCGGTTGGTGGCGGAACACGCCGGCGTGAGCGAAGCAACTGTGCTGAAGATTGCACAAGCCAACAACATCAGCCGTCCGGCTGGGCCACGCCCGAAGACAGAGACGTTGGCGGAAGGGAGGCTCTAATATGGCTTGGCCACATCTCAAAGCAGCAACGGAGTCCACCCTGTACGACGGGCAGGGCAGCTACAAGAACATCATGTACCGCGTTTGCAGCCTCGTCCGCGGGGACGGCAAGCAGCATGCTGGGTGGTGCACCGCCAGCGAGGAGTACATCGCCCAGACGACCGGGTTCTCGCTAAGGCAAGTGCAGCGGGCAGTTGCCCAGTTTAAGAAGGACGGGGTATTCACCGTCCGCACCTATCGGCAAGGCGGGAAGGAATTCAATCATTACCGCCCGAACGAGGCGCTTTTCAACTCGCGCAAACGGAATTCCGAAGAACCGAAGCTGGTATCCGAAACGCTGCCAGACGACACGGAGGCGGATGATGAAGAAGGCACCCGCCAGAATGGCGCATGGCCACACGACACCCTGTCGCCAGCCACCCGACAGGTTGGCGGTGTAGTAGGTATAACCAGTGAAGTAGAAGAAAACGAAGTAAATGCACTCGATAGCATTTGCAGGACGGAGCTTCGCTCCTCTGACAAAGGGCTTGAAAGAGCAGTTTCTACGAAGGCCCTTACGGGGAAGAACGATGGGGGCTCCGCCCCCAAACCCCCGCTGTGTTCCGTTCAGAGTACTTCTGAAGATTTCTCTTCCCGTTTAGAGCCTGAATCTGGATCCAGCTCCAAGTCTGTCTCCCCGCTCGAATCCGCAGCTAACGCTGCCCAGTCCAAACAGGAGATGCTCGCCGCTTTGGCCACGCGAGAACCCGCGCCCCCTCCCCCGTCCAAAGAGGCTTTAGCCCCACCCCCCAGTGCCGCCGCCCCCCGCCCCACCACGCCGTACCAAGTTGCCAAGGCGCTGGTCGAGGAGACAAAGCGGGCGGCTTGGGATACTTACCTCCGTGCGTATTCCTTGGCGTACCAGTTCGCAGGCTACCTCGAAGAACGGAAAGCAAGGGGCGAAAAGGCATACGCCTTCACGCAGTGGGAAGTGATTTACACCGCCGATTTCATCGATGCCCTGAGCCGCGGCTGGCGGTTCAAGGATATTGAAGACGCCATCGACGCCGCACAAACAACGAAGTATCGGTTCGTGTGCTGCACGCCACGCCGGCTCTTCGAAAACGCCGAATCGGTGATGAAGCTGGTGTACGTGATGCGTCGGAAAGGGGTGACGCTGCGGCAGAAGCTGGGAGAGCGTTACCCCTCGTGGTACTTGGACAATGCTGACTCCCTTGAAGTCCAGGAAATGCAAGAGGCGGTCGCTGAAGAAATGGCAGAGGAGGAGCGACAGCACGGGGAGGAGATCCAGCGCGACCGTGAGCTCGACGCGGATATTCCGATTCGTACTCTCACGACCATCGGCAAGTTCAAGTGTATTACCCCGGATTGCCCGTATCGGTTTGATACGCGCGAGCAGATGCACAGGCACTTCAATGAATGCTTTGAGAAGACCTATGACGAAATGCCTGTTGATTCGGAAGCTGCGCTCGAGGAGGAAATGGAGGATGCCTACGACGATGAATTTGGAGTGATTCCTTGTTCGTACTACCCGTGGTACGAGGAGGACGAGGCGGCCGGCCGTTTTGACCAGTATGCGCCGGAAAATGCGGACGGTGGGATGATGTTCGATCCGTGGGCGGAGGACGATGCAGCGCATTTGAAGCAAGGCGAATAACGCGACATTCGTGCACTGGTCGGGGCAGCGCTTCGAAAAGAACGGGCCGCCCTGGTGCCGGTATCGTGCGATCTCCATGATCTACCAGGGACCCAATGCCTCTCGCCAATTCAGTCGGCGAGCTCCAGGTCCGTATCAACGGGAAAACCATGAGTGTTCCTGACCTTCCTCTCATGGCTCGCGGCACTGATAGATCGTCGGCCAAGACATTCTCGGAGCCGTCGGTCACAGTTGGGTTAATGTCCGCTTACCAAACAGTTCTAGCCGGGATACTTCTTGCAGTCCAACGATATGGGCTTTGCCCGACAACCGGCACAATCGCAGAGCCACTTCTTTTCGGCGATATCTTCATCAGACCAGCCCTCGAGCTGCAACTGATACCCAATACTCTGCGGGTGCATTCGCTTCCGCTCCGGGAATGCGGCGTAAAATAGCGATGCCGATTCTTCCAAGCTTTCCGGGTGGTTGAACGCCGGCGTAACATAGGTGCTCTTCCCGTCGAGCTCGCGATTTTCCCACAAGCCTCGGCGGGGTAGCTCTTGAGTCACACCAAGCTCGCCCGTCTTCATGAATTGTGGAATGCAACCAAGACAAGGGAGGTGCGTGTCAAACACAGTTTCCGACCGAGGTTCCGGTTGGCCTTCGAGCAAAACGATCCAGCCGTCGAGAACGTGGCGACAGCTGTAGCGCAGCTTTAGCTGATGCCTTTTCCTCACCAGCTGGAAGGGTCGGAGATCAGCGGGTCCCCTCTGTTCCGGTATTTCGTCGTCAGGATCGTAAGTACCTGGCTCGAAGAACCTCCCGACTAAGAATTCAACCGTGTTCGCCTCACCGTTCCACCTCGACAGATAAGCACTACTATGGCACACCTCCCCACATGCGAGTTTTTCGCGGAGCCATATTTCAGCGTCGGTGACTTCTTGCTGGGTTGCGAGAAAATTCGCCCTGTACCCGATCGCGCCCTTACGGCGATAGAACAATGCGCCGGCACCTTGTGTGATCTTGTGAGTGTAGTCAACCAGTTTCTCACCCTCCCATTTTGCGTCGTAGGATTCGCAATAGCCGCATTTCCTGCACTCTACACTTTCTTCGTTCGTCCGACAGTTAAACTCCGTGTCGGCCCCCTCATAGCCACACTGCGGGCACTTCATGCAATCAAGTACGTAAGACATCGATGTTTCCTCAATTCGAACAGGTTAGAGAATCGTTGGTCTGTAGCTTTGGGAGAGCGAGAGGTGCTTGTCCTCTGCCCCTTTGGGCCCTTCGGCGCGGCTACCTTGGTCTGATTCACCAGTCGGGCAAAACAACAGTACATACTTCTGGAGAGCATCAAAGTTCGAACCCTGATGATGATCAGCTTCAAGTCCCGCAACGTATCCGATCGTCGCCATCTTTTCGTCCATAATTACCTCCCGCTTATCTCTGCGAATCCGGACTTACCTTTCATTTGGTTCCTACCTTATCCACAGGGGGCGTTAGCTCGACTACCATACCTGGTCATTGACGCCATATTTATTCCCTCTTCTTGGTTAGATGTGATTTTGATCAACTTGCCCTGATACTCAGCCCAGCCGCGGTTGCCCACTGGGGGAGATGACACTTACTTCCGTCACTCCTCGCTGATATCTTGCTGCACGATTCTCCGTCCGGTGCGATGCACCTTCATGTCTGTAGGTTCATGACTGACCTCGATTGTCGTTGATGGTGCGCACGACTTCGACGCGACCCGGCACCCATCTCTATAAAGTGAAATGTCTTCAAAGCCGCAAGGTACACACTCATTTCCGAGGAAGCACTCGAAGTCACTTAAGTCACCATCGTAGACATCCAGAGCATCAGCGGCAGTTTCGAAAACGAACAATTCATCTTTACCGTAGTTTTTTCCTGGTACCAGAAGAACGCGGTGTCCCAGCTTGTATAAGCGTTCGAAATCCGCTGCGAATTCGTCATCGGCTTGACTCCGTTCTTGCGACCGAATCAAGCGTTGACCACGTTGAATCCAGATTCCGCCAAATCTCATAACCGATAGCTTCCTCCTTCAAGTTGATGGGGCGGTAACCGCGGCCCTCGGTGTTACGGTTACAGGTCGGGAATGTCATCAATGGTGACATCCTTCGCAAATGGACTTTTATCACCGGGCTTCATAAATAGGTCGGCATAAATCGCCGCCAGCTTGCCGGCAGTTTCGTTTTTTTCGTCGCTGTTGAGCGAGATTTCGTCGGTGTAGTAAAGCGAGTCGATGATGGTTAAGAGTTGCTGTTGAGTCATTGCGATCCCCACCGTGGGCTCGGATGTGACTTGGTCAGCCGCTTGGTCATTGGACTTCATGAAGACGTTGGCGTAAATCGCCACAAACTTGTCGGCAATTTCGACACACTTCTCACTCTGCCCGTATTCGGGGTCGTCGTAGTACAGGCTGTCGATGATGGTTGAGAGTTGCCTCTGAGTCACTGCGATGCCCACCGTGGGCTCGGTTGATGTTACATGGTCAGCCATTTTGTGTTACTCCTTTTGTGTTGTGTTACGTTACGATTCCCATGGACCGCCCGACCGTGGGAGCAGACTCGTTGGGAATGCCATAGACAGTGCAGGACGGTTCATTTGTTTCCATGGATCGCTCCTGCACACGATTTGCATGAGCGTCATATACGGGAGGGTGTTTAATCGCTCCCGCACAGGAAGCCGGGGGAGTGTGCGCTCCCCCCTTGGTACTCTACTCGGGCGAGTAAGGTATGAACTTGGGTACCCCCAAGTACACTTTGTTAATACTCACTTCTTGCGCCGTCCCTTCATACGAGTCCTTCCCCCTCGACCACGAGGCACCCGCAGCTATGGCGGTGTTGCTTTCTGCCAGCCTCAGTAGTCGCTAGCTTGGTTAGTTACTTAGGTGTTGCCAACTGCAAGTTGCTATCGGATGAGCCAGGTTGCGAGAGAGCGCAGCCGACGGCGATAGCATAGTTCACGTCAAAACGATAAGCTGCCATACAATGGCCCTTCTGTCAGCCTTAGTTACGCTCTTTAGCGTCGTCCTCTCCTTCTTGTTCGGGGGACATCTCCTTCCACAACTTCGTGCGCCACGCCTCCTGCTCCTCGTCGGTGCCAGTGGTGAAGACGCGCCAATCCTCGTCGCTGATGCTTGGGTAGCACTTCCGATAGATTTTGACCGCGTTTTTGCCAGCCTGCTGCATCGCCTCCTCGCCTAAGACTTCGGCCAGCCGATTCAGGCGGCGGGAGATGAAGACGCTCCAGCGCCATTGGCTGCTGCCGGATTGCTGATAGGCAAACCAGTCAAAATCGCTGTCGATACGTTCACCGATCCAGTACCCGGCCAGCTGCTTGAGTTCATGGCGCGTAGGCACGAAATCTGGCACTTCCTTGCCGTCCAAGCCGTTAATCGCCCCGACGCTCCCGAGAATGCATGGGCCTGCGTTCATAGTGCCCAGACCCTTTGTATCGCGGTTGGTGCCCACACTTGCTTCTATCTTGTCGATGTAATCGATTGCTTTGCAGGGTTGTTGCTGTTCTTCACTCATATTTACTCCCATAGTTTTGGCGGCCCACAATGTCTGTCCCGTTCAGGCCGGCTGAGCCGCGGCGCCTGCCCGAGGGGAACTGCTTTACGCTAATACTGTCTTTACTAATCGCCCGCGCGTATTTCTACGGCCGACATCGCCTCTAGCACTAATCTCTCGGACTCCCTCGAGATCGCGTAGACGATCGATCCCGGTAAATCGGGGAGCGCATAGATCGAGAATTCACATAAATCTGCAGGATTTGCGCGCACAAGTGCGACCGGTTGAAATCCCATAAGAGCCAGGTCTTTCATCCGCGGCGATACCTCAACAAAGCCTTCATCGGTTTCTTTTGTCGGGCAGAAGATCAGAAGAACTTCCTTCATGTGGCCTGAAGCCGCTTCATCGCACCGAGATTCAGCCTGATAAGCCAAGATGCAGCCCACTGTCTGGATGCATCTATGTACAACTAATGGCGTAATTCCCTGTACGATCTTCAAAGCTCTCCTCCTCATTTCTGTTCGGGGACCAGGTTGCAGAACCCGGTGGGTTATAAATGTTGCCGGCCTCTCCATGCCCGTTTCCGCCTCTGGATTTATGGTTTCCTCTTGAAGATGAAAACGGGCTCGTACTTGAAGCGGCCACCATCAGGCTTCCGTGTCCCCATCATTCTGGAGAGCGAGTAACGCAATGTGCGCTCAAGCTGCCAACCGCGCGAGCAAGCCATTCGAACAAAGTCCTCTTCAAGGGTCGGGTAAGACTTCACGTTTGAGAGATTGATGATCAGGCGCCCGTTAGGCTTGAGCCCGCACCAACAGTTATCCAGTGTCGTACCCAGAAATCCGTTAAGCCACGACTCCCCGGTTGGAAACCGGAGATAGCTTTGCGTCGATTCGCTACTGTACTTCTCCGTATCGAAGTATGGTGGCGAACTAAAGCAGAGGTCGAAAGAATTTCGGTCCGGGTAGAAGTCTTCACTTCCCATTTTGTGCAATTCAATTTCGAGGCCATCGCGCCCCAGCTCCCGCGCCATCGCCTGAAGCCCTGTCATCGTCTGCGTGCATGGATCCGTACCGATGTAACGGGAAACGTGGTCGCAGGCGATCGCGCCGATTAAGCGCCCGCCATAACCCGACGACATGTCCCATACCGTACCTCCCATTGTCGGCAGGAAAGTATGGTAGATGGCAGCCGCAGCAGTCGGCCTAAAGTTGCTTGCCCCTTGCGCGCCAGAGTAGGAACGAACCGCTTTGCGGACTTCCGCGTCGGTGATGTTCCCGGTACCGTACTTGAGGCGCTTTGCAATTGCCCGCTTGAAGTCAATGTCCGACTCGAATACTTGCATTGGCGTCTTCATTGAGCCACACTGCACAGACCATGCATGTGGGAAATATGACCATGCCAACGATAGGCCATGCATCTTCTGGAGGATGTCTCCATCCACGATGAGGTGTGAGTGAGAGTAGTTTCTGAGTTGAGTGAGTTTTCTGAACTTGTCTTCAGGTGTGAGGAAGTAATGGGGGAAGCCCTTAGTCCTGTACTTCAGAAAGGCTTCTTCGACCAGTTCTTCGAACTCAAGTTTAGTTGCGGGTATCGCGCAGGTATTGTTTGCCACCGTATGTCCTCCGGTGGCCTAATACCCACAAAACGCAAATCACAAAGTCGAAATCTTTGCTAATCTACTCTCAACTCCACTTTTCTTGAATTGTCGCGAGCCCTGACTTTCGGCTTCCATCTACTCAGGACCGCGCGCGTGGATCCGGCGCGCACAAAGAGACGGATGCTATAACACTCTGAAGAACAGGTGGCCCGCATCGCGGGCGGGAGCTAGGTTTCCTGGAAAGGCTGGGAACTTAGGATGGCGGCGAGTGAGGCGGTCCCGACATGGGGCCCCACCATATGTAGGGTGATCAACTGGCCCGGCCGGGGAGAAGTACTCCACTGCACCGCATCAACGTGGCGTTTGCGGCTCCACGCCAACTGATACCTTACTTGGGGACAAACTAAAGTATGCGCCTTGGGACCGGTACTATGCCGTTCGGCTATTGTCCAGGGCCGTCAGTGATCCGCTTCTGGCGGCCGGCTATCAATGATTCCGGTCGAGTTGCATTTCTCGCTCACTGCTGACCGGTTAGGAGTGAAGCACGTCATACTACCGTGCGCATCACGGGATGGCGATATCATTGGCGCGCCGACCTAGCCGACGTTGGTCAAAAGCGGGAGGCTAGGATCATCGCTGGCCGTCTTTCTCGCGATCATCTCTACGCACCTACCGCAATTGCCGTGACCAGATCGATTGCATCCCGCGCGTCATCTTCTTTCGCAAACCATTGGAGGATCACGGTGGAGCGTGGCTCGTAGATTCCATGCCCACCTAGAGGAGCGTGGCGAGTTTCGTATTTCTTTCCCGGCACCAACTGCGTCCACACCATATTTGCGGGCGGCCGAAGGGTGTTTTCCGTCGAATCTGCCAGGACATCTGTCGAATCTTCGTCGGCCAGTTCCTCCGCCAGCAAAAGGTTGAGCACCCTTCGCGGTGCAATGTTCGTTCCGGTAGATCTCGAGTCAACGGATCCAGCGGCCGCAGCCAATGAGGTAACGACAACCGGCATGGTTGATGTGCCAACTTTTGTGCCCTCGCTTGCAGGCACCGTGACAGCTGATTCTGGGCCGGGCTCAGCGCTAGAGCTGCTGACCGCCTGGATTGATCCAGCGCGAGCGTCGGGCTTCAGCTCCAACCGCTGAACATGTTCAGCGGTCTGGCTGGTAGGCGGATTAAAGACTGTGCTCTCAAGCGGCCGACCATTCTTCTTGGTGAGACGCCTGTCCCGCTTGCGCCTTTCTTCCGCTGTTGCATCGGCCAGGATCTTCGCTGGATCGGGTACCGGCCGGAAGAGGAGCAGTTTCCCCAGCAGCCTCTTGGCATCGGCTTTGTCATTCTCGCTGGGCGCCGCAGTCGTCATCTTCGTGATGAAACTCAGCACCTCGCTATAGATGTCCGGCTGCAACAACGTCGCGGGCGCTGGAATGTATTCCGATGCGGCAATGATCTGCTTTTCGACCTCACCTTCCGGATTCCGGGATGCGATCGACATAGCCGCGGTCGCGACGTGTTCGTAGCGCTTCTGCGCAGTGATGTCGCTGGTTCTGCGCCGGCCTGAACCTACCGGCTCAACATTCTCCTGCTCCGGGTCTGGATCATCGATATTTTCGCCATCATCGGTCAGCAGACCATTCGACTTGGCAAACTGCTTGAGCAAACGATCGGCATGTTGCAGGCTGTATGCCTTGCAGTTCTGCGCGAACGTGGCCCAGTCGGGAGCACCAAAGTCCTTTTGGTTCTGGTCGGGCGTTCTGTCTTTGCCGCCATCAACGTCGGTGCGATACCCCGGATTGAGGAGCCGCTGCTTAACCTCATAATAGAAGCCGATGTTTTGGCAGAACTCAGCCTGCGCTTGATCACGCGCAATTTTCGCCTTTTCCTCATGGGCGATAGCTTGGCCAATGTGCTTGGCGATCCGCTTCGTAGGTACCTTGATTGCCGCGCCAAGTTCCGCGGAGGACATAACAATCGCGTGATTGTACTGCTCCTGGTACGCTACATTCTCCGCCGACACTGAGCGCACGTGGGGCTTCCCGTTGACAGCGGGAAGGAACGGGTCCACCAGGGTCGATGGTGCGATGGCTGGAGCACCAGCGTGCTCCTTTTCGCCGGCTGTGTCGATCCCGACATCAGCCGTCGGGATCGGGGTATCATGATTCTTATTTCGAGACATGGAGCTCCTCATCCCCTTCCTCATAAGAGACTGGGGATCTCCTGGGTTGAAATTTGGAGGAGAGAAGTGGACAACGGACAGCTTGGTATGTCCGGTTAAGATTCAGGTGCCGATCATTGTCACCGGAGCTTCGCATTTCTCCGAGCAACAGCGCGCAGCTCTCGTCATTGCGAAGATGAGAGGCAGGATCCGGCATTACGGCCCGGAGGCTTGCCAGCTTGTTGCGGTGTTTTTCGGTATAGGCCACAAACTCTTCCCAGAGCCGTGGCATTAAGAACAAGGATGGATGATTTTGGGCGGACAAAAGCCGAACATCCATCCGTAGACGTAGTAATCCCACGGCATGAATGCTCGGCTATCTCAGCCCACCGAACACGATATTGTATTGCCCCGGATAATTCCCGGTGCCCGCTGGCTTGTAGCGAGCCTTGATACGAAGATACCAGACTTAGAATTCTACGTCACCTTTTTGATTAGCGACTGTGAATAGCAAAGAGGCAAAGAAAACTAAGGATGCGCAAAAGCGCTTTAAGTCGAGAGAATTCCGCGACTCTGTCGTGCAAGAGCAAGGAAAGAATGTGGCCAGGTAGCGCTGAGTAGAAGTCTGAGATGTTGATGAGCTTCGGGAAGTTGGAAGGGCTTAATCTCGAACGGTCTCCACGGCAATTCCCATGCGAATTCCGTGCAGCAATCTGAGCCGTCAATCTTTACCGAGCACCAAACTTGCGCCCAAAATCTAGAACTGTTGCGGTTTGAGTGTGACTTCTGACCGCAAAGCGTCTGCCCGGCAATAGCGCATTATTTGGTGTCACATCGAGCAGCGCCATTTCTTCATTTCTGACCATCGCGACGTAGTGCTCGATGGATTGCATGTCTTCGTGACCTAGCTGCTGGCGGACGTATCCTATGTCCCAACCCTTTCCACCGAGACGCTCAGAGCGGAGCCAGGTGGTCGCTGCCGTTGATCTGAATTTATGCAGCCACACGGTGGTTGGATCAAGTCCTGCTCTTTTGGCAATAGCTTTTAGCCGATCCCAGAGATGGTAGTCGGGCTTACCCGCCGAAGTCCCAAACAATAACTTCGAAGCCCGTGGCTTGGTCTTCCAAGCCATTAACCTGTCCATCAGACTCTTCGGCACATATACGAGCCGGTCGCTTCCAGTTTTTGTTTGGTGTTTCCAGTGCGGTTTTGATTCAACCCTGATTTCAGTTTTGAAGCAACCCGGCACAAGTTCGTCATTGATTAGGTCGGATTCCTCAAGGTGCATCAACTCGCGTTTGCGCAAACCAGCCTCGTATAACGTCGAGAAGATCAGGTGCTCCTCCTCATTCATCACGGAGAACAGCGCGTCCAAATCTTGCCTGGTATAAATCGCAGGGGCTCTGCTGCTCTTGAGTTCACGCTTGTAGTCTTTCTTGGTCACCGGCCCCTTCCCCGGCTCAAGACCGAGTACCGCGCGCACGAACGAGTTGACGCGCATCACTTTGAACGCCGCTGTAAAAGGATGGTTGGCCGGCCCATCATCGTCCTCTTCACCGTCCACCAAGTACTCGAAGAACCTGCGAAGCAGAGGCTTGGAGATTTCGTCAACATGGACAATTCCCCTTCCCTTCTTGGGCATCTTCGCCCATTCGAGGAACTCCCTCACAGCGTGCTCGTGCGCAGACACCGTCTTTTTGCAACCGCTCTTGGCCTCAATGTAGCGCGGTACTTCAACAGAAAGCTTCTTTCGCTCGACGACGTCGGTGGTCGGGTCACAAACACGGCGATCGCGATTGTTCAAGAACCAGGATTTGTCTTCGGCTTGCGTAATGGCATCGGAAAGGAACGGCGGCTCATTTTCGCTGACGCGGCCTTTGACGCTTTGCCATTGTTTTTGGCGTCCTTCGTACCAGGAGAGTTGGAACGCACCCGGTCGATCGTCCTTGAGATACAAGGTGCCGTTTGCTTTGCGGAGCGGGATTGCAACCTTTTTGCGGCACCACTTCGCGCCGTGCTTTAGCCGCTCGTAGATGCTTACTGTAGTCTCCCGACGCACGCAGTCTCCGGAAACCCAATACTGAATTTCCGGGAAACTTTAGAGAACAATCGGCGCGAGGAATGCCGAAATGTAGTGCCAAAGTAGTACAACGGGCGAGGTTGGCAAGCTAAGCCATTTGGAATCAATAGGATGGAAATGACTGGTAGCGCTACCGGGAATCGAACCCGGGTTTTAAGATTGAGAATCTCACGTCCTAACCCCTAGACGATAGCGCCATGCACACTTTTCGGGAACCAACCCGCGGATGCGAGCTACTCTCTTACTTTAGCAAAAATCGTGCCTTGGGCCAAAGCCGCCGTGCTCCTACGCGCTCCTCTGCGCCGCCTCGCCCAGTACCGCAGAGATCACGCCGCTCTTCACACCGTGCCGGCGCAGGCTCTTCTCCAGCTCGGCCAACTCGGGCCGCTCAAGGCGAGCGAGATCCTTGCGCAATCCCTGCCCGACGTAAGCGCGAATGAGAGGCTGGTACCCCGAGAATCCCAGCTTCGGTGCGACCTCTTTCAGATCCTCGATCACGTCCTCTGGGACCCTCATGCTGATCGTCGTCATGGGCCGGTCCCGCCGCAAGCGCCGCTTGATTTTCTCAGCCATAGTCTTCATACATTCTCCGTTCCACGCGTGTTGCCTGCCGCGCAGAGATGATACGAATGACGCCCTTCTCCCTGACAACGTGCACAACAAATAGCAGCGTCCAATCTTCGGCTAATCCAAGCACCGCATCTCGCGCCTCGTCCTCAAGCGCGGCGTCGAGAAATCGGAAAAAGGGATCGAAAAAGACCTCGCACGCCTGTTCAAAGCGGATACCATGTTTCTTAAAGTTGGCGAGCGCCTTGTCTGTATCCCAACGAAACCGCTGGCCCGCGTAGACGAAGTGCGCATCCATCTGAAGTATGTATATTCAACGTATATACGTTTGTCAAGAGGCGAACTTCCAGTTAACGCTCGAGGCATACAATGTCCACAAACTCCCATGTCAATCCCTACGTCTTCTCTGCTTGATCGCTTCGTGCCTCAGCCCGATGTCCGCGGCCGTCACGAGATCACTATTCACGCTCCGGCGGAGCTCGTCATGGACGTGGCGCGAAACTTCGAGATTGAATCTCTCTTCTTGGTGCGCACGCTCTTCCGCCTGCGCGCTGCGTTGCTCGGCGCTCCGGTGCAGCAATCGCAGCCGCGCCGCGGGCTGGTCGCGCAAATGCTCAGCATCGGATGGCAATGTCTCGCCGAAGACCCAACCCGTTTCTTCGTTGCCGGAGCTGCCTGCCGGCCCTGGCAGGCCGACCCCGCTTTCTCTCCGATCGCCCCCGGGCAATTCGCCTCCTTCGCCGAGCCCGATCAAGTGAAGGTCGCCTGGACTCTCGAAGCCACGCCCCTCGCGCCCGCGCTCACGCGCTTCGCCACCGAAACCCGCGTCGTGGCCACGGACGACGAAGCGCGCATCAAGTTCCGGCGCTACTGGCGCAAGTTCGGCGCAGGGATCGTGTTGATCAGGCTGGTGCTATTGCCCGCTCTGCGCAAACAGGCCGAGCGGCTGTGGCACGCCACGGAATCTCAGGAATAATAGGTTGGAACCCGGCCAGACTGGCGGCCTGAGAAAGGACGATGAGGCTTCGAACGAAGCGCAGAACTGAGCCGCATCAAATCCCCAGCTTGCGCACCTCATCGTTGTAGTACTTGCGATACAGAATGTCCCACTCCTGCGAGCCTTCCACGATGATCTTGCGCTGGTTGGCGATCTTCAGCCGCGCCGACACGTCGATCTTCGCTTCCTCGGTAAGCAGCAATTCGAGGGCCTTGCGCGACTCCTGGCGAATGGTGTTGCGATCCTCCAGGAATCCCACCGCGTCGGTCTCGGCCAGAGTATCGGCCACCATGTGGGCCAGCTTGTTGAGCTTGTCGTGGCTGATCCTCATAGCACCGCCTTGTACTTCTTGGCCAGCTCGGTCTTCACCTTCTTGAACATCTCCGCGTACTGCGCGCCGCTCCTGCGCATCTCCTCGGAGTAGGCCTCGAGAATCACGCGCACCTCCTCGTTGATGCGGTCCTCGAGCGAAAGCTCGTCGAGCAGCGCCGTGTTCACGCGCGCTTCCGTCACCTTCAAGTCGCTGGTGGTGATCATCTTGGCGTCGATGAGGTACTTCACCGTGCGACGCGCGAGATAACCAATGTAGTCGCGAGAAAAGATCATGGGTTAATCGTCAGGATACCGCACCGGGCTCGCGCCTGTACACCAGCGCTCCGGTGCGCCTGCTGCAGGCCCCCTCGTTTCGGCCGTCCGCCAGCGCGGCGGCCGGCTCAAACCCATGAAAAATCGCGAAAGGTGAGCGACTGGGCACATCGCCATGCGGTATATTGTCGTATCCCCCAAAGGCCAGGAAGGCAGCTTCCCGGAAAGACGCAACAAGACGGAGAACATCGTGGCACGCTTTTGTTCGAAATGCGGAGCTGAACTGTCCTCCGGCGCGCAATCCTGCGCATCATGCGGCGCACCGGTTGCCGGAGCCGCCGCGGCCTTTCCGCCCGTGCAACTCGTCGCCGGGATGCCCGTCGCCGTTCCGCCGAAATCCGGCTCGAGCGCCCTCAAGGTCGTTCCGATCATCGTCGCCGTGTTCGTAGGGCTCGGCCTGATCGTGGCCGGCGCCTTTGGCTATTATGTCTTTCTTTTTGCCCAGGACGAGCGTGTCGCAGAATCGGACAAACATATCTCGGTGAATGTGCCCTGCGCAGGTGGCTTCAGCGCAAGCACCTCAGAAACCTTCAGCGCAGCCGACCTTGGCGCTTACATTTATCCCGGCGCGACACAGGTCGAGGGCGGCGTGCGCACGACCTTGCCCACCGGCACCACGATCACTGCCGTGTATGTGACGTGCGATTCGAAGGACGATGTGGCCAGGTTTTACAAGCACAAGTTCGGCAGCGATGCTTCGCTCATGATGGCTTCGGGCGAATGGATTGTCAGCCTCAAGAAAAGCGATCAGGATTCGGTGATGGTCACCATCACCGAAAATTCATCTGAGGCCGGAGGCAAAACGCGGATCACCATCGTGCATACGACGACCCCGAAGCCTTCATAGAAGGCACTGCCAACGGGGCGCGCCGGGCATCGCGGATTGTACGCGGGTGGCTGCGTATGCGGAATCTGTTCTGAAATTTCACGACGTCGCGAAAGTTCAGTTGAGATCCCGGACGCCCTCGCTGAACCGCGCAACGTTTTGCGGCTCGCCGCCGGCACCGGCGCGGCAGTCGGCCGCCGTGACCTTGCGTTACGCGCCCCTGCTCATCACCGTGTAGTACGGCTGATTGGATAGCGTCGCATTCAACGCCGGTTCGGCCCACGCTACGCCGCTTTTCGTGCGCAGCGCAAAGGAATACTGCAGCGGATACGGAGATTGCGTGTACTCGGCCGGAATTTCCGCTGTGAAAACGTCCTGCTTCGCCTGCATCTCCAGCCGCTGCCACCGTTCCGCCTGATTCACGTGACGATAGTCGAGGGCAATCGACGCCACCGCGGGTTCCAGGGTCTGTTGGGGGACCGAAATCGAGAGCGTGAGCGGCGCCCCAGGCTGGAATGTCGCTGGCGATGTGTGGACGCGTTCAATCGAGGGACGACTTGGCCTGCCGGTCGCGGCCTGGATTGCCCGCCTGGTGTTCGGTGTTAGCGAGGCTGCCGGCGGTGCGCCGCGCACTTGCTCCGCGAGTGCTTGAATGTCTCTGTCCATGGCTGCGAGCCGGTCGCTCCAGTGCCCCCGGCGCATCGGTGTGCTTCCATACGCAATGTCGCTGCGATAGACAGACGCCGCTTGTGCCGCCATGGCGCTCCAAGCCTCCCGGGCGAGCCTGTACTGATCGAGCGCCAATACACCCGCCTGCGGAGCCGCCGATTGCGCATAAATTGAGAACAAAACGCCGCTGCGCAATTTTGCCGCGAAGAATCGCCCCAGCCCCACCTGGATGAGAACATCCGCCTCCATCCTGCGGAAATCCGGAGATCTGACCCGCGCCGCGTTCTTATGCGCCTGGGCAAGTGCGTCGCTCGCTGCCGCCGCACAGTCCTCCATCCATTGCGCCACCTCGATTGGCGTGTACTTCGAGTTCCCGCTTCCCGCCAGCAAATCCGCTGCGTGTTCATCCACCGTCGAAAAGGTTTGCGGATCGAGCGGACTCACCGTGGCAAAGCACTTTGGTTCCGGCGTGTCACTGTAGGGCGAGGGCTCGCTGCCGGGCACGATCGGCATGTTGGTGTAAATCTCGGGCCAAAAAGAGTGATTCGATGCCGAGGGCAGATGCGCCGAAGTCAGCAACGGCAGAATCCGGCTGGCATTGGCCACCGCCTTCTCCGTGGCCATCGCGCCACCGCCAAACCCGCTGCGCAGCCATCGCCGCCAGACCTCCGCATTGGCATCGGGATCGTAGAGCTTGCGTCCCCACACGCGATAGTAGAGCTCGAACTTCTGCCAATCGTACCTGGGGTTCAGCGCCGCATCGACATAGGCGCACCGCCCGCCCGGCTTGCCCGATCCTTCGCGCCCCTTGAACGTCAGCGGCTCCATCAAATCCAGCCCAACCGCACCGCAGAAATGTGCGGTCCGTCCATAAGCCGCCGCCATTTCAGGGTCGGCGCTGAGCAAATGCCGCTGTGTCCCCGGCCAGAGCCGGAACAACAATTTGTAGCGGCTCCCCGTCCGCAGAAAATCGGCGTACCCGTACCGCGTGAACGAGCGCGACCCAGAGCTCAAACTGAACGGCCCCTCACCCTCGTGCCCCGCCTTGGGAACTTCCAGCGCCCGAATGTCCGCCTGCTGGTAGCCCAGGCTCTGGTGTTCCGCGGAATACTTGGCTCCCAGCTTGACCGGCATGCCGGTCGCCACCGCGATGTCGATCATCCTCTGGTCCACGCCCTTCGCGTGCATGTCGATCTCGACCGTGCGCCCGCAGCCTTTGATGGCTTCAAACAGCGTCGTCCAGAACTCGTAGCTTCCCTCGGGAATTCCGCTCTCGCCGTGCACTCGCATCGTCAGCCCCTCGATTTCAGGGCACTGCTTCAAAATCATCGCCAACGCGTCGCGGCAATAGGCGGCGTGCGTCCCCGGAGTCAGCCCCTCGATGCGGTGATACGCATGGGGACTGTCGGTCCACGCGTACGCGTGGGTCCAGATTCCCAATTGGAAGTGCACTCCGCGCGCGGCCGCCTGCGCGGCAATAAACTTGAGCGCATCGAAGTTCCTCTGCCGCTCTTCGTCGCTCAGCGTGCGTGGCTCCGGCAACACCGAGCCGTCCGCCTTGGCAAGCTGCACCACGCGCACGTTGTATCCGGGCACATTCACCAGGTACGGATACGGAAAATGCAGATAGTCGCTGGTCACGCCCTTGGGAAAGTCGTATTCGAGTCCGAACGCCAGCGAAAAGCGGTTGAACCGGCACTGCGCCAGCAAATCCAGGTAACCCGGCCAGAAATCCCTGTCCCAGAGCCACGCCGTGTCTTCCGTCTCGCTGCAAAAGTAGCGGCCCACGCTGCGCACTTCGTTGGCCGGCTTCTCCACAATCGGCCTGCCACGCGCAGCGCTGTTCTCGCATCGGCGCCAAACCGCACGCGCTCCGCCAGTTCCAGCAATCCGAAGACATACCCGCGCACATCGCTGCCTGAAACAAGAGTGGCCGGCACTCCGGCATGCCGTCCCGGCGTCAACGCAAAACTTTCCCGCGCCTGCCAATCGGCTCCGCGCCGTGTTGGCGGACAGCTCGTCCGGTCGATGCTTGTGTCCGCCGCATTCACCATCACATAGAATGCCGCGCCGAGAACCTTCTCGCCGCGACTTAACAATCCGGCACAACGCGCCCTTCGCGGCCAGTGCAGCCGCGCAATTGCTCCGCTGCCCACAGCACCGGCGGTGCTCCGGCAACGGGATCGTTTCCATCGATCTCGATCAAACAGCCTCGGCCCGACTGCGCCATCGCGCCCCGCGTTGCGCTCGCCGCCGAAACCGCTCCCGCCAGCTTCATGAATTCTCTGCGCTTCATTTCGAAGTCTCGGCTCCGGATTCCGTTGCTCCTCGGTCCCGAGTCCCTTCGTTTCTGGTCCCTAATCCCTGGTCCCTGCTCTTAGCTCCTGTGCGGACAGCTCTTCGTGTTCAGGCACTCCTCGGCGATGCGTAGCCGTTCCACCGGCCGTCCGCCCACCAGGTGCTCGGCGACGATGGCCTCGGCGTCCTCGGGCCTCACGTTGCAGTACCACACGGCCTCCGGGTATACCACCACCATGGGACCGTGCTCGCATTGGTCCAGGCACCCGGATTTGTTGATCCGCACCCTGCGGTCCAGGCCGGCCTCCCGGGTGAGTTGTTGCAGCCGCGCATGCAGGTCGCTCTTCCCATCGGTAGTGCAGGAGCGCCGCGGAGCGTCAGCAGGGCGGACGTTGTGGCAGACAAAAACGTGGTGTTCGAACGCGGGCAAGCGGCGATCCTCCTCGGTACGGATGATTCCAGAGTAACGCCTCCACCGCTCGGGGCAATCTTCTCCGCCGATGCCCCGCCAGCCACCTGGTGTCCGCCCGACCACCAACGAAAGCCAGCCCCGCCACCCCGCCAAAGATTTCCTGATTCCCACCCTACCCCCATCTGCGAGAATGGGTGTTTGACAATGAGCACCGATAACCTGCTTTCGCTGAAAGACGACATGGTGGCCTTCATCGAGGGCCACGGTATGCGCCGCCTCCCAGGCTACGTGACCGACGACATTCCCTCCATCCTCTGGGAAGGGCGCGGCAACCCCGACGCATGGAAAGATTTTGTCGAAATGGCCAAGCACGCAGGCGCGCCCTTCGTTACCTTCAGCGAGATGACGCTCGACCGCGAAGAGCTTGACGCGCTCATCGACGAAGCCGGCGAGATGAACTTTCCCGATGAAGAATCCGCGGAGCTGGTCGAGGCCAAGTGGCTGCTGAAGTATGCCGGCAAGCTCGGCTATGTCCAGCTTGGCTTCATATACGAGGGCATCGTCTTTCTGCACGAAACCACCACCGAGTGGTATGAGCGCTACCAGGCATTGCTGGAAAACATCGAAAGTTTTCACGACATCGTCATCGACGACGCTCATTCGCACGACGACGAGGACGAGTAGGCCCCGTTGGCCGATCCAGCCAGCACATCCGGGGCCGGGAACCACACCATCGCGGCACAAAGATCGCTGCCACCCCAGCGTTGGCTCCTTGCCGAGTCACATCCCGAAGAAACCGCTTTCCTCGCTCGCGAGGCGCGCTTGCCGCTCGCGCTGGCCGAACTCCTCGTCGCGCGCGGAATTACCGAAGCCGCCCAGGCCTTCGCCTTCCTCAATCCCGAACCGGCCCACCTCCACGATCCCTTCCTCATGCTGGGCATGTCCGCGGCCGTCGAGCGCCTCGAGCGTGCCATCGCCCGCGCCATTGCCGCGCACGAGCCGATCCTCCTCTACGGCGACTACGACGTGGACGGTACAGTCGCCGTCGTCCTGCTCAAGACCACCATCGATATGCTCGGAGGCGTGGCGCAGTTTCATGTTCCCCATCGCCTGCGCGACGGCTACGGCATGCAGTCGAGCGTGCTCGAAGCGGCCTGCGCCGAGGGCGTGCGCCTAGTGGTCACCGTCGACACCGGTATGCGCGCCTTCGCTGAAGCTGAAACCGCGCGCCGTCTCGGCCTCGACCTAATCATTACCGACCACCACTTGCCTGCCGCCGACGATGCGCTACCCGTCGCGCTCGCCATCCTCAATCCCAACCAGCCCGGCTGCGCGTACCCTGAGAAGTCGCTCTGCGGCGCGGCCATCGCGCTCAAGCTGGCTCAGGCGCTGCTCGAACGCCGCGATCCCGCTCGCTTCCGCGAGAAGACCCTGCCCAGCTTTCTCAAGATGGCAGCCATCGCCACCATCGCCGACGCCGTTCCCCTCCACGGCGAAAATCGCACCATCGCCGCCCTCGGCCTGCGCGAGCTGCGCCGTCCCGTCGGCGCCGGCCTGCGCGCGCTCTTCGCCGCCGCCGCGCTCGACCCCGCAACGAAGCAGGTCACCGGCTTTGACGTCGCCTTCCGCCTCGCCCCGCGCATCAACGCCGCGGGCCGCATGGACGTTGCCTCCGAGGTCATCGAGCTCTTCTCCACCCGCGACTTCCACCGCGCCGCCGAGCTAGCCGCTAAGCTCGAGCGCCTGAACCGCGAACGCCGCGATGTAGAAGCCGCCGCACTCACCACCATCGAAGCGCGCCTCGAAACCGACGCTGAAATCGCCGCCGATCGCCTGCTGGTGATCGATGGAGACGGCTGGCATCGCGGTGTCATTGGCATTCTCGCCTCGCGCGTGGTGGAGCGCACTGCCAAGCCCGCCATCGTGGTCAGCGTGGAAGAGGGCGTGGCCCACGGTTCCGGCCGCTCCGTCGACGGCTTTGCGCTCCTCGCCGCCATCGAAAGCTGCGCCGATCTCTTCACCCGCTTCGGCGGCCACGCCTTCGCCGTCGGCTTCGCCCTGCCCGCTGCCGCGCTGCCCGAGCTCAAGCGCCGCCTGCGAATCTACGCCGAGGCGCACCTGGCCGCCCGCCAGCCCGAGCGCCTTCTGCGAATTCATGCCGAGCTGCCGCTCCACCGCATCACGCCCGTGCTTGCCGGATGGCTGCGCAAACTTGAACCTTTCGGCCACGGCAACCCCGAGCCCATCTTCCTCGCACGCTCCGCGCGCCTGCTCGCACCGCCCCGCATCCTGAAGGCTCAGCACCTCTCGCTTGAGCTCGCGCAGGACTCGGTCCCCTCGCCCGTTGCGTCCCCCGCCCGCTTGCCCGCGAGCGCCGCGCCCTCAAGCGCCATGCGCGCCGTCGGCTGGGGCCTGGCCGAGCGCGCCATGCAACTCCATCTCGCCCAAGGCAGCCTCATCGATCTCGCCTACCGCATCCGCGAAAACGACCACCCCGACTTCGGCGGCCTCGAAGTCGAGATCATGGGTATACAAACGCCCGAGGCTTGAGCATTGCGATAAAGAACGACTCCTTTCCGTATTCGGACAGCATTCTCTGCGGCCTTGCCGCGGGAGCGGTGCGAAATACCCCGCGGCCGGGAGTCCCCACGAAACGAATTGCGAGCCGCTTGCATCCCGCAGTGCTACCATTGCTGCTGTTTCCACGCACCGGTCAAGTCGCTGAGTAACCGCGCTTGCTTGTGCCCGCCTATCGTTTAAGGAGACCCAAATGCCGGCATCGAATCCCGAAGACTGTGATGCGTTATTCGCCCGGTACCTGAATGCCGGAAACGTCGACGCCTTGCTCGAGCTCTACGAGCCGCAGGCGAGCCATGTCCGCCCCGACGGCATTGTCCCGCACGGCCGCGACGCGATCCGATCCGCGCTCGATGTGTTTGTGGCCATGCATCCGACGCTCCACGTTGACGTGACAAACGTGGTGCGCGCCGGAGACGATCTCGCTGTGCTTTATGACCACTGGACTCTTGCGGCAACAGGGCCTAACGGCGAGCCCCTCGATATGGAAGGAACAGGAGTCCACATCGTCCGCCGTGAGCAGGACGGCGCCTGGGCCTTCGCGGTTACGGGCCTCTCCAACGCCTCTTGGTAGTCCAGCGGCCTGCTCCCGGCGCCCGCCGAATACATCCGGGCCGTGATTCTGAAATGGCCAACTCCACCGACGAGGAAGGAACCATCATGCGCCGCTCTCAAGTTCACGTGTTCGCGCTTCTCATTGTTCTTGGCACTTTCACTTCATATCTATGGCCGCAGACTCCCGCCCCGCAGGTCTACTCCTATACTCAAGACCCAGCGTCCAGCATCATGGGGCCCTCCATCGTCAAGGTGGCCCGAGACGGCCCCAAAGAAGCCATCGACCAAATTCTCCCCGTCGGCCCCGGCCGCGCCAAGGAATTCCACAACCACATCCTCTACGACTTCCAGGCGCACAAGATCTACACCAAGCTCATCAGCGATCCTTCCGTGCCCTGCTCAGTGATGGACTACACCTCGCCCGCCGTGCCGGCAGAGTTTAACCCGATCACCAGCTCAGCGGATTCGATGAAGGACTTCCTCGCCCACGCCACACTGCTGCGCAGGGAGACCGTGAACGGCATCCCGTCCAAAGTCATGGAATTGACCGCCGACCAGATGAAAGTCACGGCGTGGATCGCCGATCCCGGCGGCTTCCCGGTCAAGGAAGTCATGGTCCCGCCCGGCGGCGCGGCCACCACGATGCTCGAAATCAAGCAGCTCAGCTTCGCCAGGCCACCCGCGTCCGCTCTCGCACCTCCCGCCGGCTGCAAAACCGTGAGTGGCGAGGCCACGGCGACCGGCGTTCACGCCGAGTTCAGCACCGGCGAATCCGCATCCAAGCCCACCACCAACGTCACCGCCCTCAAGCTCGATTCCGTTCCCAATTACACCGGGCCCTGCCCGGTCAACATCCGGCTCACGGGAAACATCACCGTCGACGGCCCCGGAAAGGTCTTCTACCAATTCGGCGTGGGTAAGATGGAGCCCGGCGACACCGTCACCTTCACCGCAGCCGGCGCCAAAAGCGTGAGTCACGTGGTCACGTTCAAAAAGCCCGATCCCGGCTACGGCGATCAGATCGGTGTCGGCGCAATTCTCGAAGCCATCGGCGAAGACGCCTCCGGAAATCACGGTGCGTCCATGCAAGGTTCCAACAATGCGAGCTTCACGATCAATTGCACGGGCAATGCTGCCGCCGCGCCGGCGCGACCCCCGTATTTACCATCCGCTCCACAAGCCGCCCCGCCAGCCCCGGTGCTCAATGCTCGCGTCACCTCGGTCGCAATCCAGGTCACGCCCCAGCACTACACCGGCGTTTGCCCAGTAGCGGTCAAGCTTGTCGGCACACTCCAAGCCGACGGGCCGGGACCTGCGTACTTTCAGTTCCAGGCCGGCGCCGTGGGAGCCAATCGTGAGGGAGCCATCGACGTAGGCGCCGATGGCACGGCAACCGTCACCAGTGAAGGCCAGGTGCGCCGCACGCCGCAGGTCGAGAGCGTCCGCTTCCTGGCGGGCATGGAGCCGCGCGGGCATCAGGAAAATGCGAAGTGGTCCGACGCCCAGCTCGACATTCACTGCACCAACGCGCCTTAGACCGCCCAACGCAAAACGGCCCTCCCCTTTGTTACGCCCCTTTTCCCGTTTGCCGGTCTCGAAGAAAATCCGTGCAACAACCGCGAAAGATCTGTACGAACGCACGACATCGCGGGTATCCTGATCTTGAGTTGGGCGCAACAGGAACGTCCCGCTTTACATCCCCCCGCATCGACAAGACCTGGCGCTCCCGCAGAGGCCGTCAACCGGCTGGCTCCCTGGCTGGCGAAACCGATATTCCCTGCGCCTGAATGCGGCCGGAACTGATTCCCATGGGAGGAAAGATGAACGTACGAGTTTTTCGGCGCGCCACGCTTAGTGCGACGTGCCTGGCTGGCCTGATTCTCACCACCAACGCTCTTGTTGTTCGTGCTGCAACTGCTCCATCGGCAGGCAAGACGCGCACCTATTACGTCGCCGCCGACGAGGTGAACTGGGATTATGCGCCATCAGGCCGCGATGAGGCCATGGGCATGGAATTCGACGCCGTCGCCAAGGGCTTTACCGAAACCAGCGCCAACCACATCGGCCGCGTCTACAAGAAGGCCATCTATCGCGAATACACCGACGCCACATTCACCACACTCAAACCGCGCCCGCCTGAGGAGCAATACCTCGGCCTGGTGGGACCCATTCTGCGCGCAGAAGTCGGCGACACCATCAAGGTCCTCTTCAAGAACAACGGAACCCACCCCTACAGCATGCATCCGCACGGCGTCCTCTACGAAAAAGACTCCGAGGGAGCGGACTACAACGACGGCACCAGCGGCGCAGACAAAGCCGACGGCTGCGTCGCGCCCGGCGTTACCCACACCTACACCTGGCAGGTTCCCGAGCGCGCCGGCCCCGGCCCCAACGATCCCAGCAGCCTCTTCTGGCTCTACCACTCGCACTGCGACGAGCTGCGCGACGTGGCCTCGGGTCTGATTGGCGGCCTCGTCATCACGAGGCGCGGCATGGCGCTCCCCGATGGCCGTCCCAAAAACGTGGACCACGAATTCGTCACCATGTTCATCGCCATCAACGAGAACGAGAGTTGGTATCTCGACGACAATATCAACGCCCACATCCCCGACCCCTCAAAACTGAACCGGTACGAATTCGAGCCGATCACCGCGACCGGGATCTTCGGTACCATTGCCGGACAGGGCTTTGCCGACACCAATGTCAAGTGGTCCATCAACGGATACATATACGGCAACATGCCCATGATGACCATGAAGAAAGGCGACCACGTGCGCTGGTACGTGTCCACGCTGGGCGACTTCAACAATGCGCACACGCCGCACTGGCACGGCAACACCGTTATGGTCGCCGGCCAGCGCACCGACGTCCTATCCGTCGTCTCCGCGCAGATGATCACAGCCGACATGACGCCGGATGCTCCGGGCATCTGGCTCTTTCACTGCCACATCAGTGACCACATGCTCGCCGGAATGGTCGCACGCTACGAAGTCAAGGATCGTTGAACAGGCGCCCGCGGTCCGCTCGTCAAACTGTGCGCATCACTGCGCAGCCAACATTAACAATCCGTCCGCGCAATAAAAACAAAAAGGCCCTCCGCATCCCAGAGGGCCTTCTTGTTCAAATCTAACGAACCGCGAACTACCCCACTACTTCGACCCCCATCGACCGCGCCGTGCCCTTGATGCTCTTCACCGCCGCATCAATCGACGCCGTGTTCAGGTCTGGCATCTTCTGCGTGGCGATCTCGCGCACCTGCTTCTCCGTCACCGTGCCCTTCTTTTCCTTGTTCGGCGTGCCCGAGCCCTTCTCAATGCCCGCCGCCTTCTTTAGCAGAACCGCCGCCGGAGGCGTCTTGGTGACAAAGCTGAAGGTGCGGTCCCCGTAAACCGTGATGACGACCGGAATGATCAGCCCGGCCTGGTCCTTGTTCTGCGTCTTGGCGTTGAACTGCTTGCAGAACTCCATGATGTTGACCTGCGCCTGGCCCAGCGCGGGGCCGACCGGCGGCGCGGGCGTGGCCTTGCCGGCTTCGATCTGCAGCTTCACATAGCCGTTAATTTTCTTCGGAGGTGCCATGTTGGTTCCTGCGGAACCAGCTACTAGCTCCTAGCTTCTAGCTACTAGCTGGTTCATTCCTTTTCAAAATTTTGGTGTCACAGCCTCGGCGTTTGCATCAAACCGGCGCTTGCTAGGTGTGCCCGCCGGCTAGAAGCTTGAAGCTACTAGCTAGAAGCTGCAACTACTCAATCTTTTCTACCTTGCCAAACTCGAGTTCCACCGGTGTCGACCGCCCGAAGATCGTCACCATCACCTTCATCGTCTCGCGATCCTCGTTGATCTCGTCCACCACGCCGTTGAAGTTGGCAAACGGCCCGTCGGTGATGCGCACCTGCTCGCTCTTCTCAAACTTGATCTTCATCCGCGGCTTATCTTTGGATGTCTCGCTGCGGAAGAGAATCGAGCTCACTTCTTCCTCGCTCAGCGCCACCGGCTTGTCGCCGGTGCCTAGAAATCCCGTCACCTTGGGCGTGTCTTTTAGCACGTGCCAAAGCTCGTTGTCCAGCTCCATCTCTACCAGCACGTAGCCGGGCAAAAAGACCCGCTCCACGGTCCGCTTTTTGCCGTTGACGATCTCCGTCACCGGCTCCATGGGAATCATGACCTTACCAACGCGGTCCTTCAACCCAAACGCCTGAACGCGGCTCTGAATGGACTCGCGTACCTTGCGTTCAAATCCCGAGTATGCGTGCAGGATGTACCACTTGAAGTTCGGATTCTTTTCCGGTTCCGGCTCTGCTGCAGCGGCTTCCGGCTCGGCTTCCCGGGCTCGGCTCCGGCTTCATTTGCCGCGGACGTTTCAGCCGGAGCTTCCGCCTGTGCTTGAGCTTTGGCTTTAGCCCCCGGCTTCTTTGCTTTGGCCGCGTGTACTTTTGTTTCGGCTGCCTCTGTTTCCGGCTCGGCTGGTTGCGGCTCTGCCTCAGGCGTGGGCACTTCCGGCTCGGCTGGTTGCAGTTCTGCCAAAGACACGGGCACATCCGGCTCTGCCGCATGGACTTCCGGTTCCGTTGCGCGCACTTCCGATTCCGTCTGCGCCTCTGCCGGCACTTCCGCCGGCGCCTCTGCCTGGGCCACTACGGGTTGTTCCAACTCATCTGCCATTCCGTTCTCGATTCCGTGCCGCACCGGCTACTGCGATCCTCCCAGCCGGCCCAGCAACCCATACACGGCGATTCTGAAAAAGCTGTCGACGATAAAGAAGAACAGCCCAAAGAGGAAAACCGCGACGATCACCACGCTGGTCGTCACTCTCACTTCCTTCCGCGAGGGCGTCACCACCTTGCGCATCTCCGCGCGCACATCGCGCAGAAAGCCCGTAAACTCATTCCACTTGCCCAACGCGCCGCCGCCAAACTCTGCCAGGGCCCCAGGCTCCTGCCGTTTCGCGGACCGTTCCTCGCCTTTTTCAATTGCCGTCTTCGTCGCCATACTTCCAACCCTTCTGCAGCCGTCAGCTTTCAGCCGTCGGCTTTCAGCTCCATCGTACTCGTCCAAACCGTCGCGGCCGAATCTACCACCGCGCTTGCTGAAAGCTGAGAGCTGACAGCTAGATGCTGCGCTTCAATCTGGCAGGGGCGGAGGGATTCGAACCCCCAAGTCCGGTTTTGGAGACCGGCAGTTTAGCCGTTGAGCTTACGCCCCTTTTTCCAGGGGTCAGGGTTAAGGTTTCAGGCGTCAGCTTGCCTTAGCTTCTGCTTCCCGCCGAGGCTCGACCCGGCACGGCTCAAACTAGATCCCTGATCCCTGTTCCCCGATCCCCTGCTTTACTTCGTCTCTTTATGCACCTGGTGCTTGCGGCAGCGCCTACAGAACTTCTTGAGCTCCAGACGGCCAGTGACCGTCTTCTTGTTCTTCGTCGT
>CAVPBL010000012.1:0-1014970 GCA_963701835.1 uncultured Acidobacteriaceae bacterium | reverse complement strand
AGACTGGGTTTTGTGACTTTTGTTCACGTCCACGGTCAGGCTGCCATTATTCTCAGGCCACCCGGCTTCGCCACAGCCTTGCGTAGCTCCCAGCGGAGCATAGGAACTCCCGGCAAAGGTGTTTCCAAATTGAATCTGCGGAAACTGCGGCGTCCACGAATCGAGTCTGACCCGGCAGCCCAAGTGGGAAAAGTACGAACGGGAAGCCCTGGACAAGGTTTGCCCCGCGGCAAAGCAAGTGAAGAACAAGTCGCTGGTCAGGACCAAGAGTTGATGAGAGGTCATAAGAAATAGCCCAAAACCCCAAACATGCGGTTGTTCGGATTATTTGCGAAGGGTCCCGCCACATCGTTTCCGTAGAAGGCCGACCGTTTGGACTTTTAACTCGTGCTTATTCGAGAATTGCCCGTAGATCTTGTTATTCGCGTTGATGTTTTGGTCGATGCGAATTCCCCATTCGTTGGAGGAGGTCGGCGCGGTCGCCGTGGTGTTGAAGTTGTAGCCGCCCCGCGGGTTCTTTAGAGCGGGCCAATAGTTTCCGGTGGCAAGCTTATTGGCCAGAGCGTCGATTGCCCCGACTCCGGTCGTGGGGATTTTGTTTCCCGGATAGGGATCGCGGATGGAAACGGTTTGTCCGACGCTGTTATGGGCCGTAGCGCAGGTAGCAGTAACCGATCTGGACGTGTAAGGGTTGTCGATCGCCCCCTGGTAGATGGGCCTGCACAGCGCGTCGCTTCCGACCTGAGTGGTGGTGAGCTCCGACGAGAAGTCGCCCCCTAACTGGGCAGTAGTAGGCACATCCGCGCTGTAGGCGCTGGAGCCGTTGAGCCGCAACCCCTCATAGTTGGCGAAAAAGAAGGTCTTGTCCCGTTGCTTATAGATGCCTGGGATATACAATGGGCCGCCGCCGGCGACTCCGAATTGGTTGCGATGGTCGTTAATCTTTGGGAGGCCGTGCAGATTGTTGAAGTAAAGGTTGGCGTCCAAATCCGGGTTGCGGATGTATTCGTCGGCAAGGAGATGGTAGTCGTGCGTGCCGGCCTTGGTGGTAATGATGATCGCATTGCCGGTGCTGAATCCGTATTCGGCTGAACTCGTAGCTGACTACCTTGACTTGTTCCGTGTCCTCCGGGGCGGGAATATACTGGCTACCGCCCCAGCCTGTGGCCACATCGTATCCGCCTTCAAGAAGGAACAGGTTGGTCCCGAATAGCCGCCTCCGAAATTCAGGAAAGAGTAATCCTGGTCGGCCGTATCTTCACTGCCGCCAGCGCCCAACAACTGCCGGTACCCCTGGATGTTTACAGCGGAGTTCAATGCCGCAAAGGCGAGGTCATTGCGGAGGTTGAGCGGAAGCTCCTGAAGTTGCTGGCTCGTGAGCTCGGTGCTCATGTTCGAGTCCTCTGTTTGAAGCAGCGGCCCAGTCGTATTGACGGTCACCTGCTCTGTCGCGCCGATCGTCAGGCTGATCGCGATGCTCACCGAATCTCCCGGGGTAAGGACGATGCCCTCCTGCCGGGTGGTCTTGAACCCCGGGGCGCTGACCGCAAGGATGTAGGTGCCGGCCGGCAGAAAAGCGAAGGTAAACTCCCCGGTCTGGCTAGAACTGTCGGCTCGGATGATTCCACTTGTGGATCGGTGAGCTTAAGCGCCGCTTTCGGGATTCTGGCCCCGGTCGGATCGGAAACAGTGCCCGACAGCGAGGCTGTAATACTCTTTCCCTGCGCGTTGAGTTTCGAAAGGAACGTCAGTCCGATGGCAGTCATCAAGACCGCCAAGACTACGAAACGTAACCTGGTCATTCTGCCTCCTAAGAATCTTCTCTGTTGATATCGCTTCCGATTGGCCCCCGGTCTCTCAATAAAGACCCAAAGCCCCCGCAGACCGATTGAGCGGGTGATCTGACCCGGATAGACCCCCGAGGACACACCTTTTTCAAGCACGCTGGAAGTAAGCGCTAACTTTATGGTTATTTGCAAGGTACAGTACGGTACTGTTCGAGAGCATTCTCCAACGGAATGTGAACTTTGTCATCGTCAATCCGTTGGAATACAGTACCGCGCTGACGGAACTACAGCCCGGGTTTTAGATGCAGAACGCGGCTGTATCCAACGATTCCGTGCTAATGCCGGGCAGAAATGAGCCCAGCATCACCCCGCAGGCCTGCAGAAATTTGCGACGGCTGATGGCGCATTCTCAAATCTGATTGAACGGACTAATGTCTTCTTGAGTTCCGCAGAATGCCCGAAAGCAATCGCTAACTTTAGCTTTATCGTGCAGCGTATAATCGGGTGGCCGAGATGTTAAGAACAATGGAAACAAGACATTCAGGTGCCGTACTCTGCCTGACCGGGCGTAGTCGGCTCCAGGTTGCGAGATTGGAGGTATCGCTCGCAACATCAACAGACAGGTCTTTGTGCCAGCGTTCATCGCAGGTCGTCACCGGACCAGTGAAGGTGCTTTCGTCCTACCCAAGGCGTGGATGGATTGAATGATGAGTAGAAGGCGCGAGCCGGTGGATTCGAAGACAATGCGCTTTTGCGTTACTGTACGGGCATTCGAGAGGATCCATCTGATCTCTCTTTTTGTCGCTTTCGTCCTGATAGCGGAATCCGGATTATGCGCACAAGAATTGCCGTCAGTTAACAGGGTGAACTCGCAATCGAGCGCAAGAAGCGGCGAGAATCAAGTGCAACAATCTCATGGCGGAATGGCGACTGCAGGTTCGCATGAGGCCATTTTCGACAGTCAGCACCGTCCCATCACTGCCGGCGGGTTCGTCAAGACTGGCCCAATCGTCTTCCGGAATGTTGCGGTAGCGGCTGGGCTCACGCAGTGGCATCATACGGCAGGTACTCCCGAAAAACGACTGATCGTGGAGGCCAAGGGCCCCGGAGTTTGCCTCATGGATTATGACAACGATGGCTGGCTCGATATCTACTTTGTGAATGGCTCGACTTACGATGCTCTGGCGGGCAAAACCACTCCGCCGCATGCTGCTCTCTTTCACAACAATCACGACGGTACCTTCACCGATGTGACGCAAAAGGCGGGTGTGGCCAATGACCGCTGGGGATACGGGTGCGCGGTCGCGGACTACGACAACGATGGCTGGCCCGATCTCTACGTGACCAACTACGGAAAGAACCGGCTCTACCACAACAATCACGACGGAACTTTTACAGATGTTGCCGAGCAGGCAGGGGTGGCGCTCGGAACTTGGTCAACAGGTGCAACCTTCGGCGACTACGACGGAGATGGCCGTCTTGACCTGTTTGTCGCCGGCTACCTGCAACTCGATGTTGCCAATTCCCCCGAATCAGGAGGGAAGGCTGGCTCTTTAGTCTGCCAATTTCGTGGAGTGCCTGTGATGTGCGGCCCGCGCGGGCTGAAAGGCGAGCACGACCATTTGTTTCACAACAACGGCGACGGCACCTTTAGCGACGTGAGCAAGAAGCTGGGCGTCAACGATCCTAATGGCTATTACGGGCTGGGGGCCCTTTTCGCGGACGTCAACAACGACGGAAAGCCGGACCTGCTTGTAGCCAATGACTCCATGCCAAACTATCTCTACATCAACAAGGGCAATGGAACATTCGAGGACGACGGTTACATGAACGGCTATGCGCTGAATGGGGACGGACGGGAAGTCGCCAATATGGGCATCGCGGTTGGAGACTATGAGAACAACGGCCACCTGTCGGTGGTGAATACGACCTTTGCCGATGATTATGACGTCCTCTTTCAGAATGATGGAACCGGCTCTTTCGACGATGTCAGCTATCAGGCCGGAATTGCTGAGCCAAGCATTCCGTTTGTCGGATTCGGAGATGGATTCCTCGATTACGACAACGACGGCTGGAAGGATCTGCTCATCATCAACGGTCATGTTTATCCGCAGGCGGATCAGCACCCGGATTGGGGTCAAAGCTATGCCCAGCGCCCCCTGCTCTATCACAACCTGAAGAACGGCAAGTTCGAACTGGTCCCGGCGGTGGAGGGTACTGGCCTCGCGGAATTAATGGTGGGCCGCGGTGCAGCGTTCGGCGATATCTACAATGATGGCAAGATCGGCGTAATCGTCAACAATATGGACGGGGTCCCGGTGCTGCTGCGCAACGTGAGCCCCGATCACCACCACTGGGTCGAGCTGAGGCTGATTGGGGGACCGAAGAGCCCACGCGATGCGGTCGGAGCGACCGTGTACCTCAAAGCTGACGGAATCCGTCAGCGCGGCGATGTTCTGAGCGGCGGCAGTTACCTTTCTTCGAACGACATGCGTGTCCACTTCGGCCAGGGAGACGCCAGCGATGCCGGAACGGCGGAGATTCACTGGCCGTCAGGCGCTAAAGAAAGTATCAAGCTGCCCGCCGTTGATCGCATCTTCACGGTTGCGGAAGGCAAGGGAATCACAGGGGAACTCTGCACCGCATGTGGCGCTGCAGGTAAGTAGAAGGCGGCACGATTCATGCGCCCCGGCAACGGAGCGTTGTCTGGCGCCGCAAAGGTTCGGGGAGCAATAGAAAGTGAGGCGAAATGAGTGCGCAATTTCCGCGAACGATGAACTGGCTCATCTTGGCGTTGGCGCCCTGTCTATGGGCTCAACAGACAAACTCCTGTGCCAATCTTCTGAATTTCAAAGCTCCAAGTGTCGAAATCACCAAAGCCGCTCCCATTGCCGCAGGAAGCACTTAGCCAATTCCCTTCGCCCCAGCGGGACAGTCCCTTGTGCTCCCTGCATACTGCCGCATCGAGGGAGTCATCAATCGGCGCGCAGGAGTTGGTGGAGAAGAATTTGGCATCAACTTCGCGCTGGCAATGCCGGACCAGTGGAACGGTGATTTCCTGATGCAGGGCGGCGGAGGCGGAAACGGAATCGTGTATCCGCCGCTCGGCCTCACCGCGTCGGGAGATACACCCGCGCTCATGCGCGGTTATGCCGTTGTCAGCACAGACACCGGCCACAAAAGCCATGGCGGCGCATTCGATTTCGGCTTCATGAAAGACGAGCAGGCCTATCTGGACTTCGCCTATCAAGCCAACGTCCAAGTCGCCGCACTCTCCAAAAAGATCCTTGCGCAGCTCTACGGCAAGTCTGCGGCCTTTTCGTATTTCGCCGGGTGCTCAACGGGCGGCCGCGAAGGGATGGTTCTCTCGCAGCGGTCCCCCGCGGAGTTCGACGGAATCATCGTCGGTGACCCTGCAATGCGTACCGGTCTTTCCAATCTTGCCATCGGCAAATGGATACCTGCGGCATTCAACCAGATTGCGCCGAAAGATGCCAACGGGAAACCGATGATTGAGGAGGCCATCACAGACAGCGATCGCAAGCTGGTCATGGATGCCCTCATGAAGCAGTGCGACGCGAAAGATGGAGTGGCTGATGGCATGATTTTCGATCCTCTTGCATGCGATTTCGATCCCCAGGTTTTAGAATGCAAAGACGGTGAAACCGAATCCTGCTTGGCCCCGAACAAAGTCGCTGCCATCAAGAAGGCCTTCGGCGGCCCAAAAACATCGCGCGGAATTCAGGTATATCCGGGCTTCCTCTACGATGCCGGCATTGCAGCGACCACCGGGATCAAGGGAATTTTGGTTCCCGGCCCGGGCATCTTCGGTCCGCCGCCCACTGCCACTGAAGTCGATGTTGACACGGAAGCGATTAAGGACACTCAGCCGCTTGTCGACTCGATGTCCACAAACCTGTCAACCTTCGCCGGTCATGGGGGGAAACTGATCTTCTTCCACGGTGACAGCGATCCGTGGTTCTCGCCGCTCGATACGTTCAACTACTACAAGGACATGGCGGCCGCTAATGGCGGGCTCGATGCCGTTTCAAACTGGAGCCAGTTCTATTTCGTTCCGGGAATGAGTCACTGCGGTGGTGGCCCCGCGCTCGATCAGTTTGATCTGTTGAGTGCTTTGTCCAACTGGGTGGAGAAGGGGATCGCGCCGCAGTCGGTGATCGCCACAGGTAAGTCATTTCCCGGTCGGAGCCGTCCACTCTGTCCGTATCCGAAACATGCGCAATACAAGGGACAAGGCAACACAGAAGACGCGAACAACTTCGAATGCCGCTAATCTGAGCCGGCCTTCGGGATCTCTCGTGGGCCCGATTCCTCGAGATACTGACGGATTGGAAAGCTCTTCCGGAGGTGATGCGTTGAGCCGCAGGGATTTGCCGCGTGCAGCTTGGGTAGCAACATTCAGCGAACGGCGAGTGTGCCAATTTCAAACTGCCTCAACCGAGAGGTTCACCCCAGTTCGAGTCATTTGCGATTCCAACGCTGAACATTGCAAGCTGGGCTGTCCCCTTCGGTTCGGAGCTGTCCTAAGATGCCTCTGGCGCTGATCCGGCCCCAACAAAGCTAGTGAATGCCTGGATATCAAATGTCAGGCAGCTATTCAGGCAACACGAAAGAGCCTTCAATCTTGAACGTTCCTTCGACCGTTGGAGGACCGGCATTCGGCTGTCCGCCGCCGATCGAGACAGCGTATTTGCCCTCCGCGATGATCGGCTCGCCCGTTTCGGTAACCATGCCCAGGTCGCGCGGCTTCAGGTCGAAGCGCACCTTCTGCGACTGGCCGGGATCGAGGTGTACGCGTTGAAATGCGCGCAGCGCGCGGATGGGCGCGCCCGCCACATTTGGAAAGCTAAGGTAAAGCTGCACTACTTCGTCGCCGGCAAGCTTACCTGTGTTGGTTACGGTGACTTCGGCAGCCATGGGCTGGCCCGCAGTGACCGCGGCGGCGGGAAGTTTGAGATCGCTGTACGAGAAAGTCGTGTAGCTGAGGCCATAGCCGAAGCGGTAGAGCGGTGTGCCTTCGAAGTAGCGATAGGTACGGCCTTTCATCGCGTAGTTTTCAAACGGCGGAACCTGATCGAGGCCTCTGTAGAAAGTGATGGGTAGACGGCCCGCAGGATTGTTCTTTCCAGAGAGTGTTTCAGACACGGCGGTGCCGCCCTCTTCGCCGGGATACCACGCTTCAAGAACCGCGTTGGCATGTTCATCGATCCAGTTAACGGCAAGCGCGCTGCCGTTGATCAGCACGACTACCACGGGCTTGCCGGCCGCAGCCACTGCTTCAACCAGATTTTCCTCCGGCTGAGGCAGATCGATGCTGGTGCGGTCTCCACCGAGGAATCCCGGCAGGTTGACCGGCATCTCTTCACCCTCCAATCGGCTGGTGATGCCGACCGCGACAATCACAACGTCGGCCTTCCTGGCCGCGGCAATGGCTTCAGGCGACGGGGCATCGCTGTACCGCGCCCAGATGAGCTGCGCGTTGGATTGGTCTGCGTCTGCAGTTCCGTACCGCACGCTCAACGCCACCTTCTGGCCCTTCTCGAAGTGCACGCGTCCGAGCCGGGCCTCAATCCCGTTCCTGGCGAATACAAGCACTACCTGATTTCCATTGACCGTCACGATCGCAAAGCCGCTGGCGCGAATTCCGATCAGGTAATCCCCGGAGTCCGGCGGAGTCAGGAAGCCCGTCCACTCGACGCCGATGGATTTCTTTCCGGCCGCCTCAGCAGGCAAATTGTTGCCGCTCAGATCGATATTCGGCTCGACCCGGCTCGTGAGCGGTTTTGCATTCGTGGTGGGACGGAATGAAGACCCCTCCCGCTCGCTGTAGTCCGCTTTGAGCCCGGGTTTGCCATCGGGTGTCGTGAGCAGGCCATTCGGCACCGGCTCGCCGTCATTGCGCAGGAATTGCGTTCCCGGAACATAGGTGATGTTTGCGTTGGGAAACTCCGCCTTGAGTCCTTCGAGCAGGGAGACGGTGTGGTTGGGCCGACCGGCATAGTTGCCTAGCATCACTTCGGTTTGATCCGCCAGCGGGCCCACCAGCGCGATGTTCCGGATCCCCGGCTTGAGGGGAAGCGTGCCGTCATTTTTGAGCAGGACCATCGACTCGTCGGCCAGTTTGCGGGCAAGGGCGCGGTGCTCGGGGCTGTCGAGTTCCTTCTCGTCGATGTTCGAGTAGGGGTCCGTGCCCGGCGGGTCAAACATGCCCAGTTTGACCCTGGCCGTGAAGAGGCGGATGAGCGCGGTGTCCATTGCACTCTCGGGGAGATAACCCTGCTGCACGGCCTCGATAAAAGGTTTGTAGTCGTAATCGTTCAGGTTGGTGCTGGCGCCGAAACATTCGTTGTCCATACCGCGCAAGAGCGAAATAGCCGAGGCCTGGGGTTGTGTCGCCCGGTAGTGGTGGCCGGAGAAAATATCCCGAACCGCGCCGCAGTCGGAGACGACATACCCCTGGAATCCCCACTTGCCGCGTAGTTGATCCTGAAGCAGAAACTCATTCGCGCAGCCGGGTTCGCCGTTGATCGCGTTGTAAGAGCACATGATCGATCCGGCTTTGCCTTCGACAACGGAGGCGCGGAAGCCCGGTTCATAGGTGTCGAGCTTGTCGTGCTTGCTCACATCCACATCTGCGAAGTGCCGCGTCGGCTCCGGGCCGCTGTGTACAGCGAAATGCTTGGGCGTGGCGATCGCGCGATAGTACTTCGGATCGTCACCCTGCATGCCGGTGACAAAGGCGACGCCCATGCGGCTGATGAGGAACGGGTCCTCCCCGTAAGTTTCCTGGCCGCGGCCCCAGCGCGGGTCGCGAAAGAGGTTTAGATTCGGCGCCCAGAAGTCGAGACCTCCCATAATGCCGGCGTGCCCGGCACGTAAATCTTGTACATATTTAATGCGGCCCTCAATACCAATATCGGTGGCCATGACATAAATCCCCGGCACGTCAAAAGTCGCAGCCAAGCCGATCGGCTCAGGAAATTCGGTTACGCCGTTGTCGATCACTCCGTGAAGTGCCTCGCTCCACCAGTTGTAGGCCGGAACGTTAAGCCGTGGAATGGCGCGGGCGCCATTTACCAATTGCGAGGCCTTCTCCTCGAGCGTCATACGCTGCACCAGATCGGCAGCGCGCTGCTCGGGCGGCAGGCTCGGATCAAGGTATGCAGGTTTTTGTTGAGCTTGGATCGTCCAGCCGCAGCACATCAGAGTGACGAATGCTAAATAAGTTCCCACACGCTTCATAGTTTCCTCGCTGCAGACCGAAATAGGTCCGGTGACTTCAATACTGAACATTGCGCGCCCTCTCGCCAGGGCGTCAGCTCTGCCGGTGATGAGAGCGCCACCAAGTATACGTGGGGCGGCGTGCATCGGAAAAACCGGTTCACTTTAGCAGAAATCGTCCCTTCCAACACTTCACGAGAGAGCCTCAGTTTTCCGTGCCCGAGATTTCCACCAGCCGGTGAACGCCACGCGGTGGAACGTTTCTGCTGCGCCAGCGCCACGGGAAAGCGATAAATGTTGACGCTGATGGGCGCAACGGTAGTTGGCCGCGTGGCATCCGCAACAGGAGTCAGTTTCACTTGGACTTGCGGGGCCTGGCCCACATGGTTCGCGGCATCCAGACTACTCCCGGTCAGCTGCCAAAGCGCCGATAGTCCCCAAATCGCATCCCGCTCGCTTTCAGGTCGAATTTCTTTTCCGAATCCGTTGCGTTGACGACGGAGAGGACGAGAAATTTTCGGTCGGGCGTTAGTGCGGCAAACATATCGAGCGGATAGGTCGGACTGCCCGAGCTAGTCTTCGGCTGATCGCCTCCCGGCGGGTACTTCGGTGCGGGTTGAGGGGAATTCCCTGATAAGCCTACCGGGATCGCACCGACAAAGTGATCGGCATACAACTTGAAGGTCAGCCCGAGAGTATTCATCGTGGCGGAGGTTCGATTAAAGTCGATTGTCGAAACGCCCGTCGTGTGCGCCGCCATCGTCAAAATATCGGTGTGCCGCAGCATTTCGTTGAAGATCATGCCGTAGGCAAGCGCCTGTTTGAGAGTCATAGCGCGGCCAAAACCGCCGCCGAAATACGCGTATTCGTCAATCGAGAGGAAAATCTTCTTGTTGACCATCGCCGGGAACCGCTGCTGGTAGCCCTGCCATTCTTCCACCTGTCCATGCACAATGTCCGCGGGGTAACGCGCGAATTCAAGAGTCGTCTGGTTGACTTTCAAGTACGAATCGTCATTGGGCGCATCCGGCGGCAGGCTCCTTGCGCGATCCAGGCCGTAGTGTCTGCCTGGCTGCGCATACCAGTGCTGGGCGATTCCGTCGAAGTTCCCCGAACAGTTCTTGAGAAAGCCACCTGTCCAGTCGAGATCCGATCCAAAGAGCGGCCCGAGGTTTCCCGTGTACTTGTCCCGCTTGTCTGCCGACAGGAACCAATCCTCCAACATCAGGCCCGAAGCGATCAGGGTGATGGCCGGATCCACCGCGCGCATCGCCTTCGCGAATTCGTTGTGTTTGAGGACAAAATACTTCAGATCCGTGCGGCCAAGTTGCCAGGAACCCCAAGGCTCGTTGCCGATATTCCAGAATTTGACATGATACGGTTCCGGTTGGCCGTTCTTCGCGCGCTGTGCACCCATATACGTGTTGACCGATCCATTCATGTACTCGACCTCTTGCGCCGCCGAGTGCGAGTCGCCGAACCCCGCGTTGACGCTGATATACGGCTCTACACCGATCAGCTTGCAGAGCGTCATGAATTCGTCAAGGCCGAGATCGTTGGTCTGCATGGCGTTCCAGGCATAGTCCCAATCCGGTGGGCGTTTGTCTCGATCGCCAACGGTGTGGTACCAGATCAATCCCGAAGTGTAGTTGCCGCCGTATCTCCAAAAGCCCGACTTGACCTGGCGGATCAGCGGAATCGTGTCTGCCCTTAACCCTTCGATGTTGTCCGCAGGCATCAGCGAAAGTGTGCCGATGTGAAAATCCCCTGAACCCACTCCCGTGATCTCGATAGCGGCATCGTCGGAATCGGCCTTCGCCGTGAAGTTGAGTGGGAACTTCTTGTACTCGTTGGTGAGCGGGCCCATGGAGATAGTCTGCCGGTCGCCCGCTCCAGCACCCCAGACCAGAGTAACGTTAACGTTGGCGCCGGGAGTGCCACGAAGATAAATGCGGCCTGTGTACTGCTTGCCTTTCAGCAGAGCAAGCTCCGATTGGCGAATTCCGTGCGGTGTGGCGGGGTCGAGTGCGATCCGTGGGCTCTGGTCGCCGACAAAAGGCCTGTCCTGGTCCATCACCACAACGTCATCGAGACCGACGGGAACCCATCTGCGAAGCCGCATGCGGAACGGATTGCCCTGCTGCCGGGCCGCGGCTTCGGGCTCCTTCGACGTAATAGGGAAGTAGAATTTCCGGTCATCGAGCATTTCGGCCCAAAGACTGCTGTACATCATGTTGCCAATGTGCTCGATGAACATGCCGTACTCATACTTCGAAACCGGTGTTCCCGCTTAATTCGCGTCGATGCTGGCTGAGATCATCGGTTGCGTGTCGCCGGCGGCCGCTTCCTGTGCCCTGACGGCATAGACATAGACCCCGAGCAATGCCCAGACTGTCAGAACTGCGCCGCCACCCTTCCCGAAGAACACTCTTCGAGACAACCTTTTGTCCATTTTGTTTCTCCATCTCACAGAAACTTCAATTCTGAATCATCAATTGGTTGCGCTGCCCCCTAAATTCCCAAGAGCTATTTTGGAGCGGTGAGCAACACCCCGAGCCGTGCGCCGAGCCGCGGCTCCTTTAATCGCCATCAGCCCGAAAACGCCTGAAGCGGAGTCGTTCAAATCTCTTCGCCATGTCAGCCCTTCATGAGCGGTTCCGGAAGATGAAGAGTAGCCGTACTTGATTCCTGCCTTATCCGGCATCGCCCGAAAAGCTCCGATGGCCTTTTGGGGCGTCGATGAAGATATTCAAGAAAGCGATTACTGAGTTGTACCACACAGAAACTTCGTGAGACAGCGGCATAGTAGCGGCTTACACTTTCCGCTGAAAAGCGGCTTTCTTAGATCATACGTGATCGATAGTCTAGATACATCGTGTTGCTTTGTGTCGGACGCGCGCCCCGTGACAGTATTGAAATGAAGGCCCGCTCTCCCTATCGCGCGCTGGAAATCGGTTCTTGTGCGCGAAGAAACAGGATGAAAACAACAAAGAGTCGAGGCATGGGGCAGTTTCATGGTTTGACAGAAAGAATGCGCGTACTTTAATGTGCTCCACCGGAATACGCTTTCTCACCCGGCAGCGTTTTGACTCGTCTGTGAGGACGGTGCGAGAACCAACCTGCGGACCACAGACTGCTGATAACCAGAAGAGATAAACAACCGACGAAAGGAGACATAATGAAACCAAATTCCAAAGATGCCATCCTTCTGAACCGTCGTGAGGCGCTGCTCCTTTCGGCAACAGCTGGAATGGGCTTGGCCGTGAGCACGCAGGCCCACGCTTCCGACAGCACGAAGACCGGCACCCATCAGGAACCAGGAAACTGCTCCACGCCGCGCTCAGCGATCGCGAACACGCAGCACGGCAAGGTCCGCGGTTTTCTGGATGGCGGGGTGTTCACGTTCAAAGGCATTCCTTACGGCCAGGACACGGGCGGCGAAAACCGCTGGCTTCCGGCCAAACCGCCGGTCCCCTGGAAGGACGAATATCCGGCACTGATCTATGGGGCAAACTGCCCGCAAAATCTGCATCCCTGGACGGCGATCGAACAAACTTTCCTTCAGGATTGGGACGACGGCTATCAGAACGAAGACATGCTCAAGCTGAACGTGTGGACGCCCAGCCTTACAGGCAAGCGGGCCGTAATGGTGTATTTCCATGGCGGAGGGTACAGCTTCGGATCGTCGTATGAATTGCCCTCGCAGGAAGGCGCCCAGATGGCGCGCTATCACGACGTTGTCTCAGTCACGGTCAACCATCGCCTCAACATTCTCGGCTTTTTCGACGTTTCCGAGATCGGCGGCTCCGCCTACGAGGATTCCGTCAACGTGGGCATGACTGACCTTGTGGCGTCGCTGCAATGGGTTCGTGACAACATTGCGAACTTCGGCGGCGATCCCGACCGGGTGATGATCTACGGCCAGTCGGGCGGCGGATCGAAGGTGACCACACTGATGGGCATGCCGTCGGCCGCGGGACTTTTCCATCGCGCCAGCGTGCAATCGGGCGGCGGCGGCAACAGCCCCACCAAAGAGCAGCAGAGAGAAGTAGCCCGGCAAATGATGAAGGACCTCGGGCTGCCGTCGAATGACATAGCGTCTCTGCAGAAGATGGAGTGGTCAAAGCTGGTGGCTGCTGGAAACGCGGCCATCGCCAAGATCAATCCGCCGATTCGGGGTATGGGTGGACCGTTTGCGCCGGGACCGCCACGCGCGGGCTGGTCGCCTTGCCTTGATGACAAGATCATCAACGTTCGGTCGTTCTTCGACGTTGCTCCCGAAATATCGAAAAACGTGCCGATGTTGCTCGGCTCAGTGAGCGAGGAAGGCAACCAGATGCACTCCCGCCCCACCGAGGAAGAGTGGCATGCCAACCTCGTGAAGGCTTATGGCGAAGACAAGGCGACCGCCCTGGTCGCCGGATTGAAGAAGGCACATCCCGAGAAGAGCATTCGCACGCTGTCGTATATGTGCAGCGGCACTTTCGGGCTGAACGGCCTCGCCATGCGCAACAACATCGTGAAAATGGCCAAGCTGAAGTATGAACAGAAGGCTGCGCCTGCGTATGCGTACTACTTCACCTGGCAATCACCGATGCTGGAAGATGCGGGCGCATGGCACACCGCCGAGCTCCAATTCTGCTTTGACAACACCAAGCGCTGCGAACAGGGCACGGGCAACACGCCAGAGGCGCAGGCGCTGGCGAAGAGAATGGCCGCCGCGTGGGCCAACTTCGCCAAGACCGGAAACCCCAACCAGCCGGGCCTGACCTGGACGCCGACTGACCCGGATAGCAACAAGACCATGGTCTGGGATAACGAATGCCGCATGGCCGATGATCCTGAAAGCGAGGTACGGAAGATTTTGCTGAGTTGAGAAGAATTGACGAAAACAAAGACAACACTTGAGCGGAATTCAGGAATACCTGAGTCCGGATTTAGATTGCTTCCACCTCGCGGTCCGCTCCCAGAAGAGCCGCGAGGGAATTTCTTTCAGCGCTGGCCGAATCGACGTCTTTACAAATCAGGGAGAACCGCACTAACCTTTCGCCTCCCATCGTGAGCCGCAGGCTGGTCAATTCTCCCGAGTCGATGTAGGGCGCAATTCTGTAAGCTGGCAGCCAGCCAAAGCAGATTCCGCTGCGCACGGCTTCAATCGCAGCATCAATGGTGTTCACCGCCAGATACCGCTGCAAGGGGCTGTGCGGCTGCTTCTTCGGTGTCGGCCCGGCTGTGCCTTCGATGATCACCGCAAGCCGCTGAATCAGATCCATGCGCGTGAGTTGCCGGGTTCCCCTGTTCAGGGGATGATCCGCGCGGGCAACTGCACGCATTCTGATATCGAGAATCGGCTTGGCAAAATACTCACGCGTGGGTAGTCCCGAGATACACAAATCGGCGCCAGACGATGCAAACTCGTGAACGGACGAAAGAAACATGGTCTGGCGCAGTTGCAGGCGGACATGGGGGTACAAACGGATCAGGTCCGCAAGAGCCGCGAACAGCCTGCTCTCCGGGAAAATGCTGTTGACCGATAGGCGTATCTCTGTTTCGCCGCCGGCGCCCAGCGCCGAAGCTCTTTGCTCAAGTGCACGGAACCCGGTAAGAATAGGCTCTACATCTGCCAGCAACGCCTTTCCTGCCTCGGTAAGCTGCGCCTTGCGGCCTTTCAGTTCAAGAAGAGGAATCTTGAATTGCTCCTGAAGGCGTGAAACCGCGTAACTAATTGTCGATTGCGAGCGGTTCATCTTCGTTGCGGCAGCCGCAAAACTCCCCATCTGAATAACAGCTTCCAGCACTTCCCATTGGTCAAGCGTCGTATTCATCCTTCACCCCTTAAGCGCGCCGACTCGTCTCTGCATTCGACAGAACAACGCGGCCAGCATCGATCGAATGAACTTAGAAGTCAACATGTTATCCAATTCTCCACTTCTGCGTGATGCTCAAAAAGCTTTCAAGGCGAGATGGCGACAAGCGGCAATCTCGGCCTCGATTTCGTGTTTGACCCGATTCCCTGTTCTGGCTAACCGGCAAGCGGGTCATTCATGTTTGCCTGCAACGGCATCGCCGCGAACTCATACCCGCTGATGCTCGTCGCGGGCGGTGTGATCATACACGGCGCCTGCGCGCGGCGCGAGTTGCGGTTTTGAGTTGATCTCGTTAAAGAATCTTCGTTCAGTCAACTTCATAATTTGCGTCATTGCGTTTTGGCAAAGTAGTACTTCATCGAATGAAGCCAGGCGGTCGCGACCGCCGTGGATCACCTAGGGGAAGCTCGAACGGCTCAAGGATTGAGGTGAACTTCTCAAGCAGTGCGCGCAATGCGGGCATGTCGGGTTGGCCATTGCGCAGGAGGATCACCTGCCGGGAGGGGAGAATGTGCATGGGCGCCAATTGGGCGGCCTCGAGAAGATTCGCCGAGACTTCGGCCAGGTCCAATCCAGTCTCCCAATCCGGGTTTGGGCCCGCCAGCCACGCCTTGTTTTTCGTCACTGCCTCCGTGAGATGGTTCTCGCGGTCAGGAACATCTTCCACAACATTGTCTCCGCGGTTGCGGAAGAAGCCGAGGAGCGCGGCGACGATGGAAGGATCGCGAACTGTGCCATCCGGATAGAACACGCCGTGCACCGTGCCCCAGTTGCCGGTGATCATTAACTCCCAGATGTACCATCCGACGTGGGCTTGCATGTGCTCCTGGAGCGTGACGTTATACGGATTGGCACGCGCGATGCATCCGATCTCGCTGTTGATAAGCGGCTTGTGCACTTGTTCCGCGTAGTCTTTCGCCTTCGCGATGCTGGCGCGAATCTGGGCGCGCGCCGGGCTGTAGTTGTGAAACGAGAGTACATCCACGGCATCGCCCATGGCGATCATGTTTTCCGCAAACGTCGCGCCGATTGTTACCGGGGTCACAGGATCGAGTTCGTGGAACACCTTGGCCATGTACACCGCATGTTCCATGTGCAGCCGATTGTCCGGTGCGGGAGGCAGGGAACAGCACTCGGGCTCATTCTCCACGTCCCAAATGGCAAGGCCGGGCTCTTTGCCGATAGCGGCCACCAGGTCGGCGACAAACTCCCGGGAATTGGGCCACGCGGCCTTATCTCGCCATTCGCCAAACTTGTACTGCATGGTCGGCATCACGCCGATTTCGCGCTCGTGCGCCGCGCGCACAAAATGAAGGAGGTTCTTCCTGAGTCCTTCTTTGTTTCTCTCCCAGGCCGCGTATGGAACGAACACTCGAACCTGATTCAACTGAAGCCGCTTGGCGTAGTCCAGGTCGCGTCCTGTGACCGCGGGGTTGTATTGAAGCCAGAATTCAACGTGGCCGATGGTTTCGGCAGACTGGTAATTGAATCCTCTGGTGCCGCTCAGGTCCTTGGGCACGCGGCGTTGGGCAGCCATTGGCAGGGCGAGAGTGGCAATGAGCACTGCTATTGCAAAGCGATGAGTTCGCATGGGTCCTCCGGATCGTTCTAAAACTGCGTTCATCGGATGGATTCTGTGCGATCCGACTTTCGACAGTTGGCATTCTGTTTCCCCATCAATACGGCCGCACGTTCTGGGTAACGCCGGGCCAGGTGTCCGTCCGGAAGGGAGCGGCCGGCAGTCCAGTTCCATTGAACAATGTCGCCGCGGGATTGGATTGCCAGGCGTAGCGGACCTCAATTGGATTGGGCACCGATGGCGATGAAACGACGACAGTATTGCCTTCGATGCGGGCGTCGGCCCAATACCACTTCCGGTCTTCCCCGGCGATGGAGAACTCCTCGAGCTTCTGGCCTTTCACGACCAGCCCGCCGTTGGTATGCGCGAAGCGCAACCGGATAGAGCCTGGGAGCCGGTCGGCGGACTTAAGAGTTGGCCCCGAATACACAACATGCTTGTGGTAGTACTTGGCCAGCGCGCAATACGCAAGTCGCTCGCCTACGGGGAGCTTGTCCTTTGCATGAATGTTGTCAGGATCGCCTGTATCAATCGTGACCGCCAGGCATGTGTTGGGAACCATGACGGCTGTGATTGCCTGCGATTCCCGAGTTTCGGCCCACTCGTCGCCGTTGACCGGCGATGTGCTGCGCTGCTTAAACCTGGGCAGGCTGACAATGTAAAACGGAAATTCGCCCTGCCCGAAGAGGCTGCGCCAGTCGGCGACCATCGCGGGAAGAACCTTGCGGTACTCGTAGGCGCGCGCCGAATTCTCTTCGCCCTGGTACCAAAGAACGCCCGCGATCGACAGCGGCGCGACGGGCTTCAGCAGCCCCTCATAGAGAACCGTCGGCATCACCGGCCAGTTCTGATAAGCGATGGGCAGTGGCTGAGGCGGGCGGGCATCCAGGCTCAGCTGGCCCTTCCAGGCGCCGGCCAGCGGAATGTTGGTATTGTCACCAAGCGCGAGGTGCAGGCCTTCAGGCTTGCTCATGAATCCGCCATCGGGCTTGGTCTTCATGATGCGAATGGCGATGATGTTGCGTCCGGGCTTGAGCACGCCTGGGCGCATGAAATAGACGCGCGGGTTCTCAACCCAGGCGCTGCCGCCGGCGTCCTTCCCGTTGACCCAAACGGTGTCCATGCGTTCGATGATTCCGAGGAACATCGTGGCGCGGCCCGCCGGAAGCGGATCCGGCAGGTCGATTTCTTTTCGGAACCAAGCCAGGGCAGGCGTGTCCGGCACACCCAGTTCGGCGAAGCCGCCGGGAATAGTTACCGGCTTCCAGGTGGAATCGTCGAAGTCCGGTGCAGCCCAGTTCCCCTTGAGCCCAACGTCGTATTGATCGTACCAATGCTGGATGTAGTCGCCGTATTCCGGCGCGCCTTCGGCGGCCAGGCGGTCAACTAAATCGAGCGGAACATCGAAGTCCTTGAGCGGACGCAGTGCAGCGGCGCTGGTCCAGGCCTCCGCCGGCGTTCCGCCGACAGCATCCACGATCAGGCCGATCGGAACGTGGACATCCTTCTGCACCTCGCGTGCGAAGTAATACGCGACCGCCGAAACCCGAACTGCCGTCTCCGGCGAGACGACCCTCCAGCTTCCCGCAATCCAGCCGGTGTGATTGTAAGCAGCATGCCCAAACACGTCGAAGAAACGAATATCAGGGTAGCGCGCTGCCTTTACTTCATCGGCGCCATTGAGCGCACCCCCGAGAGGGACCAGCATATTGGACTGGCCGGCGCACAGCCAAACGTCGCCCACCATGACGTTGTGCAACTCCACCGTTCTGTGGCCAATGATTCGCACCGTGTATGGTCCACCTGTCTTCGGCGGCCGTATCTGCACCTGCCAGCGGTGGTCCGCGCCTGCAACGCCGGATGCGGTCTTGTTTCCGACTTTTACGCGCACACGGTCTCCGGATTCCGACCAACCCCAGATGGTATCCACCTTGCCGCGCTGCAGAACCATGTCATCGCCAAAGAGCGGGCTGACAAACGGAAAGGGCTTGAGGGCAGGAGGTGCGGGAAATGACCCCTGCGCATAAGCACTGCAATCCTGCCAAAACAGGAGACTCGCAGCAGCGGCTACGAGAAGAGCATGTCTGGAATTCACGGATTCGAACCTCCTTTGATCAGCCAGCCACCGGGAGCGATGCGCCAGGCATCAACGCGAATTCACTCAAGAGAATTTGAGCGTGTGCAGCGAGCCATGAATGTGCCCTGCTGCAGGTTCCCATCCCGAGGTAAATGGGAAAGCGTTTGCCAATCAGGCAGCTTATCTCGTGCAATCGAACTTGTAAAGCGATTCATTGAAGAAGAACACTCTCATCGATGATCACAAAAGCATCTGGAATCGATCCCGATCCGGATCAGCTCGCGGGAGCTCTATTGCAACAGTCTGCAATCTTCCAGTCCCTGATGCCAACGAAAAACGAGCGCGGGAGAGCGCTACAATTGGGCGTCGTCTACGAGGAAATCTCATCATGATCCGCTGCGCAACCTTCGTGGTTCGATCCGTAATCATCGGCGCGCTCATGTGTTTCCTGATCGCGCCTCTAACGCCGGCGCAGCAGAAGCAGGCGGTCGCGAACACGGCAAATCGCACGGAACTCGGCCGGCTCAAAAACGGCGCAGTGGTAGCATTTGTTCGCTCCGGATCAGGCGGCTGGGGCATCGAAGTCTCCGGCGATGCCGTGCCGCGCCTGACACAACCGAAACCGGCGCAGATCGAGGTCTATCGCGGCGAAGACGACGTGCGTCAAATTGCCGCCGCCTATCTCTCCGCGCGAAAGGAAGCCGGCGTAGTTGTCGCGAGGGCAAAGGTGGAAGGTGGGGGCGAAGCCTCATTTGCCATCGACGACCGGTGGAAGATTTCGGGCAACTTGTTGTCGCTCAGCCGGACTGTGACGGTGACCGGCACTGAGAAGAACGCTGGATTCTATTCGGCGATCCGACTCGCAACCACGCCTGAAATCACTTGGCCGGACGCGGACTATTTTGCGCCGGGCGTTCTCTACAGCGATCCAACTTACGACGGCGACAACTCTCCCGGAGGTGTTTTGAATTACCGCGCCAGACGCTTTGCTCTGCGCGAAGACGAATTATCCGCGCCGCTCTTCGCCCTCTCATTTCGCGATGGGCGGTGGGCGGCGGTGATGGACACTGCGCCGCGTGGCGACACCACATGGGCGGAGACGACCGCTCCTGCTACTGCACCCGTGATCGACGAGCGCATTCAGTTTGGAGCTCTTGGCGCGCGTGAAGCTCCCGATGGCGGCGTCGAGTTCGGCTTCTGGTTCCCAGGCACGACCAGCGAATTCACTCGTGGGTTTCAAACCCCGCCCGCTCCTGTTGTGCGGCGCCGTTATCATCCCGTGAAGGCGGGGTTCTCGCAGAGTTACCAAGTGGCATTCCGCTTCGGGCAGGGCGCATCTTTTTTCGGCATGGAACGCGATACGTGGCGCTGGGCGTGGGAGACCCTGAAGCCGCCGGCGATGCACCTGGACCTCGAAGCCGTCCGCCGCGTGCTGACCGACCATCTGGCAGATCATGTACTTACCGTCGATGACCGGGCCGGCGTTCCTTTCCTCTTCGACGCAGTCACGGGGAATCCCGGTTCCTACCGCAATTGGAGCCGCTATCGCAATTCCTTCCCGACGCCTCCCCGCCTCCCGGCCAATGTGCCGGTTACGGCCCACGAGCTGAACCCGGAGAAGAGCGCGGAGTTGGCGGCGTGGGCCCGCCCCCTGGGCGTCGATGTTGACCCCAACGCAAACGAACTAGAGCAATGGCCGAAAGTGATCATGGGTTTCGTTTCCAAGGGCATCGAGGTGGCCGATCAATTGCTGATTGAGGCTGATCGCGATCCAAGCCCACGCGGACAGCGGATGCGGAAGGATGGGCTGGCAATCATCGACAGTTTCATCCGTTTGGTGCCGATGTCGCCTCCCGCCGGGGAAGGCTTCAACCTGTGGACGGGGAAGGCGGACTCCTGGGCCGGCGACACCATGACTCTCAGAGGGCCATCGGAGGGCATGCGCACTCTTCTGGACGCGTATCGCCGCGAGAAGAAAGAAGAGCGCGAACACCCGGACTGGCTGCTCTGGTGCCGGCAATTCGCTGATTGGCTGCTGACGCAGCAGCGGGAAGACGGCTCCTTCCCGAGGAGTTGGCACGGAGGCACAGGAAAGGTGCTTGAGGTCTCCGGGACCAGCAGTTACAATCCCGTGCCAATGTTGGTGAAATTGAGCCAGGAGACCGGGCAAGAACTCTACCTCGAAGCGGCGATCAGAGCCGCGGACTACGTCTGGGACAACTACGGAAGCCGCGGTCTGTTCGTCGGCGGCACCACCGACAATCCGAACATCACCGACAAGGAAGCCGGCATGTTGTCCCTGGAGGCCTTCCTGGATCTCTACGACGCCACCAAGGATCCTAAGTGGCTGGAACGCGCCAAAGCGGCAGGCAATTACACCGAGAGCTGGATCTGGATCTGGAATGTGCCCATGCCACTCGGCGCCATCGACTCCGATCTGAACTGGAAACGCGGCGTGCCCACCGTAGGCGTACAGGGAATTACAGCGCGCGGGCCTGGCGGCGTGGACGAGTACCTGGACTGGGCCGCACCTGCCTATGCCCGGTTGTATGAGGACACGAAGGACCCGCACTACCTGGATGTCGCGCGGATCCTTCTGCTCGACACCAAGAGCATGCTGGCTCTGCCGGGACGCACCTACGACCTGCTGGGACCTGGCTGGCAACAGGAACACTGGGGGATGGCGATGAATAGAGGGTTTGGAACCCACCGCAGTTGGCTGCCATGGGTTTCAGTGAACCATCTGCACAGCATTACCGGACTGGAAGAGTTCGATCCCGCTCTCTATCGACGGCTGGCCAGAGGGGATTAATGTTGGTCACGCTTCCGATAGCGCAATGCGCTGTGCTGTCCAGAATTGTCAGGATTGCCGGTAACACCCCCAGAACGCCCGCCCGCAGGCGATTGAAGGAATCGACGACAGTTTGCTGCAGCTAATCGAATGCTGCCATGTGCCGGCGCCCTCAGTTGGTCCGGCTTCCGATGCGTACCCTGGGCTTGCGAAAAGGCAGGATTCAGCATTAATTTGTTTACTTACGCAGACACCTCAACTGAATGGGACCGGTATGAAATCAGAGCAAAAGCCTTTCGTCTCGTATCAGGATGCGTCAAAGAATGAATTCTCCATCCAACGCATCAATCGACGGAGCTTTCTCGAGCATGCGGCAGGCGTGGGTGCGATGGTAGCTCTCGGCGGCAGCGTTTTCGGCCAGACTCAGAATGATGCCGCTCCTGGTACAGCCCAACCCGATCACAAGGCTGCGTCGACGGACGCGCGCCTGCCCGACGGCACCGAGTTTGTTTCCTGGGAACAACCGCTGAAATTTTCCAAGACCTACTACGTGGACAATCATTCCGCCAGGGCCGACGACAACGGACCCGGCACCAGCGCCCGGCCCTTCCGCACCATCGACAAGGCCGCCCAGGTTCTCCAGCCTGGCGAGCGCGTGGTCATTGCCTCCGGCACCTACCGCGAGTGCGTGCGCCCGGTGCGCGGCGGCACAGGTCCGGCGCAGATGATCAGCTACGAAGCTGCCCCGGGTGCAAACGTCTTCATCAAAGGCTCTGAAGTCCTGAAAGACGGCTGGCAGCAGGAGTCCATTGCGGTGCGTCGTTTCGGCGCGGGCCCGGGTGGCCAAGGCGAAAGCCAAATCGCGTGGCAAAACGACCTCACCGGCACGATGTTCCCCGATGCCTACAACCCCTTCGCACTCGACAGTGCCCCCGGTGATCGGGCTTGGCTCGACACCAAGATGGTCGACATGGGCCCGTATTTCCGCCGGCGTGGACTGGTCTTCGTGGACGGCAAGCCGCTGGAGCCGATGGAGCAGCTTCGCGAATTGGCAAGCGCGCGCCTTCCCGGCCCTCCGCCTCCCGGTACACCGGCGCCTCTCACCGGCCTGCCCCCTCGCGCGCGCGGCGCACCGATCATGCAGGAGATCGGCGGCTCGCCGGATGGCAGATTCTGGGTGGAAAACTCGGGGAAGGCCATTCACATCCGTCTGCCCGAAGGCACTCCCGTCGAGCATGGAATCGAATTGACCACCCGCGAACAGGCCTTCGCACCCTTGCAGAGGGGTCTTGCCTACATCCGGGTCAAGGGACTCACCTTCCAGCACGCCGGCAATGGTTACCCGGTCCCGCAGCGCGGCCTGGTTTCTACCGCAGGCGGCAATCACTGGATCATCGAAGGCAACACCATCGAATGGGCCAACGGCGTCGGCCTCGACATCGCCAACGGCGACTGGAATGCCGCTCCCACCCCGCAGGCCGGAACATCGCAGATCGTCCGCGGAAATACAATTCGTTACTGCGGCGTCGAAGGCATCGGCGGCATGCGAACCCAGGATGCCCTCATCGAGGACAATCTCATTGAGTGGTGCGGCTGGGCCGATGCCGAGCGTGCCTGGGAAGCCGCGGCAGCCAAGTTCCACGGTGCCCGCAACCTGCTCTTCCGCCGCAACGTGGTCCGCCACATCCGCCACGCCAACGGGGTCTGGCTCGACAGCGGCAACGCCAACTGCCGCATCACCAGCAACGTGTTGGCCGACGTCCTCACCGTCAGCGCCGCGATTCACATGGAAATGAACCTGCAACAGAACCAGATCGACAACAATGTCATTTGGAATGTTCGCAACGCCGAGCCGGGCACCCCCGGCCAGAGAGGATGCGCGGGATCTGGCGTGTTCATCAATGCCAGCGATCGTCTGATCATGGCCCAGAATCTAATCGGCCGCTGCGACAATTCCGGCGTTTTTGCGATCACCCGCCCGGATCGTGCTGGCAGCGGAGCCGCCACCGGAAACAATATCTCGAACAACATCTTCACGAGTTGCGGCAAGTCAGCCATCGTGTTCCCCAACCAGAACAACGAGGCCGACGGCAACCTCTATGTCTCTATGCCGAATGGGTTTCTGGGGTTCTTCACGGGTGATTCGAAGCAGTGGCTCGACTTGCCGGCCTGGCGCCAGACGTATGGCTGGGACAAAAACGGAGCTTTGGGCGACGCGCAGATTGACTTCGATCCTGACCGCCTGCAGTTGACAATGAGCAGCAGCCGGCCGTTCCCGCGGGTGAGTGTAGTCAATCACATTGAGAACGATTTGCTGGGCAAGGCCACCGGAGAAACCAGAGCCCCGGGCCCTTTAGCCGACCCCAGCGCCATGCGCATCTGGGAGGTTGATCCTCGCTCGGCGCTGCGGGATGGTTGATCATCAATCCCATGAAGGCCTCCGGCGAAGCTGGCATAAACTCGATGATGACGCGTTCAAGAATTCGGTGATTTCTTCAGTCCTCCGATCCATGTCCACCCGCGAGCCGGAGACGCTTTCCCTTACAGGGCTCCAAGAAACTCCTGTCTCGTAACCTCACGCCGCCAAGTTAGAGCGCACCCGGAGAGAGAATGAATCAGTTTCTCTGATCCTGTGTGCTAATTTCTTTGTTGAAATTGTTCTGGTCTAAATCGGATCCTTCTGATCGTTCGAATCAAGCCAGGCACAAGGAGATGTGAAATGCCCATGAATCGACGTGAGTTTTTGGCGGCATCGGTTGGAGGCGCCGCCGTGTTGCAGCAAGGGATGACGGCCTTCGCCGCTCCGGCAGAAAACCTTCAAGTCGCAATCGATGCATCCAAAAGCGGCGGGCCGGTGAACCCGATGATTTTCGGAGGCTATATGGAGCCGGCGACCACGCAAGTGTGGGCCGAGATGCTGACCGACAGGAAGTTCGCCAACCCGATAACCAGTGCAGTCGCGGCTGCGCCGGCGAATTCCGTTTTCCGCCGCTTTCTCGGCGAGCCATTCAAGCCAGTAGGGCCGGAAGGGACCGTCGAAATGGACACCGTGCGGCCGTTTGTCGGCAAGCACAGCCCGCGCGTTAAGCTTGACGGCTCCGAGCCCCGCGGCATTCAGCAGTCCAAACTGCGCCTGGGCGGCGGCAAGCATACGAAGGCCGCATTTATCTTGCCGGTGATCCCGGCGCTAATGTTGTGGTTCGTCTGGTCTGGGGGCCTGGAGCAAGCGAGTCTCAAACCATCCCAATCCCCTCGCTCGAGCGCGAGTACCGGAAATTTCCGTTGAAGTTCACTCCGACGGCCGACACTGACGATGCGCGTCTGGAAATCCTGGGTACCGGCAACGGCTCGTTTCACATCGGGGCCGCTTCGCTGATGCCTGCCGATAACGTGCAAGGATTTCACGCCGGCATGATACGGCTCTACAAGGAGGCAGGATTCAAGATGTTCAAGTGGCCCGGCGGCAACTTCGTCTCCGCTTACGACTGGCGTGACGGCGTTGGCGATCGGGATAAGCGCCCGCCGCGTGTGCAACCGATGTGGTCCGACAGGGTAGAGTCGAACGATGTCGGCCTTCATGACTTCGTTGCCCTTTGCCGGCTAGTCGGGGCCGAGCCCGATTTAGCGATCGACAGCGGATTCGGTTCGGCGCGCGAGGCGGCCGAGGAAGTGGAATACTGCAATGGCTCCGTCGAGACGCGTATGGGCAAAATGCGAGCGGAGAACGGCCATCCCGAGCCTCTCAATGTTCGCTACTGGACCATCGGCAACGAGATGTACGGCCCCTGGCAGTACGGCCACATGTCGCTGGACCAGTATTGGGTGAAGCACAATTACATCGTCGAGGCCATGAAGAAAGTGGACCCGAGCATCAAGGTGACTGTGTCCGGGGCGAGCATCTGCGAGAAGTCCGTAGGCGGCGCGGAGAAGAAGAACAATTTCTTCCCGAGCATTTGGGAGCCGCCAATTACTGAAACGCTACCTTATGAGTTCGGCAGTATGTATGACTGGGACGGCTGGCTGCTGGAAAAATGCGCCGACAGCATCGATTTTCTCTCCGAGCATACCTACGCATATCCTGACCTGGCATTCGACGCTGAGAAGCAGCTCTTTGTGGATGTCCACGATCCGCTGCAGTTCAGAGCCCGCAGGCTGGCCAACCGCATCGGCGAAGCCTTTGAGGCATGGGACAAGTATGTCGAGAAGATGCCCTGGTTGAAAGAAAAGAACATCAAATTCATCTTCGATGAATGGGGCAATCGTCTCCGGTCGGCGTCGGGCAATGGAGGCGGAGGCTTCATGCAGCAATCCGGAATGCTGATGCCACTCTCGTACGCACTTTGCCTGCACGAAATGTTCCGTCACTCCGATATGATTGCGGCCAGCTGTGCGACGGGAGGGTTGCGCTTGTTGACCGACCACACCGGCGAGGCTGTGGGCTTTGCGGCTGAGGGAGTGGTGATGAAGCTGATGCAGACTCACTTTATCAACGCTCTTCCAGTTGCGGTCGACGGGGATTCGCCCCAGCAGTTGGTGCCCGGCACACCGTTTGTCGACAGGGGTACAAAGCCCACCGGAAGCCCGACCTATCCTCTGGATGTTCTCGCGGCGTTCTCCAGCGATCGCAAGAAGTTCCTCATTTCCGTGGTCAACCCTACGGAAGAGGGCCACAGGCTCACGCCGAAGATCAGCGGCGTCAAGCTGCGCAGTCAGGGCAAGCTGTATCAGATTGCGCCGCCCAGTGCGAGCTCAACCAATGAAGTCGGGCAAAGAGCCCGCCGTCAAAATCGTTGAGACTGCGCAAGATGGACTTCCGGAGACCGTGCAGGTTCCGCCCGTTAGCGTCAGCCTTTACGAATTCGATATTGCGTAGAGAACGAGTCGCCTTTGCTTTTTCCCGAATTGCGACTTCGTTTAGGACTGGAAACCAGTTCGTCTCGATGAAGAAGCTCGACGTGGCTGATCGTGAGACTTCAATCTTGGCGGGTTGCGAGCAATTGCTGAAGGAGAAAGGTCGTATGGGGTTCGCGCCCAGACTGGCTCAATCAAATATTTCTGACAGGTCATCTGGAAACCGTCTCAATGCCGCTAGTGCAAATGAACCTTAGCCCTTGACAGAACAGCAAATCAGTTTCGTACGCTCTGCGGTCACGACGGTTTTCGTTTGAAGTTCAGCGCATCTGAAGATCGACGCCAATCATTGGGAGCAGGGGTTTGACAAACAAACGCTTGCTTCTGGAACTCGGTCAAGTTAACGGAAGGAAAGGTCCCGAGGATTATGGCTCAAGTCTTCAAGAAGGTCAATGCTGAAAGGCACAGCCTTTTCGGCATTAGGATCACTCTCTCCTTTTTCACTTCCCGCCTTGGCGCGGGCGATTCAAGAGCAGCAGTACACCTTACCAGAGGCCCAAACTCAAAATCACCGATGTGCGCACGGCGCAGGTACTCGTGCATGGACCGCAGACGCACATAAGAATTTACACGGACCAGGGCATCTACGGGCAGGGCGAAGCTACGGATGCCGCAGTCGGAACGTCGTCGCTCGATCCGCGGCTGGCGTCGTGTGCTTATCGGGACGCGACCCGCTCGATGTTGAAGCGATCTGGGAGCGAATTCGCACCTTGGGAATCTTCGCTGGAGCGCAAGGCGGGCAGTACATCACTGCTCTTGTCGGGAGTCGAAATTGCGCTGTGGGATCTTGCCGGCAAGGCCCTTGGATTGCCCGATCTACCAGCTCCTGGGCGGAAAATTTCGCGACAAAGTTCAGATCTATTGCGACTCGGACATGGACGTTCCTATCGGACCCGAGGCGGACCGGAAACTCCCGTGGATCAAGGCTCAAGGCTTTAAGGCCATGAAGATCGACCTTGATGATGCCAGGGATCCGGCGCGCTGGGATAGTTTTAACTGGACTGCAAGCAATGGCGAGATTGATCGCATGGTCAAGTGGGTTTCGCATGTGCACGAATCCATCCCTGCCGACATGGCTCTGGCCTGCGATATGCATGGACGTTACGATGCCCCGACCGGCAAGAAAGTCGCGAAAGCGCTGGAGCCATTCCGGCTGATGTGGCTCGAGGAGCCGGTTCCCGCCCGAAGACATCGATGCGATGGCCGACATCCGGCATTCCACCTCTACCCCGATTGCCTGCGGCGAAAACTTGTACATGCGATGGGGATACAGAGAACTGCTCGAGAAGCAGGCCGTCGACATCATCCAGCCCGACTTTGAGAAGGTCGGGGGACTTGCCGAAGCTCAGAAGGTTGCCAACATGGCGCAGGCCTACTACGTTCCGGTCGCGCCGCACTGCGTGGTTTCGCCGATCGGGGCGATGGCTACTGCTCATGCATGCGCAACGTTTCCGAACTTCCTGTGCTGCGAGTGGCATTGGATTAATCACATGGATCTTTGGACAGACTGGGTCAAGGAAGGAGAGATCATCGTGGACGGTTACGTCACTCCGCCAGACAAGCCAGGCATTGGGCGTGGAGATGAACGAGGAAGTGGCAAAGAAGGCCCAGATTCCCGGAACAACGTGGTTCGAGGCTGAGAAGTTAAGTAACCGCAAGAGGAGCACGCAATCCATGGGAGCGGAGAAATGATGCGGAAAACTGTTGGCAATTGTTCTGGCCGGTGCGGCGCTTGCGTCGGCGACTGACTCCGGGCCTCACGGCGCAGCAGGGCCTGTGGCGCAGGGGGAACGCTGATCAATTCCGCACCCGGATTTCACGGGGAATTTTTCACGCCGGGAGCAGGTGATCCAATACACCTCCTACTGGACTGGCGAAAGATTTCCCGACGGCCGGCCCAAGGTGCCCGACGACATTCTGGACCGCATGAAGACTGTCACGCTGGAAGAAGCCTGGGCAACCCTGCGCGGCGGCGGGCTTTATGCACCAGTACGAAGATGGCTGGTACTTGATCCATCCCGACCAGGTGCTGGTGGGCAGGGCGCTGACGGCCGTGTGGATGCCGGGAAGGCCCGATATTCAAAAAGAAATTGAAGATCAGGGCAAGGAGGATCATCGCGCAGGGGCTACGAACGCATGGCCAGTCGATATGTTCCAGCCCCGGGATGTTTATGTAGGCGACCACTTCGGACTCAAGCAGGACGGGCCATCGATTGGCGACAACGTGGGCAACGCAATCTATGCGAGATCGGGAAACGGCATCGTCTACGATGGCGCCGTTCGCGATATCAACGGCCTGAACGAGTTGCCGAACTTCACCTCATTTGTTCGCTCCTACGATCCTTCGCACCACTTCGGATCTCTGGCGAGCGGAAGGCTGCTCAACTCGACCATGGTGAGCATCAACGGGCCCACGCGCATTGGGAGGTCCTGGTGATGCCGGGAGATGTCGTCCTGGGGCGGAATGGCGGTGTGATCTTTATCCCGCCCCAATTAGCAGAACAGGTTGTCAAGTACTCGGAACGCACTCATCTTGAGGACATGTTCGGACACCAGCGGCTGCAGAGAGAAAAAATACACCGCTGGACAGATCGATGCCAGATGGACACCGGAAATCGAACAGGACTATCACCAGTGGCTGAAAGAGAATGAGGACCACCTGCCCGCACCGAAGTCCACGATCGAGGAGATTCTGAAAGGGGGCAATTCACCGGATTAAGGGTTTCGGGGAATCCGCCGTGGAGGGCCCCAAATCCTTGCCGCAATCGACAGAGACTAACATCGAAAGTTTCGATTAATATCTATCGAAAAATACGGCTTGTAAGTCAAATTTTCTGAGGTCTAGGATTCGTCTGTTCTTGGGTAAACCGATTCACCGGCTGGAGGTGACTGCCTGGGTTAGTTCTGTCAAAATCCGTAAGCGTTTTCTCCCGCCCGAACCGTAGGGGTTGAAGTGAAGCTGTGGCGCATACGCGGGGACGCCCAAACCGCTTCACTTTCGCTTAAGTAAAAGCGGTCCGAAACTCACGCTATTCAGCTCCCCCGGTTGAAATGTGTGGGCTAAGTTCTTAATGAATTCGAACGAGGCTGCTCTTTGCAGCGGAGGCTAAGTCGACCATGTCGAACAATCATGTTCGTGATGCATCAGGAAATGGACGCGTTGCGCCGTTTCTCGTCTCAAATTCCCAGGTCAAAGAGGAATCGCTCGGTCGTGCACCAAAGTCCGAGGACCTTTAAACGTGCTCGGACGATGCAGTGCTTTCATAGCCTGCTGCATCATTGTGCTCTCCTTGCGATGTCCGTCGGCCGCCAGGTTGTCTGCGCAGACCTCCGGGTCGATTTCAGGACACGTCGCCGATGCGACGGGCGCTGTGATTCCTGACGCGAACGTCACACTGACGAATGTGGGTACCGGCGCGGTACGCTCCACGGTCACCACCGGCTCAGGTGACTACCTTTTTCCCGACGTTCCGCCGGCGAATTTATAACATTCAGGCCACGCACCAGGGCTTCAAGACCGCCGACGAGCGAAAACGTGGAATTGCAGGTGCAGCAATCGCTGCGCCAGGACTTCACGCTGCCGGTTGGAGCAGTCACGCAAACGGTCACGGTTGAAGCAACCGGCGCGCTGCTTCAGGTCGAAAACGCCACGCTCGGCACCGTGATTGAGAATCAGGCCGTAAACGAGCTGCCGCTGAACGGCAGAAACTACCTGTCACTGGTAGCTCTTTCGTCCAATGTCAACACGCTTTCAACGGCATCAGGCCAGGCAGGAAGCCGCCTCGGCGGCGATCGCGCCAGCCAGTCGATCTCGGTCGGCGGCCAGCGCATCATGTTCGACTACTACACGCTGGACGGCGTGAACAACACCGATCCTGACTTCAATACCTATGTCGGCCTGCCTTCCCTTGACGGCATCCAGGAGTTCAAGGTGCAGACGGGCGTCTATCCGGCCGAGTTCGGTCACGAGGCAACGCAGGTCAACGTGGTCAGCAAGAGCGGCACCAACACCTATCACGGCAGCTATGTACGATTTCATTCGCAACAACTATCGCGGATGCAAATCCCTATTGTTTCCCGTACAACGCCGCCCCTCCCAAGGTACTCCCCTTCAAGTGGAACGACTACGGATTTGAACTCGATGGCGCCATCAGAATTCCCAAACTCTACGACGGCCGAGACAAATTCTTCTTCATGGTCGACGACGAATGGAGGAAGATCCGCTCCATCAGGTCAGGCCTCTGCAACTGTGCCCTCCCCAGCCATAGCGGGCGGCAATTTCCAGGGTTTCACCGACAAGAAGCGGAAATCCGGTCACCATCTACGATCCGTCAACCGGAGACGCCAACGGCCTGGGCAAGACGCCCTTTCTTAACAACACCATTCCTTCGGGCGAAATCGCCTCGCAGTCCAAGGCACTGCTGAAATACCTCGGAACAAGTACGACGCCGTTCTACTGCGAACGGGAATGTGGTCACGAACTACGCATACAGCACCTACGGCACCGCAGGATCGCCAGGGCCTGGCAGTCCGCGGAGATTACATCCAGTCGCAGAAGTCGCAGTATGCCTTCCGCTACAGCTCAGGGAATGAAGACATCCTATCGACAGCATTCATGGGAGCGGGCAGCAAGATCTTTACCCAGTACTACCAGTACATGGGATCGAACACGTGGACCTTTTCGCCCACGGTCGTGAACGAGGCGCGGTTCGGCTATAGCCATTTCTTTAACTCTCTGGGCCTGTTGTCGGCATACACAAACGACGTGGTGGATGCGATCGGAATTCCCGGACTGAAAGGCGGCGCCCCCTCAACGTGGGGCATTCCAGATATGGCATTCAGTGCGGGCCCGACAGGCACTACACCGCCCATCTGGCAGGAGATTGGGGATATCGGCGGGGATGGCCCGTATGTTGTGACCGATCCCACGTGGCAGATTGTCGACAACCTCTCATGGGTCAAGGGCAAACATTCGTTCCGCTTCGGTTTTGAGTACAACCGGCAGACCTTCAACCAGCTAGGCAATCAGTTCTCGCGCGGGCAGTTCTTCGCCCAGCCCATTTCTACTGCGCTGGAAACGAAGGATCCTGGAACTGGAAAGGTATCGCTTTCTGGCGGCGATTCGCTCGCTGACTTCCTGCTCGGCGATCTAAGCCAGGCGACCGTCGCTGTGGCCGTCGCGAATGCAAATTATGTGCGCAACGTAGAGGCCTTTTACGCCGACGACACCTACAAAGTTCTGCCCCAAGCTCACGATTTCAGCGGGCCTCCGGTATGAATTGACTCCTCCCTGGAACGATACTTTTGGGAATGACTTCAACGCATATGTTCCGAATATGCCGAAGATGGGCGACACGAGCGCCACCTACCCGCAGAGCGGATGGCCGGTCGAGGTCCGCCAGGGCAGTTGTACAGCTGCAAATGTGTATCAGGGTCTCAACATCCGATGGACGAGCAACTTTGGTCCGCCACCGCAATGCAGCAACGGCCTTTTACCCAATGGTCCGCTCATGGATACCCACTACCTGAATTTTGCGCCGCGCCTGGGCATCTCGTACTCGCCGGACTCCGAGCACTGGTGATTCGCACCGGCTACGGCATCTTCTACACGCAGGATATCGGCAACGCGTACTTCGACATGGCGCGTAACATTGCCGGGCGCGCGACAGCAGTCAATGTGGACACGACCACCGGGATCTACGGCAATTCCAACCTGACCTGGGCCAACGCAGCGCCGGGCGCCAGCGGCGGCACAACCGTACTTCTCGGCCCAACCACCGTTGAGTACGCGAACGCGCCGAGCCATAAGACCAGCTACACCCAGCAGTTTCTGCTCAATATCCAGCAGCAGGTTGGGCACGACTGGTCGTTCGAGTTGGGATACCAGGGTGCTTTGAGCCGCCATCTTTATGGGTTCAAGAATGCAAATCAGCCGACGCCGTATGGATACCTCGGCACCGGCGCGCAACTTCAGTCGCGTCGCGGCTTCCGTTCTATGTGGGGCTGGGCTCAAACGGCCAGCCTGCACAATACGGTCTCCAATATCAGCACGACCAGGGCACTGGCAATTACAACGCGTTCATCGTGAAAGCCACGCGCCGGTTTAGCAAAGGCCTCAGCGTCATCGCCTCCTACACCTGGGGTAAGTCGCTCGACGATACCAGCGGAATTCGCAACCAGGGGAACGACAATCTGTATCCCCAGAACAGCGATTGCATTTCCTGCGAATATGGCCGATCCGCGTTCGATGTGAAGAATCGCATCGTTGGCTCGGCACTCTACGAACTACCCATCGGACCCGGCAAATCAGTGCCGGTGAGGGGAGCCTTGAATGCGCTTGATTGGCGGCTGGCAAATCGGAGGCATCTTTACCCACCAGACCGGTTTGGTCGGGACTCCAATCCTCGGTGTTGACAATTCCAGTATCGCGTCTCCGTTCGGCGACTTCGATCGGCCCAATCCAACCGGACAGAGTCCCTACCTCAGCGGCAGTGCGAGAACGCTAAACGACTGGGTGAACAAGGCTGCCTACCAAACGCCGACGTGCAGGCTTCTTCGGCAACCTGCAGCGCGGCAGCTTCACAGGGCCCGGCTTTACGAATCTCGACGCTTCGTTACACAAGGCGTTCAACATGCCATACAACGAGAAGCACCAATTATCGATCCGCTTTGAGGCGTTTAACTCACTCAATCACCCCAACTGGCCCCTGCCGACGATGAATCTCGGTTCCTCCACCTTCGGCCGAATCAACGGCAACTCCAATCCCGCAACCGAGTCACCGCTGATGCGCCAGTTGCAATTGGCGGCGAAGTACCAGTTCTAGTTCGCCGCGGCAGTAAGGTTGTTGATTGATGAGTTGAATCTGCTTTCTCCGTGCCGGAGGTCCTTGCTAGCCCGAATAGTTTCAGTCTCTCGGCTAGCTCTGATCTCCGGTGCACTATTTATCGGCATAGAGCATCAACCACCCGGTTCCGATCCTGATTTGTTTGATACAATTTCCATAACGGAGTGGTGACGGCTTCGTGGTTCGCGCTCGCTTGTCAGTGACAGGGACTTTGCGTTTTGGCTTGCTGTCCATACTGTCCATTACTCAGGGAATCCGGTCATATCCAGTAGAAATGATGGAAACAAGCGAGAGAGTGGACAGTAAGAAAAGACAGTAAGATCTGCAATTTGCGGCAAGTTGTTGAAATTGCAGGGGGACGTAGCTCAGTTTGGTTAGAGCGCTGCCCTGTCACGGCAGAGGTCGCGGGTTCGAGCCCCGTCGTCCCCGCCATACTTTTCAATCAACGATAAGATTTGCTTCCTTCTGAGCAAACCCAGAATCAACCCAACTTCGATTTTGGACCGAAATCGCGCGCGCTTCTTGTTGCGCTTGATTTCCTTCAGAAGGCAGACGTTGAGCCTCTATCTGCTTCTCCTTGCATCGAGTGAATCCGGCGAGCAGTTGTCCGCTGCTTTGGATGGCAGAGCGTCGCTCACTGCTGGCGGCAGGGGTTGCCCTGTCGATGAAAACCTGTCAGGGGAGGCCACAAACCGGACAGAACAAGCGCGCCTCTGAAGTCTACAATTTTGAATAGTTGCTCGACAGAAAAGCCATGGTTACGCGCCAAGCTTTCGCGAAACGCAAAGGATCGATCGTCGAAGGATCTCTGCGCGCCATTCTCTCCCGAAATCCCATTTCTTCCCGAACACAAAAATTCCTTTTCTCAAACTCAACAGAGATATTGTCCTTTCAGGGTTTGCGGATTCAACCTCTGGTCGCGGCACATTGCAACCTTGTCCGCGCGGAACCTTTTCTGTTGCCCAAGGAACGATTCGGAGGTACCCAGGACGTTGCGCTGGTTCCTTTGGTCCGCAATGTTGTCGATGAGGCTCTTCGTGCTTACGCTTCTACCAGCCCGCATCTTTTGCAATATGTGGGCAAAACGCCAATTTCTCCTTACGGAAGCATGGGCTTGAGCGTCAGCCGCTGGGGGCATGTGGATTGGGATTACGTACGCGATCTCGATTGGCGAATCTTTTTGCCTCCTGAGATCGGCCACGTTTCGGGATTCAAGACACACCTGGAGCAGATCCTGACGGAAGAGCTTCACAAATACGAACTCTATTCGCTGTTGGGTGGGAAGGACGCGCAGGGACTCTCCCAGGTACAACTCCGCGACAAGCGAACTGCGGAGGTGCACGGGTTCCACTTCTTTCTGATCGCGATGAAGCCCGGGTTTGTCCGGGGAAATATTCATCGCGATGGGGGCTACTCTCCCCACTTCGCCTGTTTTCCCGAGGGCTCCCTGGATGCACACCTGGAATCGGCCAAGCTGCTGTGGTCTGATGTGATCGCGCAGTTGCGGGAAGACTACATCGACACATTCAATCAACTGAGCTTCAATATCTTCGCTGAAAATACAGGGGAAGACCGCATGTACAAGACACGCGACTGGTACCTGCACAAAGCGTTCAAGTGGTATGCCACACTGGCACGGGCGCGAGGACTCTCGTCGATTGAGGAGGATCTTCTCTACCAATATGAACATTTTCGAGGATCGGAGGCGGAGCTTTCCTATTTGGCGAGATATCGATACTACGCTCGCATGTCTCCCAGCCCGCAGCACCTGGATGACGTCGATCGCGATCTGGCCCGCGCCGCGAGCATCGCTTACGCGCGGGCGAGAAACTCCCAGGACCCCTTGGTCGGGCAACATATCAGCGTAAATAGCGCCGATATCATACTTTTGGAAACGGTTCCTGCGAATTTTGCACTGGCGGCCCGGAAGTTTCTCAAGCAGGGGGAATCCTCTTGGCCGGATCGGTTGAAATGTGCGCGAATTCCCAAGCGGATCCGATTCGCGGATAATCTTTCCGCGCCTTCCGGCGTGCAACTCGACGATCACGGGCAAGCTGCCTTGATACCAGCCGAATGGTCAATGGTCTTTTGCGATTCCTATGTCCGTCAAGTGTTGAAAAAGGCCACAGAAGAGAAGCGGTCCATCGCAGAGGACGACGTCCGCCAGGCCCTCGTGGCGCTGCTTGCGACTCTTCTTTTGCCGGCATCGCAAGTCCTTGGCGGTTCCAGCGGCTAAGAAGGCTGTGAGTCACAGTCTTCGGCGCGCCCGAATGAAGCTTGTCGATCCGAATCATGATGGGAATTGGGTGTGTCCGTGCTCCTGCAAGTTCATCCATCCACGGACGGAGAAAGATGAAGTTGAAGCGGCCGTTCGTCCTATGTTGGATATCATCGCATTCCGTTGCTCACGGTGACTGCGGCGGCCCAGCCAGAGGCGTCTTCACCGGCGCTGCGATCCCGATAAACTGCGTGAGGGTATTCTTACCGGAATTCGAAACCCAAATGTTTCCGCTCGCATCGATGGCGAGGCCGTAGGGCTCAAGCAGGGAAGCGTCAGTTCCAAATCCGCTGGACGGCGACAGGAACATCCCAGGCGTGGTGCTGGATGAGCCTCCAATCTCAGAGAGGGAGTTGCCCTGGAAGTTGGCCACCCATACCGTCCCGGCGCCATCGATTGCAATTCCCTGAGGACGCCGCACGCCGCCGCCGGTCGCCGCGTCCAGCTCCAACGTTCCACAGGTATTCACTTCACTGATGCTATCGCCGTAGTAGTTGGCGACCCAAACATTGCCGTTCTGGTCAGTGGCGACGCCAGACCCTCCATTGCAGTCGCAGTTGTAGTTGGTCACCTGCGAGCCATCTGCCGAGATTTTGGTGATGGGGAGGAGGCCGCCCTGGTTGGCCACCCAGGCGTTGTGGCTGGCGTCGACGGCCAGCGCGACAGGGAATGCAAGGGATGTTCCGCCCCAGCCGCTGGCGCTTGAAACCGGCGAGCCAGCGCTCGACAGCAGCGTCACCTTTGAGTCGCCGTAGTCGGCAAACCACATATTGCCGTTCGTGTCCGCGGCCACCGCGATGGGGAAATTGATTCCGCCGCCGGTGAGTCCGGTGGCGAGGGCCTGGCCTGAAGGGCTCAGCTCGGTTACGTTGCCGAGCCCGCTATTCGGTGTGGTCTGCTCATTGGCGATCCAGACATTGCCTTCGATGTCCAGCGCCATGCCATACGCTTGGTTCATTCCGTAGCCGCTGATGCCCGCAGGGAAGATGGCAGCGCCGCCGGGTGAAAACTCCGACACGACGTTGAAGTAGTTTGAGACCCAGACGTTACCGGACGCGGCCACGCCGACCGACGTGGGCAGATTCATGCCTCCGCTCGAGGTCGTGTTATGAAGCATCCAGTCCGGAGGCGGCGCGGAAAGATCTGGTGTAAAGACAGCACTGCTCGCCGCCAACGCGTAAATCGCCGCAACGTTGTTGGCGGGAGAGCGCGCGATATTGAGCGCCGCATCAAGCGTGTTGGCGGGAACGGAATTGCCCGCGGCAGCCGCGTTGAATAGCGGAGAGCAGGCACTGCCGCCGGCGGACCCGGCGCAGGAGGCCAAGGCATTGGCGAGCGTGTTCAGCTTGCTGGTGGGTACGGCGAGCGTGGAGGGAATCCCCGCCCCCGGCGACGTGCCAGTGGTCATGTTCACCAGGCTGTTCGCCGTCAGGAATGCGTTGTTCAGTCCCGTGATATTTGTGCAACTGGCGCCCACATCCCCGCCGCTGGATAGAAACGAATCCAGCGCCCAAACCGAAGCCGCCGTCGTGACTTCGTCGAGAACAAATGTGCTTCCGGAGATGATGTTGCCGCAGGGGCCGAGAGCGGTCATGAGCCAAAGCGAGGAATTCGCCGAAGAGGCATTGCCTGGCCTGCCGCCCTTGGAAAGCAAATAAACAGGGGTCTCGGCCGAAGGGCAGGTGTATCCGGCCGCAACCCTGAAACTTCCATCGGCCCCGGACGAAGCTGCCGTTGCCAGCAGCGCCGTGGGCGCGGAGCCGTTTCCGGCGGACCCTGCAGCATAAAGTTGCACGGAGGCTCCGCTCACTGGCTGTGAGGCGGCAAGAACTTTTCCGGCAAACGATACGCCCGAGGTCGATGTTCTGGGAGGGCACGGAGCGGTCGCGCCGGAGCCGGACGCCGAGCTCGCGCTGCAACCGCCCTTGGGCCCGCCGGTGGACAAAGAGCCGCCGCAACCGCCGATTGCAGCCAATGAAACGGAAATCGAAACCGAGAGAAGAATACGCGGGACCTTCACAATCGTATTCTCCATTCTAAGAACGGGCGGGATCGCCTTGCCCCTCGAAAGCTACTGCTTACGGCGGCGTGTAGCCCGCACATTCGCTGCCAGCGCGCCCGCGCCGCCCACCAGGGCCAGCACGATGGTCGGATCTTCCGGCGAGTCGTCGCATCCGGTCTGCGCGCGCAGCGGAAAAGCTACGGTGGCCAGCATCAAGGCCAGAAGAAGGCTAGAACGGCGAATCATGCGGATCTCCTTGCTTTCATCGTCTATTATCAGCACAAATCGAGGTGTCTCGACCGGAAAAGTCCACGAAAGTAACCCTAGAATACACGGAAAAACGTCCCGAGCGGCGATTTCTATTCCCTAACAGGGTGATGGCGGCGCGAAAACCTGCGAGGCCTTCTGCACTCGGCCAGTCCGAACCGGAAGCCTGACATCACTTCACCGGCCTGTGGTCGAAGCTCTCCCGCATCGCATAAAAAGCCTGTTTGGGACGATAGTCGCTGTCAAACGGGAGCGATCGTTGCGGCCGATTCGGCTGCTTGCGGTGGTGCGTGGGCCCATTGTTGAGCCAGGTAAACCGGTCGCACAGATCCCATGTCAGCACCAGCTTCACCGCCGGATTCGCGAGAGCCACACGAAGATAGTCGGTGTAAGTTTGCGCGACGATTTCATCGCGTTTCACGGGATCGTCAGGGACAATATCGTCCTCGTTCACGTCGAGCTCGGTGAGATAGACTTCAAGGCCCATCTGGCGGATCGCCTCGATATAGTCGGTCAGGCCCTTGCCGAAGGTGTAGGGTTGGGCAGCCTTGACGTGGCTCTGGATGCCCACGGCATCCAGCGGAACGTTGCGCTTCTGCAGGCCGCGCAGCAATTCGAGGATAAGCTGACGCCGTGCCGCGTTTTCTTCGTTGTCGTATTCGACTCCATAGTCGTTGTACGTCAATCGCGCGTGCGGATCGGCGGCTCGCGCCGTCCGGAAAGCCAGGTCGATGTAATCCGGCCCCACCTGTTCGTACCAGAATGACTTGCGCAGCCCGCCAGGCTGGCCGTCGCTGGGAAGGATCGCCTCGTTGACCACATCCCACGAGTGCAGGCGGCCCGCATAGTGCTTGCACACAGTCGTAATGTGGTCGACAAAAAACTGGCGTGTGTTCGGCTGGTTTTCCGGAGTTTTTATCCAGTCGGGGACGGATTCGTGCCAGCAGAGCGTGTGCCCGCGCATCAGCGAGTGATTGCTCTCGGCGAAGGCAAGCAAAAAGTCGGGCCGGGTAAAGTCGTAACGGTCGGCCGCGGGGCGCAACGCGATCCATTTCAGCTCCCCGGTGGGAACGACAATGCCGCACTGCTCGCGGATTAGTTCGGCGTAGTCAGGAATGTACTGCACGTTGCGAACGATGACCGCCGAGCCAAAGATCAAGCCGTGGCGGCGCGCATGAGCCCCTAGCGAGCGTGAACCGGAAACGTCATGAGACGAGCCGGGCAGGCTGTGCTCGTTCTCGCTGCGACGCCGGCGGGCTCGAAGCAGCGATGCGGCAGGCCCGGCAGCGGCAATGGAGGCTGCGGCCTTAGCGCCCTTTGCGATGAACTCTCGCCGTGAATGCATGACAGTTCAGAATTCCTTTTTGGCGATCGCAATCAACTCACTTGCCAGCCTACCACGGGTTCTCGCCCAGAGGCTGATAGTGGACCCAGTCGAAGTCGACGGCCCCGGCGTCGGTGGCGAGCGTGGTGTAGGCGAAGAGAGCAGGCCGCGATCCCTTCCACCAACTGAATCGTATGGGCGTAACCGCGCCTAGCTCGTGAAAACGTCTTGCCATCGTCGAGACTGTATGAAAAACGCGCCAGATCGCCGTTGACGTGCGACGCGAAGCTGAATCACCGCTTGCGAAAAAACCGGCCCGGCGGTCTGTTCCTGAAGGTGAAAGAAATTCAACCGCCGCTCTCGCCCCTTTTGCTCAATCTCAAGCCCGCTGGCGGATTTCTCAAACATGGCCAGGCCGGTGTGCACGCCGGGCGTCATGTCCGTCAAGTCTAAGCGGACGGTGAATTCGAACGCGTTGTCCTGCATGCATTGTGTGAGCGTATTGCGCGCGGAGAGCAGGCCCTCCGCCGGCGTGGGGATCAGCCGCAGATAACCGGGCCGGGCGCTCAACGACCAGTGCGCATCGTCCGGGTTGTGATTCCACTCCCACTGCGGCCCAAGCTCGGCATCATTGAAGTCGTCGGAGGTTTGTGGGCGCTGCTGCGAAGGTAACGCTGGGGTCGACCCGGAATCGGGCCGGAGGGCGTGGGCTGTCCGGTGGAGGCGCCGTCAGGATCCGCGCCGATGACCGGCCAGTCGTCGTTCCAGCGCACCGGCTCAAGGTGAACAATGCGCCCGTGCGCGCCATCGGCCTGAAAATGAACGAACCATCCTTCGCCATCCGGCGTTTCGACGTAGGCTCCTTGATGCGGACCATTGATGTTGGTCGAGCCCTGCGCGAGCACCACACGATGTTCGTAAGGGCCGTAGATTTGCCGCGACCGCAACACCGCTTGCGAACCCGCGCCAACACCGCCAATCGGGGCAAAAATGTAATAGTACCCGTCTCGCTTGTATAACTTGGGTCCTTCAAGAATGGGCAGGTGCTCGGGATCCTGCACAATGATCTTGCCTTCATCGAGCACGTGCTTGCCATCCGGCGACATGCGATGCAGGATGAGCGGGCCGGCGCCGGTCATGGAGTGGATCAGGTAGGCCTTGCCGTCGTCGTCCCAAAACGGGCACGGGTCTTCGAGGCCGGCCCGTGCGATCACGACTTCCGGCGCGCTCCAGGGGCCGGTGATCTCCTTCGCCGTGCTGACATAGATCCCCTCGCTGGGCGTGGGGAAGTACACATAATAGAGCCCATCGTGCTTCCTGATCGAAGGCGCCCAGACCCCTTTGCCGTAGCGATTGCCGCCGACCATGCTGTAGCGCGGGTCCATATCGAGACGGTTGACCACGTGTCCGATGATCGTCCAATGCACGAGGTCGCCGGATTGGAGAATGGGAATGCCGGGCACGAAGTGAAAGGTCGAAGCGACAAGATAATAATTCGCGCCATCGCGGATGACGTCAGGATCGGAGTAATCGGCGAAAAGGATGGGATTGCGATAAATGGCCTTCACGCCCGGCAATGATGGCCTGTCATTCCCGCTCCAGGAGGCCGCTCTCGCTTCCTGGGGGCTCGGGTTGTCGGGAGGCCCCGGCTTGCGCAGCCGGCCGCGGCTTCTGCGTCAATGCAACCGAGGCAGCCGTCAGAAGGCAGGTTGCGAGCAGGATCCTGCGCGACCGCCGTCGTTCTTCCCGTCCTGATCGATCCATCATCGAGTGGCCTTCACGTTCTGCTCAGGTTGCATCCGGAGATAGGAAGGGCCTCCGGCTGCCGCTGCACCCGGCACTCGGCCAGTGACAAACTGCTGCAATGAGCGATTCTCTTTACTTCTAAATTCGAAAGCACGTGATGAACCAGGGAGTGCGGAGCTCGACCGCACTCCCCGGTTAACCTAGAAGATCAACTTCAACGACAACTGGGCGATGCGCGGCTCGAAGGCAGGGGCTGCGGTGTTCTGCAGAGCGCTGCTGGTGACCCTGCCGAACGTGCCGGCGGTGTTGGTGCACACCGCGCCCGCGCCGGAGCCACCGCACGTGGTGCCGGGATCGCCGAGGTTGGCGTGGTTCATGCAGGTTGAAGTATTCGGCGCGGAATCTCAGGCCTGTCCGCTCGTGAAGGCGAACTTGCGCGCCAGGCTCGCATCCCAGTCGACGTAGTGCGGGCCGACGAAGGAACCCTTGGCCACGTTCCCGAAGCCGCCGCCGGCGGGATTGGAGAAGGCTGGCCTGGTTGAACCACGACCGGCAGTTCGCCGCGCCCGCAGCGCAAGTGCTGCCTGCCGTAAGCACCGGAGCCAGAATAGACGGCGCGATCGCGATTCTGGCCCGATCCGTCGAGATTGCTGTCGCACTCGAGAAAATGGTTAACGGATCGCCGCTGCGAGTACTGGAAGATTCCGGTAGTCGACCAGTCATTGAGGATGTAGCGGGCCACGGCTGGGCGCATCGTTGAGGAACTTCGGGAATCGTGTACACGTAAGACATGGCGACCACGTTGCGGTGGTCGAAGTCCGCCGGACCGTAATCTAAGCGCTTGAAATTCGAGACATGTGATCGGATACACGAAGGAGTTGTTGTCGCCGATCGAAGTCGCTGCCTGGTTCCAGGGCATGTCGGTCGAGCGCCTTCGACCAGGTGTAGTTGAAGAGCAGGTTCAGGCCATACTTCACGCGCTGCTCGGCCGAGACTTGCAGCGAGTTGTAGCTGGTGTTGCCGCCGGTGTTGGCTGCGGTGATGGTGCCGGGATAGCAGCTATTGGTGGTTGCGCAGCCCGGCCTGATTGAATACGCGCGTTCCGCCGACGATCGGGTTCAGCTCCAGGTCCTGCCATTGATGGCTGCCGTGCGTACCAACATAAGCAGCGCGCAAGGAGGCGCTGCCCGTGAGTTGTTGCTCCACGGCCAGATTCCAGGCGTAGAAGAGCGGATCCTGGAAGCCCTTGTAGGGGTCGTAGGTCAGCCAGCTCTGGTTGGGATTGATCGCCGTAGTCGGTGGAGGCGGCTGCGGCGCCGGGAAGGGATTTGGCAGTTCCATAGGTCCCGTACGGATTCGGCGACGTTCATGGAGATCGACGGCCGCGTCGAGTTCAGAGCTCACCGCTGTAACGAACGGAGCACGCCGTTGGAGTAGATATTGAACAACGTGCTGTTGATGCGGCTGTCGAAGAACATGCCGGCGCCACCGCGGATGCTGGTTTTGCCGTTGCCGAATACATCCTAGGCGAAACCGACCCGGGGCATGAAGTGGTTGTAGGCCGAGGCGACGCCATTGGGATTGAATCCCTGATCGCCGGCAAACTGAAGGCCGGCAGGCGCCAGCGGGATACTTGGCCGAATGGGTGTTCGACGCCCAGAGAGTCGGGAAGAAGCTGCCCATGCGGCCCTGCATTTCGTGCCACGGAATGAACGGCTCGTAGCGGACGCCGTAGTCCAGGGTCAGATTGCGCGTCGCTTTCCAACTGTCCTGAACGTAGGCTCCCTGGAACTTGCCGCGGGTATTGAAGAACTGGCCCGACGCCTGGTTGAATTGGTAGAGATACCCGAACAGGAAGCTCGCGATGGCGTCGCCGGTGATGTTGGCGTTGAAGGTGAACTGCCCGGGCTGCTGGAAGAGGTTGTTGATGTCGATCTTCGACTACCTCGCCGTGGTAGCCGGCGTCGATGTTGTGCCTGCCCATGCAGGAAGTGAATATCGTCGGTGAGCGTGTAGTTGGCGCGGCGGAAGAACGCCTGCGGGTTGTCGCCGATGTTGAAGTAAGCCCGACAACCTGGAACTGGTTGATCTGCTTGAACGCAGGCTGCCAGATGTTCACGCCCAGATCCGCCACGTCGATCGCTGCTTGACATCGGGCCCGCGCGAGTCGTTATCGAGCTGGTAGCTGATGATGAAGTTGTTCACGACGTGATCGTTGAAAGTGTGCGTCTCCGAGATCAGCGAGTTGTAGTAGTGGTTTGCCGCTCCGTCGGCGTAGGTGAGCAAATCTTTGAGATCGAGCACGCCCTGCAGAACGTAACGCATCGGAGAAGTAGCGCGCCGTCAATTTGTCCTTTGGGCGTCAGCTCATCGTCCACGCGGGCCGTGATCTCGGCCAGGCCGTAAAAGCTTCGGCTTGATGACGGCCCTGGGTTGCCGGTCGAGGTCAGCGCGGGCAGATATTTCAGCAGACTGACTGCCACCGGGCTGAGGGCGGTGCAGCTCCACGTGTGGGAAGTATCCAGGCGTCGTGCAAGTTCGGCATTGTCGCAGGGAGAATGGCCGACGGCATGAGCGGATCTGCCACGCAATCGGTAAACACCAGGTTGTTGGTTCCCGGCGCGCCGCCTGACGAGTTCGCGCCTGCCTGCGCAATCGTGGGCAGGAACGTCGAGCTGGAGATATTCGACGCTCCATGAAAGATCGTCCTCTGATATCCGAAGAAATCCGAAGGCCTTGTCGGTGTGGAAGACGTGCGGAATCTCCAGCGGGCCGCCGACTGTTCCGCCGAACTGGTTGCGCTTGAGCGGGTTCGACAGTCTTGCTGTGGGTCGCAGTGTTGTAGCTGAACCAGTGGCGCGGCATTGAGAGCGCGGTTCCGGACGTACTCAAACAGGTCGCCGTGATACTGGTTGGTTCCGCTCTTGGTGATGATGTTCACCACGCCGCCGGCGTTCTGGCCGTATTGCGCGCGTAGTTGCTGGTCTGAATGCTGAATTCCTGAACGGCATCGGGCATGGGGAAGGGCATGTTGACGTTGGTGTACTCGTCGACGTTGTTGCCGCCGTCGAGCATGTAGTTGGTCTGGCCCACGAAGGTGCCGTTGGCCGAGATGGCAACAACCATCGGGAAGGTCTTGGTATTGCCCTGGTCCGCCTGAGCGGTGGGCGCGATGGTGATGCCGGCCACCTCCTCTGTGAGCTGGGCCGCGTTGCGCCCATTCAGGGGCAGATCGTTCACCTGAGCCGCGCCGATCACCTGCTGAGATCGTGCCGGTGGTCAGGTCCACCTGAGCGGTCTCGGCATTCACGGTCACTGTCTCCGTGGTGGTGCCGGGTTTGAGAGTGATGTTCACGGTTACCGCGTTGTCAGCGCGCAGATGAAACGCCTTTCTCTGTGAACGACTCAAAGCCAGGCGCTTTGGCGGTAATGGTGTAATTCGAAGGCGCCAGAATCGGGAAAACGAAGTTGCCCTGGCTGCCTGACGTCGTCTTCGACGAAATCCCGTTGCAGCCTGGGTTGCAGTTACCTCGGCGCCGGTAACCACCGCACCGCTTGCGTCCGTCACTGTGCCGTTGATGCTCCCAAATCCTTGTGCTGACAACCGGCCTGGAATGCATATGCACAACGCGAAAACGGCGACCAAACAACCAATCAACCTGGGAAAAGCTCTCATGTTTGCCTCCTGAAATTTGCTCCTGGTGAGTGCGAATCAATCGCTTGGCGCCCTGAGCAGAAGATCGGCGGGCGCACGAAAACCCGAACCGCAAAGTTTGTATTGAAATAGAGTTGACAGTTGATGAGACAGATACCGTCCCTGACTGTCAGGAACTTGTCATTATCCTGTGTATTTTCTTTAATGTTACGCCGTCAAGACTAACTTAGGCCGGGAATGCCCCGGAAAGTCGGCTTGTCTATTCTGCCGCATACGGCCAGGACCCTCGGGGGGCCAGGAGTACCGTCCGTGACCGTCGTCCCCAAAACGATCTGCAAGTTCTGGTTCCGTTTCCATTCAGCCGCGCATCCTGCGCCATCGCTTGCATCAGGCTCCGGATTGGTCAGGAATTCACCGGCGGTCTCGGTGCCATAGGTGTAGAGCCCGCCGATCACGACGACGACGTGCCCTGTCTCCGAGTCCCGGATGCGGGAGATCAGGGCGATAGTCCTGCAACTTGGGGCTGTTGGCTCCGGTCACCGGTTCGGGCGGCTGGTTGGTGCCCCAGCTCCAACTGCGGGAGGAGGGGTTCTTCGCGTCGCGAATGTAGATCAGATGCCTGTCCGCATCCATGGCCAGGCTGATAGCGCAACTGGCGGGTCAAGCGCAGGCTCCACTCGTTATTGAAAGCTCCAATCAGGACCACGGCGCCGCTCCTGAGATCGGAGAAGGAGCTCGAACTGCCTCTGCGAATGAGGACCTCTTTGTTTCTGGCCTCCAACACCCCCACAACTCTGGCGATCGTCACCGTGTCGGCAAACGGAACCGTTTGCGACGAGTCGGAGCTGGGAACGGGAGTCATGGGGCTTCCACTTCCATCAACTGCAGGCAACGTTGGCGGGCCATTCGGATGATCGCCCACTGCCAGCAGCACCGGGCCCGGCGTTTCCAGCACAGGCTTCCAGAAGAAATCCCCCGGATTGGCCTTATGCATCCACTTGAATCCGAGAAAGACCGCGCCCACGGCTACTGCGCCAAAAGCAACGCCACTTACCAGTGCGTCCACCATCGCGCAGGTTCTTGCCATGCCTTCTTGCTCCCAGCCAGAGGGACCGGTCCGAATTGGATATGTGCGCCGTGTGTTTCAAGCGGAGCTTCCCCCGGTTCCGTTTCGGTCTCGGGTTCCACTCCGATGTGCCTGGCTTGTCCGGGAAGTGTGAACCGCGGAATGTACGATCCTGGAACCAACCCCATGCGCAGTTCGTTGCGATGTTTCTCGTCAACATAGTAAGTGGCAAGTCTCTTGCGAAGCTCGGTGGCGGCGGTGCGCACAATATGGTCGAGGTTTGTGTCATACGACGGATCCCTGCCAAACACTTCGACCCCGATGGTGCGTTCCTTGATCTGATCTGCCGATCCGTTCAGGGTCTGTTCCACCACATATCTGAGAAAAGCGACCGATCTCTTGCTGGAGCGAAAAACCTCATCTCGTACCAGCAGATCCAGCTGCGCGCGAATCATCTCCGCGGTCAGCTCGGGCGGCGTTCCGTACTCGACTTCGGACTCAATCATCGCATTTCCAGTGACAGCGATTCTAGCACGATGATTGGGAGAATCCGCACGAATTGAATCAGCCTGGGCCGGCCCTCGCAGGTGCAGATTTGCTTGCCGAAGCTGCATAAACTCGATGTTCGTCCGGCGCAGTTCATCGCGGACCTTGAGTAAGCGCTTCACGAGCCGGATGTGCGTGTTAGCGGAGGAGATTCCGGTGACTGAGTTGCCGGATCGCTTGCACGGGTAACTTGAAATTCGTTCTTCAAGCTCCATGCACGAGTTCCCTTGATTATTGCGGGTCGCCAGTTGAACTGGAACTATCGAAGATATGGCCCATCTTTTCCTGCTTGGTTCTGCAGATAGCGCTCGAAGCTCTCCTGCGGCTCGACCTCGGCCGAGACGCGCTCCGTCACCGTGATCCCCGCCGACTCCAGCGCAGCCACCTTCTCGGGATTGTTGGTCATCAGCCGCACCTGCGAGACGCCCAGCAGCTTCAGCGCCGCCGCCGGCAGATCGTAATCGCGGCAATCGGCGGCAAAGCCCAGCTCCTCGTTCGCTTCCACCGTGTCGCGCCCCTGGTCCTGCAGTTCGTAGGCCTTCAGCTTGGCCATCAGCCCGATGCCGCGGCCCTCCTGCTGCTCGTAAAGCAGAATTCCCGCGCCCTCCTCGGCGATCTTGGTCAACGCCAGCTCCAGTTGCAGCCGGCAATCGCAGCGCAGCGAGCCAAAAACGTCGCCCGTGAGGCACTGCGAGTGAATGCGCACCAGCGGCGGCGCGGCGTGAATGTCGCCCATCACCAGCGCCACCAGACCCTCAATCGTCCGGGCCGGTTCGCAGCCGGGCTGGCCCACGGCTCGCACGCCCTCAAAGCCCAGAATGCGGAAGTCTCCCCAGCGCGTGGGAAAATCCGCTTCGGCGACCTTCTTCACGCTCTCCAATCCCATGTTTCCATTCTACGGTGCGGTCGCAATTCCGGCCTGACGCTCGCCGCATCCTTGACAGCACGCTTCGACTCGCGATAGGTCTCGATACAAAGGCAAAGCAGCATGAGCAGCACAAGCTGGCAAATTCAACCGGTCGAAGGCGAGGTTGCGCTTGCCTCTGTTCGCGCCCTGCTGCAGGAATACTGGGACTCCTTCGGCTTCACGCCCTGCTTTCAGAACTTCGGCGACGAGCTCGCGGGCCTTCCCGGCGCCTATGCGCCGCCCGATGGCCGCCTCGCCCTGGCCACCATCGATGGCGCAGCCGGCTGGATGCATCGCCCTTGCGCCGCGTGGATGCGCATCGTGCCGAGGCCAAGCGCCTTTACGTGCGCTCGGCCTTTCGGGCCATCGGACTTGGCCGCGCCCTGCTCGAGTGGGTCATGAGCGAAGCCCGCGCCGCCGGCTACCGAGAGATCGTGGGCGACACCATGCCGGCGATGCGCGACGCGCTGGCGCTTTACGACCGCATGGGATTCGAGCGCACGGCGCCATACGCCGAGCAACCCACCGAAGGTGCGATCTTCATTCGCATCAAGCTTTAGAGCCGCCGCTGTAGACGCTAGCCGCGATTCTCGCCTCTCCGCCAGCGCGGCGCGATACATTGATGGGGTGACGGATAAGCTCCTTCTGGATCACGCTGCTGGTCAAGCTGGGCGTGGTCGCCTCGGTGGCCAGCATCCTGGCGCGGGCCACCACCTTCCGGCGTCTGCTCTTTGCCGAAGAGCGCCGCCCCGCCCAGACCCTGGCGCTGCTGGCGTTCTTCCTGGTGCCGCTCACGCTCGGGCGTTTGGGTCCGGCTCGTGGTGCCCAACTTTCTCGCCGCCGACATCTCCTTTGAGACCGTCATTCTCCTCGGCCTGCTCATCGGCCCCGGCTGGGCCATGCTCAGCGGCGCTGTCTTGTCCGTCCCCGCCGTTCTGCACCACGAGTTTCTCGCGCTGCCGTTCAATGTCATCCTCGGCCTGGCCGCCGGCATGCATCGGCCGCTTCGTCGAGAAGGAAGAGATCTGGTCCTTCACGCCCTTCATCGATCTCAGCCTCTACCGCTGGGTGCGCCGCAACCTGATCAAGCCGCGCATCGACCGCCAGATTCTCCTCCTGGTTCTCATCGCGGTCATGGAGATGGTCCGCGACTGGATCGCTCACACTCTTTCCGCACCGCCTGTTTGCGCTGCTCGCCAGCCAGATCTTGGCTGCAGGCGCTGGTCTGGCTCAGCGCGCCCATCGTGGTGGGCATCGCGCTCAAGGTGTGGAACGCGCTTCGCGTCGAGATGTCGCTCGAAGAGCAGAAGCGCCTCGTGCTCGAAGCTCGCCTCGACGCCCTGCAGCGCCAGATCAATCCCCACTTCCTCTTCAACACGCTCAACTCCATTGCCTCGCTGGTGCGCAGCCAGCCGGAGATGGCCCGCCAGATGACCGTCAAGCTGGCCAACATTCTTCGCGCCCTGCTCAAGGATCACGACGCCTACGTTCCGCTGCGCGAGGAGTTGAAATTTACCGACGATTACCTCGACATCGAGGTGGTCCGCTTTGGCGCCGACAAGCTGCGCGTCGAAAAAGAAATCGATCCGCGCACGCTGGAGGTTCTGGTGCCCAGCATTCTGCTGCAGCCGCTTATTGAGAACAGCATCAAGCACGGCCTGGAGCCGCGCATCCACGGCGGCACGGTCACCCTGCGCAGCCGCCTCGAGGGCGACCGCATCTTCATCGAGGTCGCCGACGACGGCGTAGGCATGAGCGGCCGCCCCGCCTCCGCGATGCGCCGCACCGGCTCCGGCATCGGCATGAAGAACGTGCAGGAGCGGCTGGAAGTTCTCTACGGCAACCAGGCCCGCTTCAACGTGGTCAGCAACCCCGGCCGCGGCACGCTGGTCTCCATCGAGCTTCCGGCGTCCACGTCCAGGTCATCCTGAAAAATCCGGATGGCCAGCCGCCACCGCAGACGGCGGCAAATTCTCTCTTCGGCCGGCGCAGTTGATTGTATGCTCAATCCATGGTGCGCTTCACTGTGCTGGCCTCGGGCTCGAAAGGGAACAGCACGGTGTGTCCGGCGGGCGCACGCGCATCCTGGTCGACGCCGGTCTGAGCTGCCGCGAGCTTTTCCGCCGCATGAAGCTGGCCGGCGAAACTCCCGAAACCCTCGACGCCATCGTCATCACTCACGAGCACCAGGACCACGTCAACGGCCTCGCCGTCACCGCGCGCAAGCTTGGCATCCCGGTTTACTTTACTGAGGCCACGCATCGCGCCTGGATGCGCTGGCTCACCCCGCGCCGCCAGATGACCTACGCCCAATGGCTCGAGCTCTGCCGCAAACAGGCCGCCGAGCGCCAGGCCGAGCCCGAAGCCCTCGACCCAGGAAAGCGCGGCCGAAGACAGCGACCCCGAAGAGGCGGAGGCCGAATGCCAGGTCCAGCCTGCCCAGCCAGCGAGCTCACCAGACCCCGTCCCCGCCTCGGACCCGCGGACCCAGTCGCCGCCGGTCCCCCCTCCCTCAAGGAAGATCCCACCTGGCTTCCGGCGGTCGAGTACTTTCAGGCCGGCGAGCCGTTCTCCATCGGCGATATCGACCTCAGCCCCTTCACCATTCCTCACGATGCCGCCGATCCCGTGGGCTTTGTTTTCAGCTCCGAGGGCGTCCGGATGGGCTTTGCCACCGACCTCGGCTACATCCCACCCAACGTCGAGAAGCAGCTCCAGAACCTCGATCTGCTCCTGCTCGAGTCCAATCACGACCTGGAGATGCTGCGCGACGGCCCCTACCCCTGGTCGGTCAAGCAGAGGGTGCTTTCGCGTGTCGGCCACCTCTCCAACGACGCCGCGGCCGAGTTCCTTTCCACCGCCTACGACGGCCAGGCCGCCTACGTAATTCTGGCGCATCTATCTGAAAACAATAATCTTCCTGAGCTTGCCAGGGTCGCAGCCGAGCGCGCCCTGCTGGGCCGGGCAAGCCTCTTGGCCAACCGCCTGTTGCTCGCCGAGCAACATCAGCCACTTTCGGCTATCAGTTTTTAGCCGGAACGGATTACAATCGATATTGAGTAACGGCCATAAGTTCAAGATTCGCAGACAGGGCCGGAGCAAGGCGCCAGGCGGATTGCCATGGCGAAGTGTATTTGTTGGGGCGTTTTGCATCCGTCACCAGTGGATGGGGCGTCCAATGGGTAGCTTCCCAGCCGGATCGCCACGCGGAAGCTCTATGGTTGAACTGAACTTTCTTTGCAGGGTGACTCTTTATGTCTACGGCAGGAAATCGATGTACTGACCGGGTCGTAGGCGCAATTCTGGCAAGCTGGCGCTATGACATCTCCGGGATCTCCCCGGAGATGCGCCGCGATTACGAACATCATTTTGCCGAGTGCGCCCATTGCAGCGCGCGTCAAAAGTTCCATCGCAGCCTTGACGTCACGCTGGCGGTTCTGACTTCGACTGTCCGCTCTCTTCTTCCTCTTCGCCTCGCTGTTCTCAAGCACATCAAGCCGCTGGAGCATGTGGCCTTCAAAATCCTGGGCCTGGACATCTTCGACATGTACCACATGCTGGTTTCGGCAGGCATCGCGGGGCTCTGCTTCTCGCTGATCGCCATGGCACTGGTGCTGATGGCCACGCCCGCCCCGTCGTACCTGGGCGGCATCGCGGCGGAGCAAGCGCGCCGGAGCTGCATTCGAGGCAGCGATCGCTGCGCTCGCTAGCCATTCAAGCTCTACTTCGGTCCTCGCTGATACGAGCCCAATTCTCGCGAAGTTCTGCACCACGCGCAAATCAGGCCTCCCACTCGCGGGAGGCACTTAGTGCTTAGCAGCGTCTGCGATGTCGGGCAGCGGCGTCATCGCGGCCGCGAATGATTCGCGTCTGCGTTGGACGAATGCGATCGTCGCGAGCAGAGGCCGAAAGAGCGAAAGTCAGTAGCAGATTCCGTATAATTGGAGCGAATCATCAACGAAAAAAGAGATTCCAGCTTAGGAAAGAGAGTATCGAGATGTATAAAGTCGTTTTGCTTCGTCATGGAGAGAGCATCTGGAACAAGGAAAACCTGTTTACCGGCTGGACAGATGTTGACCTGTCGGACAAGGGCAGGGAAGAGGCCACGCAGGCCGGCCGGATGCTGAAGGAGCAGGGATATCACTTTCGACATCGCCTTCACCTCGGTGCTGAAGCGCGCGATCCGCACTCTTGTGGATCACGCTGGACCAAATGGACCTGATGTGGATTCCCGTCCAGCGCGACTGGCGGCTGAACGAACGGCATTATGGGGCGCTGCAAGGCCTGAACAAAGCGGAGACGGCGGCGAAGTATGGCGAGGACCAGGTAAAAATCTGGCGGCGCAGTTACGACATTCGCCCGCCGGCGCTGGAAGAATGCCGATCCGCGTTATCCGGGGAAGGACCCGCGCTATCACAACCTTACAAAGCAGCAACTTCCGCTCACCGAATGCCTCAAGGACACCGTCGAGCGGTTTCTGCCCTGCTGGCACGAAGCCATCGCTCCCGGCATCCGATCGGGGAAGCAGGTGTTGATCGCGGCCCATGGCAACAGCCTGCGGGCACTGGTGAAGTATCTCGAAGACATTCCCGACGAGCAAGATCGTCGATCTCAACATTCCTACGGGCGTGCCGATGGTGCAGGAACTTGACGAGACCTGAAATCGATTCGCCATTATTATCTGGGAGACGCCGCGCAAATCGAGCAGGCGGTGAATAAGGCGAAGAGCACAGGCGTGAGCCGTTAAGCCCAGCGAATCGGCGACCGAATCATAGAAGCCGAAACCGAAGGCGAAACAGAAATCGATTGCGTCAAACGGCAAAAGGGCGGAGCATCGTCGCTCCGCCCTTTTGTGTTTCGCTCGACGAGCGCCTACTCGTTGTAGTTCAGGCTTTCGAGTCCCAGGTACACCGCGCCCGAGCCCAGCTCCTCTTCAATGCGCAGCAACTGGTTGTACTTGGCGATGCGGTCGGTGCGGCTCACCGAGCCGGTCTTGATCTGGCCCGCGCCAGTGGCCACGGCCAGATCGGCGATGAACGTGTCCTCGGTCTCGCCCGAGCGGTGCGAAATCACCGATGTATAGCCGTAGCGGCGGCCCAGGTCGATCGCCTCCAGCGTCTCGGTCACCGTGCCGATCTGGTTCAGCTTGATCAGGATCGAGTTGGCCACGCCCTCTTCAATGCCGCGCTGCAGCCGCTTGATGTTGGTGCACGAAGATGTCGTCGCCCACCAGCTGGATGCGGCCGCCGAGCTTGTCGGTCAGGATGCGCCAGCCCTCCCAGTCGTCCTCGGCCAGGCCGTCTTCGAGCGAGACGATGGGATACTGGCGCGATCCAGTTGTCGTAGAAGCTCACCATCTGCTCGCTGGTCAGCTCGCTCTTGTCGCCCTTCTTGAAGACGTACTTGTTCTTTCTCCGTGTCGTAGAACTCGCTCGACGCCGGATCGAGCGCAATCGCGATCTGCTCGCCGGGCTTGTAGCCGGCCTGCTCGATGGCTTCGAGGATCAGCTCGATGGCCTCGGCTGTTCGACTTGAGCGACGGCGCAAATCCGCCCTCGTCGCCCACCGCCGTGTTGTAGCCCTTCTTCTTCAGCACGCTCTTCAGCGTGTGGAAGGTCTCGGCCGCCCAGCGCAGCGCCTCGCTGAAGCGCTCCGCGCCCACCGGCATGATCATGAACTCCTGAAAGTCCACGTTCGAGTCGGCATGCGCGCCGCCGTTCAGCACGTTCAGCATCGGCGTGGGCAGCACGCTGGCATTCACGCCGCCCAGATAGCGATAGAGCGGAATCTCCAGCGTCTGCGCCACGGCGCGCGCCGCGGCCATCGAGACGGCCAGAATCGCATTCGCGCCCAGCTTGCCCTTGTTCGGCGTTCCGTCCAGCGCAATCATCGACTGGTCGATCAGCCGCTGGTTGGCCGCGTCCATGCCTTCCAGCTCCGGCGCAATCACCGTCTCCACGTTGGCGACCGCCTGCAGCACGCCCTTGCCGAGGTAGTGGCTCTTGTCGCCGTCGCGCAGTTCCACGGCCTCATGCTCGCCGGTCGAAGCGCCCGAAGGCACAATGGCGCGGCCCATCGCGCCGCTTTCCAGAATCACGTCCGCCTCCACGGTCGGGTTGCCGCGCGAGTCCAGAACTTCGCGGGCACGAATGGCAACAATCTCAGTCATATTGCTCCTCAAGATGCGGTGCTGCAGCCGGTCATTCAGTTGGGGACGGCGATCCACGGCAAGGGCTTCTCCGGCGGCGCTTTGAATGGTGTTCAAAAGCCCCTGCGCGCGCAAAAATTCCTCTCCGTCCAGCGAAAAAGTGCTTGTGGAAAAAATTGCTCTATCCGTTCGGATTCTAGCAAACCGGGCGTGGATCGCCCCTGTGGCGGCGGTCACACGTCGAAGAGTCAGCGGTCTAGGCGCAGAACGGTAACTAACTTTGATTCTTGCCGCCCGCGGCACCCGCCGGCATCCACCAATGCGCCATTGCCCAATGCGCGCTACGCTTATATTGGGCTGGTTTTACGCCTGCGGCTCGCGTACAGGGGCTCGGGCGCAGAACTTTCCCGTCCCAGCAGGGTCTAACGAGGCAAGGAGATTCTTTGCTCCGCGAGAGGAGATCGGGATGAAGCGGACCATTTTTGTCTACGCCTTGTTTGGCCGCAACCGCGGCCATGTTGGGAGCGCAGCAGGCAAGCCAGCCTAACCCATACGCGGGCACGTCCAATCCTCCGCCCGACGACACCATCACCACTCCTGCGCCAGAACCTGCGCCCGTAGCCAAGCCATCTCCCAGCCATCACATGCCGCGCAGCCACCGGCACAGGCGCAGCCGGCGCAGCGCTCACTCGACGGTCGCTCTACACAGTTCCGACGAGCGATGGCTCCGCCAACGCTGCTCCCGCCAGCAACATGCCGCGAGCCCGGCAATCCGGCCGACGGCACCGACGACGGCATCGTGCAGGTTGCGCCCGATACGTCCGCCGCAGCCCGCTCTGAATCAGCGCGCCGCAGACGAACGATCCCGATGGCGACATCGTGCATCCGGCTCCGTTGCCGCCGGGCACCCTCGGCGAAGGCGCCGTCATCCGCGTTCGTTTGATCGATCGCCTCTCGACGGCCATAGCGAGAGCGGCGACACGTTCCGCACGCGCGTTGCGTCCGACGTGATTCAGGACGGCCAGGTTCTGATTCCCGCCGGCGCTGAAATCGACGGCAAAGTTGTTTCGGTTTCGAGCTGGCCACTTCGGCGGCCACGGCTCCATGCGCTTGCAGCCTGAGTCCGTGATTCTGCCCGACGGCTCGCGATTCCATCTTTATGCCGCAGACCAGCGGCGCACCCGGCTCCAAGATCGCGTCGGCGGCGAAGGCGCTATCACGCCCGGCTCGCGCCTGAAGAAAGTCGGCATCGAATACGGCGGCGCGGTCGGCGCGGGCGCAGTCACTGGCGCCATCCTCGGCGGGCCCGGCGGCGCGCTGGCCGGAGGCATTATCGGCGCAAGCGTCATCACGGTGCATCTGCTGGTCAGATCATCCTCAGGCCACGCTGGAAGACGGCACAGTCCTTCTGTTCACGCTCAACGAGCCGCTGCAATCTGGTCCCCGCGGCTCAAACCGGCAACTAGTTCTTTCCAGGTAGCCCTGGAACGCGGCAATAGCCGCCTTCCCAGGACAAGGAGGCGAGCAATGAACTGCAGTCAGCTACCGGAACGGCGAACGGCGACAAATTGGGAGAGACCAGCGCAGCCCTTGCGGAGCTCAGCGAGACTCCGAGCCACAGTCAACGGAGTCTTATCGCTGGAGCACGGTGCAGATTCTCGTCCGTCGGGCAAACGATCGCTTTCCGCTCGCGCCACCTTCAAGGGGTCGAACTAGCCGGCGCACCTGACGGCCACGTGCCGATCTGCAGTCGCCAGGCGCAACGTCTGAGCCTGCGCATCAGGGCGGGTAGGTGACCTTCACTCGCCATCGGCTGCCCGCCGCGCAATCCTTCGTACCGCGAATTGCAGCCCCTCCGCATTTACACTTGGAGCTGAGCAGCTAGAAGCTGAAAGCTGCAAGCGCCATGCTAAAGCTGAAGCTCGCATCTCTATGGATAAATTCGTCATTCGCGGCGGCAATCCGCTCGTCGGCACCATTCGCGTCTCCGGCGCCAAGAACTCGGCGCTGCCATGCATGGCCGCGGCCATCCTCACCGAGGATGAGGTCACGCTCGAAAACATTCCCCAGGTGCGCGACATCGAAACCGAGCGGCGGCTGCTCGCCTCCATGGGCGCCGAAGTCGAGCTGCGCGAAGGCGAGTCCCGCAAGACCGCACCACCATCAGTTGCCGCACACTCTCCGATCCCGTCGCCCGCTATGAGATCGTCAAAACCATGCGCGCCAGCTCGCTGGTGCTCGGCCCGCTTATTGCCCGCACCGGCGTGGCCCGCGTGGCCATGCCCGGCGGATGCGCCATCGGCGGCCGTCCCATCGACCTGCACATCAAGGGCCTGGAGAAAATGGGCGCGATCATCACGCAGGAGCACGGCTATCTTGAAGCCCGCGCGGACCGCCTGCGCGGCGCGCATCTGGTCTTCGACAAAATCACCGTCACCGGCACCGAAGACCTGCTGATGGCCGCCGTGCTCGCCGAAGGCGACACGCTGATGGAAAACTGCGCGCGCGAGCCGGAGGTCGTCGACCTCGCCGCGCTGCTCACCGCCATGGGCGCGCAAATCGAAGGCGCCGGCACGGCCACCATCCGCGTGCGCGGCGTGCCCAGCCTGCACGGCGCGCGCTACCGCATCAACCCCGACCGCATTGAGGCGGGAACCTTTCTGATCGCCGGCGCCATCACCGGCGGCGACCTGATCGTCGCCAACTGCAACACGGCTCACCTCGGCGCCGTGATCGCCAAGCTGCGCGAAGCGGGCGCGCGCGTCGATGTGCTCGGCCCCGATGCGGTCCGCGTCCGCGCCGCCGACTCGCTGCGCGCCGCCGACATCTCCACCGAAGAGTATCCCGGCTTTCCCACCGACATGCAGGCGCAGTACATGGCCCTGGCCACGCAGGCCGAGGGCGTCAGCCTGGTCCGCGAAAACATCTTCGAGAACCGCTTCATGCACGTGCAGGAACTGGTCCGCATGGGCGCCAACATCAAGGTGGACGGAAGCACCGCCACCGTGCGCGGCCCGGCCCGGCTCTCCGCCGCCGCCGTCATGTGTTCTGACCTGCGCGCCTCCGCTTCGCTGGTGCTGGCCGCGCTGGTCGCCGAGGGCGAAACCATCGTCGACCGCGTCTACCACATGGACCGCGGCTACGAGCGCTTCGAAGAAAAGCTGAGCGGCGTGGGCGCGCAGATCCAGCGCCTGGGCAACGTTTTTGCGCCCAGGGAAGCGGAAGTCATCGGCGGTTAATTCGTGCCCGTGCCGGGTAGCGGCACAGTCAGCAGCGTATTCGAATCCGGCATCGTGAGATAAGCGACATTGAGGTTTTTTTCAACTGCAATTGCCGCAATGGGCGACGGCGTCGTCTCGGAAACCAGCACGACGTTGCCTGAGGCATCGGTAATCGTAAACCCTGTCGGAGTCGCCGTAACAACGGCCCATCCTCCTGCACCACGAGCGGCGGAGCACCCGCTTGAGCTGTATTGATCGGAATCACGCTCGAGGTTAGATTACTCGTAAAGACGAAAGATTGTGCCTGGATTCGGGGGTTAAAGAATGTTCCGAGCGTAGAAACCGAATGGGAGGCGACGGTAGCGTATGGGCCGCCGGTCTGCACACTGCTCGGGCTGATCTCGTCGATACTGACATTGCCGGTGCCCAGTGTGGTTGTCGCAATCAGCTCGTTTTCCGCGTCGCTTAACCCCAGCCCGGCTATTGTCCTGCCTGACGTGGATTCCGTAGCGATTACGCTCATGGTCTGGGTGTTGATCTCCGTCAGAAAGCCGCCGCCGCCCACCCAGAGGACGCCCGCCGCTGTCAGCGCAACGGAAGTCGGCTGGCCTCCAACCGCAATCGTCGTAACCGTGGTATTCGTGGTCAGGTTGACCTTAGTTACAGTACTACCCCCGTAGTTGGCCACGTAGGCCGTGCTTCCGTCTGATGTAACGGCTAGGGCGACAGGCTGATTCCCGACGGTAATCGTGGAGAGCACCACGTTGTTCACGATATCGAGGATACTCACGGTATTGCTCCCGGAGTTCGCCACGATTGCGCGTGCCATTTGCGTTGTAGCAGTTTCATACGAGTGGCACGGACCATATTGCTCATAATCTGGGCTATATTGAGAGTCATAAAGAGCTATTGCTGTCGGATTAGCGCCGACTGGAATGGTAGTCCCGCCGTTGTTCACCTGATTAAGCGAATACTGGGTCACAACCGGGAATGGATTGGAGTATGTACCCGAGTTCAGCACCCGCTCGCCAGCACAAGTTCCGTCCCCATACGGATCGTCGGTATCGGAGCTTTGCCACGTCGTGGAAATGAACTGCGCCCCAACACCGAAGGGATTGCCAGCGATCGTCTGGCTGCTCGCGATGGTAAGGAGGTTTGTGCCGGCAGGGGAGTATCCGACGCCGGAATTTGTCTGGTTTACGAGAGCCAACGAATAAGCGTTTTGGGAAAGAGCGGAGGGGAATGGAGAAATCGCCTGAGTGCCGCTGCTGTCAACGCTGGTCGCAGTGGCAGTAGTAGTAACAGTTCCGGTCTTGTCGTAGACATAGAGCAGGGGCATTCCGTAATTGGTTGTAAGCGGCGCTTCGGAGGTCAGAGTCAAAGTAGAAGGCAGGCTCCCCACGATAGCAAATCTGGTCGAAGCGGAAGGAAGAGCACCATAGGTATAAAAGGTTGCACGGAAAGTTCCGCTGTATGGATATTGGTAATAGTTCGCTAAGGGATATTGGGGGACTCTGTATTCATACCAGGTCGCGTTATCGATGGTATCCCACTGATAGAAATACTTGCTCGCGCACATATACGGCTCCAGGTAATAAAGATCCCAACTTGCCGGGGTTCTCCCGCCGCATATAAGTGCCGTGCCGTTTCTATCGGTATATAGAAATGGATCGCCGCAAACTTCAAAACCGAAGTGCGTAACAGACCCCTGCGAAATATCTTGCCCAAAAGGATCGAGAGTATCTTGGGGGTTTTTGCCGCTTATGTTAATGTGCGGGACGGGTCGAGGAGAGCCCTGCAGGCACACGGTATCTGGAAGAGCGCGACTGTCCCCCGGCACTCTTCGCTTACAATCTCAAAGCCGTACTGTTGCTGGTTGTTGTTTCCGTTTGTTCGGCAGCCTGAGAGCACGAGGGTTGTAGAACACACAAAAAGCGCAGTTGCCCGTAACTTGGCATTCATTGGTCTCTCCTTTCTTTAGAAACCAAATGCGATGGCAATATCGTTGAAAAGCCTTGTCGTGGCTTGGCGCCGATGCCGTGAGGCATAAGACGAGAGCATCCGGCTCGCGTTCTCCTCCGGCGGGCCGGCGCTTACGCCCATCACGCGCATCGGCTCCATTCCCTGCGCAATCAGGCGATTGAGTTGCGCTTCGTTGTCTAAAACACTAAAAGGAAGGTCGCCATTAGCCCAGAACAGCAAATAGAGCAGGTAAACTGCTTCGGTGGGACTGCAATAGGTCCCATTGCGGTTCGAAGTCAGCAGTGCAGGCAGAGAAACCACCGCAATGCTGTGTTCTCTGAATTTCCGCACCGTAGTCTCGTCCGTTTTGAACGGCGCGCCAATTTTCTTCATCGTGTGGTTGAAGACCTGCACGATCACCGTCTCTGGAATCAGCTTCTGCATTTGCTCGGCTGTTGCCAGGCGGCTGGAAAGTGATTCGATGTAATCGTCACCTGCTTGTTCGGGAACGATCAGGTCAATCAGATCCTCGCTGAATCGCCGAATTCCCGCAGCGTCCGGCGCACTCGCTTCCAGATTGAGGGCGTCATCCACGGATCTAAAGGGGCGTGTGTCCGTGACGTGGTGCCTTAGACGTTGCTGCGCCGCCAACACAGGATTGCAGGCAAGGATCGCTGCCGAAGCAACGACAGGCCCACAAGCTATCGCCAGCACCACCTTCAATTTCATCAAACCTCCTTTCCACTCTTGTACACTGCCTATTCCGGAGGGCGGACACAGAGCGGTACGGCTCCACAGCGGAAGCAAACTGCCAAACAACAAGTCAGCAAAGTTCCCCGCCGCACCGGGCGGCGGTTCTCAGGCAGATTGGGGAAAAGCGGAGGAGCCCGCTTCCACGTCGGGAAGCTTCTTACTGCAAAGAAACGTCATGCATCGCGGAGATTTGTGCTGTGATAGCCGGCACGGCTCCGTGTGACAATATCGCCGGTCTGTGCAAATCTCGATTCGAATCTTGCGCAGCGGCGCCGTGGCTTCGCAAAGCGCGACCTGAAGGCAGACGCGTCCAACTACTTGATCTCAATCACGTCCGTCGCCGCCGCAGCCGCCTTCTCGGCCTGCTCCATCACCTTTTCCGCGATGGCGTAGAACGCCGCCGCCTGCGGGCTCTTCGGTCCGGCCAGCGCCACCGGCAGTCCGCGGTCGCCGCCCTCGCGAATCGCCGGAATCAGCTCGATCGCTCCCAGAAACGGCACGTTGAACTGCTTCGCCGTGCGCTCCGCGCCGCCGCGCGAAAAGATGTCGATCTCGTGGTGGCAGTGCGGGCAGGTAAAGTGGCTCATGTTCTCCACAATGCCCAGCACCTCCACGTTCACCTGCGCAAACATCTCCAGCGCCTTGCGCGCATCCTCCAGGCTCACGTCGCTGGGCGTCGACACCACGACCGCGCCGGTGAGCGGCACGGTCTGCACCAGCGAAATCGCCACGTCGCCCGTGCCCGGCGGCAGATCGACGATCAGGTAATCCAGTTCGCCCCAGTTCACCTGCTGCAAGAACTGCCGGATGATCTGGTGCAGCATCGGCCCGCGCATCACCAGCGGCTTGTCGCCGGGCGAGATGTACCCGATCGAGATCGTCTTGATGCCGTGCGTCAGGTTGGGCTCGATCATGTTGCCGGGGCCAACCTTCGGCGCCTGCGAGCTGCCCATCATCAGCGGCACGTTGGGCCCGTACACGTCGGCGTCCATCAGCCCCACGCGCTGGCCCAGCTTGCTCAGCGCGATGGCCAGGTTCACGGCCACCGTGGTTTTGCCCACGCCGCCCTTGCCGGAACCGACTGCGACGATCTTTGAAACGCCGGGCAAAGCCACCGGCGAAGGCATGGCGTGGGAATGAGCCATCGTTTTTCGTTGCTCCTTTTGATTGTTTCAGATTGGACGCCATGCGTTTCAGATTGCACGCCGTGCTACTCAGCGATTGCTCTTGCTCGCTTCGGCCAGCGCGGCCACGGCCAGCTTGCCCTCTGTGCGCCGCGCGCTCTCGCGTTCGCGATGTTCGCGGCGCCGCAGCGCATCTTCATAGCGCCGCATCTCGTCCGGCGTCTCCGGCTTCAATTGCGGAACCTTCTGCACGCGCCCGTGCTCGTCCACGGCCACAAACACCAGGTACGCGCTGGCCACGTGCGCCACCTCGCCGGTCCGCGTGTTCTCCGCCCACACCTTCACGCCCACTTCCATCGAGCTCGTGAACGCCCGGTTCACGCTCGACTTCAGCGTGACCAGATCGCCCAGATGCACTGGCCGGATGAAGTCGATGTGGTCCATCGACGCCGTCACCACGTTGGTGCGCGCGTGCCGGTATGCCGCCATTGCGCCGGTCAGATCGATAAAGTGCATCAGCCGCCCGCCCAGCAGGTTGCCCAGCATGTTGGTGTCGTTGGGCAGCATGATCTCCGTCTTCTCCGACTGCGTGCTCGCCACCGTGCGCACCTTGGGGTGCATCTCCTGGCTGTTCATGCCGTCTCCGCTCCGTTCTCCTTCGTTCTCTTTCTCGCCGTCTTCATCGCGCGCCAGCTACAATAGAACTGGCGGCAGCTTCGGCCCGGAACTCTCGCCCAGTGCATCCTGTTCCAGTTTCGGCAATCCGCGCCAAAACGCAAATCCCCACGGTCCGATCAAGCGAAATCGGGCCGGATGCGAGCAAGATGGATAAAATTGCAGGACTGAAAGAGATTCTCGCGCTCGACCCAAAGAACAGCTTTGCCCGCTACGGAATCGCCATGGAATTGGCGAGCCGCGGCGAGATCAGCGGCTGCGCTCGCAGAATTCGATACACTCTTAGCCAACGATCCTGATTACACTGCAGGCTACTTCATGGCCGCGCAGACTCTGGCTGGCGCGGGCAGAAAGCCGGAGGCGATCGAGCGGCTCAAGGCCGGCATCGGTTGTGCCGCGCGCAGCGGTAACAGCCATGCCCTCAACGAGATGCAGTCGATGCTTGACGAGCTGGAGATGCGTGAGTAGCCGCCAGGCCTCGCGCACAATCGACTCTTCATTCCGGACTTCGAGTTCCGGCGTCCAGCCGCAGGCTGCTCAGCGAGTTTTTCAGGGATTGCCCAGATATCCTTCGCGCATCTAATTGGCGTCTAAAGGATCAATATGGCGAAATACTCGATTGTTGTCCCCTTTCACAACGAAGAAGAAAACGTAACCATCCTGTACGCCCGGCTCAAGCAAGTCATGGAGCAGGTGGGCGACTCCTTTGAGTTGGTTCTGGTTGACGACGGGTCAAGCGACCGGACCTACAAGCTTCTGGAGGAGATTGCCGCCGTCGACAGCCGCGTGCTGGTCGTCAAGCTTCGCCGCAACTTCGGCCAGACCTCCGCCCTGGCGGCCGGCTTTGACCACGCCTCGGGCGAGTTCATTCTGGCCATGGACGGCGACCTGCAGCACGACCCCAACGACATTCCCGCATTTCTTGAAAAGCTCGACGAGGGCTACGACGTCGTCTCCGGCTGGCGCAAAGTGCGCATCGACAACTTCATCCTGCGCCGCATTCCCTCCGCCTGCGCCAACTGGATCATGGCGCGGCTCTCCGGCGTTCCCATCCACGACTTCGGCACCACCTTCAAAGCCTATCGCCGCGAGGTCATCCAGAACATTCCGCTCTACGGCGAGATGCATCGCTTCATTCCCGCGCTCGCCAGTTGGTATGGCGCATCCATCTGCGAAATCCCCATCCGCAACGTGAATCGCGAGCGCGGCAAGAGCCATTACGGCCTGGGCCGCACCTTCCGCGTCATCTTTGACCTGATGACCATTCGCTTCCTGCTCAAGTACATGAGCCGGCCGCTGCACTTCTTTGGCGGCTTGCGGCATTCTTGCGCATGTTCGCCGGCAGCGTCATGGCCGCGATCCTGCTGGGCATGAAGATTCTCAATCCGCACCTGGACGTGATGCAATTAGCACGGCCCCATGTTCGTCATCGCCTCGGTGCTCATCGTCGCCGGCATCCAGTTGCTGGCTCTCGGCCTGCTCGGCGAACTGCAGGTGCGCCACTACTACAGCAGCCAGCGTCCCGCGTCCTACACCGTCGATCGCCTGGTGCGGCTGGTCTCCACCGACGAGCAGAGCCTGCTCTCGGAGAGCCAGGACGGCATGCTGTAGAGACAGGGAATAGGGAGCAGGGAAATCAGGGATTACGCCAGTTAGTCGATCATCGCGTCAGCCAGTTCGTAGATTGCCATTTGCGCGTCATGCACTCGATTCCTGCTGCTCGTCCCTGGTTCCTTCTCTGTTCCCTGTTCCCTTGCACCCGCCCACCCTCAAGGTTCATTCTTAACCCTGTCATGAAAGCCATCCAGATCCATTCCACTGGCGGACCGGAAGTCCTGCAGCTCGTCGATCTGCCCATCCCTGAGCCGGGCCCGGGCCAGGTTCTCATCCGCATTGAGGCCACCGGCGTCAACTTCATCGAGATCTACTTCCGCAAGGGCGTCTACAAGGCCGCGTTGCCCATGATTCCGGGCAGCGAGGCCGCGGGCACGGTGGAAGAGCTTGGCCCCGGCGTCACCGGATTCAAAGCCGGCGACGCCGTCGCCTCCACCAGCGTCATCGGCAGCTACGCCGAGTACGCTCTGGTTCCCGCCGCGCAATTGGTCAAGATTCCCGAGGGCCTGAGCCTGGAGTGCGCCGCCGCTGCCATGCTGCAGGGCATGACCGCGCATTATCTCGCCTACTCCACGTATCCGCTCAAGGCCGGCGACACGGCGCTGGTGCACGCCGGCGCCGGCGGCGTGGGCCTGCTGCTCACGCAGATCGCCGCGCGCATCGGCGCGCGCGTCATCACCACCGTCTCCACAAAGGCCAAAGCCGAGCTCTCGCGCGAGGCCGGCGCCTCCGACGTGATTCTTTACACCGAGCAGGACTTCGAGGCCGAGGTCAAGCGCCTCACCGGCGGCAAAGGCGTCGACGTGGTCTACGACTCGGTGGGCAAGACCACCTTCGAGCAGAGCCTCAACTGCCTGCGTCCCCGCGGCCTGCTGGCGCTCTTTGGCGCCTCCAGCGGCCCCGTTCCGCCCTTCGATCTCATTCAGCTCAACAGCAAGGGTTCGCTCTTCATCACCCGGCCCACGCTCTGGCATTACATCGCCACGCGCGCCGAGCTCGAGTGGCGCGCCGGCGACGTGCTCGGCTGGGCCGCCAAAGGCGAGCTCAAACTCCGCACCGAGCACACCTATCCGCTGGCCGAAGCCGCCCAGGCCCAGATCGACCTGGAAGAACGCAAGACCACCGGCAAGATTCTGCTGGTGCCGTAAGAGCAGAGATCAGCGGATCAGCGACACAGATTCACGTGAGCACTCGTGCACTTACTCCGTCAACTTGAAACGCAACGTAGTCGGAGCGATGAGCTGACACGCTGCACAGCCACGACCACTGGAACCTGACAGCACTGATCATGTCCATCTCCATCACCGCCACCGACCGCGTCTTCGTCCTCACCGGCGCAGGCATCAGCGCCGAAAGCGGCTTGCCCACCTTTCGCGCGTCCGACGGGCTCTGGGCGGGACATCGCGTCGAAGAGGTCTGCACGCCCGAGGCGCTCAAGCGCAATCCAGCGCTGGTGTGGGAGTTCTATTCCAAGCGCCGCGCCGACGGCGCCAAGGCCCAGCCCAATCCCGCGCACATCGCGCTCGCCGAGCTTGAAGCGCAGCTCTCCGGCCGCTACTTTCTCTGCACGCAAAATGTCGACGACCTGCACGAGCGCGCCGGCTCGCAGCAATCTCGTCCACATGCACGGCGAGCTCGCCAAATCGCGCTGCGAGCGCGAGTGCGGCCGTCCGCCCGTCGAAGACCGCGCCGTCTACGCGAGCCTCGACGAAGTCGCCCGCTGCCCTTGCGGAGGCCGCCTGCGCCCGCACATCGTCTTCTTCGGCGAAATCCCCCTCGAAATGCCGCGCATCGAGCGCGAGATCGCCAACTCCACGCTGATGATCGTCATCGGCACATCGGGCAACGTCTATCCCGCGGCCGGCTTCGTCCACTGGGCGCGCCAGAGCCGGCGCGCGCACGGTCTACATCGGCCCCGAGCCGCCGCTCAACGCCTCCGCCTTCACCCACATCGTCGAAGGCAAAGCCGGCGAAGTGCTGCCCGGGCTGTTTCAGGTGGCACAATGACGTCAATGACCGAGCGTGGAAGCTCCCGGAGGGAGCGCAGGAGGTTAGCCCAGGGTGGAGTCCGCGACTGCGGACGGAACCCTGGGGAAAGCAGCAAAAAAGACGATCAAGCCCTGTAGGGGCGACAGAACCTGGCCTCCTTGTCGGCGAACCAACCGATCCTCCGTGCGCCACGAGCTGATAGCTGACGGCTGAAGGCTGAAAGCTCAGAAGTGAAACCGGTAACGCAACTCGGCGGAGATCTGCCGCGGATCGTTGTAGTGGAAGCCGCCGATGGTCAGCGAACTGTCCGGTCAGCACGCGATGGTTGGTGACGTTGATGACCGTCACGGCGAGCTTGAAGTTCTCGCCGAGAGCTTTGCCAGCCGGATACGTCGAAGGTAGTGTGCGCCGGCAGATAGTTGCCTTGGTAGGGGCTGATCAGATTGCCGTCGGCATCGGTCTGGCCGGCCGTGCCATTGGAGAAGCCCGAGCCGTAGTACACATTGCTCGAGAACCAGCTTCGCATGGGCAGCGTTAGCTGTGAAGCCGGTGTTGAGCGTGTGCCGCTGGTCGTGATCGACGGGGGAGTAGTCGAAGGTGTTGCCGCAGCCCGATGTGCAGATGAGACCGCCGGTGATCGCTCCGCGCTGCTCGGCGATCTGGTTGGAATAGGCGAGGTGAAACTGGCCGCGCCGCCACAACGACGGACTGCGCAGCGTAGCCTCCCAGGCGCGGACCAGAGCGCCATCCACGGCGATGGGGAAGTACATATTCGATTCGCCGATGTTCGAGTGGTCGAGGAAGTTATTGACTCGCGTCTTGAAGTTATCGACGTCCAGAGCCCATCCACGATACGGAATCTGGATGCTGAATTCGTGCTCTTCGTCGCGCTCGCCACGCAGCACTGCGAAACCCGTGTTGTTGGCGTCGGCGTAGGCAAGCAGCGGTCCTTGGACGCTGACCAGAGGCGGCGCCTGGTAGTAGCGGCCGTAAAAGCCGCGCAAAACCCAGTGAAGACCGGGAATCGAAACCGCCGCGCCGAAGCGCGGGTCGGCATAGTTTTCCGTGACGCCGCCGTGAAAAGAGGAAAGACGCACTCCGGCCAGCAAAGTAAGCCAGTCTGTGACGCGGTAACTGTCGGAGAACGAACCCTCGACGTTGCCGCCGGTGGCGGTATCCGTCTGATTGATGGGGTCGCGCCAACCCGTCGTTGAAGATCACGCCGAACAAAGATGATTCGTGCTGATAGAAGGAGTAGAAGGTGGCCGCGAGAGTTGTTGCGCTTGACTTCGCCGCGCACGCTGGCCTGCAAGCCGGCATAGTTTGAGGTGTGATGAAACGTGGTTGCGGTGGGAAGGTCAGTCGTCAGCTTCGAGTCGTAATTGGCCACGTTCCAGTGGTAAAAGGGAGCGACCTCGAAGATCGCTGTGGGCGATAGGGTGTGCACCCAATTGGCGATAACGAATGCGTCGCGCTCGGTTTGCCCGTCAAGCAAGCCGCTCGAATTATAGAGTTGACTTAGCCAGTCGTTTTGGTTCGGGTCGACGGGAACCTGGAAAAAGTCCTGGCGCAGTTGGCCGTTGAAGCGGAACTGGTTCTTCGCGTTCGGATTCGCAAGAAACGAGCCGAAGCCGCTCTGCGAATTGGTGGCGTCGTGCACAACCGCCGCGATCGGTGTTGCCAGCCCGTAATTGGAGCGGGCCCCGGCCACGCTGGCATACCAGGCTGTCTTCTGCGAGTGATCGCCCAGCGGACAGCGCAGCTTCGCCGGTATAGAAGTTCCCGCCCGTAGATGCGCAACTCGGCATCGCGGTTGAGTTCAAAGCCGTTGCGGGGCGCGACATTGAAGACGCCATAAGTGCGGTCGCCGATGTCGGCCGCATAGCTGCCTCGCTGCATCTCGATCTGATCGGTGTCGTAAGGATCGATCTGCGGGCCGACATTGGCGGCGATGTTGGTGTTGGGGATATTGACGCCGTCGATCAACCAACTGGTCTGGTGGCCGCCGCGCATGTGCAGCATGTCGTGCCTCATGTAGGCGCCGGGTACGTAATCGGTGATGTCGGCAAACGAGGTGGCGCGGTCCGCGCCCGGCGTTTCTTCAATCATCTGCCGGCTGACCAGCGTGGTCGGCGTAACGGTATCGACCTGAGCTCGCCGCTCCCTCCACCACAACGGATTCCGTAGCGGAGGCGATGGGCAGCGCGACATGCACAACCGGGTTGGTGCCGGAGGCGATGGCGATGGTCTGCAGTCACCGTTGCAAATCCATTCGCGCCGACTTGCAGGCGATAGACGCCAATGGGCGCCTGGGGCAATTCAAACTCTCCTTCGGAGTCTGTGGTGGCGTTTAGCGTGAAGGCAGAGTCGGCGGCCTGAAGCGTGACCTTGGCGTTGGCGATCGGCCGGTGCTGCGGATCGTGCACCACCCCGTGCACGGTGGCGAAGACCGTGGCGAACGCGGGAAGGGAAGCGGCCAGCAGCAGCGCTGCCGCAAGAACACAAAGACGTCGCATCATGGAAAGACCTCCCTTTCGATCTGGCTCGAACGCAGGCAGCCACCGCGTTCTGCAAGCGCAGCGCGACGGTGCCCGTCAGCTTATGGGGAATCGTTGAAGACTGCTCTTGTGCCGGGGAAGATCGTCTCTTTCGAGAAGCAGCACGACCGTAGGTCCGCGCTCCAGCTAACCGACGCAAACCATCGCCCTGGAAGTCAAGGCAGCAGTTTTCAACGCAGACTTTAATTTTGATTTGCTGCGGGAGGGCCGCGTCCGGCATGAGTGCGGCTCGGGCTCGAGAGCGCTTCGCGCTGGTCCCGACACGGGCGCGAACGTGCGCGGTCAATACCGCCTGCACGCTGGCCGGCGCAACCGCAAGCGCGTGCACCGGTGTCAACATTGCGCCCTGGCGCCGGGGTAGTAGGGGCAGGTTAGTGGAGCGGAAACAACCGGCGTCAATCCCGATTCGTCCTGCGCTGCACTGGACGCCATCTGCGCGGCCATCGCGCAATGGTGCGCCCCGTGCCGCCGGCAGCAAGCCGGCAGGCGCGATTCCTCGCTGCCGTGAAGGGCCACCGACAGTGGCCCTAGCCCGAACAGCACGATCAGGAGGATGGAGAAGCCGCGACGCATCTGCACCTCATATTACACGAGCCTTCACCGCGCCATCATTGTGCTTGCACAAAGGCGAACATGCGCCGCGTCCGTCCGGCGCGGAGTGCGGTCAGGTATCATCAAGGTATTGCGTGGCTTCGCCGCGTCAATTCACTGTAAGGGAAACTCACTTGCCTGACGTGCACAGTTCCGCATCGCCACTCGACGCGTCTGCCTCGCATCCCCGCAAACCCGGCATCGCGCGCCCATCTGCGCATCGCCATCTTCGGCTTTGGCACGGTGGGCAGCTCGGTGGCGCGCATCCTCGTCGAGTCCAAGCCGCAGGGCCTCGAGCTGACTCACGTCTTCAACCGCGGCGTGGCGCGCAAGCGCGTTGACTGGGCGCCCGCGAGCGTCGTGTGGAGCGAAGACGCCGACGCCGTGCTTGCCTCCGATGTAGACGTGATTGTGGAGCTCGCCGGCGGCCTCGATCCCGCCGGCAGCTGGGTGCGCCGCGCGCTTGAAGCCGGCAAGAGCGTCGTCACCGCCAACAAAAAGCTCATCGCCTATCACGGCATCGATCTGGAGCGGCTGGCCGCGGCCAAAGGCGGCCATCTCAAATACGGCGCCGCCGTCGCCGGCGGAATCCCCGTCATTCCCGGCCTCGAGCAGGGCATGGCCGGCGACCGCATCGAGCGCATCGAAGGCATTCTCAACGGCACCTGCAACTTCATCCTCAGCAAGATGGAAGAAGGCGCGGAGTACGCAACGGTGCTGGCCGAGGCGCAGGCCAAAGGCTATGCCGAAGCCGACCCGACCGAAGATGTCGGCGGATTCGACGCCCGCGCCAAGCTCGCCATCCTCATGCGCCTCGCGCTTCGCGTCGCAGGTCGATCCCGAAGAGATCGTTCCCCGGTCCATCGCCACCATCACGCCCGTCGACTTCAGCTATGCGCGCGACCTTGGCTGCACCATCCGCCAGGTTTCGCGCGCCGAGCAGGTCGAAGGCCGGCTCGCGGCCACGGTCGGTCCCATGCTGGTGTCGCTGCGTTCGCCGCTGGCCTGGTCGCAGGGAACGGAGAACATGGTCATCGCCAGCGGCCACTATGGCGGCGACGTGGTCTTCTCCGGCCACGGCGCGGGCGGCCATCCCACGGCGGTCGCCGTGGTCAGCGATCTGCTGGCTCTCGCCCACGGCTCGCGCCGCGTCGAAATTCCCTCCGCCCCGGCGCGCGTCGGCGCCGAGTTCGAGGTCCCCCATTACATCCGCTTCCTGGTCAAAGACCGGCCGGGCATCGTCGCCGCCATCACCACCGCGCTCGCCAACGAGCAGATCAACATCCGCGCCATCGTGCAAAAGCCGGGCTATCCCGCCGACGCGCTGCCCTTCGTGGTCACCGTCGAGCCGTGCAAGACCTCGGCGCTGCAGCGCGCCCTGGCCCAGGTCCGTACCATGGATTGCATGCTGGTCGAGCCGCTCGACCTGCAGATGCTGGAGTAAAGACAGAGATCAGAGATCCTTTGACTGTTCGCCGATGCAGTTCGTCTCGCGAGCGGAGCGGCGTGATGTTTAGATCGTAGCCGCTTTTGAGTCGTGCAAGCGCGCTTAGGCGTGCCCGTCGGTATTGCTCGCGTCTGCGGACCGCTTGCTTTAGATGGGATATAAGCAGGTCATCGAGCGAAGGACCTCTTTGGCCGCGAGAGCGTGAGCCTCTCGCAACAGGCTAGCTTCGATTTCTAGAGTTACTCTGGTTTTCACGGTCAACGGACCTTCCTGTAAGGTCACAATTCTCCATTTTATCGGTTGGGAAATCTAGGAGTCCAAAGCTCGTGTTAGATTTGAAATCTAGACTGGAGGCCGCCTGATGATCGGCACCATCTATCGATGTGAAATCTGCGGCGAAGAGAGCCGACAATCCGCATGCGCTGGATCGTGATCCACTGCAACAGCGCGCAACTGACGATCCTAAGTGGACCAAGGAAGCCGCCGACGCGCACGGCGCGCGCCACTACTGCGGCGAAGCGCACGCCCAGGTCTACGTCAGCCGCTGGCTTGAAGCCGCCTGCAGCTGAAAGCACGACCGGCGCGGAATCGCGAGGCGAATTAACCGCCTCATCCGCCTTCTTGTGCCCTCGGTCACTTGTTCCCGGTTCCTCAACACCGATCCTTTGCCGGCCCGGTCGACTCCCGAATCACCAACTCCGGCTCCATCACGATGTCGGATGGAAACGCTTTCTTCCGGTCGCGCAATCCGCTCCAGCAGCACCTTCGCGCCGCGCCGGCCCATCTCTGCAAGCGGCTGGCGGACGGTGGTCAGCGAAGGCGTGGCATAAGCCGCCGAAAGAATGTCGTCGAACCCCACCACCGAAACGTCTCCCGGCACGCTCAGGCCCGCGTCCTTCAGTGCGCGAATCGCGCCGATGGCGGAAATGTCGTTAAAGCAAAACACGGCGGTAAATTCGCGCGTCCGTTCCAGCAGCGCCTGCATCGGCTTGTAGCCGATCTCCGGCGCCATGGGATGCTGCCCGGCCTTCATCGACCACCCCGCCGCGTCGATGCGGATCGCCAGCGCCGGATCGAGCTTGAGGTCCATCTCCCTGGCCACCTGCTGGATGCTCTCCCAGCGGAACTCCGAGTCGGGAATGGCGCGCGGGCCGCGCATGAATGGCAATCCGCCGGTGGCCCAGCTTGTACAAGTGCGTCAGCGCCTGCTGCACCGCCAGGTGATGATCGAGAACAATATTGGTTACGTTTTCTGCCGCGCAGTGCGCCGAGATGGCCACCACCGGCACCGGAACCGCCAGCTCTTCCACCGACGTATTCAGCAGCAGAAAGCCGTCCACCGCCCGCTCCACCAGCATGCGCGGATACTTCTCGATCAGCTCCGGGTTCCAATCGTGGCACGCCGTGAAGTAAAAATAATGCGCCGCGGTCAGCTCCTCGCACCACCCCGCTCATCACGCGCGTGAAGTAGCCTTCGCTCAGGTCCGGCGCCAGCACTCCCACGCTCATTGACCGGCTTTGCCTCAGCGACCGGGCAAAATAGTTGGGCCGGTAGTCCAGCCGGTTCGCCGCTTCAACCACCCGGTCGCGCGTCTCCTGGGGGATGGACTTGGCGCTCGGCGAGTTATTCAGAACAAGAGAAACCGTGGTCTGCGACAGTCCCAGATGATCGGCGAGCATGCGCAGATTCACATGCCCTGCCGGCGTTGTCTTCTTCCCTTTGCCATGTTGGAGTTGTAACATCGCCCCTCGCCAAGAGGATACACCGTCTTTCAGTCACTGAATCGATTTTCTTCTCAGGATGTGGCCTCGTCGGCCGCCGTGAGGCGCGTTCACCGCTGCCTGTTCGGCCTCCGGGTCGCCTCGCTCCTCGCCGGCTACGGCCCTCCTGACCCGGCCTGCGCCCGCTCCGGGGATCGATCACGATTTCCACCCGTATGCACTTGATTTTGCACACTTGTAACCTCGCCGTTCACATTTGCGCCGGTAGCCTGACCTCTGTGGACGCCACCGTGCCCGAGATTCGCATTTCCCAGCCCCAGCCTCAACCGGAACCCGAGCCCAGCCCCGCCGGGCACGCGGCTCCAGCAGGCGCTGGCGCAGGAGCACTCGGCGATTCGCCGCTTCCTGCTTGCGCGCGGCAACTCCGCCGTCGCCGACGGCGTCTTCAGGGCGCTCATGGTGCTGTGCGCGCTCAGCATCTTCGGCATTGTGGCGCTCATCGCCACGGAGTTGGTGCAACGTTCCCAACTCTCGTGGCACGCTTTCGGCTTTCAATTCTTCTAGAAGACCTACATCGACCCGACGACCGGCCTTCCTTCCTACTGGGATCCGGTCAACGGCTACTTCAGCGCATTGCCGTTCGTCTACGGCACGCTGGTTTCCTCGTTGCTCTCGCTGCTGCTGGCGGTTCCGCTGGCCGTCGGCGTGGCCATCTTCCTCACCGAAATGTGCCCCGGCTTTCTGCGCGCGCCGCTGGCCTTTCTTACCGAACTGCTGGCCGCCATTCCCAGCATCATTTACGGCTTGTGGGCGGTCTTCGTCCTGGTGCCGCTGCTCCGCGAGTACGTCAATCCGGTGCTGATCAAGTGCCTTGGCTGGACCGGCTTCTTCAGCGACGACAATCCCACCGGGCTGGGCTTCTTCGCCGCCGCCGTCATTCTCGCCATCATGATTCTGCCCATCATCTCCTCGCTCACGCGCGAGGTGATGACGGCCGTGCCCCACTCGCAGCGCGAAGCGGTGCTGGCGCTGGGCGCCACGCGCTGGGAGATGATCCGCATGGGCGTCCTGCGCAATGCGCGCATCGGCATCGTCGGCGCCATCATTCTCGGCCTGGGCCGCGCGCTCGGCGAAACCATGGCCGTCACCATGGTCATCGGCAACACGCCCGAGATTCAGTCGTTCTTTGCTGGCCAACGGGAGCTCGATGGCCTCCGTCATTGCCAACGAATTTACTGAGGCCGTGACCGACATGCACCTGAGCGCGCTGATCGAGATTGGCCTGGCGCTGTTCATCGTCACCATTATCGTGAACGCAATTGCCCGCCTGCTCGTCTGGGCGGTCACGCGCGGGGACCCCGGCAACGCATACGTTGAGAAACAGATAACAAGCAGCAATTGCTGAAGAAGGGAATCGAAGAGAACGTGCAGCAGGAATTCAAATTGCGGACTACGCCTCCGCGGGCTGGTCGACAAGGCCGCAACCTCGCTGGCGGTGTTGTCGACGATCCTGGTCATTCTGCCGCTGGTGGCGATCTTCGTCTATCTCATCTATCAAAGGCGCCAGCTCGCTGAACCTCGACTTCTTCACGCAAATTCCCAAGCCGGTCGGCGAGGCGGGCGGCGGAATGGCCAACGCCATCGTCGGCTCGGTCACGCTTCTCGGCCATCGCCAGCCTCATTGGCGTTCCCATCGGCATTGGCGGCGGCATCTACCTGGCCGAATTTGGCCGCGGCACCAAGCTGGCCAATGCCATCCGCTTCACCGCCGACGTCCTCAACGGCGTTCCTTCCATCGTCATGGGCCTTGCCGCCTACGCGCTCATCGTCGTGCCGCAACATCATTTCTCGGCTCTCGCCGGCGGCGTGGCGCTGGGCATCATGATGATCCCCACCATCTGCCGCACCACCGAAGAGATGCTGCTCATGGTCCCCCACGCGGTGCGCGAAGCCGCGCTCGGCCTGGGCGTTCCCAACTGGCGCTCGGTCCTCTCCATTACCGTCAAGACCGCCTCGCCCGGCATCATCACCGGCTGCATGCTGGCCTTTGCGCGCGTCGCCGGGGAAACCGCGCCGCTCATCTTCACTGCGTTGGGCAACGAATTCTGGAGCACCAGCCTGAACGAGCCCATCGCCGCCCTTCCCCTGCAGATCTATGTCTACGCCATCTCTCCCTACGACGACTGGCACCGGCTGGCCTGGGCGGGAGCGCTGGTTTTGATTGTTCTCATTGTGCTCGCGGTTTCGCTGGTGCGTTTTGTCACCAGCCGCGGCGTCTTGAAAGGGGCAAGCTAAGTGGGCGTCGGCATCGAAGTGACAAACCTGAATGCGTGGTACGGCACCAATCACACGCTGCAGGACATCAATCTGAATATCCCGGCCAATCACGCCACGGCGCTGATTGGCCCCTCCGGCTGCGGCAAGAGCACCTTCGTGCGCTGCCTCAACCGCATGCACGAAACCAATCCCATCGCCCGCGTCACCGGCACCGTCCGCATGGGCGACCTCGACATCTATAACGACGCCACGCCGTCGAAATTCGCCGCCGCGTGGGCATGGTCTTCCAGCGCCCCAATCCCTTTCCCACCATGTCCATCTACGACAATGTCGCCGCCGGCCTCAAGCTCAATGGCTACTCCAACCGCCAGCGCCCTCGACGAAGTCGTCGAAAAATCGCTCAAGAACTCCGCGCTCTGGGACGAAGTCAAAGACGACCTGAAGAAGAAATCCGGCGCCAGCCTCTCCGGCGGCCAGCAGCAGCGCCTCTGCATTGCCCGCGCCCTCGCCGTCGACCCCGAAGTCCTGCTCATGGACGAGCCCGCCTCGGCCCTCGATCCCGTCTCCACCTCCAAGATCGAGGACCTTATCTTCCAACTAAAGTCGCAGTACACCATCGTGATTGTGACGCATAATATGCAACAGGCGGCCCGCGTGGCGGAGAAGACCGGCTTCTTCCTCAACGGCCGCATGGTCGAGTTCGACTCGACCCACAAGATCTTTACCAATCCTTCCGACAAGCGCACGGAGGATTACATCACGGGCAGGTTCGGATGACACGCATTCGCTTTCAACAAAGCCTGGAAGACCTGAAGGAGAATCTCCTGGTGATGGCCGGGCTCGCCGAGCAGGCCATCCAGCGCGCCATCGAGGCCTACCGGGTTCGCGACCTCTCCATCTGCGACCTGGTCAGCCGCAGCGAGATCGCCATCAACCGCATGGAGCGCGACATCGACCAGGCCGCGCTCGACCTGCTCGCCATGGAACAGCCCATGGCCATCGATCTGCGCTTCATCCTCAGCGTCATCAAGATCAACGCCGATCTCGAGCGCGTGGGCGATGCCGCCAAAAGCATCAGCGACCGCGTCCGCCTCATGCAGCAGATGGCCGCCGTCGACCTGCCTGTCGACATTCCACGCATGGCCTCCATGGCCGCCGACATGGTGCGCAAGAGCCTGCAAGCCTTCATCGAAGCCGACGCCGAGCTGGCGCGCGGCGTGCTCACCATGGACGACGCTGTCGACCAGATGAATCGCGCCGCCTTCAAGGCCCTCACCAAGGTCATGGAGGAGCAGAGCCATCTCGCCCCGCAGGCCCTCAACGCGCTCATGATCTGCCGCAGCCTCGAGCGCGTCGGCGATCACGCCACCAACATCGCTGAGGACGTCATCTTCTGGGTGCAGGGCGCCGACGTCCGCCACTACAAGAGCGTGGCCAAGGCCGCCGCCATTGCCGCCGCCGCGATTACGGCGGCCGACAGCGCGCCGGCCGCACCCGCCGCGGCAACACCCAGCGCTGCCCCGGACGGCACGGTGCCCATCGACACCGCTCCCGCAAAAAGCTGAACCGCGGGTTCATCGCTCAACAAGAAAGCCCCGCTTATCGCGGGGCTTCTTCGTCGCGTACAAAATCATGTGGGCGTCTCTGGAGTCATGGTTTTGAAGCCCGGGAAACCATGCGGATAGCTAAAGCCAAAAGCTGAAAGCGAAAGCTAATAGCTAGAAGCTGTCCTCCTAGTGCGCCGGCGCAATCTTCACGCCCATCCCGTTCAGCTTGCTGCGCGCCGCGCGCGCCTCCGGTGTCTGCGGGTGCCGGCTGGATCAGTTCGCGCAGTTCGTGATGCCCCCCTGCCGCTTGTCGTAGCTCGAGCAGCGCAAATCCTTTGTGCAGTTCCGCCGCCGGAGCCTTGGCGTTGCCGCTGAATCCCTCCAGCACGCAGTTGTAATCGTTGATCGCGGTCGCATAGTCCTTCTGCTGGTAGGCAATCTCGCCCAGATAAAACTGCGCCGTGCCGGCCATGTCGTCCAGCGGATAGTAGTGCACCACGTCCTGAAACTCTCCTTGCGCCACCTGGTACCGCCCGGCGTTGTAGTCGCGCACGCCGGCCTGCAAAGTCTCCTGCAACGGCGGCGCCTGCGGCGCACCGCTGGCGCCTGGCGCCGGTGCCGCCCGCTGGGTTGCCCGTCAAGCCCGGTCCCTGGCCGGGTCCGCCCGGCCCCGCGGCGCCGTCCGGTTGCGTTGCCCCCTGCTGCGCCTGTGTCTGCGCCGCCTGCATGGCCTGCAGTTGCGCCTGCAGGTCCTGTACCGTTTTGTCCAGCTTGGCGATGCGCGCCTTCAGCTCGTCCACTGAATCGTTCAGCGACTGCACCTGCCCTGAAACGGTGTCCACCTTGCCGCTCACCGCATCGTTCTGCGCGTTGAGCTTCTGCTGCAGCGCGGTCACCGTCGCGTTCACCTGGTTGCCTGGTCGGCGGTCTGCTGCGCCAGGTGCTCCAGCACGCCCATTCGCGCATCCAGTGTCGATTGCAGCCGCTGCACCATATCCAGCAACTGCTGCACCTGGGTTTGCAGCTCCACGATCTCCTTTGAGACCGCGTGCGCAGGGTCGGCGGCAGGACCAAAAAGTAAGAATCAACGCCGCAACTGCGAGCAGACGATGGCGAAGATTGCTTGATTTGTCCATGATTCTTGACCTTTCTCAATCGAAGACTTCCTGAATACAACATACGGCAGCCGGGCCGGGTGGGCGAGGCTGCCGCGTTCAGAAAAAACCATTGTTCAGCGCAAACTGAAACCGCGCCACCCTTTTCGCGCTTCTTCACGGATAGGGTCGGTTTGCACGCCTCTCAGCCCATCGCACACAATCCACCACAACCGCTCCTTCACCACCGAACAAGCTAGAAGCTACCGGCCACTAGCTGCCTCACCTGTCGATCGTGAATCCGTCTCTGCGGTTCAACTGCCAGCACTCCTCGGTCGACTCCGTGCAGAACGGCTTCTCCTTGCCGTAGCTGATCACGCGGATGCGGTCCGCCGCCACGCCCGCCGTAACCAGCGCGGTCTTGGCCGCCTGCGGCGCGGTTCTGGCCCAGCACCAGGTTGTACTCGTCCGATCCGCGCTCGTCGCAGTAGCCGCCAATCACGACCTTGATATTCGGGTGCGCGATCAGATAATCGGCGTCCTTCGAGAGCGTCGCCTGCGCGTCGCTGCGGATATCGTACGTGTCGTAGTCGAAGAAGATGTCCTGCACGTGGGCCTTGAACTCTTCCTCCGCGCTCATGGTTGTGCTCGGCACGCTGATCGCCGGCGGCGCATTCACCGTTACGCTCGCCGAAGCGTCGGCCGAGCCGCCCTCCCCGCGCGCCACCAGGTGATAGGTGGTCGACTCCGTGGGAGTCACGGTCTTCACGCCCACCGTGGGAACATCGCCGATGCCGTCAATCGATATTGAACTGGCGTTGGTCGTGCGCCAGCTCAACTGCACCTGGTCGCCGGCCGAGATCACCGTCGGCGTCGCCGTCAGTTGCGCCGTAGGTGTTGGCGCAGTCGCGGGCGGAGCTGTCTCCGCCGCGGACGGCAAGGGCTGTTGTCTTCTTGTTGCATCCTGAGACAGCGGTCAAGGCAAGAAGCAGAAGAGCAATCGCAAAAATGGATTTCCGTAGCTTCAAGGGAATTCTCCTTCTCGATAAGAAGCTCAAGTGAGTCTTCCGGGCAGTTGGGTCTTCCGGGTCGCTCCGCGTGCACGCCGTCCGAACTTCAACACCCCTAAAATCATAGTTCATCGAGCCAGCGATACTGGTTACCATGCGGGAACCCGCCGGTGCCGGGGCCACGGCGCCTGCTGGGTCGAGCCAAGTCCGGAATCTTGCCATCGCTCACTTCCAGCTCCAGTTGGGCATCGAGTTGTCGCCGGAGTAAGTCAGTTGATGCTGCTCGGTGCCGTCGGCCAGCATCGTCCAGATCTGCGTGCGGTGCCCGATCTGGCGCTGGAACACGATGTGGCGTCCATCCGGCGACCACGACGGAAAATCGTTGTTGCCCGCTTCGTGCGTCGCCTGCAGCCAGTTCTTGCTGGCAATGTCCATCACGTAGATGTCCTGCCCGCCGGGATCGCCGGGGCCGTATTTGCGGTTCCAGCAGAACGCCAGCATGCCGCCGTTGGGCGACCACGAAGGCGAGATGGCATAGCCGCTGTCGGTCATGCGCTGCACGTTGGCGCCATCCTTGTCCATGATGTAGATCTGCGGCTCGCCCGTCCGTCCGCTCACAAACGCAATCTGGTTGTCGGTGCGCGGATTCCAAACCGGCGACACATCCGAGCCGAACGAAGTCAAGCTGTGCGCATTGGCGCCGCTCGCGTCCGCAACCCAGATCTCCGGATGGCCCGACCGCGCCGAAGAGAATGCGATCTTCGTTCCGTCTGCCGACCACGCCGGAGACTGATTGCTTCCTCCCGCCGCGCCTGCCGGGAAGCTCACCGTGCGGCCCAGATCGAGCGAATACATGCGAATCGCCCATCCCGCGCTGCCCAGCGAGGCAAACGCAATTCGCGAGTTATCCGGTGAGATGCGCGGCGAAAGCGAAATGCTGCCCAGATGCGTGACGGCGTGCTGGTTTGCTCCGTCGTAATCCATCACCCAGATCTCTTTTGATCCGGTGCGATTGCTCACAAAATAAATCTTGGTTTCGGCGATGCCGTTGATGCCGCCGCCCAGCCGGTAGATGATCTCGTCGGCAAACCGGTGCGCCACCGTGCGCGCCATGTCCTCGCTGGCCGCCTCGTTGTATTGCTTGGCCAGCACCGGCGGGCTCGCCGCGGTGCGCGCGTCGATCAGCCATCCGTAGACCACCAGCCGGCCGTTGGTCGCCGAGAGCGCCCCAAACGCCACCATGGCCGCGTTGGCCGGCGCCGCCGACCATTGCGCTCGCCACAATCTCCTGCGGCGATCCCGGCATCGCCTGCGGCGCCAGGCTCTTTGACACCATGTCGAAGATGCCCGCGTTCGTCAGATCGTTATAGAGCGTGGTAGTCGAAGACCGCCTTCAGCGGCGTAGTCTGCGGATCGTTGCCCACCGGCTTGAAATCCGCGGCGGCCAGGCGGATGCGCTCGTTGCCCAGGTTGGTTCCGGTGTGCACCCAGTCCTGAGCGGATAGTTGCGGCGTTGAAAAATACGCCAGGGAAAGCAAGAACAGGGGGAAGACCCGGAATGTTGCCTTCATGCGATGTGCAATCCTTCCTGTTGAGGTAACGAGCTTCTAGCGCCTAGCCTCTGCAGCTACGTATGCTGACCGGTCAGGCGATGGCTGCGGTCGTTCTCTTGCAGCGATCTGCATCTTTTCCGCGATGACCGCCTCTGAAGTTAGCTGACGGCTAACCAGCAGCTACTGAAGCTGCTCCTCAGTACTCGCAGTAATACGAAACCTTCAACGTACTTTGATTATAATGCGGCCGGCAGCGCGCCAAATGTGTCCACGCGCTGCACGCCGCGCATGCACGAGTTGTCCAGCGTCGGGCTGCCGCTCGATCGTGTCGAGCTGCAGGCCGGCTCGTGGCTGCCGTCCCGGTGAATCGTGAAGACCAGGTAAACGCGCGCGCCCTTCGGCGTGCGCGGATCCACCTGCGCCTTGTCCCAGTTCTGCGACATCTTGCGGTTGATCTGATCCACGTACCACGGAAACAGGCTCGCGAAATCGTTGTCGCCCACCGTCGTCGGCCCGGTCGATCCCGTCTGCATCTGGTGCGGCATCGACCGAGCCCGCCTGCTCGCCGTACTGCGCCACGTTCTGCTTGCGGCTGCGGCTGGTGCTGCTGCGTCTTCGGCATGTTCTGCTGTCTGCGGCTTCGCCTGCTTGCCCAGAATCGGAATCGCCGTCTCGTCCACCTGCTGCTGTTCCTTGGGCTCGGCGGCGCCGGCGCCTGGCTGGGCGTCTCCGTCGCCAGCACATTCTGGTTCACCTGGTCGGCGGGCAGCGGCAGCGCGCTGGTCACCAGGTTCACCTGCATCGCTCCGCCCGCGCCCGAGTGCCCCACAGGTTGTGATGAAACAGCCCCATCACCCATGCGTAATACAAGAAGCGTCCCGCCGATCGCCAGATGCAGCACAACCGAGCCCGCCGCCGGCCCCGCAAGCGGCTCCGGCGTCAGTTCCCGCTCCAGTTGCTCGCCGCCTTCCAGAACGCTTTCCATACCTTGCTCGTCCGATCGAGCTCGCACGTCGCCGGCTTGCTGATCTCTGAGCTAACGTCCGCTAACTTGCCCGCTGACTTCCCGCCGTCCCTTCGTCTCCAGCGGCTGCGTCACGATCGACACATTCGTAATCCCCGCCTGCTTCACCGCGTCCATCACGCTGGCAAACGCGCCAAACGGCACCCGCTCGTCGCTGCGCAAATAAATCGCCTGGTGCGCCGGATCCACGCCCGCCTGGTGCAGCTTCGCCGGCAGATCGTGGATGTTGACCGGCTGATCGTTCAGAAAAACTTGCTGATCGCGGTCGATCGTCACCACCATCCGCTGCTCGGTGATCTGTTTCACCGTCCGCGTCTTCGGCACATTCACTTCAATCCCCGACTGCAGCACCGGCTCGGTGATCATGAAGATCACCAGCAGCACCAGCACCACGTCCACCAGCGGCGTGATGTTGATCTCCGCCAGCGACGTTCGTGTTTGTCCGTTGCTCGTTGTAAATGCCACGTTCAACCTCTTGCGGAATCTCGCTGCGCTAGCTCCGGTAGCTGCCGCTAGCTCACAGACTCCGCTACGTTGTATAGCACTGCGCTCGGCCTCGTCGCGGCACGTCGCTGGCGCCCGCGGCGGCGCTGGCGCCTGCGTCCGCACCGGAATCTCTTCCAGCGAGTTCAGCAGCTCGCGGCAAAAATCGTCGGTCGCCGAGGCAAACACCCTGATCCGCGCGGTGAACTGGTTGTAGGCCACCACCGCCGGCACAGCCACAAACAATCCCGCCGCCGTGGTGATCAGCGCCTCGCTGATGCCCGGCGCCACGGCCCGCAGCGTGGCCGCGCCCGCCGTGCCCAGCCCGTGAAACGCGTCCACCACGCCCATCACCGTGCCGAACAGCCCCACAAACGGGCTCGTCGCGCCGATCGTCGCCAGCCACGTCATGCGCCGCTCCAGGCCGTCACCGCTTCGCTCGCCGCGGTCTGCGCCGTGCGCTCCAGTGGCGCCAGGTTGCGCGGCGGTCCCGATCCGCCCGTCTGCCGCTTGTAGGTCTCGTACACGTCCTCAAACACCTGCGCCAGCGGGCTCGCGCTGTAGTCGCTCGGTCAGCGCCGCAATCTCCTGCAGCCGCGTCGCCTTGCGGAACGCGCGGATAAACCTCCGGCTCTCCGTCGTCGCCTTGCTGAACGTGGACATCTTGCCCAGAATCACCGTCCACGAGTACAGGCTGGCCATCAGCAGCAGCACCAGCACGCCAATCGCGATCGGCCCGATGTTGCTCATCATCTCTGCCAGCGCGCCGAAGCCCTGCGAGCTCGGCGCGCGCCGTGCCCGCGCCGCTGTCAGCCTGCAAAATAAACGCAATGCTGCGGTAAAAATCGCCATTCACCTCAATCTTCCACGGTATCAGACCGCGTTCCCCGCGCCCAAGTGACCGATCTGGGTGCCTCCGCTGCCGCCTCGCAGCCTCGCTCGCAGCTGCCTCGACCCGCGCCGTTCATGCTATGCTGCGCTCGGATTCCATTGAGCTCTCCGTCCTTGTCGTTTCCATCATGCAGGCCAGGGTCGCAGGTCTGCGGATCTGCCTCAACGTTAACCGGTAGATCGGATCAACCATGCTCGTCGAACTGCGCGCTGAAAACTACGCCGTCATCGATCACGCCATCGCCTCCTTCGGCCCCGGCCTCAACCTCCTCACCGGCGAAACCGGCGCCGGCAAATCCATCCTTGTCGACGCGCTCGCCCTCCTCATGGGCGGCAAATCCTCGGCCGAAGTCGTCCGCCACGGCGCCGACAAGGCCGTCGTCTCCTGCGTCTTCGAGTCCACGCCCGGCGCCGAAGCCATCCTCGAAGAAAACGGCATCGACTCCGAAGGCACCGAAATCATCCTTCGCCGCGAAATCCTCTCCACCGGCAAGGGCCGCGTCTTCGTCAACAACCAGCCCGCCACCGTCGCCGTCCTCAAGCAGCTCGCGCCCGAGCTCGCCCTCGTCCACGCGCAAACTGAAACCCTCTCCAGCTTCGACCAGGCCCAGCAGCGCATCCTCCTCGACCGCTTCGCCGGCATCTCCACCGACGCCGTCGCCGAGGCCCACGCTCGCTGGCGCGCCGCCCACGACAAGCTCAACGACCTCCTCCAGGGCGAGCAGGACCGCCTGCGCATGGTCGATCTCTGGACCTATCAGCGCAAGGAGATCGAGGCCGCCCGCCTCGAAGCCGGCGAAGACGAAGCCCTCGAAACCGAAAAGCGCGTCCTCGCCAACGCCGAAAAGCTCTACGCCGCCGCCATGAGCGCCTTCGACCAGCTCTACGAAGGCGGCGCCAGCGCCGAAGCCGCTCTCCGCGCCGCCCTCCGCAACGTCGAAGAGCTGGCCCGCTACGACGCGCGCTTCACCGAATCCGCCCAGCAGCTCGCCTCGGCCCGCGCCACCGTCGCCGACATCGCCGCCAGCTCTGCGCGACTACGCCGAAGGCATCAACGCCTCGCCCGAGCGCCTGGCCGAAATCGAAGACCGCCTCGCCCTCCTCGACCGCCTCAAGCGCAAATACGGCAAGACCGTCGCCGAGGTCATCGCTTTTGGCGAAGACGTCGCCCGCAAGCTCGCCGAAGTCGAAGACCGCGACGAAATCCTCAAGACCCTCCGCGCCGATCTCGATCAAGCCGCCGCAGCCTATCGCAAAGCCGCCTCCGCCCTCACCGCCGAGCGCCAGGCCGCCGCGGCCAAACTCGCCAAACTCGCCGAAGCCCAGATCAACTCGCTCGCCATGAAGTCCGCTTCCAGGTCGCCGTCACTCCGCGAAGCGCCGACCTGCGCGTAGGCGAGTGTAGGGCACGACTTTAGTCGTGCCGAAAGCCGCAAAAAGGATGGGGCTTTAGCCCCTGAGGGAAGCCTCCGAAACCCCACTGGACCGCCCCCGGCTGGGACGAGGTCGAATACCGCATCGCCACCAACCCCGGCGAGCCGCTCAAGCCGCTCACTGAAATCGCCTCCGGCGGCGAAATCTCCCGCGTCATGCTGGCCCTGAAAGTCGCAGTCGAAGAATCCTCGTCCAAGACCAAGAAAGAAAACCACCCCGCGCACCCTGGTCTTCGACGAAATCGACATCGGCATCGGCGGCCGCGCCGCCGAAGCCGTCGGCCAAAAGCTCAAAGCCCTCGGCCGCGCGCAGCAGGTCCTCTGCGTCACCCACCTGCCGCAGATCGCCGCCTTCGCCGATCAGCATCTCGCCGTCGAAAAGCGCGAGAAGGACGGCCGCACGCAAACCCGCATCCGCGTCCTCGACGACCGCGCCCGCACCCACGAAGTCGCCCGCATGTTGTGCGGCGCCAAAGGTCACCGACACCAGCCTCCAGCACGCCGCGCAGATGATCGCCGGCAGCCGGTGAGAGCAGCCTCGGGCTGTCGACAGCGCTGCCGAATTCATCACGAATCCGGCGTGAGCCCCTAGAAGCAAGCGCAGGAGGCCTATGGTATTTTCGAGACGCCCATGAAAACCTTCATTTTCGGAGCCGGAGCTTCTGTTCACGCGGGATATCCTCTCGCCTCCCACCTGTGGCGTGGGCTTGAGGAATGGGTGCTGGGAACGTTTCTCGATGTGCATGACTTTCGGTCCGTGGTTGACACGATGCACGAGGAATTCGACCTATCCCAGCCCTTCGAAGTCGTACTTACAGACCTAGATCGGCGCCTCGCACCTCTGCTGAGAGAAAGACCAACAACGCGAGCCGGAATTGAGGAAAAGGTCATGCTCGTTTTTCTTTGGTCTCGCATTCAAACCATGATCCCGCTCTATTTCAACTCAATAAGGTCCGGTCCTGCTGAGGTTTACCAGGCTTTTGCGCGCGATGTATTGGCCCCTGCGGACGCGGTAATCACGTTCAACTATGACCTTGCCATCGACCGCGAGATGAAGAGGGCAGGTAAATGGAGTATTGGAAACGGGTATGGATTTGAAATAGATACCGCCGCATTCGGTCGTTCCCCTTGCGCTCTCTTAAAATTGCACGGAAGCACAAATTGGCACGGCGAGCATTTTCAGGGCATGCGCGGTTTCTTCCAGGTAAATCCGTCAAATCTGTCCTTGGGGCAGCGTCCCATCATGGACCCCTCCGAATTTGATTTTCTTGGCTACCGCGGCGGGAATGATCCCGAATGCCACGGTGGGAGAACACGGTCCGAGAGCCTAATAATGCCAGCTGCCAATAAGAGGTTCTTTACTGAAACGTCGATGGGGCGCGAATGGGAAACATTTTGGGATAGTCTTTGATCCCAAGCACGCGATGCTCTAAGGGCCTCAAGCGAGATCCTACTGATTGGGTATAGCCTCCCGGACTACGACAATCGCGCCAGAGACCTTCTAGCCGAGGGAATTGACGAGCATTCGAGAGTGAAGGTCTGCTGCCGTAACGCAACAGCAGGCGTCATTGAGTCGCTAAGACGACTGAAGCCCTCCGGGGGGCTCGACGTTGGGCCCGCCTGCGCAACTACATTTGAGGCGTGGGTATTAGGCATGACACAACCGTGAGCGTCGTAGCGGCGCATGTCACTGGTCCCGCCTCTGGGACCAGGGTATTCATAACAGCCCGACTTACGCCGCAGTCCGCTTCCGCTTCTTCGGCCCCGCGTCGGGCACAACGGTCCGTTCGGTCGAGCGCAGCAACTCCTTCAGCTCGTCGGGCAGCGCGGAGAAGGGAACAGCGTGCGCGAAATCCTCCTGGGTCAGCTCGCGAACCTCGCCCTCGTCATTCGTCAATGGTTTTGGGTTTGCCATATTTGCGCGCCTCCCTATCGTTCGCTTTTCTGAAGCTGATCACCCGGATTCCGTTGCGGTTCGGAATGAAACAAAGCACATGAAGCCGATTCCCCAAATAACCGATTCCGACGATCCGGCTCTCTCCTCCGCGAACCTCGCCAAAATACGAAGCTGAAAGGTAATCAAATTGGGCAGCCCTGTCGAAGCCCAGGTTTCGCTCGTGGAGATTGCGCTCGTGTTTCTGTGGATCGAACGAGATTTCCACAACTTCGATTGTACCCGGAAGCAGGATTTCATGCTCACGCCGCCAGCCGCTAGCGGCTCGCTGCGCCCAAAACCAAATCGAATCGCTCCACACTGAGCCATATAGAATGAAAGTGCATTTTCTCGATGAAGATCTTTCTCACAGGCGCAACGGGATTTGTCGGCCATCATGTGGCCAAGGCCCTGGCCGCCGAAGGCGCCGATCTGCGCCTCCTGGTCCGCAAATCCAGCAACCTCGCCAACCTCGAAGGCATTCGCGGCGACACTTTCGTCGGCGACCTCGCTGATCCTGAACCAATAAAAAACGCGCTCGCCGGCTGCGACGCCGTCGTCCATGTCGCCGCCGATTATCGCCTCTGGATTCCCGATCCCGCAGCCATGTACCGCGCCAACGTCGACGGCACGCGCGAGCTGCTGCGCCTGGCCCGCGAAGCCGGCGTCAAGCGCTTCGTCTACACCTCCAGCGTTGCCACCATGCACTTCCGCACCGACGGCATCGTCATCAACGAAGACACGCCCGTCTCGCTCGCCGACATGGTGGGCCACTACAAGCGCTCCAAGTTTCTCGCCGAGCAGCGAAGCCATCGCCGCCGCCGCAGAACGGCCAGCAGGTCATCATCCTCAACCCCACCACGCCCATCGGCCCCAACGACCGCAAGCCCACGCCCACCGGCCGCATCTTCGTCGACTTCCTCAACGGCAAATTTCCCGCCTACGTCGACACCGGCCTGAACCTCGTCGATGTCTCCGAAGTTGCGCGCGCCCACGTTCTCGCCCTCACCAAAGGCACGCCCGGCCGGCGCTACATCCTCGGCGGCGAAAACCTCACCCTCAAGCAGATCCTCGACAAGATGTCGGCCATCACCGGCATCCCTTCGCCCACGGTCAAGATTCCCTTTGCCGTCGCCGCCACCTATGCGTTCTTCGAGGAGTGGATCACCGGCCGCATCCGCGGCAAGGAGCCGCGCGCCACGCTCGAAGAAGTGCGCATGGGCCGCAAGAAGATGTACGCCTCCAGCGCGCGCGCCCAGCAGGAGCTCGGCTTCCGCATCGTCCCCGTCTACCCCGCCATGCGCGCCGCCATCGACTGGTTCCGCGCCAACGGCTACGCGCCGGCAAAGACCGCGCAGGCTCGCGCCGAGCACATGACCCGCACCGCCATCATCGCCGCCTTTCCCGGCGAGCTCAAGCCGCTCGTTCGCGGCTGGCCGCACTAGCACGCGCAACGGCATCCACTTCTGGGCGCAGCGCAACCGAGGAAGAAGAATGGATCGCCGCCTGCGCCGGCGCCGGCCAGGATCCGCCGCCACGCGCGCCTTTGCCGCCATCGAGGAAGGCGGCCCCATCGACCTGGTCTTCTCCATCGGCTGGGCCGGAGCGCTTCGCGCCGAAATCGCCCCGGGCTCGGCCCACAATGTCGCCGGCGTCATCGACGTTCGCACCGGCGAGCGCTTCCGCTGCGATGCCGGCGCCGGCGAACTCTGGCTCGCCACCAGCCCCAGGGTCGCCGACCGGCACGAAAAGCGCCGCCTCGCCGTCCGCCTACAACGCCGCCCTCGTCGACATGGAAGCCGCCGCCATCGCCCGCCTCGCCGCCATGCGCGGCATCCCGTTTTACTGCATCAAAGGCGTCAGCGACGGCCTCACGGACCGCCTGCCCGACTTCAACCGCTTCCTCTCGCCCAGCGGCCAGTTCCAGCTCGCGCGGTTTACTCTTTTTGCCCTTCTTCGCCCCTGGTACTGGCCCGCACTCATCCGGATGGGCGAAAATAGTAAGCAAGGCTTCCCAAAGCATCGCGGAGTCACTGCTCGATTTTCTCGATGAATGAGGTCACATCAGAAAACGGAATGGCTACCCAAATCTCCAATCCTGAATCCCAGATCGCATCCAAGATCCCCTCCACCATGCGCGCCGTCGTCTATCGCGGCATCAACGACATGCGCCTGGAAACCGTCCCCGTTCCGCGCATCGGCCCCGGCGAGCTGCTCATCAAGATCGCCACCTGCGGCGTCTGCGGCACCGATCTCAAGAAGATCCACATGGGCTCGCATTCGGCGCCGCGCATCTTCGGCCACGAGATGGCCGGAGTCGTCGCCGAGGTGGGCGCAGGCGTCACCAGATTTGCGGTCGGCGACCGCGTGATGAGCTTCCACCACGTTCCCTGCGGCGAGTGCTACTACTGCCGCAAGCAGACGCCCGCGCAGTGCCCGCTCTACAAGAAAACCGGCGCCACGGCGGGCTTTGAGCCTTCTGGCGGCGGCTTTGCCGAGTACATCCGCGTCATGGACTTCGTGGTCGCCAACGGCGGCGTGGTCCGCATTCCCGACGGCGTGCCCTTTGAGCAGGCGGCCTTCGTCGAGCCGCGTGAACACCGTACTCAAGGGCGTGAAGCTGCTCAACCTCGCAGCCGGACGACACGGTGCTGGTCATCGGCCAGGGCCCCATCGGGCTGATGCATGCCGCGCTCGCCGCGCGCACCGGCGCCCGCGTGCTCACCTCCGACCTTTTCCCGGAGCGCCACGCCATCGCCGCGCGCTTCGGCCTCACCAACCCCATCCACGCCGGCACGGAGAATGTGGTCGAGCGCGTCTTTGCTGAAACCGATGGCCGCGGCGCGGATGCGGTGATCCTGGCCGTCGGCGGCAACGCGCTCATCCGCACGGCGATGGACGCGGTGCGCCCTGGCGGCAAGGTCATGCTCTTTGCCCAGACCCAGCACGGCGAAGCCACGTTCGATCCCGCCGCGGTTTGTGTGGACGAGAAGACCCTGCTCGGCTCATACTCATCTTCGTTCCCGATTCTGGACGAAGTCACGGGCCTGGTCTTTGGCGGCTACCGCAACGGCTTCGACCTGACGCAGTTGATCTCGCACCGCTTCCCGCTGGAAGAGGCGGTCGCGGCCATCGAAATCGCTTCGCACCCCCAGCCCGGCTCAATGAAGATTATGATGGAGCCTGTGCCGGGAGCCGGAGCAGAGTAGGGAGGAGCTCGATGGCGAGCACGGTGAAAGACGCGATCCTCCGGGGCCGCAAGACCGTCAAGACGGTTGTCGAAGAAGGCCGCAAGAAAGTCGAGGACGTCGTCGAGGGCGGCCTGAATACAGTCGAGACGGTCGTCGAGGCAGGCCTGAATACAGTCGAGACGGCTGGTCGTCGTGGGCCGCAAGACGGTCGAAACCGCTGTCCACCAGGGCCGCAAGACCGTCGAGAATGCGCTTCTCTCACGGGCGCGTCACCATGCGCGCCGCCATCCTCCACGGCCGCGAAGATGTGCGCATCGAGCAGGTTCCCATTCCCAAGGCCGCAGCTGGGCGAGCTGGTCGTTCAGCGTGGGCGCCGCGCTCACCTGCGGAACCGATCTGAAGGTCTTTCGCCGCGGATATCACGCGCGCATGATCGTTCCTCCCGCGCTCTTCGGCCACGAACAGGCGGGAACCGTTGTCGAAGCCGGCGAGGGCGTCACCGATTTTGCTCCCGGCGACCGCGTGGTGGCGCTCAACTCCGCGCCTTGCGGCCAGTGCTACTTCTGCTTGCGCGGCCAGGAAAATCTCTGCGACGACCTGCTCTTCAACAACGGCGCCTATGCCGAGTTCATCCACATTCCCGCAGCGCATCGTCGCCAAGAACACGCTCCGCATTCCCGATAACGTGCCGCTGGAGCACGCCGCGCTCACTGAGCCGCTGGCCTGCGCCGTGCACGGATTCGAGGACTCGCATCCGCGCAACGGCGACATCGTCGCCGTCATCGGCGGCGGCCCGCTGGGGCTCATGATTCTTCACGTGGCGGCGCTGGCCGGCTTTGAAACCATCGCCATCGTCAAGCACGACGGCCAGGTGGAAGCGGCGCGGCAGCTTGGCGCGGCGCATGTCGTGCAGGCATCCATCGATCCGCAAGGCCATCCGCGAAACGCGCGCGCTCACGCCCAACGACCGCGGCGTCGACATCGCCATTGAGGCCGTGGGCCTGCCCGAAGCCTGGCAGGAGGCCGTCGAGTTGGTGCGCAAGGGCGGCACGGTGAACTTCTTCGGCGGCTGCGCCGCCAACACCCACGTCACTCTCGACACCAACCGCATCCACTATAGCGACATCACGCTGCGCGCCACCTTCCACCACACGCCGGCCATCTGCCGCAAGGCGCTCGCGCTGATTGCCGGCGGACGCTTCCAGGCCGGCGCCTTCATCACCGGCCGCGCCCACCTCTACGAGCTCAATCGCGTCTTTGAGAAGCTGATGAACCGCTCCACCGAGATCAAGACCGCCATTGTGCCCTGAGGCCACGCCATGAATGGCGGCAACTGCGCAATCGGGAAACAGCGCGCCGAGAACAGGAAGAGCTGCTGGCCCGCGGCTGGGCTGCGCTGCCCGCCGGCTATCGCATTCCCGAGGTCGCGCCCACGCTCGACGAGGCCCGCGCCTGCTGCCGCCAACTGGCCGAGTCGCACTACGAAAACTTCCACGTCGCCACGTGGTTCCTGCCCAAGGCGCTGCGGCCGCACTTCCATTCCATCTACGCCTATTGCCGCATCTCCGACGATCTGGGCGACGAGGTGCGGCGACCGCTCCGCGGCCCTGGCGCTTCTTGATCTGTGGGGGCGCGAACTCGACGCCTGCTACGAAGGCCGTGCGCGCCATCCGGTTTTTGTCGCGCTGGCCGAAACCATCCGCGCCTGTTCGATTCCCAAAGAGCCATTCGCCGATCTGCTCGTCGCCTTTCGCCAGGACCAGACCGTCACGCGCTACGCCACCATGGACGACGTGCTCGGCTATTGCCGCTACTCGGCCAATCCCGTCGGCCGCCTGGTGCTCTATGCCTGCGGCGAAGTGGCCCGAGACGAAGAAGAATTTCCGGCTCTCCGACGCGACCTGCTCCGCGCTGCAACTCGCCAACTTCTGGCAGGATGTGCGCGTGGACTTCGCCAAGGGCCGCGTCTACCTTCCGCAGGACGACATGCGCCGCTTTGGCGTGAGCGACGAGACCATCGCGCAGGGCGTCGCCACGCCGGAGTTTCGCGCCCTGCTGCGCTACGAAGTCGACTTACGCGCGCTCGCTCTTTGAGCAGGGGCTTCCGCTCATCGGCAGAGTGAACCGCGACCTGGCGCTCGATCTCGATCTCTTCAGCCGCGGCGGCCTGGAGATTCTGCGCGCCATCGAGCGGCGCGACTACGATGTGCTCAGCGCGCGGCCGGCCATCTCGAAACGCACCAAGCTCGCGCTCGCGCTGCGCGCCCTGGGCGGCAAGGCGCTGCCGTTCTTGCGCCTCGGCGCCGCAATCCACAGGAAAGACCGCTTGACGCAGACAGTCCCATCGCACGAGCTCGAACCTGGCCCGCGCCTACGCGGCCTGCCGGGCAATCGCCAAACGCGAAGCCAAGAACTTCTACTACGCTTTCGTCGCGCTTCCCCTCGAGCGCCGCAACGCCATCTGCGCCATCTACGCCTTCATGCGCCAGGCCGACGATCTGGCCGACGACGAGAGCCTCCCGCGCGAGGAGCGCCGGCGCCAGCTTGGATGCCTGGCTGGCGGCATGGCGCGAGGCTGCGAGCGGCGGCGGCACCAGCGATCCGGTCTTTCTCGCCGTGCGCGATGCGACAGAGCGCTTCAAGATTCCGCTCGAGCTTGCTCGACGAACTCGTCGCCGGCGTCACCATGGACCTGGATCACGCGCCCACCGGCGCGCCCGACACCTACGCGACCTTCGCCGATCTCTACCGCTACTGCTATCTGGTGGCATCGGTCGTGGGCCTGGTCTGCATCCGCATCTTCGGCTACAGCGACCCGCGCGCGGAAAAGCTGGCCGAGGAAACCGGCATCGCCTTCCAGCTCACCAACATTCTGCGCGATGTGGCCGAGGACGCGGCGCGCAACCGCGTCTATCTGCCGCTCGAAGATCTCGCGCGCACGGCGTTTCGCTCGATTCGCTGCTTCATCGCGCACCGGCCGCGCCGCCCACGACCAACGAACGCGACACTGCTTCGCAGCGCATCGCCAAGCGCGCGGAAGACTACTACCGCTCGGCGCGATGAACTGCTGCCGCTGATCGACCCCGAAAGCCGTCCCGCGCTCTGGGTGCTGGTTTCCATCTATCACGCGCTGCTCAAGCGCATCGAGCGCGCCGACTACGATGTCTTCACGCGCCGCGCCAGCGTGCCGATGCTGCAAAAGCTCGCCATCCTCGCGGTCGGCCTGGCGTGGATGGCCTGGGCGCGCGTCTTCGCTTAGGTACTGCCGTTGTATCGTTGGGAACTGATTCTCGGCATCGTCAAAGAACGGGTCATCCTGAGCGACCCTGAACGCAGTGAAGGGGCGTCGAAAACACCGCGTTGTTTTTGCATTTGCTTTTCCCGAGCGCAGCGCCGTCGAAGCACATCTCCTAATGCGATAAGCTGATGCGGGGGTGTTTTCGATGCAACTTCGCGCCCTGCGCCGTCTGGCTCTTGCCTCGCTTCTTGCTCGCCCTCGGGCTGGCCGCAACCCCGCAGTCGCTGGCGGGGCAGGGAACCAGCTTCAACCCCGCGCTCCCGCTCACGCACGTCGACAATGGCCCCAACTCCGCCTGGGCCCAGAGCCAGCATTATGTCGTGCTGGTTTCGCTCGATGGCTTCCGCTGGGACTACGCCAGGCGCGACAACGCCACGCATCTGCTGGCGCTCGGCAAGCAGGGCGTCTGGGCGCCCGAAGGCATGTTGCCCAGCTATCCCTCGCTCACCTTTCCCAATCACTTCACCATTGTCACCGGCCTCTATCCCGAGCACCACGGCATTGTCGCCAACAGTTTTCTCGATCCCGCGCGCGGACGCGCGCTACTCCATGTCCGATCCGCAGGCCGTGACCGATGGCTCCTGGTACAGCGGCGTTCCGTTGTGGAGCCTGGCCGAGAGCCAGGGCATGCGCACGGCGTGCCTTCTCTGGGTCGGCTGCGAGGCCAAGATCGCCGGCTTCCGGCCCTCGTACTATGCGCACTTCGACGCCAAAACCGAATCCACGCCCGAGGTCCAGCAGGCGCGGATCGACGACACCGTCGCCCTGCTTCGCCTGCCCGCCGCGGATCGCCCGCACTTCATCGCCATCTACTTCTCCGAACCTGACCACGAGGGCCACGAGTTCGGCCCCGATGCGCCGCGAAACCCGAGCAGCCGCGCTCAAGAATGGACGCGATGGTCGGCAAGCTCAGAGCCGCGCTCAAGGCCACCGGCCTGCCCATCGACCTGGTGGTCGTGAGCGATCACGGCATGGTGAAGTCCGAGGGCGATTGGATCAACCTCGACCAGTTCGCCGATCTCGACCGGCTTCGAGGCCGTCGGCGCGCTCCTCTACGGCAAGACCGAAGAGGATCGCGCACGCGTCTACAACCAGCTCAAGCACGCCTCATCGCAATTCATCGTCTACCGGCTCAAGGATGTTCCGGCCGAGCCTCAACTTCAACCAGAATCCGCGCGAGGGCGACCCGGTCGTCGTGGCCACCGGACCTTATGCGATTCGCGCTCACGCTCCGCCGGCGGGGCAACCCGATCATCCGCCGACCATCGGCATGCACGGCTTCGATCCGCACATGATGCCCGAGATGAAGGCCAGTTTCTTTGCCGCCGGGCCGGATCTCGTCGCCGGGAAAGACCGTCGCTCCGTTTGATAACGTCAATCTGTATCCGTGGATGGCGCATATGCTCGGCCTCCATCCGCCGAAGAACGACGGGAGCCTGAATATCCTGTCGGGAACGCTGCGCGATGGCGGCGTCGCGCCCGAAAACTAGAAAGGAGCCGGCCTTCGCATCGTATGTGCCACAATGATCCGTGAAAATACCAGAAAGTAGCGCCATGTGTAGCGCCGCTCTCCAGACCGGCTGTCGATGCGGCGTCCTCGCCCGCACACAAATGATCACGTGAAATGCCAGAAAGTGGCGCCAGTGTGTAGCGCCGGTCTCCAGACCGGCTGTCGTGCGGGCGTCCTCGCCCGCACACATTCGAGCGATATTCATCGCCGCGCGCGTCAGGGAAGGGAAGCAATGAGCATTGTCCTCGGAATCGATGGCGGCGGCACGCACACGCGGGCCGCCATCGTCGACGGCGAGCGTGTGCTGGCCTTTGCGGAAAGCGGCTCCATCAAGCGCCTGCGCGTCGGCGCCGAAGCTGCCGAAGCCAACCTGCGCGCTGTGCTCAAAGATGTCTACGCGCAAGCCGGCGTGAAGAGCGTGCGCGCAGCCTCGTGCGGCGTGGCCAGCGCCACCATGCCCGGCATCACGGAGTGGATCACTGCGGTCTTCAACGATTTTGGCGTCGAGCGTTCTGAGGTTGTCGGCGACCACATCATCGCCCTCGACGCGGCCTTTCAGCGGAGGCCCGGGAATCCTGCAGATCGCCGGAACCGGCACCAACACCATCGGCCGCGCGCCCGACGGCAGCCGCGAATCCGCCGGCGGCTGGAGCTCGCGCCTGGGCGACGAAGGCTCCGGCTACTGGATCGGCCTGCACGCCATCCGCCGCGCGCTCAACGCCTACGATCGCGAGGAGCCGACGCAAGTTCTGAAAAAAGTGGGCGAGATTTGGGGCACGCCCACCATGGACGAATTCATCAACCTCGGCGACGGCACGCCGGGTCCGGATTTTGCCGCGCTCGCTCCGGCCATCAACGAGCTGGCCGAGGCAGGCGATCGCGGTTGCCGTGGGAGTTCTGCGCCAGGCTGCGGCCGATCTGGTCGAGTTTGTGCTGCTGGTGCGCTCCAAGCTGCGCCGCAAGCACGCCATCGCGGGCGAAGTTCCCGTCGCCTGGACCGGCAGCGTCATCGAGAAAATGCGCATGGTGCGCGAGGCTTCTTCGCCGGCCTCCACGCCGCCGCACCGCAATGCCCGTCGGCGCCACTGAGACGGTCGCCCTCGACGGCGCGCTCTGGCGCGCCCACGCATCGCCGAGAAAGCAAGCTGAAAAGCGGAATGTTTCAATCAATGTAGATGAGTTCTAATGAGTTCAGCACTAAGCATTAGGATTGTTTTCCGGACGCCGCTAGCCGCAGGGCGTAGAGTCTGGGGAATCTTCCAGAGGAACCGATAGCGTGAAGAACAACACCGGCATGGGAGTTGGCGTAGGAATTGCCCTGGGAGTTGCAATAGGAGTGGCGATTCATAACCTTGCAGTCGGGATCGCCATTGGAGTGGCGCTGGGCGCGGGGCTCGGCGTGGCAATCAACAAACGGAATGGAGATTCAAACTAACTTGAGGCAGGGATTTCCGGATCCCTGACCTTGCCCCCGCAAAACGTATCCCATAGCGAGCTGCTGTAATGGCGAAAGGGATACGAGGATGCGCAACGGAAAACGAGGCAGGTACACGCTGGAGTTCAAGCAGGAGGCGGTTCGGCTGGTTGAGTCGGGCCAGGGCGATCGCGGCGGCGGCACGCAGTCTGGGAGTGGTCGAGCAGACACTTGTCCAACTGGGTGAAGGCGAAGCGGGAGGGCAAGCTCAAGGAGGTTCAGCGGCAAGGCTGGTGTCACGGCCGAGCAGATGGAGATCAGCCGTTTGCGCGCGGAGTTGGCGCGGGTAACGATGGAGCGCGACATCCTGGGAAAAGCGACGGCATACTTTGCAAAGGGCCAGAAGTGAAGTATGCCTTTATTGAACGCCATCGGCGCCTCTGGCCGATCAGTGTGCAGTGCCGGGTGCTCAAGGTGAGCGTGTCCGGCTTTCATCAACACCGGGCGCGGCGGCGGAGATCGCGCATCGCCGGCATCTGAGCGATGCGGCGCTGCTGGCGCATATCAGCGCGGTGTATGCGGAACACCGCGGCGCCTACGGGTGGCCGCGGATCTGGCGGGAGCTGGTCAAGCGCGGCATCCGCGTGGGCAAGCAACGGGTGCAGCGGCTGATGCAACAGCACGGCATTCGCGCCCGGGGCAAGCGGCGCTTCCGGGTAGTAACCACCGACAGCCGGCACGATCTGCCGATCGCGCCCAACCTGTTGAACCGCAACTTCACCCGCGGCCGCGCCCAACCAGGCGTGGTCGGGCGACATCACCTACATCGCCACCGAGGAAGGCTGGCTTTTTCTGGCGGTGGTGATCGACCTGTTCAGCCGCAAGGTGGTGGGCTGGTCGATGCGGCCCGATATGCACCGCAGCCTGGTGATCGACGCGTTGGAGATGGGCCTGTTTCAACGCCGTCCGCGGAAAGGAGGTCTGATTTTTCACTAGTGATCGCGGCAGCCAGTATGCCAGCGAGGATTTCCGCGCGGTGCTGGAAAAGCACCAGCATGCGGGCTTCGATGAGCCGCAAGGGAAACTGCTGGGACAATGCCGTGAGCGAGACTCTGTTTGGATCGCTGAAAGTGGAGCGACTACACGGCGAGCGCTTCGAGAGCATCCGACAGGCCAAGGATACGGTGCTCGCCTGGCTGCTGTGGTATAACCGCCAACGCATGCACTCAACCTTGAACTATCTCAGTCCGGAGGAGTTCGAACGCCGCTCGGAGAACACAACCGCAGGCTGCCGCGCTGATGGAGCGGCAACGAAGCAGGCGGTGGAAATGATTGGAAATCGATAAAACCGATTTCCACATTCCCACCGCCGCGACGACTACGAGAGATGAATTAATCTCTTCAAAACCCGCCCGCTATGGGATACGCATTCTGAGGGCAAGGTCACCCCGCGCTGGCAAATCACCAACCACTAATCACCACCCACTGGCCACTAACCAACGATCCCTTCTCCCTTGGTCCCTTGTTCCCTCGGTCCCTGCTTTACCGGTACTTCCGCAGCACTCCCAGCACCCGTCCCTGAATCGCCACCTGCGCCGCGGGAACATAGATCGGGTCCATCTCCACATTTGCCGGCTGCAGCCGCACCACGTTCCCTTCCGGGTAAAAGCGCTTCAGCGTCGTCTCCGAGCCGTGCACCAGCGCCACCACGATCTCGCCCTGGCGCGCCGTCCGCGTCCGCTCCACCAGCACGTAGTCGCCGTTGATAATGTGCTCGTCGCGCATGGAGTCGCCGCGCACCTCCAGCGCAAACACGTCGCGGTTGCCCACCACTCGTGCAGCGAGATGGTCTCCGGACTCTCCATCGCCTCCACCGGCATCCCGGCGGCAATGCGCCCGGCCAGCGGCAGCTTCAGGCTCGAGCGCGTGCGCGTCCCCGGCGGCAGCACGTCAATCGACCGGCTGCGGTTGTGCACGCGGTCCAGCATCCCCTTCTTTTCCAGGTTGGTGATGTGCTTGTGCACGGTGGCCAGGCTCTTCAGGCCCATGCCGCGCGCAATCTCTTCAAACGAAGGCGAATAGCCGTTGCGGGTCACAAACGACTCCAGGAAATCGAGAACCTCTTTTTGCCTTCGAGTGACAGCCATGGGCGCATTATAGCGAATAAAAAGCGAATCGCAAGCACTGTTTTCGCCTTTTGTTTACTTTTTTGGCACTCCCGGTCCCGCGAAAACAAACGGGGAAGGCAGGAACTTTGTGCGGGCGGGTAAAGCCTGCAAAATCAAGCGAAATGTTCGCAAATATGGTTAGGGAAACCCTCAAACGTTCGCTTAAATGGTTAGCTTTGGTGCCCAAATGTAACCTCCAGAGGTTGCATTTTGCAGGGACATTCACCAAGAAAAGTTGCATTTTAGCGGCGACTGTAACCTGGAAAGGTTCCATTTTGGGGGTGACACGCACCAAAGAAAGTTACGAAATGTTTTTTGAAATTTGCAGTTTAATTCGAAGAAAAGCGTACGCTGGAAATAGAACCCCAGAAAATCAGGGATTTGCGTGGGCCGTGGGCGGTGAGCCGTCAACGGTGGGCGCACTTTTCCGCGAGCTCCAAGCTTTTAGCTCCTAGCTTCTAGCCCATCGCGGCAAGGCGAGGGCGTGTGGCTACGGGGAGATCAGGGATCAGGGGTCAGGGATCAGAAAGACAGGGAGCGGCCAGTAGGCGGTTGGGAGTAGAAAAACAGGGACATAGGGACGTAGGGACATAGGGACTAGGGACGCAGGGACTCAGGGACTGAGGCGAAAAGGAGAAGGACGATGCGGAGAGTGTTGCGGGAGAGGGCGAGGCTGGAGCTGGAACGGAAGGTGCGGTGGTACCGGAGGGCGCGGCTGCATGCGCGGCCGCCGAAGGATGAGTCGGGCGATGCGGCTGGCAGTGGGGATTAGGTGGACAGGTTGCGGACGCGATGAAATTTTCGGAGAAGATGGTGTTCCAGATGGAGCGGGCAGAGCAGAAGCGGAAAGATGAGCTTGAGCAACTGGAAGGGATGGCGCGGGCGCTGGGATGCGATCTGGTGTACGGGCTGGTGCCGTGGGAGCGGTCGCTCGAGGACCGGCGCTGGAGCTGGTGGAGCAGAAGTGTGGAGGAAGAGGTATACGGGGCAGCGAGTCAGCAGGTCAGCGAGTTAGCGAGTCGGCGGGGTTAGCGGAGCTAGCGGAGTTAGGTGCCAAAAAGGCAGCTTCTAGCTACTAGCTCCTAGCTGCTAGCTCGTGATCAGGGGTCAGGGGTCAGAAGGGCGGGGTCAGCGGGGTTAGCGGAGCTAGCGGAGTTGGGACGGAGCAGCGCAGCAGCTTAGAGGTCAGCTTGTTCGGATACCGACTGGGCGGTATGTTTCGTTGCGCTGAACGATCGAGAAGTTGCAGTGAATGATCGAGAATTGGGTGTCGTCCTGAGCGAAGCGGGCCGCGCCCCGTGCGACCCAGCTCTGTCGATCATATGCGGTCGCTTTTCGCCTTGTATCAGGGCATGAGTTCACTCATGCCGCAACCGCCCGCCCATTTTTCGAGAAATCAAGTACGCGGCGAAGCCGCCCGTGCACCGTGGAATTCCGGCCTCATTTTGCACAGTTTTCGCAGCAAACAAAGTGCTACCGTTGAACGAAGTGGTTTCGATAATCTGAGCGCTGCGAAAGTTGACAGCGCTCCCGTCGGGAGGCATCGTGGCTGATTCCAAACTCGAAATTAAAGTCGGTCCAATCACATTCAGTGGAGAGGGTGACGGTGATTGGCTCTCCGCGCAGTTGGATAAAGTACTGAGCAAGATTCCAGAGCTTGTGGCCGCGGCTCCCCAGGAGTCACCTGCGGGCGGCAACAACGGAGCAAAGCAGAGCGGCGCGCAGACGACTGGCCAAGTGTCCGGAACGCTCGCCGCGCACTTGAAGGCGACAGGCTCAACAACTAATCAGGTCCGAAAGTTTCTCGCGACTGCCGTGTGGCTGCATGACACACAAAATAAGAGCCGTCTTACCACTGCGGAGATACCAAACGCGCTCAAGAGCAGCAATCAATCGAGACTCAGCAACCCGTCTGACGCGTTGGGGAAAAATGTGGGTAAGGGGTTCTGCGATAAGGACGCGAGCGGCTTCTTTGTGACCCCCGAGGGAAGGGCAAGTCTGGGCCAATGAGAATCGCGGCGTCCGCTGTATTGTCGGCCATTCCTTCATGCTTGAGAGCGCCACTCCTCACGGAATACCAAAGCATTGTTCAAAACTTCCTTGAGCACCGCTGGCTCCCATCTGAATTGAGCGGCGGTCGCTTCAGCGAAATCGTCTATACGATCCTTGACGGCCACGCCAAAAAGACCTACGCTTCGGCGCCGAAAAAGCCCAGCAACTTCAGGGATGCCTGTTACAAGTTGGAAAACAACTCCGGCGTCCCACGAAGCTTTCAAATCCTGATTCCGCGCCTGCTACCCGCCCTTTTCGAGGTCCGCAACAATCGTAGCGTCGGCCATGTGGGCGGGGACGTGGACCCGAATCACATGGATTCAGCGGCAGTATTGGCGATGTGTAACTGGGTTATGTGCGAGTTGGTCAGGGTGTATCACAACCTGCCCACTATTGACGCTCAGAAAGTAGTGGACTCGCTCGCAGAGATGCGTATTCCCGTCGTCTGGTCCGACGGCAACATCAAGCGCGTGTTGCAGCCGAAATTGAAATTGAAACAGCAGCTTGTGCTTCTAATTGCGACTTCGGTATCTGACGTTTCGATTCAGGATCTTATCGCCTGGACCGAGTATAGAGAACAAGCAGTATTTCATGAACGCGGTTCGCGAGCTTCATAAGAATCGATGGATTGAATTCACGGAATCCACTGGGAGAGCGCAAATTCTCCCGCCAGGTACCAAGGAAGAGTCAAGTCCTAACTTTTCTGTAGATTCATTCTCCTCAGGGTTTTGGTTGTGAGGGCAGGTGCGCGGAGGGCGTAGCCCGGAGCGCACCTGCCCTCAAGCGGCGGCTGGGGCCCTGGGTTCCTGGGCCGCCGGTGTGCTTTCTTCCATGCGCAGGTATAGCCGCTCCATCCATTCCTGATTGGTTTCCATCAGCAGCGCCGTGACCAGCCTCAGGCAGGACTGCTCGTTGGGAAATACCCCCACCACCCGCGTGCGCCGCTTCAGTTCCTGATTCTGCCGTTCCAGCAGGTTGGTGGTGCGCATCTGCTTACGGTGCGCCTCCGGCAGTGCGTACACCGCCAGGATCTCTTCGCCGTGTTCTTCCAGCAACCGCGCCACCTTGGGCGCCCGCTGGTCCAGCTCCGCCGCCGCCTGCCGATCGCCTCCACGGCCGCCGGCCGTGCCGGGGCTTCCCTGACGGTTTTCAGCAACCCCGCCACCAGCGGCTTCTCGCGCGCCCCGCACAGGCCAGCGCGTTGCGCAGAAAATGCACCTGGCAGCGCTGCCACACCGCGCCCTGAAAATGCCGCCCATGGCCCGCACCAGACCGCCATGATCGTCGCTGACCACGTAGCCTACACCGCGCAACCCGCGCTGCTTCAGCTCCCCGAATACCTGCCCCCAACTGCTCTCCGACTCCGAGTCCGCTACCCAGGCCCCAAGCACCTCGCGGTAACCGTCCTCGCTGATCCCCACCGCTATCAGAACCCCCTGGCTGACCACATGGCCAGCCCGCCGCACCCGCTCATAACGGGCATCGATGACCAGGTAGGGGTAGCACTTCTCCAGCCGCCGGTGACGCCACCCGCTCAGTTCCATGTCCAGCTTCTCGGCCAGCGCCGACACCTGGCTCCGGCTCACCTCCAACCCGCACAACGCTTCGGTAATCGCGCTCACCTTCCGCGTCGATACCCCTTCGATGTACATCTGAAGCATCGACAACACCAGCGCCTTTTCGCTGCGCTGGTAGCGTTCGAACAGTTCCGTCTGAAACTGCCCCTCGCGGTCCTTGGGCACCAGCAACTCCAGCTTGCCCACCCGCGTCTTCAGCACCCGCGGCTTGAAACCGTTGCGCCACCCGCGCCGTTCCGCGTTGCGTTCATAGGTCCCCGCGCCCAGGAAGTTGGTCATCTCCGCTTCCAACACCTGCTGCACCACCCGCTCTACAAGACCGCGAAGAAAATCCTCCTCTCCCGCCCGCTTGCCAGCTCTCGGCAATCGAAATACCCTGTCTCTTGCGAGCCATCAATGTCCTCCTCGTGAATGTCGTTGGCCTAAACAACATCCTAAGGAGAAACCCAAGGTGGCTCGCTACCGCTCACCACCTTACCGGCTTCTACAGAACTTTAAGGACTCAATCCAAGGAAGTCGAAAAGCTTGTGCGCGAGAAGGGTCTTTCCGGCATCATCTGAACAAAGGAGCCTCGACTTCATGCCAACTAGAAAAGAGGTTTTAGCGGAGCGAACCTACAAGGAAGAGGGCCTCGAGGTAGAGAAACGTGTCTTCTACACGCTGACAGGAAAGCCAGACGCACCGGATAGCCAGAAGTTGAACACGCACCGCAACAGCAAAGCCATTGCCATGCTTTTCAAGACACTTCTTGAAACCGGTACTCTAACGGAAGACCAACTTGATGAGATCTTGTTAGAGATCACCTGGTGAACGTGAGCAAAGCGCCCTAAGGCACACTACCCGCCCGTCCCGGCCAAGCCGCACCGCTCCCTGACATCTGACCCCTGTTCGCTGTTCCCTGCCCCTCTGTCAACCCGCCCGCCACCGCCCCGCAAACCCGCTAATTCCTTGATCCGCCACCGAATCTCTGACCTTGCCCTCAGAATGCGTATCCCATACTGCCTGTTTTACGAGATTAATTCATCTCTCGTAGTCGTCGTGGCGGTGGGAATGTGGAAATCGGCTTTATCGATTTCCATATTTCCACCGCCTGTTTGGTCGCCGCTCCATCGGCGGCAGCCTGCGAGCCTGCGTTCTCCGATCGGCGTTCATACTCTTTCGGACTGAGATAGTTCAGGGTCGAGTGCATGCGTTGCCGGTTATACCAGAGCAGCCAGGCCAGCGCCGCATCCTTGGCCTGGCGGATGGTTTCCAAGCGCTCGCCGTGCAGCCGCTCCACCTTCAGCGATCCGAACAGCGTCTCGCTCACGGCGTTGTCCCAGCAGTTGCCCTTGCGGCTCATCGAAGCCAGCATCCGTGCTTTTCCAGCACCTGGCGGAAATCCTCGCTGGCATACTGGCTGCCGCGATCACTGTGAAAAATCAGTCTCCTTTCCGTGGACGGCGTTGAAACAGGCCATCTCCAGCGCGTCGATCACCAGGCTGCGCTGCATGTCGGGCCGCATCGACCAGCCCACCACCTTGCGGCTGAACAGGTCGAGCACCACGGCCAGAAACAGCCAGCCCTCCTCGGTGGCGATGTAGGTGATGTCGCCCGACCACGCCTGGTTGGGCGTGGCCGGGTGAAGTTGCGGTTCAGCAGGTTGGGCGCGATCGGCAGATCGTGCCGGCTGTCGGTGGTCGTGACCCGGAAGCGGCGCTTGCCACGGGCACGAATGCCGTGCTGCTGCATCAGCCGCTGCACCCGTTGCTTGCCCACGCGGATGCCGCGCCTCACCAGCTCCCGCCAGATCCGCGGCCAACCGTAGGCTCCCCGATGTTCCGCATACACCGCGCTGATATGCACCAGAAGCGCCGCATTACTCAGATGCCGGCACGGCGTCTTCGCCGCGCCGCGCAAAGTGTTGATGAAAGCCGGACACGCTCACCTTGAGCACCCGGCACTGCACACAGATCGGCCAGAGGCGCCGATGGCGTTCAATAAAGGCATACTTCACTTCTGGCCCTTTGCAAAGTATGCCGTCGCTTTTCCCAGGATGTCGCGCTCCATCGTGACCCGCGCCAGCTCGGCCCGCAGACGGCTGATCTCCATCTGCTCGGCGGTTACGCCTGCCCTGCCTGGACCTCCTTGAGCTTGCCTTCCCGCTTCGCCTTGACCCAGTTGGATAGTGTCTGCTCGACCACTCCCAGACTGCGTGCCGCTGCCGCGATCCTCTGGCCCGACTCAACCAGCCCCACCGCTTCCTGCTTGAACTCCAGCGTGTACCTGCCTCGTTTCCCGTTCCTCATCTTCGTCTCCCTTCGCTATTACAGCAGCTCGCTAAGGGATACGTTTTGCGGGGGCAAGGTCACTCTGCTGTGTTCGAATTTTAAACCCCCCGCCTGCCTTATCAAAATTTTTTGCTGCTTGTAATCCGAGTGCTTAGCGCGGACGCACGGAGCCGGGGGAAATCGGATCGTCGAATCGCGCAGCAGTGGCCTTCTCTGGGGGGTTCTCTGGCTGCGGACGGGCCGGGGAACGCGGCCGTCGGGATCGGCCATCAGCATCTCATCGAGGAGTTTTCTCGTCGGGCGGAAAACAAACAGGCAAGCATGCAGACGAAGGGGATCGCGAGCAATATCGGAATCGGTTTGGGACAGGTTATAAAGCGTGGGTCAGCTCTCGCAGCAGGTTGAGGTAGAGGGGCGGATCAGAATTGACCCGATACAAGACGGAAGAGGTTTAGGGATCGTGGGCGACGGGTTTGGATATGGGAGCAAGCCAAAGATTGGGTGAAATCGGGAGATGGGATGAATGCAGTTGAAAACCATCTCTCAGCGGCTAAAGCCGCACTCATTTCTTGAGGCTTATTCGGCACGACTAAAAGTCGTGCCCTGATTAGCGCCATTGCGAATCGGCCCTGTAAAGCGGACGCAGCGGCTGCTAAGTACTGCTTAATTTGATCGTTCCAAGGAAGAAACTGGAATCCCCCAAATGCGCCATCTGTGCCTTATAGGGCGCTATGACCTTGCCCTCAGAATGCGTATCCCATACGTGCCTGTTTAATAGATTATATTCATCCTCGTAGTCGTCGTGGCGGTGGATATGTGGAAGTCGGCTTTTTGATTTCCAATTTTTCCATCGCCTGTTTGTCGCCGCTCGCTCGGCCGCCGCCCGCGAGTCTGCGTGCTGCGATCGGCTTTTTCATACTCTTTGGACTGAGGTAGTTCAGGGTCGAGTGCAGCCGCTCCGGTTGTACCAGAGCAGCCAGGCGAGGGTCGCATCCTTGGCCTGGCGAAGAGTTTGCAAGCGCTGGCCTGCAGCCGTTCCACCTTCAGCGATCCGAACAGCGTCTCGCTCACCCGTTGTCCCAGCAGTTGCCCTTGCGACTCATCGAGGCCCGCATTCCGCTCTTTTCGAGCACGTCGGAAATCCTAGCTGGCGTACTGGCTGCCGCGATCAGAGTGAAAAATCAGTGGGTCTCTTGCCGTGGGGCGAGCGCTGATAGACGCCATATCCAGCGTGTCGATCACCAGCTGCGGTCCATGTCGGCCCGCATCGACCAGCCCACCACCTTGCGGCTGAACAGGTCGAGCACCACGGCCAGAAAAAGCCACCCTTCATCGCTGGGGATGTAGGTAATGTCGCCGACCACACCTGGTTGGGTGTGGCCAGGGTGAAGTTGCGGTTCAGAAGGTTGGGCGCAATCGGCAGATCGTGGCGGCTGTCGGTGGTCGTGACCCGGAAGCGGCGCTTGCCACGGGCCCGAATGCCGTGCTGCTGCATCAGCCGTTGCACCCGTTGCTTGCCTCGCGGATGCCCCTGACCAGCTGCCGCCAGATGCGCGGCCAACCGTAGGCTCCCCGTTTTCCGCATAAACCGCGCTGATATGCATCAGCAGGGCTTCGTCACTCAGTGCCCCCGCTGCGCGATTGTCGTCGCCGCGCAAGTGTTCATGGTAGCCAGACACGCTCACGCTGAGCACCCGGCACTGCACCCTGATCGGCCACACCTGCCGGTGACGTTCAATAAAGGCGTACTTCATTTCTGGCCCTTTGCGAAGTATGCCGTCGCTTTTCCCAGGATGTCGCGCTCCATCTTGACCCGCGCCAGTTCGGCCCGCAAACGGCTGATCTCCATCTGCTCGGCGGTGACGCCGGTTGTTGTCTGACTCCTTGAGCTTGCCTTCCCGCTTCGCCTTCACCCAGTTGAATAGGGTCTGCTCAACCACTCCCAGACTGCGTGCCGCTGCCGCGATCCCCTGGCCCGACTCACCAGCCCCACCGCCTCCTGCTTGAACTCCAGCGTGTACCTGCCTCGTTTTCCGTTCCGCATCCTCGTATCCCTTTCGCCATTACAGCAGCTCGCTATGGGATACGTTTTGCGGGGGCAAGGTCAGTCCTTCGACTCCGTTTGGCCCAAAAGCCGGCCAAACTTCGCTCAGGATGACAGTTCCGTTATGACGCGAACTTCAGAGACGGGAGACTAGAGTTGGTTGCATGAATAGCCTGAGGCGATGAAAAACTTCCCTCAGGGGCTAAAGCCCACATTCATTCTGCGACGTTTTCGGCACGCGACCCACCCACTGGGTGGGTGCCCCGCTCGTGCCCTGATACAAAACTTCTTGGCGATCGAGTTTTTCCGCAAGCCGTGAAGCCATGCCCCGATACAAGACTGCAGAGGTCAGGGATCGGTGGACGAAAGGCAGCTTCTAGCTGCTAGCTCCTAGCCTCTAGCGCATGGAGCGTGGACCGTGCCGGAGGCCGGGTTCGGGTGGGTCGTCGAACTCGGGATCGTCGGGCTTGGGAGTAGAGAGGAGTTTGGGGTTGCCGAAGGGGAGTTTGCTGGGGTCGATGGCGGCGGAGTCTTCGGGGCTTTGGCGGACGTAGATTTCGCCGGATGGGAGTTGGAGCGTATCGAGGCTGCCGGGAAAGACGTAGCAGGGTTGGGAGGCGAGCCATGCGGCGACGGAGGGGCGGTCGGCGTCTTCGTCTTCCTCGGTGGGGGGCTTGTTTGCGCCGGAGAGCTCGACGAGAAGGCGCGCGCTGGGGATGTTGCCGGCGATGGCTTTGGAAAAGAGCGCGCGGGCGAGGCGATCGCCTCCGCCGGCGAGGAGCGAGTTGACGGACTTACGGAGGCGGGATGCGCCCTGGCCGGGATCGGCGGGCGGGAATTCAAGGGTGGGCTGCAACCGTTTGCGGCCTGTGGATTTACCGCCCCGCCGACGAGGACTCGGCGTCTCCAACCCGAGGATTTCTGATTGCTTCTCGGGGGCGCCGGTCGCGGCCACCGCGAGGATTTCAGACTGCTTCTGGGGGGCTCCGGTCGTCTCCACCCCCAGGATCTCAGATTGCTTCCGGGGGGCACCGGTTGTCTCCGTCCCGGGAACTTCAAATCGCTCTTCGGGGGCCTCGGTCGCCGAGGGCGCGGATTTACCCCGAGGTTTCGTGGCAGCGGTTTTCGCGTTGTACGGTTTTTGGGATTTCCCAGCCATGCCTGCCCCTTTTGCCTGATTGCGGAACGATGCTTTTAGCGTAGCGAATTTGGGGGTAATTCCCTGCAAACCGAAGTTGCGGAGATTGAGGGAGTTAGACGGAGGATGGCTTGACAACCGCTGGCTCCGCCTACAATGAAGCATGATCTTCGAGTCCTTTCCCGTCGGTCCGCTGGCCTGCAACTGCACCATTCTGGGCGATGAAGAGACCCGCGAGGCCATCGTCATCGATCCCGGCGACGAGGTCGGCCGCATCCACCGGCTGACCGAGCTCGGCCTGAAGCTCAAGCAGATTCTGGTGACCCACGCCCACATCGACCACGTGGGCGGCGCGCTCAAGCTCAAGCGGCTGACCGGCGCGCCGATCTTCCTGAATGAAAACGACCTGCCGCTGCTGAAGATGATGGAGGCGCAGGCCGCCTGGCTGGGCGTCCACCGCCCGAGACCGCGCCGCCCGACGAGGCCTGGCCGACGGCGGGTCGTGGGCCTGGAGCACTATCCGGCCCAGGTGCTGCACACGCCCGGCCACACGCAGGGCTCGGTCTGCCTGCACTTTGCCCCGCTCAAGCTGCTGATTGCCGGCGACACGCTGTTTGCCGGCAGCATCGGCCGCACCGATCTGCCCGGCGGCAACTTCGACCAGATCATCGATTCGCTTCACTCGCGGTTGCTGACTTCCCGATGAAACGCAGGTTTTGCCCGGCCACGGCCCCGTCACCACCATCGGCGAGGAGCGCAAGAGCAATCCGTTTCTGCAAAGGGCTCGCGAAGTAACGGTCAGCAGTAAAGTTATTGTTATTCATGGGGAAATAGAAAATTGTTCAAGCAAGAACTTATAGTCCGTCGCCGGTAATGTTACCCTCTGATCGTTCGAAAATAGTTAATAAGAATGTCTACTCCGGCGCTGAACTCCGCCTCCGGCGCCAAGCAGGCTCACCACCAGCCAGCCCGACTCCGGCATCCCGAAAAAGTAGCCGGGATGCACCCAGACGCCGCGCTCGAGCAGCGCGAGAACCGTCTGCTCGTCCGGCTCCAGCGCCGGAATCCGCAGCACCGCGTACCAGCCGCCTTCGACCTCCAGCCGCTGCACGCGGGACCGCCGGAAGCGCGCGATCGAGCTCGGCCAGGTTCGCGGCCACACGCGTCCGAATCTGCCCCTGGATCGCCGCCCGGCCCTGCGAGCCACGCCGGCAGCGCCCACTGCACCGGCGCATTCATGGAGAGAAAGGTGTCGGCAATCACCTCCAGCCGCTCCAGCGCCTGCTCCTGCTCCGGGCCGGTGGCGACAATCCACGCCGCCTTCATCTGCGGCAGGCCGGCGATCTTGCTCAGCCCGCTGACCACGAAGACCGGAACGCCCTCGAGCCCGCGGCAAAGCTCGACGGCCTCTGCCGCCGAAGCTGTAGTCGAGAAACACCTCGTCCACGATGAGCGAAAGGTCGTACTCGCGGCAGAGGCGCGCCAGCTCCTCCGCCTCCCAGGGCTTGGTGAAGTGCCCGGTGGGATTGTTGGGGTGCACCACCACGATGGCCCGCGTCTGCGGCGTGATCGCGCGGCGAATGCCCTCCGGATCGATCTGCCAGCCCTGGTCGTAGACCAGCGGCGCAGCCTTGAGGCGCACATCGTCGAGGGCGGCCAGGAAATCGAAGAGCGGATAGCCCGGCTGCGGGACGAGGATCTCGTCGCCCGGATCGCAGAGCAGCCGGAAGAGAAAGCTGTACGCCTCGCTGGTGCTGGTGGTCAGCACAATCTGCCCGGGTCGAGTGCTACGCCGTGGTCGGCGTAGTATGCGCAGACCGCCTGGCGCGCGGGCAGGAGGCCCTTGGGCTGCGGATCGTAGTCGAGCGCCGCGCGGATCGGTGAGCGCATCGAGCAGGGACGCGGGATAGGCGAAGCCGCAGCGCGTGGGATTCGAGGCGGTCAGGTCGGCGATGGGCAGGCCGGCCTCGACGCGCAGCCGGTGCGCGCGCGCCAGCTCGCTTTCTTCCGTGTTCCAGTCGGTTCGCTGCGAAAACCGCATCGGTTCGTATCCGCTCGGCTTTCTCCGTCGCTGTCATCGGGCGCAACTGCCCATCGTGCACAATGAGAGAAGCGCCCTCTCAACCATACACGGGCGCCATGGGAGGGAACGTTGGCGTTGCGCGCGGTGTCTTCGACTATGGAATGGTATTGACCGGTCCACCGGACCCGGAGGCCCATGCCGCGCTGGTGCGCATCACCGGGCTTCCGGCAGACGCTCGAGAGCTTCTACTGGGCCGACCGCCACGCCTACGACGAGGGCAAGCTCACCGGCCTTGAATTCTGGCAGAAGATTGTGCGCGATGCCGGGCTCAAGCTGAGCGATTCCGCGATCGAGGAGCTGAATCAGTGGGATGCGCGCATGTGGACCACGCGAAAATCCGCCATGCTGGCCTGGCAGCTGCGCTCAAGCAGCGCGGAATGCTTACGGCCATCGTTTCGAACATGGGCGACACGGTGCATCGAGCACATGGAGCGCGAATTCGACTGGCTCTCGCGTTTCGATGTGCTGGTCTGGAGCTATCAGCTCCGCATGGCCAAGCCCGATCCGGCCATCTATCGCTACGTGCTCGAAAACTCGGCACTCGCCCGGAGGAAACGCTGTTCATCGACGACAGGCCGGTGAACGTCGATGCCGCGGTCGCCTGGGCATGAAGGGCATTGTTTTCACGACTGTGGACAAGCTGCGCGCCGACCTCGCGACAGGCTTGGACGCGGAACTGCCGCTGCCCTGAGACAGACCTTGTCAATGCAGCCGGAACAGGGGATTGCCGTCAAAACGATAGGTGAGCCCCACGGTTACGTTCATCACGTCTAGACCGGGATTGACGAACACAATGAAGCCGTCGGACAACTGCAAATCGCCAGGCAACCCCACGCGCATGACGCACCTTTCATTGATCTTGACTTGCTCCGCAGGGGAGCCTGAATGATGAGATTACGACGCCATGCCCAGACCCACCAGATTCGCGGCCGCAATGATGACCAGAATTCCGGCCCACAGCAGGCGGATGGGCCTGCTGCACGCCCGCCCACTCGCCCAGCGCCAGGCCCACCAGCCCGCCGCACAGCACGTAGATGCTCATGTGCAGCATCCAGTTCACGTAGACCAGGCGCTGCGGAATGTTGGCCTGCGCCCCAGGCGTAGAAGAAGAACTGCAGGTACCACATGATTCCGCCGGCTGCGGCCAAGGCGCCGTTCTTGAAGAGCGTCGGCCGCGGCTGGCGAGATCGGCGCGCAGCGAAAGTCCTTCTTGAAGGCGCCAGCCGGATAAAGCAGTAGCTCATATTGACGATCGCGCCGCCGCCCATGATGAGCACGTAGCTGGGCAGCGCGCGCATAGAGCGGATTGACGCCGAGTTGCAGGCTGCCGCGGCGATGGGCGTGGCCGCATCGATGGCGAAAGCGACATGCCCGACGAAAAGATGCCGCACATCACGGCGAGCGCCAGGCCGAGCTTCACATTGAACTCCTTGCACCTCGGCGCCCAGTTGCACTTCTTTCTGGTGGCCGGCATAGGAGACGATGGCGACGCCGATGAGCGCCACCACTACGCCCGCCATGGTGAGCAGGCCGCCGCGGGTGGTGAAGAGCATCGCGCCTGGCCATGCATCAGCGGCGGCACCAGCGTGCCGACGACCAGCGTGACGCCGATGGCCACGCCGATGCCGAGCGACATGCCCAGGTGGCGCATGGTGAGTCCGTAGCTCACGTTGCCCACGCCCCACATGGCGCCGAAGAGCGCGACCTTCAACATCAGGGCGGGATCATGCGAGGCGTAGAAGCGCGGGAAATCCGGCAGCAGAAGATAGCTCACGCCGATGGGCAGCAGAATCCAGGAGAAGAAGCCGGCGACGGCCCAGGTGGTCTCCCACGACCATTTCTTCACCTTTCTCAATCGGCGCATAGAACGAAGCGGCGCAGGCCGCGCCGACGATGTGCCATCCGATTCCTGCCAGAATTGCTATCGGCATTCTTTCTCCGTTTTTGAGCGCGGCGGCGAATTGCTTGCACCCGCGGAGCAAACGAAAGCCTATCGGGTGCGTGTGCCCTTTGTACAGCGGAAAGAATTGCGACGAATGTGGCGGCGAGGACGCCGCCACGACAGCCAGGCGGAGGACGCTCGGCGCTACCGCCACTGGCTGACGGACCTTTGCTCTCATGGCTCTTCGGCTTTATGCCGCCACCACCAGCGCAGGCAAGCTGCGCGACTTTCGCACCGCCGCGCAGGCCTATTCGGTCGAGCATCGAACCGCTTCCCGGGATCGAGAAGATCCCCGCGCCGGAAGAAGATGGCGACACGTTCCTGGCCAATGCGGCGACCAAAGCTGTCTACTATTCGCGCTTCGCGCCCGGCGAACTGGTGCGTCGCCGACGATTCCGGCCTGGAAGTCGACGCGCTCGGCGGCGCGCCCGGCGTGCGCTCGGCGCGATATGCGGCCGATTCGGGCCTGGTGGACTCGCCCGACGCCAACGACAACACCGATGTGTGGAACAACATTCTGCTTCTGCAGCAGCTGGACGGGTTTCCGGCGGAGCTGCGCACCGCCCGCTACCATTGCACGCTGGTCGCCGCGCGCGATGGCGAAGTGGTTCAGATCGCCGACGGCACGGTCGAAGGCGTGATTCTGGATGCGCCGCGCGGCACCGGCGGATTCGGCTACGATCCGCTGTTCTATCTGCCGGAGCTGGGCAAGACCATGGCCGAGATCGATCTCGAAACCAAGCTCTCGCTCAGCCATCGCGGACGGGCGATTGCGGCGCTGCTGCCGAATGCTGGCGACGCTGAGCTTCCACTACTCTCATCGTCCAAAGCGCTAAAAGCGCGGAGCGCCGCCTTGACGGACCTAACGTCGGCCTCGAATAATGCATGAGAATCAAAGCGCAGATTTCCGTCCCTCAATTCTGAAGCACTGCTTCTGCCCGCACCGCACTTTAGGAGCCAACTTCTCCATGGCAACCGTTCAACCCTCCGCCGCGCCCCAAGTCCGCCGCGGCGTGGAGCCTTTGCGCGCCGGGCAGGGCACGAGTTTTATCTGGCACAAGCTGCACTCGCTGCTGGGCATCGTTCCCATCGGCGCGTTTCTGCTGGAGCACCTGCTCTCGAACTTCGAAGCGCTGAAGGGCCCGATCGCCTACGGCGAGCAGGTCAAGTTCCTCAACAGCCTGCCGCTGGTGCGCGTGCTGGAGTGGGTCTTCATCTTTCTGCCCATCCTGTATCACGGCATCTACGGCGTCTATATCTGGCTGCGCGGCAAATCGAACATCGTCTACTACCCGTGGGCAGGGAACTGGATGTACCTGGCGCAGCGCTACACCGGCCTGATCGCCTTCGCCTACATCGGCCAGCACGTGGCTGACGCAGCGCTTCATGGGCGTCAGCCTGCCGGAGAATCCCGGCGCGGCGTTTCAAAAGTGCAGCATGGAGCTTGCCAATCCGTGGATGCTCGCCGTCTACGTGATTGCGATGATCGCCGTCTGCTGGCACTTTGCTTACGGCGTCTGGCTCTTCGCGGCCAAGTGGGGCATCACGCCGGGAGAAACCGCGCGCCGCCGCTTCGGCTATGTCTGCGTTGCGTTCGGCGTGCTGCTCGCCGGCATGGGACTCGCCAGCATCTGGGCGTTTGTCGGGCCGAAGTATCCGAATGCGCCCGAAACGTGCCAGCTTGTCAGCGATTCAGGCTCCGGCGTCGGAGCCTGCCCGGCAGTTCGGCGTTGGTCACGCAATCAGATGCCAACTAGCGTCAAGCCGACCGAACTGCTGAACTGACGAAGCGGTTGCACTGCTCAGCCTGAAAGGACGACGACACATGGCAGCACCCAGAATCATCGTGGTTGGCGGAGGGCTGGCGGGGCTTGCGGCGGTCATCAAGATCGCCGAGGCCGGCGGCACGGTGGACCTGTTCTCCATCGTGCCGGTCAAGCGCTCGCACTCGGTCTGCGCGCAGGGCGGCATCAACGCCGCCAAGAACCTGAAGGGCGAGGGCGACACCACCGCGCAGCACTTTGACGACACGATCTACGGCGGCGACTTTCTGGCCAACCAGACGCCGGTGAAGGCCATGTGCGAGGCCGCGCCGGCCATCATCGATCTGCTCGACCGCATGGGCGTGCCCTTCAACCGCACGCCCGAGGGGCTGCTCGACTTCCGCCGCTTCGGCGGCACGCTCTACCACCGCACGGCATTTGCCGGCGCCACCACCGGCCAGCAACTGCTCTACGCGCTCGACGAGCAGGTGCGGCGCTACGAGGCCGAAGGCAAGGTGCACAAGTACGAGGGCTGGGAGTTTCTCTCCGCCATCATCGACGCGAAGGGCGTCGCGCGCGGCATCGTGGCCATGAACCTGCGCACGATGGAGCTGAAGGCCTTCGCGGCCGACGCCATCATCCTGGCGACGGGCGGCATCGGCGCCATCTTCGGCAAGAGCACCAACTCCGTGGTCTGCACGGGCTCGGCGCAGTCGGCGGTCTTCCAGCAGGGCGCGTACTACGCCAACGGCGAATTCATCCAGGTGCATCCCACGTGCATTCCCGGCGAAGACAAGCTGCGGCTGATGTCGGAGTCGGCGCGCGGCGAGGGCGGCCGCGTGTGGGTTCCGCGCACGCCGGGCGACAAGCGCGCCGGTCAAGGCGATTCCCGAGTCGGAGCGCTTCTACTTCCTCGAGGAGTGGTATCCCGAAGTACGGCAACCTGGTGCCGCGCGACGTGGCCACGCGCGCCATTCACAAAGTGGTGTACGAGCTGGGCCTCGGGCTCGACGGCCAGCCGATGGTCTATCTCGACCTGACGCACATCGACCGCGAGACGCTGCACCACAAGCTCGGCGGCATTCTGGAGATCTACGAGAAGTTCGTCGGCGTCGATCCGTGCGTGGAGCCGATGAAGATCTTCCCGGGCATGCACTACACCATGGGCGGCCTTTGGGTCGACTTCAACCAGATGACCAATGTTCCCGGCATCTTTGCCGCGGGCGAGTGCGAGTACCAGTACCACGGCGCGAACCGGCTGGGCGCGAATTCGCTGGTGAGTTGCATCTTCGGCGGATTCCAGGCGGGACCGAATGCGATGCAGTATGCGAAGAGCGTGCCGGCGGCGGAAGGCGACGGCGGCGCCGCGGCGGAAGTGGCGCGGCAGGCGGAGATCAACGGCAAGCTGCATCAAGAACGAGGGCGGAGAGAATCCCTTCAAGCTGTGGCGCGAGCTGGGCGAGACCATGACCGAGCACGCAACCGTGATCCGCTACAACAAGGACCTGAAGAAAGCCGACGAGAAGATCGTGGAGCTGCTCGAGCGCTACAAGCGCGTGAACCTGAGCGACAAGAGCCAGTGGGCCAACACCAGCTTTGCCTTTGCGCGGCAGCTTAAGAACATGCTGGAACTTTCGCGGACCGTCACGCTGGGCGCGATTCTGCGCGACGAGTCGCGCGGCGCGCACTACAAGCCGGACTTTCCCGAGCGCAACGACGAGAGAGTTCCTGAAGACCACCAAGGCAAGCTTCACCGGCAGCGTCGAAGGACCGCACTTCGAGTTCGAGGAAGTGGACACGCAGTTCATCAAGCCGCGGCCGAGACGGTACGACGCGGCGAAGTGAGCAGTGCGAGTGCGAGTGTCAGTGCGAGTGCGAGTGCGAGTGTCAGTCGTGACGTTGAGTTTGAGTGCGAGTGTAGTGTATGAGTGTGAGTGCGAGTGTGGATTGTGACGCAGCAGAAAGGGATCATGGCAAACGAGGACAGTCACTTTTGAAATCAAGCGCCAGGCCAGCCCTGAGGCGCCGGCGGTGTGGGAGCGGTTTGAGCTGGAGTGGCGGCCGGGCATGAACGTCATCTCCGCGATGATGGAGATCGCCGCGCAATCCCGTGACCGCCGACGGCAAGCCGACCACGCCCATCACCTACGACTCGAATTGCCTTGAAGAAATCTGCGGGTCCTGCGCGATGCGCATCAACGGCAAGGCGCGCATGGCCTGCTCGGCGCTCGTCGACAATCTCGAGCAGCCCATCAAGCGTCGAGCCGCTCACCAAATTTCCGCTCGTCCGCGATCTGCAGGTCGACCGCTCGGTTCTGTTTGAAAACCTGATGCGCGTCAAGGCCTGGGTTCCGGTCGACGGCACCTACGATCTCGGCTCCGGGCCGCGCGTTTATCCGCAGGAGCAGGAAGCGAACTACCCGCTGTCGAATTGCATCTCCTGCACCTGCTGCATGGAGGTTTGCCCGCAGTTCAACGAGGCCACGGGCTTTGTGGGCGCGGCGACCATCGCGCAGGTCAAGCTCTTCAACAACCATCCCACGGGCAAAGTCTTCAAAGAAGAGCGCCTGCGCGCGCTGGCCGGCGACGGCGGCATCCAGGAGTGCGGCTTCGCGCAGAACTGCGTCGAGGTCTGCCCCAAGCAGATTCCGCTCACCAACGCCATCAGCGACGTGGGCCGCGACGTGGTGGCGCAGAAGGTGAAAGACTGGCTGAAAAGCTGAGAAGCAGCGGAGCTAGCGGAGTAAGCGGGCACGGGCGGAGATACAGCCCGGCGTTCCCAGTCGCAAATCTTCCCCGTAGTATTGACAACGTTCAGGTTTGCCTCCCCCAACCAGTTCGAACGTCGAGCATCACACACGAAACACGAAACAGCAACCACCAAGGGGGTCTTACAGTGAGAATCCGTCATATGGCATGGGGCGTCGCGCTGGCCGCGACGCTTTCCGTGACGCTTGTTGCTCAACAAGCGCCGGTTGGTTATCACAGCATTTCCTGCGTCCGGGTCAAGCCCGGGAAATCCGCCGATTTTCACGCTCTTCTCAACGGCGACTACCACAAGGTTGAACAGGCCAGCGTCGACTCGGGAAGGTCTCAGCCTTTATCGCACTGCGCACCGTCATCCCCGCGGGGACCGAAGCGGGGTGCGACTATGTTCTCGTCAGCTTCTATCCCGGCCTTCCGCCTGCGCCTCTCGGCGACGACGAGATGACGGCCGTCCTGCAAAAAGCCGGCGTCACTTCCACGCTGCAGCAGTGGCGCGATCGCCTCGCCGTAGTAGCCGAACTGGTCTCCAACAACATCACGCAGTATCAGGTGCTGGTTGGCGGATCGAAAAAGGGTGACTACCTGGTCTTCAACTCCATGAGCGCAGCCAACGTGGACGAGTGCGTCGCCGTGCAAAAAAGGCTATGGCAGCCATTCGCCGAGCAAGGGGTGAAAGATGGCGCACAGGACGGCTGGGCCATCAACATACAGGTCATTCCCCACGGCGACAAAGACCCGAGCCTTGTGAGCAGCGTCGACATCTTCCCGACATGGGACTCGATGTTCAATTTCTTCGGACCCGACTTCGCCGTCGCTGGAAGAAGGTCCATCCCGAGATGACCACCGACGATGCCTTTTCGGCAGATCGACAAGGCGTGCACCATCGACCACACGGTCACTTACAAGGTTGAAGACCAGATCAATGCAACGAAGTAAGACCGGCTCCACGGAAAGAAGCAGCACGAAGGCCGCCCGGGGGATCGGGCGGCCTTCGTGTTTTGTGCGTAGGGAACAGTTCATAGTTGACATTCTCAGTTCGCGGTTGCTGGTCGCCGCGCTATTCGTCCTCGGTGTAGGTGTAGTCGTTGGAGAGGTAGGTAGTCGCCGTTGAACACTGTCCACAGCCGCACGTAGATCGTTGACTCCGTCGGTGGGCAGGTTCACGGTCGCGCTGGTGCCGCGACAGAAGACCGATGTTGACCAGATTGAGCGGCGCCGGGCGATGTGCCAACCCACAGGTAGTAGCCCGTCGTTCCGCCGGAGCCCGCATTCCAGGTGAAAGTGGTCGAAGCCCCGGTTAACGCTGTGCCCGGTGTTGGACTGGCCATAGTCGCGGCTCCTGAGAGCGAGGCCTCGGTGTAGGTGTAGTCGTTGTAGAAGTAGGTGGCCGCCGTTGAACACTGTCCACAGCCGCACGTAGATTGTGGTTCCGTTGGTGGGCAGGTTCACGGTCGCGCTGGTGCCCGACAGAAGACCGATGTTCACCAGATTAAGGCGGTGCCGGGCGATCGTGCCAACCCAGAGGTAGTAGCCCGTCGCTCCGCCGGAGCCCGCATTCCAGGTGAAGGTGGTCGAAGCCCCGGTCAACGTGCTGCCCGGCGTTGGACTGGCCATGATCGCGGCTGCGCTGAGAGCGAGGCCTCGGTGTAGGTGTAGTCGTTGTAGAGGTAGGTGGTGCCGTTGAAGACTCGTCCAGAGCCGCACGTAGATCGTGGATCCGTTGGTGGGCAGGTTCACGGTCGCGCTGGTGCCCAACAGAGGGCCGATGTTCACCAGATCAAGGCAGCGCCGGGCGATCGTGCCGACCCAAAGATAGTATCCCGTCACTCCGCTGAGGCCTGCATTCCAGGTGAAGGTGGTCGAAGCCCCGGTTAACGTGCTGCCGGGCACCGGGCTGATCATAGTTGCGCTCTGGTTGACCACCAGCGTAAAGGTGGTGAGTCCTTGGAAGCCGCTGTTGGGGCCGCCGCTCGCGTCCGTGGCGACGACGACGACACTGAACACACCTGTCACTGTCGGCGTCCCGGAGAGCGTGCCGTCGCTGGACATCGCCAATCCCGCGGGAAGGCCCGTAGCAGACCACGTATACGTAGAACTCGGACTCGCTGTAAATGGTCCCACGCTGTAGGGGGTGCCATCCGTCGCATCAGGCAATGTTGCCGGCGACGTAATGGAAATAAAGATGGCCGTCCCGGTGAGGGAGATCTGCTGCGTCGTGCTGGGAGACGCGTTGAGGTTGTTATCCGTGAGGGTTACCGTTCCCGTAACAGGGCCTGAATCGTCAGGAGTGAACTGCACACTGATATTGCAAGACTGGCCTGGAGGGAGCGAGAAGGTGGTTGTGCAGTCGCCTGAGGAATCCTCCAAAGCGAAGTTGCCGGGGGAAAGGACAACTCCCGGAGAAACGGCAGTAAGTGGCGTGGAACCGTTGCCGTCGTTGAGAATCGTTACCGACTGGACCGCGCTCGAGGTGCCGTCGCCCTGAGGGGCGAAAGTGAGAGTAGGCGGCGTGGCGAGGGGCAGTTCCGACACAACGGCCGCCCCGGCATCACCGTAGTAGACGTTGCCACTCGCGTCCACGGCTACGCCCGAAGGCGCAGAAAGGCCGCTGGCCAGCGTGTTGACGGTGCTCGTCCCGAAGGGAATCTCATAAACGCCAGCAAGGTCGCTGACAAAGACATTTCCATTGCCGTCGACCGCTACAGATTGAGGAGATTCGAAGCTGAAGCCGCCCCCGAGCGGATTGACCGCCGATGAAGACGTGATATAACCATCGACGGCGACGATTTCCGATACTGTGTTGCTGCCGCTATCCGCAACATAAACGTTCCCGCTGCTGTCAACAGCCACACTCACAGGAGTGTCAAATGAAGGGGGCAGAATCGTGACGGCACTGTAGCCGCTAGCCGCCAGGATTTCCTCGACAGAACCGTCGCCTTGGTCGGCAACATACACGTTGCCGGCGCCGTCAACCGCCGTGCCCGACGGGGCTGTGAAGCCGAAGCTGACGCCCAGCGGGACGATGGTCGGCGTGGCGGGAATACTGCCATTCACGGCCAGTATCTCCTCGACGCCATTGGCGCCGCCGCCTGGATCGGCCACAAATACGTCGCCGTTTCCATCAACCGCTACCCCCGTAGGACCCACAAAACCCGAGCCGAGCTCAGTGACCGTCCCGGATCCCAGAGGAATCTGGTACACCGCAGAAGCGCCGGAATCGGCGACATAGACATTGCCGCTGCCATCCACGGCGACGCCGTCGGGAACGGTAAAGGTGCTGCTCGTGGCTAGATTGGCCGGCACTCCCGGGCCAAAGGTCATCTGCGGACCTGTGCCTACACCATCGATATAAGCGCTGGCAATCACGTTCGAACCGCTGAACAGCTCAACAGCGCCGTAACGAATTCCAGACGCTGTCGGTGTGAAACTGACGTTAACAGTGCAGCTCGTAGAGACGGAACCTATACAGGTACTTCCTCCGGCATCAGCAAAATCTGCGCTGGAGGCTCCCTGCGTCACGACCGCCGCCTGAACTGTGCCGGCAGTGGTGAAGGTAAAGGGTATCGAGAGCGGGCTGGAGGCCGACATCGTGCCGATCGCTGAAGATCCAAAGTTGATGCCGCCCGTGGAAATTTGCTTGACTGCCGTAGCGCCGGGATCTGTGACAAAGATGTTCCCGTTGCCGTCCGAACTTACACCCAACGGAAAAGTGAAACCATTCCCCCGGGTCTCAACTGTCCCGTAATTCGTTGAAGCCAGCATTTCCTCGACATTACCGCTACTTTCTTCCGTAAACCAAAGATTGCGGCTCGGGTCGATCGACAGTCCAGTCGGAAAAATGGACGGGGCGATTATCGTACCCGGCTTACTGTAGCCAGGGGACGCCAGCTCCTCGATGGAGCCTGCGTCAATAACGTACAGATTGTCATTTGCATCCACAGCTATTCCAAAAGCGTCGTCAAAGCTGTCGCTCAGCGCAGTCACCACGCCACCCGATATTTTGGACACCGTACCGGTTCCACCTGATCCAAGGTCTGTGACGAAGACGTTGCCCCCGCCATCGGCAGTGATGGCAAACGGGTGTTGCCACGTGTTGCCTATAGGAGTTGGCGTCCCATTGATAATTTCGTATACCTGACCCAATGGGGTGCATCCGGGACAACCCTCATCGGCGACCCACACGTTTCCGCTCGCATCCACAGCCACGCCAACGGGATAGTAGAGTGGCGTCCCGGCAGCGAACACGACGGGCGCACTGTACGTGCCTGGCCCAGTTGGAGTTATTTTGAAGACTGTTTGCAGAGAAGGATCCGCCACATAGAGATTGCCGCTGCTGTCCACAGCAATACCAAAAGGATCTGGGAGACCGACGCTGTCGATCGTCGTCGTTACCCCGCTGAAATAAGCGGTCTGCGCCTGCAACGACACTCCCGCATTACACACAATGGCGAACACAACGCATGTCAATGCTGTCGCGAAAACCGGCTGGACCTTACCGAACCGGAAACCGCGCGAAGCATCAGCGACGTGGTCCTCGCCAATGATCAAATCAATCCCAATGCCGTTGTACATCATCGTATTTCTCCTGTGGTGGGTGGCGGTTGAATACCGAAGCAGGCCAGCGGAGCGCAATAAGCGGGTAACTGGCCGGTCATGAGTCTATTAGCGCGTAGTGTAAATAGGTAACTGCCTATGGTGCCCGATTGAGTCTGGCGCAGGACGTCCAGGCAGTTCGACACCGTATCGAGGCAAAAGAACGTCGTTGTCGCCACGACGTTTTGCGGCGCTGGGCTGGCATTCGGTTGCCCCGACTGGGCACTGAAAAGGATCACTTTGCTTGTCGCTTGTGTCGTGTCGGGCTTGGACTGCGCTTCCGCCAGAACGGCCGCATTTGTCGACGCCGCCAGCTTCTGGTACGCGTAGTAGACATGTCCGACTTCAACCGGGGCCGTCGTAAGAACCATCATCGGGGCGCCGGCGAGCGGAACGATCACCGCTGCCTCACCGCTTTGATTCTTCGGGAACCTTGGCAAGAACGAAATTCCAAACCGTTTCATTGGTCAAATCCCCTCTTTCGCACAGCCGTAGCGCCGCGATTGTCCGCATTCCGTTGTTCAATCGGCTGAACTTGAGAATTGCGTGCTGCGCGTGGGCTGCCAAACGCAAGAAGAAAGGGAAATCAAATCGGTCCACGCGCTGTAAACGCGTGGCGGTCGGCGTGCACGTCACTGAGCGATCTACCATCGTGCGGCTTCGCGGACAATCCCGCTACCTCTTGGGGAACGGGTGATTTCGACTCATGACTAGATCACCCACAGGTAACTGTCTACAACACCTCTGTCCTATCAGTAGGTGACCTTGGTAATGAACCGCCAGATCCACCTGCACATACGGGACCGGGCAGGTCCCAATGCGAGCTTGAACAGCGCTGGTCTTAGTGGAACTCGGTGTAGGTGTAGTCGTTGTACACGAAGGTCGTGCCGTTGATCACTGTCCAGAGCCGCACGTAAATCGTTGATCCATTGGTGGGCAGATTCACGGTGGCGCCGGTGCCGGACAGGGGACCGATGTTGACCAGATTGAGAGGCACCGGGTGATGTGCCAGCCCACAGGTAGTAGCCTGTCGTTCCGCTGGGGCCCGCAGTCCAGGTGAAGGTGGTCGAGGCCGAGGTCAACGTGCTGCCCGGCGCTGGACTGACGATGGCAGCTGCAGACGGCACTGGCCGCGGCGGTATAGGTGTAGTCGTTGTAGAAATAGGTGCAGCCGTTGATCACTGTCCACAGCCGCACGGAAATCGTTGATCCGTTGGTGGGCAGATTCACGGTGGCGCTGGTGCCGGGCAGAGGGCCGATGTTGACCAGATTGAGAGGCGCCGGTGATGTGCCAACCCACAGGTAGTAGCCCGTCGTTCCACTGGGGCCCGCATTCCAGGTGAAGGTCGTCGAAGCCGCAGTCAACGTGCTGCCCGGTGTTGGACTGACGATCGCGGCTGCAGCGGCGCCGGCCGCGGCGGTATAGGTGTAGTCGTTGTACACGAAGGTCGTGCCGTTGATCACTGTCCACAGCCGAACGTTGACAGTGGCACCGTTGGTGGGCAGGTTCACGGTGGCGCTGGTGCCCGACAGAGGACCGATGTTGACCAGATTGAGAGGCGCCGGCCGATGTGCCAAACCCACAGGTAGTAGCCCGTCGTTCCACTGGGGCCTGCATTCCATGTGAAGGTGGTCGAAGCCGCAGTCAACGCGCTGCCGGGCACAGGAGTGGTGATCGTGGCGGCTGCAGCGACACTGGCCTCGGTGTAGGTGTAGTCGTTGTAGAGGTAAGTCGTGCCGTTGAAGACTGTCCAGAGCCGCGCGTAAATCGTTGATCCGTTGGTGGGCAGGTTCACGGTCGCGCTGGCGCCGCTCAAAGGGCCAATGTTTACCCAAATCAACCCCACCGGCCGATGTGCCAACCCACAGGTAGTAGTTCGTTACGCCACCGGGGCCCGCATTCCAGGTGAAGGTGGTCGAAGCCGAGGTCAACGTGCTGCCCGGCGCCGGACTGGTCAGCGCGGCTGCGGCCCGCGCTGACGGTCACCGGCGCCGATCCCGATGCGCTGTTGTAAGTGGAGGAACTGCCGGAGTCAGGCGTGTAGCTGGCCGTCAGCGTGTCGCCACTCTCCGGGGCCAGGGAATCCGCAGGGATATTGATCGTCGTGCTGCCGCCGCTGAGCGCTGTAGGCCGCCGAGGTATAGCCGCCCCCTGTGAACGTCACGGAGCCGGTGGGCGTCGGGTTCCCGCTTCCGCCGTTCACCAGCCACGGTGACCGAAAGAGGCTGCGCCGTGGTGATGCTGGAGGAGGCTGGCGTGACCGTCACTGTGGGCGTGATCTTCGGCGCGTTGTAGTTGTTCAGGAAGACTTTCGACATCGAGGGAGCCAAGACCTGTTGCTTCGTCGTAACCTGTGTTCAACAGAAACCCGGCCTCGACGCCGCTTCCACTCGCATTCGGAATGCTGTTGTTGCACATGCTGGCCGTATTTACACCGCATCCGCTCACACCACTGGAAGAGACGGTCGCGTCGTGGAACGCCGTAGGTACAGAAGCGGCCAGCGGGTAGAGTTGCGGATTCAGGTTGCCTCGCGGGGATCCAAATTTCTGGTCGAGCAGCGCGGCCACGCCGGCCATTCCGGGAGCTGCCGCCGAGGTTCCGGAGAAGATGATGAATCCGAAACTCCCGCCCGAGGTGACACAACCGGCGCCGGAGATGGCGGCCATACAAGCGAAATAGCCATCGTGACCGGAGGCGGAAAACGAAACATCCGGTGTGTAGCGCCCGGCCCTGGCCGAGGGCACGCCAGTTCCCGTCTGCCACGATGGGGTGGCGATAACGGTGCTGACTCCTCCGCCGGTAGCGGCAACAGATGTGGAAGTGGATTCGTTCCACGCGCCCTCGGGGATATAACCGGAGTCCCCAGAGGAAGCCGGCGCCATTGCTGGACGACCAGTAAGTCGAGGGGTTGGTCGAGTCGTTAAACTCGGTTCCGCCGACGCACGTGGCGTAGCTTGAAGAGCAAATGTAATTGGGGCTGTTTGGATTGGGTGAGATGGGGGGGCGGCGAACGCGGTATCGCAGCCCGCTGCGCCGGAGTCGCCTGAGGAGACGAAGACAGAGATGCCCTCGGCGGCCGCCAGCTAAAACAGGCTGTCCCAGAAAGCTACGCCCGACGCTCCGGCGCAAGCTCACAGGCGCCGAAGCTGATGTTGATTGCTTGAGCGGGAACGGGTTTGGTATTGATGAGGTATTGCGCATCGGCGCCGATCCCGTCGTTGGAGCCGGACGGGGAAGAGACCACCAGCAAGAGAGTGGCGGCCGGGGCAACGCTGCCCGCGCGGAGCACGTCGAGTGTAGCCTCTTCCTGGCCTCCGAGCGTTGAGCTGCTGCCTGAAGGGGGAGAGGTGAGCGCGGGGCCGGGGTCGATTCCGCCATAAGCCGTGGGAACGACCTCAGTGGGGTTGGGGAATGTGGCTCCGGTTTTGCTCCTGAAGTTGTCAAAATCCGCGAAGTTTGTTCGCGACCAGCTCACGATTCCAATGGTTGTGCCCGCGCCGGTAAGGCTCGATGGGACATCGTAGATGATGTTGAAATCAGCTGGCGTGACGTTGTGGCTTCCGTCGGAAGCGGTCAACTGCGGCGAAGTCGATTGCACGGCGCTGATGCGGTGGTTGGTTGCTCGTCGATGGTGTAGAAACCGCGAACGGCCTTGATCGCTGGGCGCGAGTGCCGCGGGGATCATGGGGTCGGAGTTCACGGAGTGACGCTGAGCGCCATTCACGTTGTAGTAGTGCATCTCCGTCTGAAAGGCGCGGCCGATGTCCGCGGCCGTGCCGCCAAATCCGATGAAGACGCGGTTGGGAGCGACCCAATTGACGTGCAGGCCCTGAGACTGGAGCCAGCCTGTGATGGTGGCAATGTCCTGGTCGGAGAGGCCGAAGCGCTCGCCCACTTCATCCGGAGTGAGCCAATGATCGTAGTCCGGCGATGCCGGGTTTTGCTGGTCGGCCAGAAGCTGTTCGAAGGCCTGCTCCTGTTCGGGTGAGCGTGCGAGGACCAGCGTCAGGCTCTCGAATGCCTGATTGGCCGGGACCGCTCCGGCATCGTTGGCTGAGACTGCCCACAGCGGATGATGGTTGGGCAGCACGCGCACTTGCGCAGAATCGATTCTTTCGGCAATTCGGTTGGCGCTTTGCGCGGAGACAGCAGGGCCAGCTACGCCCGCTGCGGCAAGCAACACAAGGATGGACCGAAGTCTCACCCGCTTGAGATTCAAGCGCGGAAACGCGATCGGCCGCGGAGCAAGATACGAGAGGGAATCGCCTCGGCAGTCCATTGTCTTCACACAATTACCCTAACTGAGCCGTCGCGCCGTTCGGCCCATTCGATGCGCGGGCGCCAGGTTTTCTGCGGGAAGCCGGTTTTCTGGCGGTTTGGCGGCAACTCGGAAGCTACCGATCGGAAGCTTAGCACGAAGTGAGCGATCTCTATCGGCGTGAATGGGAGCAAGCGGTTACTTCTGGCATCCCACTCACACGCGCTGTCGATGATTGAGATGAACTTTCTGCCTCAGCTTTTGATCGATCGCAGAACTTAACTTCTGCTCAATTGCCGAACTCAACTTGTGCTCGATCGCAGAATTCGAGGTCGTCGAGGCGGCGCAGTCAGTCGATGGCGATGGAGATAATTCAACTGCGGGCGAAGCGCCGCTGCTGAGTGGCTTCCCATAGACATGCAGTTTGTTGTGGCTTGCCGCGCATCGTCGCCATGCAATTGGCCGGGCGAAGATCGCAAAAGCGCCAGGCAAAGGTCACACCGGGGACATCTCATGCGGACTTATCGCTTTACAAGTTTTCTCGCGATCTTCAGTTTTCTCGTGTTGTTTTTCGCTGCCGGGTTGGTGCGGGCACAGCCCTCCGGCGGGCCTTACGGTCCCATCGACCAGCGCTATGAGGTTCCCAAGGCGGGGACGGTCTACTTCGTTGCGCCGGACGGCAAGAGCGATGCGGCGGGCACCGACGTTGCCCATCCCACCACCATTGAGGCGGCGATCGAGCGCGTGGTGACAGGCGACGCCATTGTTCTGCGCGGCGGCACTTACAGAACCGGCGGCCTGGTGCTGAATCAGGGCATCACGATCCAGCCCTACGAAGAAGAGCATCCCGTCCTGAAGGGCACCGAGATCGCGACGCAGTGGGAGGCTTTGCCGAACAATGTTTGGAGGACGCATGGCCGCATCTGTTTCCGTCGCAGCCTCTGCCTTGGTGGAATCGCAAACGCGAGGGGACGAAGACGCCGCTCGACCGTTTCAACCTCGACATGGTTTTCATCGATGGCGAGCTTCTCGGCCCCAGGGGTTCTGAAGGAGAACTCGATGCGCACTCCTTTTACGTCGATTACAAGAACGGGACTGTGTCCATCGGCGCGGACCCCACGCACCGGCAGGTGGAGATTACCGCCTGGGACAGCGCTCTGGTGAGGACCAGCGGACCCGCGCACGGCAAGGTCTCGGACGGAAAAGGACCCGTGATTCGCGGCATCGTCTTCACGCAGTATGCGTATCGCGCGCTGGAGATCGAGGGCAAGAAGCATTTCACATCGGACGAAGAGCCCACCAACGAGCCGGTAGGCCTCTCCGATCCGGCGACCTATGGCAAAGAGGTGACGGAATACGCTGATCGAGAATGTCACCATCACCTATTGCTCGCGCGTGGCCGGCTATTTCCGCGGCGACGGATTGATCATCCGCAACTCGCTGGTCAGCGACACCAGCACGGAAGGCATCTACGTGATCGGGTCGTCGGATGTGCTGCTGGAGAGGAACATCGTCCGCCGCAACAACATCAAGCAACTGACCGGCTACTACCCCGCCGCGGTGAAGATCTTCAACCAGACGCATCGCGTCACCTTCCGCGACAACCTGATTCAGGAGCAACCCTACTCGAACGGAGTGTGGTTCGACGTGGGCAACCGCGATGGCGTGATCGTGAACAACTATGTTGAAGGCGCTTTGAACGGTATCTTCATCGAGATCTCGCGCGGAGCCACCGTCGCCGGCAACGTGGTGGTGAATTCGGCGCGCGGGCTGAGTGTGCTGAACTCGGCGGACGTTCATGCCTATAACAACACCTTCGTCAATGCACGCGTAACCTTCGAGCGCAATGACCGCGTGGCCGCGGGCGACACCTTCGACTGGCATGTCACGACGGGGCCGGGCCTGGACGAGCGCGAAGGCCATATCTTCGTGCACAACGTGATGGCGGCTACGGATTCGTATCGCGATCCGCTGCTCGAGTTTTTGCAGAGGACGCCGTCGCTCTGCGGCAAGCTGGTGCGCGCGCAGGCGAAAGAGGTGGACGGAAACGTGTATATCCGCGCCGCATCGACGACCGACGCTGGGGCCGCTTCGGGCGCGCCGGGGCCGCTGGTTGTCTATGCCCCGACGGCGGGAGAGAACTGCACCACGCGGCTGGCTTCGCTCGATGACTTCCGCAGATTGCAGCCTGGGTTCGAAGAGAACGGCGTTGAGATCGATCGCTCTCCGCGTTCGGTTCTGAAAGGGCCCGACGCGGGGCATTTCGAGTTCCAGCGCGCGCTGCCGGGTGCGCCGGCCATCAACCTGCTTCCGGCGGAGGTTCGCTCGCTCCTAGGATGGAACGAAGTGGAGGCAATGACGCCGGCGCGTATCCGGTGCGGTGAGGGTGGGTGCGATCCCACCGTAGCCGGAAAAACAAAGGCCCGACAAGGGTGGGCACCCGGCGAGACGGCGAGTCAGTGGCCCGTGATTTCGCGGATCACTGCACCGTCAACGTCAAAGTCCCGGTATGTGAGAGTGTTCCGCTCGTTGCCGTGATGGTCACGGGGTAGGTGCCCGGCAGGGAACCCGAGGTGTATGGGACATTGATCTTCATGGGGATGCTCGTCGAACTGTCATGCGAAGCATCTCCGGAATACACCGCGCTGACCGTGTATGCACCTGCGGTCGCGAATGAGGTAACGAATTGGGCTGTCGCGTTGCTCAAGGCCACCGGAGCTCCGGAGGCCGAGCCATTCACGCTGAATTGGACTGTGCCGGTGGGAGACGAAGCGGACCCCGACGACACGGTCGCCGTAAACGTATCGCTCGCCCCCTTTGCGGGAGTTGACGTCGTGGCCGTCAGACTCGTTGATGTCAAAACCGGCGGCGTTCCTCCTCCTCCGCCTGATCCTCCGGTGCTTGACCCACCTCCGCAGCTCGTTACGCCAAACGTGAATCCAATGATCGCTACGACGCACAGACCTAAATATTTGCGCCAGCGACTGGGCGCGACAATCACGACGAGGAAAGCACAGGAGATGCCGCCTGCACCGATCAACCAGTTCATTCTGTGTGAGGAACTCTGGTCGAGTACGGGAACGCGCACGTCCTGAGCCTGCGTCGTGGTGATGGTCAGATTTGTAACTCCGTTACCCGTGATCGAGGTTGGTGAGAAAACGCATCCCGCTCCAGACGGAAGCCCGGAACATGAAAAAGTAACGGTTCCGTCAAAGATTGGCTGTGGGCCGATGATGAGCGCGACAGGCTGTGTCGTCTGGCCGTTTGTTACCGTCGTTGCGACTGGGGAAAGCGATAGCACGAAGTCCGGAACATAGACTGATAAGTTGTAGTTGTAGGATGAGCTGGCCAGAAAATTGGAATCTCCCCCATAACTCACAGTGAGCGTGTGCGGCCCAGTGGACATACCCGCGGTTGAGATCGTCGCAGTTGCCGCACCGTAATTCGCGTATCCAGTTGGTGGGTAATAGCCGGCATCCGGGGTAAGACTGAGCGGCGATCCAAGACTCACGCCATCGATGGCAACCTGCACAGTTCCCGTCGCAGCTGGGTAAAGCGGCTCGAAGATGGGCGGTGCTGCTGCAGGGCCGGCCTGGATCGTCGCGCTAATTGGGGTTCCTTGCTGTACGTATACCTGCGGAGTCAGCGTAACCGAGACCGCAGAAGCGACCGGACTCGTATCGTAGGTGAGCTGAAGAGGCGCACTCGTGCAAGTGGCGTAGTTTGAATCTCCCGAGTAGACCGCAGTGATCGGTGCGCTCACCGACTGCAATTGGGAAATCTGCACGATGGTATCGGGGATGTAAATGTTGGGTAGCGGTATTGTGCCTTCCACTCCGACGGATCCCGATCCCACGACGGGTGTGGATCCGGAAAAAATGGTCAGAGTGCCACCCGGCGCTGCCATATTACCCAGCGGCAGGGCGAAGGTCTTCTGATATAGCTCTGCGATGGCGCCAAGCCGGACCGTCCACCCGGGACGCAGGACAGTCGTGTTTGAAAACAGACTGCAGGTCATCGGCGCCGGTGTGATTGTGATATTGGCTGTACCCGCGCTCGAATTGAAGCTGGAGTCGCCGGAGTATGAGGCTTGCAAAGAATGGGCGCCGCCAAGAATCAAGTTGCTGGGGATGTACTCCGTATTTCCCTGCGAATTCAGCGCGAATTGCCGAACGGTGCTTCCCGTATCGGTGAGCGTGATCGAACCGGTTGCAGTTCCGTGACTACTCTGGCCCACGACGTCGGAGCGGACAAGAAGAAGACTGCCGTAGGGGACCAACGGATTGGCGGGAAGAAAAGAATTGCTGCCAGTATCGTAATTGAAAATGGAAAGCTTGGTCGAGCTCGGCTCAGGGGAGATATTCACACTGATGGGCCCAGATTGGCTCGGCGCGAATTGTGAGTCGCCTGCGTAGCGAGCCACTACGCTGTAGCTCCCGCCAGGCAGGAGGTTGACGGAGCTTGATACGGATCCGCCGCTCAATGTACCGAGCAGGACTTGGCTGTCCGGTTGAGCGCCGATGAGTGTTACATCGCCGCTCGGATTGCCTGAGGCAGCGCTCACGTTAGCGACCGCGTTGATCGGTGCGCCGTGGACGCCGGTTACTGTTCCCGTACCGCCGTTGAGCGTGAGCGAAGTGGTTGTCGGTGCGAACGAGATCGCCGCCCAGTTGTTCACGAGATTCGCAATGTCAACTGAACCGAGCCCGGTGACCATGTCGTAGCCGGCGGTTGAGTCGTGCCCCTTCGTCCTCCCAAGTGGCTCCGGTGACCCGGCTTTAACCTGGCAATCCGGACTTGCGGACGTGCAGGCGACGCGGTTGCCGTCCGTTGTGATGTCGTGAAAGATCTGAGGGCCCTGAGTACTCGCGGCCAGACGATAAAGCACGGGATTAGCATTTCCTTGGCGCCCGTATTTCTGGTTAATGATGGCCATCACACCGGCCATCGCCGGCGTGCTCCCTGACGTTCCACCCACGCCGAGAAAAGTCTGCGTGGTGGCGGCTGGATCGCAGCCTGAACCGTGACTTGCGTCAACCTGGCAAACGATGTAGGACGAGTTATAGACACCATTGCTTGCGAACAGTGAAACGTCCGGAATGTCTCGGACTCCGTCAGAAGGAACACCAATACCGGTTTGCCACGCCGGCTTCGGCCAGCCTCCGGTGCAGGTGGCAGCATCCGAGCCATTGGATCTGATGCAGGAACTCGACCCACCGCTGCTGGCAATTGTATTGAGGTTCGAAAATTCGGTGGCTGCTCCGAGTGTGCAGCCATCAGCCGGGTCCTCGCCATTGCTGGCGGCGAGTGTCGTGCTTCCGCAGGAATCGTTCCATGGAATCTCGGGAATGTATCCCAGCACCGATTGCTTGGTCGTAGGATCGCTGCCTGAGCTCCAATACGTGGACCACGAATTGTATTGATTGAAGTCGGTGCCTCCGACAGCGATGTTGTAGGGAGTGGAGGCTAATCCGCTCACTGCCATGGGATGAACTGCCACATCCTGATTAATGTCTGTGGGGTCGCATGCAGTCGACCCCTGGTCGCCAGAAGATACTAGAACGGTAATCCCTTCCGCCGCAGCTTGCTGCCACATGGCAGCTTCATAGGCGTTCCCGGCGGTTCCGAGAAACAGTTCGCAATCACCATAGCTTTCGCTCATCACGGGCGCCAGGTTGTTGTCGACGACATAGAGCGCCGAAAGGTCGACCCCCGCTGTTGTCTCAGTGGAGGCCGAACTGACCAGTTCGATCTGAGCGCCTTTTGCAATTGCGCCCGACCACTCGACGTCCAGATCAGCCTCGGTTTCGTCGCTCTGCACGCCGGGATCGATGCCCGCGATCATGGCGATCGGATTGTTTACCGGAAGGCCAAAGAAAGCACGAAACTGCTCAGGATCGCTCAAGTTGATGTCCGTTTCGCCGACAATTGCGATCGTTTGTCCTGTGCCATCCAGTCCGGCATTCCATAGGGGTTTCAGATCATAAATCATTGCGAAATCGTAGGGAGCAATTCCATAGAACGGCGTGTTAGAGGAAGGTTGGGGCACCGTAAATTCTGAATTTGCCCCAGGGACAATCTGGGAATATGATTCCCCCTCCACATACTTGAGCGTCGGGCCGCGGATGGCCTGAGCCCCACGGCCAAAATCGTTCAACGATACCAGGCCCGCCACAACTGGAGCTAATGCAGTAGGGATACTTGGATCGGTTCTGTTCGCAAAGTGCATCACACCTGACACCCGGTACCGGTCAATCGCAGTTTGAAATGCATTCTGCACCTGACCCACGCTCCCGCTAAATTCGATTACCGTTCGTCCCTTGCTTACGGCGATCCCGGTAAAACCGTGAGAACTCAGCCAGGCGGTGACTGTCTGCACGTCGGAGTCAAAGGGACCGAACCACGCGCCGAATTGCTCTGGGGTGAGCCACTGATGGAAGAGTGATGAGTTAGGATCCTGCTGTGCGGTCAGTAAATTTGTGAGAGCGGCATCCTGTTCCGGGCCGCGCCGGAGCAACATCAAAATACGGTGTAAAGGTTGGCGGGAGGAAACAGCGCCCTGATCATTTTCCGCGGTCGCAAGCGGATGCGTGTTGCCTCTCAGGATGGTCCAATTACTCTCGTCCAATGGCTCGGCAATTTGGGCGACCGGTGGAGGAAGGCGCGAGGCGTAGTTCTGCGGAATTTGCGCGAAAGCAAGAAATGATTCTGAACTCAAGGCGAACAGAAGCGCACAATGGGGCCAGGTTCTCCAGCGAGAGAGTCCAAGCATCGAAACGAATCTATGCGACCCGCGCGGCATTGGATAATTGAATGGGTTCCCCGGGGCCCAGATCAGCTGGTGCTCATCCAATTGTTATGCGATTGATCGCATCAAGTCTCCCCTGAATCCCCCATGATGTCAATTGAATTGTGTTTCCCGGGGCCACGTGGATCGAGCTACTGACTGGAGCACCGCAGCGAATCGGCGAGAAGTGAAACCTCCCAAGAGGGTCAGGACGGGATACTCCTTCGAAGTCCAAGCCACCCCCTCCCAAGCGGAGCCTGAATGGGGAGCGTGGGTGCTCAGTCGCCGAATTCGAGGTCGTCGAAGCGACGCCATTTGTAGATGGCGATGGAGACGATCCAACTGAGGGCGAAGAGGCCGACGATGAGGTAGCCGAGGGTTCCGAAGCTGGAGTTGAGGCGGAGGATGGCGGTCCAGAAGCTGCCGGCGAGATGGAGCTGGTCCGGCGACGAGTCCCAGGGCCTCGATGCCGCCGACGACGAGAGCGACGACGACAGAGACGAAGGTGATGGTCAGGTTGTAGTAGAGCTTGCGCACGGGCTTGATGAAGGCCCAGCCGTAGGCGCCGAGCATGAGGATGTTGTCGGTGGTGTCGATGAGCGACATGCCCGCAGCGAAGAGGATGGGGAAGACGAGGATGGAGCCGAGAGGAAGTCCGCGGGAGGCTTCGGCGGCGGAGATGCCGAGCAGGCCGATTTCGGTTGCGGTGTCGAAGCCGAGGCCGAAGAGGACGCCGAGGGGTACATGTGCCAACTGCGGCGGATCATGGCGAACATGGGCCGGAAGAGGCGGGAGAGGAATCCGCGGTTGGCGAGAAGCATATCGAAGTCTTCATCGACGTAGGGAGCGCCGTTGCGCGACGCGGACGAAGGCGCGATAGATGGAGACGAGGACGACGATGTTGACGATGGCGATGGCGAAGAGGAAGAGCGAGGAGACGAGAGTGCCGATGAAGCCGCCGATGTCGCGGACCGCGCCGATGTGATGAGAAAGGGCGTGGTGCTGGAGGACGAGAGCGGCAGCGGCGATGGCCGCCGAGCCGATGACGACGATGGTGGAGTGGCCGAGCGAGAACATGAGGCCGACGGCGACGGGGCGCTTGCCTTCCTGCATGAGCTTGCGGGTGACGTTGTCGATGGCGGCGATGTGGTCGGCGTCGACGGCGTGGCGGAGGCCGAAGCTGTAGGCGAGCAGCGCGGTGCCGAGCAGAAGGGGGAAGTGGCGGAAGGCGACGGCGGCCCAGAGCCATGCGCCGGAATTGAAGAGGAAGAGCAGGCCGTAGATGCCGATGACTTTGCCGCGAAGATTTCCGGCAGCGTCGTCGAAGAGGGAGAGCAGGCGGGATGAAGAAGCCGGGACGCCGGGACTACGGGACTCCGAGACTCGGGGCGGCGGGGCGAGCGGGCTGGAGGGGCTCTTCATCGATGCTTCCACATATAATATTACGATTTCTGGATTCGTGCGAATGTGACCGAAGCCACAGGAGCAGGGAACGAAGGAGCCAGCGAGCGGAATTGACAGGTTGGCGTACGCTGCGCGCACATGGCGAGTTGGCAAGTTGGCGGAGCTAGCCGGAGTCAGCGGAGGTTAGAGCATCTTGTTGTCGACGGACGGTGAGAACGATGTCGGCGGCGGCGCGGCTCCAGCCGATGCGCAGATCCTTGACGTCGTGGAGAGCGAAGGCGCCGTTCGGCAGTTGCGCGGCGCGGTGATCGGCGAAGAAGTCGGCGCGGTCTACGTCCTGAAAGATAAAACGCGGGACGCGCGTCGGGCGTCGGGTTGGCGATTTCGACGTGGCACATTTCGAGATTGCGAATGTGGCGCAGGAAGAATCCCGAAGACGGCATCTGGCCGAACATGCTGGGCTCGGGATAGGCGTCTTCCTTTTCGGGCGGCTCGAGCTGGGCGGCATCGGGCGTTGCGCCGCCGACAGTTTCGACATAAATGTTGGAGAGCTTGACGTCTTCGATGGCGTTTGCCGGGAATTCCGCTGAGGATGGAGCTGATGCGCATGGGCGCGTTGTGGCAGTTGAGATTGTTGACGAGGATGCGCTTGAGCGTGCCGACCTTGGTGGTGTCTTTGGGGCCGCGGAGGCGCACGCCGAGGCGCATGAAGAGCGGCCCGGAGACGAGATCGCGCATGGTGGTGTTGGAGATGGTGATGTCTTCGAGCAGCGCGCCGTCGACGGTTTCGAGCGCGTAGCCCTGGCAGCCTTCGAAGACGCAACCGGTGATGGTGATGTTGATGAAGCCGCCGTTGGACTCGGTGCCGCACTTGATGCGGCCGGTGCCGTAGGGCGCGGCTGCCGGCGGGAAATTTCTTCCAGGTGCCGTCGAGCACGGTGCCGAGCTGATAGCAGCCGGTGACGAAACAATTCGCGATGGTGACGTTGCGCGTGGCGCGCGCGTAGCCGAGCGCGTAGCTGGACTTGGGGCAGATGCCGTCGTCCCAGGGCGAGTTGACGGTGCAGTTGGAGACGCGGACGTTCTGGCAGCAGTCGATGTCCATGCCGTCGCGATCGGTGTCGATGGTGAGGTTGTCGATGGTGAGGTTGTCGACGCCGGTGAGCAGCAGGCCGAAGTGGCCGCCCTTGAGGATGGAGAAATCGCGCAGCTGCACGTTGCGGCAGTTCTTGAGGGCGATGGCCTTGTTGCCGACGCCGGGCTGCTCGGCCTGGTACATCGGGTAGTCGCCGCGCGGATCGAAATGGCGCACGGGTTGAGCCGGCGCGGCGCTGGCCGATGGCGCCAGGGCGGCCTGCGGGCTCGGTAACCGAAGCCGCGCACTCGTAGTTGCCGCAGAGCGGCGCGGGGCCGGCGCCGAAGCTGAGTCCTTTGCCGTAGATGAGGCCGGGGCCGGTGATGGAGATGTCGTGAAGGTCTTCGCCCCAGATGAGCGAGTTGTGCCAGTGGTTGTGGCCGTAGTCCTGATAGGCGTCCCAGGCGGTCGTTGGGCTCGGCGGCGTCGTAGGCTGCCGCCGTTGTAGCCGGTGGTCTCGCCGGGCTTGGGCGAGTCGGCGGCGAGGATGGTGGCGCCCTGCTCGAGATGGAGATGCACGTTGCTCTTGAGACGGATGGAGAAGCAGAGATAGATGCCCGCGGGAAAGAGGACCATGCCTCCGCCCGCGGCGGCCGCGGCGTCAATGGCGCGATTGATGGCGGGCGTGTCGACAGTTTTGCCGTCGCCGGTAGCGCCGTAATGGCGGACATTGAAGAAGACGCCGAGCCGGGCGCGGGCGTCGGGTGTCGGGGTCATTGCCGGATTTTGCGGCGGCGAAGGAGACGGCGGGAATCGCGGCTCCGGCCATGCCAAGACTGCCGACGCGGAGAAGATCGCGGCGAGCGGAATTGAAGGGGTTCATTGTAAGTATGTGATCCTTTCCCAAAGCTCCTAGCTGCTAGCTAGTCTACAGCTGTTTCAAGGCTGAGATCTCGTGCCGTTCGCAGGGTAAGCATGTCTGCATTCGGCCGTTTAAGCCGTGCCTTGTACAAAACCGATTGAAACACGCTCTAGCTAAACTTGCCGGTGGGCATCGTACATCGCGTTTTCGTTCGGAAGGCTGAGGTGCGCAGCAAGCGTGTGATGGCTAGAAGCTAGTCGAGATGGAAGACTTCTTCGAGCGGAAACATCGTATCATCCACGGCGTCGCCGTTGAGGGACTCGAAGAGCGGAGCCATCTCCGCCTGCCAGCGCGCGTTCACGGGGTGGTCCTTCATGCCGGCGCGGCATTTCTCAAAATCTTCCGCCTCGACATATCCAACGACGAGGCCATCCGGCCGCAAAAACAGGGAGTAATTGCGCCAGCCGCTCTCGCGCAGCGCCTTGAGCATGTCCGGCCAGACCTTGGCGTGGCGGGCCTTGTACTCGTCGATCTTTTCCTGGCGAACCCTCAGTAAAAAACAGGCGCGCATGGGCTCTCTTTTCACATGGGAAACAATTTCACATTTACCGCGTTGTAATCGTAACACCATTTGTCAATAGGAGGGGAGAGAAAAATCGGGAGCCAGAGCCGGGTGTGAACAAGCAGGCCTAGCGGGCGACCAGGCCGGCAAAAAGAGGCACATAGGCCAGGAGGGTGACGCAGATTCCGGCGAGCGCGGCGAGAGCGAGCGAGTGCAGGAAGACGAAGCGCAGAATCGAGCCCTCCTGGCCGTAGGATTGCGTGGCCGTGCTGGCGACGACGACGCTGGGCGCGGCGATCATCTTGCCCATGACGCCGCCGGCGGCGTTGGCCGAGGCCATGAGCACGGGCGAGACGCCGATCTGGCGGGCGGTCATGGCTTGCAGGCTGCCGAAGAGGACGTTGGACGAGGTGTCGGAGCCGGTCGGGCGGTGCCGAGCCAGCCGATGAGCGTTCCGAAGAAGGGATAGAGCGCGCCGGTGCGGGCAAAGGCGAGGCCGAGAGTGGCGTCGAGTCCGCAATAGCGCGTGATGTAGCCGATGGCCATCATGGCGGCGATGGTGACGATGGTGTAGCGGATGTTGAAGATGGTTCGCATGAAGGCGGCGGCGAGCGAGCGCGGGCCGAGGCCCATGAGCAGACCGGCGAGGAGGGCGGCGAACAGGATTCCGGTGCCGGTGGCGGTGAGCCAGTTGAGATTGAAGATGGCGGCCTCGGTGGTGGGCGCGGCGACGACGGGCGGAACGCGCTGGATGGCGTTGTTGAGGCCGGCGACGGCGAATTTTGACGGTGGTGTGCGCGTCCATCCACGCGGAGATGCGGGGCAGGCCCCAGACGAAAGACGACGAGGCTCAAAACCAGCCAGGGAAGCCATGCCTTGAAGATGGCGGCGGCGCTGTGGCCGTGATGGCTGGCGGGCCTGGCCGGTGATGTCTTCGAGGTCGACGTTGAGCGTGCGGCGCGGCTGCCAGAAGCGGAGAAAGACGACGAGGACGACGATGGTGGCGGCGGCGGCGACGATGGCGACGAGCCAAGGGCCGCTGTAGGCGGCCATCAGATATTGCGTGGCGGCGAAGGTGGCGCCGGCGACGAGGATCGCGGGCCAGACTTCGATCATGGCGCTGAAGCCGGCGAAGGCCCAGATGAGCCAGAAGGGAATGAGGACATCGAAGGGCACGAGAATGACGGCGGTGGTGCGGGTGAGGGCGAAGCAGATCGAGGCCGGTGACGCCGTGCAGCGCGACGATGCGGAATGCCCATGGCGCCGAAGGCGACGGGCGCGGTGTTGGCGAGCAGAGAAAGGCCGGCGGCCTGGAGCGGACGGAAGCCGAGGCTGATGAGGATGGCGGAGCAGACGGCGACGGGCGTGCCGAAGCCGGAGGTGCCCTCAAAAAATGCGCCGAGGGCGAAGGCGATGAGGAGAAGCTGCAGGCGGCTGTCGGCGGTGATGCCGGTGAGGCTCTGCTGCAGCGTGACGAAGCGGCCGGTTTTGACGGTGAGGTCGTAGAGAAAGATGACGGGAAGAATGATCCAGCAAATGGGAAAGACGCCGTAGCCCGCGCCGTAGGCGGCGGCGGTGAAGGCGAGGCGCGCGGGCATGTGGAAGACGAGCGATGGCGGCGAGCGAGGGCGGTGACGAGGCCGGCGATGCGCGGCGACGTGCGCCTTGAGGCGCAGGATCGCCATGGCGCCGAGAAGAACGACGATGGGCAAGGCGGCGATGAGAGTGGAGAGCAGCCAGTGGCCGGTGGGGTTGTAGCCCTGCGCCCAGTGCAGCGGCGGCGGGATTGGTCTTGAAGAGGTAGATGAGGCCGGCGATGAGGGCGAGGAAGGCGGAGGCCTCGAGGGCGAGGGAGATCGTGCGAGATGAATTGGCGGGTGGAGCGGGCGGGGCAGTGTCCGACGGCGATGGAGCGGAGGACATGGAACCTCAAGAATGACCGATTGCTTGAAGGCGCATGAAGCGGGGTCCCTCGCGCACGAAGCTTGGTTCAAGTTAGCACGATGCGCCTCACTTTGAATTACGCCGCGAGAACCTGCGACCTGGCGGCGGACGGTGAGGACGGTGATGTCGTCCTGCTGGCCGAAGGCTTTGGCGGCATCAGCCAGGTAGAAGGCCGACTGCTGGCTCAAGTGGCGGACGCGATCGAAGCCGAAAAGCTCGCCGGAGGGCTGGCGCGCCTCGACCACTCCGTCGGAGAGCAGGAGAACGCGGTCGCCGGGATGGAGATAGAAGCGGGCCTCTTCATAGCTGACCTCGGCCAGCACGCCCAGCGGAAGTCCGCCGGGCAAGGTGATCTCCTGGCTGTTGAGATAGGGCGGCAGATGGCCGGCGTTGGCGATGACCATCTCGCCATTGGACGCCAAACCAGACGGCCTGGCAGGTGGTGAAGCTGTCGGTGCCGGTGAGCACGCGGTTCAGTGCTTCGAGAATTCTGGCGGGGCTTCGGTCCTGGGTGCGGCGCAAGGCGCCCATCAGCAGCGAAACGTTCATGGCGGCTTTGAGGCCTTTGCCGGCCACGTCGCCGATGACCACGACAATGCCCTCGATGCCGACGGTTTGCACATGGAAGAAATCGCCGCCGACTTCGTTGGCGGGGCTGTAGACGGAGTCCACTTCGAAGCCGGGCGTGGCCAGCTTTTCCTGGGGAATGAGCAGCTCCTGCACGCTGCGGGCGGCGGCCAGCTCGTTGGTGGCGCGCTCCTGGTCGCGATGAATGCGCAGAAAGCGGAAGAAGATGATGAGCACGATGACCAGGATGCCGGCGAAGTCGCCGATGGCGCCCATGTGAATGGGAATGGGGCCGGCCTGGAAGGTGAGCGGGGAGTGTAAGGGGCTCCGCTTCCGCCGCCGATGGCGGAGATGACGGCGATCTCGACGATGCCACCAGGCTGAACAAGAGGGGAATGAGAAGCAGGCCAGCCTCAAAGTTGCGGCGCAGCGCGGCGGCGATGAGGGTGATGAAGACGAAGATCGCACCACCCGATCATCCACAACGCAGCGCATAGGAAGATGCTTGCCAGGAGAAAGGATGGCTCCGCTGTGACAACAGCAACGAGGAGGGCAGGCCCGACACCGGCCAGAACGGGCGCGGTGTAGCGGAGCCACCGGATGTACCATCGCCGCGGCAGAGCGAGAAAGGCGACGAGAAATTCGAAGAAGAGATAGGCCGAGACGAGGACGAGCTGCCAGACGATGGCGCCGCATACCAGAGGCTGTCGAGTCGGGCGGTGCTGCCGGCCAGCTCGATAAAGCCGATGGGCGCCTGCACCAGCTCGTGCAGGGCCAGCCAGAGGTATTCCGTGTGCCCTTTCTGCGCGAAATAGAGCGCGAAGAGAAAGACCGCCAGCACAGCGAGAAGCACGGAATAGATGAGGCGCGGCAGGCGCTCGAAAAGGCTGCGATTGGACAAGAGATTGAGCTCGCGCTGCAAGATCGTCGTGGTTGCCCAGGAACAGAGTGCGATTGGCGAAAAAGCTGGTGTATGCGCCGTAGCCGAAGGGAGTATAGATGGTTCGCACGACCAGCGTGAGCGAGGTTTCCGACGGGTCGAGATTGAGATCGTAGATGCGAGAGATCGGCTGATAGTCGTCCGGGAGCATTTCCGTGCGGTCCCTCGGGCTGGATCTGCTTGCCGTTGGCGAAGACGTCGGGACTCGATTCCAGAGTATCGAGGCCGAAGGAAGTGTTTCTGGAGACAGGCAGTTCGATGAGCAGCGCGAGCGGCCCGTGGTTGGGAGCGAGCTTGATGTGGAGCCGGAACCACGCATAGCGCTGCGAATGGGCGTTCTGTGCGCTGGCTGTTCGGGAGCTCCGCCGGATTGACTCGCGCCGGAAGCGGGTTGCGTCTGATCCTCGTCCGGGACCTCGTCCATGGAGGCCTGGGCGTCGCGGATGGCCCAGGCGGAGTCGTCGAAGGCGGGCGAGGCCGCAGCGGGATCGGATGTGATTCCCACGCGCCAGTCCTTATCGAGGAGGAGCGGGGAGCCGAGGCTGGTGGCATCGAAGATGGCCGCTGAGGGGCTGCCGGCGCGGAAGGCCGGGTTGGCTTGGCATGGCTGCGCGGCCTGGGCGACGGCGGGAGAGCAGGATTGGGGACGGAGGCGCGGCCTGGGCAACGAGCAGCGCTGCCCCACAGACGGCAAACCAAACCGCTGCTAGCAATTCTCAGCCGCAAAGCGCCTCCCTGTCGTTTTCTTCACATGTACTCGCAGAGGGTCTGCAAGCTCAAAGAGGTCTGTTAGAGGGCGGCTGGAGCGGGGCTGTGCTGGCGAGATCGCAGGGAGCAAGCCCGGGGGATTGAGGCCATCAGGGAGAAATCCGCGCTTTCCTTTGTTGCCAAAGTGGCAGATACTTGCGTCTAAGAGATTGAGCGAAGCGGGGCAGCGTGGCGGCACGCCAACTGCAGCAGAGGTGAGGTCATGAGGGCAATGGATCGCATCGGGTTGAGAACGGCGGTTCTGGCGGGATTGGCGCTGGCCCTGGCCGCCGGAGTTTGGGCGCAGTCGAGCGGTTCGACTGCGGGCAACGCTCCGTCCAGCACGCCCACGGCGCAAGCTCCGGCGGCGACGGCGCCGGCTGGCGGCAATGCGCCGGCGGCTCCGGCCCAGGCCAGACCACATCGGGCACGGCGCAGCCGGCTCCCGGGACGACGCCGGTGGGCGGAGATGCCCCAGCTGCCCGCCAAGCAGCCGGATTCGGGAACGGCGTCGACTTCGAGCACAAGTGGAACGGCATCGACGGCGAGCGACGTGCAGACGATTCCTTGCGAGGCGGCGAAGAGCGGAGACAAGAAGGACAAGAAGGACAAGAAGAGCGATAGCGATAAGGAAGGCGATGACCCTGAGCCCGGGACGACGCCGGTGGGCGGCGATTGCGCCGGACCTGCGCAAGTGGATGTGAACAAGGTGGTCGATCCCGGCAGCCAGATGATCAAGGTGAAGCCGGGCAGCATCGAGGATGTGGGCGCTGTGGGCAATCGCGAGATCGGCAAGCGCGGGCTGGGCAACTGGTACTCGACCGACTAGCGAGATCAAGATGGGCAAGCAGTACGCCGACGAGATCGAGAAGAGCACCAAGTTCATCACCGATCCCGTGGTGGACGAGTATGTGAACCGCATCGGGCAGAACATCGTGAAGAACTCCGACTGCAAGGTGCCGTTCACGATCAAGGTGATCGATTCGGACGAGATCAACGCCATGGCGCTGCCGGGCGGGTTTTTCTACGTGAACTCGGGGCTGATTCTGGCGGCGGACGAGGAGGCGGAGCTGGCCGGCGTGATGGCGCACGAGACTGCGCATGTATGCGCGCACCACTGCGGCGCGCGAGATGACGCGCATGAACTACGCGCAGATCGGCATGGTGCCGCTGGAGATCATGCTTCCGTACGACTGGACTGGATATCGGGATCTACGAGGCTGCGCAACTGGCGATTCCGATCACATTCCTGCAGTTCTCGCGCGAGTTTGAGGCGCAGGCCGACTATCTCGGCGTGCAGTACATGTACCGGGCCGGTTACGATCCGCAGGCGTTCATCACCTTCTTTGAGAAGATTCAGGCGCTGGAGAAGCGCAAGCCGGGACTGGTGGCCAAGGCGTTCAGCGACCATCCGCAGACGCCGGACCGCATTCTGCACTACGCAGGAAGAGATTGCGCGGATTCTGCCGGCCAAGGACGATTACCTGGTGACCACGTCGGAGTTCGACGACGTGAAAGCGCGGCTGGCGCGGATCGAGAACAAGCGCCGGCTGACCGACAGCAAGGGAGTCACAAGGCCGTCGCTGCGCAGGGCGAGCACGAATCCGGACGACAACGGCAACTCGGGTAATTCGAGCGCCCAGCCCGGCAGCAGCCCCTCGGACTCCGGCGACGGGCCGCCGACGCTGCACCGCCGCGACGACCAGAACTGAAAAGCAGGGATCAGGGAACAGGGATCAGGGGTCAAAAGACAGGTAGCGAGGGAGCAAGAAAGCCGGGGGTAGGGAGCGAAAAGTGTCCCACTGGCTGGGCTCGCGCTTCGTTAATCGAGACGAGTTGGAACGGCTTCCCGAGAAGGGAAGCCGTTGCCGTTTGCACGCAGATGCCAGCGTCGCGCTATCCCGACCGGCTTGTTCTTCGCAATCCTTGACGGCGTGGTGGCGGAGATAAAGGCGGGAGCAGGGTGTAGGGAATCGGGAATAGGGCGGACCATCTGCTCCAAGGGCGCAATCCGTTGCGGTGGGGATGGGCTGGAGGCACAAGGGGCGGGGTTTTTCCACAGGATATGCACCGAGCCTTGCTTGGCAGAAACCCCCTGAAATTCCTATAACTTCCGGAAATTCCTTGAATAAACTGATCAACTCGCGATAAATTCAGGAATACCGGTAGGTTTGCCGGAATTCGACCCCTTTTCATCCTGCTTTTTCGGGAGGCAATCTATGCGCAACGCCGCAGCCCGTTCGAACCTTCTGGTTCCTGAAGTGCGCGAGGTCATGGATATCCGCCAGGCCTCGGGCTACCTTGGCATCTCGCCCGACACACTGTACAAGTACGCCTCGGAGGGATTTGTGCCCGCGTTCAAGCTGGGCAACCGGTGGCGGTTCAAGCGCTCACGGCTGGATGAGTGGATGGACCGGCAGAGCGAGCTGCACGCAGGCGGCGGGGTAGATGCGAGCAAGAAGAAGCCGGTGCAGAAGGAAGCAGCTTCCAGCCTCTAGCTGCTAGCTTTCAGGTCTCAGCTTTCAGCCCCCAGCTTGTTGGTGCGGCGTTTGTTGGATTCGCGCTAGATCAGATCGATGAGTTCGGCGAGTCTTCCCACCTCAACCACAGCAATTCCGCCGCTGGCGGTGCAAGGATGTGCACAGCGTCATCCGCGCCAAACGCGTGCACGGATTTCTATCGACTTATCCTCTTTCACTGGCGCTGATCGATCGTTGGTCACTGGAACCTAATTCGGTCTCGCAGCCCCCGCCGCTGGCGGCGCCGCTTTCTGGATCGACACCAGCTCCACTTCGAAGATCAGCGTCGCGTTCGGCCCGATGCCTCCCGGTCCCTGCGGACCGTAGGCCAGATTCGACGGCACAAAGAGCTGCCACTTCGATCCCACCGGCATCAACTGGAGCGCCTCGGTCCAGCCCGCAATCACGCCCTTTACTGGAAAGCTCGCCGGCCCGCCGTGCTCGTCCGACGCATCAAACTCCGTCCCATCGATCAGCGTGCCCTTGTAGTTGCACGACCACCGTATCGTCCAGCGTCGGCTTCTCGCCCGTACCCGCCTTCAGAATCTTGTACTGCAGGCCGCTGGGCAGCGTCACCACGCCTTCCTTCGTCTTGTTCGCGGCCAGGAACGCTTCGCCTTCCTTCTGCGCCGCTGCGCCCTTCTCCGCCTGCTGTGCCGCCTGCTTCTTCCGGATCTCCTGCGCCGCCGCCGTCAGCAGGGTCTTCATCTCCTCGTCGGTCATCGCGGTCTTGCCGCCGTTGAACGACGCTGCGAATGCCTTCGCAAGCACGGCGGGATCCACCTCCAGCCCCTGCTTGCGGAAGTTCTCCCCAAGGTTCATTCCCAGCGCGTAGCTGAGTTTGTCCTTGTCCGTCTTGAGCTCGGGAGCGTCCTGCGCCGCCGCAGCAAACGAGGCCAGAAGCACAATTGCTGCTGCCAATATCCATTTCCTGAGGGTCATGTCTCTATCCTTTTCCAGATAAGGTTTACAGTAGACGCGCCGTTCCTGATTGACCCGCAGCAAAGCCGGGCAGGGCTTTCTCCGAGAGTGCTAAAAGCTACCAACCTGGACCGGTGGAGCGGCACCGGCCGGGGGAAGCTTCGACAAAGGCCCGAGTCGCCGGTCACTCGACGCGAGTCCCCAGGTTTAGCGCCTCGGCCATCACGAGGAAAGGTGTCCCTCGTTTCGCCTTCAAGACACGGTGCTCATGTTACGAAGCGGTCTCCTCCCGCTCCGCATACAAAATCCTGATGGAAGACCCAATCGTGAAGCCCCAGGACCAAATCTGCAGATTCTTGAATCTGTCTGGAACCACATAAAGGTGCTGAGCTTCCTCCACCGGAACTCCCGCCTTGTGCATCCTTTCAGCTTGCGCGGCGATGTCGTCGAAAACTTCGCGAATGGTGGCAATCCCTTCCTGCCCGCAGACCGGACCGTGGCCGGGAACAAAGAGGGTGTCCTTGCCAAACGCGGCGAACTCCTCCAGGGTTCGGCGCCAGCCGGAAATCGTGGCTTTTTCGTCAAATGAGACGGGAAACTTGCCATTGAACAGCAGGTCACCTGTGTACACGACGTTTTGCTCGGGCACACGCACGATAATGTCCGTTCCCGAGTGTCCCGGATACGACTCCAGGACCGCGGTCAGCCGACCCAGGTCGACGGGAAGCGGAAGCGTCGCGGGATCGAGCGGATGATTTGGCAGACCCAGCACGCTCGCATTGGCAATTCCGAAGATTTCGGTCATCGCGCTCAGGTCGCTTTGCGCATGGGCCCGCACCAAATCTGACTTTGCGTCCGCGACGCACTTCTCATAGGGCCGGAGCACCGTTTCTTCTTCCACGCCCTGCATCGGACCATACGTCTCCACAATGCGTTTTGCAGTTGCTGCGTGAGCCCACAGTGGGACGCCGTTGGCGCCGTAGAAGGAATTCCCCATTGAATGGTCGTAGTGATAATGCGTGTCCAGGGCTCCTCTCACTGGAGTCTGGCTTACCATGCGCAAAGCATCGAATTGGAACGACGCACCGGCCGCCGAGCTAAATCCTTCGATCAGGAATGCGGCATCCTTCCCGACAAGGAAGCCACCGTTACACGTCGTCTGCGAGCCCTTTGAAGGATCAGAAATCGTGGCATACAGGCCAGCCCCAATCTTCCGCACAGATGCAAAACCCTTGTCGACGAGTGGGATTTGGGCGACGCGCGGGTTGCTCGTCATTTCCACCGCAAGAGCCGGCGCCGGAAAGAGCTTCGCGATCGCATGGAAGGCCCCAAAACACGAAATGCCTGCGAAGAACTCACGCCGTGAGCATCCATTTGCGAGGTCGACCATGTCACCTCCACCTTTAGGAAGTGTAGCCTCCGGCGGCGTGGCTGAAAGCTCGGCGACCGCTGGCGCTTCAAGCGGTCGCGGCTGGATGAGTGGATGGACCTGCAGAGCGATCTGCACGCGGGCTGCGAAGTGGACGCGAGCAAGAAGAAGCCAGTGGCGCGCGAAGCTGTTTAGCGAAGCCAGCCGTGATAAAACTGAGCGGGTGGACCACTTCCGCCGCATGGGCGTGCTGCGCCGCAAGCTGACTCGCGCCGGGCTTCCCGGGCTGCTCGTTACGCATCCCCCCGACGTTCGCTATCTTTGCGGATTCACCGGATCGAGCGCCGCGCTGGCCGTGACGCGCCGGACGGCGCGGCTGTTTACGGATGGGCGCTACACGGCGCAGGCCGCCGAAGAAGTGCAAGGCGGCGCAGGTCGCAGATTGTTTCGGGCTCGCCGGCGGTGGCGGCGGTACAATGGCTCGCCGCGCAAGTGGGCTGGCCGCGCAGCCGGGCGTGGCGATGGCGGGATTCGATCCGGCGCGGACCACGGTGGCGGAGCTGGCGCGGTGGAAGACGGAGCTGCCCAGCGGCCTGCGGCGCGGATTTTTTCAGGCCGTGCCGGCGCCGTTCGTCGAGATCCTGCGCTGCGTGAAGGATGAAGACGAGCTGGCGCTGATGGCGGAGGCGGCGCTGGTGGGTTGCAAGCTGTTTGAACAGATCCTGAGCGTCCTGCGGCCGGGGATTGCCGAGAGATTGAAGTGGCCGCGGAGCTGGAACACCAGGCGCGGCTGATGGGCGCCGAGGGAATGTCGTTTGAAACCATCGTGGCCTCGGGTGTGCGCTCGGCCATGCCGCATGGGCGCGCGACGGCCGCGCCGCTGCCGCGGCGGGGGTTCGTAACGCTGGACTTCGGTATAATCCACAAGGGTTACTGTTCGGATATGACGCGTACCGTCTTCCTGGGCAAGCCAAAGCCCGGGGAGCGGAAGGCATACCATGCGGTGCTGGAAGCCCAGGAGACGGCGGTGAGCGCCGTTGCCCCGGGCGTGAGCTGCGCGGAGGTGGACGAGGCCGCGCGCAGCGTGTTGCGCAGGGAGGGGTTGGGCGAGGCGTTTTCCCACTCCACCGGCCACGGCGTTGGGTTGGAGATTCATGAGCCGCCGCGAGTTGGCGCGGGACAGACGACGCGGCTGCTGCCTGGCATGGTGATTACCATCGAGCCAGGCGTTTATCTGGCGGGCAAGTTCGGCATTCGCATCGAAGATATGGTGGCTGTGACGCGCAGCGGGGGGCAGGTGCTGACTCCGGCGCCCAAGGCGCTGATTGAACTTTGAACAGCACTGAATCGGGGTTTTGGCCCGCGATTTTGGAAAGTCAAGGAACGAATGAAACAACAAGACATTGAAGATCTGCGACAACTGATTGAGTTTTTGAAGTAGCACGGTGTGTCCGAGTTCGACGTGGACCGCGGCGACCTGAAGATCCGGCTCAAATTCAATCCGCCGGAGAGCGGACCGGCCGGACTGAGCGATCTGGCGCGGCTGCTGCAGGACAGCGCCGCAGAGCGTGGCGCAGATTGCCGCAGCGGCCATTCAGGCAGGGCCGGGTTCGGGGCCTGCAGGTGCCGCGGCGGCGCCGGCCGCGAACGCGAGAGGCCGGGCTGCACCTGGTGAAATCGCCGATTGTGGGCACGTTCTACGGCTCGCCGTCGCCCGGCGCCGCGCCGTTTGTTCGCCTGGCGATCACGTGGAGAAGGGCCAGGTGATCGGCATCATCGAGGCCATGAAGCTGATGAACGAGATCGAGGCGGACGTGTCGGGCGAGGTGGTCAAGTGCCTGGTATCGAACGGGCAGGCCATCGAGTTTGGGCAGCCGCTGTTTTCGATTCGGCCGGTGTAGGCGGACTCACCCGGATAACGCTTCTCCCAAAGGTCGTACATGTTTCGTAAAGTTCTGGTTGCCAATCGAGGCGAAATCGCGCTGCGCGTTTTGAACGCGTGCCGGGAGCTGGGCATCCGCACGGTTGCCGTTTACAGCGAGGCGGACCGCAACTCGCTGCACGTTCGCTTTGCCGATGAGGCCATCTGCATTGGGCCGCCGCGGGCGGCGGACAGCTATCTGAATGTGCCTGCGGTGATTTCGGCGGCCGAGATCGCCGATGTGGAGGCGATTCATCCCGGCTACGGACTGCTGAGCGAGAACGCCAACTTCGCCGAGGTGTGCCGCGCGTCGAATATCAAGTTCATCGGGCCGCCGCCGGAAGTTGACGCGGCTGATGGGCGAGAAAGAGAAAGCGCGCCAGGCGATGAAGAAGGCCAAGGTGCCGATTCTGCCGGGATCGGATGGGGTTCTGGCCACCGCGGAAGAGGCGCAAGAATGGGCCGAGAAGGTGGGCTACCCGGTCATCCTGAAAGCCAAGGCGGGCGGCGGCGGGCGCGGCATGAGAATCGTGCGCGATCCCGAGGAACTGCCCAATCTGTTTCATGCGGCGTTTACCGAGGCGGCGAATGCGTTCGGCAACGGCGAGCTCTACATGGAGAAGTTCATCGAGAAGCCGCGGCACATCGAGTTCCAGGTGCTGGCCGACGAGCATGGCAACGTGGCGTCGCTGTTTGAGCGCGAGTGCTCCATCCAGCGGCGGCATCAGAAGCTGATTGAAGAAGCGCCGAGCTTGCAGGTGACGCCGAAGATGCGCGAGGAGATGGGCCGGACGCTGTGCAGGTGCATGAGCGAGATCGGCTACCAGAATGCGGGAACGGTGGAGTTCCTGATGGACGCGAACCATCAGCTTTACTTCATCGAGATGAACACGCGCATCCAGGTGGAGCATCCGGTGACGGAGGCGATTACCGGCGTGGACATTGTGAAGGCGCAGTTGCGGATTGCGGCGGGCGAGCGGCTGGATGCGATTCTGCCGGCGAAGCTGGAGATTCGCGGGCATGCGATCGAGTGCCGCATCAACGCCGAGCATCCGAGAAGTTCACGCCATCGGCGGGAAAGATTACGGCGTTCAACGTGCCGGGCGGCAATGGAATTCGCGTGGATACGGCGCTATATGCCGAGGGCGTGGTTCCGCCGTATTACGATTCGCTGATTGCGAAGCTGATTGCGCACGGGTGGACCGCGCGGAGGCGATGGCGAAGATGGAGCGGGCGCTGAGCCAATTCATCGTGCAGGGAGTGGACACCTCGATTTCGCTGCACCAGGAGATCTTTCAGGATGCGGGTTTTCGCGCCGGGGAGTTCGATACGGGGTTCATGGAGCGGTTCCTGGCGGCGCGGGCCGAGGCGGAGAAGCAGCCGGCGTGAGGGTTTCAGCGCCGCGCGTTCTGGCGCGACGAGTTTCTATGGCAGAGGATTGACGGCGAGGCCGGCAGCCTGAGCGGTGCGATGCTGTTTCCGGTTGAACGTGTAGAGGGCGCTGGCGCCCAGTTCAAGGGCTGCGGCTACGTGGAGCAAATCGACGGCGCGAACACCGATAGTGGGCGTGAGCATTTGCGCCAGGGCTTTAGCGCGGGTGAAGGCGCTGGCGGGGAAGGGCACGAGCTGATAAACGCCTTTGCGAGATGTTCAGTTCCAAGGCCGAGATTGAAGCCTGAGCTTGTGAGCGCACAATCTCTTGGCGAAATAAACGGAGAGACAAAGCATTGACGAACTCCACCTCACAGAGTTGCGTCAGCGCCAGGGACTCCGCTGTAGACCGGAGGAGCGCTTCTGCCGCAGGCGTATTCGCGTCCTTGCCTTGAACCGAAAAAACGACACTCGAGTCAAGATAAATCATCGATTCAGGAGCGGTCTTCGCGATCAGCGGAAATGAGTTCGGCACCACTCACTTCGAAGACCTTGTCTCCGTAAATTTCCTTGAGTCTGGCAAGGAAATCGGGTAGCGGCGGCCGCTCGGCGGGCTCTGGGCTGAGGCGCGCGATGACTTTGGGGCGCTTGGTGACGTGTAGTTCGTCGCCCTGGCTGAGCAGGCGCTCGACCTTCTTGAAGTCGTAGCGGAGGTCGCGAACGGAGACGGTCTTCATGTGATACATTTTGGCATCACAATTGGGCTATAGGAGGCGCCGCGAGATTTTCACAGGATATTATCGCTTTTTATTCGCCTTTCGGGGTGAACTCGAGTATGCTGTTTGGGCAACGAGGAGGTTGCACGAATGGACTTTCAAAAGGACTTGATTGCCGAATTCGACCACGAGACCGCAAAGACCCGAAAAATGCTCGATGCCATTCCGGCCGATGCCGATTGGAACTTCAAGCCCCATCCCAAGTCGATGAGCCTGGGTCGGCTGGCAGGACACCTGACCGATTTTGTCGGCGACTGGGGACTGAACACGCTGACCAAGGACAAGGTTGAGTTTGCGGCCGGAAATGAAGTGGGAGCCGTATGCGCCGGCGAGTAAAGCGGAGTTGCTCGGGAAGTTTGACAAGGAGCTGGCTGCGACCCGCGCGACGCTGGTCGCCACGACCGGAGACACGTGGGACAGGAACTGGCAGTTTGTTTGGGCCGGGACGGCGTGGATCGACGATCCGAAGTACAAGGTTTTCGCGAGACAGTGCTGAACCACATGATTCACCATCGCGGCGCAGTTGAGCGTCTATCTGCGGCTGATGGGCGCGAAGGTTCCGGGGGTGTATGGGCCGTAGGCGGACGAGATGTGAGAAAAGCAGGGAACAGGGATTTGTGCTGGTGGGGCCGTTGGCTAAGACCGGTGTGTCTTGAAACCCGCGGAAGTGCACCGCACTGCGATGTGCTTGCGGCGTCCCGGTTCCTGATTTCTGCCCCTAGCTCCGGTCCGTGTTGGACTAGTCTTGAGACATGTCCTTTTTCTTTCCGAAGGTGTATCCGATTCTTGATGCGGGAACGATTCCGCAGGCGGGGCGGGCGGAGTTTTTGTGGCGGCTGGGCAGTGAGTTGGCCGAAGCCGGCGTGACGCTGCTCGAGTATCGGAACAAAGCGGGAAGTGAGGCAGAACTGCTGGCGGATGCGGCGATTCTTCGCAAAGCCCTGCCCGCGGGAATGGTGAAGCTGATTCTCGATGACCGCGCCGATCTGGTTGAGCAGGCTGAATTTGACGGTGTGCACGTGGACGCGGGAGACGCGACGCCGGCGGAGGCGCGGCGGCTGCTGGGCACCGCCCGCATTGTGGGGACTTTTGGCGGCAGCGAGGCGCTGGTGCCCGGAATTCTGAAGGAGCCGGCGGATTATCTTTCGATCGGGCCGATTTTTCCCACGACAACGAAGCAGACGACGAAGGCGCCGATTGGGCCGGCGGGAGTGCGCCGGTTGCGCGAGCAGGCGGGGTCCGCTGCGGTGCTGGTTGCCGTGGGAGGGATAACGCTCGCGACTGCGCCGGCGGTCTTGGCGGCGGGAGCGAGCGTGGTCGGCGTTTCTGCGGCGATCTTCCGCGCGGCGGATCCGGCTGGCGAATTCCGGCGGTGGGTGGCAGCGCTGAGATAACCACCAGCCCGGAAGAGTGTCCGGAAATGGGACAGTACCTGTCTGGATCTGGGACAGCCGCTGCCCGTGGTCGAGGCACTCGTGGACCAGAATCGAGACATTAATGCCTGAAAACGAGACAGCCTCGGATGTGAGAGGGCCGAGGCTGCGGCGGCGTTTGTGCAGCGATTGCGCGGACTGGCCGTCCTGTATCGTATGATTGCGTAACGAGTTCCGGCGGACGGAGTTGAATCTGCCTGAGCTTGCGGAGGATTCTGTTCCGGCCGCGCTGTCTGTCCCGTTCCATTTGTCTGCCAGGGAGGAAATCGCTCATTGATATCCAGACTGCTGCGCATTAAACCCATGTCGATGCTCTCGCTGGAGGCGGGCGAGCAAGGCGAGCACACGTTGAAGCGCTCGCTTGGGGCCGTCAACCTGGTCACGCTGGGAATTGGGGCGGTGATCGGCGCGGGCATCTTTGTGCTGACGGGCCAGGCCGCGGCGCTGTACGCGGGCCCGGCCGTGGCGCTGAGCTTTGTGCTGGCGGGCATCACCTGCGCTTTTGCCGGGCTGTGCTACGCCGAGTTCGCGTCGATTATTCCCATTGCCGGGTCGGCATACACCTACGGTTATGCCACGCTGGGCGAGCTGGTGGCGTGGATCATCGGCTGGGACCTGGTGCTGGAGTACGCGTTTGGCGCATCGACAGTGGCCTCGGGCTGGTCAGGGTACTTCAATAGCCTGCTGCAGCAGTTCGGTATTCACATTCCGCCGCAATTGACGGCGTCGACGGGAACACAGCTGGTGCTTTACCAGCATCAGTGGGGGCCGGTGATGTCGCTGCCGCCGGGAGTGAGCGATGCCGGGCTGCCGCATGCGACCGCGGCCTTCAATCTGATTGCCATGGCGATTGTCATGGTGATCACGGTCATCCTGGTGATTGGCATCAAGGAGTCGGCGAACTTCAACTCGGCGATTGTGTTCATCAAGCTGAGCGTGGTGGCGATCTTTCTGGTGGTCGGCGGATATTTTCTGATTCGCCATCCGCGAAGTGGCGAAGCTGAACTGGCATCCTTTCATTCCGCCGAAGGACGCCGAGCGGCAACTTTGGCTGGGGCGGGATTTCGAAGGGCGCTTCGCGGATTTTCTTCGCCTACATTGGATTTGACGCGGTTTCGACGGCGGCGCAGGAGGCGAAGAAGCCGCAGCGCGATATGCCGATCGGCATTCTGGGATCGCTGGCGATCTGCACAGTCCTGTACATTCTGGTTTCGCTGGTGCTCACCGGACTGGTGAGCTACAAGACGCTGAACGTGGGCGCTCCGGTGGCGCTTGGGCATTGACGCGACGGGCGTGAGCTGGGGCGCGCTGCTGGTGAAGATCGGCGCGGTCTTCGGGCTTGGCCACGGTCATGCTGGTGATGCTGCTGGGGCAGACGCGCGTGTTCTATTCGATGTCGAAGGACGGTCTGCTGTGGAAGTGGGCCTCGGCGGTTCATCCGAAGTTCCGCACGCCGTGGATTACGACGATTGTGTTTGGGATCTTCGCGGCTCTGTTTCCGGCGTTCTTGCCCATTGCGCGGCTTGGCCGATCTGGTGAACATCGGCACGCTGCTGGCATTCACGATTGTGTGCGCGGGGGTTTGGGTGCTGCGGGTGCGGCATCCTGAGCTGCATCGGCCATTCAAGACGCCGCTGGTGCCGCTGGTGCCGATTCTGGGAATTGTGTCGGCAATCTTTCTCATGTCGCGGCTGGCGCTGATCACTTGGGAAGTGATGATTGGCTGGCTGATCCTCGGACTGATCATTTATTTCACCTACTCGGTGAAGCACAGCAAGGTGCAGAAGCTGGCCAAGGCAGAGGCGGCGGACTGAGCGGGAAACAATTCGATTTGGAAGCGACGGCCTCCCTGTGCGGGAGGCCGTTTTGGTTTGCTGAAGAATGCACTTGCGGGCCGAGTGCGAGTGAACTAAACTAAGTAGACTTAGTTTACCTGGAGATGCCATGCGGACTTTCAACATTCACGCAGCCAAGACGCATCTCTCGCGGCTTGTCGAGAGGTTGCAGCAAGGGAGAGCCGTTTATTATCGCCAAGGCAGGGAAGCCGATGGCGCAGGTTATTCCCATTCAGCGCGGCCACGGAATGGGGCCAAGCACCGGATCGGATTCATGAAGGGGAAGATTAAGGTTCCCGATAACTTTGACACAATGATGCGCTGGTGAGATTGAAAAGATGTTCTACGGCAGGAAAATGAAATTGCTTGTCGACACACATCTGTTGCTATGGGCGTGCGAGGCGTCTCCGCGCCTTTCAAGGGGCGCACAGAAGATGATTTCAGACCCCAGCCAACGAATTTATTTTCAGTGTGGCGAGCATTTGGGAGATCTCAATCAAGCATGCGAAAGGTATTGAGCAGCTTTCATGCGCACCCCGGAACCGTTTGGGAAGGGCTTCTCGAAAACGGTTATGCCGAGCTGCCCGTTCTTGGGAAAGCATGCGGTGGTGGCTGGTAATCTCCCCAAGATTCATAAAGACCCTTTCGACCGGATTCTCATTGCTCAATCCATGGTTGAAGGAATCACTCTGCTGACCTCGGATGCGACCGTTGCCCGCTATCCTGGTCCCGATCCGCAAAGTCTAGCAAGAGCCGCGTTACGCCGTCGTCTTGGCGCAGAATTCGTCGAAGGCGCGCACGAGTTCGGCGGCGATGTCCTGAGCGGTGGACTGCTCGATGACGGAACGCTGCATGAGGTAGACGAGCTTGCCGTCGCGCAGGATGGCGACGGAGGGCGAGCTGGGCGGATGGCCTTCAAAGTAGCTGCGGGCGCGCTCGGTGGCTTCGCGATCCTGGCCGGCGAACACCGTGATCTTGCGATCGGGCTGGTTGGCGGAGTTGGAGAGAGCGAGGCGGATGCCGGGACGGGCCTTGCCGGCCGCGCAGCCGCAGATGGAGTTGACGACGACGAGGGTGGTTCCCGGCTCGGCCAGCGCCGCGTCGACCTCTTCGGCGGTCCGGGTTTCCTTGATCCCAGCGCGCACGAGCTCCTCGCGCATGGGAATCACCATCAGTTCTGGATACATGTTCGCCTCCGGCAGGAGAAGCTGCCTGTAGCCATTCTATCGTGTGCGCCCCTCCCGGTGTAGCCTTGAACCGATGCAGACTCAAAGAAGAACCAGCCGCTTGCCCCATTGACGACCTTTGGCATTGGCGGGCCGGCGCGGTGGTTTGTCGAGGCCGCAAGCGAAGACGAGATTGCGGAGGCGTGCGAGTGGGCGCGCGGGCGTGGTGTGCCGCTGTTTGTGCTGGGCGGCGGCAGCAATGTGCTCGTCGCCGATGAGGGATTTCGCGGGGCTGGTGCTGCATGTTGGGTTGAAGGGCATCGAACGGGACGGCGAGGTGTTTCGTGTCGCAGCAGGCGAGGATTGGGAGCACTGCGTGCAGCGGAGCATCGGCGATGGATTGTGCGGGATTGGAGTGCCTGGCGGGGATTCCCGGCACGGTGGGCGGAACGCCGGTGCAGAATGTGGGCGCATACGGGCAGGAGGTTGCGTCGGTCATCGAGCGCGTGCGGGCGTTCGATCTGACCGAGAGCGCGGTTTGTGGAGTTCACCAATGCCGAGTGCGGATTTGCCTATCGGCGGAGCCGGTTCAACTCGACGGATCGCGGGCGATACATCGTGACGCGCGTCGATTACCGGCTGCGCGAGAATGGCGCGCCGCTTGATTGCGTATCACGATCTGAAGGTGCACTTCGAAGACTGGACGAAGGCGCCCACTCTTGCCGAAGTGGCGGCGGCGGTGCGAAGCATTCGGCGAAGCAAGGGAATGCTGCTGGTGGAGGGCGATCCGGACTGCCGCAGCGCGGGGAGTTTCTTCAAGAATCCATGCGGTCACGCAGGAAGTGGCGGAGCGCGTGCGGCAAGTCGCGGCGGGTGCCGGAGTTCCCGTGCGGCTTTTTCCGGCTGGCGATGGGCTGGTGAAGATTCCCGCCGCGTGGCTGATTGAGCAAGCGGGTTTCGCCAAGGGTTACAGGATGGGTGCGGCGGGGATTTCATCGCGGCACACGCTGGCGCTTGTCAATTGGGAGTACGCGCGGAGGCGCGACGGCCAAGGAGATTCTGGCGCTGGCGGAGAAGATTGCAGCGGCGGTTGAAGCGCGGTTCGGGATTCGGCTGGAGAGGGAGCCGGAGCTGGTGGGATTCGCGTAAAACACCGCAGCGGCGCGGCGCAGCGCAAGAAACGGCTTTGGCGTAGAATCCTTGTGAATCCTTGGTGAGGTCGGAGAGAGCGTGCTGGCATGCGCCTGGTTTTTCCTTCTCTAGTGCGCTTTGTTCGGCAGCAGATTGTTTATATCTGCAATTTCCGTCGTTCTCGGCGCCATTTTCTGGGCGATTGGCCTGCCGATCAATCCATTCACGGTTTTGGTGTACTCCCTCTGCATCGGGAATCTCCTGTCGCCCGCAATCGGCCGGTTGGAGTTCCTTTATTCGGAAAGGCCATTTCCATTCAACTGGCTGATCTTTCTGCCGACCCTCCTCGTAATGACGGTCCCGGTTTACCTGATTTCGAGTGCGATTGTGTGGCTCTCGCTCCGCCGAGTCCGCAGACTCTTTCTCATCTGCATTCGAACAGGCTGGAAGTTTCCGTTTCTGGTCACCTTCGTCTTCGGGTTTGTCTCGTTTCTGTACCAAACAACGAAGGATCGGCTGGAACAGCGCAACCAGGAACTGCAGCGATCGGTAGATAAGGGCGCGGAGCAGCTCGAAATGCAGGCGCAGGAGCTGGAGCGCGCACGCGAGATCCAGCAATCGCTGCTGCCGAAGGACGATTCCTCAGCTTGCCGGATTTGAAGTGGCGGGAGCGTGGCGGCCGGCGCGCGAGGTGAGCGGGGATTACTACGACGTATTCAAGCTGGACGAACACAAGCTGGGCTTCTGCATTGCGGACGTGGTGGGGAAGGGCGTGTCGGCCGCGTTGCTGATGGCCAATGTGCAGGCCGCGGTGCGCGCGTTTGCGAGCAGCGCGGAGAGCCCGGCACAGTTATGCGCCAAAGTGAATAAGCTGCTTTGCGAGAATCTGGCGACCGGAAAATTCGTGACGTTTCTTTATGGCGTGCTGGACAGCGAAACGCGGACGCTCGAGTACTGCAATGCCGGCCACGTTTACCCGATTCTGGTTTCTGCGGGCGTGACGCGAACGCTGGACCAGGGCGGCGCAGTGCTGGGCGTATTTCCGACGTGGGAGTATGAGAACGCGAAGATTGAGTTTCGGCCGGGCGACCGCCTGTTGCTGGTGACCGATGGCATTACGGAAGCGAGCGACGCGGACGAGCAGGAGTTTGGCGAGGAAAAGCTGGCCGCAGGCGGCGCTGGCGAGCAGCAGGCGCACGGCGGCGGAGATGAGCGATGCTGCTGCTCGACCAAGTCTCGGCGTTCTGCGGCGCGCACTTTCAGGATGATGCGACGCTGCTGGTGATCGCGGCGAAGTGAGGCAGCGGGGAGCTCAGTCTTCCTGGCTGTGCAAGCCGGCCGAGGAGGCGCTGCGCTCGGCGGCGAGGACTTCGGCGGCGGGGCCGAGCGCGGTGAGGCGGCCTTCGCGCAGCAGCAGAACTTCAGCGCCGTGGCGAGCGCGTCGGTGACGTCGTGCGTGGCCAGGACGGTCTGCACACGTTTTCGCGCAGCCAACTTGCAGGCGGACGAGCAGCGCATCGCTGGCGACGCCGTCGAGCGCGGAAAATGGCTCGTCGAGCAGGAGCAGACGCGGGCCCGGGCGCGAGCGCCCGCGCCAAAGCCACGCGCTGCGCCTGGCCGCCGGAGAGATCCTGCGGGCGGCGAGCGGCGAGGTCGGTTGCGCCGACGAGATCCAGCATCTCCTCCACGCGGCGGGCGCGGCGGCGCGAGTCGAGGCTGCGCAGGCCATAGGCCACGTTGGCGGCGACGCTCAGGTGAGGGAAGAGCGCGGGCTGCTGCGAGACCAGCGAGGTTTGGCGATGGCCGGGCGGCAGGCGGACTCCGATGCGCTGTTTCAGTGAGTGCGCGGCCGTCGAGGGCGATGCGGCCGCGGTCGGGGCCGGTCGAGGCCGGCGAGCAGGCGCAGCAGCGTGCTCTTGCCTGCGCCGGAGGGGCCGAAGATCACGGTCCAATCGGAGGCGAAGCCGCACTCCACCTGGAGGTGGAAGCTGCCGCGGCGCGCGTCGAGCGAGAACTCAAGCATCGCGGCCTCCGCGCGCTCCGCGGTTTGTGGCTTGTGGAGTAGATGACTGCGAGGGCCAGGACGCTCAGGCCGAGCAGGATCGCGGCGGTGCGGTCGGCGGCGGCGTAGTCGAAGTTCTCCACCTGGTTGTAGAGAACGATGGAAAGCGTGCGCGTGGCGCCGGGAATGTCGCCGCCGAGCATGAGCACCACGCCGAACTCGCCCACGGTGTGCAGAAAGCTGAGCACGACGGCGGCGAGAAGCGAGCGGCGAGCGAGCGGAACGAGAATGCTGGAGACGAGGCGCACGGGACCGGCGCCGAGAAGGCGCGCGGCGTCGACGAGAGCCGTGTCGACAGAGGCGAAACCGGCGACGAGCGGCTGCACGGCGAAGGGCAGGCTGTAGATGACCGAGCCGACGACCAGGCCATCGAAGGAAAAGGCGAGCGGATGGCCGAGCAGGGCGGCAATGCCGCGGCCAAAGGCGGTGCGGGGACCGAGCAGGACGAGAAGAAAGAAGCCGAGCACGGTGGGCGGCAGAACCATGGGCAGCGTGGCCAGGGCTTCAAGAGCGGCGAGCCAGCGGCCGCGGCCCAGCACGAGGAGCGCCGCGAGAGGCACGGCGATGGCGAGGAGAATCGCGGTGGTGACGGTGGCCAGACGAAGCGAGAGCGCGAATGCTTGCCAGTCCATCGCTGCTCATTTCACCGGCGTGAGGCCGCTCTTGGCAAGTTCGGCCTGCACCGGCGGGCGAGAGGAGAAAGTCGAGCAGCTTGTGCGCGGCGGCGCGCTGCTTGGTGTTGCTGACGATGACCGCGCCCTGCTCGATGGGCGGATAGAGATCGCGTGGGATGACGAAGTACGTGCCGTCGGCGCTGAGGCGCGGCGTGAGCGCGGAGGTGAGCGAGATGAGGCCGGCGTCGGCGTTGCCGGAGTCGACAAACTGCGCGGCCTGGGCGATGTTTTCGGCGGTGACGAGGCGCGGCTTGAGCGTGTCGTAAAGATTGAGGCTCTGGAGCGCGGCGACGGCGGCGCGGCCGTAAGGCGCGCGATCGGGATTGGCGATGGCCAGGCGCTTCAGAGCGCGGGTCGCGCAGCAGATCGAGCGAGGGCGGAGGCAAGATGCGAATCTTTCCGCGCCCAGAGAACCAGCGTGCCTTTGGCGTAGGTGATGGGCGTGGTGGAATCGGCGGAGCCGGCCGCGTCGGCGAGGCCGTCATCGATGAGGCGCTTGGGGTAGCTGAGGTCGGCGGAGAGAAACACATCGAAGGGCGCGCCGTTTTCGATCTGCGTGGTCAGCATGGCCGAGGCCTGGTAGGTGGCTTCGGCGTGAATGCCGGTGGCTTGCTGAAATTGGTCGAGGATCGGCGGCAGAACGGGCTCCAGATCGGCGGCGGCGGCTACGCGCAAGCGGGGTTTGCGCGCAGAGCGGCGCGAGAGCAGGAACGACGAACAGGGCGGAGAAGAGATCGTCTTCAGCATCGACGCGGAACAGGCTCCTCCGATCCACAGCGAAAGTCGCCGTACACTGGTAGGCTAACACCTAGGTATGAACGACAATTTGCACCAGTTGCGCTGTTTTGGATGCGGAAGCCGGATTGCGGGCGCGGAGGCGCAGCCGGACTTTCGCTGCGCGCACTGCGGCGACCTGTTTGAGGTGGAATATCCCGGCTGGAGCCAGCGCGGAGGGCCACGACCGGCCGAATCCCGGCGCGCTGAAATGGCTGTGGCGGGAGCGGCGCTGCTCGTCGGAGGCGCTGGACCAATCGGGAGTGTGGCGCTTCCGCGAGCTGTTGCCGATTCTGGACAGCTTTGGCAATGCGGTTTCGCTGCGCGAGGGCAATACGCCGCTCTATCATCTGCCGCGCGCGGCAAAGGCGCTGGGAATCGATCAGCTCTTTGCCAAGCACCAGGGCATGAATCCGACGGGCTCGTTCAAAGACACGGGCATGACCGCGGCGCTGAGCGTGGCGCGCGAGCGGGGATTCGAGTGGGTGGCGTGCGCGTCGACGGGGAACACTTCGGCGTCGATGGCGGCCTATGCGGCGCGCGCCGGGCTGCGCAGCCTGGTGCTGATTCCCGAAGGCAAGATTGCGTGGGGCAAGCTGTCGCAGGCGATGGACTACGGCGCGGTGACCTGCCAGGTGAAGGCCGACTTCGATGGCTGCCTGCGCGTGCTGACGGAGATCGTGAAGCAAGCGCCGATTTATCTGCTGAATTCGGTGAATCCCTACCGGCTGGAGGGGCAGAAGACGCCGGCCTTCGAGATTGCCGAGGCCTTCGACTGGAATGTGCCCGACCACCTGATTGTTCCCGGCGGCAACCTGGGCAACAGCTCGGCGCTGGGCAAGGGATTCCGCGAAATGCGCGAGCTGGGACTGGTGGCGCGGCTGCCGCAGATCTCGCGTGATCCAGGCGGCGGGAGCGAATCCGCTGGTGCGGAGCCTGGCGACGAGCCACGGCGCGGCGCTGGAGCCGGTGGAGGCGCACACGCGCGCGACGGCCATTCGCATCGGCAATCCGGCTTCGTGGCGCAAGGCGGCGCGGGTGATTCAGGAGAGCGGCGGATGGTGCCTGGATGTGACCGAGGCGGAGATCGCGATTGCCAAGGCGGAGATCGGCGCGGAAGGGCTGGGCTGCGAGCCGGCTTCGGCGGTGACGCTGGCGGGGCTGAAGAAGCTGCGCGCGCAGGGCGTGATCCGCTCCGGCGAGACGGTGGTGCTGGTGCTGACCGGGCACACGCTGAAGGACGCGGACTACACCATCGACTTCCATCGCGGAACGCTGCTGACGGACGAGGAGAAGCAGGGCATCGGAGGCGGCGATCGAAGCGCTGCGGCGGAATGCGATCACCGTGGATGCCACGCCGGCGGCGGTGCTGGCGGCGATGAAGGGCAAAGTGGGATGAACGGCCAGACGATCGATGAAGGCAAGCCCGGCGCTCTGCGACTGCGCTTGCCCGCAACTTCGGCGAATCTCGGGCCGGGGTTCGACGCAGTGGCCGTGGCGCTGGATTTTTTTCTGGAGATTGAGGCCGAGGCGGCGCAGGAGTTTTCGATTGCCGCCACCGGGCGCGACGCGGAGCGGTGCGCGCGGCTTGAAGACAATCTGATTCTCGAAACCTACAAGCAGACTCTTGCGCGAGCAACGAGCGCCCGATTGTGCCGCTGGCGATTCGGATGGTGAATGGGATTCCGCTGGGGATGGGATGCGGCTCGTCGGCGGCCGCGCGGCTTGCGGCGATCGCGCTGGCGGTGCACTTTGGGCAGCTTGGCTGGAACACGGACCGGATTCTCGAAGAGGCGTACGCGCTCGAAGGGCATCCGGACAATGTGGCGGCGTGCTGGCTGGGCGGATTTGTGACCGCGGTGTGCGAGGGAACGAAGGTGCACGTGGCGCGAGTCGATCCTCCGCAGGAGTGGCGCGCGATTGTGGCGCTGCCCGCAGAGCCGCTGGCCACCAGCAAAGCGCGCGCGGTGCTGCCGGCGAGCTATTCGCTTGAGGATGTGGTGGCGAATCTGCAATCGGTGGCGGTGCTGGGGCTGGCCTTTGCGCAGGCGCGGGGCGATCTGCTGCGGCTGGCGATGAAGGACCGCATTCATCAGCCGTATCGCGCGCCTATCTGCCCGCTGCTTGCCGATTCTGCTGCCGCTGGTGGGCGAGCACGGCATTCTCGGCGTGGCGTTGAGCGGAGCAGGGCCGGCAGTTCTGGTGATTGTCGACGGGGAAGAGAGCCTGGCGGATGCTACAACGGCAGTGCAAAAAGCAGCGGAAAATCGGATGGGGACGGAGCTGCTGGTTTGCCGGTTTTCGCGGGCTGGAGCGAGTCAATTGATTGAAAAATAAGAGAGTTCTGCGGAGATGACGCAGTGGAGCAGATTCGCAAGCCCATGCGTTATCAATAAGTTACGGTGGTTGCCTAGGTGAGTAGTCATCAATTTCCTGATTACTCTCCTATTACCTAAGTTTGCTTGCTATTTATCGATTGAACAACCTACATTCGCTCCGTGGGCAGTTCTGGGGGAGGGCTGCTCTAGCGCCCGTGATCCTTAGCGGATCCGGGCGCTTCTCTTTGCGCGCAAGCGATTTTGCGACACCAGGAATGTGCAAAACTGCGCGGATTGCGATCGTCGCGGCTACTCATCGATGACAACTGAGGCGATTCGGTTGTGCGCCGCGTCGCGCAACGGCGCCGAGGTCTGCGACTTTGCGCGCGTTGCCGCATCAGATCGATAGTACGGTCTCCTGTACAATGAACGGGTGCGGGTCCGCAAGGAGGATCATGGCTGGATTGGGTGTTTTGGAAGTGAACGATGCAAATTTTGACCAGGAAGTGCTGCGCAGCGAGCAGCCGGTTCTGGTGGATTTCTGGGCCGTCTGGTGCGGCCCGTGCAAGGCGATTGCGCCCGATCGTGGACGGCGTGGCCGCAACCTACGCGGGCAAACTGAAGGTGGCCAAGGTGAACGTGGATCAGAATGGCGCGACGCCTCGCGCTACGGCATTCGCGGCATTCCGGCGCTGCTGTTCTTCAAGGGCGGCAAGGTCGCCGATCAGATCGTCGGCTACGTGCCGCAGGAAGTGATCGAAGAGAAGGTCAAGAAGCTGATCGCATAAGCGAATTCGATTGAGCAAAGAGAGCCCGGACATGAGCCGGGCTTTTGTTGCGTCTGGGCGGCTTCTAGACGCCGCGCCGCGAAACTGAATGATGCGCCGGCGGTCGCGCTTGGAGGGCCGGCGCTGAGGAAGCGGCGCGTACTGCTGCATGGCTTTGCGTTCCGCGGCGAGGTGGAGGCGCGCTTCGCGGCTCGCATCGGATTCGCGATAGAGGGTCTGCGCAACTGCCGCAGGACCGCGCGTCGCACTGACCAGCAGGACTTCGACTTCAAAGATGCCGCGCTCGTTCTCGATGCGCAGCTTGTCTCCGGGGCGAACCTCTCGCGCGGGCTTGGCCCTGAAGCCGTTGGACTGCAATTCTTCCCAGATCGCAGGCACGCGAGGCCAGCGAGCGCGTCTTGAAAAACCGCGCCGCCCAGAGCCACTTGTCGATGCGCACAGTGTCCACTTTTGTTGCCCGAGAAGCGAGCAACATCGTATCAGGATTTCCCGGCCACTTTCCAGATATAGAGATGATTGGAATCGCTCGATGTGGCTACAGCGAGCCCATTGTTGTGCGTGGCGCGATTGAGAGCGGCACGAATATTTGCCTTTGTGGCGGGCAGGGAAGCAAGGGGAACTTTAAGCGCTGCACCAGGAGCCAAGCGATCGAGTTGACGCAGAGATTTGTTCGACGATTTTCTTGTGTTTGCCCTTCCGGCCTTTCGGGACTTCGCTTTGGCCAACCGACTGAAATCGAAGTGGAGCGGAATTCGGGTTGCGGTCGCGTGCCACAGTTTGGCTCCTCTATGCGGTGTGATGCAGGGTGAATGTGTGGCGTATGCCTAAAGTGACGATAGGCTATTGACAGCGTAAAAATCTTCTATAGTGTAAAAAGTTCATACCATCTCGGCTGGAAGTTAAGAATTCTGTCGAGTGGCGGCCTGCGGCATAAATGCATTTATTGAGCGATAAATGCCGGAAGCAGCCGGAGATTTGAACAAGCCTGTCCGGAATGGAACGAGATTTGCAAGTACGTGAGGGCAGTAACGAGGTATGGCTATGAACGGAACACGAAACTCCCCTATCGTGTCGACCGGACAAGCGCCGTCGGCCCGCGCGAATTCACATCGCCCGAGAGTGTTGGTTGTCGATAACGAGTCCGTCATTGCAGACACCGTCGCCAAGATCCTCTCTTTGAGCGGGATTCCGGCGATTGCTGCTTATGACGGGAACGAGGCTCTCGGAACTGCGTTGCTTAAACCACCCGACCTGCTCCTCACGGACGTGGTGCTGCCTGGGATGAACGGCATCGAGCTGGCCATTACGATCAAGCGCGTTTACCCGGAGTGCAAGATTTTGTTGTTCTCAGGGCTGGCGACAACGGCCGACTTGCTGGCAAATGCACGTCGGGCAGGGCACCGCTTCACATTACTCAACAAGCCTGTGCCGCCGCAGGAGCTTCTGGCCACCGTTGCAGAACATCTTGACGCAAACGGCGCGGGGCAAATTGCATCCGCCGCGTAGCCGCCGATTTCAATCAATAATGGCTTGCCAGGCGCGTCAGCGCTTGGTAGCCGGCTTTCCGCGCATCAGCGCCTGATAGTGCCGCGCGTATTCGGCCTTGTAGCCGGCGACAGCGCCATCGTAGCCGAGGCGCGGTGTGTTGGGCTTCACATTCCAGTGGAGTTCGATGGTGTGCGTGCCGGAAGGAACGGAGAGCGTGCCATTCGCAGACTGGATGGGTTTGCCATCAGCGGTTGCGGATCTGAGATCGACAAACCAGGGCAGGTGCACCACGATGGCTTCGGGCTGGGTGGTGAAGTCCGGGCTCAGGCGCAGAACGGCGACTCCGTCCTGAGGCTGATCCAGCGTGAATCCGAGAAGGCCGAAATTTGTCGGCGCCTGACGGACGGCGATGGTCTTGCCTTTGCCGATCCACGCCGGTGAGATGACGGAAAGCAGATGGAGCCTGCCGCCCTCTTCGCGGACAAGCATCGTGCGCAGCAGCGTGCGGTACTCGGCCGCGAACCAGCCGTGCGGCGCCAGGTTGCCGTCGAAGTTGCGGTCACCCCAGGGACGGATGTTGTACTCGAACCCGGCGTTGGTTGAGCTGGTATGGACCAGGATCGCGTAGAACTCTTTGATGGCGTCTTCCTGGTCGCCGCGGGCGGTCTCGGTGAGGGTGTTCTTGATGGTGAGGTAGTGGTGCAGAAACTCGCCGTCGGCATAGGTCATGATGCCCTCGGCGTATTTGGCCTGCGTGGCCTTGAGCGTCGCCGTGACGCGGGGATCGTGCGCATCGAGAGTGGGCTCGGGGACGACGGAGAGGAGATTGCCCCAGTCGTAGCCGCCCGTTTGCCCGTCGAGCGCGGGTGGAATGTAGCCGTTGTGCGCGGCGGCCTGCGCATCGAGCACCTTGAAGAACGCCTGCCGGAAGTCGTCATACTCAGCCTGCCATTTTTGCGCGAGGTCATTGTGGCCGGTCTCCTGCGCCATTTGAATAGCGAGCCGGAGGCCGTCGAGCGCGAGGAAGTTGTAGCCGGTGATGTGGCCGGGCACATACTCGTTGTCGCGTACGTCGCTGGCTGGAAGGACGTGCAGCGGATCTGCGACGCGCGCCTGATGCAGCCAATCGACAGCGCGGGCAATTTGCGGCAGAGCCCATTCGGCAAAGGCCTTGTCGTGCGTGATGCGGTAATGCTGCCCGTAGGCCCAGACGGCCTGGCCCCAGCCGTCATATTGTTGCGGCTGCGACAGAAAGTTGCCATCGGGCTTTTGCGATTTGGCGAAGAAGTCAAGGCACTCGCGGGCGATTTGCGGATAGCCGGTGATGTCGTAGCTATGTACGATGTCGGCGCCGTCGCGAAGGAAGAATGCGTGGTACTGGAACTTGTTGACGGTCTGGATATAGTCGCCGCCGATGTGGTCGATGGCGATGAGGTCGTAGATGAGGTTGGTGTAGAAGGTGTCAACGGGTTTGGATTCGGGCAGCGCGACCTGCATGCCGGAAGCGAGGATGCCGAGCCAATAGGCGATGATTTGCGCCTTGGCGCCGTCGAAAGAGGCATCCTTGATGGCGGAGATGACAAACGGATCGGCGTTGGGAATCAGCGGCATCTTGAAATCGAGCGTCCAGGTTTCGCCGGGCTTGAGCTGGCGCGCATAGGTGACGATGCCGATGGGTGTGGTGGGATCCGCGTCGAGGTCTGTGGGGTAAAGAATATCGCCTGGCTTGAGCTCACTGCCGGGCTCGCGCATCGTGAACCTGCGATCGGTGTATCCTGCGGGGAAATTATAGAGGACGCGATTGAAACGGAAGAAGTTCGAATCGTCGAAAGAATTCCTCCAGTGCCGATTGAACGCCTCGCCGATTTGGCGGTATTCGCCGGGGATTTTGCTTTCCACGGGACGCGTGAAGCGGTTGTCGGCGTGAGGCGCGCCGGTGGTGTTGGGGCCGTCGTAGCGGACGCCTGAGGCAAAGACGGCGCGACTCGGCTTGCGGGTTGAGTTCGAGATTTCGACGCGAATGAAGTTGACCAACGGCTCGATAACTTCTTCACCGGGAGGGATGGCGGGAGCGTAGGAAGCTCCGGGATGTTCGCGCTCGCGGAGGATGGCGCTCTTGTCGATTTTGGCTTCGAAGATTGTGAAGCGGTACGCGATGCCGTCGCGCGTGAACTCGTAGTGGACGATGGGCAGATGGCCTTGCTCGAGGGTGCGGATGCGGACGTTGGTGGGCTGGAAATCCTGTCCGGAGAAAAACATCAGCTCTTCGAAGCCGGTGCGCAGGTAGCCCTCCGGTGTGATTTCCGTGGCGGCCTCCGCGCCCATGAGGCCGATCTCGTCGGTCGGCTTGGAGAAGTATGAGAACGGCTGGCCGGGCTGGTCGATCGAGGGAGAGACCATCTGTGCCGGCAAGCAGGAAGCGAAGCAGGCCGCAAGGGCAAGGATGCCGAGGAGAAAGACAGGTTTGCGCGGAATTCTCATGACAGTAGAAAGCATAGAACGTGAACCGCTTGGTTTCGAGAGTCCAAGATTGTGGGGAAAGACGCACAAGCAAAAGGGCTTGTCCGCGTTCCAGTTTGCATCATAGATCAATCGCTTGCTGCGCTCATCCGGCTTTGAGAATTAAGTGACACAAATCACGGGCAGGGCCATTGCAACGGGCTTACTCTCGTTCTGCAGACGCGTCAGGGCGCGAAATAAGTGGATGGTCTGCGAAAGTTGGGTGGCCCGCCGCGGCAAGCCGAGAGTCGCCGCGGCGAACGCCCGCGCGCAGTGCCGTCTGTCTTGCCGTCGAGTCCTGAGCCGTCGCCCATGACCGTGAGGGAGCGGTCGTCTTATGAACGGGACCTGTTCGAAGTGCCAGGCGCATCTTGAGGCGGCGTGGAAGTTCTGCCCGCTTTGCGGAGCCGTGGGCGTGCGGCAGACGCGGGGACTCGATCACGAACACCATGAACACGAAAAGGCGCCGGTGAAGGGCGCGTTCAGCGGATTGCTGCTGGGACTGCTGGCGGCGCCGGTTCTGATCATCTATGGCGGAATGATTTGCCTGACCGGCCTGGGCGTGTTTCTCGGCGTTCCGATGATTATCGCCGGCGTGTGCGCGCCGCTGCTGGGATCGCTGATGGGGCTGAGCGCGCTGAAGGGAAAGTGCCCGTGGTGCGGGGCGGCGGTGGGGAGCGTAGCGCTTTTTGACCGATTCTCCTGTCCCGCGTGCAGCAAGCGGATTGTGGTGCGGAAAAGCGAACTGATGCGGGCGGGGTGAGCGGGGCCAAAGGTTTCGCCAATTGCCCAGGATGGGCGAGCCAGGATGGGCGAATCCTGCCAGCTCCGATGGGGCAGGCGACCTGTCGAACCGCGGGAGATCAGTACCAGAATTTGAAGTCAGGCCAGTCGGCGGCGTAGGAACGCTTGCGATGGCGCAGCCAGAAGTAGTGCAGATGCTCGAAGTCCATGATCCATGGCGCATCAAATGGACCGAGATCGACGACCTCAGCGTAGTAGCCGGTGTAGTCTTCGCGACTGTCGCCCAGCGTGAGAACAGATTCGCCCGTGTAGCCGTTCCAACCCCAGTAGAAATAATTCTGATGCCCGCTGATGGCGGTGGGCAGGCCGTATTCGGGTCCAAGGATGTTCACCGCGCTGGCTTCGCCGTAATTGCGGCAAAAGATGCCAGTTTGGGCGCGCTCATCGGGCGGCAGCGCGTTGTAGCGGGCGGCGAATCCCTCGACCATCTGCGGCCAGCCGAAGCGGTCGGAAAGATATTGAGGCAAAGGGCTGGAGAACTTTTCCTGCTTGGCGTCGGCGCCGGGAAAGTGGGAGACGTAAGCGTGATATTTGGCCGGCGGAAGCAGCGTGAGAACGATGGGACCGGTGATGAAGCACAGCGCAAGCGCGAGCACGGCCGTGTAGCCCACGATGACCCAGCGGAGGCGAGGGAGATGGCTGCGGGCAGCGGCACCGGCGGCGAAGAGCACTGGATAGACAGGCGCAAGATAGTAGTCCTTGGCGTGCATCGCCATCAGCAAAACCAGGAAGACAATATAAGTGAGCGCGGCGAAGCGCCAGTGCCGGGCTTTGCGCGCAAAGGCGAGCCAAGCGAGACCGCCGATCCAGAGTGGAGCGGTGCCCGGAAACAGCATATTGACCTGCTGCAGGAGAAATGCGAGCGGCGGCAGCTTGATGTTCTTGTCGGAGTGGGCGATGTTCTTGAGCAGCACATACGTGGGGAAATGATGAACCCACTGCCAGATGAAGTTGGGAAGGGCAAGCAGAATCAGGAGCGCGACGCCGGCGGCGCACCAGCGTGACCACAGAATGCGCCGCTGCGGGGTTAGCAGCACACCCACAAGAAGCGCCAGGAGGAAGAAGACGGTGGAATGTTTGTTCTCAATGCCAAGGCCGGCCAGCAATCCGAAAACGAGCCACGCGCGCGGGCCGGCGCTGCCATCGGCGATGCGCAGCAGCACGAGCATCGATCCCATCCAGAAACACGGCTCGAAGGAATTCATGGAGAGGAAATTCGAGGTGCCCAGAAAGACCGGCGCCGCCAGAACGGCGGTCATGGCCAGTATTTGCGCGCTGCTGCGTCCACCGAGTTGCCAGGTGAGCAAGCCGGTGAGCCCGACCAAGACGCCGCCTGCGGCGAAGCTGAAGATGCGAATGCCGGTGGGAGAAAGGCCGAAGAGCGTCTCGGCGATGCGGGCTTGCACGGCAACGAGCGGAGGCTGATCCACATAGCCCCAAGCCAGGTGATGGCCGCAGACGAGGTAGTAGAGCTCATCGCGAAAGAAGCCGTAGCCGAGGTGACTGCCCCAGAGCGAGCTGACGAAATGGATGAGGAACGTGAGCGCGGCAAAGAGTGCGGCAAGAATTAGCGCTGTGCGGAGCGGACCTCGCGCGGGGACAGCGGGATTGGCATCTTGCAAGGCCTGGAACTCCTCTGTTGTGGTTTAGACAATTCTATCTCGCCTCGTTGAAATCGAATCATTGTGCCGGAAGCTCGGTGTGGAAATGCTGCCAGATGGTTTCGGCGGTTTTGCGGGAGACGACGGCGGCGAGCGATTCCGGCGTGGCTTGCTGCACGTCGCGCAGGCTGCCGAAGTGGGTGAGCAGGCGCTGGCGGGTTTGCGGGCCGACGCCGGGAATGTTCAGGAGCTCGGAATCGCGGTCGCGCATGGCGCGGCGCTGGCGGTGATAGCCGACGGCGAAGCGATGGCTCTCGTCGCGGATGAGCTGGACGAGATGAAGCACGGGCGAGCGGCGGTCGAGGACGATGGGCTCGTCTTCGTTGCCGTAGAGATAGATGACCTCTTCTCTCTTTGCGATCGACGCCAGCGGCTGCGAGGTGAAGCCGAGGGATTCGAGCGCCTCGGCCGCGGCGTGAAGCTGGCCGAGGCCGCCGTCGACGAGGATCAGAGAAGGCATCGTCGCTGGTTCTTTGCTTCGAGTTGGTCTTTCCTCGGAGAAGGAAGATTCGCCGCCGTCGGCGCGACCGGCCGAGGCAAGGTTCTGCCGCCCCTCCGGGGCTTGCGACAGAATTTGCGACTTTAACCCAGGGCTTACGCCCTGGGCTATCTTCTCACCGCCACTCCGGGGCGAAGAGCCACTGGCGGCATCGCGGATGCGGCGGTAGCGGCGCTCGACCACCTCGCGCATGGAGGCGAAATCGTCGACGCCGGCGACGGTTTTCACTTTGAATTTGCGATAGGCGGACTTGTTCATCTTGCCGTCTTCCCAAACGACGAGCGAGGCGACGGTTTCCGCGCCCTGGATGTGCGAGATGTCGAAGCACTCGATGCGGCGGGGAAGCTCGGGGAGCATGAGCGCGTCGGCGAGCGCCTCCTGAATGGCCTTGCGCGAGGGCTCGAGAACGCGGAAGCGCTGCGTGTAGGACTGGTGCGCGTTCTGGCCGGCGAGATCGACGAGGGATTTTTTGTCGCCGCGCTGGGGAACGGCGATTTCGATTTTGTGGCCGGTGCGCTCGGTGAGCAGCGCGGCGAGTGTCTCGCGGTCGTCGAAGTCGACGGGGACGAGGATGGAGCGCGGGACGTACTGCTGGTCGATGTAGAGCTGCTTGAGCAGAGCGGAAAAGACGTGGCCGGCGTTGAAGGTGGGCTGCTTGAGTTTTCTTGCGATCCCCGGTCCCAGAATCGGGACTGGGGCACCCAGCTTTTGTTCCTGATCCCTGTTCCCTGATCCCTGTTCCCTGTCTTCGACTCGCTTCCAGCAGGCTCGGCAGGTCTTCCCAGAAGAACTCGCGGCGGTCGACGATCTTGCCGTTGCGCATGTGGAAGAGATTGACGGCCAGGCTGCCGTCTTCGAAGTGATAACCGAAAACGTCGGCGTCATCGTCGAGCTCGGCGGTGGCGATGCGCTGCTTTTCCTGGAGCTGGTGCACGGTGGAGAGCTGGTCGCGCAGGCGCGCGGCGGCCTCGAACTGCTCGGCTTCGGCGGCGGCCATCATGCGCGCGGTGAGTGTGCGCTCGAGCTCGGCGTGGCGGCCCTCGAGAAAAAGCTGCGCGTCGCGGACGGCTTCTTTGTAGGCTTCCGGCGTGGTGAGGCCTTCGACGCAGGGGCCGAGGCAGCGATGAATGTAGTACTGCAGGCAAGCGCGCGGATGGTAGCGCGAGAGATCGACTTTGCAACTGGGCAAGAAGAAAGCTGCGGTGAATGAGCTCGACCACGCGATAGGCGAGGTTGCCGGGGAAGTAAGGGCCGTAGTAGGCCGAGCCGTCCTTGCGCAGGCGGCGCGTAACGAAGACCTTGGGGAAGCGGTCGGCGAGGGTGAGCTTGACGTAGGGGTAGGTCTTGTCGTCGCGCAGAAGGATGTTGAAGCGCGGCTTGCGCTGCTTGATGAGATTGTTTTCGAGGGCGAGGGCCTCGTGCTCGTTGGCGACGAGGATGTATTCGAGATCGACGGCCTCGCGCATCAGCGAGCCGGTTTTGGCGTTGGCCTGCGAGGCCTCGAGCAGATAGGAGCGCACGCGCGAGCGCAGGTTGTTGGCCTTGCCCACGTAGATGACCTCGCCCTCGGCGTTTTTGTAGAGATACACGCCGGGCTGGGTGGGCAGGGTGCGGATTTTCTCGTAGAGATCCATGAGTGAGGGCGGGCGCTGTGGGCCAGTTCCTAGAATAGCGACAATCGGCGGCAGACGGTTCGGAACGCCGGTTGCGCTGCTGGGGATCCGTGCGACCCATGGTGAAGATCGAGCAAACCTTACCGGAAAGGGTAAAAATTACATAGTCTTGCGAATGTAGCAGGAACTGCAGGCAGCTCGAAACTGTGCTTTATTTTCAATCGAGTTGCATCGAGTTCATGCCGATTGGATGGCGGCGTGCAATATGTCAGAGACAGAAAGAGAATTTCCCCACCTGCCGAGCGGGTGCGAAGCGCGCCGGCAGAGGACGGAGAGGTGAGCGAGCAATGACAATGCAGCGATTTGGATTTGCGTTGACGGCAGCGGCGTTGATGGCGTTTGGAGTTGCGGGATGCGCCACGAAGAATTATGTGCGGACGCAGACGGCGCCGCTGATTGATCACACCGATCAACTGGACCAGAAGACTGCGGAAAACAACCGGCAGATTCACGACGTGGACGACCGCGCACAGGCGGGCATCAAGCAAGGCGCAGGGCTCGGCTGACACGGCCAACCAGAATGCGCAGACTGCCAGCCAGGCAGCGAATGCCGCCGACACGGCCGCCAACGACGTTGCGCATCGCGCCGACTCGCTGGACAGCGTGGTGAAGGGGCTGGACAACTACAAGCAGGTGGCCAACGGTCTCGGTGACCTTTGGCTTTGACAAGGCCGTGCTGACCACCGACGACAAGTCGCAACTGGACAGCTTTGCCGGCTCAGCTGGGTTCGGCGAAGAGCTACATTCTGGAAGTGACCGGCGGAACGGATTCGGTTGGATCGGCGCAGTACAACTACGACCTGAGCCAGCGCCGCGCGGATGCGGTGGTGCAGTACCTGGCGGCGAAGTACGACATCGCGCCGCACCGCTTCTATCTGATCGGCATTGGCAAGGATCAGTATGTGGCCGACAACAACACGGCAGACGGGCGCAAGCAGAACCGGCGCGTGGAGGTGCAGTTGCTCTCGAACATGAGCAGTGAGCAGCAGGCGCAGCGCCAACCCGCGGCCTCGAGCGGACAGGCCAGCCACCCGGCCGGCCAGGTTTCATCGTCAGCCGGTTCCGGAATAGCACGCAGCGCAGTTCTCCTGACAGTTGTTGTGCAAGGACGAAGGGCAGGCCCCGAGAGGGTCTGCCCTTTTTGTTTCTGCGGAGCTAGAGTGCTGCGGATAGCTGCTCACGTGCTTGGCGCGGACATCGTTGGCTTCACGTGCTCGGCGCGGACTTGCTTCTGGCGGTAGAAGAGGCGCAGAAAGGGAGCGCCTTGGCAGCGGCCTCGACGGCAGGACGGCCGTCGGCCTCTTCGCGCTCGACGATGCAAACCACAGCGGCGACGATCATGCCGGCTTCCTGCGCGGCCTCGATCGCGGCGATGGTGGAGGCGCCGGTGGTGCAAACGTCGTCGACGATCACCACGCGCGCGCCTTCGCGGCAAAAGCCTTCGATGCGGCGGCCGGTGCCGTGAGCTTTTTCGGCCTTGCGGACCAGGAAGCCGTGAAGCAGCGGCGCGCGGGGATGCGATGATGCGCGCGCCATGCGCTGGCCGTCGCCACGTTGGAGACGATGGGGTCGGCGCCCATGGTGAGGCCGCCGACGGCTTCTGCATCGATCTTGTTGGCTTCGAGCAGTTCGAGGATGGCGTGGCCCGTGAGGCGGCCGCCTTCGGCGTCGAGCGTGGTGGTGCGGCAGTCGATGTAGTAGTCGCTCGTGCCGCCGGAGGAGAGCTTGAACTGGCCGAGGCTGAAGCTCGTGCGGGCGAGGAGCGAGAGAAGCTGCTGGGCGTGAGTAGGTGGGCATCGAGTTGATTGTAAGGGAGCGGCAAGCCTCGGGAGCTACACGGCCGCCCCGCCCCAAACAGTTTTGTTAGGCTGATCGCATGCGAGCCGAGGACGCCGTCGAACTCATCAATTTGTTTGAAGAACACGGAATTGAGATCTATGTGGATGGCGGTTGGGCGGTAGACGCCCTGATGGGTATGCAGACGCGCCATCACCGCGATCTGGATATTGCTTTGCCGCATAAGTATGTCCCTTTGCTGCGCGAGATTTTGACCGCCAGGGGATTTGCCAACCTGCCTCGCCCGGATACCCGGGAATGCAACTTTGTACTGGTCGACGGCAAAGGCCGTGAAGTCGAACGTTCACTCTTACGCACTCGGTGAGAATGGAAACAACACTTATGGGGTGGAGTACAGGGCGGAGCATCTTACGGGCACGGGCGTCATCAACGGTCGAACGGTTCGATGCATTGCGCCTGAGTGGCTTGTCAAATTCCATTCAGGGTATGAGCTTGATGAAGACGACCACCGCGATGTGCGGCTGCTTTGCAAAAAATTCGGGATTCCAATCCCCGACGCGCACAGGTAGGCTGCTGGCGGCAGGCCGGTAGCCTGCAGACGTGCCACGCAAGAGCTAAGAGCTAAGAGCTACTGGTTGCAGGCATCGCGCGAATTGGGCTTGCCTTCTACATCTTGTCGAAGTGGCGGAAGCCGCCGGTTCCGATCATCGCCAGCGAAAAGATGAAGAAGTTGTAGCAGGCGTGGACCAGTGTGCTCGAGGCCAGCGACCTGGTTATGAGGCGCACCGTGCAGAGCACGAGGCTGATTGCGATGAGAAGGAGAAATGGCCCCAGCGAATGGCCCTGCTGCTCGACGTGAAGCAGGGCAAAGGGAAGGCTGGTGACGACGGACGCGACGATCATGGCGAAGAGAGACCACTGAGGATGGCCGTGGGCGTCGAGTGGCGGCGCCGGCTTGCCGGTGCTTCGTTCGATCGCCCAATCCCAGGCAGTGCAGAGCGCGGGCAGAAGAAAGCCGCGAAAGAACATCTCCTCAAAGAATGGCGCGATGGTGACGCCGAAGCCAAACATCAGCCATGCGGCCCCCGGAGCACGCATCATCTGTTCAATGGGCGCGTTGGGCGGGCCGGGCATCAGGATTTCGTCGACAAGCGCCAGGGCGATGCAACCCGCGGCGGCCGCAGCCAGGGGCCAGAACCTGTGCAGCGCAGCCGCGCCGCGCCATTGAATTCCGGCAAAGAACCCCTCATTCCAAAAAAGCGGAAAGACGAAGAGGCTGATGCCAAAGGTGACGAGATACAGGACTCCCTCACTGGCAAGGATGAGGCGGACGTCGGTGGCCGAAGCGGTTGTGGGCCCCAAGCCAAATAGATGAAGCTGCATGGCGAGAAAGACGCACACCACCGCACAGGCGAAGCCAATGCTCGAGAGCAATAGTAAAAGGCACAGATGGCCGAAGTGCGGGATGCGTGTGGGTGGCCGGACCTCGGGCTGAGCGAAGGACTCGAACAGCGGCCGCTCAGTGTCCGGAGGCGCGTACTGGACGATGCCCGGCGCAGTTTCGGCAGGCGCGGCCGGTTCGGCCTCGATGGATGAAAACTCTACGGGCTGTTGCACTGCGGAAGGAGATGCCTCGGGTGCACCGAGGCTAGCGGAGGCATCCCCTGGCCAAATCTCAGGATCGCGCAGTTCGTCTTCAGGGAGGTAGTTCATGAACCTTCCGTTTTCTTTTTGCGGCGTGTGGTTGTTGCGGCTGGAGTTTTTTGGCGTCCGCGCTTGCCATTGGAACGCGGCCTGAGCGGAGGATTCGGATCGGCCGAATCCGGCGCGCAGTGGTTGGGCCCGGCGCCGTTGGTTGCCGGAGCAGGGAAGAGCTCTTCTTCAGAATCGGCAAGGGCGAGGCGGCCATCAGTGAATTTGTAGTAGCGCTTGAGGAACTGGCCGGTGTAGGAGCCGGGCGTGGCCGCGATCCTGGCCGGTCGGCCTTCGCCTACGATGCGGCCTCCGTCTTCGCCGCCCTCGGGGCCGAGATCGATGACCCAGTCGGCGTTGCGGATGACGTCGAGGTTGTGCTCGATGATGATCACTGAGTTGCCCAGGTCCACAAGCCGGTGCAGGACCTCGAGAAGCTTGCGCACGTCATCGAAATGAAGGCCGGTGGTGGGCTCGTCGAGGAGGTAGAGGGTCTTGCCCGTCTGCCGCTTGGAGAGCTCGCGGGCAAGCTTCATGCGCTGCGCCTCACCGCCGGAGAGTGTGGTGGCGCTTTGGCCCAGGTGCACGTAGCCAAGGCCGACGTCGACGAGGGTTTGCAGCTTCTGGCGCACCTGGGGTACGTCGGCGAGCAGAGGCAGAGCATCTTCGATGGTGAGTTCGAGAATGTCGGCGATGGAATGGCTGTGGAATTTGACGGCCAGGGTTTCCTGGTTGTAGCGGCGCCCGTTGCAGACCTCGCACTGGACATAGACGTCGGGCATGAAGTTCATTTCGATGCGGCGCTGGCCATCGCCCTGGCAGGCCTCGCAGCGGCCGCCGGGGACGTTGAAGCTGAAGCGGCCGGGTTTGTAGCCGCGCTCGCGCGCTTCAGGCAGCATGGAAAAGAGATCGCGGATGGGCGAAAAGACCTGCGTATAGGTAGCTGGATTGGAGCGGGGCGTGCGGCCGATGGGAGACTGGTCGATGCGGACTACTTTGTCGATCTGCTCGGTGCCGGTGAGGGTGTCGTGCGCGCCGGGTTCCTCGCGCGAGCCATAAATGGATTTGGCCAGCGAGCGGTAAAGGATGTCGTTGACGAGGGTGCTTTTGCCGCTGCCGCTCACGCCGGTGACGACGGTCATGACGCCGAGGGGGATGCGGAGATTCAGGTCCTGCAAGTTGTGCTCGCGCGCGCCGGTAACGGCGAGCCAGTTGCCGGTGAGGGGACGCGGCTTGGCGCGTTGCAGCATGGTTTCGGCGCCGCTCAGGTAACGGCCGGTGAGCGACGCGGGCGAGGCCATGATTTCGGCCGGCGTGCCCTCGGCGACGACGTTGCCGCCGAGGCGGCCTGCGCCGGGTCCGAGGTCGAGGACGAAGTCGGCATGGCGAATGGTTTCTTCATCGTGTTCGACGACCAGGACCGTGTTGCCGAGGTCGCGCAATCTTTCCAGGGCTTGGATCAGGCGATTGTTATCGCGCTGGTGAAGGCCAATGGAGGGTTCGTCGAGCACGTAGAGAACACCGCGAAGGCGGGAGCCGATTTGCGTTGCCAGCCGAATACGCTGGCCCTCGCCGCCGGAGAGCGTGGCGGCGTTGCGATCGAGCGAGAGGTATTTCAAGCCGACGGCGCAGAGGAATTCGAGCCGCTCAGCGATCTCGCGGCGGATGCGCTCGGCCACCAGCGACTCGCGCTCTGTGAATTGCAGATTTATGGCCGCCGAGAGCGCGCGGTTGAGCGGGAGGGCAGTGAAGTCGGCGATGGAGAGGCCGCCGACTTTGACCGCCAGCGACTCAGGGCGCAGGCGCCTGCCGCGGCAAACCGGGCAGGGCGCGGCTGACATAAAGCTCATCATGTACTCGCGATAGCTGTCGCTGCGCGCGTCCTCGACGTTATTGCGCAGGTAGCTTAGGATCCCGTGAAAGCCAGTGCGTGGCGCTTCGCCCTTGGGCGGGCCGTAGACGAGAATGTGCTGCTGTTTCGGCGGCAAGTCTTCAAACGGCGTTTTAAGGTCGATCTTGTAGCGGTCGGCGGCCAGTTGGATGAGCTTGATGAGGTACTGCGACGCGGAGCCGGGGCCGAGGCCGCCATCGAGCAGCGGCTTGGACCAGTCGGTGATGACTTTGGCGGGGTCGAAATCGTATAGCGAACCGAGGCCGTGGCAATTGGGGCAGGCGCCGAAGGTGGAGTTGAACGAGAAGCTGCGCGGCTCCAGCTTTGGCACATCGAGGCCGCAGTCAGGGCAGGCCAGGGAGGCGGAGAACAACTGCTCCTGGCCGGCGCTGAAGCCGACGAGAACGAGGCCGTTGGCGAGTTGGAGCGCCTTGGCGACGGCCTGCTCGAGACGTTTTTCGGTGGACGGTTTGCTTGTGGACGTGGTGGTCGGCCTGCTCCCCTCCCCGGTCCCCGAATGCGAGGGACCGGGGGCACCCGCACCCACACCCTCAGGCCTGAGCAGAATGCGGTCGACGACAGCTTCGATGGTATGGTTCTTGCGGCGATCGAGGGAAAGCGGCTCGGAAAGGTCCCGCATCTCCCCGTCGATGCGAGCGCGAAACCCTTGCTGGTCAATCTGATCCAGCAAATCCTTAAACTCCCCCTTGCGGCCCCTGACGATGGGCGCCATGACCGTGGCTCGCTCGCTCTGGCCTAGCTCGAGGATGCGCTGAACGATCTGCTCGGCGGTCTGGCGGGCAATAGGCCTGCCGCAGTTGGGGCAGTGCGGCGTGCCTACTGAAGCGTAGAGCAGTCGCAGGTAGTCGTAGATTTCGGTGATAGTGCCCACAGTGGAACGAGGGCTGCGGCTGGTAGTTTTCTGTTCAATCGAGATGGCCGGACTGAGGCCTTCGATGGAGTCGACATCGGGGCGTTCGATCTGGTCAAGAAACTGGCGCGCATAGGCGGAAAGTGTTTCGACATAGCGGCGCTGGCCCTCTGCATAGATGGTGTCAAAGGCGAGCGAGCTCTTGCCCGAACCCGAGAGACCGGTGACGACCGTGAGGGCGTTGCGGGGAATGCGCACGCTGATGTCGCGCAAATTGTGCTGGCGCGCGCCCCGCACCGAGATGTGAGTGATGGGCATGGATGGGTTCTTCGAAGACGGCGGGTACTTTCGTGTTTCGAGTGATGCCGGCAGTTGAACTGAAAACAACACTCTAGGGGTATTCTATTTGCCAACAGAAATGAGGGTCAACGCGGCAAAACTTCTGCGACAATCGCATAGACGGGTGCCCAGCTGCCAGGAGAATTTCCGGGCGGCGGGACGCGCCGGTTGCGGGCTGCGATCGCAATCGGACCACAGGCGGGTGGAATGGCGGATTTGTTGAATTTGGCGATGTTGATTTGCGCTTCGGTAGGCGCGATGGCGTTCGGCATTCTGGCTGCTTATGCGATTCTGCGCGTGGGCTTTGCTTTCCTGCGTCCGCGGCGGCGGCCGGCAGTAGTGAAGGCGGAAGCCGAGGTCGCGAGAATCTCGTAAAGACAGCTTTCCGCCCTTAGCTTTCAACCTTCAGCGATCAATTTCCCAGGGAAAGAACGTCCCAATGAGGCGTCCCCGGCTCAATTCGGCGGGTTCTGCTCGCCGCTTTGCTGCTGTTCCAATTGCCGCTGGCGCTGCTGCATTTCCTGGATCATTTGCTGCGGGGGGCGTACCGGAACGGCGGGGACGAAACCGTTCGGTGTGGTGGCTGGCGGCTGCTCCGGCTGCGGCTCCTGCGCCTGCTGGTCGGCGTCGTTGTCCTCTTCACTTGGCGCGCTTTGGGTCCTATTCGCGGTGCGCTGGATGCCGCCTCCAGGGCGGATACTGAGCACGATCTGGCGCGGCGTGCCCTGACCTCGGTCGCCGACCATGACGATGTTGTAGCCGGAGCCATCGAGAAGCTGAGAGAGAACATCGCGGACTGTACCCGGGCCGTATGTGCCAAAAACCCGCTGATCGGTGTCCATTCCCTCCACTTTGGCGCCAGTGTCCGTCCCAATTTCTTTCAAGATCTGCGCCAGGCTGGAGTTGGAAGCGACGATCAGGAGGCCATGGCTGTCAAAAACCACGGAAGCCTCGGCGGGAAGATCGTTTGCCGGCCAATCCGGGGCTTTGGGCAGGGCCGGCGTGGCCGGCATGGACGGCGGGGCCACTTGGGGCGCGGGCTTCGCGGGAGCGGGTTTCGTGCGCGGATGAACGGTTTTGTGCGCGGGCTGCTTTGTAGCCGGAGCGGATGCTGGAGTGGTTTGAGCGGCGAGGAGTCCGCCGGACAACAAAAGCAAGGAAGCCACGAATAGGGCCGCGCCCGCGGCCAGGGACGCGTCCGGCCTACGCACCATTAGGCCGGATCGCCGGAGAAAGGGAAGGCGACGCGGAGATTCCGATTGCGACCATGGCAGTGAACGCATCGGAATCGCCTCCTTCGAGTCTATTCAGCAGCATGCCGCCGTTCGGCAGCGCGTGGCGCCGCGGCGCTTTCGCGTAGGACTGCGCCGCTCGCCTTCTACTCCACTGTACTAGACTAGCAGTGGTCGATAGACGCTCGAAAGATGACATCGCGGTGGAGAGGATATTGCCGGGAATGCGCATGGGATGGAGATTGTGGACAGTTGCAACGGCCTTGCTGCTGGCGCCATGGGCAAGCCGCGCAGCAACCTGCACCACGCAGGCTGAAATGGGGTCGCTGGACCGCGATGCGCTGGCGACTTTCGAGGGCCGGCTGGCGAGCGCCGTCATGGGGCAGGATTTTGCGACTCTGCAGGCCGATCTGCTGCCCCAGGAGGCGTCGGAGTGGGGTGGCATCCGCGCCACAGTGGAGCAGGCCGTGCCGTTGGTCAAGGGCGGACAGTTCCAGTTGCGGAATGTGTATCTGCTGGACGCGAGCAATCAGACCGCGCCGGCCGACACGCAATTCTTCTGCTCGAACTCGTCGGGGTCGCTCACGGTGACCATCACCATGAACGCGCTGCCCCCTGGCCGTTACGCAGTGATCCTGGCAGACGCTGTGGGCGCGCCGCTGGCTGGGCAGATGGGGCTGGTTCTGGCCTGGGATGGCGCCGCAACCGAGTGGAAGCTGGCGGGGCTGACGATCAGGCCGGGCGCCTTCGATGGGCATGACGGCGTGTGGTACTGGGTGCGCGGGCGGGGGCTGGCCAAGGTCGATCCGTGGAGCGCGTGGTTTAGCTACGACGCGGCGCGTTTTCTCTTGCTTCCGGTTGATTTTCTCACTTCGCCCAACCTGGAAAAGCTGCGCCAGGAGCAGTCGCTGATCGCGCCGCCGCCTCAGAGCGCGTTTCCCTTGTCGCTTCCGGATGGCGATCGCACGTGGAAGATCGAAATGGTGGTTCTCGATCCCTCGCTGCATGAACCCGACCTGGCCGTGGTGTATCAATCGACCGGCGTTACCGATCCGGCAGCTTTGCGGACCGAAGCTACGGCTGTGATGAGCGCTTTTCTGAAGGCGCAGCCGGGCATCCGCGCCAATTTTCACGGGCTGTGGGCGTACGCGGAGAAGGATGGGAAACGCACGCCGGTGATGGAGCTGCCGATGGCGCAGATCCCGTGAAGGCAGGGAACAAGGGAACAAGGGAACAAGTGAACGAGTGAATGAGTGAAGAAGTGAACAAGTGAAAGGGTGAGGAAATGAACGGGGAATAGGGAACAGGGGGTAGGGACAGGGGCCTTGAAACCGGAACGCGAAACCATTCGCGTTTTCACTCTTTCACTTACTCACTCATTCACTCTTTCTCTCATTCACTTTTTCACTCTTTCACTTCTTCACTCACTTGAGAGGGGCAAAATCATTTGGCAAGCATCATTGATTTGCGTTCTGATACGGTGACACGGCCTACACTCGAAATGCGTGCGGCGATGGCGGCGGCCGAAGTGGGCGACGACGTTTACGGCGAGGACCCCACGGTCAATCTGCTGGAGCGGCGCGCGGCGGCCGTATTTGGGCGCGAGGCGGCGCTGTTTGTGCCCACGGGCACCATGGGCAACCAGGTTGCGATTCGCACGCTCACTCAGCCGGGCCAGGAGGTGATTGCCGAGTCGCGGGCACACATTCTGGACTACGAGATGGCGACGACGGCGGTCTTCTCCGGCTGCCTGATCCGCGCCGTGCCGGCAGAGGGCGGCATCCTGACTTGGAAGCACATCGAGCCTGCGATCAGTCCGTATGGAGGGTTCCGCGCGGCGACCGGGCTAATCGAGATTGAAAACACCGCCAACCTCGCCGGCGGCCGGGTGACGCCGGTGCCGATCCTCGAAGAAGTTTGGGACGGGGCTAAGGCGCACAAGTTGCCGCTGCACCTCGATGGCGCGCGCATCTTCAACGCCGCTGTGGCGCTGGGCGTGGACGTGAAGGCGCTGACGCGCGGGTTCGACACGGTGATGTTTTGCCTGTCGAAGGGATTGGGCGCGCCGGTGGGGTCGATGCTGGTGGGTTCAGCAGAGCGGATGGCGAGGGCGCGAGTGTTTCGCAAGGCGCTGGGCGGCGGCATGAGGCAGGTGGGCGTGCTGGCCGCGGCGGGGCTGATCGCGCTGGAAGACGGGCCGAAGCGGCTCGCGGACGATCACGCCAACGCGCGGCTGCTGGCGGAGGCTCTGGCGCATACCGAGGGCGTGACGATTGATTTAGCCTCGGTGGAGACTAATATCGTGGTCTTCCGGCTGGCGGCGGGGCGGGGAGCGGCGGAGCTGGTGGCGCGGCTGAAGGCGCATGGTGTGCTGGCTGGCGCGTTTGGGCCGGATGCGATTCGGCTGGTGACGCACCGCGACGTGAGCCGAGGTGACTGCATTGACGCAGCCGAGGCGCTGACCGAAGAGATTGAAGCGGGAATCAAAACGGCCGGCGTGAAGTGAGTGGGTCGCGAAGGTTCGTGCGATCCCAGGTCCCCAAATCCAACGAACCTGGGGCTCCCAGGACGAAGATTCGGCCGCGAAGATCAGCGCCATAAAAAGCCGAAAGCCCAATCTCCCCAGCGAGAGATTGGGCTTTCGCGTTTCGGTTCGAGCCGCTTAAAACAAATTCCACAGCGACTGGTTGTAGACCGCGTGGTGGAACTGGACCTCGGAGGCTTTGACGATCGTGCCCAGTTCGCGCGGAGAACGGTTGGCGACGGCTTCCTTCAGGTCGGCATAGCGGCCTTGCACGTCGCGGCCAAGAATCTGTGCAATCCACTTCGAGGACTTGAAGTCGTGGATCGCCTGCTGAATATTGTCTGGCAGGTAGCGGCCACCGGCACGCAAATCCTTAGCCTTGGAGATGTCGCCGTCAATGCCGGTCTTGAAGATGCCGTAGAGCGACAGGTAGGGGTTAGCATCGGGCGCCACCGCGCGCACCTCAGTGCGCATGGAGCGTGAGTTGCCGATGGGGACGCGGACCATTGCACCGCGGTCCACCGCCGAAGCGCGAATCTGGTTTGGCGCTTCGAAGTGCGGGTCCAGACGCCGGTACGCGTTCACGCTGGAATTAAAGACGAGGCAAAGATCGAGCGCGTGAGTCAGGATGCGGTCGAGGAAGTCCCAGCCGAACTTTGACAGTTGCTCTTCGCCCTTTTCGTCCCAGAACAGGTTCGTTTTGCCCTTGGAGACCGAGACATTGGTGTGCATGCCGCTGCCGTTCACACCCACGATCGGCTTGGGCAGGAAGCAGGCGGTATAGCCCATGTTGTTGGCAATTTGCCGGCACAGCAGCTTGTAGAGCTGGATCTGGTCGGCTGCGGCAACTACTTCGGAGTAGCCATAATTGATTTCGAACTGGCTGGGCGCAACTTCGGGGTGGTCTTTCTCGTTCTGGAAGCCCATGGCTCGCTGCACTTCCGCCGCGGTGTCAATGAACTGGCGCAGCGGATCGAGCGGCAGAACGTGAAAGTAGCCGCCGGTATTTATGAATTCGAACTTGCCTGTCTCGCAGTAGCTCTGCTCGGCATCTTTGCCCTGGAACAGAAAACCTTCGATCTCCGTGGCCGCGTTCAGGGTGTAACTCTTCTCCTTGAACAGCTTGTCGGAGTAATTCTTCAGCACGCCGCGAAGGTCGCCCGAATACGGAGTGCCATCCTTGTCGATGACGTTGCCAAAGACCACTACCTTGCCATTGCCGAAGACGTCAGCCGGCACCCAGTAGAAGGCGGCCCAGTCGATGCCCAGACGCAGGTCGCTTTCCTTCTGGGCCGTGAATCCGCGGATCGACGAGCCGTCGAAGGTCAGGTTTTCATAGGCATTCAGCAGGAATTTCTTGTCATAATCGAGCAGGTGCAGGCGGCCCTCAAGATCGGTGAACAGCACGGTGACGGCCTTGAGGCGCTTCTCGTCGGTGAGGTATTTCAGGCGTTTTTCGCGGACTTCATTGGCGGGCAAGCGGTTCAGGCGGTCGCTCTTGGCTTGCAGGTTCAACGTCTCAAGCTCATCGTACGAGAGAGCAAGAAAATTGCGTAACTCAGTGGACATGAATCTCCTTTTGAGATGCGAGGTGATTTTGAAGAGAAAACCGGTGGTCCATCATAGCGGGGTTCGAGGGTAAGTCGAAACTGGAGCTAGATTACAGGCCTCGACTCAGCTAAGATCCTCGCTGCGGCGACCTAACCGAGAACGGACGGCACGACCTGAAATCCTGCTCCCCAAGCTTCGAGTCCACGAAACACCTGCCCTTAAATGATTTTAGCCGGTCGATCGCACGGAGTGGCTGTCGAGGTGAGGATAAGTGGGCCGTGCGAGGTGGGGCCAATCTCGAAAAGTGCAAGATACACCGCGAGAACCGGCCCGAAGAACTTTCGTGCGGGTCTGCTCTTCTGTGTTCAATCCAGTACCAATGCTCGCGACTCTGCTCTAGAGGCGAGACCGATTACATCTTTCACAGCCTGGAAAGGGATGGGTGGAAATCCAGGGCTCATCGGGTAGAAGCATGTTTCGATGAGCCCTGGTAGATACCGTGAATCGAGGCCTCTGTTTTCGGAGGCTGCAGCGCTCACAGATCGTAGTAGAGGAAGAACTCGTAGGGCACGGGGCGCAGGTTGACCGGCGCCAGCTCGCGCGTCCGCTTGTAGGTGATCCAGGTCTCGATCAGGTCCTTGGTGAAGACTCCGCCTTCGAGCAGGAAGGCGTGGTCCTTCTCCAGCGCGTCGAGAACCTCGCCCAGTGAGCCGGGTGTGCTCTTGACCTTGGCGGCCTCTTCCGGCTCCAACTCGTACAGATCCTTGTCCATTGGCTCGCCGGGATCGATTTTGTGCTTGATTCCGTCGAGGCCGGCCATGAGCAGGGCCGGGAAGCAGAGATACGGGTTGGTGGAAGGATCGGGACAGCGGAACTCGATGCGCTTTGCCTTGGGGCTGGTCGAATAGACCGGAATGCGGACCGCTGCTGAGCGGTTGCGCTGCGAGTAGCACAGGTTCACCGGGGCTTCGTAACCGGGAACCAGGCGGCGATACGAGTTGGTGGTGGGAGCGCAAATGGCGAGCAGGGCGGGTGCGTGCTTGAGCAGGCCGCCGATGTAATACTTCGCGGTCTGGCTCAGCAGTGCATAGCCTTTGGCATCGAAGAAGACGTTCTTGTCGCCCTTCCACAGGCTCTGGTGCACGTGCATGCCGGAACCGTTGTCGCCGAACAGCGGCTTGGGCATGAAGGTCGCGGTCATGCCGTGCTTTTTGCAGATCATGCGGATGATGTACTTGTACCAGAGCAGGTTGTCGGCCATGGTCACCAGGGGCCCGAAGCGCATGTCGATCTCGGCCTGGCCTGCCGTGCCCACTTCGTGATGCTGCACCTCGACCTTGATGCCGACTTCCTTGAGGGTGAGCAGGATCTCCGAGCGAATGTCCTGCATCTGGTCGGAGGGCGGCACCGGGAAGTAGCCTTCCTTGTGGCGGATCTTGTATCCCAGGTTTGGATTCTCGTCGCGCCCCGTGTTCCAGACGCCCTCTCTCGAGTCGATGTAGTAGTAGCCGCTCTGGGCATTCTGGTCGTAGCGGACACTGTCAAACATGTAGAACTCCGCTTCCGGACCCCAATAACTGATGTCGGCAACGCCGGACTTCTTCAGATAGGCTTCGGCCTTTTGCGCCACATAGCGCGGATCGCGGCTGTAAGGCTTGCGGCTGATGGGATCCAGGACATTGCAGATGATGTCGATCGTGGGAACCGACAGAACCGGGTCCACTCGAGCCGTCTCCGCATCCGCAACCAGCAGCATGTCGCTCTCGTGGATCTGCTGGAATCCGCGGATGCTCGATCCGTCGAAGCCGATGCCGTCGCTGAACAGATCGTCCTCAAGGTCTTCTACGGGAATGGAAAAATGCTGCCACATGCCGGGCAGGTCAATGAATCGCAGGTCGACGATTTTAACGCCGGCGTCTTTGGCAAGCTTTTTCACGTCATCGGGAGTACGCGGCATTCTTACTTCTCCTTTCGCTTGAAGATGTGAAACACAAGCACGAGTTTGGTTGTGGAGGTCGAGCCCAATTGCGGCTATGGCCGGAATAGGTGCATTTGTGCTAAAGCTCATCGCTCTGCCGCACGAGACCGAAGCGGACACGAGGGTCGGAGCTGCAAGAGCGGTTCCGCAGTTGTTGCACCCGTTTCGGGCGATACAAGATGGATTCCTAGGTCCACTCGGCGTCAGGATTCACAGTATGCGGAACCGCTGTACCGGGCACAGTCGGACAGGCGCCCAGGATTCACAGGAATCCTAGTGCCTCCAGCATAAGGAATTCGTGAAGATTTTGAAACAGCGGCTGTGGAAAGCTGGATTAGTGGCGGTGCGCGAGGAGGACCATCAACAGCAAGACGAAGATGGGAATCATGGCCAAAGCGCCGTAGTAGAGGATTTTTCGCGTCAGGTGCGACTTTCGCTTTTGCCAGTTCCGCAGCTCGGGGCGGTCTTCCACGCCGACCTCGCCGGGGTGCTCGAGGTCGTGGAGGAATTCCTGAGCGGTGGCGTACCGATTTCTGGGATCCCGCTCCAAGGCGCGGTATAGGATCTCCTGCAATTGCGGAGAGACCGAGGGGTCGGCCACACGCGGCGGTACGGGGTGGTTCAACAGGCGGTCGTTCATGGCGGCCAGGGGCGAGGGGCCGGAGAAGGGCAGCTTTCCGGTGAGCATCTCGTAGAGGATTACGCCCATGGAGTAGATGTCGGAGCGCCCGTCGCCGCGCTTGCCCTTTACCTGCTCCGGGGCGATGTAATCGGGCGTGCCCAGCGTGGCGGTGAAGTTGGCGTAGGTGAGGCGCCGCGAGGCCGAATCGCCGGCGATGCCGAAGTCGATGAGCTTGATGTTGTCGTTCTCGTCGACCATGATGTTTTCCGGCTTGAGGTCGCGGTGCACGACGCCGTTGGCGTGGATGTAGTCGAGCGCCTTGAGAACCTCGATGGCGATGCGGATGGCGCGGTCCTGGGAGATTCGGCCTTCGTCGAGGATGTGGCGCAGCAGACGGCCCTCGCACCACTCCATGACCATGTACACGCGGGAGCGGTTTTCCCCGCCGAAGACGCTGCATGACGTTGGGATGGCGGAGGCGTTCGCCGATGGCCGCCTCGCGCTGGAAGCGGTCGAAGAGGATGGGATCGGCTTCCATGTCGGGGTGGGGAATTTTGAGGGCGACGGTGCGGTTGTCGCGCGAGATCGGTGGCGCGGAAGATGGTGGCCATGCCGCTGCGCGCGACGGGCGCGTCGATGCGGTAGGAATCGAGCTGTGTTCCTGCCTCCAGGACATCGTAGAAACTCATCGTGCGGTCCGCTCCATCGAGGCTCTCTCTACTTTATCGGGTACAAGCCGGGAAACAGTAAGGATTCTGTAAGGCAGAGGACCATGGGACCGAGGGATCAAGGGAACAAAGACCGGAGGCTGGGACGGAAACCATGCTGGCGTCCTCATACGGGCAGGCGGTAAGGGCGGCCGCGGTACATGCCCACCTGTTCCACCGAGCGCACGCGAATGACCTGCGCGGTGGTGTTGTCGCCGCCGTCGATTTCGACCGCGCGGGCGACCAGTTCGCGGGCGATCTGGGCGGCGTCCTTCTTTTGCGAGGCGATGGCGGCGATCTCGGCTTCGCCCATCTCGTCGTGCAGCCCGTCGGTGCACAGGACCAGCACGTCGCCCGGCTGCAGGGTGAGGGCGGTGGTGTCGGGAGAGACAAACATCTCCGGGCCCAGGGAGCGAATGAGCACGTGGCGGGAGTCGGAGGCGGCAATTTCGCCGGCGGAGATCAGGCCCATCTTGCGCTGCTCGTTGACCAGGGTGTGGTCCTGGGTGATTTGCCGGGCCTGGCCGTTGCGGACCAGGTAGCAGCGCGAGTCGCCGACGTGCGAGACTACGGCCTGATCGTAGCGCAGGGCGCAGGCGACGAGCGTGGTGGCCATCTTCTTGCCGCGGTATTCGGGCTCGAGCGTGCAGTCGTGCACGGCGGCGTTGGCTTGCTGGATGAGCCGCGGCAACAGGCTGATGAGCATGGCGCCGGCCTGCGCCTTGGCAAACTCCTCGGTGAGCACCGAGATGGCGGTTGCCGAGGCGACCTCGCCCAGATCCATGCCGCCGACTCCGTCGGCAACCACGAAGAGAAAGCCGTGAGAGCGCGCCTGCTGGCGCGAGGCGGGGATAAAGGACCCCATAGCGTCTTCATTGTTGGTGCGGACTTTGCCGAAGTCGCTTGCCTGGCCGAACTGTACGTCCAACATATGCGCCGCCGCGTGAGGCATCTCGGCGCAATTGCATGCCCGAGATGCTCTTCTTCAGAAGTATTCAGGATCTTGCCTCGAAAACGGCAATTGGGTGGATCCCTCTCCCCAGCCTCTCATAACGAGGCCGGGGAGAGGATCCACCCAGAGGTTCTGAGTTCGGTTGAACTGTCAGTCTACGAAGCTTGCTGTTTTGATGCCAGCAGGACCGCCTTGCCCTTGGCCTTGGAGGAGCGGAGGAAGTAGATGGCTCCGTAGAGGCCCCAGATAGCGGAGATGCCGAGCGCCGTCAGTGGCTCCATCTTGGTGCCGAGGTTGAAGAACGGGCCGGCCAGATAGAAGGCCATGCAGGTCAGGTTGGCCAGCAAGCCGAAGCCGGGGATCAGGTAGTGCTTGAGCGAATGCTGTGTCGTGGCCGCTCGTGAGTAGGCCACGATGCACAGCAAGCAACTCAGCGCGTAGAGGATGAAGGTGCCGAAGTTGGAGGTGAGCGTCATGGCGAGCAGCGAGTTGGGCAGCGCGGCCAGCTTGTCGTGCGTGGGGTAGCCGAAGCTGGAGAAGATGCCGTGCGGCAGCGCGGCGATGGTGGCATCGGTGGGCGCGCCGGCATCGCCGAAGACCAGCGAGACGGCGATGACGCCGATGACGGCGGAGATCACGGCCAGCGTCCAGATGGCCTTGCGCGGTGAGAGCGACTCGGCGTGCAGCATGCCGAAGTGCTCGGGAACCTCGTCGTCCTTGCCCATGGCGTAGGTGACGCGGGCGCCGGTGTTCATGCAGCTCAGCGTGGTGCCGATGAGCGCGAGGAAGACGGTGAAGGCTTCGGCCAGCATGAAGTACCTGCCGTGGCCCTGGCCCAGCAGTTGATCGCCGACAATGATCATCATGTCGCCGATGGGCGCGGCCGAGCTGGCCGCGCTTTGCATGGTATACCCCGAGTTGAGGAAGTAGTTGGCGCAGAAATACTCAAACAGGTAACAGAACAGGCCCTGAATCAGCAGCGACGCGATGACGGCGATGGGAATATGCTTGGTTGGATTTTTTGCCTCGCCTCCCATCGAGGTGACCGATTCGAAGCCGACCAGAATGAGAATGGCGACCGTGGCCTGAATGAACATCCAGCTGAATTTGTGAACGCCGACGACCGAAGCGGCGTTGGGATGGGTGAGGAAGTTGCCGGTGGAGTCGGTGGTCGGATAGCTGATGGTGAAGGGAACGGGCTTGCCGGCCGCGTCGAGCAGCGGCAGCGGATTGCCGCTGGCATCGCGCATGATGGAGCCGTCTTTGGGATTGGTGGCGAACTGGTAGGTGTAGGTGGCCAGCGTCTGGCCGTCGTACTGGAAGGCGGGCGCGCCTGCCGGATGGTTGGCGCGATAGCCGAGCGCCAGAACGCTGAAGACGACCAGCGCGGAGATCTGAATCGACGTTGATGGCGATGTTGACGGCCGTGGAGGCGCCGGCGCCCTTGGAGGCGATCCAGGCGACGAAGAAGGAGAAGACCACCGCGACCAGTGCCATGAAGAGCGGGCCGGGGTTGGAGCCGCTCATGAAGTTGGGATAGAGGAAGCCGACCACGTAGCCGACGAAGACGCCGGTGACGGCCACCATCACGCCGGGATAGACCCAGTAGTAGAGGTGCGAGCCCCAGCCGACGATGAACTTGGCGATGCGGGCGTATTTGAAGGCCTTGTCTTTGGAGAGCATGGCCTGCTCGGCGTAGTAGTAGCTGGAGCCGGTGCCGGGATAGAGCTTGGAGATCTCGGCGTAGGACGACGGCGGTGGCCAGGCAGAGCAGCAGGGAGACGAAGATGCCCAGCCACATGGCGGGAGCGGTGGATGGCTGGCCGGCAACGCCCGTGGTGGCCTGGATGAAGAAGGTGAGCCAGAGGAAGGCGCCGGGGGCGATGAGCGCCATTGCGTTTGCGGTCAGCCCGGTAAGGCCCAGCGTGGCCTGCATCTGAGGTGCTTTCTGATCTGCCATGAGCATTCTCCTGAGAGTTTGAGTTTCGTTTGGCGGCTCCCGGCGGCTGACCCCCGGGGAATTCTCAAACACTGTTGACGGCGGGCTCATCTGTGCCGGGCATCCTTGCGGGCACCGGAGCTGCTTGCTGCGGGACCTGCCGGTCAGCCTGGTTCGGCTTGGGCCGGTCCCGGTTTAGTTTGCGGTGAGTGCGAGTCTATCCGTCAGTCCATGAGGACCAAATAAAGTCCCATGAGGATGAAATGAGGAACCGGCAACGTCTTCAGCGCTTCGGCCCGAAGAAGGCGATGAAGGCCACGGTCAGCGTCTGCTGCTGGTCGGTCGATTGACTCGCCAGCTTGTTGAAGTACTGCACGTTGGAAGCGTCGCAGCGGTACTCGACCCGCATGAGCACGCCTTCCACCCACTTGTACTCATAGGTGAAGGTGCCTTCGTAACGTGTGCTGGGCGCGTGCCGGTCTGAAAGCCGTCTGGATCGTTGAAGTATTCACCGCGCACGGCAATGGCGTTCTTCGCCGTTCGCCTGGTCGTGGACTGCGCCCGCCATGCCCTACCAGTCATGCAACAGTGTTGTCGCCGCGTTGCGGACTCACCGCTGTCGTCACAATGGCGTCCTGATTCTGGCCGTAATCGAAGTTGATGTACGCGTTGAATTTTCCGGGCGGCGTCAGCAGCAGCGTGGTGTCGATCAGGTTGCGCAGTCCGCTGGTCGTGTTGGCGTTCTCAGGACCGACGAGATAGTTCAGGTCCCAGGTGTGCCTTGGGCTTGACGTAGGCGCTGGTAAACGCGCCGGATGACGCCGCCGTTGCTCTTGGAGACGTTGTTCCAGCCGTTGAACAACTGGAAGCCGATGGTTTCGGTCTTCGAAACGGGCATCGAGGTGCGGGCGCCGAAGTGCCAGTAGGGAATCGCGTTCACAAACAGCAGCGAACGCGAGTAGTTCCAGTTGTCCTTGGCCTCGATGACTTCAGCTCCGGCCGAGGTGACGAATTTGCCGAAGTCCAGTTCAAAGCCCTTGGCCTTGGGCGGCTTCAGGCTGAGGATATGCCTGCTCGAGGTAGGGAAGCTGCGAGGCGACAAAGGTGGTCGTCGTCGTGTTTGCCGTAGCGTTGTTGATCAGGTCGTTGGTGCGGCCGTAGATGAAGTCGACGTGCGCGCCGATCGGATCGGGATCGTGGTTCAGCGTGAGCTTGGCCGCGCTCAGCTCGAACTGATCCGTCTTGTCGTTGAAGTTGTAAAGCTGGTTGATCTGGTCGTAGCCGTCCGTGGTGTTGGGGCGGTTGAAATTGAAGCTGTAGTAGCCGTCGATGAATCCGCTCAGATCCATCGGGCCAACGCTCCATGTGGGTGCGGCGGCAGGAGCGGCGGGAGCTTGCGCCGCAGGCGCTGGGCTGCTGCGCAGGCGTCGCGGAAGACGAGGCCGCAGGCGGGGCAGCGGGTGTTTGCGCACCAGCCATGAGCGCGATTGCCATCGCAGCTCCGGCAATCGATCGAAGGATGACACTTAGCGTTCGAATACATCGACACGTTACCTCCAAGAAAGATTTGTGAATGACACGAGATAGATCAGCTGCTGAGAGACTTTGGCGCATGCCCACTGCAGGACTTGGGGCGCCGGTAGTCGGCTGCTGCGCGGCGATGCGCGCACGTGAGGCTCAGATTGCCAGCGATGAAGGCCGGCAATCGCGCAGTGTTGCGATGGGCGCCGTAGATTGAGTGAAACGAGCTACCACCAGTAATGCAAATGAAGCATAAAGAAGATATGAGGAACGCATCAGGAAGGCATGAGGATTCAAGAAAGAACTCTGGCCCGGCGGCAGGGCGAAGGGCGAATACTTCGCTTGGATGGAGATGTTTGGCGCATTTGGCGCAGCGACAGCCCCTGGGCGCGCGGCCGGGAAAGAACTGTGAAGAACCTGATAAACTTTTCTTTTCCTTGCTCAGACCCTGCGAACTGTGGGCAATTCCGCGTTGAGCCGGGATCGATCCCTCGGAAGTAGAAGGGCGTGGTGCAGGCGGCTGTGCTTTCCGATTTTTCTATCTCCGCGTGAGACGGGTTTCCGCAGCGATTTCGAAAGTGGAAGGTGAGTACCCGGTTGTCTCAGAGCTATCCAGCGCGTTCGGTCTTTCGCTTTGGGCGCTCGCGTGGCTCCGGCTTGCGGCTGCTCCTGTTCACGCTGGAGTGCGCGCTGGGAGTGGTGGCAGTCATTCTGGTGGCGGCGCTGGCGCATTGGTCGAGCTGGCTGCTTCCGGTGGCCGCGCTGCTTTATCTGCTGATTGTGGTTCCCACGGCGCTGCTGTGCGGATTCTGGCAGGCGGTGATTGTCTCGCTTTCGGCGGTGGTGGCGCAGAGCTGGTTCACCGCGCGGCAATCGGAGCTGGCCATGGCGGCCAATCCGGCCAATTCGGTCACCTTGCTGGTCTTTGTGCTGGTGGCGCTTACCGTGAGCCGGCTCTCGGCGCGCGTGACCGATCACGCCCGGGAGGCCGAGTCGCGCGGCGGGCAGATGGACGACCTCTACGAGTTCACGCGGCGGACCCTGCAGATGAATCTGCACGTGGAACCGGGGCCGCAACTGGCCGAGCTGGTGCATGAGATCTTCGACCTTGAAGCCGTCGCGGTCTTCGATGCCGATCTGCACGATGTCTATCAGGCGGGATTCTGGAACGTGGACCCGCAGGAGATGGCGCAGAACGTCTACTACTTTGAAACCTCGGACGACGATCCGGAGACCGGGATCGGCCGCCGCGTGGTGCGGCTGGGAACGGTGCCGGTCGGCAGCCTGGTGGTGCGCGGCGAAACCAGCCCGCTGACCAACAACGCCATCGCTTCGCTGATCGCCATCACCTTCGACCGCTATCGCGCCTTCGCCAACGAGAGCCGCATCGAGACCGAGCGGCGCACCGAGCAGCTGCGCGCCACGGTGCTCGACAGCCTGGCCCACGCGTACAAGACTCCGCTGACGGCCATTCGCGCGGCCTCGACGGGACTTGAGCGAGATGGGCCGTCTTTCGCCGGGACAGGCGGAGCTGGTGGCGCTGATCGACGAGCAGACCGGCCTGCTGGGCGAGCTGACCACGCGCCTGCTGACCACTGCGCGCCTGGATGCGCGGCGAAGTTGCCATTCACGTCGAGCCGGTGAGCGTGGGCACGCTGATTGAAGAGGTGCTGGCCAGCCTGAAAGACCGGCTGGCCAGCATGAAGGTCGCCATCGAGATCGAAGACGAGAACCTGGTGCTGAGCTGCGACCGGCAGTTGATGGTCATGCTGCTGACCCAGTACATTGACAACGCATGCAAGTACTCCAACTTCGGCACCACCATCACCATCCGCGTGCTGGTTGCCGGACGCGGAGGCGATCTTTTCCGTGCACAGCTTCGGGCCGGTGATTCCCATGGCGGACCGCGAGCGCATCTTCGACCGCTACTATCGCTCCTCGACTTATGCCAACCGCGCTCCGGGCACGGGAATCGGCCTTTCGGTGGCCAAGCGGGCCGCGCAGATTCATGGCGGCTACGTGTGGGTGACCAGCGATGAAGAGGAAGGCACTACGTTCTTTGCCGCCATTCCGCTTACAACGGAGAAGGAGAGCTCGTGATGATGCAGCCAGCGATCCGCATTCTCGTGGTCGACGACGAGCCGGCCATCCGCCGGGCGCTGCGGCCGCCGCTGGTGGAGCTCGGATTTCAGGTGGCCGAGGCCTCGCGCGGCGAAGAGGCGCTGCAGGCGCTGCGCGCGGCGCCTACGATGTTGTGCTTCTCGACATCAATATGCCGGGCATCGGCGGCATTGAAACGCTGCGGCGCATTCGCAGCCTTTGCGCCGCGCCTGCCGGTGCTGATGCTCACCGTGCGCGACGAGGAAGAGGACAAAGTGGAGGCGCTGGACATGGGCGCCGACGACTACGTGACCAAGCCGTTCAGCACGCGGGAGCTGATTGCGCGCATCCGCTCCGCGGTGCGCCGCGTGCGCGCTCCGGCCCGGCCTGAGGATGCGCCCATCGAGATCGGCGAAATTCGCCTGGAGCCGGTGAAGCGCCTGGTGACCAAGCGCGGCGCGCCGGTGCAGCTCACGCGCAAGGAGTTCGACATTCTGTACTGCCTGATGAGCCGCGCGGGACGCGTGGTGACCTACGCCAAGCTGCTGACCGCGGTGTGGGGCGCCGATTGCCGCGAAGAGGTGGAGTATCTGCGCACCTTCGTCCGCCAGTTGCGCAAGAAGATTGAAGACGATCCGTCGAATCCGCTCTACCTGCTGACCGATGTCTATGTCGGCTACCGCTTTGCCGATGCGCAGATGTTCCAGGAGGAGACCGGCAGGCGAACGCAGCGCGGAACCGAAGCATCGGAAGACGCGCCGGAAGACGCGTCATGTAAAGCGGATCTGCCGAACGTGACGCCGCTGCGATCGGCCGCGGCCTACTCGTCGTAGTGCAGCAGGCTGAAGACGTCGTACTCCTTGAAGCGGTCGCGGCCCTTCAGGAAGTCGAGCTCCACGGCAAAGCCCAGCCCGGCGATCTCGCCGCCCAGCTGCTTCACCAGCTTGACCGTGGCCTCCATGGTGCCGCCGGTGGCCAGCAGATCGTCCACCAGCACCACGCTCTGCCCGGGCGCGATGGCGTCCATGTGAATCTCCAGCGTGTCGGAGCCGTATTCGAGGTCGTAGGTGACGCGCGCCACCGGAGCGGGCAGTTTGCGCGGCTTGCGCACGGGAACAAAGCCGGCGTTCAGCCGGTAGGCCAGCGCCGGCCCGAAGATGAATCCGCGCGCCTCGATGCCCAGCACCAGGTCGATCTTGCGCTCGATGTAATGCGCGGCCAGCGCGTCAATCAGCTGCGCGAAGCCGGTCTTGTCCTTGAGCAGCGTGGTGATGTCGTAAAAGAGAATCCCCGGCTTGGGAAAATCCGGCACGGTGCGCACCAGCTTCTTCAGGTCCTCCACGTTGACGGGCTTGATTGCTTCCGGCATGGCAGTGCTTCAGACTCCAGTTGTCAGTGATCAGTTGTCAGTGATCAGTGTCAGTCTATCGCTGAGGCAGGGATCAGGCGCGAGTGTGAACGAGTGGAGTGTGCAGTGCTGAGAGCGATCGAGGTGCTGAACCACGAACTCACGCACTCGACACTCACTACCTGTCCTGTCTTTCACCACGCGCCATCGATCCGGAACGAGTTGAGGCCTTCGGCTTCGCTTTCGGTCAGAGTGTGCTCGACGAGGCGGTCGACGCGGGCGCCGCGCGGGCCGCGGCGCAGGCTGGCGCGCAGTTCGGCGAGATCGGCGGGCTCGCCCGCCGCCACCACTTCCACGTCGCCGTCTTCGGTGTTGCGCACCCAGCCGCGCAGTTCGAGCTCGCTGGCCTCGCGCTGCACAAACCAGCGGAAGCCCACTCCCTGCACTCGGCCTTGAATGAGGAAATGAAGAACCATGGTTGCGAACCATGCCAGTTTTGCAGATGCGCTGCGAGCGGCGCAACTGGCGAGTCCAGCTGCAGCACGGATCCGCATGTCAGAGCGTTCACTGCGGCTGGCCATTGCTCGCGCGGCGCGCTACACTGGAATTCACCATGGTCTTTGTTCTCGACAACTACGACTCGTTCACCTACAACCTCGTCCAGTACCTGGGCGAACTGGGCGCGGAGGTCGTGGTGCGCCGCAACGACGAGGTGACGCCGGAAGAGGTCGAGGCCATGAAGCCGGAGCGGATTCTGCTCTCGCCGGGCCCGTGCACGCCGCACGAGGCCGGGATTCTGGTGCCGCTCATCCGCCACATGGCGGGGAAAGCGCCGATTCTGGGCGTCTGCCTGGGCCACCAGGCCATCGGCGAAGCCTTTGGCGGCAAGGTGGTCCGCGCGCAGACGCTGATGCACGGCAAAACCAGCGCGGTAGAGCACGACGGCAAAGGCATCTTTGCCGGACTGCCCACGCCGCTCACCTGCACGCGCTACCACTCGCTGATCGTGGCAGCAGAAGTCGCTGCCGGCCGAACTTGCCGTCACGGCGCGACACGCCCGAAGGCGGACGGCACAGGGCTCGGTCATCATGGGCCTGCGGCATCGCAGCTTGCCCATCGAGGGCGTGCAGTTCCATCCCGAGAGCGTGCTCACCGAGGGCGGCCACCAGATGATCCGCAACTTCCTGGACATGTAGCCGATGCACGCCGCGCCGAACACCACGCACTCGCTCGCGCGCGATATTGCTGCGCGGGCGTTGCGACTGGTCTGCGTGCTGGCCGTTTGCGCGGCCTTTGTTGCCAGCATGCGGCGCTACCGCGCTCAGGCGCCGCGTGGCGACGCCGCAATCGCCGTCGCAGATCGCCGCCGGCTGCCCGCAAGCTGTGCCCGCGGCAGCAAGCGCTGCCGCGCATCCGCAGCCGCACTGAGCAGGCCAGGCTCCGGCATTCAGTGCGCCGCCCGTCGCCATCGTTCCGCTCGACAAGTCCATTCCCGGCGCCGCGCTCTCGGTGGCGGGTCCGCTGCAGGCGTGGAACGGCAGGGCGTATCATCACCGGCAGCGGCAGCATCACCGCGGGCGCTGCGAACAGCCCAGGTGACGCTGCCGTATCGCGGAACGCTGCACGTCTGCGCGTCGAGCACCGTCAAGCTTGCAGCCGACTCCAGCGCCCCGGCGGGCGAAGTTCCCGGCCTGCTGATTGCGCTCGATCACGGCGCGGTGGAGATGAGCTTTGCCGCGAGCACCGCGCGCGAGCACAATGCCGACATGCTGCTCACGCCGTACTTCCGCATCCTGATCGGCGGGCCGAACGCGGCGGACGTCAAGGTGCGGCTGGGCGAGCATGGCGACACCTGCGTGGATAACGCCGGCGCGAACGCGCCCTACGTGGTGGTGACCAGCGTCTTCGAGGGCGGCCTCTATCGCGTGCAGCCGGGACAGCGCGTGATGTTCCAGCACGGCAGCCTGCGAAGGTGGTGGACCAGGAAAAGGAACCGTGCGGCTGCCCGCCGCCGGCCGCAGTCCGAGGCCGAACGAGTTTCCGCTGGCGCAGAGCGAGGGTCTGGCGCCCATCAGCCGCCGCCCCCTGCCGCCGCAAATCAAACCGCGGAACCGGCCCGCCGGCGACAACCCTGGTTTACAAGAGCAGCGAACATGCGCCGCAGACGGTCGCGATTCCACAACCTGCCGCTTCGCCGGTTGCAACGACGCCGGCAACTTCGGCTGCGCAAGCGCCGGGCGCGCAGAAGAAGCCCGGATTCTTCCGCAGGATCGGGCGATTCTTCAAGCGCATCTTCGGCGCGGAGTGAAGACTAGAGCTCTCTGCCGCTGGTAACGAGCAGATTAGCGGTTCTGAGAGGAGGACCGCGCCTGCACCTCTAAAAGCACTATATTATGAATTCCGAATAATTTTCGCGAAGTGCGATGGAGCGTTTTGTGTATGGCCACGAAGGAAGACATCCTTGAGCAGCTTGTGGAAGATTTCCTGATCCACCGGGGATATTTTGTGCGGCACAATATCAAGTTTCTACCGAGAAAAAGTCATCCTCAGTTCAATGTCAAGCTCCATTCTAACCATAGCGACATCGACGTTCTGGTTATCATCCGCGACTCGTGGTGCAGCCCGTGATTCGGCAGTGAGCTGTAATAGCTGGCATGCGGGCCTCCATGTTTCCAGCAAGCTGACTGAGATCAAAGAGAATAACGAAGTCTCTGGCAGAGAGGCATCGAAGGGCTTTCGGGAATTGACCAGCCCAAAGTGGTCAGAGGGGTTTTCGACGCCATTGAGAGGGAGACGCGGCACAGAGACTTCACGTACGTCACCGCTGTAACAAAGCTCGTAGGAGACCCCAAGCTTTGGGCCAGTTATCCGCCCTTTCGCAAAGCGATGGCGAAAAATCCAATTCGCGATCAATCTCGCTTCGTGAGATGTTGGCAGAGGTCCACGGCGCGGTGGGTACCACGCTTGCTGGCACAGAGCTTGGGCGGATTCTCCAGCTAATTCGCGCGGCTGACGTCCAAATCGGAGTGTTTTTCCCTTGTTCATGCTACATCTCCCGCGCGCGCTCGATGGCGCGGATGACGGCCTGCGCCTTATTGATCGACTCCTGGTGCTCGAGCTCGGGCACGGAGTCGGCGACGATGCCCGCGCCGGCCTGCACGTAGCCTTTGCCGCCGACGGCCAGCATGGAGCGGATGGCGATGCAGGAGTCGAGATTGCCGGAGAAATCGGCGTAGAGAACCGCGCCGCCGTAAGTGCCGCGCCGCGCGGGCTCAAGCTCCTCAATGATCTCCATGGCGCGGACTTTGGGCGCGCCGGAGAGCGTGCCGGCAGGGAAGCAGGCGCGGAGCGCATCGACGGCGGTGAGCTCCGGCCGCAGCCGGCCTTCAATGGAGCTCACGATGTGCATGACGTGCGAGTAGCGCTCGACGAACATCAGCCGGTCGACCTTGACGCTGCCGAAGCGGCTCACGCGGCCCACATCGTTGCGGCCCAGATCGACAAGCATCACGTGCTCGGCGCGCTCTTTCTCGTCGTGCAGCATCTCTTCGGCGAGCGCCTGGTCTTCGGCCTCGGTGGCGCCGCGGCGGCGCGTGCCCGCGATGGGCCGGTACTCCACCTTGCCCTGGTGGACGCGCACCAGCAGCTCCGGCGATGAGCCGGCCAGTTCCAGAGGCGGCGGGTTCTCCGAACCTTTTGATTTTTTGGAGGAGATTTTCGGCTGCGACGCCGCCGCCGCGCCCAGCGGCCCTTCCGGCGCAAAGCGCAGGAAGAACATGTAGGGGCTGGGGTTGACCGTGCGCAGCGCGCGATACACCTGGAAGCTGTCGACGCCGGGCTCCACGTCGAAGCGCTGCGAGACAACCACTTGAAAGGCGTCGCCGGCGCGGATGTACTCCTTGGTGCGCGCGACCGCGGCCAGGAAATCTTTCTTCGCGGTGCGGTGCTTGACCTTGAGTTTGCCCGTGGTTCTCGCGGCTTGCGGCGGTCGAGGTCCGGCAGCGGCTGGGCGAGACGCTTTTCCAGCCGGTCGAGACGCTTGACGGCGCGATCGTAAGCTGCAGCGGCGGCGCCCTTCGACACATCCGCCGTGACCACGAGCATGATCTCCTTGCGCACATGATCGAAGGCCAGCACCTCGTCGAAGAAGAGCAGGCATGCGTCGGGGACGCGCGAGTTCGTCTTTTGCAAGCACGGGCAGCCGCTCGATCTGGCGGACGGCGTCGTAAGCAAAGAAGCCAACCGCGCCGGCAGTGAATGGGGGCAGCCCCGGCAGCCGCGCCGGTTTGTGCCCGCTGAGCGCTCGCGCAGCACGGCAAAGATGTCGCCCTGAATGCGGGTAGTCTTGCGGCCCTCGGTGATGGCAATTTCGCGTCCGCGCGCCACGATGCGCTTGAAGGGCGTGAGCCCGATGAAGGTGTAACGGCCCACCTGCTCGCCGCCCTCCACCGATTCCAGGAGAAAGCACTCGCGCTCCGGCCATGCCGCGCGCAGAAAGGCCGAGACCGGTGTTTCCAGGTCGGCCAGCAGGGTGCGGCAAACGGGCACGAGCGTGTGCGTCCGGGCGAGGGCCAGGAACTCCTTGCGGCTGGGCTGGGGCGGAGTGGGAAGTCGCTTTCACGGTCTCAGTGTAACTGCTGGTGCGCGGTGGGCGCCGCAGTAACCGCGGCGCGGCCGAGGTCCGAGCGCTCAAAAAACCTCAACCTGGGCCCGATGACCTGGCGCCGCGGCAATGCGCCGATCCCGTGTGATCAAAGGGGCGTTTAACGCTTCTGCAAGCGCGATGTACGCTGCATCGTATGCGCTCAGATTTTGTCTGAGCCGCCAGATGCGCCTGAGCAGTGGTCCCGGTGGATAGCGGGTAATGCTCAGAGCGCCCAAGTCCTCGATTGCCTCCTCGGCGCGCCTGCTCGCCAGGGCTCCGTCGCGCACAAGACGCCGAAGAACGTGCGCGAATTCCACATCGAGCAGATGCACGGTATGCAGGGACTCCCTGCGGACAAAAATCCGGTGCTCGATACGCTTTCCGGCAGGAGTTTGGAGCAGCCAGTCGATTGCCGCCGAGGCGTCAAGGACAATCATCGTTCCGCGCGCGCCTCGCGCAAAAGGGCCGGAGTGTCGAGGGCGGATGAGAGCGGTTTGCGCGAATGCAAACGCTCGCGGAACTCAGCGAGAGTGGGACGCTCGGCGATTTCCCGGAACTCCCCGAGCAAATAATCGGAAAGAGACATTCCCAACGTCGCGGCTCTCACTTTGAGAGTGCGGTGAAGGGCCTCGGGGACATTTCGCACTTGAATCATCTTTGCCATGTTATGAGCATAGTTGCATGTGCCACACATGTCAAGCAATCGCGATCCAGCGTGGCGCGAACTGGAACCGAGCCCGTGCGGCGGGTTTCCTGGTCCAGCCTTTGCGAGCGGAATCCGCACTGAGGCACTGCGGTGAGCTGCGCGGCTTGACGAGAAACCTGCGGTGGCCTAGACTCACTGAGGTTTGGGCTCGCGAGCGATTCGGCGTGAGCCGAACGCTGCCGGCGCGGAGGAAATCGGAGCCGCGCCGGATGGCAAGAGGGCCAGGAACAGACTGGGAGAATCGCCGCCGCGCCGATATGCTAGAGAAACGGAATCCGCATCCGAATTCGCACGGCCGGGATGCGGCAGGAGATGGAGACGAGATATGTCAACCGGATCTACCAATGTGACGTTGGACCAGGAAATCAATCCCTGGGAGGCGCAAAGCGCGCGCTTCGATTTTGCCGCGCGCAAACTGAATCTCGATGAGGGCCTGTGGAAGGTGCTGCGCTCGCCGTCGCGCGAAGTGATCGTCCACTTTCCCGTGACCCTCGACAACGGCATGATCGATGTGTTCACCGGGTTCCGCGTACAACACTCGATGGCGCGCGGCCCGTGCAAGGGCGGCATCCGGTATTCGCCGGACGTGACCCTGGACGAGGTGCGCGCGCTGGCCAGCTGGATGACGTGGAAGTGCGCGGTGGTCAATATTCCCTTTGGCGGAGCCAAGGGCGGCGTCATCTGCGATCCCAAGACGATGAGCCGCAGCGAGCTGGAGCGCATGACGCGGCGCTACACGTCCGAAATCATCGAGTTCATCGGGCCGGAGAAGGATGTTCCCGCGCCGGATGTGAACACCAACGAGCAGACCATGGCATGGATCATGGACACCTACTCCATGCACATGCGGCAGACGGTGACCAGCGTGGTAACGGGCAAGCCGCTGAACATCGGCGGCTCGCAAGGGCGCATCGAGGCCACGGGACGCGGCGTGATGGTGGTGTGCAACGAGAGCCTGCGCTACCTGAGTCTTCCGATTGAAGGCTGCCGGGTGGTGATCCAGGGATTCGGCAACGTGGGCTCGAATGCCGCGCGGCTGATGCAGGAGCGGGGCTACAAGATCATCGGCATCGCCGAGCGCGATGGCGGCCTGTACAACTCGGCCGGCATCGATATTCATCAACTGCTGGAGTACAAGTACCGCAACAACACGATTCTCGGGTTCCGCGGCGCCGAGGCCACGCCCAGCGAGGAGCTGCTGCTATCGGAGTGCGAGATTCTGATCCCCGCAGCCACGGAGAACGTGATTACCAGCAGGAACGCCGACAAAGTGAGGGCGCGCATCGTTGTGGAGGGCGCAAACGGCCCAACTACGGCCGTGGCCGATGAGATCCTGTCCGAGAAGACGGGTCTTCATTGTGCCCGACATCCTGGCCAACGCCGGCGGCGTGACGGCCAGCTACTTTGAGTGGGTGCAGGACCGGCAGGGGTACTTCTGGAAAGAAGCGCAGGTGAACGAGCAGCTCGAGACCATCCTGCGCGACAGCTTTGAAGACGTGGTGCGCTATGCCGAGGCGCACGACGTGAACAATCGCATCGCCGCGTACATGCTGGCGATTGATCGAGTGGCGTTCACCATGAAGCAGCGCGGGATCTACGCGTAACGCATCGAGCGCGACGGGCAAACGTGGCGGGGAAAGCGCAGAGCTTCTTCCCGCCATTTCTTTTCCGCGCGCAACCAAACTCGCCGGGTCTGCATCTAGTTTGCTGGGCATTAGCCCGTATGGAGCAAGACCATGAAAGCCTTGCTAGTTATTTGTTGCCTATGCTTTCGTTTTCCTGTCCTCGTTTTTCGCAACAGAAAATCCGCTTCGGCCAGCATCCGAGCCAGAACCGGCTGGCGTCGAGTTGCGGGCCTGCAGCGTGAGCTACAAGGTCAGCCTGGATCGCAGCTCAGCACAGGTCCCATGCCGCCCGAGACCGGAAAGGCGCTGGTCTATTTCATCCACGACGCCGGAATCGCGTTTGAACAACTGACGATCGGGTATCCGACGACCAAAGTACGCCGTGGACGGCTCCTGGGTGGGCGCCGGGCACGGCGACTCCTGGTTCGCCGTCGCGGTTGCACCGGGCGAACACCATGTTTGCACAGCCGCTGCAGTCGTCCTTCGTGGACCAGCGCGTGGAGCTCGCGCACTTTCCGGCCGAAGCAGGGAAGAGTTACTTCTTCCGCACACGGCTGGTGATGTCCGCAGTCATCTGCGAGCTGCCTGGAACTTGGAGCCGATCGACAGCGACGAAGCCGATTACCTGATCGCGTCGTCTCCGCTGGCCACGGCGCACGCTCGCAAAGTAGAACGCGCGCAGCGGGTTTCGTTATGGATGGCTGGCGGCAGCCGCAGGCGGGCCGTCGCGAGGAAGGCTGCGCAGGAACGCGATGAGCTGCCATCGTTCGGGCTCGGGGAGCGAACTCCAGGATGGCATTCCCTTAGCAAGGCTGCCGTTGCGCAGCAGCCAAGCCAATTCGCCATCGGTGGCGGTTGCCACGCGCTCGCTGTGCAAACTGGGACGGCTTCGCCGCCCTTCCGCATCGCTGCCGTGGCACTTGGCGCAGTTTTCTTGAAAGAGCAGCTTGCCGGCGGCGATCGCCTCGGGATTGCCCGCGTAGGGATTGACGCGCTGCCGGTCGGCTTGCGGCACCTTGCGCAGCCATGCGCCGTCGGCGCCGATCAAAGCCGCCGTGGAGATCGAAAGCAGGAAGAGGATCAGCCACAAGGCTTTCGCGATGTCTCATCGCGCCTCCTTTCTGCTGAAGAGGTCGCGGAACTGCTGGATCTCGTAAGAGATCTTGAGGCGCCACAAAACGCCCGCGCTGTTGCTGCTAAGCCCGAATTGCGGAGAGAAGAAGAGCGTTGGCCCGTGCGGCACATCGAATTGCAGACCGTCGGGCCCGCGTACTGCGAAGTGTCGCTGAAACCAAAATCGTGTACCGTTGCCAGCCCCCCGTAGATCTCGGCGCCGGCCGAGAAGTTCTGGCGGCAGAACGTGCAGCTGCGGCTTGCCGCGGCCAGCGCGAGCGGCCGGCTGGCGCCGACGGCATAGCCGAACTCCCAGGCCCCGCCCATCATGTTCTTTTCCGCGATCCAGTTCTCTGAGATGTTCCAGCCTTTCGGATTGCTCGACAGAATCAGCTTTCCCTCCATGGTGCGCGAGATGTCGCCGCGGCTGTCAGCGTTTCTCCCTTGAAAACCAGCGATGCTGTCGTGCCCGGTGACCTCGAGAACGCTCTTGTCGGCTCCGTTCACGTCCTCGTATTCCAGGTAAAGAACCGGATTGATCCAGTGTTCGGTTGGCAGCACGCGAAAGCGATTCTCCCAACGGAATCCGGTGAAGATGGTGGAGTCGTTCGCGGTTGCCTGGCCCTGCAGGTAGAGCTCGGTGGTCCACCAGGCTTTGGCGCCGTACTCCAGCTCCAGCGTGGCGCTGTAGAAGCCGTTTGAGTCCTTCGGGGAGCCCGTCGTGCCCTTTTGCGCAACCTCAAGATTGCCCGGCTCCTCCAGGACCTCGGAGTAGGTGACGAAATAGGGAGGTTCCTGCGCGCGGGCCGTTGTGCTTGGTGCGGTCGAGAGCAGCAGGAAAAACAGCAGAGCCAGCCCCTGAGGAAGCGGGAATCGCATGAGCAGGGGATGAAGGCGAGGTCCGGTGGAGGCGGCGCCGGGTGCGGGGGCCAGGCCGCCCTACGCTTTCGTAATTCCAAAAGGGGCTGCGAAGACTGAGCCATCAAACTCCTCTCCGGGATGGAATGGTGGCCGAGGTTTCCGCTATCCTAAGGAAACCGTCAGCTCACGGGTTGCCGGTTGAGCGGCCCTGGTGATGCTTCGCCAAAAGACGTTCGCCAGGGCCGCCGCTTGGTTGCCTATGAGCCGCAGTCGGCGCGACTGCATGCGCGGCGCGGTAGAGACGCCCAAACCGCAGAAAGCAATGCAGTGTTTCGGGAGAATCGGTAAACTACGACCAATTTGGTCCTATATCAACCTACCATAGCCTCCGGACCTGTGCAATTGCCTCGTTTCACTTGCTGAACCGGGTTCTGCGCCTGCCCGGCGGAGGCCGGAAGCGAAGAATTTGCGTCAGTGCAATAATGGAGCCAAGTCACCAGAGACGCGAGAGTGTGGCACATCCGTCGTGAATCTTCCGAACTCCATCACGATGTCGCGGATCATCATGATCCCGCTGTTCCTGTGGATCCTGTCGCCGCACTTTCCCTGGCGCGGGACGGGCGGAGCGCAGGAGATTCTGGCGTCGATTCTCTTTGTCCTGGCGTCGATTACTGACGGCCTGGACGGGTATCTTGCCCGCAAGCGCGGCCAGATCACGACCATGGGCATGCTGCTCGATCCGCTCGCCGACAAGATCATGGTGACTTCAGCGTTCGTGGCTCTGGTAGCCTACATTCCGCAAGTGGTCAAGGTGTGGATCGTAGTGGTGATTATTGGCCGCGAGTTTTTGATCTCCGGGCTGCGATCGATTGCTTCGTCTGAAGGGTTCACCATCACAGCCAGCGATCTGGGGAAGCTGAAGACCGTGACGCAAATTGTTTCCGTGGTATCCGCCATTCTGGCTCACCGCTGGGACCACTGGCAGGTCGGCATGGTCGTGATTCCGTTGAAGTGGTACGCGGTGGCCGCCATCTACTTTACTGTGCTGGTCTCCATCATCTCGGCAACGGATTATTTTATCGGCTTCTGGAAGAAGATCGACCACGCATCGAAAGACCGGCGCAAGGCCGCGGTGCTTTCGCGCGGCAAGAGCGTGCGCATCTCCTGATCGCTGACAACTGTCTTTTCACTGCCCAACCTCATAGCGAACCACCGCCAGCGCCGTCTGATAAGCGTAGCGGGCGTTGGTGTTGGCGATTTCGGCCTGGGTCTGATTCAGTTGCGCCTCGCTGATCTCGACGATGCCGCTCAAGCCGATCTTGTAGCGCGCGGAAGCTAGATCGAGCGCGAAGTTTGCCTGGTCGAGCAACTCCTGGGTGACCGCGATGCGCTGGTAAGCGGTTTGCGCATTCAGCACTGCAGTGCGCACGTCGCGCGCGATCACGTCGCGCAGATTACGCACATCCTCCTGGGCTGCTTGAGCGCGCAGTTTGGCTTCCTTGGCTTCGGCGTTGTAGAGAAAGCCGTTGAAGACGGGAATGCTGATGTTGGCCCCCGCGGCGCCGTACCACGATGACTGAATCTGGTCGGCGCGCACCGGCGTGCCGCCGACGGCAGCGATTGCGGAGACGGTCGGCATCCACAAGATCGCGCTGCGCGGTGCTGAATTGGCGGGCGGCGATGAACTTGTCATTCTGGGCCGCCAGGTCAGGGCGCGCTCCGAATGCTGTCCGCACTAGCGCTTCGGCGTCATCGGGAGCTGGCGGCGGGTTGCCGTTGGTTTCGTCGAGAAGGTTGTATTGCTGATTCTGCTCCGAGCCGAGCACGTTGTTCAGTGCGGCCATGGCGGATTGCTGGCTGTTCTGCGCGTCAAGCAGCAGCAGCTTGGCCTGGGAGAGCTGCACATTGGCGAAGCTGAGGTCCAGGTCGGAGCGGATCTTCGCTTTGGTAAGAGCGCCGACCTGGTCCACAGTGGCCTGGCGCTGGGCGACGGTTTCCTGGGCCACCTTGAGCACCGCCTGCGCGGTGAGCGCCTGATAAAAGGCCTGATCGACGGTCAACGTAATGTCGAGCTCCGTAGCGCGCTCGCTTTCCAGTTGCGCCTTGGCGGAGGACTGGGCGCTGAGAACGAGGTTGTGCGTGCGGCCGAAGTCGGTGATCAGCTGGCTCACCCGCAAACCACCCGCCGCGCGATCGTAAACGGAGGGATTGTTTAGCAATCCGGCAGTGATCCGGCTGTTATCGTGCGCGCCCACGGCTGTCAGGTCGGCCGTTGCGGAGGGTAACTCAGCGGAACGCACTTCGCGCGTGACCTGGGCCTGCGCCAGCACGAGCAGTCGCGCCACGCTGATGTTGGGGTTGTTACGGATCGCCATCTGCTCGGCCTGCGCAATGGTCAACGATGGGCCCGTAGGCTGCGCGGGTTCCTGCTGCGCCCCGCCGGGCATCCACGGGTCCGCGGTCACAGTTGGAGCGAGCGAAGCCGAAGCCTGGGCCAGGGCCGAGATCAGTTGCGCGGCGGGCCCGCCGGCCTGCTGCGCGGCGGCACACGCGGACGCCAGGAAAAACAAAGCAGCCGATCTTTTGAAAACATAACTCATGCATGTTCTCCTTCAGTCTGCCCGGCCCGTTTGCGATGCACGATGAGGTAAGCGGCCGGCACGATGAAGATGGTCAGAATCACCGACACGCCAAGCCCGCCGATGACGGCGCGCGCCAGTGGCGCGTAAAACTCGCTGCCCTCCTCCAGCGTGAACGCCATGGGCAGCATTCCCAGGATGGTGGCCAGGGAAGTCATCAAGATGGGACGCAGCCTGAGCCGGCATGCCATGGATACGGCTTCGTCGATGGGCATCCCTTGCCGGAGCAAGTTGCGGGTGACGTCGACGATCAGAATCGAATTTGACACCACGATCCCGGTCATCATGATCACGCCCATCAGCGACATCACGTTCAGCGTTGTATTGGTGAGGAGCAGAGTGAGGATGACGCCCATGATGCCCGGCGGAATCGCCAGCAGGATGATAAACGGATCCTTGAACGAAGCGAACTGCGCCATCAGGATCAGGTAGACCAGGATGACTGACAGAATAAGTCCGACGCCGAAACTCACGAACGACTTTCTCATGCCGTTCACCGATCCGCGCAGGGTGACGCGGAGATTCTCTGGTATTTTGGTGTTGGCGACGATGTGGTCGACCCGCTTGGCCAATCCGCCCAGGTCTTCGCTCGAAGGCGAAACGTACACGTCGATGACGCGTTCAATCTGGTAATGGTCCACTTCTGTTGGCGTGTTGATGGGACGAATGTCGGTGACGGCGCCCAGATTGGTCACCGCTTTTCCGTCGGGAGAGCGCAGCGGAATCTGCTTGAGGTCGGTGAGGGATTTGATGTCGGACAGGGGGAACTGAACGGTCTCAAGATAATTGTTCCCGGTCCTCGGGTCGACGTAATAGCTCGGAGCGATCATGCCGTTCGAGTCCAGAGCGGTAATCACGTTGTCGATAATCTCGTTCGAATTCAGTCCGAGGCGCCCCGCCATCTCGCGATTCACATTGACTTCGAGGCCGGGATAATCGAGGTCCTGCGGAATGAGAACATCGCTCACGCCGTTCAGCTTGCGTATTTGCGCGGCAAGATTGCTGGCGGTGGCGTAGGCCTCCTTCATGTTGCTGCCCTCGACCTGGATGTCGATAGGCGCGGGAAGACCGAGATTCACCACCGCATCCACCAGGCTGCCGCTTTGGAAGTAAGTGGAGAGCTCTGGCAAATCGCTGTGCAGCTTCGCGCGTACCAGGTTCATGTAGGCGAAGCTGCTCTTGCTGTGTCCCTTGTTTAGAGCCACGTTGACAAAGGCCGTGTTTTCGCTGGAATTGCTGGTGTAGATCGACTCGAAACCGGACGTGATGCCGATGTTCGAGACAATCATGCCCAGGTCCCTGGGCGGAATCACGGAGCGAATGTCCTGCTCGACTCTTGCGATGTACTGGTTGGTGACTTCAAGCCGTGTGCCGCTGGGCGCTTTCACATTGACGACGAACTGTCCGGCATCGGTGCGCGGAAAGAAGGATGTTCCGAGCAGCGGAAACAGGCAGAGGCTGAGCAGAAAAGCTCCGGTGATTCCTGCGATTGTCGCCACGGGCCGCAAAAGGCTTTTGCGCACCGCGATGTCGTAGTGCATCAGAGTCTTGTCATAGCGGCGATTGAACCAGCGCACAAATATCTGGAACGGGTTGCCGCCTTTATGATGGCCGGCCTCGTGATGGACGTTGCGAATGAAGCGTGCACAAAAGAGCGGAACCACGGTCATGGCCACGGCATAAGAGGCGAAGAGCGAAAGCACGACGGAAAGCGCCATTGCCGTGAACAGAAACCGGCTGACTCCGTAGAGAAAGACGACCGGAAAGAATACGATGGCGGTGGTAAAAGTTGCGGCCAGGACAGGGAGCGCCATCTCGCGTCCGCCGTTTTCGGCGGCCTCGTCGGCGGGCTCGCCCATTTCGAGATGGCGAAAGATGTTTTCGAGCACCACGACCGAGTTGTCGATCAACCGCGAGAAGGCCAGCGCCAGGCCTCCCAGCACCATGGCGTTGATGGTCGCCCCCATCGAGTTCAGGATCATGAAAGCCGCCAGGGCGGAGAGTGGAATCGACAGCATAACGGCGACCGTGGCGCGCATGTTGCCCAGGAAGATGAGGATCATGACCGCGGTAAGAACAACGCCGATGCCGCCCTCGCTGCCCAGATTGGCGATGGCTGTCTTGACGAAGACGGACTGGTCGAAGATCACCGTGGCAACTAGCGACTTGGGAACATCGAAGAGATGTTTGAGGTCCTCCCGGATGCCGTTCACCACGGCGATCGTGTTGCTGTCGCCGCCCTGCTTGAGGATGGGGAGATAGACGGAGGGCTGGCCGTCGACGCGGACGATGTTGGTCTGAATCGCGGAGTCGTCTTTGGCGTAGCCGACGTCGGAGACCAGAAGTTGCCCATTGCCGACGGATCGCAGAGGAAGCCTGTCAATATCGGCCACGCGTCGGCATCTGCGAATCGGCATAGATGTTGTAGTCCTCCGGACCGATACGCACATCGCCCGAAGGCAGGATCTGATTGGCCTGATTCACGGCCCTCACCACATCCATCGGGCTCAGTTCATGAGCCTCCAGCTTCACGGGGTCGACATAGATCTGAATCTGCCGGTATTTGCCGCCGAAGGGCGGCGGAATCGACGCTCCCGGCACGTTGGCAAGCTGCTCACGCACCGCGTACTGGCCCAGATCGTGCAGTTGTGTCTCGTTCAGGCCCTTGCCTTTCAGGGTGACGTAAGCAGACAGGCAGGCTGGAGGCGTCGAACCGCAGCACGACAGGCGGCAGCGTGCCCGGCGGCAGGCGCCGGAGCTGGGCCATGGCCAGGTTGGAGATGGAGGTGACGGCGGCGTTCGGATCGGTTCCGGGCTGAAAGTAGACCTTGATCAGGCTGACGCCGGTCATGGATCGCGATTCGATGTGGTCGATGCTGCTGCCCAGCGTGAAGAACCGCTCAAATGGATCCGTGATGTGGGTTTCAATCTGCTCCGGAGGCATGCCGCTGGTAAAACGTCGCCACCACGACGACGGGGATTCTGATCTCGGGAAACAGATCGACGGGCATGCGCGCCACGGTCACCGTACCGACCACGGCGATGAACAGGCACACCATGAGGATGAAGAACGGATAGCGGAGGGCGAATCTCGACATGCCTACTCCTCCCCGCTTCCGCCGTTCGGCTTGTACTGGGGCATTTCCACCGTTTGCGGGCGCACCGCCTCGCCGGCCGTGAAGGAAGCAAGATTCGCCGCCACCACGCGGTCGCTCGTCCGTGAGCCCGGAAAGGACTTCCACCCTGCTGGGGCTTTCCAGGCCCAGAATCACCTCGCGCCTTTCGATGCGCCCCTGGTCATCCACAACCAGCGCCGCGGGTTGCCCGCTGCTGCGATCCACGGCCTGGATCGGGCACGGTGAGCACGGTGCCGGTGCGGTGAAGGTCCAGAGACACGTCGGCGTACATACCGGGGACGAGTTTGTTGTCGGCGTTGTCGAGATCGATTTCCACCTGCAGCGTGCGCGTGGCCAGATCGAGTTCACCCGTTGTGCGCACCACTTTCCCGGTGAGTTGCTGGCCCGTGGATTCAATGCGAATCTGCGCGGTGGTCGCCGATCTGCACATAGCCCGCGAGCGCTGCAGGAACGGGAACACGAAGGCGCAGGATGTTCGGTCTGCGCCAGCTTGACAACCGGCTGCGCGCCTGCGCTCGATGTTCCTGCCTGCACCAGCGCGCCGGTATCGGAATAGCGCCATGTAACGACGCCCGCATAAGGCGCGGTGATGTGCGCATAACTGGCCAGCGAAGCGTAATGCTGATGATTGGCCTTGGCCGCGCCCAGTGCCTCCTGCATCGCCGAGAGATCGGCCTTGGCGGCGTCCACCTGCGCCTCGGATGCGGAATCTTTGGCCTGCGCGTCGTCCAGTTCCTGCTGCGCGATCAGGCCGGGCCGGGCGGCAGCCGCCTGCTGCAGGCGCTGATTCGCCGCATGCAGGGCGGCATGATCGGCCTCCGCGCGCGCCACTGAGCTTTTCGCGCGCAGAATATCCTGCTGGCTGCGCTGGACCGTGGACTGCGCTTCATCCACCTGCGCCACCAGTTCGGGGATCTCCAGGTCCGCCAGCACCTGGCCCTGGCTCACCCGGTCGCCAATGTCGACATAGATGTGCCGGATATAACCGGACACCTTGGCATGAAGTTCCACCTCCTGGTAGGGCAGCAACTCGCCTGCAACCTCAAGCCGGTTTGAAAGCGCGGCCCGCTGCGGCAGGACCACCGGCGCAACAGGAAGATTGTCGGCTTGGACATTGGGTGTGGACTTATGGCAACCGGCGCTTAACGCTCCGCACAGAAGCAGAAAGCCAAACAGCGGCCACTTGAGAAAAGACGGCAAAGACATAGCGGACATCCTCGCTGGCCATCGGGCAATGAACGGAAATGCGTACTCTGGAAAAAGGTACGAGCAATTCAAAACAAGGATTGGGAAAGACTAGCGGGCAGGCGGAGGATGGAAGGAGATATAAGGAAAGAAACAAGCCGCGTAAAGAGCGGAAGACGATTGCGAACGGCCGCGTCGCCGGCCTGCGCATGGACACCCGCGAACGGTGCGACGGCAACTGGCGGAGGAGTAGCAAACGCGATACGGGGATGCGCCGGGTCGGGCCTGGGCAACGCGGTGTTCCACGACCTCCGGTGTGGCGGCAGGGAGCGCCTTCGCAGCGCGGACACTACCGCCGAAGCCAGCCGCCGGCCCGTACCAAGCCGTCTTCGCTTCGACGGCAAAGAGAAAAGCCAACAGGCAAAGGCCAAGAGCAAGCGGAGCGCGCCGGAAGGACAGGGAAGCGGCGAACGATCCTGACATAGGTGCAGTTTACCACGCGGCCGCGGCCGAGAAGCTACAGAAGCACACCGGCAGCAATCTCGATTTCGATCTCAGACGGCGACATCAGTGTGTTGTGAATCAGGCAATGGTGTACGGAACGCATCATGCCTTCGGTTTGCTCAGGGGTGAGCGGCACTGGACTCTTCACCATCACGCGAAAGTTACCCAGCCGCGCCGGCTGCAACAGCTTGCCGGCGGTGACCGTCACCTCAACTCCGACTTGCGCCAGATTGCGGGTTTTAAGATATTGCGCGGCATAGAAAGCAGCGCAGGAGCCGAGCGACGCCAGCAGAAGCTCGGGTGGCGTCATGCCGGAATCTGCGCCGCCATTATCCGCCGGTTGATCGCATGAGATGGTGTGCGACCGCGCCTGAATGTCGAACCGTACGCCTTCGATCTGCGAAACCTTCACTTCCATGAGGACCCTCGCTTTCTATCTCAACAAAGCCACAAAATAGAAGCTCCGTTACAGGATAGCGGAGATTCTTCGTGTCCGGACTGGGGCAGGAAGAAACTGAGGCCTGTTGTTTGAAAGCGGGGCTCATAGGCAGAAGAATCGCGGCCGGGTCACTTTGCGGTTGCGGCGGTTTCAGAGACCGAGGTGGCCACCATGCCACGGATGGACTCGATCACAAGATCGGGTTCATCGAGGTGAACCCAGTGCTCGCTTTTTGAGGCGATGACCTGCCGGGTGGAGTCACCAATGCGGTCGAGATGCTCCTGAGTGAGCGGCGCGGAGTTGCCGGGCGTCAGCACGGTAATGGGGATTTCGCGGATCGGCTCGACCGCATCCATTTCCGTAACTGTGTCGGGAATTGAAGCAAGATGGCTGCGAATTCCGGCGTAGAATCCGGGGCGCGACCAGTGCGCCGCTACCGCCGGCCACACCTTCCGCGGCATCTTCCGCACTTCGGTCTTGACCCGCGTCAAGACGTGGAGTTTATGGGCGCCGGAGGCTCCGACAATCTGGTCTGACAAGCGGCTTGCGCGGCAGAACAGCAAGTTGACCAGCAGGCGCGCAAAGCCGCAGGAAGCGACGGGCATTGCGAAGCGGATCAGCCTGCGGCCCAAGTCAAGATGGGATTGCTTGGTGGGGTCGAGCGGCGGCCATTCTTCGCAGCGCATGGGATCGATGAGCACAATACCGGCGACCTCCTGGGGATAGAGCAGCGCGTAGCGGCGCATTACGAGTCCGCCGAAAGAGTGTCCGACCAGAATGTAGGGCGGCTTGAACCTGCCGCGGTCCAACATCTCGTGCAACTCGGCGGCAATGTTGCCGGGAGTGCGGGCGGAGCGGCAACGGCTGCTCCAGCCCAGCCCGCCGCGATCGTAGGAGACGGTGGAAGTGAACTGTGCGATTGCCTCCTGGATGGAACGCCAGTTAAGATGCGTGGCGCCAATCCCGGCTTCAAACAGCACCGTGGGCTCGCCTACCCCCAGTTCAAACAGATAAAGATTGGATCGGTTCCCGAGGGCCACCGACCGCCCCTCACGGGTATGGATCCCGCGGTCGCGACGGCTACCAATCAGTTGATACAAGACGCCCGCCGAGATGAGAACGAAGCCGAGCGCGGCGATCCAGAGGGCGATGACCATGGAAATTCTAAAACTTCGTGAGTTGCTCCGGACTGAAGTCAGCGACGGTTAGGTTTGCCTTAACGCTGCCACGGTCGATGATGAGCAACGTCGAGCCGGCCTGGCCGCGAATCTTCACTTCAATCTGGTGCGCCGACCACTGGCCCTGCTCATGGCGCAAACCGAATGAGGTGAATAACTTCACGGTTCCGGATTCTTTCGCCGTCTTTTCCGCGTAAACGGGAAATCCAATGCTGGGATCGATCCAGGTTTTCACTTCGGCATAGTGGGTTCTGTCGGCGGGGCCGGGCGTGCTCTTTACCACGTCGCAGTCGCGCGCGCCGAACTTTGCTTTGCCTGCCGAGGTTTGGCCCGGCCAGAAATATTGCTGCTCGAGAAAATCTTCATAGTTGAATCCTGGCCCGAGGGGGCGAACGCTCCATTTCTCAAAAGGCAGGATTTGTACCGCCGTATCGCCGGGATTTGCGAGGCGAATCGCGTTTTCGCCGTTGGGTCGCATCTCCAGAAGAATGTGTTCCCGCATATCCTGGCGGACCGACGGCGGTTGCCCGAGATCGACTTGCATGCGCAGCACGCCGGGGAACCAGTGCGCCTTGACGGTGATGGGGAAGCTGATGCGCGTGCCGGCTCCATCGATCGCCACCAGATGTCCGGTAGCGCGAAAGTCCGCGGTTTCCACTTGGTTACGCTGAGTGGCGAGGAGAGCAGTGACATTCGAGGTTTGCGCACAAAAAACCGGCGCCAGCGCGGCCATCCACGCCAACCTCCGGGCTTTCATGATTCGATCCTTCCGTCGCGGAGGCGAATGTGACGCGGGGCGCTCATGGCAATTTCGTTCTCGTGGGTCACGATCACCAGCGTCATGCCGCGCTGCTCGCGGATGCTGCGCAGAATCTCCATGATGTGCGCCGAATTAACACTGTCGAGGTTGCCGGTAGGCTCGTCGGCGAGAAGGATTGCCGGACTGTTGGCCAGGGCGCGAGCGATGGCCACGCGCTGCCGCTCGCCGGCGGAAAGCTCGTTAGGGTAATGGCGCATGCGATCCTGAAGGCCCATCTCCTCAAGAAGTGCCACAGCGCGCTCGGCGCGGTGGTTGGCGCGTCCATTCATTGCCAGCATGGCCACTTGCACGTTCTCAACCGCGCGCAGCGTGGGCAACAGGTGGAATGCCTGAAAGATGAATCCCACCTGGCGGGAGCGGTAAGTATCGAGGTTGATCGCTGTTCCCAGACGAGATCCCCGGAACAACACCTCGCCTTTCGTGGGCAAATCGAGCCCGCCGAGCAGATGGAGGAGCGTGGATTTGCCGCTACCGCTGGGTCCGCTGATGGCCACGTATTCGCCCTTGTCGATCCGGACATCCACGCCGCGCAGGGCGACAACGCGCCCGTCGTCATAGCTCTTGGTGAGTCCGCGCGCTTCCAGAAGAGGTTCACTCATACCGCAATGCCTCCACTGGCGAAAGCCGCGCTCCCCGCCACGCGGGATAAGCTCCGGCGGCAAGCCCTGAACCCACGGCGATGAAAAGCGACTCCAGCAAATGAAACGGCGACACCGAAGCCGAAACCACGGACGCGGTCTGCGGCAGCGTGGAGAGCAGACGCAACGCGCCCCACCCCACGCCAATGCCAAGAAAGCCGCCGGCAACGCCTAAGCCCGCGGCTTCAGTCAGGATGAGCAGAATCACGTGACGAGCCCTTCCAGCCAAGTGCGCGCAGGATGCCGATCTCGCGCGTGCGCTCAAAGACCGACATGGCCATGGTGTTGGCGATGCCCAGAATGCCCAAAAAAAGCGCGATGAGCGACGTACCCCAGGCAACGGAATGAGCCAGGGCGACAACCTGATTATTACCCGCGCGTTCCGCGGCTGGAACCGCTTTGATTCCGGGCAAAAAGGCTTCGATCTCTGCCGATGCGCGCTTCAAGTAGTGGTCCTGCGTTTCGCCTTCAGGCGCCGGGCGAAGGCGCACATGAAATGCTGTCACCCTGCCCTCGGTGCTGGTGATGGCTTGCATCTGATCGATTGGCAGGATGACCGCGCCGGCCTCCAATGCCGTGCCTCCGTGATAAATCCCTGTGACCGTGAACGTTGTGCCCTGAATCGGAAGGCGTATCTCCAACCTGCTTGTTCAGGTTTGTGGCCAGCAGATCGCCCAAGAGAACCTCAGGTTGTCCATCGCGAAACCGGCGGCCGGAGATCATGGTTAGGGAATCGAGTTCGAAGGAATTCGCCAGCCAACCGTACGCCAGCGCATTCACCTCCGGCGTCAGATCCATGAGGTTAAACATCATCGGCGCCACCTGGGCCACATCCGGAACGGTGCTGATTTTGGCGCCCAGCGATTGGTCGAGCGAACTGTTGAGAAAATTCGTCTGGATGACCGCGATGTCGATGCCGGAACTGGTATACATGTGCAGCCATTCGTTCTCAAACGCCCGCGAAAACCCGACGAGGGCGACGAACGCGCCGATGCCCATGGTAATTCCACCTAGTGTGAGAAGCGTTCGAAGGCGGCGCCGCCAAAGATTCTTCCAAGCGAATCCTGCAAACGAGAGTTGGGCGGCCATCACAATAAAGAATACTTCCTCGCGCAAGCGGAATTTGACGGGGGTCCGTGAGCGTCAGTTTATCGAGCGGCGGCGTTTCTGTCCATTCCAGAATTCAGAATCTGCTTGAACGTGGGGGTGTTCGCGCGAGGTCGCGCACAGAAGACGCGCGGTTACGTCGCTTGGCTCCTGGCCCGCTGGCACAAACGGGGGAGAGAGGGCACACAATCACTTCCGGCAAGACTTTGCTGCAATGCTGGGCCGATTCTCAGGCGCCGGGCAGCCTTGCCGTAGAGGGATGTACTGATCCGCAAAGGCGAAAAATCCTCCCCTACGGTGTTGCGGCGACCAGACCGCTCGGTACTTATCAGCGGTCGCGCCCTCTGGACCCGCCGCCGCTTCCTTTCCGCGCCGTGTAGCAATCCCGGCAATAGACCGGGCGATCGCCACGCGGTTCAAAGGGAACGGTGGTTGGCTGGCCACAACCCGAACAAATCACAGGAGTTCCCTGTGAAGGAGCCGAACGGTAGCCGGATCCCCCCTGGTCGTTCTTCTTTGCCTGGCGGCAAGGCTTGCAACGCTTTGGGGTCGAGTAACCGCGTTCCGAAAAGAACGCCTGATCGGCAGCGCTGAAGGTAAAGTCCTGCCCACAGTCACTGCAAGTAATTTGCATGTCTCCGGCCATATTTCTCCTTGTGGGGATTGTACAGCCCAACCGCGGGAATTCCTACAAGGATTCTTTTGAATTTGAAAAACTTACCGTGAACCGCGGTTAGTCCGACACACTGAATCCCCTCCCGGCGTGGTCACGGGTTTGTTCTTTCCAAGGGCAGCAAGGGACACCCTCCAAAATCTTGCCGGACTCGAACCAGGATCGACAACGCATCCAATCCGGAGAGGGGCGAGAACATTCCGGGCCAGCGGCCCCCCCAAGGTGATAAATTCATCTTGCCGCGCTTTTCCCTGTAACCTTTTGACGCGCAGGCACTCCAAGGTTGCGTACCACAAATTCTGCGGGATGGACAAGCTGACCATCCTGCCTTCCCCAACCCGCGGAGACTCTCCGCTCCATCCCCAAACGAGGTCAAAATCTATGAAATCCACATTGAATACGCTGCTCCTGACCGCTGCCCTTGCCGGCTTGGCCGGCGGAAGCGCCATTGCGGCCCACGCGGCCACGCAAAGCACCCCGCAGGCCAAGTCCGTCAAGGCGGTCAAGGCTGGACTGCGCTACTCCGGCTTTGACCAGGACTCCACCAAACACTCCTGTAAGGGCAAGAACGACTGTAAAGGCCAGGGCGGCTGCAAGTCGGGAGACAACGGTTGCACGGGCAAGAACAGTTGCAAGGGCAAGGGCGGCTGCGCCACCGACGGCTCCAAGATGCCCGGCGTTGCCTGAAGACCGTGGTCAGTTGTCAGTGACCGGTGGTCAGCACACGGCTCACGCGGTTTCCGCGTCGATCTCCTGTGCCGGCCACTTTTCACTGACGGCTGATCGCTGCCGCTCAAGACTCAGAACTGACAACTGACAACTGAGAACTGTTTTCATGCCCGGCAATCGCTTCAATGCGTATCAAGACCACGGCGTCGGAATCGGCCTGCGCATTCCGCACTATGAGCACATCTTTTCCCGCAAGCCCGTCGTCGACTGGTTTGAAATCATCTCCGAGAACTACATGTGCGATGCGGGCCGCCCGCTGGCCACACTGGACCGGATTCTGGAACAGTATCGCGTGGTGCAGCACGGTGTCTCCATGTACTTCGGTTCGGTGACCGCGCCCGATCCGGAACACCTGCGGCGTCTGAAGCAGCTCGTGCGCCGGACCAAGACGCCCTGGCTAAGCGATCATCTCTGCTGGGGTTCGGTGGACGGCACCTACACCCACGATCTGCTGCCGCTGCCCTACACCTGGGAGGCCGTCGATCGCACCGTCGAGCGCGTGCGCATGGTGCAGGATTTCCTGGAGATTCCCGTAGCCGTGGAAAATGTGAGCTCCTACGCCGCCTTTACGGGCTCGCAGATGACGGAGTGGGAGTTCCTCGCTGAGGTTGTGGAGCGCGCGGACTGCGGCATTCTGCTCGATGTGAATAACATCTACGTCTCCGCCATGAATCACGAATTCAATCCCCTCGACTATGTGAATGCCGTACCCGCGCATCGCGTGGCGCAGATGCACATCGCCGGCCACTCAAAATACGAGAAATACATTCTCGATACGCACGATCACCCGGTGATCGATCCTGTGTGGCAGCTTTATGCGCGCGCCATCGAGCGCTGCGGGCCAACGCCGACGCTGCTCGAGTGGGACGACCATATCCCCAGCTTCGACGAGGTTCACGCGGAAGCGAAAAAGGCCGAGCGCTACCTGCATGCGCCACAGGAATCCGTGCCAGCTTCCTCCGCATCCCAACCTTTTAGCGGTGTCATCCCGAGCGGAGCGGAAGGCAGTGGAGCGAAGTCGAAGGACCTGCGGTTGCCTCCGGCCCAACTTGTGGGAGCCGCGAAATGAGCGCGCCGGCAGCAAGACACGCGATGGATTTGGCCGAGCTCCAACGCGAGATGGCCGCGGCGGTCATGCAGCCGCTGACACCAGATGAGGGCATGCGTTCCAACGCGCCCGACGGCCGCCCGATGGCTGACGTCGCGGCATCGTTCATCGCCCCCAACAGCCGGCTCACGCCATTCGAGCGCCTGGAAATCTACAACCGGCAGTATTGGTTTCGCGTGCTCGGCGCTTTAGCGGAGGATTTTCCCGTGCTCAGGGCTGTCGTCGGCAGCCGGCGCTTTGAAGCGCTCAGTGTCGCCTATCTCACCGCGCATCCCAGCCGCTCGTTCACGCTGCGCAACCTGGGCTCCAGGCTTCCCGCGTGGCTCTCGGCCCATTCCGAGCACAGCGGGCGCCGTCACCGGCTGGCGGAGGACGTGGCCAGGATCGAGTGGGCTTTCGCGGAAGCTTTTGATTCGGCGGAGCGCGATCCGCTAACGCAGAGGCAGATCGCCGCGCTCGGCGGCGAATCGCGCCTTGCCTTGCAGCCTTATCTGCAACTGGTGGCCCTCCGCTATCCCGCGGACGATCTCGTGCTGGAGTTGCACCGCCGGGAAAAACGCCAGACCAGCGAAGCGGGAGTTGCGCATGAAGATGCTTCCCGCGCGGCGGCCGCTGTGCCCGGATTGCGGCCTCGGCCCACCTGGCTTGCCGTGCATCGCGTCGATTTCTCGGTTTATTATCGGCGGCTTGCGCGGGAGGAGTTTCAAGTGCTCGCTGCGATTCGCGAGGGCCTTTCCCTCGGCGAGGCGATTGAGGCCGGATTTTGCCGGACTCGCGCATCCTCGAACGCCGGCGCGCGCGGCGGGTGCAAGAGTGGTTTGCCAATTGGGCGGAATTGGGCTGGATTTGCGCCGCCTGATTTCGGAGGGCGCAGGGGCCTTATGGCCCCTGAATCTGCGCAAGAAATCTGTCGGCCTTTAGGCCCGGGCTTTGAAAGGGTACGGCTTTAGCCGTGCCGTAAAATGCCAACAAATCTTGTGGGCTTCAGCCCCCGAGGGACGGTTTTCAAGCGGCCATCCACAACGATGCACCCGCGCCAACCCCCGGCGCCGCCGGATCCCCGACGAAGGAGTTCTATGTCAGCTCTCGTACGTACCACCGCCGTCGCCTATGGTGGCGCGTGCATCTCTCTCAACAAGCTGCAAAGCCCGCTGCTGCTCGCTATCCGGCTTTACTGGGGATGGCAATTCGCGCAAGATGGCTGGGGCAAGCTCACCCATCTTCAGCGCGTAACCGACTTCTTCACTTCGCTGAACTTGCCCATGCCGGGCCAGACCGCGCTGCTGGTTTCGCTGGTGGAGTTTGCCGGCGGGATTCTGTTCGCGGCCGGCATTGCGTCGCGGCTGGTCTCGCTGGTTCTCTTTGTCAACATGACCGTGGCCTACCTGAGCGTGCCCGACGACCGCGTGAACTTTTCCCACATCTTTTCCAACCCCAGCGACTTTTATAGCGCCACGCCCTATACCTACTGGTTTGCCGCGCTGCTGATCCTGATTCTGGGCCCGGGGCTGTTTGCGCTCGATACACTCATCGCCAGCCGCGTTTCTCCGCCGGTCAGGGCGGTGCACTCTGCGGTATCATCGATCCGATCCGTTTTCAAATAACGATTGGCTTCAAGTCAGGGTCGGGTGCAATGCGAATCGCTTACCTGCTCACGTCGCTCGGCGTGGGTGGGGCAGAAAAGCAGGCGCTGGCTATCGCAGAGCGGATGGCGAAGCGCGGCCACTCGGTCGCTCTCCTGGTGCTGATGCCGCGCCTGCCAGAAGAATGGCCTACCGCGATTCGCACCCTTCACCTCGACGTGCGCAAGACGCCGGCGAGCGTGTTCGCGGGCTTCAAGCGCGGGCGCGATTTTCTGCGCGAGTTCCGGCCCCAGCTGGTGCACAGCCACAGCTTTCATGCCAACATCTTTGCCCGCTTGCTTCGGCTGGCCGGCCCGCCGTTTGTCGTGCTCTCCACGGTGCACAACGTGTATGAAGGCGCATGGTGGCGCATGTTCGTGTACCGGCTCACCGATGGGCTGAGCCGCCGAACCGTCGCCGTGAGCCAGGCTGCCGCGGACCGATTTACGCGGCTCCACGCCGTTCCGCGGCGCAAGTGCTCCGTGGTGCCGAACGGGATCGACACGGATGAGTTTGCTCCTCATGCGGAGCGACGAGCCGAGACGCGAGCGAAGCTTCGGTTGGAGCGAGACGTTTTCGCGTCGCTCGAGGATGCGGAATTCGTCTGGCTCGCCGTAGGACGCATGGCCGAGGCGAAAGACTATCCGAACCTGCTGAATGCCTTTCGAGATCTGCGCGCACAGCGCCCCGATGCACGCTTGTGGATTGCGGGAGAGGCGGCGCTAGGCCAGATCGCGGCGTTTCAAGCGCTGCGGTCGGAGCTGGGCCTTGGCGATGAGGTGCGCTGGCTTGGCCTGCGCCGCGATATTCCCGCGCTCCTCGACGCAGCCGATGCATTTGTTCTGAGTTCCGCGTGGGAAGGGATGCCGCTGGTTGTCGGCGAGGCGATGGCCATGGAAAAACCCGTTGTGGCAACCGATGTGGGCGGCGTGCGCGAGCTGGTGGGAGACGCGGGCGTGGTGGTCCCGGCGAAAGATTCCGCCGCGCTGGCGGATGCGATGCTGGCGACGATGGGGCAAAGCAGGGAAGCGCTTACCGCCCGAGGCTATGCCGCCCGCGAGCGAATCGTCCGCCACTTCAGCATGGATGCGACTGCCGATGCGTGGGAGGCGCTGTACCGCACGTTGATCGTAAACCGTGAATCGTGGGCCGTGGATCGTGCGAAAGTGAACCAGTGAAGGAGTGAGAAGGTGAACGGGTGAATGCGCGAGACTCGATCCTCGGTGGCCCTGATCCTTGTTCCCTCACCCCTGATCGCTGACCCCTGCTTTCAGAACTGAAACGCGGCCTGGACGAAGATGCGGCGCGCCGCCGACGGAGTCGAAAAGACCCCGCCTTGAAGACTCGACCGACCTGCCAAAGCTGGGCGAGGTCACGCTCCCCACGGGCGTTCCGTAATCGATGTCGTTGAACAGATTCAATGCCTGAGCGCTGAAGGTCAACGAGTACTTGCGGCCGGTGTTCGACATGCCGCCCATCCCGCCGCGTCCGCCGCCCCCGCCACCGCCAAACGGGCCGCCGAAGCCCCCGAAACCGCCGCCGCCGCGTCCACCGCCTCCACCACCTCCGCCCGGGCCGCCCCCTCCGGAGCGAGGCGGTGCGCCCGCGGACTCGACCTTGGGCCCGACGCCGAACGACCGGCTCACGCGCAGATTGACGGCGACCGCCGCCGGCCCGTTGCCAAGATTCGGCGGGATGATCGTCTCGTCCGGCCCGCGGTTCGTGTCGAGGCAGCCGGAGATCTACGCGTTCGCAAGGTACCGCGTCTGGCCGGGCGTACACTCGTCTGCGCCACGGAAGCCGGCCGGTCGAGGTTGATGTTGTTGTCTCCGGTCAGGTCGTAAAGGGTGTGACCAGATTGAAGGGCCGCCCCGACTGCGCGACCAAGAACGGATTGAATGTGATGCCCCACTTGGCGCGGTGTAGTTGCCCATCAGGAAGACCATGTTGCGCGAGACAAAGCTGGCGCGGCCGTAGTCCTGGAGAGTTGTAGGAGTTGGTCGCCGTTCCCGTGTTGGCGTTCGCCCACGACAGCTGTAAAAGCCCATGCACGCTCAATTTGGGCTTGAAGCGCGCGTTGATGTTGACGATGAACTGGTTCTGCTTGAATACAGCTTCGGAGAAGTACTGGTTCACGATGCCGAGTGATGTTTGGGTCTAGACACGCTGGGCTCGAGGGCCAGTGGTGCTGTTATAGTAGCAGCTTGCCAGGGCAAGTCCCATTCGCAGGTTCGTATGCATTCGCGTCGCGCGTCACCAGTTGGTGCACGCCGAACGAGTGCAAATAAGTAGAGCGACAGTCGTGGTCCTTGGTCGCCTGCCGCTCCAGGCTGGCTCCGAACTGCTCGGTCGTGGGCGCGTGATAGCCCGAGGCGATCTCGTAGCTGGAACTGCTCTTGGCCGCGCCTGTCCCGCACGACGCCAGACTGAAATTCGGATCGGTGTAGAGGCCCGTCGCGGTTAAGCACGTTGGGTTCGAGATCACGGATCTGCGTCTGGCTGGTGCGCTCTGCCGTTGAAGCGCTCCGTGTTCAGTCAGGTTGCCAGTTCGCCAAACGGTCGTAGAAGAAACCGACGCCCCCGCGCAGGATCGTCTTGGACACGGCGCCCTTCTTATGCCCGTCGAGCGCATAGGCGAATGCCACGCGCGGGCCCCAGTCGCTGTGATCGGCGGTGTGGTTCTGCGTCTCCCAGCGCAGGCCGCCCGACAGGGTGAGGTTCTTGTTCACCTTCCAGTCGTCCTGAAAAAACAATGCGGCGTCGAAGACATTCGCCAGCACGCCGAACTTGCCGATCACTCCGCCGGGACCGGTCGTATAGGTGAGTTTGTTGGGCGGCAGCCCTGCGCGAGCGCGGGGTCGGCTGGCCTGGGCCGTCTGGCAATCAGTGGCAAACTGCGCGCGTCCCGATCTCGTTCTGGTGGTTCAACGTGAAGGCGTACGCATCCATCGATGGGAAAGGTGAAGCTGTCCGTTGAAGTTTGCGTCGGTCGAGTTCGCGTCGCGGTTGTCGCGCAGCCACGAGCCGAATTTGATGGCTTGCGCGCCCTGGGTCATGGTGGTGATGTTCTGCAGTTCGAAGTGATCGGAATGGTCCTTGGAGAATTGCTTGCCGGAGCCGCCGCTCGATAATACCTGCGGCACGCCGACCAGCGGCGCGGTGTTCACCGGCGTTGCGTTGGTCATTCGCCCGCCGGTACTGAAAGCGTGTTTCGTTCACCATGCGATCGTTGATGATCTGCGAGTCGCAGCAGTTGAATGGAGTTCTCGTTGGCGTACGAGCTGCTGGCCGTGTGAAGGCAGCGAAGTTGGCGCCGCTCAATATCCCGCTCTGATTGGAGCGCTCGAATTGGTATCGCAACGTAAGCGTGTTCTTTTGGCCCAGTTGCAGGTCGACCCGCGGCGAAATCTCCAGGCGGGTTTGCGGAGTGAATAAGGCCCCGGTGAGCGGGGTGTTGCTGACCGACATACGTGTTGGTGGACGAATCGAGAATCACCGGGTTGGTGATGTCGTAGACGCTCGCGTCCTGGTACGTGCGGCCTTCCACGCTGAGGAAATACGAGGCCCACTTCGACATTGCGCCGCTCACCGTGCCGTTGTACTGGATCTTGTAGTAGGCGGGGATGGCGCCCGTAAACGGATTGCTTGTATTGAAGGCGTTGTCGTTTCCCATCAGGAAGGCCCGCCCGTGCAGCGTGTCCGTTCCCGGCTTGGTGAGAATCTCGATGCGCCCGTAGCCGAGCTTGTCGAACTCCGCGGAAAACGGATTCTGATTGATGCGAATCTCGCGGATGGCCGACTTGGGCGGCAGCGTGCCGCCGGTGAATCCGTCGATGTAGATCTGCCCGCCGTTCGGTCCCGCCGAGGGGCCGGCCAGAGCGGTCAATTCGCTCGACAGCTCGTCGGGATCGTCCGACAGGGCATCGAGATCGCTGCCTTTGAGAACCAGGGCGCTGGCGTTGGAGCCGGCATCCGTGCTCACCGTCGGCGCGCCCTCGTCGGTGACCACGACCTGTACGTCCGCGGCTTCGACCGCCATCTTGATGTCGACGTTCTTGGATTGGCCCGCGGCTAAGCTAATCGGCGAAGAGACGAAGGGCGCAAAGCCCGAGTAGCTTGCCTCAATCACGTAGCTTCCCGCCGGAAGCCCGCTTACCTGATAGCCGCCGGCGGCGTCCGCTGTCACGCTGCCCAGGGCTTTGCCTGCCGCGGTTGTGAGCGTGACCTGCGCGCCGGGAATCAGGGCGCCCGTTTGGTCCATGATGTGGCCGTGGAGCGTAGCCGACGCCGCCGGAGCGGCCTGCGCCGCGGGAGTGGACGCGGTGGACGGTGCGGGAGACGAGACGGCAGGCGCGGATTGCGGCGACTGAGCCCCTGCTCCCACGCCGGCCGATGCCAATGTCAGGGCCAGCGCCAGGACAACCAGGAAAGTGGTCAAGTGGTGCGATTTTGAAGACAAGATTTCCTCGCTTATGTATGAATGAAACCTGTGTGCAACTACTCGGTGGAGGCCCCTGGGTCGCCCTGATTCAGGCTCCAACTGGAGAGCAGGTCCTGCGCCTCCGGGGCTTCGAGAAGCGGCTCGACCCCGGCGAGCAGCTTGATCGCGTTGATGCCCGAGGCATCCTCCGTGGCCACGATCATTACCGCTTCGCCCTTCTGCAAACTGGCGAGCGGAATCGCCGGCGCACGCTCCAGCACGGTTTCCAGATCCATTCGTCCCTGGCCTGCGCCGCCCCCCTGGCTAAAGCTGCGCGGCGCTCCTGCGCCGCTGCCGCCAGTACCGCCGCCCCCATTTGTTGCGGGACGGCCGCCAGAACCCCCCTGGTTCCCCTTCAGCCGCGCGGCAAGAAGCGTGGCCACGTTGGTGTCGAGCCGCCGCAACTGCGCGTCGCTAGTGATGCGGATGGTCACCGGCTTTTTGGTCGCGAGGTCTTTCACCGTGACCGTCGAACTGCGCCGCGTCGGTGGAAAGAATCGTTCCGCCGATCGAGCGGAAGCTGCCGGAAACCACGCCGTCCGCCGCGATGGCCGTTGCGTCGGCATTCTTCGTCCCGCGCGCCCACAACTGGTCGCCGGGATGGATCGCATCGATGGGCGCGGGCTGTGCCTGATCGAAACGAACGGAGCCCTGAGCATACCGCTTGAGCACCGTGGACTTGGTGATATTCACGGTGACCGCCTTGGTCACGGTTCCTGCTCTGGTGTTCACCTGAATGACGCCCGCCGCGCCGTCGACGCTCAGCACCAGGCCGTGGACTCCCTGGTTCCACGCTTCGGCCTCCGCTTGCTGCTTTTTGGCTACGTCGGCCTCCTTGATGGCGATGATCCGCGCGGCCTGCGGCGTGGCGCCTGGGGCGCTGGGGCTGAGCGTGACCAGCACGCGGTCGCCCGTGGCGAGGCTTCCAAACTCCATGGGCTCCGCCTTGCTCAAATCGGTCTGGCCCGGCGCGATGCGCTTCAGTTGCGCACTGGAGGGAACCTCAACCTGGTTCACCTGGCCGGCGTCGGTTTTGACGGTCAGCGTGTCGCCGCTGATGGCTGTCACCGTGCCCAGATAGCGCGCCGCCTGCGCCCGCGCCATCGCGTGCGGCGGCCAGAAAAACAAGACGGCCGGCGCGGCCCAGCCGCGAGTGTGCAGGCGGCCATCGCGCGCATCGTGTTTCGTAATCTCATAAGGTCTTGCTCCACAATCCCTTGGTGCCGAAGCGAATGAAAACACCAGCCCTTATTGCGTAGACGAACCACCCCGGCAAAAGGTTGAAACCGCGTCCCGGAATAGGGAATGGCCAGTAGGGAGAAGGGGATAGCCAGTAGGGAGTAGGGGGCCGGGTGCCTGTTCGCTCGAATCTCCTCCGGTTCTCAAGGTTCGTGGCACGGCGCCGAACACCGAAGTGGCCGTTCACACTCCCGTGTGACCCGCGAATGGCTGCAAGCTGAAAGCCGAAAGCTGTGAGCTAGAAGCTGGAAGCGCCTACTCCCTGCCTTCTCACTTCCAGCATCCGAGCAGGCGGCGCACCAGCACCATTTCGCCAAGATGGTAGGCGTTGTGGTCGGCAACCAGCAATGCCTCGCGCAGGATGGTCTGCCCGCTGCCGTGCGGGATTCGCGCATACAGATCGGTCGCCGGGTTCGGCGACCAGATCGCACAGTCGCCTTCAGATCGCGGCGAAAGGCGCGCACGCTCTTGTCCCAGGCCTTTTCGTCGGGCGGCGCGGCAGTTGCTGGCCAGTAGCCGCCGGGCCACTCCGGGCGACTGGTGGCCGGGATCGCGGGAAAACTCCAGAATGTCCCATTGCGCGATGCGCATGTGCTCCAGGATCTCCCAGGGCGAATGCTCGGCGCCTTTGGGCCGCTTGCCGCGCAGCGCGGGAGGAAGGTTGCGGACGGCGGTTTCGAAATCCGCGTGGGCATGGCCGCCGTGGAGCAGTTCGAGCAGATGTTGCCGGAGCGCCTGCGTCGAGGTCGACTGCGGCAGAGCGCTTTCTTCGTGGACATCGTGATTCTCCTAAGCGAAGCGGAGTGGCGAAATTGACAATTCGATAAAGCGGATTCGAGCGCGAGTCCTTCCGATGCAACAATTCTCGCGCGCAACTGAAAGCCGGTAGCCTGTCGCCAGCAGCTAACGAACTCAGAGCTACTAGCTACTCGCTACCGGCTAACACCGCCCTCTGCGCGGCGAAGATTTCCTTGAGGCCCGCCTCGGCCAGATCGATCAGGCCATTCAGTCCGGAACGCGAAAAAGAACCCTTTTCCGCCGTCGCCTGCGTCTCGACCAGGCCCCCATCGGCGGTCATCACCACATTCATGTCCACCTCGGCCTGCGCGTCCTCTTCATAGCAAAGATCGAGCAGCGCCTCGCCGCCCACGATGCCCACCGACGTCGCGGCCACCAGTTGCTTGAGCGGCGAATGCTTCAAGGTTCCCGCTTTGACCAGCGCATCGAGCGCCAGGGCCAGGGCCACGGCCGCGCCGGTGATGGCCGCCGTGCGCGTGCCGCCGTCGGCCTGGATCACGTCGCAATCGAGAATGACCGTGCGCTCGCCCAGGGCGTGCATGTCCACCACCGAGCGCAGGCTGCGGCCGATGAGCCGCTGAATCTCGTGCGTGCGCCCGCCGATCTTGCCGCGCTCGCTTTCGCGCGGGGTGCGGGTGACGGTGGACCGGGGCAGCATCGCGTACTCCGCCGTGACCCAGCCGCGCCCCGAGTTGCGCAGCCAGCCGGGAACGCCCTGCTCGATGGTGGCGTTGGTGAGCACCCGAGTGTTGCCGAGCGAAACCAGAACGGAGCCCTCGGCGGTCTGAACAAAGCCGGGCGTGAGCGTAAGCGGGCGAAGCTGGCCGGGGCTCCTGCCGCCGGGACGAAAGGAGGCGCCGGTTGTGCGGCCAGATGCGTGCCCAGTTGCTTGCCCAGATACATGCCTAGGTGCGTGCATAGACGGATTGTACGGGAGCGCGGCGGGTGCGGGCCGGACTGGGAACCTGGGGTTCCGGAACGGGAATCGAAAAAGCTCGAGTGCCGGAACAGGAAAAGCACCGTAACTAGTTGATATAGCTTATCTTCTTGACAAGTCTTGAACCGCGCTTATCCCGTTTTGGGACGTTCTGCGGCACCGGATGCCGCACTGGTCCCGCCAAACCGGCAGCTCATCCCTTCCCTTATCAGGAACTTAGGAAATGCGTGTCCGGTTTGGCACGCGACGTGTATGGAAACAGGACAGAACCAAGACTCAAACGCAGAAATGGGAACCGGGGCGGAAGACAGGGAACAGGGACCAGGGGACAGAGGACCGGGAAGCAGGGAACAGAAAACGCCGGCCAGTGCTGGCAACCGACAACGAATCGCTAGTCACTGTTCTCACGTTCACTGGTCGCTCTAAGAAAGGAACCGGCATATGCGCCAAACGAACGTGGCATCGGCAACAGGCAAGCAGGCTGCAAGGGGCAGCGGGGCGGCAAGGGACGGGGCGGAGCGCAGGCGGGTGGAGACGGTCGTGGAGACTCTTGCAACGCTGCGCAGCCAGGGAGAGACCCTTTCCGAGGTGGCGCACGATGCGCGCAACATGGTAACGGCGCTGGGCCTCTACTGCGATCTGCTGGAGGAGCCGGGTGTTCTGACCACTCCCTACATCACTATGGGCACGAGCTGCGGCTGGTGGCCGTGGCCAGCCGCCGGCTGGTGGAGAAGATCGCGGCGATCGACGCTCAGGGGGAACGGAAGACTGGAACCGCCTGCCGCTTACCCGCTGGCATCTGAACCATGGATCGCGGCGGCGGGGCGCGGAGCGAGCCGCCGGCGCAACCTTCTCCGGGGCCGTCTCGCCTGGACTCCCAGGAAGACGCAAGCCGGAACCGGCGCTGGGATCTGCTGCCCGCCGTGCCCGTCGCCAACCTGGCCGCCGAACTGCTGGCCAACCGCAACCTGCTTTCGGCGCTGGCCGGCCCCTCGATCGCGCTGACCGTGGATGCCGAGGGCGGCGCGTGGCCGGTGCGGCTGACGGGCGAGGATCTGACGCGCGTGCTGGTGAATCTGGTGAAGAACGCGGCCGAGGCCATGCCCGGGGGCGGGCGCATCGCCATCGGCCTCTCGAGGTCCTGCCGCGCAGGGCGCCGCGGCCTGCCTGGCGCTGACCGTCGAGGACAACGGACCGGGGATCCCGAAGGAGGCTCTGGAGACGATCTTCACCTCCGGCTACACCACGCGCGGCAAGAGCGAGGGCAAGAACGGCGGCTGGACGCTCAGCCATCGCGGCCTGGGCCTGGCCATCACGCGCTCCATCGTGGAAGGCGCCGGGGGGCGCATCTCCGCCGGGAACCGCGATCAGGGCGGAGCGCGCTTCGAGATTGAGCTGCCGGTGCAGAAGAACCGGCTTTTAGCTTTCAGGGATCCGCTTGTCGCTGACCGGTCGAACCTCCGATGCAATCGGATGGATTGAACTGGCCCGTCGGCAAAGGCAAATCAGTCAACGGTGAAGGGAGACAGCCGAGAGCTGAAAGCAAAAGGCTGAAAGCGAAAGGCCGTCTTTCTCAACCCGCACGAGGCGAATACAATGCTGGATACAGTCTTCAACACACGGGCGATGGAGTTCATTCCACAACTCGCCGAGCCGGCGGTACGGCTGCACCTGCTGGTGGTGGACGCGGATGCGGCGGTGCGGTCGGCCTGCGCGGAGATCGCCGCCAGCCTGGGCTACGCGGTCGAGAGCACCGGCGACCTGGGCCAGGCGCGGAGCCTGCTGCGCGGCCACACCGCCGACATTCTGCTGGTCAACCTGCCCTCGGGCATCGAACGAAGGTCTGGAGCTGGTCTCCGAGGTCAAGCTGCTCTATCCCGATACGTCGGTGATCGCCATGACCGCGACGGGCTCGGTAAACGCGGCCGTCGAGGCCATGCGCTGCGGCGCCTCGGACTACCTGACCAAGCCCTTCGCCATGGACGAGCTTTCGACGGTGCTGGACCGCGCCGCGCAAAGCCACATGACCGACACCGCGACGCCGCCAGTTGCGCGAGCGGCTGCGGCTTCAGCGAGGGGCTGGGCTCCATGATCGGCCGCTCGGCGGAGATGGAGAAGATCTACCGCATCCTTTCCAAAGTCGCCCAGAGCACGCATCCGGTCCTGATCCTGGGCGAGAGCGGCACGGGCAAGGAGCTGGTGGCGCGCACCATCCACGCCTACGGCCCCAACGCCCAGAAGCCCTTCCTGCCCGTCGACTGCGGTTCGCTGGTTCCAACGCTGATCGAGAGCGAGCTCTTCGGCTACGTCAAGGGCGCCTTCACCGGGGCCAACCGCTCCAAGGACGGACTGCTGGTCTCGGCCGAAGGCGGCACCGTGTTTCTCGACGAGATCGGCGAGCTTTCGCTCGATCTGCAGGCCAAGCTGCTGCGCGCGCTGCAGGAGAAAGAGGTGCGGCCGGTCGGCGCCACGCACCGCGTGCCCATCAAGGCGCGCATTGTGGCCGCCACCAACCGCGATCTGGCCGCCATGGTCGAGAAGGGCAGCTTCCGCAAGGACCTGTTTTATCGCCTGAACGTGGTCAACCTGCGCCTGCCGTCGCTGCGCGACCGCCGCGAAGACATTCCGCTGCTTGGCCGCGCACTTTCTCGACCGCATCAGCCGCGAGCACAGCCGCAAATTCACGCTCAGCGACGAGGCGCTGCGCACCATGATGCGCCACGACTGGCCGGGCAACGTGCGCGAGCTCGAGAACTCGCTCGAGCGGGCCTGCGCGCTCTGTTCGGGGCCGGTGCTGCACCTGGGCGATCTGCCCACGCAGTTGCAGCAGCAGGGCCTCGAGCAGAACTTCGACGCGCGGCACGCCGGCTGCCGGCGAGGAGCCCGGAGCACCCGCCGCGCCTGAGGTGAAACCGCTGGCCGACCTCGAGCGCGAGGCGATTCTGGGCGCCATCCGCACCCTCAACGGCGACAAGCTGCAGGCGGCAAAGCTCCTCGGCATCGGCAAGACCACGCTCTACCGCAAGCTCAAGGAATACGGCATCGCCGACCCGCTGCAGGAAGAGTGAAACAGGGACTAGGGACCAGGAATCTAGGGCCACTCAGTCGCCAAGCCTCGCGCCTTCACTCCGTCACTCCTTCACTCCTTCACTCCTTCACTCCTTCACTTCTTCACTGTCCCACTATCGAATCGACGGCCACGAACCACGAACTCACGATCCACGCTTCACGGAGAACGAACATGAGCATCCTGATAGTGACCGGAATCGAAGGCGCGCGCAACTGCGCCGACGCGGTGGGAAAGCAACTGGGCATGGAGGTCGAAGTGGCCGCAGGGCGCCAGGCGGCGCTCGCCCGCTCTGCGCCGGCAGCGAGTTTCTGGCCGTGGTGATCGACGAGACTCTGGCCGAGTGCGACCCCGTCGCCGCCGACCGCATCTGCGAACACGCCGGCCTGGCCATTCCTCTGCAGATCAACTTCGCCGTCTCCGGAGCGGCGCGGCTCATCCGCGAGATTCGCTCGGCGCTGCATCGCCGCGAGCGGGAGCAGGCGGTGGCCCGCCGCGCCGCCGCAGCAGCCATGGAGGCCGAGCTGAAGACGACGGTCGCCGGCCTCCTGCTGCACTCGCAACTGGCGCTCTCGGCAGCGAGGTTCCGGCGCCGCTGGCCGACCGGCTGCGCGTGGTCGCCGATCTGGCCGGCAGCCTGCGCCAGCAGCTTAGCATTCCGCTTGCCGCCCGCGCCGCTGGTGCGGCTCGTGCTGGGTGCCGCCTGATCCGCGTCGCCGGATTAACAAGTGAAGAAGTGAATACGGTGAAAGCGTGAAAAGGTGAAGCAGCGAGACTTGAGGCGGGCCTCTTCACTCCTTCACTCTTTCACTCGTTCGCTCCTTCACTGAACGCCCGCAGCCTGTGCCCACTGTCGACGAATCTCCATTCGCTCCCGCAAATTGTCTGCCCTTTCCGGATGTCCCGCGGCATCGAATACCCTAGAAGTTCAGAGGAGCCGTTTCCCATGACCGTCATCCGCCAGGAAGATTTCATCGCGAGCGTTGCGGGCGCGTTGCAGTACATCAGCTACTACCACCCGGTGGATTACATCCGGACGCTCGCCCAAGCCTACGAGCGCGAGCAGTCGCCCGCCGCGCGCGACGCCATGGCGCAGATTCTCATCAACAGCCGCATGTGCTCCGAGGGCCATCGCCCCGTCTGCCAGGACACGGGCATCGTGAACGCCTTCGTCAAGCTGGGCATGGATGTGCGCTTCGAGCCGGCCCCGGCGAAGAGCCGCTCGATCTTCAGCAGATGGTCGATGCCGGCGTCCGCCGCGCCTATCTCGATCCCGACAACAAGCTGCGCGCCAGCCTCCAGGCCGATCCCGCCGGCAAGCGCATCAACACCAAAGACAACACGCCGGCCGCCGTCTTTGTTGAAGTCGTGCGCGGCTCAACCGTCGAAGTCACCGTCGCCGCCAAGGGCGGAGGCTCTGAGGCCAAATCGAAGTTCGTCATGCTCAATCCCAACGACTCGGTCGTCGACTGGGTTTTGAAGACGGTGCCCACGATGGGCGCCGGCTGGTGCCCGCCGGGAATTCTCGGCATCGGCATCGGCGGCACGGCGGAGAAGGCCATGCTCCTGGCCAAGCAATCGCTCATGGACCCCATCGACATTCAGGACCTCATCGCCCGCGGCCCCAAGACCACCGCCGAAAAACTTCGCGTCGAGCTTTACGACAAAGTGAACCGCCTCGGCATCGGTGCGCAGGGACTCGGCGGCCTCACGACGGTGCTTGACGTGAAGGTGGTCGATACGCCCGCGCACGCCGCCAATCTGCCCGTCGCGATGATCCCCAACTGCGCCGCCACGCGCCACGCGCACATCGTGCTCGACGGCTCCGGCCCCGTCTTTCTCGATCCGCCCTCGCTCGACGCCTGGCCGAAGCTGACCTACGACGTGTCCGGAGCGCGGCGCGTGAATCTCGACACCGTAACGCGCGAAGAAGCCGCCACGTGGAAGCCGGGCGAAGTGCTGCTGCTCACCGGCAAGCTGCTCACCGGGCCGCGACGCCGCGCACAAGCGCATGAGCGACATGCTGAACCGCGGCGAAAAGCTGCCCGTCGATCTCAAGCGGCCGCTTTATTTATTACGTAGGACCTGTGGATCCAGTACGCAACGAAGTTGTCGGCCCCGCCGGCCCCACCACGGCCACGCGCATGGACAAGTTCACGCGCCAGATGCTCTCTGAAACCGGACTGCTGGGCATGGTGGGCAAGGCCGAGCGCGGGCCGGAGGCCATCGAGGCCATCCGCGAGTTCGGCGCGGTGTATCTCATGGCGGTAGGCGGCGCGGCATACCTGGTCTCCAAGGCCATTCGCGGCTCGCGCCTGCTGGCCTTCGAAGACCTGGGCATGGAAGCGATTTACGAATTCGACGTGAAAGACATGCCCGTCACCGTGGCCGTCGATTCGAAGGGAACCAGCGTGCACCAGACCGGCCCGGCCGAGTGGCAGAAGCGCATCGCCGGCATTCCGATCCTGCAGTGAACAGGGGTCAGTGGTCAGTGATTCCAGGAGTTTGGCCAGGAGCCCGCCCCGAGCTTGCCGAAGGGTGTCGCCTTTTGGACCGGGGAATGCACGAACCACCTGACTCCGCCAGCTCCGCTAACGCCGCTAACTCCGCTGCTTTTTCACGCGTGCGTCAAGTACCCCATCCCATCCAACACACCGCGCATGAAGGCAAAGCTCTCGATCACGCCCGGCATGGGATCGTCGGGTTGAATTTCGTATTCGAGATCGACGAAGCCCTTGTAGTCGATTTTGATCAGCGCCTGGAACATCTCGCGGATGGGCAGGATGCCTGCACCCACGGCCACCTGGCTTTCTTTGCTGGAAAAACTCCCCAGGTCCTTCACGTGCATGTTGTAGAGGCGCGGCCCCGCGGCGTGAATCGCTTCAACAAGGTTCGCTCCCGCGCGCGCTGCATGACCCACGTCGATACAGCAACCGATGCGCGGGTCCATGTTCTTGATTGCCTCTAGCACATCGAAAGGCGAAGGGAAGAGCTTGTCCTCGGGTCCATGATTGTGGATGGCGAGGCGGATATCGTATTCCTTCACAAACGGCTCAATCAGCGGGAGCGTGTCCGGCGTCGGGTCTCCGGCTACGATCACATTGATGCCGGCCCTCTTGCAGTACTCGAACTTGGCGCGAATTTGTGCTTCGGAATCGTTCCTGAAATAAATGGCGCCCGCGGCGTGAAGCTTGATGCCCGCGGCAGCATAGTCGGCTAGCGCCTGCGCCTCCAGCGCGGGGTCCATGGGTAGATGATCCTTCACGTCCTTCAAGTTCAGGTCGGCGACATTGAGCGCCTTCATGAAGCCAATGAGCTGCGCGCGCGTGAAGCTGCGGAAGGTATAGCTAGCTACTCCGAGGTGAACCGGCGATGGCTTGCCCGAGGCCGGAATCGCTTCAGCGCGCGCCGGCGCAGCGCCAATCAGCGTGGGAACAACCCCCGATGCAGCGCAGGCGGCAGCAACCGCGCCCGAATGCACAAATTGGCGGCGCGAAAAACGGTTCTTCATGGCTTCAACTCTTTTTCGTGTCCGGCGCTAGCGCGCTTTCAACGGCCATTCCTGAAAGTGTTCCTGCCCAGCGCCGAGAATCATTCACTGGTAACCGATCACTGACAGCCGACCACTGACAACTGACAACTGATAACTGCCAACTGTCTTTACTGCTTGCCAAACCGGTAGATCAATCCGGCCGTGAACCCTCGGCTGGCCTGAACCGTCGATCCAAAGCCAGTGAAGAAATACTCAGGCGCCAGCTTGAAGCCAACGCTCGGAGTCAAATTGTATTCGCCAATCACACTGGCGCTGGCAGCGTAGGTGTAACCGCTGGGATAGAGAAGGCAAGTTCCGGAGCCGGGAGGGCAGATGTTCTTGAAGCCGTTGGTGTCGCCCTCGAAGTTGCCGTAGGCGCCGCCGGCCATCACCCGGCCGGAGATGGAGAATTTCGGCTGCAGATAGAACCGATAGACGGGACCCAAGAGCAGGTCGTATTGGCTGATGGCATACCGCGTGTCGTTAGTAAAGTTCGGGCCCACGTAGGCCGTGCCGTAGTAGCCGCGACCGTCGAGGGTGAAGCCCAGCCGTTCGGTCGAAAATCGCGTCAGGCCCGTTTCCCACGCATAGTAGGTGAGGCGCTGGCGCGATGGCCCCGGCGTGAAGCGCAGGTAGCCCATGTCCATGTAGGACTCCCAGCGGTGATCGTAGGCATCGTGAATGGCCGTGGCACGGCGTTGTTCGCGGCGCAGCCGGATGCGGGCCTGCACGCTCAATTGCCCTGCGTCTCTGCGGCGGACTGCTGCGCCTGGCTGGACGACGAGCCTTGGCTCGGGCTTTGGCTTTGGTCCCGCGTTGGGTCGGGTGTGGAGTTGCTCGAGCTTTGAGCCAAAATGGTGGGCATTGCCGGCAAACTCAGCGCCAGCAAAAGAGCAAGACGGCGAAATGAGACCATCGGGTTCGAATTTCCTCCACGGGAGTGCGAAAGCCCGCGCGCTGACCAGCCCAGATCCGGATCAGGAACGTCCGCCGCAGCAGATGCGCCGTCCATCTTTCGTGCCCTAACTCGTGTTTTGTTTCGTGCTTTCCGGGCGGTCTCGATGCGATGCTTCCCCCATCTGGTATTAAATCACCTCGGGGGGAGACCGGTAACCGGACTCGCCCTGGAACTTGCCATGGAACTCGCCCCCGGAACGCGGTGGACTCTCCTTCCGGAGCTTGCAAGCCGACACGCGCAGTTTAGACGCATTCCAGAGACAACCGGCACCGCCCGCACGGCCCGGCAACCTACACACGGTTGTTCTGCGAAGCTGAATCGTCCTCGCCTGCACCCTTTTCAGGAGCCTTCTCTGCGATGATAGCCATGGGAGGCGCAAAAAAGATGGGACGCATAATTGTTGGAATCATCTTATGTTTGGTCCTGGTGCCGCTTGCGGTGATCGCGTGGTTGCATTTCGGCCACCCGCCCGTAGCCGTGGCTGACCCTCCGTTTCCGATGGAGCGGCAGATCGTCGCGATTCCGCTCAACGCGCGCATCGATCGCGAGGCGCCCTCGGCCGCGCCCATGCAGGCCGACGAGAACAATCTTGTTGCCGGCGCCGGGATCTACCGCGACCAGTGCGCCGCCTGCCACGGTTTTTACGGCAAGCCATCGAGCTTTGCCGCGCACATGTACCCAGGCGCTCCTCAGCTTTGGCAGCAGCACAGGAACAGCAACGTGGTGGGCGTCAGCGACGACCCTCCGGGCGAGACCTATTGGAAGGTGTCCAATGGGATCCGTCTCTCAGGCATGCCGTCCTTCAAGGACACGATTTCCGACACGCAGATTTGGCAGGTATCTCTTCTGCTGGCCAACGCCGACAAGCCTCTGCCTCCAGCGGCCTTGCCGATCGTGCGCGGCGAGCAGCCAGCGGCTCCACCAACACCGCCCGCTCCGCCTGTAGAACAGTAAGCGCCCACGACTCTCGAACCACGACTCACGATCCACGAATCACGAATCACGATTCACGAACCACGACTCACGAACCACGGCCTCTCATGAGCTTGTCTGATCTCATTCGCAAAGGTTTCGGCTATGTTCTGTTGAGCATGGGCGTGTCGCGGCCCGCACCCAAGCCGAAGCCTGAGACGAAGCCCGCGCCGAAAGCTCGCAGCACCAGATAGGGAGCTGAATTAATTGAAGAGCGCGCCGCAGAACCCCGTCCTTTGCTTCTGCGCCACGCTCGTCCCCGGACAACTAAGCCCGTACAATAATGAAGGAAGCGCATCCCACGCGGCCGATGGCTGATAAAGAGAACAAGCAAATCCCAACAACCCGGATCCGAGGAGCCCCGGCGCAGGCCGAGACGACGATGTCGTCGGCAAGGTTTACGATTCGCGCTTGATGCGGCGGCTCGGCCACTTCGTCCGCCCTTACTGGCTGCAGGCCGGCATCGCATCGCTCGCGGTCTCGCTGAAATCGCTGTGCGACGTGGCCGGGCCCATCCTCGTCATGGTGGCGCGTCGATCGCTACTTGTCTCCGGTATCCGCGCGCAGGACGAGTCCAACAGCGCTGTCGCCCACTGGGTGGCCAATTGCGAGCCCGCTCGCCCGCTTGCTTCCCGCCGATCCGGTTCAGGGCGTCACCCGCCTGGCCGCAATCTATCTGGCGCTGCTGTATCGCGGCTTATCTCTTCCAGTTCGTCCAGGTCTACCTGATGCAGTGGACCGGCCAGAAAATCATGTTCGATCTGCGCCGCGACATCTTCCGCCACATGCAGCGCATGGACGTGGGATTCTTCGATGTGCATCCCGTCGGCCGCCTCGTCACCCGCCTCACCTCCGACGTTGACGCCGTCAACGACATGTTTACTGACGGCGTGCTGGCCATCGTCAACGACTTCCTTCATGCTCATCATCATGGCCACCGTCATGCTCGCCATCAGCTGGTGGCTGGCGCTGCTGGCCTTCGCCGTTCTGCCCCTCATTCTTATCGTCACGCGCGATCTTCCGCGACCACGTGCGCGAAAGCTACCGCCGCGTGCGCACCGCCATCGCCCGCATCAACAGCTTTACCCAGGAACACATCTCGGGCATGAGCGTGGTGCAGCTCTTCAATCGCGAAGAGCGCGCCTACAGGGACTTCGAGGCCGTGAATCGGCAGCACATGGTCGCCTTCAAAGACACGATCTTTGCCTACGCGCTCTATTACCCGGCCGTCGATTTCCTCTCTTCGGTGGCGATCGCGCTGGTCGTGTGGCGCGGCGGATTCGGCGTGCTCACCTGCCGCCCACGGTGACCATCGGCGTGCTCGTCATGTTCACGCAGTTCTCGCTGCGCTTCTGGCGGCCCATCCAGGACCTGAGCGACAAATACAACATCCTGCAGGCCGCGATGGCGGCCTGCGAGCGCATCTTCAAGCTGATGGACTCGGCGCCGGAGATTGTCAGCCCCGCGCATCCGATGCCCGGCGACGGATCGAACCGCATCGAATTCGAGCACGTCTGGTTCACCTATCAGAAACTCACTGACGCGCAAAAAGCCGCGGTGGCCAAAGCGCAATCAAGCAAGGCATCCACCTGGCGTGGGCACGAATTGTCAGGGCACGACTTCAGTCGTGCGGAAAGAGCGGGAGATTCAAATGGGGCTTTAGCCCCTGAGGGAACTCCCGCCGCCGCCGCCCTCGCCGCCATCGACGGCATCGAGTGGATTCTCAAGGACGTCTCCTTCACCATCGAGCCGGGGCAGACCGTCGCGATCGTCGGCCACACCGGCGCGGGCAAAACCACGCTCACCAGCCTGATGATGCGCTTCTACGACGTCACCGCCGGCCGCATTCTTATTGGACGGCGTCGACCTGCGCGACCACGATCTGACCGAACTGCGCCGCCACTTCGCCGTCGTGCTGCAGGATCCGTTCCTCTTTTCCGGCACCATCGCCGAAAACATCCGCCTCGGCAACGAGCACATCACCGGCGATACGATGCGCCGCGCGGCGCGCGACGTCAACGTGCTCGACTTCATCGAGACCCTGCCGCACGGCTTCGACGAGCCGGTCCGCGAGCGCGGCAACTCGCTCTCCACGGGCCAAAAGCAGCTCATCAACTTTGCTCGCGCGCTGGCCTACAATCCGCACATCCTGATTCTGGACGAAGCCACGTCGAGCGTCGACACCGACACCGAGCTGCGCATCCGCGGCGCGCTGGAACGCATGGTCGAGGGCCGCACCAGCGTGCTGATCGCGCACCGGCTCTCCACCGTGCAGCGCGCCGAAACCATTCTGGTGATGCACAAGGGCCAGTTGCGCGAGATGGGCTCGCACCAGGAGCTGCTCGCGCAGCGCGGCCTTTACTGGAAGCTCTACCAGTTGCAGTACAAGGACCAGGAGAACGGCTTCCTTGCGCCGCCTTCGCGCGAGCCTTCCGCCGCGCCGGCGGTGTGAGAAGCATCGTCGAAATTTGCTCAATACGAGTCTCAACAGTCATCGTGTTGTCATCCTGAGCGAGTCCCGGCCTGCTGGGACGAGTCGAAGGCTCTGCGGTTGCATTTCCGTCGCGAGACACGTACTCGCTTCGTGGAATCGCACGAGCCCTCTCCCGCGCAAGCGTCGCCGGAGCGAAGAATAAGCCCGCGTCCGCGGGCGAAAGAACCGGTCCAAGTCAACAGAGGGAACGTGCGCCTTTAGGCCCACGAATACAACTCAACAGCACCCAGGCCTTCAGGCCCGGCGAACAACCGCGCGCCTCGGGATATGATGGAATCAGACGATTCCCCGCGCCTCCAATCGCGTTTCGGCCGGGACTCGCAGACTCAACCACAGTGAACGCGCCCTCACAAGTCGAGCTGTTCGACACCAGCCTGCGCGACGGTCTGCAACAGCCGAACCTCGAAATCTCCGTGCCCAACGCCGTGCTCCTGCTTGAGCGCATGGCGGCATTCGGCGTGCGCTACGCGGAGATCGGCTTCGCCGGCGCCAACCAGTTTGTCGCCGATCTGACCGCCGCGCTCGACTCCGTCGACACCGGCGCAATGAAGCTGGCGCTCTTCGGCCGCACGCGCGGCCGCGGCGCCAAGGTCGAAGACTGGCCCGATGTCCAATTCATCGTCCGCCACAAGCGCCGCATTCCCGTCGCCGTGGTGGTGGTCAAGTCGCGCCTGCTCGACGTGGAGCGGTCGCTCGAAACCACGCCCGAAGAAAATCTGCTGCATGACGCGGGAGACCATCGACTGCCTGCAGCAGCACGGCCTCGAAGTTCTCGTCGATCTCGAGCACGCCATGGACGCAAACTGCGGCCGCCGCGAAAACGGCACCCCCTGCGATCCGCGATTTCGCGCCAGCGCAGCCTCGACTACTTTCACCAGCTGACGGAGCAGTGCGTGCGCCAGAAGGTGAGCCGCATCGTTGTCTGCGACACCACCGGCGGCGCCAGCCCCGAAGAAGTGGCGCAGGTCATCGGCAGGCCTCATCCGCGACTTTCCCGGCGCACATTTCGGATTTCACGGCCACACCGATCGCGGCCTGGGCGTAGCCAACACGCGCGCGGCGATCCTTGCCGGCGCTGTGCAGGTGCAGGGCACGCTGATCGGCACCGGCGAGCGCTGCGGCAACGTGAACCTGACCACGGTCGTCGGCGCGATGCAGCTTCGCGGCGAAGCGGAGTTCGTTCCGCCCGCGGCGCTGCACGGCCTCACCAGCCTGGCCCACTCGGCCTACGCGGCCTTCGGGCTTGAAGCGCCGCACGGCGCGCCCATCGTCGGACCCGGCGCATTCGGCACCTGGGCCGGCATGCACGGATCGAGCGAGCGCAAGAATCCCGGCGCGTATCTCTGGTGCGATCCGGCGCGAGTCGGCGCCAGCCCCACCATCGGCGTCAACGCGCAGTCGGGCAAGGCCAACATCATGCTGCTCTCCGAGTCGCTCGGCGTGCCGCTCAACTCCGCGCAGGCGCAGGCGCTGATGGACGCGAACCAGGCCATGATCGAGGGCGGCGGCTTCACGGCCAGCGAAGTCTCGTTCCGCCTGGCCTGCATGAGGACGCTGGGAACCTTGCCGCAATTGGTTCACCGTCAAGAGCTGGCGCGTCTTCGACGAGTCCGACGAAATCGGCGGCCGCTTTGTGCAGGCGTTCATGACGCTGATCATCGGTGACGGCGACCGTGGCCACAACGCGAGCCGAAGGCGCAGGCCCGGTGGACGCGCTGACCAAGGCCATGCGCCACGAACTCGAGAAGTGGTATCCCGCGCTCAAGCAAATGCACCTGGGCACCTTCACCGTGGCGGCGCTCGACGTTCGCGCGCACGATTCGGCGGCGCATGTGCGCGTCACCGTGAGCTTCAATGCCGACGGGTCACGAGCCGTGGATCACGGCGGGCGTAAGCAGCGACCTGAACCAGGCCGCGCTGATGGCCATCGTGGATGGCTTCCACTACTGGCTCCTGATACAGGCCGGAGATCGATCGACTCGCTCGGCGACCCCACTGGGAGAATCTCCACTGAAGTAGCCTGAACCCGTGCCAGGATGTGTGCCGGCACCATTGAAGAGCGCGCCGCCGGCGGCCTGTCCAACCCAAGGTCAAGCGTCGCGCCATGCGGAAACTCATCCGCAAGCCACTCGAGCCGTTGATCATGGTCCCCTCCGCTCGCCGGCATTCCACCGCCGGCGAGCGCTGTCCCCCAAGTGGAGTGATTTAGCTCACAGCGCACCGCGCCAATCAGCCCCACACTAGGACCAATCCAGCGGAAGAATGGGTTTCGTCCGGCAACGAGCCGGTGTTCTCGATGCACTCTTTTCCGCCTGATCTGTTGTGATCGGCCCCGCGGGAAAACCCCGGAGGGAGGACTGCCGTGTCCACGCAATTACTTCATGCACCGCTCGATACAGCAACACATTGGGCCCAGCTTCGCGTTACATTCGCGAAACGCGCGAGGTACTCCTTGCCTACGAAACCGAAGAACTCGCCGCATTGCGCTTCTCCATCATTCTTACCGCGAGATGGGCGGAGTCTGACGACGAAGATCCCGAGCGCCGCGCCGAACTGCGCGACGACCTCGTGCTCCTCCGCAAGCACTACGGCGACAAGATCGACGAGATCGCCATGACCTTCGGCGTGGAACAGGCCATGAAGACGAAAGAGGAAGTGGAGCGGACCGTCGTTGTGCCGCGCGAGACGAAACCATTCTCCATGGAAACAGCGAAAACGCGGAAGTGTGCAGCGAAGACGAGTGATGATAACTAAGGCCTCGATGAGAGCGGCGACTTCGAGCCCGTTGTTCGAAGATCTAACGACAGAAAAATGCGCCACCCGCGATTGCGACGTGGCGCATTCGTTTTTTGCCCGCACCCGGCGAGCCGGAGCTACCTGGCAGCCAGCGACGGCCGCGTGTCGAGCGTGCCGTTGGCGTAGCCCTTCGCCATCTCGGTGATCGGAATCGGCTTGTAGTCGCCCGCGTGGCCGGCCTGGCCGAACTCGGTCATGCGCTCCGCCACCACCTTCGCCATCGCCTCGCGCGCCGGCTTCATGTAGTCGCGCGGATCGAACTTCTCCGGCGTCTCCACAGAACCTTGCGGATGGCGCCGGTCATGGCCAGCCGATTGTCGGTATCCACGTTGACCTTGCGCACGCCGTTGCGGATGCCGAGCTGAATCTCTTCGACCGGCACGCCCCAGGTCGGCTTCAGCTTGCCGCCGTACTCGTTCACGATGTCCTGCAGTTCCTTGGGCACCGACGAGCTGCCGTGCATCACCAGGTGCGTGTGCGGCAGGCGCTTGTGAATCGCGATGAGAATGTCCATCTTGAGCACGGAGCCGTCGGGCTTCTTGTTGAACTTGTAAGCGCCGTGGCTGGTGCCGATGGCGATGGCCAGCGCGTCCACGCCGGTGCGCTCGGCAAACTCGACCGCCTGGTCGGGATCGGTGACGTGCTCCAGGCCCGTGCCGCCCGCGCCGTGGCCGTCTTCAACGCCGCCCAGCACGCCGATCTCGCCTTCGACGGTAACGCCGCGCTCGTGCGCGTAGTCCACCACGCGGCGCGTCACGTCGACATTCTCTTCGAACGTCGACGGCGTCTTGCCGTCTTCCTTGAGCGAGCCGTCCATCATCACCGAGGTGTAGCCCAGCGCGATGGCGCTCTTGCAGGTCTCAAAGCTGTTGCCGTGATCCTGGTGCATGGCGATGGGAATGTCGGGATTCAGCTCCGCCGCCGCCTGAATCAGCTTGAACAGGTAAAGGTCCTCGGCAAACGCGCGCGCGCCGCGGCTGGCCTGGACGATCACCGGCGACTTGGTCTGCTTGGCCGCCATCATGATGGCCTGAATCTGCTCCATATCGTTGACGTTGAACGCGCCGACGCCGTATCCGCCCTTGGCAGCTTCATCGAGGAGCTGCCGCATGGAAACTAGAGGCATAAAAATTCTCCTTTGTGGTGGCTTCGGCCGCGCTCTACGCTCAGACCTATTGACGCGAAATTCAGCCCGGCGCCGGGAACCGCAATCATCCCTATGGTAGCAGAGAGTGCGCAAGGAAAAATCGTGAGCGAGTACACTGCAATGATTCGGTTGTCCCGATTTAGGGCTTCGCCCGCTCCGCCGTTTCCAGAAAAGTAGAACTTCCTGAAGGCGATGACGGCCCAAATGTCGATCGCCGATTGTGCGCCACTTGCGTGTCAATGCTTTCTACGCATACGTGACCTGCCCAGATCGCGGCGCGCTTCGCTCCGGTTGCCGCGGGCACATTGCCCGGCAGCCGATGCCACGTTTGCCACGCGAGCAGCGCAAACGCCGCCGCCTCCTTGGCTTCGGCGGGCATTCCGAACTCTTCGCTCGTCGTCAGCTCGCATCCCAGCGGCTCCAGCCGCGCGGCCAGCATCGCCATCAGCGTCTCGATTGCGCGCGCCGCCGCCGGAGACGATGAAAGTCGACGGCGCTGCCCTTCATGCTGCGGCTGCACAAAGCGCGCGTAGCTCCGCGCAATCGTCTCCGCGGTGAGCGCCGTCGCGGTGGCCAGCGCATCGTTGGGATTTCTTGCTGTGCCGCGACACGCGGCGAGAAACTCTGCCGCGTAAGTCTCGGCCAAACTGCTCGCGGCCCGCGGTCCGCGGCGGCTTCAGCCGGTAATACGGATGACGCAGCGCATCTTCCAGGACGGGCTCGATCACAGTTCCCCGCGCCGCCAGTGCGCCGTTGCGATCGAAGGGCTTGTTGAACAGTTTTTGCGCCAGCCAGTCGATGACCATGTTTCCCGGCCCGGTATCGAAGGCAATCACTGCGTCCGGCGCGGCGCCGGCGGGAATTGCGGTCAAGTTCGCGATGCCGCCGATGTTCTGCAAGACGCGCCCGCGCTTTGGCATCGGCAAACAGCACGTAATCGAGCAGCGGAACGAGCGGAGCGCCCTGCCCGCCGGCCAGCATGTCGGCGGGCCGGAAGTTCGAGACGACGGGAACGCCGAGCGCCGCAGCGATCGCCTGCGCCTCGCCCGCCTGCCAGGTGCAGGCAAATTTCCGGCCCGCATACGCTTCGCGCGCGGCTGATGGTAGAGCGTTTGGCCGTGGCAGCCGACGAGGTCGAGCTTCAGCTTGTGCCTGCCGCGCCGTCTCTTTTACGGCCTCGGCATAGGCGAGGCCCAGCCGCCAGTTGAGCCGCGCCAGCTCGGCCGTCGAAGTCGACTTGCGCATTCATCGCGGCCAGCACTGCGTCGCCGCAGCGCAGCGGGGAAGGCGAAGCCCTCATGCGCGAGCAGTTCAGCTTGGCTGGCGAGATGGGGTGCCCTATCCTGACGCGTCGCTGCGATTCTTGCGGTTAGGGTGGTTTCCGGAGCGATCCGCACCACTGCCACATCGATCCCATCGGCCGACGTGCCGCTCATCACGCCGGCCACCGTCATTGCTCGCGCGTTCATGCTGTCTCCACAATCGTTGGCGCTTTCGGGCCCTGCACATCGGGGCACGACCTTCTCGATCGTCTCGCCGAAGCGCAAGATCCGCGCGCGCAGCGCTTCAAACTGCTGTTCGCTCAGCGCCGCCGGCATGTTCTGCCGGAAATATCTTGGCGCGCTTCCGCGCCGACTCGCGCGCGCGCGCCAGCAGCATCTTGCCGAACGCCGCCGATCGCTCGCCTTCGGTGATCAGCGCCTCATAGACGTTCAGAATCGGCTCCGGATGATGGCAGATCAGCAGCAAGGTCCGAGCCCACGCGCACGGCCTCGACCGCGGCGTCTCCCATCGGCATGAACTTCGCCACGCCGCCCATCTCCAGATCGTCCGAGAGAACGATGCCGCGATAGCCGATCCGCTTCCGCAGCACATCGCTTGATCCAGAAGTTCGACACGCTCGCCGGCCGCTTCTTGTCGGTCGTCAGCGGGATACGCCGCATGGTTCACCATCACCATCGGCAGCTGATCGCGCAGCGCGCGGTAAGGCTCCAGATCCTCCTGCCACATCTGTTGCCATGTGCGGCGAATCTCCGGCGTCTCCAGATGCGAGTCGAGCGTTCCTCCGCCCAGGCCAGGAAAATGCTTGCCGCATCCCGCCACGCCCTGCGCTGCCAACCCAGCGAGAAATTCGCGCGCGTACGCCACAACTTCCGCCGGCTGTCGCAGCCGGCGCAGCGCGTCCCCATCACCTCGCTGCGACTCGGGCAGCGCCAAGATCGAGCACCGGCGCCAGCGAGCTAGTTGAATCCGAACGCCTTCACCGCCCGCGCCATCAACTCGCCATGCTCGCGCGCGACATGGCTGCCGGCGCTTGCCTGTTCGCCGCAGGTGGTCGACGAGCCTTCGCGCCACCGCTCTCGTCGACCAGACGGGAATCGGAGCCAGCACATCGCGCAGCCGGTCCACCGTTCCGCCCTCCACGTCCACAAAGCGTCGCGCAATGCGGCGTGCAAAACTGCCGTCGCCTCGGCGAGCAGCGCCCGCGTCTGCTTCGCGTCAGCAATGTTTCGCCGGAACAAAATGATCCCCGCCGGCCGCACCAGCTTGAGCCACGCGCGCTCCATCGCGGTCAGCTCCTTGCCCTCGAGCCCGACCACCAGCAAACTTCCCGCCGCCTGGCGCAAACGTCCTTGCCATTGCCCCTTTTTCACCTCTACCTTTCGCGCCGCTGATTCACTTTTTCACTGCTTCACTCATTCACTTTTTCACCTGCATTCCTACCCTCATCCCGCCTTGTCTTTCTTCAGCTCCTGTTGCAACTCTTCCAGCAGATTCAGCGCCTGCAGCGGCGTCAGCGAGTTCACGTCCGTGGCTTCGATCCGGTCCACAATCCTCTGCGAGAGCGGCGTGAAGATCGTCATCTGCATCGGCTCGGCCTCCGTCTCCACCTGCACGCTCTGCCGCTCCTGCTTCTCGTGCTGGCGCAGCACGTGCTTGGCCCGCTCGATCACCGCCGCCGGCAGCCCGGCCAGCCGCGCCACTTCAATGCCATAGCTCTTGCTTGCCGCGCCCGGCTCAATGTTGTGCAGAAACACGATTCCGCCCGCCGTCTCCTTCACGCCCACGCGCAGATTGCGCACGCGCGGCAGCTTCTCGGCCAGCATGGTCAGCTCGTGATAGTGCGTGGCGAACAGCGTGCGCGCGCCCACCTCGGCGTGCAGATATTCAACCGTCGCCCAGGCCAGCGAGAGCCCGTCGAAGGTCGCCGTTCCGCGGCCCATCTCGTCGAGCAGAATCAGCGACCGCTTCGTCGCCGTATTCAGGATGGTCGCCGTCTCCGTCATCTCCACCATGAAGGTCGACCGGCCGCGCGCCACGTTGTCGCTGGCGCCGATGCGCGTATAAATGCGATCGACCAGCCCCAGCCGCAAGCTCTCCGCCGGCACAAAGCTGCCCATCTGCGCCATCAGCACCAGCATCGCCGCCTGCCGCAGATAGGTGCTCTTGCCGCCCATGTTCGGCCCGGTCACCAGCAGCAGGCTTGGGCCCTTCTGTCGTCCGGCGTTGCAGATATAACGATCGTTGGCGATGAAGCGCCCCTCGCGCGTCTCCTCCATCCACTGCTCGATCACCGGATGCCGCGCCGCCACGGCCTCGAGCACCGGCTCCTCGACCAGCTGCGGCCGCACGTAGCGCCGCGCCGCCGCCAGATGCGCAAAGCAAGCCAGCAGATCTGCCTCGGCCACCGCCGCGGAGCTGCGGCGGATGCGCCCGGCGCTTTCGAGGACGAATTTCCGCAGCTCGGCAAAGATGCGCTTCTCGATCTCGATGCACCGGTCGTGCGCGGTGAGAATCTTGCGCTCGTACTCCTTCAGCTCCGGCGTCGTAAAGCGCTCCGCATTCACCAGCGTCTGCTTGCGCTCGTAGTCGGCGGGCGCCAGCGCCAGGTTGGCCTTCGTGATCTCGATGTAGTAGCCGAAGACCGAGTTGTAGCGCACCTTCAGCGATCCGATTCCGGTGCGCTGCCGCTCGCGATCCTCGATGGCCGCAATCGCCTGCCGCCCGACGTCGAAACGGAGCGCAGCTCGTCCAGCTCCGCGTCCACTCCCGCGGCAATCGCGCCGCCATCGACCAGCGTCAGCGGCGGCTCGGCCACCAGCGTCTTCGCAATCCGCGCCGTCACGTCGTCGAGCGTGTCGAGATGCGCCGCAATCGCGCGCCATTGCGGCGCCGTCATCGCGTCGAGCGCCGTCTTCAGCCCCGGCAGCCGCGCCAAACTCGCCGCCAGCGCGCGCACGTCGCGCGGCCCTGCCGAATCGAGCGAAATGCGCGCCAGCAACCGCTCCAGATCCAGAATCCCGCCGAACGCCCGGCGCATCTCCTCGCGTTTCAGCAGATCGCCGTGCGCCTCGGCGACCGCTTCGTAGCGCGCTTCGATCTCCTGCGCATTGTTCAGCGGCCGCAGAATCGTCGCCCGCAGCAGCCGCTTGCCCATCGGCGTCAGGCAGGCATCGAGAGTGCGGAAAAGCGTGGCGCGATCGTCCTGCCCGGCAAAAAGCGGCTCGACCAGTTCCAGATTGCGCACCGTCACCTGGTCCAGCTCCAGCGCCGTCGAGTGCTCCTCAAATTTCAGGCTGTCGATGTGCAGCGCTTCGTTCTTCTGCGTGGTGCGCACGTAGTGCAGCACCGCGCCGGCCGCAATCGCCGCCGGCTCGTGCCCGTTCAGGCCGAATCCTTCGAGCGACCGCACGTTCAGTTGCCGCTCGACCAGCGGCACGGCGAACTCCCGCGTCCACACCCAGTCCTCAACCCGCGTTCGCGCCGGAATGCGCTCCAATTGCGCCGGCAGCTCCGCGCTCGCAGCCACCAGCACCTCGCTGGGCGCGGCCAGCAGCAGCTCGTCGATGGCCTGCGCCCGGGCGTTCTCGCCGCGAAACTCCGCCGTGCGAAACTCGCCCGTCGACACATCGAGCAGCGCCAGCGCGCACACCGCCTCTGGATGCGCATCTTCCGGTCCCGGCAGTCGGGCGAATCGAAGGTCTGGGGTGCCTCTTGGGCTGCGTCTGACCCTGCTTCGTACAGCGCCGCCAGAAAATTGTTCTGCTCCTGCCCCAGCCCCGCATCGAGCGCCGTTCCCGGCGTCAGAACCCGCGTCACCTCGCGCCGCACCATCTTCTTGGTGAGCTTCGGGTCCTCCATCTGGTCGCAGAGAGCGATGCGGTAGCCCTTGCGCAGCAGGCGCGTCAGGTACTGCTCCACCGCGTGATAAGGCACGCCGCACATGGGCACGTTGCGCTCTCTGTCGCGCGCCGTCAGCGTCAGTTGCAGTTCGCGGCTGGCCACTGCCGCGTCGTCGTAAAAGAGCTCGTAAAAATCGCCCATCCTGAAGAACAGCAGCGCATCGGGATTCTGCCGCTTTGCCGCGGTCCACTGGCGCATGAACGGCGTCAGTTCGGCCGGAGCTTTTCTCCGCGGAGCGCTTGTCGGCCGTGGCTTTCGATGCGCGGCGCAGGGAAGTGAGCGCAAACTCCGGCTCAGTGGCTCAGCCCGCGTGGACGGAAGCCTCGCCCGCCGCGCGCGAGACAGCGGCTCCGCGGCTTCCACGGAGTCGGGGCTCTCCCCAGAAGCGGAGAGCGCGGCACCGCGCCCGCGGTTGGGAATCGTCTCGGATCACGCTGGTTCTAAGACTATCGCGGCGGCGAGCGCGACAGTGGTAGCCGGACGAGGGTGGATTCGCGCTCCCGCGAATGGCGCGGCCTGCGGCGCACGTCTCTGCCGGCGCCGCGCAAGAACGAAGGCAAGGTAGGCAGGCCTGGGCGCGTGCGTGTACAATCACTCCCGGTCCCTCGGGCCATGCAGATTCCCCAAACCGGCTTTCCGGCTCATTGCATTTCCAGCGAACCGAAACCGGGCGTAATCGACGCGGAGAACTCGCGGATGCTCAAGAGCGGATTTTCGCCGCGAGCGAAGGAAGTGCCGACCGTCAATCGCGATGAAGGCCTGCACGGCGATTGCTGGAAACTGCCGCGCAGCGCCGACAACCAGGTTCCCCATGGAGGAAAACCGAAATGAATCGAAATGAAACGGTATGTTGTTTGCGCGCTGTTCTCTCTGCGCGGCGTCTGCGCTGCCGCGGTTTCCCACGCCCAGTCGCCGTTCGATGGCACGTGGCGTATTGATCCGGCCAAATCCAAGTTGATCAGAAGCCTTTCACCGTCTACACCAGCCAGGGCTGGTACCACTGCGTCAGTTGCACTCCGCCCTTTGATGTGCAGGCCGACGGCCAGTTCCACGCCGTTGCCGGGCATCGTTCGATACCATGAGTGTGACGATCGTCGATCCGCACACGATCAGATTTGTGTAGCAAGAAGGGCGACAAGACCATTGAAGACGGACACAGCTACCGTATCGGCCGACGGAAAGATCACGACTATCAAGACCACGACCTATCCGATGAACGGCAGCGTACCGCAAGAATCGTCGATGAGCTCAAGCGCGTTGGAATGTTGCCCGCGGGCGTCCACGCGACCTCAGGCAATTGGGTGCCCTTGAACTTCACTGACACCGAGGCCGATCTGTCCTTCACCTTCAAGATCCAATGGCGATGAATTGACGATGACGGATCCCACCGGCGACAGTTATACGGCGAAGTTCGATGGCAGCGACTATCCCTACAAGTGCGGTATTTCGGAGCGAATGCCGTCTCGCTGAAGCGGATCGATGCGCACACGATTGTGGAGACAGATAAGCGCGACGGGAAGGTCGTCGGCGTGTCAAAAAATGACGGTTTCGCCAGACGGCAAGACCATGACCATCGTGTCGCACAATCCGCAGAACGACACAACCTCAACCTTTATCGCAATGAAGAAGTAACGGCCTGCTCGTCCTCGGCAGTGCAATGGTCACCTTCATCGTGCGCGTGTGGCGCGTGATCGCCGCGTCATCCCGGTCGGGCTTTCGGCCGCCCAGCTCGCAAATTCCAAAATCAGATGCCCACGGAGGAAAATTAAATGAACGAAATGAAGCGGTATGTTGTTTGCGCGCTTGTCTGCCATCGCGGCGCTGCTGCGTTGCCGCGGCTTCCCATGCCCAATCGCCCTTCGACGGCACCTGGCAGCACTGACCTTTCGCAAACCAAGTTCAGCCCCAAGCCACTCAGTTTCTACATCAGCCAGGGCTGGTATCACTGCGTCAGCTCCTGCAACCCCGCCTATGACGTCGCCGCCGACGGGCAGGATCACGCTGTCGCCGGCCACTCCTACGACACCATCAGCGTTACCATCGTCGATCCGCACACCATCTCTGTCGTCGGCAAGAAGGACGGCAAGGCCATGTTCGAACAAACGCGCACGGTCTCGGCCGACGGCAAAACCCTCACCGTCAAATCCACCGGTCATCCCGATGAACGGCGGCGCAGCCGACAACCTTTGAAACGACGGCCAAGCGCAGCGGCATCGCGCCCTCCGGCGTGCACGCAACTTCAGGCAACTGGATCATCCAGAAGCAGAGCGGGAGCGACAATGCGCTGCTGACCACATACAAGATGAATGGCGACCAGTTGACCATGACCGCGCCCACGGGCGAAACCTACACCGCGAAGTTCGACGGCAGCGACTACCCCGTCAAGGGCGCATTATGGCTATCGACGCTGTGTCGCTCAAGAAGATCAACGCCCACACCATTGAGGAAACCGACAAGCGCGGCGGCACGGTCATCGATGTTTCCACCATGACCGTCTCGGCCAATGGCAAAACCATGACCGTCGTCGACAACGACAAGCTCACGGGCCGGACGTCCACCTACGTCGCCACCAAGCAGAAGTAGCGATCGACGCTCGATGACCCAATGATCAGGCTCCGGCGTCCGCCTCGGCGGACGCCGGGTTGGGAGAGCTGTCCCTTTCAGAAATTCACTCCGCCGAAGGATCGCCCTTTCCAAGCGGGCTGAAGTTGAGATACTCCCGATTTCAGCGTAGCGAAATGAGGCAAAGAAACTGCAGAATGGCCGCCAAGTTCTTTTGCTCGCCTGCGGTCGCGTCGCAGGCTGGCATATGGTTTGTAACGAGGAAGTTAGACGGCAACAGGCGCGTTCGCCTCGCTGCTGCGAGAGCGTGAGTGATCTAGATCACATCCACGGGGCGGACTTCCGGGCAAACTGTGATTATCAACCGGGAAATTTATCACAAGAAGAATTTCAAGGGGCCATTTGTGACTCGCACCGACCTATTGCAGAAGCTCATTGCCATTGAACGGTCGATTGGATCGGAGCCCAATAACGCGATCCGCGAACTGGTGCACGATGCACAGGACTGCCTGCTTCAAATGCAGAAGAAGCAGGCGGAGGGCTTTCTCGCCGGAGGCATGGCAGGACACGCTTGCGGCTCTGCAACGCTTCGCAAGGCTTCTCTAGAGCTCTGGTCTGCAAGTTCCTCGCGCGGACGAAAGCGCCGCCGAATCCCGACTCACGGCGCTGTGAGGTGTAATCGCCGAAGCCCTTCCGCTTCTCGCCTCCACTGTTCGATCCGTCGTGCGGCGTTCTGATCGGCGTTAGGCAACGCCCTGCGGCAAACGTCTCTGATCAGCGGCTTCCATTGAATCGCGCAATCGCGCAGCCTGCGCCTCCTGCGACTCTCGTCAAAGTGATTTGCATCACAGTATACTGAATGGTTACGGCTTAAGGTAAAACCTGCCATGTACCTGCTTTGGCTACGAGTTGCGGCCATTCTCTATGCGGGCGGATGTGTCGCCATCTTCCCGGCGGTGCTCTACGACTCCGCTCCCCTGGCGCAAGACCTGCGTCCACCTGGGCGGCCTGGCCTTTTTCTTCCATTTTGTCTCCGTGGTTGAGATGCTGGTGCAGGCGCATCGGTGGATGCCCGTGGGCGTGCGCGAAATCGAGTCGCTGCTGGGATTTGCCGTGGCCGGCCTGTTCTTCCTGGTTTGGTGGCTCTATGACGCCATCTCGCTTGGAATCTTTGCCCTGCCGGCGACGTTCTTTCTGGTCTTTATCCCTGCGCTGGGGCCGGACCGCTACCGCTTTCCTTCGCAGCGAGTGTGGATGAGCTGGCTGGTGGCGCATATTATCGCGCTGCTGCTGGCTTATGCGGCGCTGTGCTTCAGCCTGCTGGCCTCGGTGATGTACCTGGTGCAGGAGCGGCGCATCAAGGCCAAGCACAAGCCCGGCAAAGCAAGCCGGTGGGCGCCGCTCGACTGGCTGCCGCCGCTCGACACCCTCGAGCGCCTGGCTCTCGCCACCCTCGAATTCGGATTTCCCTGCATGACCGTCGGCTTGCTGATCGGCTCCGTCCTGGTGCAGGAAACCTCGCTTGGCGCCTCCTATTTTCTCGATCCCAACATCCTGGCTTCGTTCGCCATGTGGATCGTTTACGCCACGCTCCTCTTGCTTCGCCGCGGCATTGGCCTGCGCGGCCGCAAGGCCGCCTACGTCTCCGGCGCGGCGCTGGTCGTGATGATGGCCGTCTGGGCGGCGAACTTCTTCAGCCAGGTGCACAGGTTCGGTCCGCAATGACGCTCAGCACTCATTGGCGTGAACCACAAAACGGCGCCCATCGCGCTGCGCGAAAAAATCGCCATCGGCCGCGACGAGCTGGCCGAGACGACGCGCGCGCTGGCCGCGACGCCGGGAGTCACGGAGTGCATGATCGTCTCCACCTGCAACCGCGTGGAGCTGCTGGCGGTCGCTGGAGGGCGACGGATGTGCCGGTCGCCGAGTTTCTTGTCGCGCCACTTCGGCATCGACGCCGCGCTTCTCGCGCCGCACCTCTACGAGTACCGCGACAAGGAAGCCGTGAGCCATCTGTTCCGCATGGCCGCCAGCCTGGATTCGATGGTGGTGGGCGAGCCGCAGATTCTCGGCCAGGTGAAAGAGGCGTTCGCCGTGGCGCGCGCGGCGGGAACCGTCTCGGGCCAGCTGGAGCATCTGCTGCAGAGCGCGTTTGCGGCGGCCAAAAAGGCGCGCAGCGAAACGGGCATCGGCTCCAATTCGGTGTCCATCGCCTCAGTGGCCGTCGATCTGGCGCGCAAAATCTTCGGCTCGCTGCAGGGACGCACGGTTTTCCTGGTCGGCGCCGGAAAAATGAGCGAGCTCGCCGCGCGGCACCTGTTGCAGCAGGGCGCGGGCGCCATCCTGGTCAGCAATCGCACCGCCGAGCGCGCGCGCGCCGCATGGCCGAGGAGTTTCAAGGCCAGGTTGCGCCGCGAGGTCATTCGCATTTGACCAGCTCTACGATGCGGCCAGCCGCGCCGACATCGTCATCAGCTCCACCGGCGCGCCGCATCCCATCTTCCGCCCCGAGCACGGCAGCCTTTCTGCACCAGCGCCGCAACCGGCCCATGTTCTTCATCGATATTGCCGTGCCGCGCGACGTCGATCCGGAGATGAACAAGCTCGACGGCATCTTTGTCTACGACATCGACGACCTGCAGCAGGTGGCCGCGGCGCACATGGAGGAGCGCAGCCGGCAGGCGCGTCGACGCCGAGGCGCTGATTGCCGCTGGAGGTGGAGCGCTTCCACCAGCGGCAGCGCACCGTGAACGCCGCGCCGGCGATTGTCGCGCTGCAGCGCAAGGCCGAAGAGATTCGCGTGGCCGAGATCCAGCGCATTCACAGCCGGCTGGGCACGCTGACGCCGGAGCAACTGGCCGCGGTTGAAGCGCTGACGCGCGGACTGGTTAACAAGTTTCTCCATCCGCCCATGCAGGCGCTCAAGCAGGCGGCGCGCGAAGGCGATTCGGCGCGGCTCGATGCGCTCTGCGAGGAGTGGTCGGTGTCGCCCGTGGCGGTCAAGTGAGATGCCGGCAGGAGCCCGTGGCGAAGGCGGAAGACAGTGAGGGCGGCGGTCGCGCCGTCGGGACTGGCGAAACCAAAAGCGTGGAGAGCGTGAAGGCCGTCGAACGCGGCGTGGAGGCGCGGCGATGAAGCTGCGCATCGGGAGCCGTGGATCGCAGCTCGCGCTGTGGCAGGCCAATCACATTGCGGCACTGCTGCGCGTGCAGGGGCACGAGGTCGAAATCGAGATCATCAAGACAACCGGCGACCGCCTGCAGGAAGTGACGCTTGCCGAGGTCGGCTCGAAGGGAATGTTCACCAAGGAGATTGAAGAGGCGCTGGCCGACGGCCGCGTCGATCTGGCCGTGCATTCGCTCAAGGATCTGCCCACCGAGCTGCCGGAGCCATTTGCGTTGGCGGCGACGCCGGTGCGGGTCGATCCGCGCGATGTGTTTGTGTCGATGAAATACGCGAATCTGGCAGAGCTGCCGCAGCAAGGCGCGCGTGGGAACCAGCAGCCAGCGGCGGCGCGCGCAGTTGAAGGCGCTGCGCAAGGACGTGAAGGCGGTCGAGTTCCGCGGCAACGTGGACACGCGCCTGCGCAAGCTCGCCGAAGGCCAGGTGGACGCGATTCTGCTGGCCGCTGCCGGCCTTGACCGGCTGGGCAAAACCGATTGGGTGCGCGAACGGCTCGATCCCAGGGATTTTTGCCCGGCTGCCGGGCAAGGCGCGCTGGCGATCGAGACGCGCAAGGACGATGCGGCGACGATGGAGGCTGTGGCTTTCCTTGACCATGCTGATACGCGGTTTGCCGTGACGGCGGAGCGCGCGGCGCTGGCTGCGCTGGGCGGCGGATGCCAGGTCCCCATCGGAATTCATTGCCGGCCCTCGTTCGCTGAGGACGGATCGGGGACGGCGTGGGTTGAGATCTTTGGCGTGGTCGCTTCGCCCGAAGTCGGACAAAGTGTTGCGCGTGCATCTGCATGCGCCGCGCGAGAACGCCGATCCGCTTTCGTTGGGACGCGAGGCTGCCGAGGTGCTGCTGGCGGAAGGCGCGGGCCCGCTGCTTGCGGCCGACGGCGAAGCTGCCGGCGGAGCTGCCTGATGACCGGCGCTGCCGCTCGCCGGACGCCGCGTCCTGGTGACGCGTGCCGCGCACCAGGCCGGAAAACTCAGCGAGGGGCTTCGCGCGCTCGGCGCCGAGCCGGTCGAGGTTCCGGTCTTGGAGATTCAGCCTCCGCTGGATTTCGCGCCGCTCGATCGAGCGCTGCGCTCGCTCGATTCCTACGATTGGCTGATCCTTACCAGCGCGAATACGGTGCGGGCGCTTGTGGACCGTGCGGCTGCGCTCGGCTCTCAATTCTGTCACTTCGCGACGCTCAAGGTCGCCGCCGTTGGCGAAGCAACCGCGACCGCCGCGCGCAATGCCGGCTTTGCCGTCGCGCTCGTTCCGGAGACCTACGTCGCCGAAGCCTTGGTCGAGGTCCTTGCGAGCTCAGCGCAGCCGGAAAGAAAATCCTCCTGGTGCGCGCCGCCATCGCCCGCGACGTGATTCCCGACGCCCTTCGCGCCGTCGGCGCCACGGTCGATGTCGTCGATGCCTATCGCAACGTCATGCCCGAATCCGCGCCCGCACTCCTGCGCGAAGCGCTTCAAAATGGAATCGACGCGGCGCCTTCACCAGCTCCTCCAGCGTCACCCATCTCGCCGAGGCCGCACGCCTGGCCGGCATCGCATTTCCTTTTGCCGGCGTTGCCGCGATTTCAATCGGCCCCATCACCAGCCAAACGCTGCGCGAGCTGGGCTGGGAGCCAGCAGCCGAAGCAACCTCATCCGACATCCCCGGCCTCCTTCAGGCCGTCGCCCGCGCCCTCGCTGACTCGCCATAGTCGCTAACCCCGCTAACTCCGCTAACTCCGCCAGGTTTTATCCTTTGACCGGCACAGCGGCTCCAGGTTGCAGCGGTCGCACTTCGGCTTGCGCGCGTCGCACACCTGCCGTCCGTGATGGATGATCTGGTGCGAGAAGCTGATCCAGCGCTCTCGCGGCAACACCTGCATCAGTTCCTGCTCCACCTTCTCCGGCGTGTCGGCTTTGGCCAGCTCGAGCCGCCGCGCAATGCGGAAGACATGCGTATCCACCACCACGCCCTCGGCCTTGCCGAAGCACACGCCAAGCACCACGTTCGCCGTCTTGCGCGCCGCGCCCGGCACGGTGATCAGCTCCGCCAGCGTCTGCGGAACCTCTCCGCCAAAGTCCGCGACGATCTTGCGCGCCGCGCCCTGGATCGACTTCGCCTTGTTGCGGAAAAATCCCGTCGTGCGGATCAGCTCTTCGAGCTCCGGCAAACTCCGCCTTCGCCATCGCTTGCGGAGTAGGGAAGCGCCGGAACAGTTCCGGCGTCACCATGTTCACGCGCACGTCGGTGCATTGCGCCGAAAGAATCGTCGCGACCAGCAGCTCCCACGGCGTGCGATGATTGAGCGCGCACACGGCGTCGGGATACGCTTCGTCGAGCGCCTTCAGGATCGCGTCCACGCGCTCCTTCGCAAGCGTGCCGCTGGCGTTCACTCGCCGCTGGCCGGCTTTACTCTTCGGATTTGCCTTCGGGGATGGTTTGGCAGCGGACTTCGCAATCGTTTGCTTCTTCGATGCGGTCTTCGTCTTCGCTTTGGCTTTCGTGGCAGGCATGGTTAGGAGTTTAATGCCTCTCCTCGACGCGGGGCCGGACCGCGTCAAGCCATTTGAGAATGTAACCCTGAGCGGGGCAATCGAGACATAAAGGATGTAACTTTGCTCGCCGTCGCCGCGGCTGTGGGAAAGTGCGAATCGCGCGCTCTTGGCGCGATTTGCAAGCGCAGAGGGAAAGTCTGTTCTTTGACTTTTCCTCCGCGCGTCTTTTCCACAGCCGTTGCCCCGTCGCGCGCCGCGGCTGGTTTTGGACTCAGGCGCCGGTTGGTCAAGGTGTAAATCCGCTCCAGCTTGCCGTCGATCTTTGCGCTCAGCGCAAACGGGTCCAGCCGGGAGCGCAGCTTCTGCAATGCCGCCACGCGCCGCGCGTTGGCTTGGCCGGAAGCCAGCGCCCGCTGCAACGGCGTCGCGGCAGGGCTGTACACGCGGCGCAGTTTGGACCCCACACGAACCTTGTTCTGCAGCTTCACCGAGGGCAGAAACAGATTCTGAAACAGCCGCAGTTCCTGCCGGTACAGATCGTTGATCGCCTCCCGCGCCTCCGACGAGTCGTAGCGCACGTAGCCCAGCAGCCGCGCACGTGCGTCCAGTTCTTCTGCTCGATGTGCGCGTTGTCGTCCTTCTTGTACGGCCGCCCGCGCGTGAATTGAATCTCGTTCCCGCCTGGCAGTAGCGATAGAGATGATCGTTGATGAACTCCGAGCCGTTGTCCGAATCGATGCCGCGCAGCGCAAAGGGCAGCGCCTGGCGGATCGCGGCCAGCGCGCGCGCACCGCCTCCTGGCCCTTGCCCAGCACGGCCTGCGTCTCGGTCCAGCCCGTGTGGATGTCGGTCAGGTTCAGCGAGTAGCAAACTCGCCCGCGGCCGAATTGCCCGAGTGCGACACCAGATCGATCTCCGTGAAGCCCGGATCGTTTACTCCCAGTTGTCCGTCTTGATCGGGATCTGGTGCTTCAGCAGCGTCCCCGGCTTGGTGCGCCCGTAGAGCCGCCGCCGCAACTGCCGCTTCTCCCCGCCGCAGACGGTCGATCTGCGCGCGCTGATGCGCAGCAGCTGCCGCTCGTCTCCGCTCTCAGCCGGAAGCGGCGGCGAATCCAGGGCATCCACTCCGGCAGCAGAGCCTTCAGCCGCACCGACCAGGGATAATCGGCCGCTTCCCAGACCTGCGTCCAGCATGGACACCGTCTTCGCCCCATACTCGGCTTGCGCACCCGCCGTCGCGGCGCCCGTCGCTTCGCCGGCAGCGAACGGTTGAGCAAGCGGATGGCATGCTTGCGGTGATAATCGGCAGTTGGCGCAGAACTCGTCCAGCAGCCGCTGCCGCTCCCCTCGCTCTGCCTCCCGGTATCTCCCGTACATCACCACAAAGTACTCCCACTTCGCTTCGTGTCCCAACCCAACCCTCCTCAAATGCCCCTCTGAGCCGGGTTACATCTTATGCGTCTCGATGGTCTCCCCTCTGGTTACATTTTGCGCGGCGCGATACGCGGACTTGACTGTGGAATGAACTGTGGAGTAGATTCGACATATGGAAACGATTCAGGTTGTGCTTGACAAGGAGCTGCTGCGCGCAACAAACCAGGTTGCGCGCCGACTGAAGGCCAATCGTTCCGCTCTGGTGCGCGAGGCCCTGCGCGAACATCTCAGACGGCTCGAGATTCGCGCCAAGGAGGATCAGGAGCGCGAAGCCTACATGAAGCATCCCCAGGACCGGAACGAAGCGCGAATGTGGGAATCGGTGGCAGCGTGGCCGGACGAATAGCTCGAGGGGACGTCCGGCTTTATCCTTTTGCTTCGCCCGATAAGCTTAGACCGGTTGTCGTACTCACGCGCGACCGTTCGATCGATTATTTGTCGCACGTCACTGTCGCGCCGATCAGCTCAACGATCCGGGGCGTCGCATCGGAGGTCATGCTTAGCAATGAAGACGGCATGAAGGCGCCTTGCGCGGTCAATCTGCACAACGCCATTACCGTTGAAAAAGGTCGCCTCGGCAGGCGACTAGCGCAACTCCACTCGTCGCGCATGAACGAGATCTGTAGTGCCCTAAGCTACTCTCTGGGTTGTGATGACGACTAAATTTTGGGATCCGGAATATTCGCTGAGCTCGGAAGCTCCCCCGTCAGCCACCCGCCCAGCTTCTCCACCGGCATCCGCACGCCAATTAAAAACTTTCCGAACAGCGCGTACACCGCGTTCACTTCATCGCTTACCCGCCCAGGCATCTTCGGTGAACTTTTTGATTTGAGCGATCGTGAACCTCGGCCCACCCTCCTGCGCCAGACATCCAGAGAAATCCTCAATCGATCCGGTCCGCCGCCGGTAAGCGCCGGACTTTATCAGCGGCCATGCCACCCGATAAGGCATCAGCCTTTTATGTTTTGCGCGCCAATGTGCGTCAATGCCATCAAAACCATTACCGCGAAATTGGTGCCCGCACTCGGGGCATACGTTCTCAGGCTTTGATTTCGTCACCATCGCCGTTGATCTCGCTCTCAGTGAGGATTCTACAGTTTCCCCTCGAGCCATCCGCCCAGCTTCTCCACCGGCAGCCGCACCCCGATGAAGAACTGTCCGAACAGCGCATACACCGCGCTCACTTCGTCGAATCGCATCTCGTAGATCAGCTTTTTGAAGACCACGGGATCTTCGGCGAAGAGGTCGACGCCCCACTCCCAGTCGTCCATCCCGATCGATCCCGAGATGATCTGCTTCACCTGCTCGGCGTATCGCCGGCCGATCATCCCGTGCTCGTGCATCATCCGCTGCCGTTCGGCGAAGGGCACGGTGTACCAGTTCACCTGCTCGCCGCGCTTGCGGTCCATGGGATAAAAGCAGAGATACTTCGCGTCAGGAACAGACGGGAACAGCCGCGGTTTCATCGCTTCCGCGCTGCGCTCGAGCGACGCGGCAATCTCTGCGTTCCACTCCGCTGAAAACGGCTCGAAGCCCTTGGCCGACGCGGCTTCGTAGGTCTTGCGCGATGACTCGTAGAGCCCCAGCTCAACAACCGAAACGTAGGAGTGGCGCTGTTCGAGAAAGTCGTAGAGCGGCGTCTGCGCGAGAGTCAGCTCAACCTGATTCAGCTCCTCCAGCGAATCGCGGAAGTGAATCAGCATCAGGTCGCCCTTGTGGCCGAGCTGCGAATAGACAGCGGAGTGGATGGGCGCGTTCGCGTCTTTGCGCTCCAGTTTCTTGAGAGCTTCGATGGCGTCCGCAACAATCTTGCTGCGTTCGCCTTCGCGCAGGCTCTCCACGCCTTCCAGTCGAAGCGGAAGAACTGGTGGAGCACGCTCGAGCCTTCAAGCGTGAGGGGGACAGGTGGATGATCGGGCACGGATCCTCCTTGCTCTCCAACACACCTCATCCTAACAAATCAGAATTGCAGACGTGTGCAGCGCGTCCTTCCGCCACCAAAACCCACCAGAACATAAAAGCGCGTGAGCGCCGCCGCTATATACTGGGAACGCTCATGAGTGAAAGAATCCTGGCCCTGCTGGTAGAGTTCGTGACCCGTGTGATCGGCGCCGGGGGCTACGCAGGAATCGCTGCACTAATGGCCGTCAACTCGGCCGGAATTCCGCTCCCCTCCGAGCTCATCATGCCGTTCTCTGGCTATCTCGTCTATCTGGGCCGCTTCAATCTCTTCATGGTGGCGATCGTCGGAATGGTCGGCTGCAACGTTGGCTCGGCCTTCGGCTATTGGATCGGCGCCAGAGGCGGGCGTCCGTTTGTGGAGCGCTACGGCAAATGGGTTCTGATGAGCCATCACGATCTCGACCGCATGGGATGGTTCTTCGCAAAGTATGGTTCAATCGCGGTCTTGCTGGCACGCATGATGCCCGTGGTGCAGACGTTTATCTCCATCCCCGCGGGAATCGCCCGGATGCCGCGCCTGCGCTTTCACATCTACACCTCTTTGGGTTCAATCACGTGGTATACCTGCCTGGCCTACGCAGGCATGAAGCTTGGAGAGAAGTGGCACACCGATCCGCGTCTCGAGCAGGTCTTTCATCGCTTTCATCTTGTCGTGGAGATTGCGCTCGTGGCAGCAATCGTCTGGTTTGTCTGGTTCGCATCTGATCCGTGCGGGACAGGCTGATCCGGCGTGAGAAGGACACGAGCGCGTGCGGGATTCGTCAGTCGTTTCAAGGATTTTTGAAAGCCCGCGGAGCGGGCGAAAGAAGGTTAGCCCGAGGCGCGAGCCTGGGAAAGATTTCGAATTCATCCGCAAAGGAAGGTTAGGAGAAGCAATGGCAACGAAGGAAAAAGGCGGCGCTAAGAGGGCGTCCAGCATGCCTGTGGAGTTCAAGACCGCCGCATTGAAGATCGAGCCCGCGAAGGGCAAGTTGGGTGTGATGGTGGTTGGCATGGGCGCGGTGGCCACCACGATGATTGCCGGCGTGGAAGCGGTTCGCCGCGGACTGGCGAAACCGATCGGCTCGCTCACGCAGATGGGGACGATCCGGCTGGGCAAGCGGACCGACAACAACTCGCCGCTGATCAAGGATTTTGTTCCACTCGCCGGTTTGAACGATCTGGTCTTTACCGGCTGGGACATTTTTGAAGACAACGTGTACGAGGCGGCCGCGCACGCACAGGTGCTGAAGAGCGAAACGCTCAAGCAGCTCAAGCCGTATCTCCAGAAGATCAAGCCGATGCCCGCGGTGTTCGATCGCTACTACGTCAAGCGCCTGGACGGCACGCACGTGAAGAAGGGCAAGAACAAGCGCGACCTGGCCGAACAGCTGATCGCCGATATTCGCGCCTTCAAAAAAACTGTAAACCGCGTCGTGATGATCTGGTGCGGGTCGACAGAGATCTTTCTGAAGCCGACGGCGGTTCATCAGTCGATCGCAGCCTTCGAGAAGGGATTGGAGAAGAACGACCCCGGCATTGCGCCCTCGCAGATTTATGCCTACGCCGCGCTGAAGGAGGGTGTGCCCTTTGCCAACGGCGCGCCGAACCTGACTGTGGATGTTCCGGCGATGATTGAGCTCTCCAAGCAGAATGCGGCGCCGATCTGCGGCAAGGACTTCAAGACCGGCCAGACATTCATGAAGACGGTGCTCGCGCCGGCATTCAAGGCGCGCATGATCGGCGTCAGCGGCTGGTTCTCCACCAACATCCTGGGCAATCGCGACGGGGAAGTGCTGGACGAGCCGCAGTCATTCAAAACCAAGGAAGAATCGAAGCTAGGTTCGCTCGATTACATCTTCCAGCCCGAGCTTTACCCCGACCTCTACAGCGACATCTACCACAAGATTCGCATCAATTACTATCCCCCGCGCGGCGATGAAAAAGAGGCATGGGACAACATCGACATCTTCGGCTGGCTTGGCTACCCGATGCAGCTGAAGGTCAACTTCCTCTGCCGCGACTCGATTCTGGCGGCGCCGATCGCGCTGGATTTGTTCCTATTTCTGGATTTGGCCAAGCGTACGCCGGAGCTCCGCTCGATCGGTATTCAGGAGTGGCTGAGCTTCTACCTGAAGTCGCCGCAGACGGCGAAGGGGCTCTACCCGGAGCACGACCTGTTCATTCAGTCGATGAAGTTGAAGAATACGCTCCGCCACATTATGGGCGCCGATCTGATTACGCACCTCGGCCTCGAGTACTACGACTAAGACGGCCCGGACGACCGACGCGATGTACGTTTACCAGGGTGAAGGGTGCCCCAGGGTCCCTCGCATTTGGGGACTTGGGATCGCTCAAACTGTGCGCTTCTGCCGTTGGTGTTTGGTGGATACGCGATGGCGTAATCTGAACTCAATATGAAAGATTCGGCTGTTCTGTTGATCGATTGCCCTGATCGCAAGGGGCTGGTGGCGCGCGTGTCGGGGCTGCTCTATGAGCGCGGCGCGAATATCCTGCACGCCGACCAGCACATCGACCACGACATGGGTCTCTTCTTCATGCGCGTGGAGTGGGAACTTAGCGGCTTCGATCTCGATGGCTTCAAGACAGCCTTCGTACCGCTGGCGGCCGAGCTGAGCATGACGTGGAAACTGACCTCGAGCGCGCGTCCGCCGCGTGTTGCGCTCTTCTGTTCGCAATATCTGCACTGCATGGCCGACCTGCTGCATCGCTGGCGAACGGGCGAGCTGGTCTGCGAGATTCCCGTGATTGTGTCGAACCACCATGAGGTGGAAAAGATGGCGGCGTTTTACGGAGTGCCGTTTGAGTATGTGCCGGTGCTGGCACAAACGCGGGCGGAGGCGGAGGCGCGGCAGCTTGCATTGCTGGCTCGGCAGCAGGTGGAACTGATCGTGCTGGCGCGATACATGCAGATTCTGTCGCCGGCTTTTGTCGCGCGGTATCCCGCCGCGATCATCAATGTGCACCATTCGTTTCTGCCCGCGTTCACGGGAGCGCGGCCCTATCACGCTGCGCACGCGCGCGGAGTAAAGCTGATCGGGGCCACCAGCCACTACGTGACCGAGGTGCTCGATGACGGGCCGATTATCGAGCAGGACGTGGCGCGCATCAGTCATCGCGACCAAGTGGAGGACCTGGTGTCGCGGGGACGCGACCTGGAGCGCATGGTGCTTTCGCGGGCGGTGCGTTGGCACCTGGACCGGCGCATCCTTTGCTATGGGAACAAGACGGTAGTGTTTGATTGAGGTAGGGAACAGGGAACGGAAAAGGGCTCTTTCGTGGGGCACGCCTTTCCCGCGGTTCTGCATCGTGAAACCCCGCGCAACGCGGGAAGTGGGAGGCGAGGTCGTATGAGCGAATTCGCTGAGGCTGTTGCGCAGGCATTTGTGCGCGCCATCAACCGGCAGGATGTGGAGGAGCTAGCCGAACTGATGACGGAGGAGCACCGGTTTATCGACGCGCTGGGAAATGTTGTGGCCGGCCGGGATCGGATGCGGGCGGCTTGGAAGAGCTATTTCGGCATGGTCCCGGACTACACGATTGCCGTGGAAGAGACGTATTGCGATGGGCCCATCGTGGTGCAGCTGGGCTCGGCGCAAGGGACGTATGCGGGAGGCAGAGGGACCACCGCAGAAAATCGTTGGGAAACGCCGGTCGCTTTGCGGGCTTTTGTTGACGAAGGCCAGGTGGCGGAGTGGCGGGTGTATGCGGATAACGAGCCCATGCGGCGCCTAATGGCGCGCGCAGGGCAGCGCAGGTGACCGGTAACTGGTAAAGAATCGGTAAGTTACAGAACATGGCGAAGAAATATTTAGGTGAAGGCTTGTCTTCCAAGCCGTCTTTGGGTTATTTTACTAACTAGTTAGTTAATTATGACGAGCCACCCCATCCCCGAAGCCCAGGCCGACCGCTCAGTCGAGACGCGCGGCCGGATTCTCGACGCCGCGCTCAGCGAGTTTGCCGCCAACGGTCTCGCAGGCGCGCGCACCGAACAGATCGCCCAGGCCGCCGGCGTTAACAAGGCGCTGCTCTATTACTACTTCGAGAGCAAGGAGAAGCTGTACGCTGCCACGCTGGAGATGGTCTCGGCACGCGTGCGCGATCGCTCGATGGCGGTGTTCCTGCGCGACGCGAGCCCCGGAGAGCGGTTGCTGCGCGCGGCTCTCGATCATTTTGACCGGATTTTGACCCAGCGTGAATTCCAAAGCCTGATGCAGCAGGAGATGATGCGCCTGCATATGGGTGAAGAGGGAGAACTGCCGATCCTGGTGAAAAGGATCTTCGCGCCAATGCAGACAATGTTTTTCTCCATGGTGCGCGAGGGGATTGCGTCGGGCGAGTTGATCGAGGCCGACTGGATGCAGATGGTGCTCGTAGCCTTGGGCGCGAACGTTTTCTATTTCTTGAGTGCGCCGGTATGGCGGCTGGTATCGCCGTTCGACCCCTTCGACCCGGAGGTGCTGCGGGCGCGGCGCGTAGCCCTGGTGGAGTTTTTGGGCCAGGCGATCTTCCAGGACCGAAAGCGCGGCGCCGAACTGGCGGCGAAGGTACTGGCGGATACGCCCATGCCGGAGTGCGGTGAATTCAAGGGATTTGAGGTGAAGGCCAAGTGAGCGCACGGAATCGAGTTTTTCTTCTCTTGGGGCTGCTGACGGTCGGGTCGCTGGTGTGGTATCTGCTGACCACGCAGCGCAGCGGCGATTTGCAATTGATCGGCACCGTGGATGCGAACGAAGTGGTGGTGAGTTCAAGGATTCCGGGGCGCATCCAGACGCTGAAGGTCGAAGAGGGCCAGGATGTGAAGGCCGGCGAGCTGATCGCAGTGATTGAGAGCGATGACCTGCAGGCAGCGCTGAAAGCGGCGCAGGCAACCGCGGCGAGCGAGAAGTCGAAGTTGAACGGGACGATGGAATCGGAACAGCAGAACCGTGGTGAAACGTCGAGCGCGACGGTGAGCGCGGAGGCGCAGGTGAACGCTGCGCAGGCCGCATTGGCGCAGGCGCAGGCAAACTCCGACCATCAGCAGGCCGACACCAGCCGGACGGTCGAGTTGGCGAAGCAGGGAATCATGAGTACCCAGGCACGGGATGAGGCAGAAACCAGCCTGCAGGCTGCGCAGGCGGCGGTCAGCGCGGCACGCGACAATCTTTCCGCGGCGCAAGCCAATCTGCGCCAGGCGCGCGCCCACGAGTTGCTCGCGGCAGTGTCGGCGCGGACAGTGGACCAGACCCGCGCCGAGGCAGCAAATGCCCGCGCGCTGGCCCAGGAAGCGAGTGTCGAGGAGGGCTATGCGCAAGTGCTCTCGCCGATTGATGGCAAGGTCGATGTGTGGGCGGCGCGCCAGGGCGAGGTTGTGACCATGGGTGCGCCGATCGTAACCATCATGGACCTCACCCAGACCTGGGTATACGCCCCGCTGCCGGAGACGCAGGCCGACAGCGTGCAAATGAGCGATTCGCTGCGCGTGGTGATGCCCAGCGGCGACACGGTTTATGGAAAGGTCGTCGCCAAATCGGCGGAGGGCGACTTTGCCACGCAGCGCGACGTGAGCGGCATCAAGCGCGACATCAAGACCATCCAGTTGAAGCTGCTGATCCCCAATCCCGGCGAGAAGTTTGTTCCCGGCATGACGGCCGAGGTCTACATTCCCAAAGCCAAACTGGTGAAGCATTGAGCGCGGCGTCGGATCACAGCATGGGAGCGAACGGCAACGGCGCGGCGCCGCCTATCGCCATCGCGGTGGAGCACATCGTGAAGCGCTACGGCGACTTTGAAGCGGTGAAGGATGTGAGCTTCACCGTGGCCGAGGGCGAGATCTTTGGCCTGCTGGGGCCGAACGGAGCCGGGAAGAGCACGTTGATCCGCATGATGACGACGCTGATTCCGGTGACCGCGGGCAAGGCGCTTGTGGGCGGGCACGATGTGGCCAAGGATCCGGACGATGTGCGGCGCATGATCGGCGTCATTCCGCAGGCGCTGACCAGTGACCAGGACCTGACGGTCGAGGAGAACCTGAGTATCTACGCCAAGCTTTACAGCGTGCCGCACGGGCAGCGCGAGAAGAACATCACGGATGTGCTCGAGGCCGTTGACCTGACCAAGTGGCGCGACGCGCAGACCAAGACGCTTTCCGGCGGCATGAGGCGGCGGCTTGAAATCGCGCGGGGGCTGGTGCACAATCCGCGCATCTTCTTTCTCGACGAACCCACGACGGGCCTCGATCCGGTGTCGCGCATCGCGGTGTGGGAGATGCTGAACAAGCTGAAGAGCACGCGCAACCTGACCATGCTGCTGACCACGCACTACATGGAAGAGGCGGACAAGCTGTGCGACCGCATTGCCATTGTGGACCACGGCAAGCTGGTGGCGCTGGGAACGCCAGTCGAGCTGAAGAACAGCGTCGCCGGCGCCAACGTGGTCGAGGTTCACTTTGACCGCGAGACGGAGGAGTGGGAAGAGCGCCTGACGAAACTCGAAGGCGTAACTAGCGTGCAACCGGAAAGCGCCGGGTTCTATCGCGTGCTCACCACGTCGGGATCGAAGACCACCATGCAGATTGTGGAGCTGGCGGCGAGCCTCGGCGAGACGCTCACTTCGTTGAGCGTGCAGAACACGACGCTCGATGACGTATTTATCCACTACACGGGCCGCCAATTGCGCGATGAGCAGGTGAAGCCGGTGAACTTTCTCATGCCGCCGCGGCCGGGAGACCGCCCATGAATCGAATGTTCGCCATCATCGAACGGGAGATGCGCAAGTTTTTCCGCTCGCCCACGCTGATGATCATGTCGCTGATGATGCCGATTCTGCAGCTTATCATCATCGGCAACGCGTTCGGCGGCAAGATTGTTGGCACGCACGTGGCGGTGGTCGACCATGATCATGGGCCGCAGGCGATCAAGGTGCGCGAGGCGTTCGCCGCCGTCGCCGCGAATATCAAAACCTTCAGCACCATCGAGTACAACAATGAGGTGCAGGCGCGCGAAGACGTGCGCACCGGCAAGATCGACGCCGCGGTCATCATCCCCGAGCAGTACTCGCGGCGCGTCTACGCCGAGGACGCACCCAAGCTCGGCCTTGTCGTCGACAACTCCGATTTGTTCACCTCGGCCACCCTGGAAGCGGAAATGCAGTCGCTGGTGAACGCGGTGAATTCGCCGCAGGTCCAGGACCGGCTGGCGAAGTCGATCGCGCTGGAAATTGTCGAGCTTTACCCTTACGTGAATTATCTGAAGTATCTTCTGCCCATGACAGTGGCGCTGGCCATGTATATCTCGGTCATGATCGGCGGCGGCATGCTCTACATCGACGACAAGGCGCGCGGCGTTCACGAGGGCTATCTGGTCACCCCGATTACGAAACTCGAGCTGGTCTTCGGCATGAACATCGCCGGAGCCATCAAGGCCACGCTGAGCGGGCTATCAATTGGGATCATCGGGTCGCTCATAGCAGGCCTGGGCGTTGTCTTTCATCCTATGATCATGATGCAGATGTTAAGCCTCATCGTCGCCGGCTCCATCGCCTTCAATGGCATGATGTTTCTGCTAATGGTACGCGTCAACGATCCCCTGGTGCCCCGCGCCATGTTCGGCGTGCTCAATATCCTCCTGTTATATCCCTCGGGCGCCATGTACCCCACGGCTTCGTTCCCCAAATGGATGCAGGCAATGTCCGTTGTCGATCCCTTCACCTACGCGATTCACGGCTTCAAGGCTGTTCTTCTCAAAGACGGTGGCTGGGTCGCTATATGGCCCGATCTTCTATTCTTGACCACGTTCGGCATCGCGGCGCTGCTGATCGCCACGCCGCTCTTTAAGCGCACGCTGTAGACGTAACGCCGGTCTCCAGACCGGCTGTCGCGGGGGCCTCCAGGCCCCCGCAAGGGAAATAATCGGGGCTAATCCGCCATTTTCCCCACCGTCGAAACGGCTGTGAGAAATGCGGGTTACGCCCCTGACTTTCCCAAAACCTGCTCGTAGAAGCGGACGTATTGCGGAACAACGAGATTCGCGCAAAAGCGCTTTTGCGCGTTTTTGCGGGCGGCTTCGCGCATGGCCTGGAGGCGCGGCGCGTCGTTGAGCAAGCTCAGTGCGCCCGTGGCCATCGCGTCAACGTCGCCGACGCGGAAGAGCAGGCCAGTGATGCCGTCGTCGATCAGCTCGGGGACGCCGCCGACGCGGGTGGCGATCGACGGAACCTTGCAGGCCATGGCTTCAAGGGCAGCCAGGCCAAAGGACTCGAGTTCGCTGGGCATGAGCAGCAGATCGGCAAGGGCGAGTAGCTCGCTGACGCGCTCCTGCTTGCCCAGGAAGTGGACGCGGGCGTGAATGCCCAGGTCGTGGGCAAGCCACTCGGCGGCGGAGCGGTCGGGGCCGTCGCCAATCAGGACGAGTTGCGCGGGACGCTCGCGGACGACGCGCGCGAAGATGCTTGACCACGTCGACGACGCGCTTGACGGGGCGGAAATTCGAGAGATGCATCAGGATGGATTCGTCGGGCGCGGCCAGATGCAGGCGGGCGCAGGCGCGCGCGGCCTCATCCTTGAAAGGCGTGTACACGTCGCAGTTCACAAAGTTGGTAATGGTCTCGATGGGCCGGGTGACGTCGAAGGCGGAGATGGTTTTTTCGCGGAGGTAGTCGGAGATGCTGGTGACGCCGTCGCTTTCCTGGATCGCGTATCGGGTGATGGGAAGATAACTGCGGTCGAGCCCGACCAGTGTAATGTCGGTGCCGTGCAGGGTGGTGACGAAAGGCAGGCGGCGGCCACGGGCGGCGAGCATTTGCCGGGCGAGAAGCGCCGACACGGAATGGGGGATCGCGTAGTGCACGTGGAGCAGGTCGAGGGAATAGTATTCGGCCACTTCGGCCATGTGCGAGGCGAGGGCCAGATCGTAAGGTGGAAACTCGAATAGCGGGTAATTGGAGACGGGAACCTCGTGGTAGAAGATGCCGTCGTCACGGCCGTTCAGGCGGAACGGCTGCGAGTAGGAGATGAAGTGGACCTGGTGGCCCAGGGCTGCGAGTTCTATGCCCAGCTCGGTGGCGACCACGCCCGAGCCGCCGTAGGTGGGATAACACGTGATCCCGATGCGCATGAAGCCTTCTTTGTGAGAATTGTACGGCGCCAGCTATGGATTTGACGCTCGGGAATCGATGGAAGGTGCAACAACTTGACGAGCCGCCAGAACCCGATGCACGAACCACGTTGCACGAATCACGAACCCTCCAATCCGGCGAAGGTGATCAATTCGATCGCCGGAAATCCCTTGAGCGCGAGGAGAGCTTCGCGTTCGATGTCGCGCGAAGCACGGAGCCGGGTGCGTACGCGTTCGAGATCGGCGTCGTTATAGCCGGGATGCGTCACAAGTTCCCATGTGCCGGAGGGCAGGCTCTGGAGCAGGGATCGGAGGGTGGCGGCGTCCAGGATGCCGGTGCCGGCTACAGCGATAGTGCCGTCCGTCGTGACAAATCCTTCGTCGGCGAGGATGCGGCGGCAGACGGGTTCGAGCCATCGCAAGGCGCCGATCTGGGCGAGACGCAGCCAGGGTGCGCCGTGCGTTGCGCGGATGGCCCATTCGGGCTCGAACGGATTGCGGATGGCGCCGATACCGCAAGCGCGGGCGGCGCGGAGGACGGGGCGCAAAACTGCGGGAAAGACGTGCGTATGTTTGTGCGTGTCAACGTGAGTCAGGCGAACGCCGCGTTGCTGGAGGAAGTCGATCTGCGCCCCTGCTTCGGCCTCGATTTCCGCGGTGCGGATGCGGCCCGCGAAGAGGTGCAGCAGGAATGCCGTGAGCGAGGACGGGAACCGGCCAGTGCTTGCATCGACGAGCGTTGGAATCTGATTTGGCGGCAGCACCGGTTCGCCGTCAATGAGAACCACGTGGCAGCCGACGCCGAGCGTGGGGGTGGAGAGGGCAAGATCGATGGCTTCGCTCGTGGCTGCGCCGCGCGCCATGAGCGTGGTGCTGGTCAGGACGCCTGCGCAGTGTAATTCGATGATGGCGCGATTGACGCCGGATGTCAGCCCGAAATCGTCGGCGTTGACGATGAGAGCGCCCACCATATGAGTTTATCAACTGTGCATGCAGCGGGGTTAGCGGGGCTAGCGGAGTTGGTGTGCTTGGTTTGGCGCTGTATGGTGGGCAGTGAGGGACTCGAACCCCCGACTTCCTGCTTGTAAGGCAGGCGCTCTAACCAACTGAGCTAACCGCCCACTGCGGCGCTTTTCCCATGATAGCAGCGCGTGAGTTCCAGTTGAGCTGCGCGAATGCTCCTTATTGATGCGCGGTTTTATCGCAGGTGTTTCGAGGAGCCAAAGCCGTGTCCCGCCGTCTCATCGGCGATGATAGGAGAGGCATGCGCAAGGCAAGGATGAGGTCGTGAGCGGATTGCGTCCGGGCTCGGAAAAAACCGCGATCGTGGTCGGCGGCGGCGTGGCCGGTATGAGCGCGGCGTGCGCGCTGGCCGAGGCCGGGCTGCGCGTAAAGCTGGTGGAGAGTCGCGGCTATCTGGGTGGGCGGGCAAGCTCGTATCGGCATCCGGGCGTGGATGAGGTCATCGACAACTGCCAGCATGTGCTGTTTGGCTGCTGCACCAATCTGATCGGGTTCTACCGGCGCATCGGCGTGGCGGAGCGCATCCACTGGACGAGCACGATGACCATGATCGAGCCGGGCGGCCGGCGCTCCGTGCTGGGACCTTCTGGTTGGGGTCCGTTCACCCTGCCCGCGCCGATGCACGCGGTGCCGCGACTGATGATGGCGAAGGCGTTCACGCGCGAGGACAAAATGGCGCTGGCGCGGGCCTTTCGAGCGCTGATGCGGCCGGTTGCAGCGGAATCAATCGAGACCCTCGGCACGTGGCTGCGGCGCAACGGGCAGACCGATGGCGCGATCGAGCGGTTCTGGCGGTTGGTGATTGCCAGCGCGCTGAATGCGGACGTCGACGAGATCGCACTGCCTTACGCGGCCAAGGTGATCCGCGAATTGTTTCTGAATTCGGCTCAGGCGGGCAGCATGGGGATGAGCACCGTGCCGCTGAGCGAGCTGTATTCCGGTGCGGAGCAGTACTTACGCGAGCGCGGCGGCGAGGTTGTGTTCAACGCGAGCGTGGAGAGCGCGGCTTGGGATGAGGAGACGTCGCAGTGGACACTGGCGACGCGTGGCGGGGCGCTGGTTGCGGACTTTCTGGTGCTGGCGCTGCCTTTCGAAGCGACGGCCAGGCTATTGCCGCATTTGCCGCCGGCCGACGGCGCCGAGGCGCTTGCCGCGCAGATTGAACGGCACGAACACGGGCCAATTTGCAGTGTGCATTTGTGGTTCGACCGCGAGATCACGGAACTGGATCACGCCGTTTTGCTGGATCGCGAGGTTCACTGGATGTACAACAAGAGCCGGCTGCAACCGTGGCGTAAAACAAAGGGCAGCTATTTGGAGCTGGTGGTGAGCGCGTCGCGGAAGTTTGCTGCGCTTAGCCGCGAGGACGCCATTGACACGGCGGCTCAGGAGCTCGCGGAGTTCTTTCCGGAGGCTGCAGGAGCGAAGCTCGAAAAGGCGGCACTGGTAAAGGAAGTGCGCGCTACGTTCACCGTGCCGCCGGGGATCGATGCGGCGAGACCGGCATCCGCATCGCCGTGGCCGAACTGCGTGCTGGCCGGCGACTGGATTCGGACGGGGTGGCCGTCAACGATGGAGAGCGCGGCGCGTAGCGGTCATCTGGCTGCCGAGGCGGTGTGCGCGGCGATTGGTGAGCGGCGAACAATCCTGAATGCGGACCTGAAGCCGCGGGGATTCATGCGATTCTTCCAGTAGTTCGACGGCAATCGGCGCGACGCCGCCACGGATCAGCGCATCTGCACTTTACAGTTCCAGTTTCCGGAGCTGGCGGCTAGAAGCTAGCAGCTAGAAACTGTTCTTCAGTGTGCCAACAGATACACTCCAATGCACACCAGCACCGCGGCTGCCCATCTGCGCCGATCCACATTTTCCTTGAGAAAGATCTTCCCGGCGATGGCGTTGGTGACGAGGGGGACCGAGGCGGCGGCTGGACCGACGAGGCTCAGGTTCAGGTGATTGAGGGCGAAGAGCAGCGAGAAGAAAGCAAGCGCGAGAAAAAAGACTCCGGCGAAAAAGAGCGGGCAAGTGATAACGGCGCGAATGGCGCCCTTGAGGCCGGAGCGCGCGCGGATCAGGTCGAGGTCGCCGATGGACTTCATGGCCGCAGCGGTGAGGACTTCACCGGTTGTCGATGTGAGAATCACTGCGGCAATCATGCCGGCTGCGATCCATGGGTTCGGAGCGGCGGCGAGAGGCACGGCTTGGAGAGCGATCGTCATCGCGGCTGGACCTCCGTTGCGGCCTGCGCTTCGCATGGGGAGCTGTCGTCGGTTGAGGGCTGGGTGCTGGGTGAGGGAAGGCCCTTGCGCGACAAAACTGACGCCGAGGGTGATCAGAACGATGCCGGCCCAACGCTCGATCGAGATGGTTTCGTGTAACCAGAACCTGGCGATCAATGCGAGGATCACGTTCCCGAGGGCCGTGGCGGGACGAACGAAGGTGAGGTCGGCCCAGGAAAGTGCGGTGAGATAGCTGGCAAAGAAGCCGATGAGCAGCGCGATGCCGAGAGCGATCCAAGGCGTGAAGACGGCCGCAATGAGGGCTCCGAGATGCGCGAGGGAGATGGAGGGCATAGCCGTCATGCCGCGGGAGAGGCAACCGTCGCCCAGCGGAGCGCTGATGGAGACGATGGCCAGGATCAGGTATTGGCGCGGCGAAAGGGAGTGATGGGACATTGGGTCGTTCGTCTTGATGCAATCGGCGCGACTACGGCTTCGGACTGTCCCGCCCATTCGCTTTCGTACCGGCAAAAAATGCGCGAAGCAACAGGGTTCATGCGCCAGCGGCATAGAAACAACCGCAGATCCTTCGACTCCGTTTGGCGGGAAACGCGCCAAACTTCGCTCAGGATGACAGTTCGATCTTTGAACGAACTCTAAATCAAATCCGCACGTTACCTAGTCACAATGCGAGTTATGCGCCGGCGCCGACGGGGGCGGGCGGCTTGACCTGTTGGCTGCGCGCATCCTTCACCATCTTGTTGCGCTGCGCGCGCAGCTTCAGGAACGACTTTGCCTCGACATAAAGCCGGGGCAGATCGCGATTCACAATCGCCTTCCACACCACGCGGAACGCGGCCTTGGGCCGGAAATAGTACTCGTCGTAGAAGCGGTGCACCATCTCCATCACGTAATCGGTGGGCAGGCCGGGGTACTCGATGTGCGCCATCTGATGGCCGCCGCCGTCCTCCATCGTCTTGTTGGTGATGAATCCGTTGGCCTTGGCGTAGTCGTAAAACTCGGTGCCCGGATAGGCGTGCGCGATGGAGACCTGAATGGTTTCCACGTCGAGCGACTTGGCGAAGTTGATGGTGTTGCGGATGGACTCCTTGGTTTCGCCGGGCAGTCCGAGGATGAAGTCGCCGTGGATGGTCAGGCCAAGATCGTGGCAGTCCTTGGCGAAGGCGCGGGCGCGCTCAACGGTTGCGCCCTTCTTGATGTTCTTCAGGATTTGCGGATCGCCGGATTCGAAGCCGACGATCAGCAGCCGGCATCCGGCTTCGCGCATCGCCTTCAGCGTGTCGTGATCGGTGGTGACGCGCGAGGTGCAGCTCCAGGTGAGGCCCAGCGGCTTCAGCTTCTCGCAGAGCTCGATGGTGCGCACCTTCTGGATGTTGAAGGTGTCGTCGTCGAAGAAGAACTCCTTCACATCGGGGAAGTTCTCCTTCGCCCACGCCATCTCCGCGGCAACATCGTCGGTGGAGCGCTTGCGCCAGGCGTGGCCGCTCAGCGTCTGCGGCCACAGGCAGAAGGTGCACTGCGCCGGGCAGCCGCGCGTGGAGTAAAGCGCGATGTAGGGATGGAGCAGGAAGGGCACGTTGTAGCGCGTTACGTCCATGTCGCGCTTGTAAATCTTCGTGGCCCAGGGCATCGCGTCGAGATCTTCGACCTGCGGGCGATCGGGATTGTGGACGATCTTGTCCATCCTTCTTGTAGCTGATGCCGAGGATCTCGTTGAGCGGCTTGCCTTGCGCAAACTCGACGACGGAGTAATCGAACTCGCGGCGGCAGATGAAGTCGAGCAGCGGCGCACTCATTGAGGGCGCGGTCGGGATCGGTCGTCACCGGCGGGCCGACAAACGCGATGCGAATCGACGGATTCGCCGCCTTGATGGCTTCGGCGAGGCGCTGGTCGCCCTCCCAGCCGACGGTGGAGGTGAAGAGCACCAGGAACTCGTAGTCCTTGCAGATCTTGATGGTTTCCTCGGCGGAGACGTGGTGCGGCGGGGCGTCGAGCAGCCGCGAACCCTCCAGCAGGCCGGCTGGATAGGTGAGCCAGACGGGGTACCAGTAGGACTCGATCTCGCGCGTCGCCGGCCAGCGCGAACTGGCGCCGCCATCGAAGTTCTCGAACGAGGGAGGGTTGAGGAAGAGTGTTTTCAGGGGCATAGGCATCTCCTTCATTCTACCATTCAGGCTGTTTTCTTAGACGAATTTGACCCGGAAAAGGCGGAGCGGCTGAAGTGAGCGCGGGAACGGGGTGGATTCTGCCTGTAAATCCAGCGGAATCAACGGAGTCTCTAGTCGTATGAGCGAAGTGTACAGGCTTCATTTAGGGGTTGGTTTCGAGGTTACCTGGCGTGCATTACTTGGCGTGCAGCTCGTTAAGCCAGTCCTGCATGTGGCCGAGAGCGCGGAGCAGGTTGAGGCGCGCTTTGCTCAGGTCGAGCGCGGCAGTCGAGCGCGTCGAGGTACTTTTGGCGCTCGTCAATGCGGGCCTGCTGCCCGCGCCGTGGGCGATAGCTGTGGCGGCGCGCCGGCGATGTTGGTGGCGCCGTTGCCCAGTTCGAGTTGGGCGGTCGACGCTCTTCAACTGCTCCGCGGCAGATCTGCTGCTTCAGGCCGGCAACTTCAGCCTGGGCATCCAGCTCGCGCAAACTCGCCGTGAGCTCGGCTGATCTGAATGTCATTCTGTTGCTGTGCCTGCTCGGCCTCAACCTTGGCGCGCAGCGCCTCGGCGGCAGAGACCTTGGCCTTTGCGCGAACGGCAAAGTCGAAAAAGGGAATCGAAATCTGGAGACCGAAACTGACGTTGTTCGGAGTGAAGTTGTTGTAATAGGTGCTGTAACTGTTCAGCTCATTGGAGTCGTAGTTATAGACGGCGCCGAACCCGATCGATGGGCGGCGCCACGCCAGATCGTCTCCCTTTGCCTCCAGCAGTCTGGAGCGCGCCAGCGCATTTGCGGATTGAATGCCGGGAAGGGGCCGTGGAGCTTCATCGGCCGAGACGGCAGGAATCTCAGGAATGCTGGCGTGATCGGGCGCGATGGAACCGTCGGGCAGGCCGGTGAGCGTGGCCAGTTGCTTGGCGAGCGTGGCCGAGCGGGTTTCGAGATGCAGGCGGCTGAGCTTGAGCTGCGCCGCCGTCAGTTTCGCCTGCAGCAGAGCGCTGAGGGGATCGACGCCGGCTTCAGTGCGCTGCTGCTCGATGGCGACGAGACGGGCCGCATCCTGCTCCTGCTCGCGAACAGCTTCGAGTTCGCGTCATGACCGTGTCCATCTCGATGTAATCCGTGGAGGCATCGAGAGCGACCTGCTCCTTTGCATCCTTGAGGCTCAGGTTGGCGGCCTCCACACCGGCCCGTGCAGCCTTGATGTACTGACGCTGAGAGAAGCTGAGAACGAGGGACTGCATCGTAGCGTTCCCAACAGAGGGCTGGCCGGTTGGAAAGCCGTGAGAGTAGCCGATCTGGGATCCGATGACGAAGTTGGGGATATATGCGTCTTCTGTCTGGTCGAGAGCGGCCTGCGCCTTTTGAAGGTCGGCGTTGGCGAGTTTGACGGCACTCGAGTTTTGCTGTGCCATCTCAACCACGGTGGTGAGCGACACCTGCGCCGACGCCAGGGCAGACGCCGCGCGGCAAGCGCCAGGCCCGCCAAAGCTTGGCGCCAGGAACGTGAGCGATTTTTCTCGCAAGCTTCACACGCGCTTTTCTTATCAATGTTTCAAGCCTGTGCCGGACTAAACTCTTTCGCCATCTGCGCGGCAATCGCCAACTCGCTCTTGGCGCCCGCGGCATCGCCGAGCTGCTGCTTGAGGCGCGAAAGCGAATGTGAGCGATGAATGCTGGTGCTTCCTCTGTCTTCGACGAGCTCGACAAGATAATTCTCCAGCATCTGCGCGGCAAGTGACGGATTCCGATTGGCCGCAATGAGCACGCCGGCGCCGTCATAAAGCGCAACGCCTGAGTTCTTGTCCTTCGCCGCCGCGGTGACGCAATTCTGAATGGCCGTGTCCAAATCGGACCACCGCTGGCGGCGAGCGATAAAAACTTGGCAAGCACAGTCCAATAGTCGGCAGGCTCGGTGGCTGACAGCCGACCGCCTGGCGGTACTCATTCTCGGCCGTGGTGTAGTCCTTTTTGGCCATGGCGATATCACCGCGCAACTGCTGAGCTCGGGCCGAGTCAACCTTGTCGAGTTGCAAAGCGATCGCCTGCGCCTTGTCCGTTCCACCGCCCGCGATGCCGGGAGCCTGGGCATAATAATCGCCGAGGTCGGATAAAGCCGGGCCATTTTGGGGATTGAGTTTTACCGCGGTTTGCATTTCAGACAGCGAGTGCTTGGCGATTCCGTATGCGGAAAGGAAACTCGCGTGGCTGGCCTGCTGGCCCAGCACGCGCCCCAGCCACATGTGATCATCCGAATTCTGCCCGTCGAGATTCACTGCCTGCTGGCACTCGGCTGCAGCTTGCGACCATTGCTGCAGCATGAATCGCACCCGGCAGAGAAGGTTCTGCGCCTCGGCGGCGCCAGTTCCAGTGGCAGGCAGCGGCGTCAGCAGAGCGAGGCCTTGTCGGCTTCGCCTGCCTGCAGATATGTACTGGCCTGCGCCAGCGTCGCAGGCGAAATCTGTGCATGGCTCTGGCTTCGCCACACGCCAGCGCAAGACACGCGAGTGACCGCGCCAGGACCTTTGACGGCCGGCGCTTCACCGTTCCTCCTTGATCGGTACGCCCTCCTGCAAGGGCTGTCCGGTGGTTGTGCCCGTGGCGACGATATCGCCGTCTTCGAGCCCGGAGAGAATGGGCACCTGGGTCAGATTGGGGGCTCCGATGGTGATCGGAGACGCGTGTCAGCTCACCGTTGTCGACCTTATAGACGTAGTACTTTCCGTTCTGCTCGTGGAGCGCTTCGCGCGGCATGGTCAGAGTGTTGGGCTCGGCTCGGTGGTCACGGTGACGGTGACGTTGGTATCCGGCAGCAGGCCATCTTCGGGATCCATCGATGTCGATCAGCACCTCGCCGACATTGCGTGTGGTGTAAGCCACCACGGTGACGGGAAGGCGGGAGATGTGGCCGTGCCATTCACTTGCCCGGCTTCGCGTCCCAGCGAATGAGGACCTTCTGCCCCATTGCCAAGCGCCCCAAGTCAGGCTCGTCGAAGTAGGCGCGCACGCGCTCGTTCTGGAGGTCCGCCATCTGAAGAAGCAATTTGCCGGCTTCGGACGTATTCCGACGGGGCGGCATCCATGGTGTAAATGGTTCCCGCAATGGGGGCGCGGATGACCAGTCTGCGATTCGACATGGCGCGCTGCCGCCAGCGCCGCCTGCGCATCGGCCAGAGCGGCCTGGGCACGCGCCACTTCATTCGGCGAATAACGATGATGCGCGTTCTGTTCGGCCGCTTTCAGGCTTGCCTGGGCTGTAGTCAAGCCGCGGCGCGCCGCGGCGACCTCGCCGGGCGCGGCTGCGCCGGTCGGAAACCAGTTTCGTGAGAGCGTCGAGATCGTGCTGGGCCTGATCGCGAGTCAGGCGGTCCTGCTCGATCTCGGCAGCGGAGGCCTGCCGCTCCGCCTGGGTTCCGTTGTGGTTGGCCGCATCCAGCGCCGCCTGCGCGGTTTTCACGGCACTCTCGGCGCTGGCCACCTGCGCCCGAGCAGCCACGTCGTCGAGCGTGATGAGTAGCTTGCCGGCCGGGACTGGTCGCCCTCCTGCGCATACACCGCCTTCACCGTGGTGGCGATCGGGCTGTAAAACTGGTAGTTCACGATGGGCTCCACGCGGCCATTGGTGCTGACGGTGTTGAGCAGCATCGCGTGCCCCACCTGCGCCACACGCACCGGCAGCCGTTCGCGCAGAAAGTAGCGCGCGGAGAAGAATACGATAACCAGGACAACGGCTGCACCAGCCCAAAGCCACCAAACGGCTCGTTTGCGATCTTGCTTCAGCCATGCACTTAACCAGAGTCTAGTATATAGGACTCAAAAACATGGGATAAGAAACAGAAAAATGGAGCGAAAGCCGGATCGCGCTGCGCCGGTTGCGGCTCTTACAATACCGGTATGGCGGCAAAACCAAGATACACCGACGAGCATGCCAAGGCCGGACTGGACTTTGCCTTTCCTGCCATCGAGACCTGGCAGAACCAGTTTCCGGGATACGAGATCCAGATTGACGATCCGGAGCTGACCTCGGTTTGCCCGAAGACCGGCCTGCCGGACTTTGGGGTGCTGACCATCCGCTACATGCCGCGGAACGGTGCCTGGAGCTGAGATCGCTGAAAGAGTACCTGTTCTGCTACCGCAATCTGGGGATCTTCCAGGAGAACATCGTGAACCGGGTTCTGGAGGACGTGGTCAAGGCGTGCGACCCGGTGTGGGCGATAGTGAAAGGCGAATTCCGGCCGCGCGGCGGAATCGGCACGACCGTCGAGGCGCGCTGGCCACGGCCGAAGAAGTGACCAATGCAATTCTGCCGAAAATCCGCATTGCCGGGTCAGGATCGACGCCAAAGTTCGAGGATGCGTAATCTCCTCTGCCCCTTGTCGGCTCTCTTGCTCTCGACTGGTGGAATCGCCGCGCAAACCACCGTGGATTTCCCCACCGCCGATGGCGGAGTGGTCTTCGCCGATGTTTATGGCAGCGCGAGCCGGGCCGTCGTTTTGGCGCACGGAGGCAGATTCGACAAAGAGAGTTGGGCGCCGCAGGCAAGGCGATTGGTCGCCGCCGGATTCGAGGTTTTGGCGCTGGATTTTCGTGGTTATGGCCAGTCGCATGGTCCTGAACAGGACAACCTCGACAATGCGCCGCTCGAACTTGACGTGCTGGCGGCGGTGCGCTATCTGCATCGCGGCGGGGTGAAGGAAGTGTCGGTGGTTGGCGCCAGCATGGGCGGCGCAGCCGCGGGTGATGCGTCCATCGCATCGCGGCCGGGTGAGATCAATTGCCTGGTTTTGCTGGGCGCGGCGCCGAGCAAGCCTGCAGATCGATTGAAGGCTCCGGTGTTGTTCATCGTCGCCCGCGACGACTCGAGCGCCGAGGGCCTGCGCCTGCCGGGAATTCGCAAGCAGTTCGAAAGGGCTCCCCAGCCCAAGAAGCTGATCGTCCTCGAAGGGTCAGCCCACGCGCAATATCTATTTCAAACCGGCCAGGGCGAGCGCGTGATGCGCGAGATTCTGCGCTTTCTGGCCGCGCCAAGGGCCGGCACATGACGGATTCTGCGCCGGGCGTGCTAGTCACGAATCGGCAAACCATGGTCAGCTGTGATATTTGTGGATTTTCTCGCGATCCTTGAAAAGGCTGCTGCTTGAAGATGACAACCTCATGGCTGCGCCCGCGCATCAGCCCGGCCCTGGGCACAGTGTCGTTGCTCCTGGCACTTAACCTGCTGAACTACCTTGACCGGTACATTCTGCCCGGCGCGCAGCCGCTGATTCAGAAGGAATTTCACGCGACGGACCAGCAGATGGGCGCGCTGACCACCGCGTTCTTCCTCACCTATATGCTTTTTGCTCCGCTGAGCGGCTGGCTCGGCGATTGGTTCAGGCGCAAGCCGCTCATCATCACGGGCGCAGTGATTTGGAGCCTGGCCACACTGGGCACCGCGTTTGTTCACAGCTTACTGGAGCCTCTACACGCGGCGCGCCCTTGTCGGTGTGGGCGAGGCGACCTTTGGCATCTACGGCCCGGCGGTGCTGGCCGACTTCTACCCGGAACGCGAGCGCAACCGGATTCTCTCGATCTTCTATCTCGCGATTCCGGTGGGCGCGGCGCTGGGCTACCTGGCGGGAGGGGAACTGGGCAGCCTTTGGGGCTGGCGCGGGCCATTCCTGATCTGCGCGATTCCCGGCCTCCTCGTCGCCGCGCTCTACGGTGTGTGGGGCCGCGAGCCGGAGCGCGGAGCAAAGGACCGCTACCGGCCAGTGCAATCGCGCATTGACTCCTGGGCCGCGCTTGAGCGTGTCGTCAAGAAGCGGCTGCGTCTCTTCAGGATGGGCGCGTTCCCGACATCGTTTGGCTTGGCTGCGATCACCTTCACCTTCGGCAGTGTCCGATTCGTGCGGCCGCGCCTGCGTCTCTTCAGGAATTGGGCGTTCCTCACTTCGACCTTTGGCCTGGCCGCCATCACCTTTGCGCTGGGGGGAATTTCGGCATGGATGCCGACCTTTCTGCATCGCGTCAACGGGCTCTCGGTGGCCAACGCGAGCGTGGTGGTCGGAGCGATTACCGTGATCGACGGCATCGGCGGCACCATTGTGGGCGGGTGGATTGCGCAGCGCTGGCAGCGCACCGACCATCGCGCGCTCTACCTGCTCTCGTTCTGGAGCGTCGTGCTGACCCTGCCGTTTGGCATCCTGGTGTTCTTCGGGCCGCGCGTGACGACGATCCCGGCGCTCTGTGTGGCCGAGTTCTGCATCTTCCTCAACACCGGCCCGCTGAATGCGGCCATTGTGAACTCCGTGGACGGCGCGGTGCGCGCCACGGCGATTTCATTGAATCTCTTCTGCATTCACGCCTTCGGCGATACCTTCTCGCCGCAGATTATCGGCGCCATCAGCGACCACTCGAACCTGAGCATCGGGCTGGGCGCGACGCTGGTTTCGCTGGTCATCGCGTGCGCGATCCTGCGGTACGGTGCGCGGTTCGCGCATCCGTTCGAGAAGGCGTAGCCGCTGCTTTTGGCCTCTAGCTACTAGCTTCTAGTCTCCTGTCTCTGAAGTTCGCATCACAAATGCTCTGTCATCCTGAGCGAGTCCCGGCGCGCCGGAACGAGTCGAAGGACCTGCATTTTCGAGGCTTTGAATTGTGATGCAAACTTCTGGGACGCCACACTAGCTTGTCCTGTGAAAGTCAGCAACTCCGCTAACTCCGCTACTTCCCCGGCAGCGTTTCCTGGTCTTTCGTGTTCATGAAGGCGCGATGGCCGCCCCGCGTATGAAGTGCCGGGTCGTTGATGGGCGGCCGCTCCTGCTCGGCGCTGAAGCCGCGCGCGAGAAGGGGATTGGGCTTGAACTTCGGCGGGCCGCCATAGAACTGGCGAGCGTGGCTCAGGACCATCCCGGCGCGGCCGTGCATGGGCTGGACAATGCCGCGAATCTCGACGTCCGCGTCGCGGTATTTCTTGAGCTCGCCGACCTCGTCGCGGTCCGCCCAGAGGCTGACAACGGTGAAGCGGCATTGCTCGTCGGGGGTTTGCGGGCGAGCAGACATCCAGGAAGCGCGTGCCATCGGGAAGTTGCACTACATCATAGATATGCGCGGAAACACAGATGTCTTTGTTGAGCATTTGCGCGGCCTGGTCGGCGGGGACGCAGGGCTTGGGTTTGCCGGCGAAAGCAAGGGCGGGGGCGCAGACGGCAACGACCGCGAGCAAGCAGGAAGGCAGTACCGCATAAGCAGTCTCCGAGGAGAACAGGAGCCAGCGTAGCGCGGAATCCGCTGATGCGATGTGATGGTCGTCGCAGGGCGACGTTCCGCTGGCGCTAAGCGAAGCAGTGAGCCGGAGTGATCGAAACGTGCCTTCTGCGTTCAGGGTGAGTCTGATCCCTGACCCCTGATCCCTATCGTGTCGCCCACGAGTTCGCCGCTCTTGGCGCGCCTGCCCGTAGTGGCTCTCCACGTAGTGGTCGAGGATCTGCTTGAACTCCGCCACAATCGTGTCGCCGCGCAGCGTCGTCGCCAGCTTGCCGTCGATGTAGACCGGAGCGACCGGGTCCTCGAAGGTGCCGGGCAGGCTGATGCCGAAATTGGCGTGCTTGGATTCGCCGGGGCCGTTCACCACGCAGCCCATCACGGCGAGCTTCAGCTCCTCCACGCCGGGATACTTCTTGCGCCACTCGGGCATCTGCGTGCGCAGGTAGCTCTGAATCTGCTCGGCGAGCTCCTGGAAATACGTGCTTGTCGTGCGGCCGCAGCCGGGGCAACTCGTCACCTGCGGCATGAAGCTGCGGATGGAGAGCGACTGCAGAATCTGCTGGGCGGCCAGGACTTCTTCGGTGCGGTCGCCGTTGGGCTTGGGCGTCAGGCTCACGCGAATCGTGTCGCCGATGCCCGAGAGCAGCAGCGGCGCGAGTCCGGCGGTCGAGGCGATCAGGCCCTTCGAGCCCATTCCGGCTTCGGTCAGGCCGAGGTGCAGCGGATAGTCGCAGCGCGCGGCGAGCTTGGAGTAGACGTCGAGCAGATCGCGGACGCCGATACCTTGGCCGACAGGATGATCATCGTCGTGGCCGAGGCCGTAGCGCTCGGCGGCGGCGGCGGACTGGAGCGCGCTGGCGATCATGGCCTCGATCATCACGTCGCGCGCGGCCAGCGGCTCGGCGCAGCTTGCTGTTCTCGTCCATCATGCGCGTCAGCAGCGACTGATCGAGCGAGCCCCAGTTGACGCCGATGCGCACGGGCTTGTGATTCTCGACGGCGCACTCGACCATGGTGCGGAAGTTGTCATCGTCTTTGCGCCCGATCGACACGTTGCCGGGATTGATGCGGTACTTGGCGAGCGCGCGCGCCGTGGCGGGATATTTCTTGAGCAGGATGTGGCCGTTGTAGTGAAAGTCGCCGATGATGGGCACGCGGAGGCCGCGCTTTTCCAGGCCGTCGACGATGTGCGGAACGGCTGCGGCGGCGTCTTCGTTGTTGACCGTGACGCGGACCAGCTCGGAGCCGGCGAGGGCGAGCGCCGCGACCTGGTCGATGGTGGATTGGACGTCGGCCGTGTCGGTGTTGGTCATCGACTGCACGACGACGGGAACTTCCCAGCCCACGCGAACGTGTCCGATGGAACAGTCGGGGTTTTTCTGCGCTGAATCTCCGCCATAAAGACAGTTTACAGTGGTCAGTTTTCAGTTGCCAGCAGTCAGCGGAGCTAGCGGAGTTGGCAGTGCCAGCGAAGTTAGCAAGTTAGCAAGTCAGCGAGTCAGCAAGTCAGCGACGGAGCACCGGAAAACTAAAACTGTGAGACTGTGAAACTGTGGCTGTAAGTGATTGATTCGGCGCGGTCCACAGTCTCACAGTTTCACAGTGCGGGGTTTTATCGGGGTGGGGGGAGAGCAGCTTCCAGCTGCCAGCTTCTAGCAGTTCGTTCCCAGGCAATCTTCAATTTTCCCGGTTTTCGTCCGATCTCGAAACGGCCTCAACTCCAGCAGTTCCTCGACTACGTATGCCCCGGTCGTTCCGTCGGAGAACGTTACAATCAACCCGTCATCGCCATCGAACTCAGATAGCCAGTATTCGTATCGTCTCGGTCATGGAAGGGACGTTACTCTCTTTCGGCCAGCCGGTCAGTATCATTTTGCTCACACTTGTTGCGGAGGGATCATTACAGTTCCGAGCCACCAGTCTACGGCCATAGGCGAACGAGGTTTCGCTCGCGTTCGATGGGTCAGGGATCGGCCCGGAATCGCTTTTCGTGGACTCTAAGTTCAGTGTAGCAAAATGCGCGAATTAATCTGCAAAGTTGGCGGAAGTTTTTGGGCCGTGTTCTCAGAGGGTTGGGCGGAATCGGGGGCCGGAAGCACTTGACGAGGGAAGATTGGGTTCAGGGAACGGTGTCGGGGATCAGAAAATTGGCGAGTGGCCCGGTTGTCTGGCGTCCAATGAATCCGGACATGGGGTGCACCGGAGCCTGTCCTGAGCCTGTCGAAGGATCTCGCATTGAGACCTTGGAAACCTCGGACCTCAACCCTCCCGCAGCCGATCCGCATCCCCAACCGCCCCGATCTACTTGCCAGGCTCCTGCGACTTCAGAATCCGGATCACGGAGAGGATGGTGCTCCAACTGCGCGTTGTCGCCCGCGCCCCAAAGAGACTGTCGATCTGGCCGAGATAGCCAATTGTTTTCATGTGGCGGCGGTACACCCCGTACACGAGACGATTCTTCGAGCCAATGATGCGCACAAACCACTCCCCACCTTCGGGAAGCAAAACCGGAAGCGAAACTCTGCGGCGACCGGCCTGACAGGATGCTGACAAATTGCACTTGATCTGCGCGCGGCGGCACAGTTCCAAACGGATTGTCCTTCTCAAGTCGAATCAGATCGCTGCCGTCGCAGAAAGAGATTGCGGCCTCAAACGGCAACTTGCGGCGCAATTCAGCAAGGAACTCCGCGCGCAACCCGGGATTGTGAATGACCAGCGTGCCGGCGGCGCCCACGTTCACCGCGTTGTAGATCGCCCAGTTCTTTGGCAAGCACGCTCGGACGAAAAGCCCTGTATCCTCCAACGTTGATGCCGCGGAAGAAAACGACCAAAGCCATGCTGGCCATTGTTGCAGCACCGGAGGGCGGAGGAGAAGGGGAAGCGGCCGGGGCCAGCGGCCTTAGCTTACCCTGGCCCTAGCTCGGAGCGTTCCAGTCGTCCGTCATGGTCTTGCCGCCTTTGGCGTAAGTCACCTCGATGCTCTGGTAGGTGAGCTTAATCAGTTCGTATTCGCCCGACTTGCGAACGCTCAGGATGGTCGCGTTTGTGAGCACAATCTTCTCGGCGGTCTTCGCGTCGGCCGAGCCTCCCCGGAAAGTAATCACCACCTCGCTCAACATCTCACTTGAACTCGACGCCCTGGCCAGCTTGGGCGACGCCATATCGATCTTCTTGGTGATCGTGATGGTGGAGTGCATCCGCCTGCCGGTGGGCATCCTGGTCGCCATTGGGGTGTCGCGGACGACGCTGACAAGCGGGATGCTTTCCGACATCGCATCGCCCTTGATGGGGCCTTGCTTGGCGCCCTTGATCGTCATGTATGCATCGACCGCGGCCATGGCCGGCACCGCGGGCAGCAGCGCAGCGACCACGGTCGAGAGCACAAACAGCCTTCCTGCACGAACGATACGCATCGCAATCCTCCTTGAGTTTTGAATTCTTGGGAAGCCGTGAGGCCGGTTTGCTTTCCCGGCGGCGACAGTATATCGCCCGCTGCCGCTGCTGGGATTTATTCTGGGGCACAAATCGCATCTCACTCGGCAACCTGCCAAATCTCCGCCCTTATCGAAGCATGTCGGGTTTCGTGCAGAACCTAACTTTGTTTGGTTATATTCACCCTCGAAATGGAACCTTTCCAGGTTACGAATACCTCTAAAACGCAACTTTTCTTGGTGCATATACACGCAAAATGCAACCTCTAGAGGTACCATTTGGGGGCCAAAAGCTAACCATTTAAGCGAACATTTGAGGGGGTTAACGCACCATATTTGCGAACATTCCGCTTGATTTTAAAAGACTTCCCGCCGTTTCGGCTAGAGATCGCGCTGGAAGCGGAGAACGTGGACCGGCCGCCCCAGACGGTGTCGGTGCGGCGCAGGCCATCGGGGGTCCACTGGTCGTTTTTGTAGAAGCGCTGGGCGCGGAGGTTGTCCACCAGAGTGAAGAGATATGCCTTACGCAGGCCGAGAGAGACCAGGTGCGCGCGGGCGGCCGAGACGAGAGCGACGCCGACGCCCAGTCCCCAGGAATGGGGATCGACATAGAGGGCGGTGAGCTCGCCGTGGTTGGGAAGGTCGGGCTCGTGCGAAGGCGCGGTGGTGGAGAAGCCGTGGATGATGTTGCCGGTGACGGCGACGATGGTGTGGGCGCTTGGCAGGATTGGAGTTCGAGAGAGTCGTATTTGTCGGCGCGGTCTTCGGGGCGAAGATTGTTGAGATAGCTGGCGGGGAGGATTCCGGCGTAGCCGTGTTGCCATGCGCGGACGTGGACGCGCGCGATGGCGAGAGCGTCGGCTGGCTGGGCAGGACGGAGGTGCATTGAGCGAGTATGGCATGAAGAGCAGTGGTCGTGGATCAGGCTGTGGGGCTGCAGAAAGCAGCTTCAGCAGTGAAGAGTGAATTAGTGAAGGAGTGAAGAGGCGCAGTTGGATTAACTTGAAGGAAGCGGGGGCGCATGGGTTATAGTGGACGGATTCCCCGCTAGTCCGGAAGCGATCGTCCCCCGCCGAGCCCGGATTCACGCAGGTTCCCCAAAATCTAAATTCAAACAGAGAAGTAACGAGGAGGTCACTCGTGGGCGAGCACCCGACACCGGAAAACATCATGCAAATTGGCTTTGGATTTTGGGCCTCGAAGACGCTGTTGAGCGCAGTGGAAATGGGAGTGTTTACCGAGTTGGCAAAGCGTCCTGAGGCTTGGAGGCGGTGACAGGGCGGTTGGGGCTGCATCCGCGGTCGGCGCGGGATTTTCTTGACGCGCTGGTGGCGCTGGGATTTCTGGAGCGGCGCGACGGGAAGTACTCCAATACGCCGGAGACGGATCTGTTCCTGGACAAGCAGCAAGCCATCGTATATTGGCGGGATTCTGGAGATGTGCAACCAGCGGCTCTATGGGCATTGGGCGCATCTGACGGAGGGATTGCGCACTGGGTTGCCGCAGAATGAGGTGAGCGGTGGAGGCGCGCCGTGTTCGAGACGCTCTATGCCGATCCGGCGCGGCTGAAAGAGTTTCTGAAGGCGATGAGCGGCATCAGCCGTGGCGCGGCGTGGCCATTGCGGCGAAGTTTCCGTGGACGGAGTACAAGACGTATTGTCGATGTGGGCACGGCGCAGGGCGATACTGCTGCGCAATTGCTTCTGACGAATCCAGCACCTTGACCGGGTCGGGTTCGACTTGCCGGAGGTGGGCCCGATTTTCGAGGAGTATGTTGAAGCTCACTGGATTGTATCGGCGGCTGCAGTTCCAGGCCGGGAAATTTCTTTACCGATGCCGCTGCCGAAGGCGGATGTGATCGTGATGGGACACATTCTGCACGACTGGGATCTTGACGACAAAGAGGATGCTGATCGGGAAGGCATACGAGGCGCTGCCCAAGGGCGGAGCGCTGCATCGTGTATGAAGCGATCATTGACGACGACCGCACAAGAATGCGTTTGGCTTGATGATGAGCCTGAATATGCTGATTGAAACGTATGGCGGGTTCGACTACACGGGCGCGGATTGCCAGGGATGGATGCGGGAAGCGGGGTTCAGCCAGACGCGGGTGGAGCACTTGGTGGGGCCGGACTCGATGGTGGTGGGGATTAAGTGAAGCAGGGATCAGCTGTCAGGGGTCAGAGTGCAGCTCATAGCTGCTAGCTTCAGCGCGAGCTCAAAGAAGCTGATGAACATTGGCGGTCCCGAACCATCAGCACAGAATGCATAGGTGCAACGAGGCGGGCGCACTTTCAAAGCGGATTCAAATTGAGACGCGGCATCTGTTTCAACAATCTGTAGTGAAAGCATGAGCTAATCTAGGTCGATGGGCGACGCGGCAAATCATGCGGACGCGGGGAAGTTGCACGCACTTGACGGAGCGGGCGCGGCGCTGCGCATTCGCGGGCTGAAGAAGGCGTTTGGCGATGTGCAGGCGGTGGATGGGATCGATCTGGAGGTTGCGCAAGGGCGAGTGCTTTGGGTTGCTGGGGCCGAATGGGGCGGGGAAGACGACGACCATTGAGATTTGCGAGGGGCTGACGCCGCCGGACGAGGGGACGGTGGAGCTGCTGGGGCTGAATTGGACAGACGGGCGCCGATGAGCTGCGGCAGCGGATCGGGATTCAACTGCAGGAGACGCAGTTTCCTGACAAGCTGACGGTGGAGGAGGCGCTGCGGCTGTTTCGGAGTTTCTACCGGCGCGGGATCACGGTGGATGAGTCGATCAAGATGGCGCAGCTTGAAGAGAAGCGGCGGGCGCGCGTGGGCGGGCTGAGCGGCGGGCAGAAGCAGCGGCTGGCGATGGCGACGGCGCTGGTGGGCGATCCGGAGCTGCTGTTTCTGGATGAGCCGACGACGGGGCTCGATCCGCAGGCGCGGCGGCACTTGTGGGATCTGGTGGAGGAGCTGAAGCAGGCGGGGCGGACGATCATTTTGACCACGCACTACATGGAGGAAGCGGAGCGGCTGTGCGACCGCGTGGCGATTATGGATCACGGACACGTGATTGCGCTGGGCACGCCGAAGGAACTGATTGCGACGGTGGGCGGCGAGGACATTGTGGAGTTTGCGGTAGGCGGCACCTTCGCAACGGAAAACAGAAGCAGGTCCTTCGACTGCGGTCGCTAGCGCGACCTCCGCTCAGGATGACAGTGTTGTCGAGAATGCGGCTGTGGTGAATGCGGAGCGGCTGAAGGCGATTCCGGGAGTGCAGTCGCATCGCGTGGATGATGGCGTGCACCAGCTTTCGGTGAGCGAGCTGCACACGGCGGTGCCGCGGATTTTTGCGGCGCTCGAGGAGCAGGGGCTGCACTTGAGCGAGTTCAGGACGCACTCGGCGACGCTGGAGGATGTGTTTGTGCGGCTGACGGGAAGGAATCTGCGCGATGAGTAGCCTCGAAGCGCAGCAGCCTGTATCAGTTGACGGCGACGCGGCTGAAGCTGACGCTGCGCGAGCCGGAGGCGATCTTCTGGATTTTTGTGTTTCCCATTCTGCTGGCGGTGGGGTTGGGGATTGCGTTCCGCAACCGGCCGGCGGATGTGCTGCCGGTGGGCGCGACGACGCCGCAGCTTGCGCAGGCGCTGGCGGCGGACAAGGGGCTGAAGGCGACGGAGATGGACGAGAGCGCGGGGACGCAGGCGCTGGCGACGGGGACGATTGTGCTGCTGGCCGAGCAGCACGGGGATGGAGTGGCGTACCGGTACGACGACACGAATCCCGATGCGCGGACGGCGCGGATGCTGGCGGATCGGGCGATCAGAAATTGCGGCGGGGCGGCGCGATGTGGTGACAGCCGCGAACGAACTGGTGCACGAGACGGGCTCGCGCTACATCGACTTTGTGGTGCCGGGACTGCTGGGGATGAATTTGATGGGCTCGGCGATGTGGGGGTTGGGGTTTGCGATTGTGGATGGGCGGCAGAAGAAGCTGCTGAAGCGGATGGTGGCGTCGCCCATGCCGAGGTGGCAGTATCTGGCGGGGTACCTGCTGTCGCGGCTGGGCATGCTGGCGATTGAGGTGGTGGTGTTTCTGGGATTTGCCCGGCTGGTGTTTGGCGTGCCGTTTCGCGGACCGCTGTGGGAGCTGGGGCTGCTGTGCGTGCTGACGTCGCTGGTGTTTTCGGCGCTTGGGGCTGCTGGTGGCGTCGCGGGCGAAGACGATGGAGGCGGTGAGCGGGCTGATGAACCTGGTGATGCTTCCCATGTGGATTTTGTCGGGAGTGTTTTTCTCGGCATCGCGATTTCCGGCGGTGATTCAGCCGCTGGTGCAAGGCGCTGCCGCTGACGGCGGCGATTGATGCGATGCGCGGCAACATGCTGCAGGGGATGCACCTGGGGCAGATGATGGCGCAGGTGGGGATTTTGCTGGCGTGGTTTGTGGTGCCGTTTGCGGTGTCGCTCAAGATCTTCCGCTGGAGGTGAGAGAGACACGGGCAGGGAGTGTGGCCGGCAAGTCAGTGAGATGGCCGTGCTTTCATACGGGCATTGACGAATTCACGATGGGGCGCGCGCGAGTGTCAGGTGGTCTGCCAGTGCTCCGGGGAGATGGTGATGGTGGCGCATCCGAAGGAGTAGTTAAACCAGGCGTGCCCGGTGGTGGGTGAAGCGTAGAAACCTTCGAGGTTGAGAGCGGCGGCAATTCGCGCGATGAAGGCGCGGGGCCCGTAGAAGAGGGTGAAGAAACTATCCCAATCGACGGTGAAGAGGAAGGAATGGTCGGGGGCGAGGAGGGTTCCGCGCGTGGGAAAGGGGACGGAGCCGCAGCGGAGGGCGGCGATGGGGATGCGCGCGACCGGGTCGGATTGCGGGAATTCGGGGACGAAGATGAGTTCTCCGGCTCCGGCCTCCGCGAAGGCGTGAAGAATGTCCGAATGCAGAAGCGGTTCGAAGCGGCCTTCGACGGGCATCCAGATTGGCCGGGACTGAAGGAAGGCCTGGAGTGCATCGCGGGCGGCGGGGTCGGCGAGGTGGTCCGGCAGAGAGCCGATGAAGGTGAGGAGTGCCTGATTGATGCGCGCGCAGGACGAGAGATTGGCGCGCGGGGCGATCTCTGCCCAGGGGAATTTGGTTCCGTGCGAGAGGATTTCGGCGTCGCTGGGGTATTGGCGGGTGATGCTCCAGGCGAGGGAATCGGGCACGCTGGACGAAGGGATGAAGAACAATAAAAGCGGCTTCGAAGAGCCCGCCGTAGGCCTCGACGAGCGGGTCAGTATAGGGAGGATAGGTAAATTGTTCGGGCTGCACATGAGAGGAGTAGCAGAGCGGCGCGGATGGCGGCGGTGAGGGCCGTCACGCGGACCTCAGGGGCCGGGGATTAGTGACCAGGGAGTAGCTAATACGGAGTAGCTAACGCTGCACTGACTTTGCGACGGATACGGCACGAGTGAGCTCGTGCGCGATATTACTGGCCGGGGTGGTTAGTTTGCGCGGAGCGGGCGGCCAGGGCGACCGCACGGTGCTTGATCCACCATTTGATTTCCCACGACGAACATCGCAATGAACAGGATTCCGTCGAACACAAGGGTCGCGATGAGCACCCATTTGTACTGCGGATGGTTTTGGTAGAGAACGGCGGCGGGCACCGCAGTGACGTAGAGGAAAACCACGGATCCTATGGCGACAACATAATCGCCGCGCGGAGAGTTTCATCCCCTGGCGCGAGTAATGACGAATGGTGAATAAGTCCCAGCAAACTTTGAATAACTCGAACATCTGGTTGACCTCCAATTCATAGTAAGTCAGCAGGTTCCGCCTTATGCTCTCGCGCCGGCCGCGCGCAGGAGGGCCGCATGATTGGAAGCGATCCAATAAAAGTACAGAGGGGCTTGCTTCGCGAATGCCCCATTGTTCATGGAATCCCTATTTTGGCGCGCCGTTGCCGTGAACCTGCGTGGTCGGCGTCCAGTTCCCACTGCAGCACCCCGTTTGGATTCGAGTTGGGATCGTTCGTCTGGTACCACTGCGTTCCGTTCGTCCAGGTCTGCGAATAAGCGCTGGAAACCTTCGTCGTGCTGCCGTCGGGATTCATCACCGTCTGCTGATCCAGCGAGTAATCCACCCAGTCGGAAGCCGCCGTGGTCTGCGCGTTCATCGAAGCGTTGGCGTTGTTCATCGCGCTCTCAAACTGCGACTCCTGCTGCTGCATGAAGGCCTGATGCTCGGCCGCCGAGCGCTGCATGATCTGCTGGAATTGCTGATAGATCATCTTGCTCTCCTGCTGTTCCTGAGCCGTTAGTGCAGCCATCGCCTGCGCGCCCTGCCGTTGCTGGCGCAGCTGTGCGGCCTGCGTCCACTGCGGGGAGTTCACGCCATGCGGCAGGTTGTTGGTGTCGACCAACTGCACCAGCGCGTCGAGCCGGCCCTGGGGCGCAGTGAGCACGTCGACTCTCGCCCAGCATGTGCCGCCGTAGAGGGCGTTGCTCATGGCCGTGCTCCGATCGTTGCTCATTGTGCACTCCACCACCGTCCGCAGCCGCTGCTCGACCACGAACGACCCATTCACCACTTCGATTCTCATCGCCGCCGTGTCTGCTGTGTTCTGCGTCTGCATCGCCGGCGGCACGCGGCTGTTCGCCTGATTCTTTTGCGCGGCCAGTCCCTGAGCCCATTGCGAATATGCCGACGCCACCGGCATCGGCCCCACCACGTGCACGCCGCCCTGCATCGTCCCCAGGTAATACTGCAGGAAGTCGGCCGCTGAAATCTGCCCGGAGATATTCGCGCACCCGCTGTTAAACGTGCCTCTCGAGTTGGGGTGCCACTGCCAGCCGATCACCGGCTCGATCCGCATCTGCATCAGCCCATCGGGCGAGTAGGCGCGGAAGACGGGCCACGGCGAAAACGTGCAGGCGCTGATCATGGTGATGCCTTGCAGCTTCCACCCGGCGGGAATCGTCAGCGTGGCCGACACGATGTTGTTCAAGGATGGATCGGTGATCGACGCCGTCGTCAACTGGTTGGAGAGCGGCGAGCCGGCGACGTATGTTGCAGGGCCGGCTTTGCCGCCTGTTTGCGCACCAGAGCCGCCATTTGCCGGCACCCCGGCCGGCGCTCCCCCAGATGATGACTTGCAGCCCGCCAGCAGCGCCGCGATTGCACAGAACACAGCAATACCCTGACTGTAACTTGCTCATTGATGGAAATCTCCCTTTTTTGGGCCCGTAGTTCCTGAATTGTATCGTTCATGACACCGATTGCAAGACAATAATCGACATTTGCGGGCGAGAATGCCGACAATTCCAGCGGCCTGCGGGGAGAGCCGCGAATTGGACGTTTGCTGTTCCTGCACCTTTCTATGCGGTTCGTGAATCCAAGTTTCGTCGGGAGGAATTGCTTTCATGGATCAGAAGATTGCGTTTATTACAGGCGGGAATCGCGGGCTGGGTTTCCAGACGGCGCTGGAGTTAAAGGATGCGGCCAAGGTGGTGATCGGGTCGCGGGATTTGGCGGAGGGCAAAAAGGCCGTGGAAAAGCTGCGCGCGGCGGGTGTGGATGCGGAGGTGCTCGAGTTTTGATGTGACGCAGGCGGCGAGTCATCAGGCGGCATACGACTACTTCAACTCGCGCTACGGGCGGCTGGATATTCTGGTGAACAATGCGGGAATCGCAGGCGGGACGTTTCCGGGGACGGGGCCGGAACACTCGGCTGCCGATGTGCCGATGGCGCTGCTGCGCAAAGTGTTCGAGACGAACTTCTTTGCGCAGGTGGCGCTGACCAAGGCGCTGTTGCCGCTGATCAGGAAAAGTCCGGCAGGGCGGATCGTGAATTTGTCGAGCATTCTGGGATCGCTTACGCTGCATGCCGATCCCGGGTCGCCGATTTATCATGCCAAGTCGTTCGCCTATGACGCTTCGAAGACCGCGCTGAACGCATTCACGGTGCACTTGGCGTATGAGCTGCGCGATACCAAGATCAAGGTGAATTCAGCGCACCCTGGATGGGTGAAGACGGATATGGGCGGACCGGAGGCTCCGATGGCGCTGAGCGAGGGCGCGAAGACGAGCGCAGCGCTGGCGACGCTGGGGGAGGATGGGCCGACGGGAGGCTATTTTCACATGGGGGAAAAGCTGCCGTGGTAAAGGCAGGGAACAGGGAATAGGGAGTAGGAATCAGCGCGAGGCGAGTCAGCGAGGCGGCGGGGATTGCAGGCCGGGGTTGACGGATTCGCAGTGGGGCGCTTGCCAGCGAACGGCATAGCATGACAACCTGAGAAGAACTGCGCGCTTTGCGCTGGCGAAGGAGCATTTGAACTCACCATGCCGATTCAAACGACTGAGAAGATCTGGCACAACGGCAACCTGATTGCCTGGGAGCAAGCCAAGATCCACGTGATGAGCCACGTGATCCATTACGGCTCGAGCGTGTTTGAGGGGATTCGCTGCTACGGGCAGCCGCACGGGTCGGCGGTGTTCAGGCTGCCGGAGCACATGCAGCGGCTGCTGGACTCGGCCAAGATCTACCGCATGGAGATTCCGTTCACGCTGGAGGAGCTGTGCGCGGGAGTGGTGGATACGGTCGAGGCAAACGGGGTGGCGCCGTGCTACATCCGGCCGATCGCGCTGCGCGGGTACGGCGAGATTGGCGTGAACCCGAAGGGATCGCCGATCGAGGTGTACATCGCGAACTTTCCGTGGGGCAAATACATCACCGGGCACGGCGGCGCGGATGTGTGCATCTCGAGCTGGAACCGGCTGGCGCCGAACACCATGCCGTCGCTGGCCAAGGCGGGAGCGAATTACATGAGCTCGCAGCTGATCCGCATGGAGGCCGAGGTGAACGGCTACCAGGAGGGGATCGCGCTGGATGTGAACGGGCTGGTGAGCGAGGGATCGGGCGAGAACATCTTTATCGTGCGCAACGGCGTGCTGTTTACGCCGCCGCTGGCGAACTCGGCGCTGTCGGGGATTACGCGCGACAGCGTGCTGACGATTGCGCGGCACCTGGGCCTGACGGTGACCGAGCAGTCGATTCCGCGCGAGCTGCTGTATATCGCCGACGAGGTGTTCTTTACGGGAACGGCGGCGGAGGTGCAGCCGATCCGGTCGATCGATCGCATCGTGATCGGCGACGGCAAGCCGGGCGAGATCACGAAGAAGATCGCGGACGAGTTCTTTGGCATTGCCAACGGACTGAAGCCGGACCGCTTTGGCTGGCTGACGCCGGTGAAGGTGGACGCGAGCGAGACGGTGACGGCGTAGAAGCAGCTGTCTAGCTGCTAGCTCTAGCTCAAGCAAAACGAAGGCCCTTCGGCGTGCGCCGGAGGGCCTTTTCTTGTTTGAGCGCGGTAATGTTGGCGGAAGTGTGCGGCGGGCGGCGCATCTGTGGCCCCGTGTGCGGCTGGCTGGCGCACGCCAATTATGATGAATCGGAGAGTCGCACAGGGGACGCGCAGGACGCGGAGCTGCGCAGTGCCGCGGGAAAGGAAGAAAGCCGACCCGTGAAACCCGACATGAGAGTCTCGTTCGCCGGGCTGGAACTGGTGAATCCGGTGATCGCCGCCAGCGGCACGTTTGGCTACGGCATTGAGTTTGAAGAGATCGTATCGCTGGAGCGGCTGGGCGCGATCGTGACCAAGGGGATCTCGCTGGAGCCGATGGCGGGGCATCGCGCGCGCCGCGCATTGTGCAGACGGCGGCGGGAATGCTGAATGCCATCGGACTGCAGAATGTGGGCGTGGAAGATTTTGTCGACGCGGAAGCTGCCGCCCATGAGCGGTACCCGAATTGCAAAGTGATTGTGAATGTCTTCGGGCACACGGTGAGCGAGTATATCGGGGTGATCGACCGGCTGAACGATGCGGAGGGGATTGCAGCCTACGAATTGAACGTGTCGTGCCCCAACGTGCACGCCGGCGGAATGACATTCGGCGCCGATCCGTATGCGCTGGAAGAGCTGGTGGAGCGGACGAAGAGAGTTGCCATTCAACCGCTGATCGTGAAACTCTCGCCGAATGTGACCTCGATCGGGCAAATGGCGCGCGTCTGCGCGGAAGCGGGAGCCGATGCGGTGAGCCTGGTGAATACGTTCCTGGCCATGTCGATCGATGCCGAGGAGCGGCAGGCCGCGGCTGAGCAACGTGACGGGAGGGTTGTCGGGCCCGGCGATCAAGCCCATCGCGCTGCGCATGGTGTACGAGACGGCGCGGGCGGTGAGAGATTCCGATTCTGGGCATGGGCGGAATTGTGACGCCGGAGGACGCGGTGGAGTTCCTGCTGGCCGGGGCGACGGCGGTGCAGGTGGGCACGGCGAGCTATGCCGATCCGCGCGCGACGGAGCGGCTGGCGCGAGGGCTGGAATCGTGGTGCAAGAGCCACGATGTGGCGAAGGTGGCAAGCCTGACGGGGGCGTTGAAGGCAGGGGGCAGGGAATAGGGAACAGGAACGCAGCTTCTAGCTCCTAGCTTCTAGCCGCTGGCCTGTCGTTCAGGTCAACATGTTGGCGCAGGATGGCAGGCAAGCCAAAGAGCTCAAGGAAACGAGATTGGCCGGAGCGGTGGCCTACAAGCGCTTGATGAAGGCGAGAGCTTCGGCGAGTTGCGGGAAGCGGGCTTCCTCGGCTTTGAACTCGCGGGAGTGGATGCAGCGGCGCAGGCCGCGCGTCTTGACGGGGTGCTTGAGGTGAAGCATCTCGTGGTAGAGCAGGTATTCGATGGCGTAGCGAGGGCTGGAGGGGCGGTCGAAGACGCGGCTGACGACGATGGTGTTGTGGGCGGCGTCGTAGTGGCCGAGCGAGCGCTTGGCGTGGTGTTCGCTCCAGGTGAGTTCGGGGCGGCCGAGGAGCCCGCCGAAGAAGCGCGTGTTGAGCGAGTCGAAGACCTCTTCGAGATTGAAGTAGCGGCCTTCAGGGCCGAAGTAGCGCTTGCTGCCGCGCGCGTGTGCGGATGAGCTCGGTTTGGCGCGTGACGGCGGCGCTAGAGGCGAAGCGCTTGTAGCGCAGATTGTGCGCCGCGGTCGATGGGCTTGCGGTAGAGCTTGGCCAGAAGAATGTGGGCGATGGCGTGGAGGACAGACTCCGGCGCGCCTTCGAGAAGATCGGAGAGACTGGCGTGGATCTCGCCCTCGCGGAGGCGAATGGTGGTGTTGAGCGAGGTGAAGCGGCGGAAGCGCACATGAATGGGCGGCATGGGCGCGCGCGGGCGGAGGGCGCGGTACTCGTGCTGGAAGATGGGGACGACGTCGGGGGCACGAAAGCAGAATAACAGGTGCAGGTTCAGACGTGAATCGCGAGCTCCCGAGTTCAGAGCATTGCGAGACGGAGGGCTCGACGGTCAAGGTGATCCTGACCTGACTCTGGCCTTTCACTTCGGCTCGTAGCGGTCCTGGCCCTTTTCGTCGGGATGGGCTTTGAAGTAGGCTCCTGGTCGGCGGCGATCTGCTTGGCCTGGTCGGCGAGATCGCCGATGCTGTCGAGCGCCTCCTTGAGCGAGAGCTCAAAGCCGGGCTCGCTGGGCAGGTCGTGCAGGACTCCCTGCCAGCGCGCGACGCCCTCGTTGAGCCCCTTGAGCGATTTGCGAATGTCGGCCTTGCGCTCGGAGTAGACGTCGAGGTTGTCGCCGAGTTCGTCCATGAGGGCGGAGAAGTCCTGGAGCTCGCCGTCGAGGCGGTGGCTGCGGGCGGGGGACTTGGCGCGCTTGATCAGTCCCTTGATGGTGTCGGAGTGTTCATCGAGAAACTTGACGTAAGGCCGACGCGGGCCACGGGATCGATGCCGGCCTCGGCGATCTGGTCCTGCTGCGTCCTGAGTCAGCGGCTCGCGCTTTTGCTTTTGCGCGGCGAGCGGCGCGGCGAGCAACAGGCAGAAGAGAATGGCAGCGAGAGTGCGCATGGCTGCATGCCTCCGGCGCTTCTATTCAAGCACAGAGATTCGCGCGCGGCAAAGCATCAGGGGTGTCTCGTGCCTTGGCTCGTTTGGGTTGGACGCGCGCACGCGGCCGAGGTGAGAGGCGCGGCAGGCTATTTGTGGAAGACCTGCATCATGGTCGCGTTCTTGCGCGTCGGTGACCTGGGCCAGGGTCTGCTCGCACGAGCGGGCGGTCCTCAACGCTGCTGGCCTGCAGCATCTCGTTGAGCCGGAAGGCGGTGTGGCTGAGCAGGAGCTCGGCGTTCTTGAGGCGCTTGTCGTTATCGGCCAGGGAGAGATGGATCTTCTCGCGTAATGCGCTGGATCTGCTTGAGCAGGCCGGTGGCCTTGGCGACGTCGCCGGCTGAGTATTGGCGGATGCTGAGCTCGGTCATCTGCTGCACAAGCTGCGCATAGAGGAAGCACTGCTCGCGCGGCTGCGCCTGGTCGGCGCGCGCCTCGAGGGCTTCGATGCTTTGCTGGTCGGGCAGGGTACTGTCGGCAGACGAGGCGCGCACGGGGGCGACGTTCAGGCTGAGTACGAGGAACGCGGCGATGGGAACCACAGTCCGCATAGAGGACCTCCATCTGACGCGGTTCTGCCCCCAAAATTGTGCTTATAGTACCCACATTGCGCAACGAACCGCAAGAGCTATGATGCAGGATTTTGATCGCGGCGAATAACGCAGGCACCAGGCGAAGGGCGGAGCCCGGGAAGGCGCAAGGCGGGCCGATGGGGTGGCTGGACTGCGGGCGAGGGCTATTTTTCGAGGATTTGGAGGCGCTGGCGGGCCTGCCATTCCTGATTGGGGAACTTGCCGCCGGCAGCGTCGAGAAAGCGGTGGTAGTAGGCGGCGGCCTGCGGCTTTCTGGTGCAGGGAATCGTAGGCCGTGGCCCAGAGAAAGAGGGTGGAGGGGTTCTCCGGCAGGTAGCGGGAGCGCATGGTCGAGCGCGTGCACGGTGACGTCGGGATGGCCGGTGCGGGAGGCGGCAAAGGCCAGGCCGCTCCAGCCGTCGACGTTGGCCGGATCGATCTGCGTGGCCTTGTCGAAGACGGTGTATGCCTGGTCAAGCTGGGCCTGGTGAACAAGATTCTGGCCGTGGGCGACGAGCAGATCGGGATCGTCAGGGATGGCGGCGAGGAGATGCAGGTAGAGCTGGTCGGAGCCGGCGAAGTCGCCGGCATCGGCGAGGACCGCGGCCAACATGCGGGTGATGGCGGGGTCGGCGGGATGGGCGGCGTGGAGCTTTTGGAGGAGCGGGAGGGCCTCGGCCTTGTCCTGATCGGCGAGCACGGTGGCGAGCTGAGCGGTAAGCGTGGGGTCGTCCGGGTTCTTTGCGAGCGCGGCGCGGAGGAGGGTTTCGGCCTCGGGATACTGCTTGCGCAGGATGAGCAGATGAGCCAGGCCGGCAGAGGCGGGCGCGGAATTGGGTTCTTTGTCGAGGACGCGGCGATAGGCGGCTGCGGCGGCGTCGAGCTGGCCGGTTTTTTCGGCGAGCTCGGCGGCGAGGAGGGTATCGGCGGGGGTTTCCGGCGAGAGCTTGAGGGCTTCGAGCAGGTCGTTGGAGGCTGCGGCGGGATTGGCGTCGCGATCGATGCGGGCGAGGGCGCGCCAGGCGCGGGCCTTGAGCGCGGGATCGGCAACGCCGGGATCGAGCGTGGTGGCAGTGACGAGCTCGGGACGCGCTTCGGCGAGCTTGTTTTGACGAGCGAGAAGCAGGCCGAGCGAGATGTGGGCCTCAAAGGATTTGGGGTTGGCGGCGATGGCGCGGCGATAGAGAGCGGCGGCATCGTCGAGACGGTTTTGCGCGTCGGCCACGTAGCCGGCGTCGAAGAGGGCGCGCGCGTCGGTGGGATGGGCAGCGAGCTAAGCGTCGAGCTTGGCCTCGGCGGTCTTCCAGTCGGATGTGGCGATGGCGGCTTCGGCGGCGGCGACTTCGGCGGGGATGGGCTGGGAGTTGCGGCTGCCGCGGAGGCGCTTGGGGGCGGCGCGGCGGTAGAGCGGCGGAGGAGAGAGTTTTGGGCGGAGGCTTGGCGTGGAAATGAGGGCCAAAAGCAAGACGAGTAGAGCGGAACGAAGCACGGAATCCCTCATTCAATAGTGTAATTTGCGCGTGCGCGGGCGCGATGGTTGGACGCTGCAAGGCTAGCCGGCGGGCGTGGATCGCGCGGTTTTGACGCATCGTATAATGAAGGATGGACGGTTGCGCCCCGAGGCTCGCAGAGAGCACTGTGGCGCGGCCAGAAAAGATTCGCCGGTGCCTTCCCTTTGAACGATGCCATCATCATCCGCAATGCGCGGACGCACAACCTGAAAAATCTCTCCTGCGAGATACCCCACGGCAAGCTGACGGTGATCAGCGGCGTGTCGGGCTCGGGCAAGAGCTCGCTGGCCTTCGACACGATCTATGCCGAGGGACAGCGGCGGTATGTGGAGTCGCTTTCGGCGTATGCGCGGCAGTTTCTGGAGCGCATTGAGAAGCCGGATGTGGACGAGATCGACGGGATGGCGCCGGCCATCGCCATCAAGCAGAAGAACACGACGCGCAATCCGCGGTCGACGGTGGCGACGGCGACGGAGATCTACGATTACCTGCGGCTGCTGTACGCGCGCTGCGGAGAAGTGCACTGCATTTATTGCGATGGGCTGGTGAAGCGCGATTCGGTGGACGAGGCGGCAGAGACGATTCTGGCGCTGGGCGAGGGAACGCGGCTGAATGTGCTGTTTCCGGTGATGAGCGCGGTCGCACCTGTGGCGGAGACGGAAGCGAAGGCAGGGAAGGCCGCGGGACGCGCGGCGAAAGCGGCAGCAAAGGCCGAAGGCCGGCAGGGAAGGCGAGCGAGGCGCTGCACGTGGAAGCGCTGAAGGCGCGGCTGGCCGATTGCGGGCGAGCGGATTCAACCGGCTGTGGCAGCAGGGAAGGATCTTCGAGTTTTCGACGCCGGAGTCGCTGCTGGATCTGGACTTTCACGCTCCGGTGTTTGTGCTTTTGGACCGGATTCGTAGTGAGCGCGGAGAACCGCGCGCGGATTGTGGACGCCGTGGAGACGGCGTATCGCGAGGCGGGCGAGGTGATCTTTGAAGAGGCGCCTCGCGAAGGAGACGGCGGAGCGAAGGCGGCTGCGGTTTTCCGGGGCGTTTGAGTGCACGAACTGCCACCGGCCGGGGCGCGAGCCGGAGCCGCGGCTGTTCAGTTTCAACAATCCGTTTGGCGCGTGCCCGCGCTGCCAGGGATTCGGCAACACGGTGGACTACGATCTGGGCCTGGTGATTCCCGACCAGGGGCTGAGTCTGGCTCGGCGGCGCGATCGATCCGTGGAACCGGCCGAAGTACCGGCCGTGGTTTAGCGAGCTGCGCAAACGCGCGGCGGAGCTGGGCGTGCCGCTGGATGTTCCGTGGCGCGACATGCCGGAGGCGGCGCGCGAGACGGTGCTGCGCGGCAAGGATGGATTTCGCGGGCGTCTATGGATTCTTTGCGCAGTTGGAGCGCAAGAAGTACAAGCTGCACGTGCGCGTGATGCTGAGCAAGTATCGCGGCTACGCGGAGTGCCCGGATTGCCGCGGGCAGCGGCTGCGGGCGGAGGCGCGAGCGGTGCGCATCGGAAGCGAGAAGATCGGGGCAAGAACATTTGCCAGGCGACGGCGCTGACGATTGCGCAGGCGAAGGAGTTCTTCGACGCGCTGAAGCTTTCGCCGATGCAGGAGGAGATTGCGGGGCCGATTCTCATCGAGGTGCGGCAGCGGCTGAGCTTTCTGGTCGCCGTGGGGCTTGAATATCTGACGCTGGACCGGCTGGCATCGACGCTCTCGGGCGGCGAGGCGCAGCGGATTCAACTGGCGACGTCGCTGGGGTCGCGGCTGGTGGGGGCGCTGTATGTGCTGGATGAGCCTTCGATCGGGCTGCACACGCGCGACACGGCGCGGCTGATTCATATTCTCGAGGAGCTGCGCGACCTGGGAAATACGATTCTGGTCGTGGAGCACGATGCCGACATTCTGCGCGCGGCCGATCATCTGCTCGATCTGGGGCCGGGCGCGGGCGAGTTTGGCGGGAAGCTGCTGGCCGAAGGGGTGCTGGCGGAGATTGAGGCCAATCCGGCGTCGCTTACGGGGCGGTATCTGAGCGGGAAGATTGCGATTCCCGTGCCCACGCGGCGGCGGGCGCCGGGACGTGAGAAGCTGGTGCTGCGCGGGGCGCGAGCGAACAATCTGCACGGACTCGATGTGGAGATTCCACTGGGGCTGCTGGTGGCGGTGACGGGAGTTTCCGGGTCGGGGAAGTCCACGCTGGTGCACCAGGTGCTGTATCGCGCGGTGGCGCGGGCGTTGGGGCAGACTGACGGCAGCGATCCTTCGGGGGTTTTCAGTTCGCTTGAGCGGCGTGGAGCGGCTGAATGACGTGGTGCTGGTGGATCAGACGCCGATCGGGCGCACGCCGCGCTCGAATCCGATTACGTATATCAAGGGCTTCGACCTGGTGCGCGAGCTATTTGCCGCGCAGCCTGAGGCGAAGCGGCTTTCGCTCACGCCGGGACATTTCTCGTTCAACGTGCCGGGCGGGCGCTGCAACACCTGCGAAGGCGACGGCACGGTGACGGTGGAGATGCAGTTCCTGGCCGACGTGGAGCTGCCTTGCGAGGACTGCAACGGCACGCGCTACCAGGCGAAGATTCTCGACGTGCAGTACAAGGGCAAGAACATTCACGAAGTGCTGCAGATGACGGTGAAGGAGGCGCTGCGCTTCTTTGCCGGGCAGACGAAGCTGCTGGAAAAGCTGGCGGTGCTGGATGAGATCGGGCTGGGCTATTTGCGGCTGGGGCAGTCGGCGACGACGCTTTCAGGCGGCGAGGCGCAGCGCGTGAAGCTGGCCGCGCACCTGGCCGCGGTGCGCGCGGTGAATGCAACGGCGAAGCCCTCGCAGGCCAGCCGCGTGCTGTACATTCTGGACGAGCCGACGACGGGGCTGCACTTCGACGATGTTTCGAAGCTGCTGACGGCGTTTCGCAAGCTGATCGACGGCGGCGGGTCGCTGATCGTGATCGAGCACAACCTGGACGTGATCAAGAGCGCCGACTGGGTGATCGATCTGGGACCGGAGGGCGGCGAAGGCGGCGGGCGGATTGTGGCGCGAGGGTCCGCCGGAGGAGATCGCGAGCAATCTGCATTCGCACACGGGGAAGTGGCTGGCGCGGGTGCTGTGAAGGGGTTAATTCCGGTACGGCCGTTCTTCAGACCGTAAGCACGAGATTGCCGTAACGGCCTAATTCTGTATCAGCCGTTACAAAGCGAAGTGCTTCACTGATGGCCTGAGCAATCAAGAGGCGATCAAAAGGATCGGTGTGGTGGAGCGGGAAATCTGCAACGATGACGGCGTGTTTCGCGAAAACAGGGAGTTCGTGAAAGCATGATGCGGGCGAGGCGTGCGTGAGATTATTCAGGGGGTGGGCGATGGGCGGGGCGGCGCGAGAAGCACCAGCCGTTGCCGTGAAGCCAGCAGGATTCGTCTTTTTCGTGGGCATCGCAGCGGAGAGAGCGCACGCTGAAGCCGTGATCGCGCCTGAGCGCCCGGGCGAGTTCATCGCTGACGGCGGGGTCGCGCGCTCCTGCAAAATCGACAAAGAAAACTGAACCGCAGAGCGTGGCGGCGAAGAGATCGGCGCTCTTGCGGGTGATGTATGCCATGGCGCCGGGCCCGCGCGTGGAAGTAAGCGGGAAAAGAAGCTTGCCTTCGGGCTTGAGGGCGGCGAGCCAGGCGGGGAGGGGATGCGTGGCGCCGGCGCTGACGACGATCGCGTCGGCGGGATCGAATGGACCCTGCGCGCCGTCGGCATGAATGACGGTGACCTGGGGCCAGGGCTCGAGCGCGACGCGCGCACGGGCTGCGAGGGCCTCGTCGATTTCGATGGCGATGACTTTGCCACTGCGGGCCGACAAGTTCGGCGAGGATGGCCGAGTAATAGCCTGTGCCGCAACCGAGATGAAGAACGTGGTCGCCGGGATGCACGTCGAGCAGGCTCGAGATGAAAGGCCCAGAGGCTGGGCTGGCCGTTGTTGAGGCGCTTGGCTGCGTCGAGCACGATGAGCGCATCGCGATAGACGTTGCGGGGATCGGCGCTTTCAGTGAACCACTGTGCGCCGCTGACTCTGAATCATCCATGGGCCGGGGCCGACGAAGCGCTCGCGCGGAACGGTGGAGAACGCGGCAAGGATGGCGGGCGAGGAGATGCGGTTGATGCGGCACAACTCCTCGGCGAAAGAAGCGGCGCGCGGATTCGATTGAGATCGGCTTCGAGGTTGCATCGCGCTGACCGGCGTGGACTCCGCGAAGATACGCGGGATAGAGCGCCGCCTTACGCAGGGATTATAGGCGCGTGCGAGCGTGTAGGAGCGCAGGAGGCGAGATGGCGGAGTGATTTGCCAGCGGAGCGGAATTCTGTACAAGGGTGAAAGCCTTTTCAGACGGAAGTGCCGCGCACGAAAGAGCGCGTCTCGATGAGCGCGTTTAGCGCGTTCCGGAAGGAGAATTCGCTTTGAGCATCTCAGCCGGGCCGATAGGCAAGGAACGACTCATTGAATGAAGACATTGAAGCCCGCTTGATTCCCGCGGGGCGGTTGCTGCCGTTTCTCGTGGTGACGGTGCTGTTTTTTCTGTGGGCGATTCCCAACAACCTGAACGACATTCTGATCCGGCAGTTCATGAAGTCGTTCAACATCAACCGGTCGAGTGCGGCGGGAGTTGCAAATCTGGTTTTATCTGGGCTACTTTCTGCTGGCCATTCCTGCGGGACAGATTGATGCGGCGCTTCGGATACAAGACGGGCATCGTGACCGGGCTGATGCCTGTTGGGAAGCGGGTGCCTGCATGTTTTATCCGGCAGCCAAGCGGGGCTGTATGCGATTCTTCCTGGTAGCGCAGTTCGTCATTGCGCAGCGGATTGTCGTTTCTTGAAACCGGGGTCGAATTCTTTCATTGCGCAACTGGGGCCGGCCGGATCGAGCGAGCGGCGGCTGAATCTTGTCGCAGGCATTCAATCCGCTGGGATCCATCAGCGCGGGACTGATCGGGACGGTATTTATTTTTTCAGGCGTGAAACTGAGCGATGCGCAGGTCGCGGCCATGCAGGCGGCAGGAACGTATCAGGCGTATCTGCATTCTGAGACGCTGCGCGTGGTGGCGCCGTACCTGGTGCTGGGTTGCATTGCGTTTTTCTGGGCACTGCTGATTCTGATGACGAAGTTCCCCGATCTGGGCGCCGAGGATGTCTCAGAGAGCTCGCCAACCGGGATGCATGTGCGGCTGTGGCAGCGGCACTTTGTGTTTGCTGTTGTGGCGCAGTTTCTTTACGTGGGCGCGCAGGTGGGCACGTGGAGCTACTTCATCAGCTACGTGGAGTCAGCGACGGGTGTGGGCGATAAGGCTGCGGGCTATATGCTGACGGGCACACTGGCGGCGTTTGCAGTGGGCCGGTTCAGCTCGGCGTGGTTGATGCGGCACTTCCATGCGCGGCTGATGCTCGTGCTCTATGCAGTGATCAACGTCGTGTTGTGCCTGGCAGCGGTTGTCGATCCGAGTTGGATGGGCGTGGGTTGCCTGCTTACGACCAGCCTGTTCATGTCGATCATGTTCCCGACCATCTTTGCGCTTGGCTTGAAAGGCATGGGCGAGAAGACGAAGACCGCGGGGTCGTTGCTGGTGATGGCGATTCTGGGCGGGTGCGGCGCTGACGAAGGTGATGGGGATGCTGTGGCATGCGCGAGGCATGCAGGCAGCGTACCTTGTCCCGGTCGCCTGTTACGTCGGGGTTGCGCTCTATGCATGGCTGTTCGCGGAGGCGAAGGCGGGAGAGGCGGTGTAGCGAGCTTACTTCGCGCGCGTCGGCGATCACTTTCAGATAAGCGCGGGCGGTTTCGGTGATGGTTTCGGGGTGGCCCGCATCGATGGCGGCGAGATTGACGAGGTCGCTGCCCACGCCGAGGGCGCGCGCGCCGGCCTTGATGAAGCTCGCGGCGGTTTGCGAGCGTGACGCCGCCGGTGGGAATGAGCTTGAGATGCGGAAAGGGCGCGAGCAGAGACTTCAAATAGCTTGCGCCGCCGACGGCGGAGCAGGGAAAGATCTTGACGTAGTCCGCGCCTGCGTTCCACGCGGTGATGGCCTCAGTGGGAGTGAGCGCGCCGGGGCAGGAGATCTTTTTATTGGTTTTGGTCACGGGATATTACTTCAGGATGCAAACTCGGGCTGACGACGAACTCCGCGCCGGCATCGATGGTGGCCTGGGCCTGATCGGCGGTGGTGACGGTGCCGGAGCCGAGCAGAAGTCCTTCGGACTGTACTCGTTTCTGAGTTCCTTGAGCAGATCGATGGCGCCGGGAACGGTCATGGTGACTTCGACGACGGTGACGCCGCCGGCAATCATGGCGTCGACAACGGCGCGGCCCTGGGCGATGCTCTTGGCGCGCAGAACGGGAATGAGGCCGACGCGTTCGATGATTTCCTGCGGTGGTTTCGGACATGGGAAAACCTCAAGAAGCGGAGTTAGTGAAGCAAGTCGAAGTCAGCAAGTCAGCGAGTTGCAAGTTGGCAAGTTCGCGAGTTAGCGAGTTGGCGAGTTAGCACAATGCACGGCCGCGACTTATTGCTTCACCGCGCGATGCGCGCCGAGCCGCCTTTCATGATGCGTTCGACTTCGGCAAGCGTGGCCATGCTGGTGTCGCCGGGGGTGGTCATGGCGAGCGCGCCGTGGGCCACGCCGCACCGGACGGCCCATTCGATGCCCTTGCCGGCGAGCAAGCCGTAGATGAGGCCGGAGGCGAAGCTGTCGCCGCCGCCCACGCGATCGAAGATGTCGATTTCGCGCTGCGGGACGTGGACGATCTTGTCCTCGTAGAGCGCGATGGCGCCCCAGGCGTTGCGGCTGGCGGATTGCGCGGTGCGCAGAGTGCTGGCGACGAGCTTCAGATTGGGATATGCCGCGGCCACTTCGCGCAGCATCTCTTCGTAGCCGGCGATGGGCAGTTCGGCGAAGTCCTCGCTGACGCCTTTGATGGCGATGCCGAGCATGGCGGAGAAATCTTCTTCGTTGCCGAGCAGCACGTCGACCTTGCGGACGATGGCGCGATTGACCTCCTGCGCCTTGGCCTTGCCGCCGATGGATTTCCAGAGCGAGTCGCGGAAGTTGAGGTCGTAGGAGATGGGCGTCGCAGTATTTGCGCGCGGCGTCCATGGCTTCGACGGCCACGTCGGCGGTGGACGCGGAGAGCGCGGCGAAGATGCCGCCGGTGTGCAGCCAGCGCGAGCCGTTCTGGTGGCCGAAGATCGAGTCCCAATCGAAGTCGCCGGGCTTGACCTGGCTGATGGCGGTGTGGCCGCGGTCGGAGCAGCCGGCGGCGGCGCGCACGCCGAAGCCGCGCTCAGTAAAGTTGAGGCCGTTGCGGACGGTGCGGCCGACGCCGTCGTAGGGAACCCAGCGGATGAGCGAGGGATCGACGCCGCCCTGGAGGATGAAGTCTTCGACGAGGCGGCCGACGGGATTGTCGGCGAGCGCGGTGGCGACGGCGGTGCGCAGGCCGAAGCAGCGGCGCAGGCCGCGGGCGACGTTGTATTCGCCGCCGCCCTCCCACACCTGAAATTGGCGCGCGGTGTGGATGCGGCCTTCGCCGGGATCGAGGCGAAGCATGACTTCGCCGAGGCTCAGGCAGTCCCAGCGGCGGGTGGAATCGGGAATCGAAAGCGCGTTCATGGTCAACCAATAATTTAGCTCACCAGGGCGGGAGCGGTCAGTGAGCAGCGGCTTCGGAACCGCGGCGGGAGCATCATTTAGGCTATGGATGTGTTTGAGGATTGCGAGCGAGACGCCGAGGTTTGCGACGGCAAGGGATGTCGAGAAGGCGACTGCAGTGCGGCGAGCGGGAGGAACGATTGAAGGGGCAAGAGCTTTTCGATTTGAGCGGGCGGGTTGCGGTGATCACCGGCGGGACGACCGGCCTGGGCCGCGAGATTGCGCTGGGATTTGCCGCGGCCGGCGCGGACGTGGTGGCGAGCTCGCGACGACAGGAACAGGTGGATGCCGTGGCCAAGGAGATCGAGGCGCTGGGCCGGCGCACACTGCGCGTGACCAGCGACGTGCTGGACCGGGCTTCGATTCAGCGACTGCACGACGCGGTGATGGCGGCGTTCGGCAAGGTGGACATCCTGGTGAATGCCGCGGGTATGACGAAGAAAGTGCCGACGCTCGAGGTGGACGAGGCCGACTGGTCGACAGATCATGGAGACGAACCTGACGGGGACGATGCGCGCCTGCCAGATCTTCGGGCGCACGATGGCCAAGGCTCGACTATGGCCGCATCATCAACATCGCGTCGTTGACGGCGTTTCGCGGGTTCTATCAGCGTGGCGGCGTATGGCGGCGAGCAAGAGCGCGGTGGCCTCGCTGACCAAGACGCTGGCGATTGAGCTGGCGGAGTCGGGCGTGAATGTGAACGCGATTGCGCCGGGAGTGTTTTCCGCAGCGAATGAGCGTGCCGCTGGTGAAGGGCACGCCGCGCGGCGAGGAGTTGCTGATGCGCACGCCGATGCACCGATTCGGCAGGCCGCAAGAGGTGGTCGGGCCGGCGATTTTTCTGGCGTCGGAGGCAGCGGCGTTCGTGACCGGCGAAGTGATTGCCGTGGACGGCGGCTATCTGGCGAGCGGGGTGAACTGCTGAGAGGCAGGGAACAAGGGGCCAGGGAGCAGACGGAGGCAGTAGGGAAGATCCAGGGAAGGGAAGCGATGGCGGAAGGACGCAAGCTGCGCATGGGCATGGTGGGCGGGGGGCCGGGCGCATTTATCGGCCCGGTGCATCGCATCGCGGCGGAGCTGGACGGAAAGATCGAGCTGGTTGCGGGAGCGTTCTCGCAGTCGGCGGAGCGCTCGCGCGAGGCGGGCGTGAGGTACCACATCGATCCTGCGCGCGCGTATCCGGACTACCGCGCAGATGATCGAAGCCGAGCGCAAGCGGGCGGACGGGATCGACTTTGTGGCCATTGTGACGCCGAACCATCTGCACCTGCCGGTCGCGCTGGCGGCGCTGGAAGCGGGGATTCCGGTGATGAGCGACAAGCCGGCCACGGCGACGTATGAAGAGGCGCTGAAGCTGGAGGCGGCGGTCGCGAAGGCGGGGCTGCCGTATGGGCTGACGCACACCTATGCGGGCTACGCAGATGGTGCGCGAGGCGCGGGCGATGTGCGCGGCGGGCGAAGCTGGGAAAGATTCGCAAGGTTGCAGTGGAATATTTTCAAGGATGGCTGAGCGGGCCGCTGGAGACAACAGGGCACAAGCAGGCGGAGTGGCGGACCGATCCCGCGCGCAGCGGAGCGGGCGGCGCGATTGGCGATATCGGCACGCATGCGTTTCATCTGCTCGAGTACGTGAGCGGCTTGCAGGTGACGGCGATCAATGCCACGCTGCGGACGGTGGTGGCGGGGCGCAAGCTCGACGACGATTGCAATGCGTTTCTGCGGATGAATAACGGCGCGGCGGGCACGCTGGCCTGCTCGCAGGTGGCCGCGGGCGAAATGAACGAGTTGCAGCTGCGTATCTTATGGCGAGAAGGGGTCGCTCGAGTGGCGGCAACAGGATCCGAACCGGCTGATCGTGAAGTGGCTCGAACAGCCGGAGGAGATTTATCACGCGTCGATGGGTTATCTTGAGCGGCGATGCGCAGGCGGTGGCGCGTACTCCGGCCGGACATCCCGAGGGATATCTGGAGGCGTTCGCGGTGCTGTATCGCGAGTTTGCCGATGCGCTGATCGCGTGGAAGCAGGGGAAGGCGAATCGCGCTGCCGGCCACGCTGCCGGGTATTCAAGCGGGCGTGCGTGGGATGCGGTTCATCGAGCGCGCGATCGAAAGCAATCGCAAGAGGGCTGGGTGGAGTTTTGAACGAGCTCAGCTAGCTTAGTGCTAGTTGTCGCGCTTGACGCGGGAACGCCGACATGGCGGACGTGAAGGCGAGCGAGCGCGTACATGGAGAGATACGATGAAAACGATCAAAGGACCGGGGATTTTTCTGGCGCAGTTTGCCGGCGATGAGGCGCCCTACAACACGCTGGAAGGTATGGCGGGTTGGGCGGCGGGACACGGCTACGTGGGCATCCAGATTCCGAGTTGGGACCGGAGGCTCTTCGATCTGGAGCGCGCCGCCGAGAGCCAGGAGTATTGCGACGAGGTGAAGGGCATTGCCGCGCAGGCCGGGTTGGCGGTGACGGAGCTTTCGACGCATTTGCAAGGACAACTGGTGGCGAGCCATGCGGCGTTCGATACTTTGCTTGATGGCTTTGCGCCAGCGGAGCTCAAGGGAAATGCGAAGGCGCGGACTGCATGGGCGGTGGAACAGTTATGGTGGGCGGCGAAGGCGAGCCGAAATCTTGGCTTGACGGCGCATGCCACATTTTCTGGCGCGCTGGCGTGGCCGTTTTTCTATCCGTGGCCGCAGCGGCCGGCTGGGCTGATTGACGAGGCATTCAAAGAACTGGGGCGGCGCTGGCGGCCGATTCTGAATGCGTTCGACGATGCGGGCGTGGATGTGTGCTTTGAGCTGCATCCGGGCGAGGATCTGCACGACGGCGCGACCTTCGAGCGTTTTCTCGGCTCGGTTGGCGATCATCCGCGCGCCAACATTCTGTACGACCCGAGCCACATGGTATTGCAGCAGATGGATTATCTGGCTTTCCTCGATCTCTATCACGAGCGCGTGCGCGCGTTTCATGTGAAGGACGCGGAGTTCCGGCCGAGCGGGCGCTCGGGCGTTTATGGAGGCTATCAGGATTGGATCGACCGGCCGGGGCGCTTCCGCTCGCTCGGCGATGGGCAGATCGATTTCCGGCAGGTCTTCAGCAAGATGGCGCAGTACGACTATCCGGGATGGGCCGTGGTGGAGTGGGAGTGCTGCATCAAGCATCCGGAGGAGGGCGCGGCGGAGGGGGCGAAGTTTGTGCGCGACCATATCATTCGCGTGACGGATCGGGCGTTCGACGATTTTGCGGGCGGCAGTGCGGATGCGGCGCGCAACCGGAAGATTCTGGGACTGTAGGGCCTCAATCTTCGGGGACCCTTCGCTCCTACCCATCGCGCGAAGAGACCGCGCGAAAGGGTGGGGCAACCGCTCATCGCTGCGTATGCAGGTGCGGGCGAGGACGCCCGCACGACAGCCGGACTGGAGTCCGGCGCTACAAAGACAGACTTGTCGCTTCGCCGATCGGCGAAGGCGTTTTTCCTGGTGCGACGATGCCGTATTTCACGTCGAGGAACTCCTGCAACGCGTCGGGAAGAAGCGCGGCCAGTTCCTGCCAGGTGAGCACCTTGAGACGGACGCGCATCGCGGCGCTGCGGACTGCAGACGAGAATCTTGAACCACTCTTCGCGCAGGTCAGGGCGGCGCTCGTCGTGGATGACGCAGAAGCTGCAGCCGGCAGCGTGCGCAGCCAGGACGCTGCGGATGAGTTGGTAGCTGGCGTAGCCGGCTTCGCCGGGCGCGCGAAAACTGGGGTCGACGCGAGAGAAGAGGGCGGGATCAGCGACGACGCTCTCGAATTCCTGCGACTCATTCTCAGGGAACTCGCTGGCCCGCATCCAGCGCGAGGTGGCGATCTCGACGCGCGGGAGCCGATCGCGGTCAAAGACTGAATCGAAGTCCCGGTAGGCTTCGACGATTCCGGCTGCGCGCGATTGGAAGCCGACCTCGGTCAATTTCGCCTCGACCAGCAGAGAGCCGAAGCGCATGTCGACCTCGGTGCGATCGAAGCGCCCGCTGGCGAGGGGCACGCGAGCCTTCCAGCCGAAAATAGGGACAGCTTCGGCATCGACGCCGAGCGCGTTGCGGATCGCGGTGGACTCCGCGACTCCGGGCGTGCAGAAGATATTCATCAGGAGCGCGTCGGAGCTCATGGAGGAGTCGAGCTCGCGCCAGCGGCGAGCGGGTTCGAGTTGCGGCTTGGGCAACGAACGCGCCGCCTGAGCGTGGACTTTGTCGAAGCGGCGCATCCAATCGGGGTTTGCTGCGATGGCTTTGTAGGCAGCGGTCGAAGAAGTTCCCGTGGCGGCCGCCTTCCGGCTCGTACACGATGACCGGGGCGCTGCCGTAGCTTCCGACATGGGCGCGCCCGCGCGCGTAGAGTCGATTGCGCGCCATAAGTTCTTGGCGGAGTTGACTGGCGTAGAGTGACGCTGCTGTCATCCCGCAGATCAGACTACTCTTTGCGGGCGGCCGTTTCTCGAAGAAATAACAGCGGCCGACGGCGCATAGTGACAGGCAAACGGTTGGAAAACGAGAGAACCTTCCGGCGAAAGTCCACCGGAAGGCTCTCACTGCTGCTCGAGGCTCCGGTAAAGGAGCGCGAACCTTTGCGGCTACCGCTCTGTGGGCGACAAGCCCAGTTGGAACGTGATCATAATGCTGCGCCCGGGCAGCAACTGCAATTGGTCGAGGCCGGACACGACATAGGGGGCCGTGGGAGTTGGGCCGACGCCCGGTGCGAGCGACACCACATCGTGATTGCCGAAGAGATTGTTAATGCTCAGCTTGACTTTCGACTGGTCGAAGAGCGATCCCCTGCGGATGGTGTAGTTGACGAAGAGATTGTTCATCCAGAAGGAATTCAACTGTGTCGCCTGATGGACGCTGCTATTGTCCATCCACCGGGGGCCGATCTGCTTGTTGAAGAAACCTACGTCCCACGCCTTGTCCTGGTAGGTTACGCCCGCGCCCACGGTGTAATTCGGAGAAGCGGCGACCCAAGCCAGTGGAGTGGGGGCAAGTACCGTGCCATTGGCCAGAGTTTGACCCGCGCTGGCCTCATACTTGGCTTCGCCGGCCGTACCGTTGAAGTCGAGACTCAAGCCATGGGCCACGAGTAAATTGCCCTCAGCCTCGAATCCGGTGGTGTTGGAAGGTGGAGTGGCATAGTAATACGAATCGCCAAAGTCGGGCTTGGTAACGTCGGTTACCTTGTAGCTCGAATAGGCGTTGTCGAAATGGATGTGGTAAACGTCAGCGTCAAAACTCAAGTGGTTGAGCTGCAGCACCGATCCGCCCTGGTACGTCGTTGCGACAGTTGGTTTGGGTGTAACTGCCACCTGCGCGCCTGTCACGTCGAAGATGTTGCTGGGAGGGATTTCGCTGCCGCGGCCGAACTGGCCGTATGCAGACCAGTTACTGCGAATGCGGTAGTTGGCCTCGAACGAGGGCAGGATGTTGTTGTAGAACGCGCTGTGCATTACGGATATTCCCGCGCAACCTGCAATGGTGGTGGAAGTGCAACCCAGGTTGCCCACTGTGCTGCCGTCAGCGAGTTGGTTCAGATTCATCGTGTACGTTGCGCTCTTCACGCCCGCAGTGATCGTCCACCTGGGGATGGCTACCAGCTGGTACTCGATGTAAGGTTGAATCGAGTTGGTCTTGAAGTATTCGTGGAACTTTACGTCCTTGAGCTGAGTTGAATCCAGCCAGGTCCGCGGATCGCTCTTGATCTGATAGCGGTGCGTGGTGGTGTACTCATACCAGGCGCCCGCACGGAATACACCGTAGCGCGAAAAAGCGCTCACCGTGGTGATTTCGCCGCCGCGGTTGTACTGGTTCAGCTTGTCCACCGCGCTGGTGGCGTTGACGGTAACTTCATTCGGTGTAGGAGCCTGAAGGTCCTGGGACTGGTTCTTCTGCAGATGCTGGTGGTTCGAGTAGGAGTACGTATATGGCTTGGTCTCGAGCTTCCAGCTTCGGCCCAGTTCCTTGGTAAAGGTGATCACCTCGAAGTTGGTCGGCACGTGATACGTGTAGAACTTGTAGTACATCGCGTTTGCCGTGCCATCGGGATTCAGCGGAGTGCCGTCCATGATGTAGTTCAGCCCGTGATCGGCGATCTGCTGCCGGGTCGGGTCGCTGTCGGGCGTATTGCTGTCCACGAGGATCGAGGTGCCGACCAGAGTTAGGTTCGTCCGGTCGGAGAACTTGTAGTTGAACTTGAGGGTTCCGGCCGTGCGCTGCTGGTCGTTAAATGTCTGATAGCCGTCCGACGAGTTGTGGTGCCCTTCAAACCACAGATTGGCCTTGGGATTCTTGCCGCCGAAAAGACCGGAGTTGAACTCGCCGAGAATCTGGTTAGTGTTCCACGTGCCATAGGACTCGGCAAGCTTAAAGGTCATCGCGTCGCCCATGAGGGGCGAGAACATATGAATGGAGCCGGCGAAGTTGGTTGGGCCGACATCGGACGCCGTGCCTGGGCTACGGTCGAAGTCCACATAGCTGATGGCTGGCGCCGGAACGTAGGCCCAGGAGTGGTGCGTCGGGTCATTCGAGTCCTGGAATGGAACACCGTCCCAAGTCATTGTGAAGGCGCCATCGGCAAATCCGCGGAACCAGGTCTTGGACTGGCCGTTGCCAACTCCATTGGTGGCATAGCTGACGGTGCCGGGCGCCCCCTGGGTGATGTCCGCGAAATCGGTCGTTGGAGAGGTGTACTCGCGGATGTACTGGCTGGTGATTTCGCTGCGGGGCGAGGCCATGTCGATAAGCGCCTTCACGGGAGCGAGTTCAGTAGCTACCGAAGTCGTCGCGTTCGCTTCCACGGTGACTTCTTCAGACACCGAGGCGATGGACAGCGCTACGGGAAGACTGACTACCGCTCCCGCGGCGACGGCCACGCCGTGCCGTATTTCGGTCGAAAAGCCGGTAGAGGAAATCTCGACCCTGTACGTGCCGGCGGGTATTCCGGCCGCGACGAACTTGCCGTCTGCTCCCGTCACGACGGTCTCCTCCACCTGCGATGCCGTGTCCACGTCGACTTTTGCACCTTGGATTGCCTGGCCACTCTGGTCTGCGACGGTTCCCTGGATGGTGCCTGCATTGCTTTGTCCATGCAAGCTGCTGATGCCTGCACTCAGAAGCAGCAGGCATACGAAGAGGGAAATGGCCGATGGCCACTTGATTTTGGAACGGTGATTCATGCTTCGCCTCCGAAGGGGAATTTGGATGGAGATAGAGAAAGGGGAGGACGCTTGGACTGCGAGTTGATCTGACTTTAGGGGGAAGATGTGACGGGTTATTTAAAAGCCTGTTAAAAGGATATAAACAGGCCCGGGGATTCTCCTGATTCCGTGTTTTTGCAAACGAGCCGTTGCTCCGGATTCAACGGCATCCAAAGATGCCGAGTGTCACTCGGGGGCCGGCAGCAAGGCAGGCTCGATGAATCGCAGCCTGCAATCGCACACTTTGAAACGCGCAGACACGCTCTAGGGATTGGGCCGGCGCCGAAGCCCGATCTTCGAAAGCCGATCCATTTCTCAGATCAAGACTGGCGCGTCGGCCACGCCGGCGACGCCGAAGACGCGCCGGTAGCGCTCGGCTTCCTTTGGATCGCCCAGAGCCTTGGAGTAATTGTCAGAGAGCTTGACCGCGGGCCTGCCGTCCACTTCGGTGAGCTTGCAGACGAGGCCGACAGGGTTGAAGCCGTCGTTGCCCTGGGGATTGCAATTGCGAAAGTCATTGGTGAGCAGAGTGCCCCAGCCGGCGCTGAAACGAATGCGCCGCTCGGGAATCCAGCGACTGGGGATCGTGGAAGTCGCCAGCCGAACGGAAGTCGTCGGGCGAGGCGCCGTTGCGCAGCGTTCCGGCGAAATAGGCGTGAAGGCCGAGAATCTGCTCCACGTCGAGGGCGTCGCTGGCGATCAGGCGCTTCTGGCGGGGATCGCGGCCGTGGCGCTCGAGCCAGGCGATATATTCGTCGCCGGCGACGTAGGCGTCTTTGCTGTCGATGCGCTGGCCGGTCCAATTGGCCACCCAGTCGGGCGCGTCGCGCAGAAATTGCGTGGTGCCGAAGGTGTCGGGGAGCAGAATGAGCACTTCGCCCTGATAACTCTGCTGCCAAAGTTCCAGGAGCCGGTATTGCGCGGTGCGCAATTCTTCGTCGTCGCGGGCAAGCGCGGCCATGGCCATGGGCAGTTCGTGGCCATTGGTGCCGATGGCTTCAAGATCGTGTTTGTAGGCGAGGTAGGCGTTGGAGGTGCCGGAGAAGCTCGAGCCGAGCGTGTCGCGCATGGCGTTGACGACGTACTCGTGCCAGAGAAAGCTGTGCCTGCGGCGAGTGCCGAAGTCGCTGATGTTGAGGTCGGGGACGCCGCGCAGGCGCTCCATCTTTTCCCAGAGCCGGGTCTTGGCGCGCGCGTAGAGAATGTCGAGTTCCAGTTCGCTCAAATGCTTGAGCGCGGCGCGCGTCTTCAATTCGCCGATTTCAGAGAGCGCGTAGATCTCCCACATCGAGGTTCCCGACCAGAGGCCCTCGAAGCGGAGCTGCAGTTGGCCATCCTGGACGGAGAGCTCGTAATCGGAAAGGCGGAAATCGTGCTCAAGCCAGTCAAGGAAGGCGGGCTCGAAGATGCCGCGGCGGCCGTAGAAGGTGTTGCCGGCGAGCCAGACCAGCTCCGATTTGCGGAAGCGGAGCCGACGCGTGGCTTCGAGTTGCTCGCGCAACTGCGACACGCTGACCATGTCGCCCAGGCGGACCGAGGACGTGCGATTGATGAGGGTGAAGGTGGCGCGCGTGCGGGGAAAATTCTTCCAGATGAACTGGAGCATGAGGAGCTTGTAGAAGTCGGTGTCGAGCAGGGAGCGAGTGATGGGATCCATCTCCCAGTTGTGATCGTGGGCGCGCCTGGCCAAATCGATAATCACAATGACCTTACTTTACTCGAGTTGTGCGGAGACGGGAAGCGCGCGGGGGGGGCGGCTCAATTGACGGAAGACAGCCCTCAGGGGCTAAAGCCCGCCGTTTTTATTATCTGTGCGGCACGACTGAAGTCGTGCCCTGACACTTCGCGTTCCTCCGAGGCAGTTTTTCCGCAGCCTGAGGAGACCGGCGCTACGAATCGAACGCACATGCCCTCAATGCGTAGGCGTGGGGTTGGTGGGGTTGAACTGCTGCGCCAGGTCGGGCGTGGACTGCACGTCGGAGGCTGGCGGATTGACGGCCTTCTCGACCTCGACGCCAAAGACGTAGCTCGGTCCGAACATGTTGCTGGTGAAGATGACGAGCTTCTTGTCGGGCGAGAAGCGTACGTTGGGCTCTTCACGATAGTTGTGGTGCGACATGTTGACCAGGTGCTCGGGGTGAAAGACGCCGGGCTGCCAGAAGTCAGGCGTGTTGAGCGTGTCCGCGGTGACGGGAAGCATCTGCGGATGGAAGAGCTCGATCCACTCGCCGTCCGGGGCATGGGCCACCTGGCCGGGATCGCCGCCGTCGCCGCAGAAGAGGTCGAGATCCTTGGTCAGGTTGAAGTGGATCGACCAGTCGTTGCGCTCCATGTGGTAGGCGGTGCGCTTGCCGGTCTTCAAGTTGTAGCCGGCGAGGAAGAAGACCTGGCCCTTGGGGTATTGCCAGTCGTACCAGATGGTCTCGCCGTCGAGTCCCCAGAACTCGTGGCCTGCAATCTCCATGGCCATGGTGCGCTTGTGGATGAGGGTGTTGTGCGTGCCGTCGGTGTGGATCATCCAGATGCGATCGACCTTGTGCCATGGGCCTTCGTGGCAGTACATCAGCAGCTCGGGATCGGTGGGCGAAAAGAGCAGGTGGTTCACCCAGTCGGTGGAGTGCAGCAGGATCTTGATGTCGCCGGGCTTCTCGCCGTTGGGGCCGGGCTCAAGACGGATGGTGAAGAGCACGAGAGGCAGGTGCGCGGCCAGGCGCCGCTCCATCATTTCGCCCTTGTTCATCGGCTGGTAGTGCGGGCCCTTGCTCTGTGCTGGCCACGCGATTGTCGCTGCCGCCGCTGGCAGGTTGCGCCGGAGCGGGCATGTTCGAGCCGTACTCCCTGCCGGTCGCGTCGCCTTCAATATAGGTGCCGGCGGCGAGGGTCTCGTCGGCGTTGATGCAGACGATCATGTGCCTGGCGGGCAGGTCGACCAGCTTGCGGATGGCGCCGGTGCCGACATCGGCCTTGTAGACGGAGGTGACGCTGGTTGCCGGGTCGGTTTGCGGTGTAGAAGACGCTGTTGGTCTTGAATCCCGCCACCAGCGCGTGCACGCCATAGCGGAAGAAGCGGCCAGGGCCGGGCGGGGCATCGGCGGGCCGCGGCGGATTGGGAAACGAGCAGCCTGGTCTTCATCGTGGCCAGGTCAAGGACGTGGATGCCATCGGGCGCGGTGTAGATCATGGAATTCTTGTCGGGCGTGTAGGCGTTCACGTTGAAGTAGAAGCCGCCGGAGTTTGGCTCGCCGCTGAGCCGCCAGACGCGATGGCCGGTGTCCTTGTCGACCCAGGTCTTTGGCGAATCCGCCGCGCCGGCGGCGATCGGGCAACAGGACAAGGACGGCGAGGGCGGTGAGAGCGTGGCGCGACATAGGGGAGGCCTCCTGAGGAGCGGGAATTGGGGCGGCGATCCGGGCTTGTTGGTCTGGCCTCCGGCCCGAAATCGGCGCGCCAGAGATTTATACACCCGTCGGGTTACAGTTGAAAACAATTTCTCCGCTGAATTCCTGGCCCCAGACCCCGGACGGCGCAACCAAAGCTTGCGTGAATGGTGTCATGAGAGATCCGATGACTTTTCGCGCCGCGCTAGTAGCTCAACTCCAGCACGTTGACCGAGTACGGCGCGAAGGTCTGGGTGAACTTTGGCCCTGTGATCGTGACGCGTGTGCTTGACCGGCACGACCGCATCGGGATGCGTGATGCTGTTGGTCGCGTTGGGCGTCTTGCCGCTCATGGTGGTGAGCGTGGCCTGCGGCGCGAGCTTGTTCACGCCGGCGAGCGCAATCGCGAGCGGCTGCGCGGTCGAGGTCGCATTGACCACCTTGACGAAGAGCTTGTGCGCTGCTTCGTCGCGCGTGACGGATGCAAAGACGCGCGGCGGGGCGTTCGCGAGCGCGCTCGAGACAATCTCGGTTCCGAGATGCGTTGAGAACATGACCTGCGTCCAGTAGCTGGGCGAGCCGTAGCTTGAGAGGGCGTCGTAGCCGATGAGATCGGGCGCCCACTGCATGCCGCCGGGATTGACGTTGACGAAGAGCGGCGCGTAGCTGGTCATGACGATCAGATCGCTGTTGCGCTCGAGGCCGGTGAGCCAGGCAGCATCGGCCAGAGCGGCTTCGAGGTCCGGCGTGGGATCGCCCTCGCGCGTAGCCCATTCGCCGACGAAGATCTTGGGGCCGTTGCGGTCGGCGCCGTCGTAGTGATGCGCCTCAGAGAACGACTCCTGGGCCGACATGTAGAAGTGCTCGTCGAGCACGTCGGGCGTGACGCTCTTCACGGGGGTGGTGGCGATGATCTGCGAGATCGGGATAGCGCTGCTTGATGGCGTGGTAGAACTGCGCGAAGCGGCCGTCGTAGGAACCGGAGTGGTCGAACTGGTCCTCGTTGCCCACCTCGACGTAGTGCAGCGGGAAGGGGGCCGGGTGGCCGTCTTTGGCGCGTTCGGCGCCCCATTTGGTTTCGGCGCCGCCGCTGACGTACTCAATTTCGTCGAGCGCATCCTGGACGTAGGGCTCGAGCGCCGGGCCGGGATCGACGTGCTCCTGCGCCAGCGAGTAGCCGGCGTAGACGGCGAGCAGCGGCTGCATCTTCAGGTCTTCGCACCACTCCGAGGAACTCGAGCAGGCCCATGCCGTCGGACGAGCGATAGTGCCACGGGCTCATGTGCGTGGGCCGGTCGACCCACGGGCCGATGGTCTTCTTCCAGTCGAAGCGATCGGCAATATGGTCGCCCTCAAGATAGTTGCCGCCGGGAAAGCGCAGAAATTTGGGATGCATGGCGGCCAGCAGATTCATGATGTCGGTGCGATTGCCGCCGGGCGCGACGTGATAGGTGGGCGGAAAGAGCGAGATCAGGTTGAACCAGACCGTGGCAGGGCGGCGCGAATGGTGAGAATGAGATGGTTGTTCGATGAAACCGGCACGTCGCCGGTTTTGAGCGTGTAGGTGTACTGCTTCCAGTCGCCGGTGAGGCCGGTGACTGCGGCCGAGGCGGCAACCACGCCGGTCTGATCGTTCTGGAGGCTGACGGTGACGGGAATGCCGGGCGCTATCGGACTTGGCGTAGAACGATCCGCTGTAGACGGTGTGCGGGCGCACGGCGATGCCCCAATAGCCGTCGTTCTCGACTCCGGCGGGGGCGGCTTCGCTGGCCTTGGTGACGGTGACCCGGAGACTGCGCGGGAGGGCCGCGCTGGGGCCGGTGGTTTCGTCGGCGGAGACATTCACGATGGAGTCGCCGCGCGCCACCATGGGCCAGTGTTCTGAGCGAGTCCCAGGCGTGGCCGAGGGTGCGGTCGCGCACCAGTTCGGCATAGAGGCCGCCGTCGTAGGAGTAGTTGATCTCTTCGGTCATGAGGCCGTAGAGCGTGGGGCTGACCTTCGCGGTGGGGTGATCCACCTGAATGGTGAACGAAGGCGCCTGGGCAAGCAGGCTCAAAGGCAAGGAGAGGACGGCGAGGAAGGCGGCAACTGCGGCGGGCTTGTTCATGACCCCGCCATCGTAATGCGGGCACGCGGTGTTTGACAATCTGGAAAACGCTTACCGGGTGAAGTCGAATCAAGGCCGCCTGGCCGCTGGTACCATCCCCACCCAGCGGTAGATCGAGCAATCCTCCCAGCCCGTGGCGGCGTATTCGGCGCCCGGCTGGCGCTTGAGAATCGTGCGGTCGGCGACGGTATCCTCATGCGAACGCCGAATTTGGCCCCGGAAGAGGCGCTCAAATCCCGGCTCGCGCTCCAACACGCTCTCCTGCTCGTTGTTGACGTATAGGATATCCAGTTGCGCCGGCGTGCTGGGCAAGGATCGCGGCTCCAGGCATGCGCAGCAGGCGGCGCAGCACGGGCGCGCCAAACGGATTGAAGAGAAAGGCGACGCACGGCCCCGGCGGCAGCGGGAACTCGACTGCATCGCGGCAGAACATGCGCATGGGCACGCGCGTGCGGCCGGCGGAGCGCCACAGCGCCAGGTTCCTGCGGGCGATGCGCGCGAGCGTGGGGTGCAGCTCAACCCCCACCACGGCGCGAAAGGGATATGCAGCAGCCAGCAGCATTGCCCGGCCCATGCCCGCGCCCAGATCGACAAACGTGTACTCATCGATGGGCCCAAGCGGGCGGCATCGCCGCCAACGCACGATGATGCCTTGAAAGACCGAAGGCGCGACCGCGTAGTAGGCCGTTACGTGGCGGTCGTGAGCGTGCCCTGCGCCGAGATGACGTCCCGCAACCAGCCCGCTGGTCCGAACGCCGAACTCGATGTCGAACGGATGGCGGATCAAGCCGTCTTTTTGAGCGAGCCCCGGCAAGAGGCGCGGCTTTCCCCTTTTCGCTTCCGCTTTGCTTGGACGCGCCAACGCTCACGCTTGAACGTTAGCACAGCAGAAGCTCGCAAAAAAGAAGAATCACGCGGTGAATGCATCGCGTTCATTGCGGACGAAACAGGCCGGTGAGAGGCAGACGGCGCTTACTCGGGAGGAGCCACGCGCCTTGGAGCAGATTTTTTCTTGACTCTGCCGCAGCGCGTCTGCAAGACTGCGTTCGCGCATTTTGCAGGAAGGTTTTTGACCTTCCACCTTCCGGCCGCTTCATTCCTTCCGTATTCTCGAGGACCTTGGCGCGGCGGCTCGCGGGGAACGAAATGTGCGGAGTGGAAGATAGCGCAGCTTTCGCATTCTGAAATCAAGAAGGAGGAATCATGAAGAAATACCTGGCCGAACTTGTGGGCACTTTCATTCTGGTGCTTTTTGGTTGTGGAACAGCGGTGATTGCCGGCGACAAGGTGGGCATTCTGGGCATCGCATTCGCCTTCGGGCTGGCGCTTATCGGCGCCGCTTATGGGATTGGCCCGATCTCCGGTTGCCACATCAACCCGGCGGTGAGCCTGGGTGTTTGTGTTGCGGGGCGGATGACGGTCAAGGACATGATCGGCTACTGGGTGGGGCAGTTTGTGGGCGCAATTCTTGCGGCCTGGGCTGCTGCTGATGATTGCGGTCGGCACCCCGGGATATAGCCTTGCGGCAAACGGGCTGGGCCAGGATGGCTGGGGGCCTGGCTACCAGGGCGGGTACAACAGCCGAATCGGCCATCCTGTTTGAGTTTGTGGCTACGCTGATTTTTGTGATCGTGATTCTGGGGTCGACGCAGAAAAGCGCGCCGGCGGGATTGGCCGGGCTGGCCATTGGCATTACGCTGGTGGCGATTCACATCTTCGGCATTCACATTACGGGCGTGAGCGTGAATCCGGCGCGGAGCCTGGGACCGGCGCTGTTTGTTGGCGGCCAGGCGATCAAGCAGTTGTGGCTGTTCCTGGTGGTTCCAAGCGTGGGCGGAATTGTGGCGGGGCTGCTGTTCCGGACGAAGCTGCTGGCAGCTGAATAGGCCGCGCGCAAAAAGATCGGGGAGCGGCCTTCGATTGGCTGCTCCCCGAAGTTTCTTGGCGTTGATCGTCGAGCGCGGCGGGATCAGGCGCCGGGCATTCGGTGACTTACTCGCACAGTCGTTGGTTCGCACGGGGATGGATGAGTGTCAAACGGTTGCGATGAAGCGGAGGCGGACATAGTCGGCGGTCCAATGGCCATCGTGGTCGCGCAGAGCCGGAGCGAGCAGCGCGACGGTTTCTTCGACGGCGGTTGTGCGCAGGGTTTCCGGCAAAGCATCGAGCGCGCCGCGGCAGAAGGTGTTTAACCAACCGGTCATGCCACCATCATTCAGAGGAGTGGGGCGAGGGAAGAGAAGGATGCTCTTGACGGTGAAGCCGTGGCGTTCAAGACGGCGGGAGTAGGCCTCCGGAGTGGGATAGTAATTGCCGCGTTCGCCGAGCGAGGCAAATCCGTGGCGCGCGAACACGGCCGCGAAGGCAACGCGGATGGCGGCGATGTTGCCGTGGCCGCCCATCTCAGCGACAAAGCGGCCGCCGGGGCGAAGGACGCGCCGCACCTGCGAAAGCATCTCATCCTGGCCGCGAACCCAGTGCAGCACGGCATTGGAGAAGACGGCGTCGAAGATGTGATCCGGATAGGGCAGCTTCTCGGCGGGTCCTTGATCGGCTTTCACGCCGCGTGCGCGCGCGGCGGCGGCCATCTGCGGCGAGGCGTCGATGCCGATGACGCTTGCCCCTGTTGCGGCGATGCGCTCGGTCAGTTGACCGTCGCCGCAGCCGAGATCGAGGATGCGCTCGCCGGGCTGCGCGGCAAGCCACTCGATTACGCCGCCAGCCAGTTCATGGACGAACGCTCCATCGCGGCCATAGGTCTCAGGGTTCCAGGTTTGTGGCATCGAATGACTCCAAGTCTAATTTCAGCTCCCTCAACGTGCGTTCAGGCAATGCCGCAGGATGAGCGGGTACGACCGTTGAAGCAGCGGGCGGCGCCGGAAACGGGCAAGATTCCGGGTCGAAGGAAAGTCGTGCCGCAGTTCACGGGAATCTCATTGCCGACCGTTCAAGCGAGCGTAAGACGAAGGCCTGACGCGTGGGGAACAAGTGCGGTGAATCTTCCGCCGTTGAGACGACCGCGTTTGGCCGATTGCGTGATGTGAGCCTCACGGCTCTCGAGGGCCGGGGCGATCAGGGTCTCGATCTCGACCGCCCCCGCTTTGCCATCGCCGAAATTCCAGTCGGAGCGCAAGATCCTTTTCCGCGTCCTTGTTGAAAACGATGACCGACGTTTTCCCGCCGGCGAGCTTTGCAGCGTAGGCGGTCGCGTTGACGCCGGCCTCCTGAAGTTTCGGAGTGAGCTCGGCCGGGATGAGAGTGCCGCCCGCGAGTGAACCGGCGAAGATGAGGCCATAAGCAACCGGCTCCAGGACGTACTCCGAGCCGAAGCTTGCGATGGGCGTGTAGAACGCGTGTGGGTGAGCAGCAATCTGCTCCGGTGTGGCGCCCTGATCCTTGAGAAGATCGTCGCCAGGCATAACCCCGCCCAAGCCGCTTGCGATCGTGGGCCCGGTGCCGCCATGCAGATTGATTCCGGAGTAGTTGTTGCTGGCCAGCAAGAGCGAGTAGTCGGCGGCCCAAAGAGCGGCGGCAAAGACGTCGGAGACCCCGGGCTTGCCTCCGCGATAGCAGGTGTTGCCTTCGGTCATGCGAACACGGATGCCCATCTTGGCTGCTGCTGCGGCGGCGGTGTCGGCCATGCCCTGAACCTTCGCCATGGTTGCGGGCTTGAGCAAATTGGGGATGTTCACGTCGGGATTCGTGGCGGCCCACCGAAGTAGTAGTGGTGCGTGAGCCGTGGTGACGTGCGGCGGATTCTCGACCGCGCTCCACATGCCGGCGATCTGCGGCAGCCAGGACATGTTCGGAGGCGATGTCGGGCATTCCGAGTCGGGCCGCCGGCACGCGGCGCGACGATGGCGCGGGCAAGCGCGAGCCATTCGTCGAAATAGGTTTTGGCGGACCAGGTCTTCGGATCGCGCAAGTGGCGGTCAAACAAATCGGCTTCGTTACCGATCTGGAAATACTGCAGGAGGGGGCCGAGAGTTCTTGCGGCGAATTCCGCTTCTTCGGCGGCGCGGGCGGGAGTATTGGTCCCCATATTGATGCCGTAGATGCATGTCCAGCCGGTTGCGTCGAGAAAAGCGGCCAGATTGCGGACCGCTTCCGGAGTCACGGCGTAGTAGCGGGCCTTTGGCTCGCCCACGACTTCGCGGGTTTGCGGGTGTTCGGGCTCGGGAGAATCGGGCGTGGCTTTCCACCAGCGCGAATTCGCTGGTGTTGCCGCCAAGGCGCAGAACGCCTCGGGGAGAAATCGCCTTGAAGGCGCGAATCAGGCCGGTGTTCTTCGCGGAGAAGAAATCCGGATCGGAGAGCTGCTGGACCTCGTAGGAGAGACCCACGAAGTCGGCGGGCATGTGGGGACCGGTGGCCTCAGTAGGAATGATGAGATCGGCCTGGATCTGCGTTTGGCTTTGCGCACGAAGGCGCGTAGCGGCAAGAGACAAGGCGGTAGTAGCAAGAAAGCGGCGTCGGCTGAATGGTGTCATAGAGATTCCATGGAAAAGCGGGCACGAACAATTTCGGTTTTCATTCTACATCGACTGCACGGGCAGGAGGGTGAGGTCGTCGACGAGGCCGACTTCTTTTTGCACGAAGGGCTCGCCGTAGCGGACGCCGGCGAGCAGGCCGTAGTGGCGCGCCTCAGCGAAGGTGCGCTCGCGAATTTCTTCTTCGGGAACAAAGAGGCCGCTGCCGGCGGATTGGTTGGCGTATTGCGAGCGGTAGGCCATGAGGGCCAGATGGCGCTGCTCGATGAAGGGCGTGATGTCGACGATGAAGCTGGGGCGCACGTCGGCGTAGAGGCTGGCGTAGACGATCTTGAAGGGGCGATGCGGTTCAGCGCCGGTGTCGATCTTCTTCAGGCCGGAGAGGAAGCAGGCTTCGGTAGCCGAGCGTGGCGGTGATGGCGTGGTCGGGATGGCGAGCCTGCCAGTAAGGAAGAATCACGACGCGGGGACGGAGCTGGCGCAGGACGCGCACGATGGCGAGGCGATTCTCGAGTGTGTTTGCGATGGCGCCGTCGGGCAGGTCGAGCGCCTGGCGCCAGCCGACGCCCAGGATGCGGGCGGCTTCATCGGCTTCGCGGGCGCGTTCCTCGGCGGTGCCGCGGGTTCCGGCTTCGCCCTGGGTCAGATCGAGAATGGCGGTGCGCAGGCCGCGCGCAGCCATGCGCAGCAGGGTTCCTCCGCAGGTCTGTTCCACGTCGTCGCGGTGGGCGGCGATGGCGAGAATGTCGGCTCGGAAGTCGATTGCCTCGGCGGGCATCGGAATCAGTAGACGGTGTTGTTGGCGTCGGTGATGGCGTCCATGTAGGCCACGTCGTAGGCCGTGCCGGTCACGGTCACGTACTGGTTGTCGATCGACGAGCCGTCCTTGGTGGAGTAGATGTAGACCTGTCCGCCTTCGGCGGCGTAGATCTTGTGCAAGCCCGTGACGGCGGCAATGCCGGTGGCGTCGCCGAGGTACGGCTCGAGCAAGACGACCGTTGTTCGTGGAGGTGTTGTACATGGTCAGGCAGCCGTAGCCGCTGGCCGGGTTGGTGGCGTAGCGGACGCCGTGGTGCAGCCGGTCATGGCGATCCAGAGCGTATTGTCGTCGGCCTCGATCATGCGGCTGATCGCGCCGGGCTGGCCATCGCTGATGGCAACGGGGCTGCCGGCGGTGTTGTTGGTCAGATTGACCACGGTCAGATTGCCGGCGAAGAGCGTTTGTCCCTGGATCACCTGCGGCTGCTGGCCCACGACGTACATCGTGGTGGAATCGACCAGTGCATTGCTGGCTCCGCCGGGAATGGGGATATTCACCATGGGCGCGTCGTTGGAGTCGGGGCACGGTGCGACGGACGGAAGATTGCAAGGCAGCAAGCCGGACTGCTGGCCGTGAAGAAAGATCAGCGGCGCGATCGGGACCACGGAGATGGACGCCTTGGATCCTCCGCACTCCGGGCCGCAGTTCAGGATGTAGGCGGTGCTGCCGTCGGCTGAAAAGAGCGGCCTTGACGGGGCGGTCGAAGGTGAGCGGAGCGCCATAGTAGTTGCCGGTCGCGTCGATGTGGTCGGGGCTTTGCATCTGGAAGAGGCACCAAGAGGGCGCGTTCTGCGGCTCGCAGTCAACGGCGGCCTTGGGCCAGGTGGACGGCCCACCGGAGTAGGCGATGGATTGCGCGGTCGTGAGCTGGCGCGGGTAGTAGGCGTAATTGGAGTTCTGGACGAAGGCCAGCGCCACAGAGCCGCCGGGGTTCACGCTGACGCGGTACACGCCGGGAAGGCTGAGAGGTGTGGACGAACCGACGGCTCTGATTCACGACGGTGAAGACGTGTGAGGCCTGGCTGGCAGCGAAGACGTAGGCCTTGTTGCGGGTGATGAAGATGCTGGACGACGGGCCATTCAGGCCGCCGACGGTGCCGGTGGTCTTTTCGCCTGGCGTAGTCGACCAGGGCAAGTGCCGTCGCCTGAGCCGTAGACGGCGCCGATCTGCTCCTCGGGCATGTTCTGGATGGTGATGGGCAACGCGCCGCCATAGCCGGCGATGGAAAAGGAGCCCGGCATGCCGTTGTAGCCGCTGCGCACGTCGTAGTAGGCGTCGACGATTTCGAGTGCTCCCTTGTGAAGGATGCCGGGGTTCTGGATGGCGATCATGACGCGATTCTGCGAGCCCGCTGGGGGGCAACACGCGGCCGGCAAAGTAATAGGTCGTTGCCACAACCGGCCAGCGCGGCGGCTGCCGCCAAAGCTGCGCCGGCGCTGATCGAAAGACTTCTGTTCTTCAAAATTCCAACCCTCGATTGATGGCGCGGAACAATCCGCAGCGTCGACGAATAAATGGCGTTATTGACACACGGAAGAGCCGTAAAATGCGCAGGCCCGAACCGGTTTCCACGCAGGCTATGACTCCCGAAGTATAACAAAGCGACCCGGCCGCTCTGGGCGTCGAGACGGCGAGCGGAATGGCGCTGAGAGGCGGATGTACATGCCGGCTGAGGTCTGTGGGGCCGCTGGGCTCGCTGCAATGCAGTCGCCCGACGCGCGATTGCCGGCGGAAGGTGCGGATCGCAAGTACAACCCTGCTGGCGATGCGGTAGCATGACAACAGAATGACGCCGGTTCGCCGAGATCTTTGCCGACCGCCCCGTGCTTGCCGACGGCGCCATGGGCACGGTGCTCTACGCGCGCGGCGTGTTCATCAACCGCTGCTACGACGAGCTGAACCTCTCGGATCCCGAATCTGATCCTTGTCGTGCACGAAGAGTACCTGCAGGCGGGCGCGGAGATTCTTGAAACCAACACATTCGGCGCCAACCGCTTTCGGTTGACGCGGCACGGGTTGGGCGGGAAGGTGGAAGAGATCAACGCGGCGGGCGTGCGGCTGGCGCGGCAGGCCGTGGAGCGGCTGAAGGAAAAGCAAGCGGGCGAAGCCTGGGTGGCCGGCGCGGTGGGGCCGCTGGGCGTGCGGCTGGAGCCGCTGGGCAAGACCGGCCTGGACGAAGCCCGCGCGGCCTTTGCCGAGCAGATCGGCGTACTGGCCAAGAGTGGCGTCGACCTGCTGATTGTGGAAACCATGCCGGCGCTGAATGAAGCGCGCGAGGCGCTGGAGGCCGCAAAGGCGGTTGCGCCGGATCTTCCCGTGCTGGTGATGGTGACGGTGGACGACGAGAGCGAGTGCCTGGACGGCTCTTCGGCGGCGCAGGCCGCGGCGCTGCTGACCGAGTGGGGCGCGGACGCCGTGGGCGTGAACTGCTCCACCGGCCCGGCGACGGTGCTGACGGCGATTGAGGCAATGCGCGCGGCGACCACGCTGCCGCTGGCGGCGATGCCCAATGCCGGACTGCCGCGGGCTGTCGAAGGCCGCAACATCTATCTGTGCTCGCCGGAGTACATGGCCAGCTTTGCGCGCAAGGCCATCGCGGCGGGCGCGCAGATTGTGGGCGGCTGCTGCGGCACCACGCCGAATCACATTCGGGCCATGCGCTCGGCCATTCGGGCCATGGACGAGCAGGCGCACGTGGAGGGGACAGGCGCGGCGCCGGCCACGAGCAAGGAGACGCCGCCGGCGCCGCTGGCGCAACGTTCGCGCCTGGGCTCGCTGATCGCGGAGGGCAAGTTCATCACGCATGGTGGAGTTCGTGCCGCCGCGGGGCATCGATTGCTCGAAGGAGATCGAGGGCGCCGGCATTGATGGCGCGGCTGGGCGTGCACGCCATCGATGTTTACGATGCGGCGCAGGCCTCGGCGCGGATGAGCGGGCAGAGCCTCTGCATCCAGATTCAGCAGCACACGGGGATGGAGACGATTCTGCATTACACCTGCCGCGACCGCAACCTGCTCTCGATCCAGTCGGATCTGCTGGGCGCCTCGTCGATCGGGCTGCGCAACATTCTTTGCGTGACCGGCGATCCGCCCAAGCAGGGAAACTATCCTGACGCGTCTGCTGTATTTGACGTGGACTCCATCGGTTTGGTGAACATCGCGCGGCGGCTGAATCACGGGCTCGATATCGGCTCGAACTCCATCGGCGCGAGCACCAACTTCACCATCGGCGTGGCGGCCAATCCCGGCGTGCCCGACATCGAGAACGAGCTGCGGCGGTTCGCCTACAAAGTGGAGGCGGGCGCCGAGTACGCGATTACGCAGGCGGTCTTCGACCTGCGGCTGCTGGAGGAGTTTCTGGAGCGGATCAAGGGAGCACCGCATTCCGGTGATCGCGGGCATCTGGCCGCTGACCAGCCTGCGCAACGCGGAGTATATGAAGAACGACCTGCGCATCGCGATGCCGGAGGAGATCATGCTGCGCATGGCGCAGGCGGATACGCCGGAAGCCGCGCGGGCGGAGGGCATCAAGATCGCGCAGGAGATGCTGGCGGCGGTGCGGCCGTTGGTGCAAGGCGTGCAGGTGAGCGCGCCGTTCGGCAACTACGAGGCCGCGGCCGAGGTGATCGCCAGTGTGCTGCCGGCGGGAGCCTCGTTAACCCAACCATGAGTTCGGGCCAGATTTGGACAGGCCGTGTTTTCGCGTCTTCTCTTGACATAACCGCCACAAAATGGGGATACTAGGGTTATTCCGTACGCTCGTAGGCGAGCATGTATCCCGCAAACCCCGGAGCGAGAGCTTCGGGGTTTGCTTTTGAGCAAAGTATGATGAAGAAGATCGTCCTGATGATCGACGGCGGTTTCTTGCGTGTTACCGCCAGGAAAGCGGGAAAGCGCTACGATCCAGACTTCATCGAAGCATTCTCCAGGGCATGTTCTGCGGCAGATGAAGAGTTGTTCCGTACCCTTTATTACGACTGTGCCCCGTACCAAGGACAACAGAAACTGCCAGTCTCGGGCCTAATACAGACGTTTGCAGGATCTGACGAGTGGCTTCAGGATCTCGCGAAGAGGGATCTACATCGCGGTTCGGCGAGGGGTTCTGAAATTCCGGGGCTACAAACTGAAGAAGGTGCCTGTGAGAGGAATAGCGGCCCTCGCAGACGCCGATTTCTACCCGGATTTCGAGCAAAAGGGCGTCGATATGCGAATCGGTCTGGATATTGCCTCGTACTCGGCATTGAAAGATGTGGACAGGATCGGAATAGTAACCGCAGATACCGATTGCGTGCCCGCGATGAAACTGGCAAGGAAGAGTGGGGTACAGGTGGTCTTGATTGCCCCACCGGGCGAAGCCGTTCAACGTGAGTTGGCACAGACATGCGGACTTTGTTCGCGGGGTTGCTTGGCCTTAGGCTGCCTTGGCCTTCATAGTCTGAAGAAGATTCCTTAAGTCCTCGACTCAGGCAGGAGTAAACGCCATGCCATCGTTTGAAGAATCGCTCAAGAAGCTGGAAACGATCGTCGAGCAACTGGAAAAAGGCGATCTGGCGCTGGAAGACTCGCTGAAGCTCTTTGAAGAGGGCGTGGGATTGTCGGCCGCCTGCAAGCAGGAACTGGACGCCGCCGAGGGCAAGGTGCAGATGCTGGTGAAGCAGCGCGACGGATCGGTGAAGCCGGAGCCGTTTCTGACGGACAAGTCGTTCTAGAGCGTTCAGATACGCGCGGAATTCAAGATCACATATCAAGAACTATTCGGACATGGCGAGCCTTTGTGTGCGCGCCGATCTGCGCGGCAAGCGCGAGGAGCGACTCGTCGTTGCCGCGGGCTGCGGCCAGTTGCATGCCGCCGTGCGCGCAGGGGATGGCGACCGTGGGCACGCCAGCCAGGCTGAAAGGCGCCGTGTAGCGCAGCAGGCGCGTGCGGGTCTGGCTGTGGTCGGCGCCGGCGGCGAGGCGCGCAACGGGAATCGATGGCAGCAGAATGAGCTCGTGCGCGGCGAAGAGCTCGTCCATGCGCGCGCGAAAAGCTGCGTGGCGCTGGCGCAATGCGGAGACTTCATCGGGAGTGAGGCCGGCGCCCCACTTGAGGCGGTCGCGGATGGCCGGCTCGAAGCGATCGAAGTTGCCGGCGTGCAGTTGCGCAGCCTCAGACGCCTGGAGGGGCGCGAAGATTTCGACGGCATCCGCCCACCAGTCCGTGTCGATGGTTCGACCTTCCAGTCCAAGATCCTGCAGAGTTCGCGAATGACGCCGCGGAAGCCCGCGACGACCTCCGGTTCGCAATCGTGAAGAAAGCTGTCGTCGACGAAGGCGAAGCTCGAGTGAAGCGGCGCGTCCGGAGCGGTTTGCGCCGGCGCGAAACGGCGCGGCGAGAAACGGGGCGTCCCCGAGATCGCGGAAGAGCCAGCCGATGGTGTCGAACGATTCGGCGAGATGAGCGCCGCCGCGCCAATCGCCGCGGCCAAGCGTGGCGCGATAACCGGCGAGCCCGCATAGCGCCGCGGGCGCGCGCACGGAGCCGCCGGTGTCAGTGCCGATGGCGGCGACGGCCGATCCCTCCTGCACGCTGGCCGCAGCGCCGCTCGAAGAGCCGCCGGTGAGCGCGCCGGCGTCGCGAGGCTGCAGCGCAGTCGCCGATACTCGGGATTCTCGCCAGTGATCCCGTAGGCCAGCGCGTGGAGGTGAGTTTTGCCGACGATCACGGCTCCGGCTGCGCGCAGTTGTTCCACAAGCCAGGAGTCGCGCGCGGCCGTGCCGTTGCGATCGCGGTAGAAATGGACGCCGCAAGCTGGTAGGCGAGCCGGCGAGATCGAAGCAGTCTTTTACCGAAATCGGCAGACCCCAGAGTGCGGAGCGGCCATCGCCGAAGGGCCCGCCGCTTGACGGCGGCATGGATTCAGCACGCGGCTGCTTCAGCGCGTGTCCACTCTGCATCCTGCCAAATGTAGGTGTTGCGGCTGGCATTCCGATTTGCTGTGAGCAAGCGCGGTCTCGGCGAGTTGCGATGGACTGAGAGTTCCGGCTGCAAGCGCGCGCGAAGATCGCGGACAGTCCATGGGGGAGCGGTCATAGGGAGATTCTAGAAGCTGCAGCGGTAGCCGCGAAGCAGACCGCGCAAGCAAAAGGGCGGCCCCGTTGCGGGACCGCCCCTGGGATAGAAACAAACGCAGATCAGAAGTTCAGGTGCAGCGACATCTGAATCTGGCGCGGGCTGCCGATGGTGTGCTTGGTGATGCCCAGACCGACAGGGCAGTTGAAGAAGCCTGTGTTCGCGCCGTGGGGGTTGGCAACGCAGTCGTTGGTGGGCAACGGCGCGGTGCCGCCGAGGGGAACATTGTTGAATGCCTGATTCTGATTCACGTTGTTCTGGGGAATGTCGAAGCTGGAGGTGTTGGTAACGTTGTAGACGTCGAAGGTGTAGTGCAGACTCCATTGGTCGTGGATGGGCAACTCCTTTTCCAGGGAAGCGTCGGCGCGCCGCTGCCAGGACTGACGGAAGATGTTGCGCTCGCCGGAGGTGAAGTTGGTTTCATAGGCGTCGCCGACGGGAACGCCCATGGTGCCGACCGGGATGAGCGGAAGCGTAGAAGCAACTGAGCCTTCAGCGCGGCGTCCGCGCCGGTATTGACGTTGTAGAACGCGCCATTCTGGCCGGTGAGCGCATTCTTCCGGTTGCATCCGGGAGCCAGCGGGACGATGGGTTGGTGATGCCGTTGAAGGTGCTGTAGTAGATGCTGCCGACGGCTCCGGAGTAATCGATTATGCTGTAAGGCTGTCCGCTCTGGATGACGGCGACGCCGTGAATGGACCAGCTATCGAGCGCTTTGCCCGCCAGCGTATCCTCGCGGCGAAGATCTTCGGCGAAGTGTACGCCGTAGGTGAAATTGAGAACGTGGGTGCGATCGAAATCGGCTGAGCCGTAACCGCTGCGCAGGTTGGTGGGGTTATTGCCGTTGTAGAACAACCCCAGGCCGCTTTGCTCGTCGGTGGCGTGGGAGTAGGTGTAGGAGACGCCGGCCTGGAAGCCATGGCTGAAGCGCTTCTCCAGGTGCGACTCGAGCGCGTTGTAGGCCGCAATGCCTGCCGCGGTGTAGGCCTCGGACTCGGACGAGTAACCGATGTAGGGCACGCGGAGATCGACGTTGCCGCCCTCGTAGTTATTCAGCATGGTGCCGTAATTGCAATTTGTCTCAGTGGGATCGTTCACGCATTCGGGGAAGAAGGTGTTCGGGTCGAGCACGGTATAGCCGTAGCTGAAGGACTGCGTGGCAATTCCGCCAGGATGAGTGGGATTGGATTGCGTGGCGATCTGGGCCTGATTAAAGGGCACGGGGATGACCTGGTGACGGCCGAGATTGCCCACGTAACCGATCTCGATCATCAGGTCGTTGCGCGGCTGGTATTGAATGTTGAGCGTGAAGTTCATGCTGTAAGGCAGCTTGTTGGCGCGGTTGTAGACGCCGAGGGTGTACGGCTGGTCGCTGTTGTTGCTATCGACGGTGCCATCGATAATCGCCGCGGCATTGGGAAGATAATTGGCAATGTCGGAGGCTTTGGGATTGGATGGCGGCGCCGAGCGTGCGGGGCCCCAGGGCGTGGCCAGGTTGTAGTCCGAGTTGTCGACGTAGCCACCTTCCCCGTTGAAACCGGTGCCAAACTCGCCGTAGCCGCCGCCGCAGATGGGAATGTAAAACAGGTAAAGATAGGTTGGATTCGCGGCGTTGTAAGACGAGCTATATGGGCAATGCTGCTGTTTGACGAACGGTTCGGTTTGGGAGTTGCCGAAGGGACCGCCATCGATCTCGCCCGCGGCGTAACCGGGCGAGAGATAGCTGAAGAGCTCGCCGCGATCGTAGTAGAAACCGCCGCCTCCGCGGACGACGAATTTGGAGTGGAATACGGATGGCTGCCACGCGAAACCGAGCCGGGGAGCGATGCCCCACTGGCGGCCGGTGAGCGTTGTGTTGCTCACGCCTTTGGTTCCGTTCGCGTTGTTGCCGGCGATGATGAAGCCGGAGCTGGTGATGGTGTCGGACGCGACGTCGTAGCTGTATTGCTTTGGATCGAAGTTAATGATGTTCCCGTTTTTCTCGGTCAGTCCGCCGTCCCAGTCGTAGCGCACGCCGAGGGTGACGCTCAAGGTCGGAGTCACCTGGAATTTGTCCTGGGCGAAGAGTCCGATTTCATTGGCGCGATAGTAGCGATCGGCGTTGCCCTGCAGAAATGTTGTGGCCGTAAAGTTCTGCGTGGAGTAGGGCGTGACCCAGTTGTTGGCGAAGGTGACAAAGTCAGGCGTGGCCACATTGCCCGTGCCGGTGCGATGATCGCGGGTATTCAACTGGGTATAGGACCAACTGCCGCCGAAGCTGATCGAGTGGCGTCCCTTGGCCCAGATGGCCGTGCCGGAGGGCATGATGCGGTTCTGAAAGACGCCGGTGTTTGCTCCCTGATATTCGGCGTCGGGGCCGATGGCCAGGGAAGGCGCGGTGCCGCCGTAGAGCGGGCCGGTGGGAGAATCGTACGCGTCGCCGATGGCGTCGTTGATGGTGAAACCGGGAAAATAATTACCGAAAGCGCCGGATCATGCCGACTGGAAGTTGGAGAGAAGGGCTGATCGTTCGTGGCATACGCCTTTTCGCGCAGAACGCCAACCGTCTCAGAAATGCTGAGAGTGGATCCGATGGTCTGAACATTGTTCATGGACCCGACCTGTGAGCCGGTGTCCATGTGCGCAGTGAATCCGGGAACGTTGGAGTAAGCGTAAGGCGAGCTCGATGGATCGTGCTGATAGTAATACTTTGCCGCCAGAACGTCCTTGGCTGGCGACGTTCCAGTCGAGATCGGCGACGGCCTGGTCGGAGGTGAACCGCGCTGTTCCGGGCAGGAACGCATTGTAGGGCGAAAAGATATTCGGGCCTGGCGTTGGGCAGCGCGCTCGGAACGAGCTAATTGCCGGGTTCGCCGGGCAGAGCTTGCGCAGTAAAAAGAGCGTAAGCCGACCGGATTTGATCGCGGCAGTTAAAGCTCGCGACGTTGATCGCCGGTGATCCCTTCGGTGGCGGTCCAGTTGCTGTTTGCGACGTCAACCAGATTCGACTCACCGCGAGCATTGGGCCCGCCGGCCGGCCCCGAGTTCAATCCGGGCGGAACAACGAGAAGCTCGTCGCCGGTCTCCTGGTCGGAGATGTGCAGGTGCTGATAGCTGACAAATCCGAAGAGCTTGTCCTTGATGATGGGACCGCCGAGATCGCCGCCGGCAGTGTAGCGATGCAGCTGCGGATTCTTGTCGGCTGCCGGAATATTGTCGTCCTTCTTGAAGAAGAAGGGCGCGGCATTGATCCAGTTGGTGCCGCGATGCACGTAGACTTCGCCATGCATCTGGTTGGTTCCGGACTTGGTGCTCATGTCGATGTGCGCGCCGCTGTCGGAGCCTTGCTGCGCATCGTACATCGAAGCGTTGACGCGGACTTCCGCGATGGTCTCGGGCGCCGGCGTGGGGATGGCATTGCCGATGGACAGATAGACCGACGAGGAGCTGGGAACAACGCCACCGGCAGCGTTGTTGGCCTGACCTGTGTTGTTGGAGATGCGGAACGAGTCCACTTGGCTGGTGCTCTTGCCGTTGAAAAGATTGCTGCCGTCGACGCCATTGAGCAGGAAAGCATTGGAAGTATCGCGCTGGCCGTTGGCCCAGATGGGAGCGTTGCCGAGGCCGGAATCCGCGCCGGTGCCGCCGGGCAACTCGGCATCTACGCCGGGCGAGAGAATGGCCAGCCCGGTGAAGCTGCCGGTGGGCAAGGGCACTGAATCGATCTGCTGGGTTTCCATCACGTAGCCGTTGGTGGTGTCTACGGCGTTCATCAGCGGCGCGGCTTCGACTTCCACGGTGGTGGTGGTCTGGCCAACCTTGAGAGAGACATTCAACGTCGCCGTGCGGTCGGCCTGCACCGTGATGTGCGGGGTCTTCTGCGCCTGGTAGCCATCCGCCGTGTAAGTGAGCGTGTAGGTGCCGATGGGCAGGTTCACAAACGTGTAGGTGCCCGAGCCGTTGGTCTTGGTGGTGCGAGTGACTGAAGTCTCTTCGTGGGTAAGAGTGACCGTCGACGTTGGGAATCACGCCGCCTGAGGCGTCGGTCACTTCTCCCGTAATTCCGCCCAGCGTTTGCTGTGCCGCCAGGAAGCTGCCGGCACAGCGCAACGGCTGCCGCAATTGCCAGCAGCCGGGAAGCAGAGAATGGAAACAGACGCATGAAACGCTTCAAAGGACTGACCTCGAAATAGAAATTTCCCCCTGAAACCTGGGGGGATTCAATTGACCGCTGAAGTGATTGTGTAATCTCGAGTTTCTTGAGCGTTGAACTGTCACGCAGGAACGAAGATGCCAACGCGACCTGCGATTGTTGGTTGGACTATTCCTGCTCGTCGTGCGGGTTACACCCATATTACTGGCGGCGGTATAAGATTCCTGTAAAGAATTTTGGGGAAGCGGGCCGTTAGATGGACGGGTTTTCCACAACATCAGCGAGATTTCCTGTTTTTCGCCGCCGCAATCCGTACCAGGCGAGCCCCGCGGCGATGTAGGCGAGATAAAGATAGGGAATCCGCGCATGAACGGCGTCGGCAGCGGAGTTGAGGTCGAAGATCGCGATCAGCACGATGACGGCAACGGTGAAAACGCTGACGGCCGCGAGCAGATGAGAGTGCTGGCCCAGCGCGCGCCGCGCGAAGGGAAGCGCGAGAGCGACCAGCGCGTAGGCAGTGAGGAAACCAAAGACCGAGAGCGAGCCGAACAGGTCGTACATCGTGGAGCCGGTGCTGCGCGCAGAGCGCCATGACGGCGGTGGCGGCGAACATGAGCACGATGGATACCGCAATGGCCGCTCCGGGAGTTCCGTGACGCCGATTGGTGCGCTGCAGTGCGGCGGGCAAGCAGTCCGTCGTGCGCCATGCGCAGCAGTACGCGCGAGGCCGCGGTGGCGCAGGCCAGCACGCAGGCAAACATGCTGATGAATGCGCCGCAGTCGATGGCCACGCCGAGCGGCGAGACGCCCGCCTTGGCGGCCAGCAGGTGCAGAGGGCTGGTGGAACTGCTCAGCGCGCCCGATTCGCCGCGGAATCCAAGCACCTCAGAGTAGGCGCAAAGCATGAAGAAGACTCCGGCCAGCAGCGCACACTGCAACACTGCGCGCGGAATGGTTCGCAGCGGCTCGCGCACTTCGCCGCCCAGCGTCGTAGCGCTCTCGAAACCGACAAAGCTGAAGATGGAGAGCACCAGCGCGGGTCCAAGCGCGCTGAAGGAAGCGCCTTTGAGGCTGGAATTGACTCGTGTCGATGTGCAGGCCCAGGTGGACTGGCAGCAGAACGAGCACAATCACGATCAGGCTGACCGAGACGGCTTCGATCCACAACATCACTTCGGCGGAAAGCTTGACGTCGCGATAGGCGATGAGTCCCGGCGATGGCGCAGACCACAGCAAGCGTGGGAATGGCGGGCGGCGCCCAATGGAGAAACTGCTGGGAAAGCACGGTGGCGTAGTAGAGCGCTCCACCTGCCACCGAAGCGCCAGTGGCGAGATAGGCAAGCAGCAGTCCCCATGCGGCGGTGACGCCGAAGATCGGCGGCAGCGTGTTCGCGGTGTAAGTGTAGAGCGATCCCGGCGAAGCGGAGAGGCGCGCAAAACGGCTCACGCAAAAGCCGACCAGCAACATCGAACCGGTGGCGAGGAGATAGACGAACCATGTGGCGTTGCCGGCGAGCGCGAAGACCAGCGGAATGGTGAGCGATGCAGACGTGCTGGGCGCCATGGCGGAGACGGACTGCGCCAGGGTCTCCACGGGGCCAAGCACGCCCGCGCGCAGGCCGTAGCTCTCCGCTGTGCCGTTCTGCGCGTACACTTCGCCTTTTGTGGTCGCTGTGCCGTGTCACGGGTCTGCCTCTCGGATTTTGTGTGCTTGCTTTAGCGCTCGACGGTGGCCTCGATAGTACCATGCGGCTCGTCGATGGGCACGAAGATGTGGTTGGGATTGTCCTGGCCGAAGGGGCTCAGATCCGCGAGCAGATGATGCAGGTTGGGCATGGAGAGATGAATGCGCGCGATCTCAGGCGCGGCCTCGAGCGCGGCCTTGCCCATATCGAAGAGCGTGTGCTGCACGCTCATGCTGTTGTGCGCGGCAAACTCTTTCAGCAGCGCGGCGACGATGCGCGCGCGCGCCTGCGCATAGTCTGGCGAAGCGGCAGTGTAGTCCCACGTGACCGTGGCGCGCGTGCCGAGGATGCGGTCGGTGGCCGGCTTGAGGGTGGTCAGCTTGTCCATGACGTAACCGGTAAAGGCCGACTTGGTGGTTTTGAGGATGGTGAGGCCGTCGACGCCGGAAGTCACCGCCCACGCGCCGCCGCGCTGCGCGCACGGCATGTGCGGTCTCGAGCTCAGGCCCGCCCATCTTGAAGGTCGTGGGGTCCGGCGCGCCATCGACGATCATCCGCTCCCATGCCTTCTCCTCGACCCTGACGCTCACCTTCGAAACTTGCGCATGGTTGTCGAGCAAATAATCGCCCAGCTCGCAGGCGAACGCCTCGATGGTTGACGCCTTCGAGTTGCGCGCCACGAAATACACGGTGTTCTTCATCGTGTCGGTGGGCAGAACCTTGCTGTTGTCGGCTGCGGTGTAAGCTGGCTGCGAAGTCTCCTTCGAGCAGCACGTGCACGGTCCACTCGTTGAACTCGTGCCGGTCCCCATGGATCGGATCCGTGACGCGCGTGATCCGCGACAGGCGCACGCGCGATTTTCCGTAGCGATTCTCGCCCAGTCTGGCCATGCCTAACTTCCTCGATAGGTTGTGTAGCTGTTGTCGCTCAGCAGAAGCGGCAAGTGATAGTGCGCCTTGCCATCGCAGGTGAATGTGATGGCAATCTCAGGATAGATGCCGGTGCGGCCCAGGCGCTCCAGGTATGGGCCTGTGTCGAACGTGAGCCGATACGCGCCAAAGCTGCGTCGCGCGCCAGATCGCGGCAACGGCCGTCGGCGTCGGTGACGCCGGTGGATACCGCCGCCCACGAGGCGCCTTCCTGTCGTTCGAGCCGCACGGAGATACGCGCTGCCGGCTTGCCCAGCACCGTGTCCAATACGTGAGTTGAAATGACGCTCATTCCACCAACCACTTTCCTAAACGAATTTGCATGATTTGCCGCTGTTGCTCGGCGGCCTCGCGCAACTCCGCGTCGCGAGTGCTCGCCAGGCGGCGCTTGAGAATCGCCAGCATCTCGCCGGCGCTTTTGCCTGTCGCGCACACGATATACGTGAAGCCGAAGCGCTGCTCATAAAGCCGATTTCCTTCGGCCAGTTCGGCCAGCACGCGTTCGCTTGCCGCGCTTGCCGAGGACTGCTCCTGCCGCGACCAAACCGCCGACGTGCCGTGGCTCTTGCCGCAGCGTGCGCCGGTTCGCGTTCGCCGATGCGCGGATGGCAGGCGAAGGCCTCCAGCCAATCCGCCTCCTGCATCGTGCTCCACACGCGATCGGCAGCCTCGCTCAGTGCTTCTACGCTGGCGATGGGGCGCAGCGCCACCATGCCTTCGGCCCAGCGTTTCGATCCGCAGCAGGCCAGCATCGCGTCAAGGGCCGCGGTCTCGCCGGCTGCGTTCCAGGCCGCAAGAATGGAATTCATGGCCGCAATCCCTCCCGGCGCAGCTCGAGCAAAAACTCATCGAGCAAGTTGGCGGCCACGCGACGGCGATACTCGGCCGTGGAACGGATATCGTCGATGGGCTGAACTTCGGCCGAGCAGTGCGCGTGCGCGCGGCTTGCACTGTTTCACGCGTGATCGGCTGGCCCAGCAAGCGCTGCTTCGGTTTGCAGCAGGCGCGCGGGATACGGCGCCAGGCTTGCCGCCCCCAAACGAATCTCGCGGATCATGCCTTTCTCAAGCAGCGCAGTTGCTCCAAGCGCTACTTTGGCAACAGCCATGGCGCGCCGGGTTCCCACCTTGCGCAGGTATTGGTTGTGGCGCGCAAATCGCCGCGGCACGTGAATCGCGTAAAGCAGTTCATCGGCGGCCGAGGACATTGCGTTTGTAGCCGGTGTGGAATTGCGAGTAGGGAATGCGGCGGCGGCCGCGCACGGAGATGATCTCGATCTCCGCGTCGTAGGCGAGCAGCGCGGGCGAGGAGTCGGCGGCTGGCGATCCATTCACCAGATTTCCGCCGAGCGTAGCGCGGCTTTGGTTGGCGATAGAGCCGATCCAGCTTGCGGCTCTAGCCAGAAGCGGCAGCTCGGCAGCAATGACCGCATGTCTGCGCAGTTCGAGAAACGTGGCTGCGGCGCCGATGACCACGCTCTCCGCGGTGATCTCGATGGCACGCAGATCGGGAATGCCCCACAGGCTGACGAGCTTTGGTGCGTCGAGACGCCCGGCGGCAAACGCCACCATCAACTCCGTGCCACCCGCGATGGGCGTCCATTGGCCCGGCTCTGCGGTAAGCAGCTCCAGCACCGCGCCCAGATTCCCAGGCGCGATAAGATTGTGCGCTGCCGGATCACCGCGCATGGTGCGTCTGCTCCAAAGCGGGTTCTTTCGCAGGGTCGTTGTTCTGCGCGCCGGCCGCGGCTGCTACCGACTCGAAGATGCGCATGAAGCCCGTGCAGCGGCAGAGATTGCCGGCGAGCGCTTCGCGAATCTCCGCAGTGCTCGGATGAGGGCTTTGCTCGAGAAGCTGCGCGGCGGCCATCAACATGCCGGGCGTGCAAATGCCGCACTGCGCGCCGCCATGCTGAAGAAAAGCCTCCTGCAGAGGATGAAGTTCTCCATCAAGGGCCAACCCTTCCACGGTTTGAATGTCGGCGCCTTCGGCCTGCAGCACCGGAACGAGGCAACTGTTCACGAGTTCACCGTTCATGCGCACCGAGCAGGAGCCGCACTCGCCTTCGCCGCATCCCTCTTTGGTCCCGGTCAAATGCAGATCTTCGCGCAGCACGTCGAGCAGGCGCTTCATGGGCGGCACATGGACCGCGCGGCTTTCGCCATTCACCGTAAAGCGGATCGTGGGCCAACGTGCGCTCGCGCTGTCACTTCCACTTGCGCTCCTCTTCGCGTTCATCGCGCAGCCGGCTCCTCGACCGGCTGGATCCGAGCGAGCCCGGCGCAGAGATCCTCCGGCAGCAGTGGAATGGCGCGGAAGCTAACACCCGTCGCGTCGCGGATTGCGTTCAAGATTGCAGGGGCGGGACCGTCATGGGGCAACTCGCCGATGCCTTTGGCGCCGAATCCGCCGTGGCGGAAAGGAATCTGCTCAAAGAACACGTGAATCGGCGGCACATCTTCCGCGGTGGGCATGATGTAGTTGGTCATCTGATTGTTGGCCATGCGGCCGTCGTGCCAGACGACTTTTTCGTAGAGCGCGAAGCCGACGCCCTGCGCGATGCCACCTTCGATTTGCCCGGCGGCCAACACCGGGTGGATGACGCGACCGGCCTCCTGCACCGCCCAGAAATCTTCGACTTCAGCCGAGTAGGTAACGGTGTCGACCGCGACCTGCGCCACGTAGATCGCCCACGCATAGGCGCCGTAGGCTTCGCCGTGATACTTCTCGTCGTCCCAAACGATGCCGGGCGGCGCCTCGTAGCGGCATAACGACGCGACCTCGCCATGCGCGGAGCGATAGCGCTCGCAGGCGGCAAAGAATTCTTCGCGCGTGTAGCTGGCGCCAAGCCCGGCGTGCTCGGCGAAGAAGCGCGAGGAGCTGCAAGCTGGCGCGCTCGATGATGCGGCCGACGACCATCGAAGTGCGTGAAGCCACCGTGGGACCACTGTTGGGTACGACGCCTGTGTCTGGTGAGGCCATCGCGACATCGCTGTAATCGATGCCGAGCGCCTCGGATGCGATCTGCGTGAGAATAGTATTTGTGCCCTGGCCGAACTCCGTGTTCGACGCCAGCACGCGCACTCTGCCGTCGGGTGTGACGTCAATGCCGGCGAGCGAGTTCAGGTACACCTCACCCGAGCCGGTAAATCCCGAGCCGTGATAAAAAGCGGCGATGCCCATCCCACGCTTGACAGGGCTCGTTGGATTTTCGCGGGCGAACTGCGCGCGCTTGGCGTAGTAGTCGCTCTCTTCAAGCGCGCGGTCGAGCAGTCGATCGAGGATCATTGGCTCGCGCATCAACTGTTCGGTCGCGTTGGTGTCGCCTTCGTGCAGAAAGTTTTTTCGGCGCAGTTCCACCGGATCCATGCCGAGGACCGCAGCGATCTCGTCCATGTGGCGCTCCATGGCGAAGATGGCCTGGGGCGCGCCGAAGCCGCGAAATGCGCCGTAGGGAACCGTGTTTGTCGCCCAGGCGCGCGAACGCACGCGGACATTCGGGCAGAGATACGGTCCAGTCGAGTGCAGCGTGGCGCGCGAGAGGACGGTGGCCGAGAGCGTGGAGTAAGCGCCACCGTCTGTGTCGAGATGGATCTCCATGGCCAGCAGCTTGCCATCGCGGTCGAGCGCGGTGCGGTGCCGAACGCGCGAGGGATGGCGCTTGGTGGTCGCGGCCAGATCCTCCATGCGGTCGTAAACGATCTTCACCGGATGACCGCTCTTCATCGCCAGCAATGCCGCATGGCAAGCGAGCGTAGAAGGGATAGTCCTCTTTGCCGCCGAAGGCGCCGCCGGTTTCGGTCTGGATGACGCGCACCTTGTCTTCAGGAAGATCGAAGACCGCGCGCAGCGCTTTGACGACGTAGTAGGGGCATTGCAGCGAGCCCCAGACTGTCACGCCATTTTCCGCGCTGTATTCGGCGATGATGCCCTGGTTCTCGATGTAGAGATGTTCCTGCGCGCCAGTGCGGTATTCGCCCTCGACGATGTGCGCCGCACGGCCCCATGCGGAATCTACGTCGCCTTTTTCCAGCAGAAAGCTTTTGAGCAGGTTGTCGGCGCCCCAAACGACCGCATCCTGCCGCTCGCTCTCTTCCATGGTGAAGATGGGCGGGAGCGGCTCGTATTCGATCTCGCACGGCGCCGACGGCTTCGCGCAGTTTGTGTTTGTCAGGGTGGGCAAGGAGAACGATCGGTTCCTCGCAGTGATTCACCTTGCCGTCGGCAAGGCACGGCTGATCGGCCACAATGAGCTGAATGCAATTCTCGCCGGGAATGTCGGCGGCGGTGACGACAGCGAACTCGCTCCAGTCGATGCGATGGTCGAAAGAGATGGAGCGGATGAGCCCGCGTGGAATCGAGCTGCGTACCGTGGCCCCATGCCACATGCCTTCCCGTTCCATGTCATCCACATAGCACGCGCGGCCCAGCAACTTGTCCACGCCTTCCTTGCGTGGAACGGGAGCGCCAACGATGCGGGTTGTCAAGCATTTTCCCAATTTAGGTGCCCCTGCCAGCATAGTGCGGGGTGACTTTTTCTTCAGGGAAAAGTCACGCATCGGCAGTGCCTTCCGCTTGCTTCAATTGGCAAAATGCTGGCATGCGTGCTCATGGTTGCCGAGGCCGATATCGCCGGACGGGTTGAGGCATAGCATACAACGGCGCGCGAGTATTTGAAAGCACCGATGCTACGAGGCAAGCTCGGCTAACGTGCGCGACAGCACGTGTACGCCGCCGCCGATCCACTGGGGCGAGGCGTACTCGTCGGGTCGATGGCTGACTCCGCCGCGGCAGGGAATGAACAACATGGCCACCGGCGCGACGCGCGCCATGAAGAGCGAGTCATGATAAGCGCGGCTCACCATCTTCTTGTACGATTTGCCCGCGGCAATCGCTGACGCTTCGAGTGCGGCGAGAATCGCGGGGTCGCAAGCTGCCGGCGGATCGGCGTTCACCAGTTCCGTGGTGATTCTTACTCCGCGGCGCGCACTCACTTCCTGAGCGGTTGCGCCGAATGCGGCGAGCACACGGTCGCGGCGCGCACCATCGATGTCGCGAACATCCGTCGTAAGGAACACGCGCGAGGGAATGCTGTTGACCGCGCCGGGAAACACTTCGCAGACGCCAACGGTGCCGACGGTGTCGATGGCGCCTGTCGATTTGGCCGCCGACTCGAGCGCGAGAATCAGCTCGGCGGCAGCGGCCAGCGCGTCTTTGCGGCCCGGCATCAGCTTGCCTCCAGCGTGTCCGCCTTCGCCTTCGATGACGATGCGCTGGCTGGCGGGCGCGGCGATGTGCGTCACGAGGCCCACGTCGATGCCTTCCTGCTCAAGCAACGGTCCCTGCTCGATGTGCAGCTCGACAAACCGATGAAAGCGGCCAGGCGGCAGGGCGACGGATTCGAGCGGCCCGGTGAATCCGGCCTGGGCGCGCCAATCTTCCAGGCCGCGGCCCTCCTTGTCACGCAACGCGAGCGCCTGCTGCGGCGTAAGCACGCTGGCCATCATGCGGCTGCCGAGGCAGCCAATGCCGAACCGCGTCGGCTCTTCGGAGGTGAAGATGACGAGTTCGATCGAACGGCGCGGCTTGAAGCCGAATTTCTGCAGGACGCGAATGGCTTCGAGGCCGCCAAGCACGCCCACGCAGCCGTCGTAGAGTCCGGCATTCGGGATGGCATCGATGTGCGAGCCGGTGCCGATGGGTGCGAGTGCAGGATCGCTGCCTTGCCAGCGCGCAAACGTGTTGCCGATGGCATCTTCGCGGACGGTGAGGCCGGCGGCGGCGCAGAGGCCCTTCACGTAAGCGCGGGCGCGCAGGTCGGCCTCGCCGAAGACGACGCGTGTGACCACCGGCGGCTCCGCTTCGGAGATCTGCGCGAGAGCCATCAGCTCCGCCATCAGACCGTCGATCGTGAGTTGAGGGCGAGTGGTTGTCATGCGCCTGGTTCTCCGAGTGGATGCCGGCGCCAGTCCTTGTAGAGGAGGTACTTTGCCGGGCGCTTGCCCAGCGCGCCAAACCACTGCGGGCAGTAGGCGCGCATCCAGATGAAGTCGCCGGCGTAGACCGGGTACCACGAATCGCCGAGGCGATAGATGCCTCCGCCCTCGAGCATCAAAAGGCCGTGCTCCATCACATGAATCTCAACCATAGGGAGCGACGCGCCGGGATCGTAGGTCATGGTGTTCACGGCAAAGTCGTAGGGCGGCCCGTCGGGCATCAGCGTACGCACGCGCAGCGATGGATCGCCCATGAGCGGAGCGGCAGCGACGGCAGCTTCGTCGCCGACCACGATTTCTGGAGCGGCTGCGCCGGCTTGCGGTTCATAGGGCTTCTCGATCAACGCCGCACGTGCAATTCCCGGCGCACGCACGGTGTGTGGAGAACCTTCGGGCAGATAGGCAAATCCGCCCGGCTTGAGGATTTGCTTTTTGCCGCCCGCCTTGAGTTCGAGTCTGCCGTCGAGGACGTAGAGAAAGCGCTGCGCCGTTGCGTGTGGCAAGCGAGCCGCCGGCAACAAACTCCGCGGTCATCTGGGTGAAGCGCGCACCAAGTTGCGGGGCGGCGTGGATGATGAACTCGACTCCTTCCGCGCCGGGAAGCGGCGAACGGATGAAGGTATCGGGCGTTTGCAGCAGATGGTCGGGTTTGAGGCTGCTGCGCGTTGATCCAAGTTGGTGCACGTGCGACCTCATTGCGGAAGAATCCGAAGGGTACTTACGGGAAATTCCGCTGCTCGATTCTATCCGACATCCGCGGCCAGCCGCTCCAGAAATTTGCGGCCCACGTGGAGCGCCGCCTCAACATCTTCTTCCAGCACAGATTCATCGGGATGATGGCTGATGCCGCCGGGGCTGCGCAAGAAGAGCATGGCCGTGGGTACGCGCGCAGCCATGACCATGGCGTCGTGGCCGGCGCCGCTGGTCATGCGCTTCACGGGCAGGCCGGCTGACTTCGATGGCTGCGGCCAGAATCGCAGTCAGCCGCTCGTCCATCGGCACTGCAGGCTGATCCATCTGGCGTGTGCATTTGAGGGTTAGACCGCGTTTGGCGGCAATGCTCTCCGCTTGATCCAACAGGGTTCCCACGGCGGATTCTCGCTCAGCATCCGCGGCGTGGCGCACGTCGAGGCTCACGCGCGCGGCTCCGGCAATCACATTGGCCACATTGGGTTCCACGTCCAACTTGCCCACGGTGGCCACGAGCCCTTCGGTGTGCAATGCCAGGGACTCGACCGCAGAGAGCCACTCGGCCGCTCCTGCCAGTGCGTCGCGGCGCAGATGCATGGGCGTTGTGCCCGCGTGGTTGGCATGGCCGGTGAACTCGATGGCAAGGCGCGTCTGTCCCACGATGGCCGTGACGGCCGCAACGCTGCAGGCCTTCCGCTTCAAGAACGGGGCCTTGTTCAATGTGCATCTCGATGAAGCCGAGCGCGGCGGGATCGAGCGCCGCCTCGCCGATTCGGCCGGGATCGAGGCCGAAGGCGCGAATTGCGTCTTCCAGCGTGACGCCATCAGCATCTTTGAGCGCGAGCAGCGCAGGATCGAAGCGCCCGGCAACCGCGCGGCTGCCGATAAACGGAACGCCAAAGCGCACGCCCTCTTCCTCGGAGAAGGCAATGACTTCGATGGGCAAAGGCAGCTTGAGTTCCTGCGCCAGCTCGACCCACTCGAGCGCCAGCGCCACGCCGAGGACGCCGTCAAAAGCGCCGGCGTTGGGCACGGTGTCAATGTGCGAGCCCAGGATGAGCCGTTTGCCGCGCGCGCCTGGCAGGCTGCCAGAGCCCGCGCAGGTTGCCTGCCGCGTCTGATCGCGACCGTCATCCCAAGGGACTCCATGCGGCCGCGCAGCAGCGCATGAACCTCGTGCACCGGCGGCGTGAGGAACCGGCGCGTGATGCGATCCGGCTCCTCGCTCATTGCGGCGATTCGCCGGCACTCGGCGATGGCGCGCAAGGCGCGGTCTCTTAAGGCACATTTGTCAGGGCACGGTCCATCACGGGCGCACCTGCTCTTTGCCGCGCGCATGGCCCACGAACCGGTCCGCGCGCCCATCGTCGCGATAGACCGGTTCGCCGCGCAGCCACGTCTCCAGCACGCGCCCGCGCAACTCCGCGCCCAGGTAGGGCGAGAGCTTGTGGCGGAAATGGAGATCGGCGGGCGTCACGGTCCACTCGGCGTCGGGATCGAAGACGACAACGTCCGCATCGGCGCCGGCGAGCAATCGTCCCTTTGCGTCCGGCCAGGCCGGCCAGCCGCGCGGGGGCTGCGGCCATCCACTCGCCAAGCCGATCAAGCTTCAAGCCGCGCTGCTGCATCGCGGTCCACATCACGGGCAGCGCCAGGCCCAGGCTTGCGATTCCGCCCCACGCCTGGTCCCAGCGGCCTTCTTCGCGGCGCTTCATCTCGGGAGGGCAGGGAGAGTGGTCGGTGGTGACCATATCGATTAGTCCCTGCTCGAGCGCCCCCACAGCCTCTCGCGGTTTGCCGAGCTGCGAATGGGCGGCGCACATTTGTATTCCGTCGCGCCGTCGGGAATCTCCTCGGCGGCGAACCACAGGTAGTGGACGCAGGTCTCCACGGTGATCGGCACGCCGCGATTGCGCGCCTCTGCCAGCAACGGCAACGCCTTCGCGCTGGAAAGGTGCACGATGTGGATGGGAGCTCGGAATTCTTCGGCCAAACGGATGAGCAGCGCGATAGCGTCCACCTCCGCGCTGTCGGGCCGCGAGGCCAGATACGTGGAGTATTTGCGCCAATCGGCGCCCTCCGCGATGCAGCGTGTTCGTCGCTGTCGTCTACCGGGCCGGCCAGTTCGGCGTGCACCAGCAACGGCAAGCCCGCGCCGCGCAGTCTTTCGAGCGCCGCGCGCAGATCGGCCTCATCCGACCCACGCGAACCCATCGATGCCGGAATGAATGAGGAAGCACTTGAAGCCGGCGACGCCTGCGCGCACGAGTGGCTGGAGCGCATCGGCATTGCCGCGCACCACGCCGCCCCAGGCAGCCCAGTCCACCCACGCTTTTCCTCTCGCCGCACTGCGCTTTGCTTCGAGCGCCGGCACATCGATCGTTTCCGGCACGCAGTTTAACGGCATGTCGACCAGCGTGGTCACGCCGCCTGCGGCCGCGGCCAGCGTGGCCGTTTGAAAGCCTTCCCACTCGGTGCGCCCGGGCTCGTTGATGTGGACATGCGAGTCGACCAGGCCGGGCAAGAGCACGGCGTCGCCGAAGTCGAAGAGTTCGGATTCACGCGGCACGTCATTCCATCCGCGCACCGCGGAGATTTGCTCCTCGTCCACGATCACGGTCGCGGGCGCAAGGCCCTCCGGCGTCAGGACGCGCGTCGAGCGAAGTGCCTTTGCCATCGTGTTTTTACTTTCGCCGTTTGGAGAGGCCGAGAGCAAGCACCGGCGTCAAAGACCATCGAGCGGCGCGGCGATGGACTCACGAGCCGCTAAGTTGCACCGGAAAGCCTGTCCGGGTTCCTCTTCATCGCCCAAGCCGCGCTATCCGCGCAGCCGGCTCAACAGATCCTGGGGATGGACGGGCTTGGCGAGGATATCGAACTCGTAGCCATCGGCGCGCGCCTTTTCCAGCAGATCGGCTGTAGCGGCCTGCCCGGAAAAGAGCAAGATCTTGATTCTCGGCAACAAGGCCCGGATGCGAATGGCCGCGTCGATTCCGTTCAGGTCGGCCATGATCACGTCGGAGATGAGCATGTCCGGTTGAAAAGTCCCGGCAAGCTCGAGGGCCTTCTCGCCCGAATAGACCGCGCGAGCCTCAAAGCCGCTCTGGTTCAGAATCATGGCCAGCGTATCGGCGATGACCCGCTCGTCGTCGGCTACCAGCACCTTCGGTTTTGTCGTGTTGGGCATACGCTCCTGGTCGCTCAGGGAAGGGAATTCATGATGGAAAGTTCAAACAGGTTCCGAACCGGCGCGGTCTTTGCAGCCTGCTCGGCCAAACGCTTGCATACGACAAGATCGTCCGCTTCACCAGTGTAATGCACCGCGCCGCCCCCCTGGTAATAGCCGCTGAAGGAGGGGGCAGCCGCGAAGGCGGATGGGCTGGCCTTATCCGTTTTGTTCCGCGCCAATTCACCTCAAATCAAATTTGAAACTTATACTGGCAACAGCGAACTTGAGCTTCGCCAGCCCCGACCCCGCCGGAGAACCGGAAATGCAGGAAACGGCCATCCCCAACCCGCCCCTCGACGCTCGCACCGGCGACGGACGCGATCATTCGCGCCGAGAAGATCGAGAAATACTATGCGCAGCCGAGCCAGAACCGCATTCAGGTGATCTCGGCAACCGATCTGAGTATCGTGCCGGGCGAGATTCTTGCGCTGCTGGGCCCTTCGGGATCGGGCAAATCGACCATGCTGCGCATGTTGACCGGGCTCTCCACGCCCACGGCAGGGCAGGTCTATTGGCACGGCAAGCCGATCGCCGAGGCCGAGATCAATGTCTCCATCGTCTTCCAGAGTTTTGCGCTCTTCCCCTGGCTCACGGTTCTGGAGAATGTTGAGGCGCCGCTGCAGGCGCGCGGCGTTGCACCCGGCCGAGCGCCGCGAACGCAGCATGAAGATGCTGGACATGGTGGGCCTGGACGGATTTGAAGCCGCCTATCCCAAGGAACTCTCCGGCGGCATGCGGCAGCGTGTGGGCTTTGCCCGCGCGCTGGTGGTTGAGCCCGAAGTTCTCTTCATGGACGAGCCGTTTTCCGCGCTCGACGTGCTGACGGCTGAGAACCTGCGCAGCGAGCTGCTGGAACTGTGGGCCAAGAAGACCATGCCCACCAAGGCCGTCTTTCTGGTCACGCACAACATTGAAGAGGCCGTGCTGCTGGCCGACCGCATCATTGTGCTGGGGCGCAATCCCGGCCACATCCGCACGGACTTCCAGGTGCAACTGCCGCAGCCGCGCGACCGCAAGTCCGAGCCCTTCACGCAATTGGTGGACTACATCTACAAGGTTCTCACCCGGCCTGACACGGCGCCCGCCGAGGCGCCCGGGCCAGCTTGCGGAGCCGCGCGTGCGCGACCAGCGCCAGATGCACTACCAGATGCTGCCCCACGCGCGGCCCGGCGGCATTGCCGGCCTGCTCGAACTGCTGCTCGACAAGGGCGGCCGCGACGACATCTACCGCCTCGCCGACGACCTGGCCTTCGAGATCGACGATCTGCTGCCCATCGTGGACGCCGCGCAACTGCTGGGCTTCCTCACCATCGAGGAAGGCGACGCGGCCATCACGCCGAGCGGCGAGGAGTTTGCCAACTCCGAAATCCTCCGCCAGAAAGAGCTCTTCCGCAACGCCGCGGTCGAGAACGTGCTGCTGCTGCGCCAGATTCGCCGCGCGCTGGATGCGAAGAGCGACCACACCGTGCCCGAGGACTTCTTCCTCGACATGCTCGACGAGCAGTTCAGCGAGGAAGAGAGCCAGCGGCAGATAGAGACCGCCGTGGCGTGGGGCCGCTACGCCGAACTGTTCGACTACGATGCCGCGCGCCGCCGCTTCGTGCTGCCCGATGCCCTGGAAGAAGAGATTGCCGCCGGCGAGGATGCGAAGTGAAGATCCAGCACCCTCTCGCGCGATCGCTGGTCACCGTCCGCACGACGGCCGTTCCTGATCGATCTGGGCGTGGCAGCCTGCGCGCTGGCGCTGTTCTTTGCCGTCGGTCAGCACCGGCGTCTATTGGTTTGAAAAGCCGATTCCGGTCGTGCCCATTTCCAGTTCCATCAGCGCACTGCCGGTCTATGCCTTTTACTCCATCGTGCGCATGGCCATCGCCTACATGCTTAGCCTGACCTTCGCCATCAGCTACGGCTACATTGCCGCGTACAATCCGCGCGTCGAGCCGTAGATGGTCGCGGTCCTCGACATTCTGCAGTCGATTCCGGTGCTCAGTTTCCTGCCTCCTGTGGTGCTGGCCATGGTTTCGCTCATTCCCGGCCATCAGCTTGGCATCGAGATGGGCGTTATCCTGCTCATCTTCACCGGGCAGGTGTGGAACCTCGCCTTCAGCTTCTACTCCTCGCTCAAAACCATTCCCAGGGAGATGCTTGAGGCGTCGCGCATCTACCGCTACTCCGGGTGGCAGCGCTTTTGGCAACTGGAGATGCCCTTCTCCACGATCGGCCTGGTGTGGAACTCGATCGTCTCCGTAGCCGGCGGCTGGTTCGCGCTCATCTTTTGCGAGATGTTCACCATGGGCGATCGCAACTTCCAGCTGCCGGGCCTGGGCAGCTACATTCAAACCGCAACCTACGCGGGCGACGTGCGCGCGCTGCTTGCGGGAATTGCCACGGTGATTCTGATCGTGGTGGCTACCGATCAGCTTGTGTGGCGGCCGCTGATCGCCTGGAGCGACAAGTTCAAATTCGAACAGGTGGAGTCTGCCGAGCATGTCACTTCGCCGATCCTGGAAGCGATTCGGCGGTCGAAAATCTGTCAAACCCTGCCCGGCCGTATTTGGGACCGCGTGGAGGAGCCGGTCTACCAGCGCATGGCGCACACGAATGAATGCCGCGTGGTGAGGCCCATGGACGAGGCGCGATCCCGCAAGGCGCCGACGGCGCTTTGGGCGCTGGCTGCAGCGGGTGGTCTGGCCGTTTGCTGGGCGGCCATTCAGGCCATCTTCCTGCTCAGGACCATCACCTGGCCCGACCTGCGGGTGTTGCTGGAGGGCGCGGCAGCGACCTTTCTGCGTGTCAACGCATCGCTGCTGATCTCTGCCGCGTGGACGATTCCCGTTGGCGTGGCCATCGGCATGAGCCCGAGGCTAGCTCGCATCGTTCAGCCGCTGGCGCAGATCATGGCGTCGGTGCCGGCCACGGCCTTCTTTCCCATCCTTCTGATGGGGCTGGTGCGGATCGGCGGCGGACTGGGGATCGGGTCGATCGCGCTCATGTTGCTCGGCACGCAGTGGTACATCCTCTTCAATGTGGTCGCGGGGGCGATGTCGATTCCTTCGGACCTGCGCGAGGTCGCCTCGCTTTACCGTTTCACGCGCTGGCAGCGCTGGACAAAGCTGATCCTGCCCGGCATCTTTCCCGTACCTCATCACGGGGATGGTTACGGCCTCCGGCGGCGCATGGAATGCTTCGGTGATGGCTGAGTACTCCCACGTCAAGGGCCACACACTGGAGACCATCGGCCTGGGCGCGCAGATTGACGCTGCCACCGACAGCGGCCGCTTTGCCATGCTGCTTCTGGCGACCATCTTCATCTCGCTCATGGTGGTCACCATGAACCGGCTGGTCTGGCGGCGGCTCTACCACCTCGCCGAGACGCGGTTTAAGCTCGAAGGCTAAGCCGTCCTGGGTGACCGATCCCTTGGCGCGAACGGAGAACTTCGCTACGATCAAAGAGGAGGGAGTGCAGAGATGACGGCGACGCAGACGGTCATTGATTGGTCCCTTTGCCCGGTGTTGGAAAGCAAACCGGACACACAGGGCGGCGCATGGGTGTTTCGCGGGACGCGCGTCCCGGTGACGGCGATTCTGCGCAATCTAAGCGAATTGAGCGTGCCGGAGTTGTCCCAGGAGTTTCCCACTGTTCGGCCCGAGCAGATCACGGAATTCCTGGAGTTCCTTGCGCGGAGCGCCGCGCAGTGTTCGTGAAATGTCCAAGCGAGTCTTGCTCGACGAAAATCTGCCGCAAAAACCGCGCCTTTTGTTGCCCGGCCACACGGTCGTAACGACCGCTTATCAAGGGTGGGCCGGAATGTCGAACGGCGCACTGCTCGCAGCGGCTGAAAAAGCGGGCTTTGACGTAATGATCACCGCGGATCAGGGTTTGAATTACCAGCAAAACCTGAAGGGTCTCAAGCTGGCACTCGTGGTCTTGAGCACAAACAAGAATAGTCGCGTAATCGAAAGCACTCCACGCATCGCTACTGCGGTTGACAGCGCGAAACCTGGCAGCTTCACGTTTCTCGATCTGGGGTCCGAGCCGGCCTCTATCTGAGGGGGGCGGAGTAGAGAAGTCCGATGATTCGCGTCGGTGTGATCGGTTTCGGGATGGCGGGCCGCGTCTTCCATGCCCCTTTGCTCTCCTCGGTCGAGGGCCTGGAACTGGCTGCGGTCATGGAGCGCACATCCAACAAGGCCGCGGAGCGATACCCCGGAATAACAGTCTATCGCTCGCTCGGAGCGATGCTGGCCGACGCGTCGCTCGGGCTGTTTGTGGTCGCGACACCGAACGGAACTCATTTCGCCCTCGCCAGGGAGATCCTTCGGACCGGCAAGAGCGTCGTTGTTGACAAGCCGATGACACTGACCTCGTCTGAGGCCGCCGAGCTGATTGGTATTGCCAAGAAGCAGAAAGTGCTCCTGGCTCCTTTTCATAACCGGCGTTGGGACAGCGATTTCCTGACGGTTCAGAAACTAATTCATGAGGGTTCTACGGGGCGGCTCGTCGCGTTCCAGTCGCGCTTCGACCGCTGGCGGCCAGCGCCTATGACTGAGCGGGTGTGGAAGGAAAGAGCAGAAGCGGGAGCCGGGACACTGCTCGATCTGGGGCCGCACCTCGCCGATCAGGCGCTGGCGCTCTTCGGCAAACCGGAGGGGGTGAGCGCCGAGGTGGTGCGCGAGAAAGACGGCCCTGGAGCCAACGACGCCTTCACAATTCGCCTGCGCTACCCCGGCATGGCAGTCACGCTGGGCGCCAACGGCCTTTCGCTGCCTGCCGCACCGCGCTTCCACCTGCGCGGAACGAAGGGCAGCTACTGGAAGTCCGGCGTCGACCCGCAGGAGGCCGCGCTCAACAAGGTCACGCGCATTGAGGACTCAGCCTGGGGCCAGGAGCAGGCTGCCAACTGGGGTGTGTTGCATGTGGGCATCGAAGGCGGATCGGTCAGCCGTCCCGTTCCCGCAGTCGCCGGAGACTACCGGCTCTACTACGCAGGGATTCGCGATGCGCTGCTGGGCAAGGCCGCGGCCCCGGTCACCGGCATCGACGGCTGGCGCGTAGCGCGTTTGCTCGAATGGGCGGTAGAGAGCTCAGAGCAACGCCGCGAGATCGTGTGCGACTGGAGCGGCGAGCCGAAGTAGTCAAGACGCTGCACCGACCCATGCGGACGGATTACGGTCAGGGACCACGGGAGCGGTTTTGCGGAGGTGGACACGGACGCAGGGAAGGTGAAGAATGGAGCCGGTGTTTGGGAGGGAAGGGGGATGGCCATGAAGCTGGTTACAGTTGTTGGATGCTTTCTGGCGATTGCGCCATGGGCCGTTGCCGCGCAGACAGGCGCGCAAAGTTATGGAGCAGCGGGAATAGAGAATGTGGGACCCAATTGGCAACCGCCGGTTCAAACTGCAGTGCTGCCGAATCCGTGCCCGGTTGGCGTGCTGGTGAGCCACCTATCCGATGGAAGAACGATCAAGACGGGCACAGCGCATCCGATGGGACTTGGGCAGAGGCTGCACCTGACGCTCACCAGCCCCGATAGCCGGAGCATCGCCAGCGCGACATTGAATGTGCGCGGCTGGACGGCGAAGGGCCGGATAGAAAAGGCGGGCAAAGACAAAGACGCTGCGCTGCCGGTGCGGACGCTGACAGTTTTTTTTACGGCCGGGACGGGCCGCACGGCCTCGGCGGACGTTTGGGCGCCCGGGCTTACGGCGGTGAGCTCGGTTGAGTTAACCTCAGTGACTTTCGGGGACGGTAAGACTTGGACGCCAGCGCAGGGCAAGACCTGCCAGGTGACGCCCGATCCGCTGATGCTGATCACCAATTAATAATGGCCGCTAACCGGGTGCAGCGCGCCTGCTGGGCTCTTTCTCGATCAGCGGCACCCAAAAGCGAAACCGCGCACCGCCGCCCGGAACGCTGGATGCTTCGATCCCTCCGCCGTGCGTCGTCAAAATTGCGCGCGTAATAGCCAGACCCATGCCGGACCCTTTGTGTGCGCTCGCTCCGCGCTCGCCGCGGTAGAACTTCTCAAAGATCAACGGCAGGTCGCGGGTGTCGATGCCGGGGCCGTTATCCTCCACGCAGAACTCCAACCGGTCGCCGCTGCGCTTGCTGCTGAGCGCGACACGGGAGCCGGGCGGGTGTGGCTGGCGACATTCTCGAGCAGGTGGCGCAAGACCCTGCCCAGCAGGCGCGGATCGAACCATGCCGGCTTATCGTCCTGGGCGGACTGGTCTGCGGCCTCCGGCAAAATCGTCACCTTGTGAGAGGCCAGAACCCTGCGCGACTCCTCTACGGCCTGATCGAGCAATGCGCGTGGGTGCTGGGGAGACATCTTCACCTGAACGACGTTGGCGTCGATCTCGGCCATCTCCACCGCCTCGCCGATGAGCACATCGAGACGCGCTGCCTCCTCGTCAATGATCCGCACCATTTCGAGGCGTCCGGCATCGTCGAGCCCCTCGCCCTCGAGCATGGTCGTGGCTGCCGCGCGGATAGAGGTGAGCGGTGTGCGCAGTTCGTGGGTGAGGGAATCGATCAAGGCCGTGCGGAGCCGGTCAGCTTCGCGCCCGGCCTCGATACGAGTCGAGGCGGCCATAGCGATAGAGCGCGCCACTGCGATCGATACCTGGGCGCTCACTGCGGTGGCGACCTCAAGGGATAGCGCATTCGGCCGCCAGGCCCAAGCGCCCACGGGCCGCAACCCCAACATCAGCGCCGTGGTCTGGTAGCCGGCGAACGACGTAGCGGTTGGACTAAGGCCCTGTGCCGCAGCTTGCATGTGCGCCTGAACACTGGCTGGAACTTCGCCGGTCGAGGTGTAAAAACGGTCATAGTCGCCGACGTAAAGGACCACCCCTTGGAGAGCAAAGATGCGGTCGATCGCGCCAGGCAAATCATGGAGGAGGCGATCGGCGTCCTCAAAGAGCATCATCTCCTGGCTCAGGGCGTAAAGCTTTCCCACGTCCGCCTGGCGCTGTTCTGCCTGAATGGTCTGTTGCCGTGCCCGCTCCGACAAGCGGCTGACCACACCGCAACTGAGGGCGAATGAAACCATCGCCACCCATGCCTGCGCGCCTTCCAGTCGCAAGGTGTGCACGGGAGGCAAAAAGAAATAGTCGAAGCAGACGGCGCATAGAAGCGCGGTGTAGATCGAGAGGACGATTCCGGCCTGCGTGGCCCACCACACCACCAGCACTAGAAACACCATCCCGGCAGTCGCTGAATTGGCGCCGAGCAAGGTAAGTAGAAACGTGGTGAGCGCGGCCGCAGCCGTGGCTGCGAGCCAGCGAAGAGCCAACCTTGCATAGGCGGGTACGCCCATCGACTTCCCCACCCGGAATCATACCTGCCCGCGGCAATTTCTGAAATGCCGCGCCGCAATGTTGTAAGCTTCGGTTGAAAGAAGAACGGCATGCCCGGAAGAATTCTGGTGATTGACGACGAGTCGCAGATTACGCGGGTGCTGCGCGCCGCACTTTCCGCGCAGGGATACGATGTTCGCACGGCCAACGATCCCGAGGAGGGGCTGCGTCTCTACCGCGACTGGCCGCCGGACCTGGTCATCACGGACTTGATGATGCCCGTAATGAGCGGCGTCGAGGTCTGCCGGATCATCCGCTCGCGCGGCACTACGCCGGTGCTTGTTCTCTCGGTTCGGGAACACGAACGGTCGAAGGTAGAAGCGCTCGACGCGGGCGCCGACGACTATGTGACCAAGCCTTTCAGCATTCAGGAGTTGCTGGCGCGGGTCAGGGCGCATCTGCGCCGCGCACCGGAGCGCACCACGGCAGCCCTTGAGGCCGGCGATTTTGTCATCGACGCGCTGGCTCATACGATCTCCGTACAGGGCAAGCCCATCCACCTTACCCCCAAGGAGTTCGATCTGCTCCTGCACCTGGCCCGCAACGCCGGCAAAGTGATGACGCATCGCGCTCTGCTGACCGTCGTCTGGGGTGCACAATCGGCGCATCAGCCTGAGTATCTCCGCGTCTTCGTCGGCCAATTGCGCAAGAAACTGGAAGGCGAAACCGGCCGCCAGTACATCCAAACTGAGCCCTGGGTGGGTTACCGATTCGTCCCCGAGGGATGGAGCGGCAACGAAGAGTGAGCAGCGCGACGACGGCCGCGGGTCGCCTCGCGAACCCTTCCGCGGTTGGCGACTGTTGCCCTCTAAACATTTCCGGTGGTGGTAAGCGATCCTTACGAAATCTTTAGGATTTCTTTTTGAATCTCAAAGCAGACAAACCACAGAATTAATATCAAGCCAGGCCGGTTGGTTCGGCCCAGGCAAGAGCATGCACTGCAGGCGCCACGGCAGGCGCACGCGCGCATGGAAAGCCAAGCCCAGTTTTTTCTTCGCACCTTTGCCGGCGCTGGTCCGGATGGAAAAGGGAGAGCCCGCATGCAAGACGCACTGATGCTGCTGTTCACCGTAGTCTTCTTCGCTGTGGCGTTTCTTTACGTCAAGGCCTGTCAGAAACTGAGGTAGCCCATGCAAATCGATTGGATATCGGCAACCGGCCTCATCCTCTCCATTCTCTTGCTGGCGTATCTCACCGTCGCACTACTCTTCCCGGAGAAATTCTGATATGTCGGTCAACGGCTGGCTGCAATTCGCCATCTATTCTGTCATTCTGCTCGGCTCGATTCGCCCCGTCGGCATCTACCTGACGCGCGTGCTGGAGGGGGAGCGCACCTGGCTCGACCCGGTTCTGCGCCCGTTCGAACGCCTCATCTACAAGCTGTGCGGCGTGAAGGCCGACAAAGAGATGAGCTGGCGCGAGTACACGTTCGCGATGCTGGGCTTCTCGGCGGCGGGATTGTTGCTGACCTATGCCCTTGAGCGCCTGCAGGCCTACCTCCCCTGGAACCCGCAGAATCTGGCGGCAGTAGGACCGGATCTGGCCTGGAATACGGCCGCCAGCTTCACCACGAATACAAACTGGCAGTTCTACACGCCCGAATCCACGATGAGCTATCTCACGGAAATGGCTGGCCTGGCGACGCACAACTTCTGGTCGGCGGCGGCGGGCATTGTGGTGGCCGTGGCGCTGATTCGCGGCATCAAGCGGGCCAGTTCCGCCACGATTGGCAACTTCTGGGTCGACATGACGCGGACATTACTCTACGTTCTGGCGCCAGCGTGCATCGTCTACGCGCTGCTGCTGGTTTGGCAAGGCGTCCCGCAAAATCTGAGCGCGTACACCCAAGCTCATCCGCTTGAACAGCCCTCCCAGACGCAAACCATCGGCCAGGGGCCCGTGGCATCGCAGGAAGCGATCAAGATGCTGGGCACCAACGGCGGCGGATTCTTCAACGCCAACAGCTCGCATCCCTACGAGAATCCGACCCCGCTCTCGAACTTCATTGAGATCTTCTCGATCTTCGTCATCGGCGCGGGCCTGACCTACACGCTGGGGCGCATGACTGGTTCGCCGGGACACGGCTGGGCCGTCTGCGCTGCGATGTACATTCTTTTCGCGGCCGGTTTCATCGTGTGCTACTGGGCGGAGTCGCACCCGTACAACATGATCCACGGGGCGCAGCAAACACGCACTGCAACCGCGCCCGGCGGCAATATGGAGGGCAAAGAAGTCCGTAACGGCATCGCCGAAAGCACACTTTTCGCGACCATCACCACCGATGCCAGTTGCGGCGCAGTGAATGGAATGCACGACAGCTTCACCCCGCTCGGCGGCATGATTCCGCTGGCGAACATCATGCTTGGCGAGGTCGTCTTCGGAGGCGTGGGCGCGGGCATGTACGGCATGTTGATCTACGTCGTGATTGCAGTCTTCATCGCCGGGCTCATGGTCGGTCGAACACCTGAGTACCTGGGCAAGAAGATCGAATCCTACGACGTGAAGATGGCCATGCTCTACGCGCTCATCTTCCCGCTCATCATTCTCACATTCGCGGCGATTTTCGTGCTGATTCCGGTCGGACTTTCGGCGACCAACAATCCCGGACCGCACGGTTTCAGCGAGATTCTCTACTCCTTCACTTCAGGCGCTGGCAACAACGGCTCGGCGTTCGCAGGTCTGGGAACCAACTGGTGGTACAACGTCGCGATGGGCTGGGACATGCTTATCGGGCGCTTCCTCATGATGATTCCCGCGCTGGCGCTGGCTGGCAATCTGGCGCAGAAAAAGCGCGTTCCGCCGTCGCCCGGCACCTTCCCGGTGAACACAACATTGTTTGCTGTGTTGCTGGTCGGCGTGGTGTTGATCATCGGCGCACTTACGTTTTTCCCGGCCTTGAGCCTGGGACCGATTCTGGAACATCTGCTATTGCAAACCGGCAAGGTCTTCTAGCCGTATTCATACCGCATCAGGACGAGGCAAAAACGGACCGTCATGGCTGAAAAAACAAGTCTTTGGAACACGCAGATCATTGCCCAGGCGACAGTAGACAGCTTTCGCAAGCTCGATCCGCGCTGGATGGTCAAGAACCCGGTGATGTTCGTGGTTGAGGTGGGCAGTGTGCTCACCTCCGCCTTGCTCATAGACAACACCGTTCATCACCGAGTGGCCTTCAGCTTCAACCTGCAGATCACGCTCTGGCTGTGGTTTACGGTGCTGTTCGCCAACTTTGCCGAGGCCATGGCGGAGGGCCGCGGCAAAGCCCAGGCCGACACGCTGCGCAAAGCCAAGGGCGAGACGATTGCAAAGCGTTACAAGGTGGACGGCAGCTTTGAAGACGTCGTCAGCGGACTGCTTCGTGCCGGAGACGTGATTTATGTCGAGGCCGGGAGCTACATCGCGGGCGATGGCGAAGTGATTGAGGGCGTGGCCTCGGTGGACGAATCGGCCATCACCGGCGAATCGGCTCCCGTGATTCGCGAGGCAGGCGGCGATCGCTCGGCCGTGACCGGCGGCACGAAAGTTCTGTCGGACTGGATCAAGGTGAAGATCACCTCGAATCCGGGCGAGACTTTTCTTGATCGCATGATTGCGCTTGTGGAGGGCGCGACGCGGCAGAAGACCCCCAACGAGATCGCGCTGAGCATTCTTCTCTCAGGCCTCACCATCATCTTTCTGCTGGCCGTAGTCACGCTGCAGCCCTTCGCCATTTACTCCAGCGCACCGCAGACGGTCTTCGTGCTCGTCTCGCTGCTGGTCTGCCTCATTCCCACTACGATTGGCGGCCTGCTTTCGGCCATCGGTATCGCAGGCATGGACCGGCTGGTGCAGTACAACGTGCTGGCCATGAGCGGACGCGCCGTGGAAGCTGCCGGCGACGTGAACACGCTGCTGCTGGATAAGACCGGCACGATTACTTTGGGCAATCGCCAGGCAACCGAATTCCTGGCCGCACCGGACGTGAGCCAGGAGCGGCTGGCCAACGCCGCGCAGCTCGCGTCGCTCTCCGACGAAACCCCCGAGGGCCGGTCGATTGTGGTGCTGGCCAAGGAGAAATACAACCTGCGCGGGCGCGACCTGGCAGGCATTCACGCCGAATTTGTTCCCTTTACCGCGCAGACCCGCATGAGCGGCGTGAATCTTCCCGGCACGCGCATTCGTAAAGGGTCAGTGGACGCGATCGCCCGCTTCCTGGAGGAGCAGGGCGCGACGTTGCCGCAGAAGGTTCGCGATTATGTCGAAGAGATCGCTCGCTCCGGCGGCACGCCGCTGGTGGTGGCTGAAAACGCCTCGGCGCTGGGCGTGATTTATCTCAAGGACGTGGTGAAGGGCGGGCTCAAGGACCGGTTGGCGCGGCTGCGCGCCATGGGCATCCGCACCATCATGATCACAGGCGACAATCCGCTGACTGCCGCGGTGATTGCGCGCGAGGCCGGCGTCGATGACTTCCTGGCCGAGGCCAAGCCCAAAGACAAGATGGACCTGATCAAGAGCGAGCAGGGCAAGGGCAAACTGGTGGCCATGACCGGCGACGGCACCAACGACGCACCGGCACTGGCGCAGGCCGATGTCGGCGTGGCCATGAACTCCGGCACGCAAGCCGCCAAGGAAGCCGGCAACATGGTGGATCTGGACTCGAATCCCACCAAGCTCATTGAGATTGTCGAAATCGGCAAGCAGTTGCTGATGACGCGCGGCGCGCTGACCACCTTTTCCATCGCCAACGACGTGGCCAAGTATTTCGCCATCATTCCGGCCATGTTCATGGGCGTTTTCCCGGTGCTGGGCGTGCTCAACATCATGCATCTGCATTCGGCGCACTCGGCGATTCTCTCGGCGGTCATTTTCAACGCGGTCATTATCGTTGCGCTGATCCCGCTGGCGCTGAAGGGCGTCAAGTACGAACCCAAGGCAGCCGATGTGCTGCTACGCAATAACCTGCTCATTTATGGCGTCGGCGGCATCATCATCCCGTTCATCGGGATCAAGGCCATCGATCTGTGTTTGGTGGCGCTGCACCTGGCGTAAGTGTGCGATCACGCAAAGGAGATTGAACGTGCATTCGGATGCGACGATTGACGAAGAGCTTGGAACTCGTGAAGGGCATCACGCATCGCATGTGCAGGTGGCCCCGGTGGTGCATTCGGTTTGGAGAACCTCGGTTCTCTTCACGCTGGTGACGGCAGTGATCTTTGGCCTGGGCTACCCGCTGCTGATGACTGGACTGGCCGGGCTGCTCTTTCACGATCAGGCCACTGGAAGCCTCATCAAGCTCAAGGATGGCACGGTGATCGGATCGAAGCTGATCGCGCAGAGCTTCACTTCCGACCATTACTTTCATCCGCGTCCTTCGGCTGCGGGCAACGGCTACGACGCCACCTCCTCGGGCGGCACAAACCTCGCGCAGTCCAATGCCAAGCTTGCGCAGCGCGAGCAGGCCGACATCGACAAGCTGGCCGCGGAAAATCCGGGCAAGCCCGTGCCCATCGACATGGTGACGACGTCGGGCTCCGGCCTTGACCCTGACATCACGCCGGACAACGCATACTTCCAGGCGCCGCGTGTGGCAAAGGCGCGCGGGATGACGGAGGATGCGGTGCGCAATCTCATCGCAGAGCACACCACGCGGCGGCAACTTGGCTTTCTCGGTGAGCCTCGCGTCAATGTTCTGGGACTGAATCTGGCGCTCGACCAAGTGTCGAAATAGCTTTTTGGCAGCGGCTCCCCCAGCCATGACTTGGCGGGAAGGGCTAACCGGCCCTTCCCGCTTTTCTTTTGGCTTCTGCTGCACACGCAGAGGCCGGATGGGTCCCGGCGAGGGGCCGCAGTCCGGACGGGAAAATGACTAAATGCAGCGGGCGTTTTCGGGCCTAACCGGCATTTCTCACAGCCGTTTCGACGGTGGAGAAAATCGCGGATTAGGAGCCGTTATCTGCCTTGCGGGGGTCTGGAGACCCCCGCGACAGCCGGTCTGGAGACCGGCGCTACAGATGATTTGCGCCGCGTGAGAAATGCGGGCTAAAGGAGGCAATTCAGGGCCAAAGAGAGGCGATCCGGCTACTAAATTCGACGAAATTTCACCACGGTTTTCGGAAGTTTCTGTTGATTCTAAATCGCTTAAGCGCAAAATAAGCCCCGAAATGGCCTCAAGAAAATTTTTCCCGATTTTCTCCTTGCCCAGGCCGCGTTTTTGAAGTGAGCGGGCGAGCTGAGTAGAGCCGGAGAGCCCACCGTCCAAACGGTGGTGGGGACGAGAGGCTCGAGGGCGAATTGTGTCTGGGAATCCATTGAATGCAAGTATGCGCCGGGAGGCGATAATTCACCGCAAACTTCGCAGAAGAGTTTTGCGAGTGTTTTCAGAGGGTTGCGGTTTTTGCGGCGCGAGGGGGCATTGACAAGGCTGCAGGGGTACGGACCGGAGACATACCTGACATTTTGAACCGGGGACATAACTGACACTGCGGCGAGGGCATGAGGACGTAAAAACGAGCTCATGGCCTGGACAACGAGCAGTGCGTTGGAAGAGAAGATTCGGTTTGTGATGGAGTATGAACGGGATGAGGCGACGATGCGGGAACTGTGTGCGCGCTTCGGCGTCTCGCGTGAAACGGGGTACGTGTGGCTGCGGCGGTACCAGCGGAACGGAGTGGCGGGTCTGCTGGAGGTGAACCGGGCGCCGGAGCGGCATCCCAACCAGACGCGGGCGGAGGTAGAGCGGGCGGTGCTGGAGCTTCGTCAGGCGCACATGCGTTGGGGGCCGCGGAAGCTGAAGCGGATTCTGGAGCGCGACCAGCCTGGGCGGAGGTGGCCGGCGACGAGCACGATCGGCGAGATGGTGAAGCGCGCGGGGCTGGTAGTGGCGCGCCAGAAGCGCCGCCGCACCGAGCCGTACAGCGAGCCTTTGGCGCACGCCAACGCCTCGAATCGGGTGTGGTGCGCCGACTTCAAGGGGTGGTTTCGCGCCGGCGATGGAGCCCGGGTCGATCCGTTAACCATCAGCGATGCGTGGAGCCGATACCTACTGCGCTCGCAGGCGGTGGAGAAGACCGACACGGAGCGAGTGCGGGCCATCTTCGAAGCGGCTTTTCGCGAGTATGGACTGCCGGAAGCGATCCGCACCGACAACGGGCCGCCCTTTGCTTCGGCGACGGTGGGCGGGTTGTCGCGGCTGGCAGTGTGGTGGATCAAGCTGGGGATCGTGCCGGAACGGATCCAGGCCGGACATCCGGAGCAGAACGGCCGGCATGAGCGCATGCACCGCACGCTGAAGCAGGAGGTGAGGACGGCTGAGAACTGGCGGGCGCAGCAGAGGGAGCTGGATCGTTTTCGCCGCGATTACAACGAAGTGCGGCCGCACGAGGCGCTCGGGATGCAGACTCCGGCCAGTGTGTACGAGCCTTCGCCGCGGCCGTATCCGGCGCGGACGCCGGAAGTGGAGTATCCGGATTCGATGCAGGTGGTGACAGTGCAAAGTCATGGCTGGTTCAGCTGGAAGAAACGGAGCATCTTCCTGAGCCAGGTGTTGTGGGGCGAACGCGTGGGACTGGAGCCGGTCGGCGATGGGTTGTTCACGGTCTACTTCGCTCAGCATCCTCTGACCGGCTTCGACGCCCGGCGCGGTAAGCTGGTTCCGCTCAGCAATCCCGGATGGATCAAGCACCCGTTCTGGGGCCGAGGGCAAGCTTACCCTCGGCCCCAGGACAAAAACAAAAACCTTCCTGAGAAGGAAAAAGTGTCAGGGATGTGCCCGGTCTGAAATGTCAGGAATCTGCCCGGCCGTACACAGGGACCTTTCCCGCGATGAGCTTTGGAGGGGTGGGGCAGCGGTGCGCGAAAGAATTGCGACAAGTGTGGTGTTCCAGAAGTTCGTTCCATAAATCGACCCTGCCAAAAGCAGGTCCTTCGACTCCGTTTGGCCCAAAAGCCGGCCAAACTTCGCTAAGGATGACAGTTCCGTTATGACGCGAACTTTAGAGACAGAAGACTAGATAACGCGACGGCCCTCGAGCGCGCGCGCCATCGTGACCTCATCCGCGTATTCGATGTCGCTGCCGGCCGGAACGCCGGTCGCGATGCGGGTGATACGAACGGCGAATCCGCGCAATGAGCCGGCCAGCCAATCGGCGGTCGCCTCGCCTTCGAGCGTGGGGCTGGTGGCCAGAATCACCTCGTCCACCTCGCCACGTTCCACACGGCGCATCAGTGTTTCCGCGCGCAACTGGTCCGGTCCCACGCCATGCAGCGGCGAAAGCGTGCCGTGCAACACGTGATAGACGCCCTGGTAGGTCTGCGACCGCTCCACAGCAGCAACGTTGGTGGGCTCCTCCACCACGCATACCAGTCGCTGGTTTCGCGACGGGCTGGCGCAGTAGGCGCAGGGATCGATGTCGGTGACGTTGTTGCAGATGGAGCACAGACGCAGACTTGTCTTCAGTCCGCGCACTGCATCGGCCAGGGCAGCGGCATCCTCGTCGCTCGAGCGCAAATGTAGAAGGCAAAGCGCTGCGCGCTCTTCGTTCCCACGCCGGGTAGTTTCTTCAATTCCTCAATGAGCCGGGCCATCGGCTCGGCATAACGTGACAAAGCGACCGCCTTTCGGAAGACAATTATCTCAGGGGCTAAAGCCCCGTCGTTGTAATTTGGGCGATATCAGCCCGACTAAAGTCGTGCCCTTTTACAAAGCCTCCGTTCGCCAGACTTGTTCGCGAGATCGCCGGATCGAGCGACTTGAGAGCGTTGCAAGCACGGCTCTTCACCCGCCGAGGTCTGGCAGTTTCAGGCTGCCTAACACGCCCTGTACGCTCGATTTGATGGCTTCATCCGCCTTGCGGCCGGCCTCGTTCACTGCGCCCACGATCAGATCTTCGAGCATCTCCACATCCGCCTGACCGCCGCTCAGGCTGGCCACCGCCGAGGGATCGATGCGCAGCTTCAGCAGCTCCTTTTTGCCGTTCATGGTCGCAGTCACCGCACCGCCGCCGCTCGAAGCTTCCACCACGGTCTCGCCCAGCTTGCGCTGCATCTCTTCCTGCATCTGGTTGGCCTGCGAGAGCATCTCCGAAATCTTGAGCGGGTTGATCATCCTGTGCACCCCTGTTTGTTTCCAGCCTTTGGTCTGTAGTCGCTTGTTTCTCGCCGTTTTCGTTCCGGTGTGCCATCAAAGTTCGCCTAAGCACGACAATGCGAAAAGTTGAAAGCAAAGAGCTAAAAGCTGCGCTTCACTTCTGCCGGAGATCGACCACGCTGCGGACCTCGGCGTTGAAGATCTCCTGCGCTCTCTTCACCAAGGGATGCGCGAGCGCCGCCTCCTGCACGCTGCCCGCGGGCGCAACGAGCGGCGCGACGACCGCAGGAGCTACTCCCGCGCCGCCTGAAACGACGAATCGCACGGGCGCGCCCAGCCGCTGCAACTCCTGCCGGATGATCTTCTCGGCCGCGGCGTTGACCGTGAGGCTGAGCATCTTCTTGCCCATGCCCGGCACGGCAACGCGAACGCCGGCGCCATCGAGCGACCACGCGCCTGAGCCGAGCAGTTGCGCGGCAGAGCTGTGTCCCGCTGTTGCCAACGCGGCGACGACAGCTTCGCGAACGTGTTCCACGCGCATTCCGCCGGCAGTGGCCGTTGCCGCTTCTGGAGCCTTAGCCAGCGCGCCTTCGGTGAGTGTTGCGGCCGAGGCATACCCAGCCGGCTGACTGGCCACAGCAGGGAAGGGAGAGACTCCGGCCGCCATCGCGGGAGTCCGAGTCGTGCGCGATTCCTCAGCCACGGATTCCATTCTTGGCCCCGCAGCCGGCGACAACCGCGTTCCGCCGCTCCATCCGCTCCTCTCCTGCGCCGAAGCGCCAGCCCCCGGAGCCAACACGCCCACCGGCCGCGCAACGCTGCCACTTGCGCGCGGCCCGCTGCTTGCTGTTGCGGCGCGCGCTCCCGCTCCGCCGACTACGCCGCTCAGCAGCTCCTCTATCGGCAGCAGCCGCTGCGCGTGAATCAGCTTGAGCACTCCCAGCTCCAGGTGGAAGCGCTGTTCCTGGCGGTAGTTCAAATCGTCAAAGGTGCGCAGCACGATCTGCAGGTTGCGTGCGAGCTCTTCCTCGGTAAAAAGCAGCGCCGTGCGCGCGGCGCGCGATCGCTCGTCCGCGGAGATTTGCAGCAGCACGGTCTGCTCGCCGCCCAGCTTCGCCATGAGCGCATTGCGCAGATAGCGGACCAACTGCCGCGCCAGCGAGAGCGGGCTGTGGCCGGCATTCACCAGCCCGTTCAACTGCTCCATCAGTTCCGCGCTTTGGCCCGCCGCCACGGCTTCCAGCAACCGCTCGAAGACGGTGTTCGGCACCGACCCCGTCAACTCGCGAATCTGCTCTGCCGAGAGCACTGGCCGGCCTGCTTCCACCGGCGCAGACGCAATGGCCTGGTCCATGATGGAAAGCGCGTCGCGCATCGAACCGTCGCCGGCCTCGGCCAGCAGCGCCAGCGCGCCCTCTTCGGCCGAAACCTTCTCCTCGGCCGCGATCATCTTCAACTGCGCCAGAATGTCGTCGAACTTGACCGCATGAAAGCTGAAGTGCTGGCAGCGCGAGCGGATGGTCTGGGGAATGTTCTCGGGCTCGGTGGTCGCCAACATAAAGATGACGTGCGCCGGCGGTTCCTCCAGTGTCTTGAGCAGCGCGTTGAAGGCAGCTTCGGTAATCTGGTGCGCCTCGTCGAGGATGTAGACCTTATAGCGATCGCGGGAAGGCGCATAGCGCGCCGCATCGCGCAGCTCGCGAATCTCGTCGATGCCGCGGTTGGTGGCCGCATCAATCTCGATCACGTCCACGGCGTTGCCCTGGCGAATCTCGGTGCAGGCATCGCACCGGCCGCATGGCTCATGCGTAGGGCGCTCGGCTGTACCAACTTCTGTGCGGCAGTTCAGCGCCATGGCCAGAATGCGCGCGATGGTCGTCTTGCCGATGCCGCGGTGCCCGGAGAAGATGTACCCGTGCGCGATGCGGTTCTGGCTGAGCGCGTTCAGCAGCGTGCGCGTCACATGGTCCTGGCCGGCCACGTCGGCAAAGCGCTGCGGACGATATTTTCTGGCCAGAACCTGGTAACCCATGCGAACGACGCTCCTCGGGCGAGTGGTGCGAAGGAAAACAGCCTAGAGGGATTCTATCGTTCCGGGGCAGGGAATAGCGGGGTGGAAAATCGCATCTCGAGAGCCCGATATGTTGAGCCGCCGCATGATCGCTGCCGGTCATGACTATCGAGGCCCCGCTGAGTCCAACAACACTGAGTCCAACGAAATAAGTGTCGCTCGCAGCGCGGAGACCCGGACGAGGGGTGAAATTTACTGCGCAAATGTGCGATGCTTTCCTTGGACGCGAACTCTCGGCTCACTGCTCCGGCTCGCGTCTCGCCGTGGGCTGAATCGCGTCAAAGAAGGTGGGGAGTCGGGAAGTCGGGGAGTTGAGAAGTTGAGGAGCCGTCAATGAAACCGTTGTTTGGAGTAGCCGTGGCTCTGGCCTGTCTTCTGGCAGGGACGCCGCAGCTCTGTGCGCAGGCCTCAAACAGCGGCGGCGGCTCCGGCTCCGGCCAAAGCCAACCGGCGGCCAATTCTCAGAACCCGCCTCCCGTCCCAAACACCTCCACGCGTGCGGACGCAGACCAATCAGAATCCGTTTCCTGAGGACACGAATTCGGTTCCCGTGATGCCATCGAGGACACTCGCCCGATCTGCCACCGGGAGCGGGAGACGAGTCCGGCAACGGGCGCATTCCAATGCCTGCGGAGGACCTCGACCCAGTGCGCAGCCCGGAAGATGCAGCGGCGGCCGCCGAGTCAGGCGAAACGAGTTCGAGTTCGAGCCTCGCCGGGTTAGGTGATCTGCTTCCGCCGCCGGATGACAACACGCAGCCGGGAAAGCGCAACCGGAAAGGGCAGGAGATTGCGCCCGAGCACCACGAGACGGCGGCCGAGGACGTGAACGTCGGCAACTACTATCTCGATAACAAAGACTGGAAGGGCGCGCTGTCGCGGTTTCAATCCGCGCTGGTCCTGGATCCGGCCAATCCCGATGTGTATTGGGGACTGGCCGAATGCGACCGCCACCTGGGCGACTTTGCCGAAGCGCGGGCCAACTACCTCAAAGTGACGGAATACGATCCCGACAGCCGTCACGGCAAGGAAGCGCGCAAGGCCCTGAAGGATCCCGAGATTGCGAACGCGAAGGCGGTTTCATCCGGGCAGCCGGCGGTGAGCCCCAATAGTAAAGGCTGTTGATGGCGCGATGGCTAGAGCTGGTGCATCAGAAGTTCGTGCCGTGAAAATCTTCCCTCGGGGCCGAAAGCATGTCTTCGACTCCTCACGGCACGGCGGGAAGCTCGCTCAGGATAAAGTTCCGTTACGATGCGAAATCCAAAAACAAGACCGCAGGGGCTAAAGCCCGCATTGCATTTTAAAGCTCGTTACGGCACGAGTAAAGGCTCGTGCCCTCCGGTGGCTAAAGCATCGCTGTCTATGCGCCCCTCACGGCAGGCGCTGAAGCCGTGCCCTTTCAAAACCGGATTTACGCAACCAATTCTAAAAGCCTGCCCAGCGCAGATACGCGCCGATGATTCGCTCTCCCCACAAACTGCTGACGATTCCGCCCACGCAAAGAAATGTGCCCAGCGGCAGCTTGATGTGCGCCCAGTCTTCGCTGCTTTTACGGAGGAAGGAACGGCGAGCAGCAGCAATTGCGGCTGCCGCGCCCAGCACCACGCCCAGGCAGAAGGCGAGCAGCGCGCCAGGCAGGCCAAGCCACGCGCCCAACATCGCCATCAGCTTGACGTCGCCCAGGCCAATGCCCTCGCGCCGGCGGAACAGCCAGTAGATCCAGCGGAGGAGCAGAATGAGGGCGGCGGCGGCGAGAATGCTCATCATGAAGCGATCGCGGCCTTGGACGCGTACTTATGTTTCCAATCTGGGCGATAGCAAGAGTGCTTCCATACGGCATCGGAACAAAGCTGTAGACAAATCCGATGCCATGCCGGGCCATGTCAATCGATCCGGCAGCCAGAGGTCACTCGGCATCAAATGCAGCAAGAGCGATTAGCAGCCAAACAGAATGAAGTTCCCGACTCGGCCGATCATTTGGCCAAGTAACGACACGAAGGATAAGCGTGTTGCAGCGGATCAAGTCCGCGCCAATCAAGCAACCGCCACGCAACCGTCGCCCAAAGCGCACCCACCGCCAGCTCGACCAGCGGATACCGCCAACCAATCCACGCCTTGCAGCTCCGGCAACGGCCACGCAGCGCCAGCCAACTCGCCAGCGGCACATTCTCCCACCACGCGAGCGTCCGCCCGCAGCTTCTGCAATGCGAGCGCGGATGGACGATGCTCTCGCCCGCGGGCCAGCGGCTCAGGCACACGTTCAGGAAGCTGCCGAAGGCCAGCCCGAGAAGGCCGGCAACGATGGTTCCGAGGACGCGAATCATGGGAGAGATTGAGTATACGGCTCGGGGTGTCCACATATAACTGAGAAAAAACGGCAGTGGGGCAGTTTGAAAAAACCTTCCCTCAGGGGCTAAAGCCCAGAGTCATCTCGCTCTGTTTCTGTACGGGCTGAAGCCCGTACCCTTCAAACTGGCCCACAACCAAGAAAACGGCTCCCATTGCGGTACGCCCTCTATCTGGATACACGCTGGTGTCTGCTGCGTAAGACGCACGGATCGTCGCTGCCGCTCCCCGCAAGGTAGACTGGAAGTGCATGGATCTGCCGCCAGAGAGCTGCAGTGCGAAAGATCCCGCGCCGCAAAACGCCACCGATCCGGCGCGGGCGGCAGTGTTGTTTGAGCAGGCTGTGGCCATCATGGCTCGCTTGCGCGCTCCCGGCGGCTGCCCCTGGGATCGCGAACAATCCTTCGAATCCATCCGCAAATACACTCTCGAGGAAGCCTACGAGGTCTTCGACGCCATCGAGCGCCGCGACTTCGCCCACTTACCAGAGGAGCTCGGCGATCTGCTCCTGCAGGTTCTGTTCTATGCCGAAATGGCCGCAAACGAGGGCCACTTCACCATCGCTGAGGTGCTGGAAGCGCTGAATCGCAAGCTGGTCCGGCGCCATCCGCACGTCTTTGGCGAAGAGGCTTCGCGCGCGGCAGGCAACCGCGCCGACGTGGACGCGGCGGTCGAAGGCTCGGCTGCAGCAGTCCTGCGCAATTGGGAAGAGATCAAAGCTGCCGAAAAGGCATTGCATGCAGCAGACGCGCCTTCGGCGCAAAAGGCATTGCATGCAGCGGACGCGCCTTCGGCGCAAAAGCAGCCGCCTTCGCGGCTCGACAGCGTTCTTCGCGCGATGCCCGCGCTGGCTGAAGCCTCCAAGCTCGGCGCGAAGGCGCAGAAATCGGGTTTCGACTGGCCGAGCTGGCGTGAGCTGCTGCCGAAGATTGCCGAAGAAGACGGCGGAACTTGAGGCCGAAGCCGCATCGGACGATCCGGCGCGCCGACCGGCAATCGAAGCAGAGCTGGGCGACCTGCTGTTTACCGTGGTCAATCTTGGACGCCACTTGGGCGTCGACGCTGAGATGGCCTTGCGCCAGTGCAATCTGCGCTTCCGCCGACGCTTCAGTGAAATGGAACGTGCCGCGTCGCGTCCGCTGGAAGAACTTTCGCCGGACGAGCTGGAAGCGCTGTGGGCGCAGGCGAAGAAGAAGCTGGCAAACGAAGGAGCGTCCGGGCTTGACCTTTCAGCCGAGCCCGCATCGCAGGCTCAGCCATGATCGAGATTCGTTCCTGCGCGGGATTTGACGAGATGGAGGAGTGCGTCGAGCTCCAGATTGAAACCTGGGGCTACGACAAGAACGATGTGATTCCCCGGAAGACATTTCTGCTGGCGCAAAAGATCGGCGGCCAGGTGATTGGCGCCTTCGACAGCGAGCTCTCTGGCGTCGCGGCGGCAGCACCGGGGAAAACGCTTGTAGGCTTCGCCATGTCTTTGCCGGGAATCAAGGCAACGCCAAAATGGGCCGCAGCCTTACCTCCACTCGCACATGCTGGCCGTCCGGCAGAGTCACCGCAATCGGGGCCTTGGCGCGCAACTCAAATGGGAGCAACGGCGTGAGGCGCTTTCCCGGGGCATCCGGCACATCGAGTGGACCTTCGATCCGCTGGAAATCAAAAACGCTTTCCTCAATATCCACAGGCTGGGAGCAATCTCCCGTGCTTATCGTGTGGATTTCTATGGTGTATCCTCTTCTCGACTGCAGGGTGGGCTCCCAACCGACCGTCTCCTGGCCGAGTGGGAGCTGGATTCCCCACGAGTTAGGGCAATCCTTGCTCGACGCCCGGCAGCCGCACACAGAATTGAACAACGCATTTTGGTCCCAGCCCCCATCGAGCAGTGGAAGGCCAGCGAATGCAAGCCGGCAACGGGCCCTCGCTGTGCAGCTAGAGAATCGACAGAAGTTTCAAGAAGCATTTTCGCGGGGCTTGGCAGTACTTGGCTTCTCTCGCGATGCGCAAGGAAACGGAGTCTTCGAACTGGGTCCCCTCGCCCAGGCGGAATCGGATCTTGGTTCTGATTTTTCTAAGGAATGCAAGACTATATGAGAATCGATGCGATCATTCTGCGTGAACTGCATATGCCGCTGGTGCGTCCGTTTGAGACCAGCTTTGGCGTCACCCGCAACCGGAGGATCGTTCTCGCCGAGGTCCAGTCAGAAGGGCTGAGCGGCTGGGGCGAATGCACAGCCGGCGAGCGCCCGTTCTTCTCCGGCGAATCCACCGACTCGGCCTGGCAGGTTCTTGTGCAGGAACTGGCGCCCATGCTGGCCGCCGAGTCCCCCGAGCACGGCGGGGAGTGCCCGGGGATCTTCCGCGCCGTGCGCGGCAACCCGATGGCCAAGGCCACACTGGAGAATGCCATCTGGGATCTGGAAGCGCAGCGCGAAGGCGTCTCGCTCTCCCGCCTGCTCGGCGGCGTGCGCGAAAGCATTGCCTGCGGAGTCTCCATCGGAATTCATTCCTCGATTCCCGAATTGCTCGCGATCATCGAGCGCGAGCTGGCCGCCGGCTATCAGCGCATCAAGCTCAAGTGCAAACCGGGTTGGGATGTCGAGGTCTTTGAGCGGGTGCGCAGCCGCTGGCCCGGCATCCTGCTCAGTTGTGACGCCAACTCGGCCTATCGCCTGCGCGACGAAGACCATCTGGTCTCGTTCGACGCCTTCGATCTGCTGATGATCGAGCAGCCCCTGTGGCACGACGACTTCTACTTCCACTCCATGCTGCAAAGGCGGCTCAACACGCCCATCTGCCTCGACGAATCCATCCGCAACCGGCGCGATGCGCTGGCGGCCATCGAGATGGAGTCGTGCAAGATCATCAACCTCAAGCTGGGCCGCGTGGGCGGCTTCTCCGAGGCCATCGCCGTGCACAATGCGGCGCTGGAGCGGGGCATTCCCGTCTGGTGCGGCGGCATGCTCGAGTCCGGCGTGGGCCGCGCGCATAACATTGCGCTTTCCACTCTCGAAGGGTTCACGCTGCCCGGAGATGTTTCGGCCTCCAGGCGCTACTTTGCCGAGGACATCATCGAGCCCGAAGTCACCGTCTCTTCAGAGGGCGAGATCGCGATTCCCGACACGCCGGGCCGCGGCTACGAGGTGCGGACCGATCTGATCGATCGGCTCACGGTGCGCAAGGAAACCATCCGCGAGTTGGCGCTGGTGGCGTAGGCCACGACTTCATTTGTGCGGGCACGGCCAGCGCAGCGGTCGTGTCGCGCCTCCAAAGAACTCACCTCATCTCACTCCGGCCCCACTACCCTGTCCGGAACTCCTTGCATTCCCTGTACGTATTCCGATTCGGCGATGCAACTTCGCATGCGGACAAACGTCTGAATTCGAAGAATTCAGCAGGTCTTTGGGATAAGACACCAATCGGCGTGATGAGACGTACGTCCGTTGGGATAAGAAGCCCATCGGCGTGACGGAGACGCCCGTCCGCTGCCGAAGGCAGCGCGGCTGAGCCATACAATGTCTAACATTGGTCTTGGCGAGAAGAGGGGTTTCTCAATTTTGCCTGGAGGCACACGAGATGAACGGACTTTTTCGAACGGCAACCCTATTGCTGGTCTGCGGAATGGCGATTGCCGCGCAGATTCCCGCCGCGTATGCTCAAACGCCCGGTGCAGCATCGAACGACGCGAAACATCCCATAAAGCTCCTGCGCGGATTGGACAAGGATCTCATCGATTCCTCCGTGGACCCCTGCGTGAATTTCTGGCAGTACGCATGCGGGAACTTCACGAAACTCTATCCCATTCCGCCCGACAAGAGCGGTTACGGGACCGGGACCATCGTCTATGACTACACGCAGGACGTGTTGCATGAAATGCTCGACAAGGTTGCACTGCCCAGCGAGCAGCACACAGCAAATGAAGCAGAAAATCGGCGATTACTACGGAAGCTGCATGAACGAAGATGCGATTCACGCCGATGGCCTAAAGCCCTTGCAGCCTGAACTCGACAAAATTGCCGCGCTCAACGATAAAAAGCAATTGACCGATTTGCTGGCGCACTACCAGATGATCAACGTGAACGCGTTTTTCGGATACGGGGAAGAGCAGGATTTCAAAGATGCTCGAAAGCAGATTGCCGTGGTAGCGCAGGGCGGCCTCGGCCTGCCCGAGCGCGATTATTACTTCCGCACCGGCGATGCCGCGGAAAAGACGCGCAAGGAATATGTTGAGCACATCGCCAATATGCTCGGGCTGATGGGCGAGCCGGCAGACAAGGCATCCGCCGACGCGCAGAAGATCATGGCTCTGGAGACATCGCTGGCCAAAGTGTCGATGGACATCACTTCCGAGCGCGATCCCAACAATGTCTATCACCCGATGACGGTGGCCAAGCTTGCCGAGTTGACTCCGGAGATTGACTGGCCGCAATTCCTGGCGCACACCGGGGTGCAGGGCATCTCCGACTTGAACGTGACGAATCCGGATTTCTTCAAAGGGTTGCAGGCCGTCTTTGAATCAACCGACCTCGAAACCATCAAGACCTATTTGCGCTGGCAATTGATCAATTCAATCCCGGGTTATGCGTTACCGAAGACGATGGATGCCGAGGATTTCGATTTCTACAAGCACAAATTGCGCGGGCAGCCTGAACAGGAGGCGCGCTGGAAGAGGTGCGTTGTGGCGACCGACGACGCCCTTGGCGAGGCGCTCGGACAGGTCTATGTGGCCGCGCAATTCTCAGCGGAGAACAAGGCGTTCACGCTGCAGATGGTCCACGACATTGAAGGCGCGATGGACAAGGAGATCGATGCGCAGGCGTGGATGAGCGCTGAGACCAGGGAAAAGGCCAAGGCCAAGCTGCACCTGGTCGCGGACAAGATTGGCTACCCCGATCATTGGCGCGATTACTCGTCATTGAACGTTGTGCGTGGAGATGCGATCGGGAACTCATGGCGGGCTGCGGACTTTGAGAATCGACGGCAACTGGCAAAGATCGGCAAACCGGTCGACCGCGGCGAGTGGGGCATGAGTCCGCCAACGATAGACGCCTACTACAACCCCCTCATGAACGACATCAATTTCCCCGCCGGAATCCTGCAATCGCCCTTCTATGATCCGCATGCGGCCGATGCCGTGAATTATGGGCACATCGGGGCTATCGTTGGCCACGAACTAACTCATGGCTTCGATGACCAGGGAAGCCAATTCGACGGGAACGGGAACTTGTCGGATTGGTGGACGCCGCAGGACAGGAAAAACTTCGACGCGATGACCGATTGCGAAGTGAAGGAATACGGAAACTTCACGGCCGTGGACGATGTGAAACTGAACGGCAAGCTGACGCTGGGAGAAAACACAGCCGATAATGGCGGCCTGCGGTTGGCGTACGTCGCGTTCCTTGAAGACGCCAAACGCAAAGACATCGACCTCAGCGCAAAGCCGGACGGGTACACTCCGGCGCAGCAGTTCTTCCTGGCATTCGGGCAGGATTGGTGCGGCAGCATCCGGCCGGAGCAGATCAGGCTGCAGGTTCAAACCGATCCGCACTCACCGCGCGAATTCCGCGGCAACGGAGTGATTCAGAATATGCCCGAGTTTGGAAAGGCGTTCGGGTGCAAAGCGGGCCAGCCGATGATGCCCGCGAATGCGTGCCACGTATGGTGACAGCGACGTTCTGAAATGCAGCGCTGGGGCAGGTCAGCGGGACGACTGCGATCTGCCCTTGCTGCCCCAGTCAAAGCGCCGGCCGATAATGCCTTTGACGATCCAGTGGTCGGTGGCTGCGGTGGGGCCTACGCCCACGCCAAAGTTGATCTCCCACTTCGGCGACACGTTCAGATCGATGGCAGGAAAGATTTGCTGTTGCTGATTGTGCAGGCTGGCGATGTCTGTGATGCTGCCGTAGTCGGCGTAGTATTCCAGACCTCCACTGATCACTTTGGTGAAGTCGTAGCTGATCTTCACCGCGGGTGAAAAATCTACGCCGAGATTCACATCGGGGCCGTGCCAGGTGCGCTCCAGCGCCGGATTCACGGCGAAATACCATCGCCCCGCCGTCTTGTCCACGATCGGCCGAATCTCCCACGTCCATGTGTCGGGCGAGAAAAGCGCGCGCTGGTAGCCGATCTCCATCGAGAGGCTCACGCCGATGGGCCAGTGCCAGCGATCCGGAACGCGCACGCGCGGGCGGATATGATCGCCAACCCAGTCGACCCCCAGCCCGCTCTGCTCGCTGGTGAAGATGTAGAACCCCACTTCGGACCAGTCGTTGATCCCCTGCGTGATCTCCACGGTCTCGTGCTCGGCGTGGTACGTCGGCGCCGCGCCGTCAAGGTAGGATCGCCGCCCATCAGCGGTGAAGTTCGAGTGCAATTCCACCATGGTTGTTCGGGGCGCAACTGTGTCCGAGCCGTAGACCTGTATCTCGTAGTTGCCCTGCGCGCGGGCGGCAACGGCGGCCGTGCACAGCACAAGGGCCGCGAACCGGGCAGGGAGAAACGGCTTCAATCGCGCTCCTGTGAAAGCTTTGTGATGGGGACTCTTCGAGAAACCGCTCTTTCGCACGTTAGCCGCTCTCTGATTGCGTCAGCAACGGATTTGAACCAGGCGACGGCAACCCTCTTCTCTTATTTAAAGCGATGGCAGCCTTTTGGACGCGTCCGATTACGCATTTGTTCGGAGAACGTGTTTCAAAAATGGCCTGGCAGGCGCCAGCCGAGACCACGCAGGGGCTAAAGCCCTTTGTTTTTCGGACCTATTTCGGCACGACTAAAGTCGTGCCCTGACACAAAGCTGGTTTTTGAAACACGCTCTAGGAATTCGTCCACCTCAGCGCGCGACGGCATGGAGGCCGCCGCACCCTTGCGCGTGACGCAGATAGCCGCTGCTGCGTTGGCAAACCGCGCCGCGGCCAACGGATCCATGCCTTCAAGCAGCGCCACCGCAAACGCCCCGTTAAAGCAGTCGCCGGCTGCAACCGTGTCGATGGCCTCGACTTTGAACGGCTTCACCCATCCAGCTCTGCCGCCCGCTTGGGCCACATACGCGCCATCGCCGCCACGCTTGAGCACTACACCGCGCAGGCCTTTCTTCAGCAGATGTTTCGCGGCATCCTCGGCATCGGAGCCGTCGCCGATATAAAACTGTGCCTCGGTTTCGTTCGGCGTGAACCACGCCACCTGTCTCCACACCGTCTCGGGCAAGGCAGCGGCCGGCGCGGGATCGAGCATCACCGGCACGCCTGCCCGCGTGCAGAAGTCGAGCGTGTAGCTCAGCGTGTCCAGGGGAATTTCAAGCTGGCACAAGACCATCCCCGCCGAGCAAATCAACTCCGCATGAAGGTCTACCGCGGCGCGATCCATTTTTCCATTCGCGCCCGGAACCACCACGATGGCGTTGAGGCCGTCATCGGCGACGAACATCGGCGCCAGTCCCGAAGAGCCATTGGTCTGCGCCATGGCCGCGGTCTCGACGCCTGCGCGTTTCAGGTTCTCGATGAGCGCTGGACCGTAGGTGTCGTCGCCAACCTTTGCGATCATCGCCACGGGATAGCCAAGCCGCGCGGCAGCCACAGCCTGGTTGGCGCCCTTGCCGCCGGGCGTGGTTTCGAAGCCGGTCCCGATCAGCGTCTGCCCGATCGCAGGAATTCGCGGCGTGCGCGTCACCAGATCCATGGTGATGCTGCCGACCACGACAATCGGCTTGCGCGTGTCGCTCATGACTGAACCTCAATACAGCGGAGCCAGCGCCACAGCGCCCAGCCCGGCTAAAAAGAATAAGAACATCATGACCAGAAACGCCTTGGCCTGCCGCGGCGCGCCGGCGAACTCGCGCCACACAAACACGCCCCAGCACGCGGAGACCATGGTTGCGCCCTGACCAATGCTATAGGACACCGCCGGCCCCACCAGATGCGCGCCGGATGCGAGGAAGTTCGCCACGCCGCCAGTGCACCAGATGGCTCCGCCCAGCGCTCCAGCCAGATGCCAGCGGAGCGGCGCGCGCCAGTAACCAGCGCCGTCCACAGGCTCTTTCCCGTCCAGCGGTTTCTTCATCAGCAGCCAGTTTGCGGGGAGGGCCGAGATGGTTACGCCGATCATGAAAAACGCCGTCACCGCGTAGGGACCAGGAGCGGCCATGCCCGCCTCGCCATTCAACGCGCGCGCAACAAACGGATAGAAGCAGCCCATCAGCACGCCGCAGGCCAGGCTGATGACGATCCCGCGGGCTGTCGTTGTTTTGGCCGTGGCTTCGCGCTTGCTGATACGCGGCTGCATCCAGCACGATGGCCACCACGACCAGCGCGACGCCGCCGAAGAGCAGCAGGGGATTGCCGACGGGCTTGATCACGTAGTTTGAAATGGCGCCGATCACCAGCGCGAGTCCGATCCCGACAGGGAAGGCCACCGCCATTCCGGCCACATCGATTGCCGCGACCAGCAGAAGATTTGCCACGTTAAAGATCGCGCCGCCCGCCATCGCGTAAAGCATCGGGCCCGTTGCTGTGTGCTTCAGATCGGCGAGGAAGGGCGTTCCTGCGTGTCCCATGCTGCCTGCGGTCAGGCCCCAGAAGATCGCGCCTACCGCCATACCAATGACGTAATCCCAATAGAAAAGTTGAAAGCGGAAGCCGGGACAGAGCTTGAGCGTGTTGGCCCACGATCCCCAGCAGATCATAGTCAGGATCGTGAGGCACAGCGCAGCCAGATACGATTCCGGAAAAAGCATCTCGATTTCCTCCGCTCACATGGGGGCGTGCGGCAAGAATGGAACCATAACACATCGGTGTAGCTGCTGTTTACGGAGCAAGGTGGAAGCCAGGGCAATCGCATGAATGGGCAGTCCTGGCCGCACTTGCCCCCTTGCGCCGCCCCTACAGGGCTGCGGGACCTATTTGGGTCGGCTTTCCCAGCGTTGAAACGCTGGGCTAACGAACATTGCGCCTACGGCGCGGGCAGATCGGAGCCATTGGAGGTTCAACCTGAGATTTCCTTCATGCAATTGCCCTGGGTGTAAGCCATTCCTCAGAGACTGCGGCGGTTCGGTTGGTTATGCGCGCGGGTTGCCGTGGCCCTACTGCTTCGCCGCCTTCACCGCCTCCGTCAACGCGGGAACCACCTCGAACAGATCGCCGACGATGCCGTAATCGGCAACTTCGAAGATGGGCGCGTCGGGATCCCTATTGATGGCGACGATGCACTGCGAGCCTTTCATTCCCACCAGGTGCTGAATTGCGCCGGAAATGCCGACGGCAAGATACAGCCGCGGCGCAACCGTCTGGCCCGAACTGCCTACCTGCCGCTCCATGGGCAGCCACCCGTTGTCGCAGATAGGCCGAGAGGCGGCCAGTTCCGCGCCCAGCGCCGCGGCCAGCTCCTCGATCAGAGGAAGATTCTCCGCCTCCCGGATGCCGCGGCCGACGCTTACGATCCGCTGCGCCGTGCCGAGGTCCACGGTCTGCGCCGCATCGCGGAACGGCTCGCCGGGACTCATGCGAATGTGCGCCGCGTCGATCGTTGGCGTGAACGTTGCGATCAGCGCCGGCCCCGCGCCCTGCTGTTCATCGACCGCCGCAACACTTGCATCTAGGCGAAACGCGCCAGCTTGCACGGAAACGAAGCAAGGCCCATTGCCGCAATGCCGGTAGCTCCCGATCAGACGCCCTTGCAGCAATTGCCGGGTGAACACCGGGCCGTCTTCGATGGCCACCACGTCGCCGATCAGCACCTCGCCCATACGGCAGGCGAGCGCCGGCGCGTAGTCGCGGACCTGATACGTGTGCGGAAAAACGACGAAGGCAGGCGCTTCGGCGCGAATCAGTTGCTCCAGCGCCAGCGTGTAGCCATCCGGTGTGTACGGCGCGAGAAGCGGGTGCTCTACTCGCAACACTTTTCCCACCGCTTTGGCCGCGGCTTCGGCCGCAAGCGCTTCGGTCTGCGCGCCCATCACCACTGCCGTAACGCTCTGTGCCGGTCCCAGCCGCAGCCCTGCGGCAAGTGCCTCCCAGCTCGCGCGGCTGATTCGTCCGCCGCGATCCTCCAAAACCACCAGAACACCGCTCATAGCACCCGCGCCTCCGTCTTCAGCTTTTCGACCAGTGCCGCTGCCGCTTCCTTGGCCGAGCCGGGAAGAATCTGTGTGGATTTTTGTTTCTTGGGCGTAGCGATTTGTTCCAGCGCCAGCACCGGCGAAACATCCACGCCGAGTTCCGCTGCGGTTAAGGTTCGCAGCTCTTTGGTCTTGGCGCGCTTGATGCCCATCAGCGTGGCGTAGCGCAACTTGTTGCCGCCGGACTGTATGGTGAGCACGGAAGGCATCGGTAATTCGATCGACTGGAACCAGCCTTCTTCGAGTTCGCGCTTCACCGTGATCCCCGCATCGGTCTTCTCCACGTGCAGGATCAGCGTGGCGTGCGGCATCCCGAGCAATTCGGCGATGATGACGCCAGTCTGGCCCAATCCCAGGTCTTCCGACTGCAACCCGGTGAGCACCAGATCGGGATTCTCCGGCTTGATCGCCGCGGCCAGCAGACGAGCGACAGCCAACGCATCGCGTCCTGCCAGATCGTCGCAGACGATGTGAATCGCCCGGTCCGCGCCCTTGGCCAGCGCCTCGCGAATCGTCGAGCCCACGCGCTCCGGCCCTGCGCTGACTACGATCACCTCGCCGCCATGCTTCTCCTTGAGTTGCAGCGCCTCTTCCAGGGCATACGCGTCCGGCTCATTCATCGCCCACTGGAGATCGGACTCGTCAATCCATTTCCCGCCCGCGGCGATGTGCACCGGCGCGTCACGGTCCGGCACTTGCTTGATGGCAACAACGATCTTCATTCTTTATTACTCCTTCGTAGCGCCAGTCTGCAGACTGGCTGTCGTGCGGATCTCCAGACCAGCACGCACAGGCTGGCGGCGAGGACGCCGCCAGTACAGCCGGCCTGGAGGCCGGCGCTACAACAACTCAGTCCGTTCCGTCACGCGGCAACCCCCGCGCCACCAACTGCGCAATATCCATCAGCTTCGGCGCGCCTCTCGCCTCTCGCCGCCAGTGCATCCCGGAACATCGTATTGCAGAAGGGGCAGGCTGCGGCGACAACTTTTGCACCTGTCGCAGCCAGCTCGGCCGTGCGCGCATGGCTCACGCGCTCGCCTTTTTCCTCGCCGAGAAACATCAACCCTCCGCCAGCTCCGCAACAGAAGCTGCGCTCCCGCGAGCGCGGCGCTTCGACCAAATCTCCAGCCAACGCCGCAACTCTCCGTGGCTGATCGTAAACTCCGCGATAGCGGCCCAGATAGCAGGGATCGTGGAAGACGATTTTCTCCCCGCCTCTGGTTGCGCGGCAGCCGGTCGGCGAACCGTGCCAGAAACTCGCTATGATGCTCCACCTCGGGCGGCGTTCCATACGCCTTCCAATCCTCCTGAATAGTGCGCACGCAGTGCGGGCAGATTGATACGATCTTCTTCACCTTGTTCTGCGCCAGCGCTTCCAGATTCGTCTCGGCCAGTTGCTGGAAGAGCAGGTCGTTGCCCAGGCGCCGAACGGGATCGCCCGTGCACTTTTCCTTGCGCAGCACACCGAAACTCGCACCGAGGTAGCGCATCACCCGCACCAGCGCCAACACGATCTCGCGTCCGCCGGGATCGTATGCGCCCATGCAGCCGAGCCACAGGCAATACTCCTGCGTTCCATCGAAGAAGGGCAGAGAATTCTTCTCAATAAACTTGTCACGCTCGGATGCGCTCATGCCCAGCGCATTGCTGCCGCGCTCCAGGGCCAGGAAGAGCTTCGCTCCGTGATCGTCCTCCCACGCGCCCGTGTTCACCGCGCCGCGCCGCAGCCCCACGATGATCGGCACGTGCTCAATGCCCACCGGGCACTGGAACTCGCACGCCCCGCACGTCGTGCACTGAAAGGCCGCCTCCTGCGCGTTGTATTTGCCCAGCAGCGGCTCCTCCGATCGCGGGCCAAACTCGTTCAGGTACGCAACGCAATCCCAGCACGACTTCTTTCGGGTTGAGCAGCTTGCCGGTATTGTTGGCGGGGCAATGCTCCATACATCGCCCGCACTCCACGCAGGAGTACGCCTGCAGGCTGACGAGCCGCGTCAGATCCGTGCCGGCCACGAGCCCAAAATCTTCGTCGCCTGCGAGCGGAGGAATGCGGCTGAATCCGCCTCGCGAGAGAAAGATCGTAAATGGACTCAGAACAAGGTGCAGGTGCTTGGTGTGCGGAATCACCGGCAGGAACGCAAGCAGCGCAAGCGTATGCGCCCACCACAGCGCCCGCGCCGCATCGCCCGCGCCGCTCACAAAGAACTCCGCGAGATAAGTGACCATCAGCACGAAAATGAGCAGCGCGACCAGCCCTGATCCCCACGAAAGCTGCCCGCCCAGCCACTTGGGCCGCACTACGAATCGCCGCACAAACAGCCCGAAGATGCCCACGGCGCAGGCCGCGGCGAAGACGGCCGCAAAATAGAAATAGAATCGGCCCACGCGTCCAGCGGGATCGAGAAAGCCAACTCCAAAAACTGTCGCGCAGTGATTTAGCGTGACCAGCGCAAAGGCGCAGAAGGCCCAGAAGACCAGTGCGTGGGCCACGCCAGCCAGCGGCCGCTCGCGGATGACCTTGGCCTGGCACATCACCTGCCAAACCAAATCGCGCACGCGTCTGCCGATGGGGAAGAGATGAAACTCCGGGTCCTTTTTCGATTGCAGAATTTTGCTGAGGATCGTCCCGAATGGCCGCCAAAAGCCGTAGGCGGACGCGGCCGCCAGGGCAACGAAGAGCAGCTTCTCCCAAATCGAGAAGTGCTGGGGTTCGGCGAGGGTTGGGAGGGCGGCAATCATACGCGGACTTAGCAACGATACACCGTGCGGACGGCTTGAGCGGCGAGCGAATTGCGGTGGACTTACGGTTTGTCGGGCTTTCGGTTGTAACTTCCCAAAATCGCAGAGGTGATCTCGGTGCTGGCAGGCCAATGGCCCTGGCGTTGCCCTGCGTGTGTTTGGTATTGGTCCAGATGATCTGGGTCCGGTTGTACGACGCGCCCGTCTTGGAGGAAGAGCAGACCGGCCTTCTCAGTGGGCATGCGTGCGACGAAAGCGTCGGCCTCATCGAGCGCGGCTCGCAAGCGGGCAAGGACATTTACAGGGTCGATTGGCTCTGCCGCCGCCAACGCCTTCCAGTCGGCAGCGGGAAATCGCGAGTTGCGGCGGATTTCGGCAATCAACCCTTCCGGCGTGAAGCCCGGTGACTTGTCCACCGCAGCCCAGACGAGAGCTCCGAGTGGAAGGACGGTGTCATGCACCGTTACCAGGTCAACAAAGTCCCGCACCTCGCGGCGGCCCGCAGCGGCCATCACCTTATTGATGGCGAGATCGACGGGATGCAAGACGTATCCGAATCCTTCGTCCCTGACCGCCGGGAAGAATCGATAGTCACTGTCGGCGACCCACTCCAGCCGCGTCGCTTCATCTCCCCGAGCGATCTCAGCACTATGAATCGATGGAAGCTGGCGAAGCCACTTCACGGAATAGCCGGCATCTTGCAACGCCTTGGCATCGCCAAGGGCGGCCTCTGCGACTCGATTTTCGCGGTCGTGAAAGACATCGATATCGCCGGAGTAACGGAGCGTGCTCCTGTTGAGAGGCGTAGAACCGCCAACGAAGCTGTTCGGATCGCGGCGGGTGGCGAGGAGTCTGAGAATCTCGATTTGCAGGCTAGTGAGCGGCATGACAGGCCTGCTCGATTTCTTCCGCGAGGCGGCGAGCCCGGAGGTCGCCCTCCGTTCGCAGTGCGCGAGCAACAACGAGCGCGTCTTCCGGAGTGGGGCGGTCAAACGGGCGAATGTGCCACAAGGCGTGGGTGCGGTACTGGGCAAAAGCCCGGCGATAAAGGCGCACGTAATCGGATTGAACTGCTGGCCCGCTCAAGACGTTCTACCCCTCAAAAACATTATGGGACGCGGCCGGCGGCTAAGACAAGCGACTTAACGACCTGGCCGAGTTGTTGAATGCCCGGTCGTGTACCCTCGGCTATCCTAGTATCCTAAGTGGTGCCGGGCTGCAACGGTCCGCAAAGGATTCATTGATCGAGGTACGATTTTGCCCAGATATCTTGTTACCGGGGCAGCTGGTTTTATCGGCCGTTCTATCGCGGCGGCGCTGCTCAAGAGTGGCGAGTCAGTGCGCGGCGTGGACAGCTTCATCACCGGGAAGCGTGCGAATCTCGCTGGCCTCGAGGCGATGGAGTTCATTGAGGGCGACCTGGCCGATCCCGCGGTTTGCGCCAAGGTCTGCGCGGGTGTGGAGATCGTCTTCCACGAGGCGGCGCTGGCGTCGGTTCCGCGCTCCGTAGCCGATCCTGTCGCGACGAACCGCAATTGCGTTGACGCAACCCTCAATGTGCTCGTGGCGGCCCGCGATGCCGGCGTGCGCCGTGTCATCTATGCCGGCTCTTCCTCGGTCTACGGCGACACGCCCACTTTGCCCAAACACGAAGAGATGCTGCCCAATCCCATCACGCCCTATGCCGTCGCCAAGCTGGCCGGCGAGCACTACATGCGCGCCTTCGCGCGCGTCTACGGGCTAGAAACCGCCACTCTGCGCTACTTCAACGTCTTTGGGCCATTTCAGGACCCGACCTCGCACTACTCTGGCGTCCTGGCCATCTTTTGCCGCAAGATGCTGGCCGGTGAGCAGCCCACGATCTATGGCGACGGCGAGCAGAGCCGCGACTTCACCTACATTGAAAACGTCGTGAGCGCCAACCTGCTGGCCGCTGCGGCGCCGGCAGAGAAGGTCTCAGGCAGCATGATGAACCTGGCCACGGGAGCGGCCGTCACGCTCAATCAGGTCTTCGAGATTCTCTGCGGGCTGACCGGCTATCGCGGCAAGCCGGCCTATGCCGAGGCTCGCGCAGGCGATATCCGCCACTCCCTGGCCGACATTCGCCTCGCCCGGGAGCGGCTTGGCTACACGCCTCGTGTCGATTTCCGCGAGGGAATCCGGCGCACGGTTGAGTGGTATAGGGCCTCATAACAAATAACTTAATGCGTCGGGACCGCCCCGAATCCTGTCGGGAATGGCGGTTCTTTTCTTCTTCTCCCCTCCATCCAGGCTCTCCTTCGTTCGTTATCTGTCAGGTGCCGGCACCCGCCAAGCTCTGCCTGCGACGCAAATCGCCGAATATGTGATGCAAACCCTTGACGAATCGCGCGGGATGAACGAAACTGGCAACGCTTTTCCCCAGTAAACTTTTCGTTCTGAACGCCAGGGCCATCACTTTTGCCTCGAGGGCGTGGGCGAAAGCGAGACTCATGACGAGAATCCGCTGCGGTCTGCCGCGGCAGAGCCAGGTGTTCCTTGCCGAAAATCCGGCTGGAACACACAGATTGGCGTAGCTCTGCGCGGGGGACTTTTGCGATTAAGGATTCCGTCCCTTGCCGGATACTCTGCCGATTCAGAAAACACTCGCTGGCGACTCCGGGCCGCGAACCGCTAATGGGGCGGCTCGGCCCGTATCAACTTCGTTGCGCGATCTTTGGCAGGTGGTGTGGCGGCGACGCCTTTTTGTTGCCGCAATCGAAGGCGCTCTGCTGCTGCTGTGCCTTCTCTATTGCCTCATCGCTCCCAACCAGTATGAGGCGGCAGCCCGGGTCGAGCTTCGTACCTCGCCCGTTTCCTCGCTCAGCCTTGATGGCGCGGAGCCGCAAAACTCGCCGTCCGCTCTTTCGGCGCCCATTGCGTTGGAGACTCTGGCGAGCGTTTTGCGCAGCGATCAAATCGCCTGGCGTGTCATCACCGGGCTGAAGCTATACCAGGCGCCCGGTTTCCGCGGCGGCTTTGCCAGCCGCTTTCCGGGCTTCAATCCCGACAGACCCGCACCCGACGCCCAAGCCTGGCTCCTGGAAAGATTTTCGCGGCGTCTGCACGTGCAGTCGATGGCGCGCACGTTGCTGGTCGAGATCCGCTTCCGCTCGCGCGACGCAGCTCTGTCGGCCGGAGTCGTCAACGCGCTCATTCACGCCTACGAGGAGCAGGAGAACGAATCGCAGATTCAGGCCACGGCCCAGGCCTCTGTCTGGCTGAGCGCGCAACTCGCCGAGCTTGAAGACCCGCGTCGACCAGGACCAGCAGCGCCTGGCCGAATTCGAGAATCAGCACGGCATTGTGAGCGCGCCGGAAGTGCTGGCCAACGGCCAACCCGGCGAAACCGAACATAGCTCCGCTTTGGTTGAGATCGATGAACTCAGCCGCCAGCTTGTGGCCGCCACCACAGATCGCATTCTCGCTGAGGCTGAGTATCGCGCCGCCTCGCAGGGCGACCCGGAGATGGTCATCGCCTCCGATCCACACCTCGAGGCCGATAACGCCAACTTTGCCACCGCACTCTTGCAGCAGATTCACGCGCGCCGCAGCGACCTGGAGCAGGAACAGGCGCAGCTCAGTGCCGAACACGGTCCCAGCTTTCCCCGTGTCGTCGAAATAGGCCGCCAGTTGCAGGATCTCGACCGGCAGAAACAAGCCGAGGACGCCAAGCTGGTCGAGCGCTTCCGCAGCAATTGGCAAACTGCCCTCGACCGCGAGCAGTTGGTGCGCAAGAGCCTTGGACCAAGTGACCGATGAGGGCATGAAGCTGAACCAGGCCGCGACCGAATACGCCGTGATGCGCCAGGAGGCCAACGCCAGCCACGACCTGTACCTGCGTGTGCAGGAGAAAGCCGAGGAAGCGGGACTGGCCGCGGGCGTGCGCGCATCCAACATCTCCGTCGTCGACTACGCTCGCCAGCCGGCCAGGCCCGTTGCGCCCGATCTGCCCCTGTATCTTGCCATCACGTTCTTCGTGGGCCTCTGGCTTGCGGTGGGCGCCGCGCTGCTGCGCGAATCGCTCAGTCCTTCCGCGGCGCGCGCGGCCGTGGCGATCGTGGCGTTGCTCGCGGCAGGCGTGAGCCTGCACGCACAGCCGCCCACGCCCAGCACCTCAGGCCTGCCTACGGGCGTCGCCAGCTTTCCGCAGACGCAGGAGAACAAGAGCCAGCCCAATCCCAGGGAAGCCCCTACGATCTGGAATAATGCGGGCGCCGCGGGTGCGGCAGGCGTGCCCCCGCTCGTAGCCACTCAATCTTCTGCGCCCATGCCAGCGCCCATTGGTCCCGGAGATTTTCTCGACATCAGCGAGTACCACACGCCCGAATTCCACTCCACGGTGCGCGTTTCTGCCGCAGGGATGGTAACTCTGCCGATGGTAGGCGAAATGAAGGTCGCCGGCATGGACGAGCAGGCCGCCGCACGCGCCATTGAATCTGCACTGCTGGCTAAAGGCATGCTCCTGCACCCGCTCGTCTCCGTGCTGGTGACGGCCTACGCCGGCCAGGACGTGAGCGTACTCGGTGAGGTGACTCGTCCCGGTGTCTACCCGTACACCTTCCACCATCGCTTGCTGGACCTGATCTCCGCCGCCTCCGGCCTCTCTCCCAATGCCGGCCGCCTGGTCAATGTCTTTCATCAAGGCGATCCCAAAACGCCGCATCCGGTGGTGCTTGACCCGAGTGGCACCGACACCACCTCCGACCACAATCCCGAGCTGAGCCCCGGCGACACGGTGCAGGTGAGCCGCGCGGGTCTTGTTTACGTGGTGGGCGATGTGATCCGGCCCGGCGGATTCGCGGTCGATCCGGTTCAGGGGCTCACCGTGGTGCAGGCGCTCTCACTGGCCTGGGGACCGTCGCAGAATGCCGCCGTCGGCAGAGCCATTCTCATTCGCGAGCAGAAGGGCGGCCGCACCATGATCGCTCTCAACCTGAAGCGCATGTTGCATGGCCAGGATCCCGACCAGCCGGTGCAGGACCGCGACATCCTCTACGTTCCCGATTCGGAGGCCAAGAATCTGCTCGAACCGCACCCTGGAGTCCGCGATTCAATCCACCATCGGCGTCACCATCTACTCAGCGCTGGTTTATTCGCAGAGGTATTAAGCGGGGAAGAGGGTTTAGGCGATGAGAAGAGTCGCGTGGGTGCTATTGCTCCTCTTCGCCTTCGCCATCCCCTGGGAGTATTCGCTCGATCTCGGCGGGCCGCTGGGGAATGCAGCCCGCATCGCCGGGTTGCTGGTTCTTGCTCGCGGCCATTCCGGCGGTACTGCAAGCGGGCCGCATGCGCACGCCAGGCGCGTTCTGGTGGCTCACGCTCGCCTTGTATCTCTGGTTCTGCTGTTCCTATTTCTGGACCATCGACCCCCTCGCGACTCTGGAAAAGATCCGCGGCTACTTTCAGGAGATGATGATCGTCTGGCTGGTGTGGGAGTTTGCCGACACTCCCGCCGATCTGCGCGCCCTGCTGCGCGCCACCGTTGCCGGTTCCTGGGTGCTCGCCCTGCTCACGTTGGCCGCCTTCCACTCCCCGGAGGCCGTCGCCGCCGGCCAGATTCGCTTTGCCGCCTACGGCCAGGATCCCAACGAAGTGGCCCGCTTTCTCGATCTCGGGTTTCCGCTCGCGGCGCTGCTCTTGAACTGCGAACGCCGCTGGCCGGCGCGGCTGATGGCGCTTGGATTTTTGCCGCTGGGACTCGCCGCCGTTCTCCTCACCGCCTCGCGGGAAGGTTTCCTGGCTGCGCTCGTTGCAATCGCCGGCTCCGTTTTTCTTCTCACCCGCGGCCGCGCCCGGCGTGTCGTTGCCGCAGTCTTCGCCCTGCCGCCTTTCCTGGCCGCTCTCTGGCTCATCGTCCCCAGTGCGACTCTTGCGCGGCTCGCCACCATCCCCGAGCAACTGCAAAGCGGCGACCTGAACCAGCGCCTCAACATCTGGTCCGCGGGCTGGCGCGCTTTTGCCCATGCGCCGCTTTTCGGATCAGGCGCTGGGTCTTTTGTCGCTGCCGCGCACTTGGCGCCCATCGACACCGCGCACAATACCGCGCTATCGATTGTTGTTGGCGGGGGGCTTTGCGCTCTGTTCCTGGCGGCCCTCCTCGTCGCTCTGGCGGTTTATGAGGCATTCAAAACTCGCGGGCCTCTGCGCATCGCACTCATCACATCCCTGATCGTTTGGGCCCTCACGTCGCTCGTCGCGACAGTTGAGGAGAACCGCACAACGTGGCTGCTTCTTGCCATGATTGCCGTCGCTGGACGCCTCGCCGGGGAAGATCCGGACGGCCTGGCAGTTTGTTTCTCTTCGACGCACGCTGCGCCCATCTCGATTTCCGCACCGGAGTCCGCGCTCGCCGTGCAGCCGGATTCTTAGAGGCCGCCTCGCCGCCATGTCGATTACGTCGCCCATCGCCGCGCCGGCTCGCAGCATTCAGCGTCAATCGCAGCATCCTTCGCGCCGCGCTGTCGGTGGGCGCCGCCGGCATCATCGTCAAACTCCTCGCCACCTTCAAGGAAATCGCCGTTGCCTCGGTCTATGGCCGCTCCGACGCCATGGACGCCTTTCTCGCCGCCGTGCTCATCCCCAATCTGCTCGTCAACCTCATCTCCGAGTCGATGAATCAGGCCCTTGTGCCCACGCTGATTCGGGTGAGGGAACAGGAGGGCCGCGAGCGCGCGCAGCAACTGCTCTCCAGCTCGATGCTCTGGATGTGCCTGCTGCTGGGCGCATGCCTGCGCCGTCGATGGCGCTCGCGGCGCACGGCTTTTTCCCGCTCATCGCCTCCCACTTTCCGCCCGCCAAGCTCGCAGCTTGCCGATCCGGCTCTTCTACGCGCTTCTGCCCGATGGTCCTCATCACCGGCATCGCCACCAACTGCACTGCGGTTCTCAACACGCTCGACCGCTTCGCCCTTCCCGCTCTCGCGCCCGCGGTGATCTCCAGTCTCCGTTCTCTTTGGCGCTCTGCTGCTTGGCGGCCGCTTCGGCATCTGGGCCATGGTCTATTCCACGCTGGCCGGTCGCTGCTGCACGCCATCATCGTCGCCGTGGATGATGGAGGCGCGCGGCTACCGCTTCCGCCTGCGCTGGCATGGCATGAACCGAAGCCACGCGCGAAGTGGCCGGGCAATATGGCCCCGTGCTGCTGAGCAGCGTGGTGGCCTCGGGCGGCCTGCTCGTCGATCAGTCGATGGCTGCCATGCTGCCTGCAGGCAGCGTCTCCGCGCTGGTCTACGCCAATCGCTTCGTCAGCGTGGTGCTTACGCTGCTGGCCGGCGCGGTTTCCACCGCCATCGTGCCGTACTTCTCGCGCATGATCGCCCATCGCGACTGGGCCGGATGCCGCCACACGCTCCGCACCTGGGTCCGGCTCACCGCGCTGGTCTTCGGTGCCCATCGCGGCCCTGCTCATCGCCGGCGCGCGTCCGCTCGTTCGCATCGCGCTGCAGCACGGCCAGTTCGGCCCGCGCGACACCGCCGTCGTAGCCTCGGTGCTCGCCATGTACGCCATCCAGATTCCGTTTTTCGTCACCAGCCGCGTCTATTACCGCTTTCTTGTCGCCATGCGCCGCACCGACCTGATCCTTTACTGCGGCATCCTCAACCTTGGCCTCGACATCGTGCTGAATCTCGTTCTCATGCGCTGGTTCGGCGTGGCAGGCATCGCGCTCGCCACCTCGCTATGGACGGTGAGCACGTTTTTCTATCTCTGGTACTGGAGCCGGAAGCTGCTCGCGCGGGCGTTCGCGGCGGAGGCAGCCCGATGATTTCCGCTCCAGCCGAGTATTTGCTCCGGTTCGACGATCTTTGCCCGACGGTTTCAGCCGAACGCTGGCTGCGCTTCGAGTCCCTGATCGAAGAGTTCCGGCTGCAACCGATCCTCGCCGTTGTTCCCGACAACCGCGACCCCGACCTGCGAGCTTTCGCCACCGGACCCGGCCTTTTGGCAGCGGATGCGCGCGCTCGAAGCCGCGGGGGCGGTCATTGGTCTGCACGGCTATCGCCATCTCTGCCGGAGCCAGGGCCGGAGCCTGCTCGGCCTCGCATCGCACGTCGGAGTTTGCCGGCGTCGCTGCCGGAACGCAGCGCGCGTGGATCCGCGAGGGCCTGCGCATCCTGCGCAGCCACGGGCTCAACCCCAGAATCTGGGTCGCGCCGCGTCATGGATTCGACGCGCACACGCTCGAGGCGCTCCGAGCCGAGGGAATCTCGCTTGTGTCGGACGGTTTTGCGCGCACACCGTTTCTTCGCGAAGGCGTTACCTGGATTCCGCAGCAACTTTGGGGCCCGGTCGATAAGGCGGAGGGCCTTTGGACCATCTGCGTGCACGCGAACACCGCGCTGCGACGCGCAGTTCGCAGGTCTTGCGCGATTTCCTAACCGCCCATGCGGCTCAATTCACCTCCGTCGATCATGTACTCTTCCGGTTTCAGCCCACCACCTTGACCCTTGCCGAGCGCGTTCAGGCTGAAGCGGCGCTGCGGCGGCTTAAGCTCTCCCGCGCCGTCAGGCGAATCGGCGCCTCACCGCCCTTCCGGCGGAGCAGATCCTCATAGAGTCGTTCCCATCGGTCGAGCACGGTCTCCAGGCTGAAGTTCTCGACGACCCGCCGCCGCGCGCGCTCACCCATGGCGAGCCGATCTTCGATCGGTATCTGCATCATCCTCTCCATTGCGCTTGCCAGCGCATGCGGATTGCCTGCGGGGGCAAGCCAGCCATTCACGCCGTCGACGATCACCTCGCGCGTTCCGGCAACGTCGGTGGCGACAGCAGGCAATCCGCTGGCGCCCGCCTCCAGCAGTGCCATGGGCAAGCCCTTCGTAGCGCGACGAAAGGACGAACCCATCCGCGGCCTGCATCCAGCGCTGGACATTTGGTTCGAAGCCCAGGAAATGAACGCGCCGCTGCAATCCTAGCTGCGCCGCCAGTTGAACCAACTCCGCTTCAAGGGGGCCAGCGCCCAGAATCAGCAGCCGCGCCGTCGCAGGCTCGCAGGCCATCGCCCTGAGCAGCGTCGGGTAGTCTTTCACTGCCTCCAGCCTGCCCACGGCGATCCACAGGAACTCGTCGGCGAGTCCAAGCTCGCGCCGCACCGCCGACCGCACGAGTGCATCCGGCTGCCAGGCCTCCAGTTCAATTCCGTTGCCCAGCACCGAGAGATGCTCCTCTCGCACCATGCCGGCTGCCAGATGTGTTGCCGCCGTAGCATGGCTCACGGCCGTCACGTGGTCAGGCAACCAGCGGCTGTATCCGTAGCCGATTCGCCGGCCTCTCTTGCCGGTGTGAGAACTGTGCAGCGTGTCGATCACCACCGGCACGGGTGCGGCAAGACGCGACCACCGGGCCAGCCACGCGGCGTGGGGCAGATGCGCGTGCACCACGTCTGGCCGCTCGCGGCAAAGCCAACGATGGAAGCGCAGCCATCCCCGAGGGTCAGCGAGCCCTTTGCGCATCTCCAGACTGAGGAAGGCAACGCCGGAATTTCGCAGTTCCGCGGCCGCCGCGCCGCCGGTGCCGGAAAGCGCCACCACGCTCACCCGCCAGCCACGCCATCGCAGCCCCTTGGCCAGAAGCATGGCTTGCTGTTCGGCGCCGCCAATGCGGTCGAGGCCGGGGATCATTACCGCTGCGTGGTTCATTCCCGCCTCCACGCATGCGCGTCGATCAGTTCCTCATACGCCTCGATTGCACGCTCGAACCCAAACTCATTTGCCGCCCAGGCGTTTCGAATATCCGAATCGATGGACCGCTTTCGGCTGCGGAAAGGCGCGAAGGCCGCGACTGCCGCAGCCCAGATTGTGGCCATCAGAAGGGAGATGGCAAAAAATGGAAGCGAAAGAGCACACAGGATTCCCGTTAGCGCGAAACCAAACCAAGGACGAAGCACGGATCCCTCCAGCAAATCAGGTTCCGCGGCCCGAGCCGAAACCGGCGTCGGAGACAAGTTGAGCGGCTTCCCAGCGGATATGCCCCGAATCTGAGCACCAGGAACGGCGCCAGCCGCAGCAAATGCGGCACCAACGTGCGCAGAAAATGGGAATAGGCAATCCGGAACTGCTTTGGCGGGAAACTTTCTCGACGGAGCGGGGCGATGAACTATGAGATTAGAGCCTTAAGATACGGCGGCCCGGCACGCCCGATCCTTCTTCGTCTGAGTAAGCCTCCCTCGTCAACGCAAGAGAAACCTTGGTAACAGGTCCTTCTTTGGGTTTGGAAGATTGCATTGCAAGGAAACAACCGACGCTGAAAAAAGTCAAGGACTATATTTCCACAGGGGAAATCGATCTGTTAATTACCTGTGGATTATTTTTTTTGCGCCAACGCAGGAACCTGCCGCTCTGGAGCTTCTCGCGTAGCGTCTCCAGCGAGTGGCCGCGCCATCTGGTGTGACGACGGCAAGAGCGGTTGCCAAGACCGTTCACCGAGTCGGATCGCATCAAGGGCCGCGAGGATGGTTGTAGCAAGGGCCTCTGCGGAAATCTCCGGCGCCAACCATGCGCCAGGCCGGCCACGGAGCAGGTCCACAACTCCGCCGGACGCCGGCGTGGCGACAAGGGGTACGCCAGCCGCAACTGCCTCCAGCAGAGCGTTCGGCATCCCTTCATAGCGCGACGACAGCACAAACAGCGTAGCTCCGGGAAGAAGCGCATACGGGCGGTCGACGTGGCCGGCAAAGCAGACTGCGGTCTCTAATCCAAGCGAGCGGCAAAGGGACATGAGAGCCGCTTTCTCGCGGCCTGCCCCGGCGAGGATCAAATCGGCATCCGGATGTTGCTCGCGCACCACGGCAAGCGCTTCGAGCAGCAGGTCAAATCCCTTCTCCCGCGACAGTCTTCCCATAGCCAGCAGGTGCGGGCCCGCGCCGCTCCACCGCAATGGCGCAGTCCAGGCCGCACGGATTCCTTCCAAATCCAGAGGATTGGGCAATACGGCGATCCGCTCTTCGGCGATTCCCGCCGCCTGTACGAGATCCCACGCCATGGCGCGCGACTGGCAGATCACGCGGTCTGACCAGCGGTAGAACAACCGGTACAGCAGACGCGCGTAGCGCGGCGTCTCGGCAAAGGCCAATGTGGACGAAACCGTCCCATTCTGCCTCACCAGGACGCACGTCGGCGGAAACAGCGGCCGCAGGAGAAGCACAAGAAGGCTAATCTCCAGGCCGCCCGAGAGGACCACCTTGGGCCGAAGCCGCCACACCAGGCGCAGCAACGGGAACGCCCCCGCGCGCGCTCTTCCGGCGCCCAGCGCGTGAAGCGTGACCCAAGGCGGAAGGACGCCCCCGGCTGCCTCGGCCTGCTGCACCAGCCCCAGGTGAACCTCGTATTTTTCCTGCGAGAGCCCGCGTGCCAGCAAGGCCATCACGTGTTCCGCTCCACCCCCGCCCAGATGCGGGATGAGCAGCAGAATTTTTGCGCGTTGCACGGTGAGTTTCCTGGAAAGAGGACAATTGTCGCCGAACCCCGTGCTATTGATGTGTATTCGCAATCACTGACAGTGTCTTAAATCGCTCTAATCTAGTGTTTCAAACAAATACATCTAGTGTTTCAAGCTGACACACTGGCCACCGCTTCCACCCAGAATCTGCTCACTGACCCTGGCATCCAGGAATGTTTCACGGAGCAGAAGATTCATGGCAGATTCCGGGCACTTTTCCTTCCGCCTTTCTCCATGTGCCAACGAACCACCTACGATGGTCGTCGGCGTAACCACTCAGGAAACGTGCCGGGCTTGGGGAGCGCGCTTGCGCGTGCTACGCCAGGCAGGCCTTCGCGTCCTGCTGGTTTCCGGCCCCGGTGTGCTCCTTGACCGTACTGCCGCACGCGCAGACGTGGAACGAATTGTCATTCCCATGCACCGGTCAATCGCTCCTCTCGCGGATTTGGTTGCGCTGATTCGGCTTTGGTGGCTCCTGGGCAGCCGCAGGCCCGATCTGGTGGAGTTCAGCACGCCCAAGGCCGGGCTGTTAGGCATGCTGGCCGCGAAACTGCGCGGCGTGCCGCGCCGTGTTTATCTGCTGCGTGGGCTCAAGCTGGAACGGTCTCGAGGATTCAAGCGCAAAATTCTGCACGCTGCCGAGCGCCTGGCCTGCGCCTGCGCGCACGTGGTGCTTTGCAATAGCGCAAGCCTGCGCGCCGAAGCGTTGACACTTCGGCTTGCCCCGGAAGCCAAGCTGCTTGTGTTGGGCGAGGGAAGCAGCATCGGGGTGGACGTCCAGCACTTTTCGCCCGGACCCAGTGCGGTGCGTGAGAGGTTCGGCATTCCGTATGACGCCCCGGTGGCGGGGTTTGTCGGCCGCTTGACGCGCGACAAGGGCCTGCCCGAGCTCATTCAGGCCTTCGATCGGATTCTGCTCTCGAAGCCTTCAGCGTGCCTGCTGCTTGTGGGTTGGTTCGATGCTGCTGAAGACGCATTGGATGAGAAACTGCGCACCCGCATCCTCAGACATCCCCGCATCCATTGCACGGGATTTGTGAGCGACACCGCGCCCTACTACCGTGCCATGGACGTGCTGGTTTTGCCCACTTGGCGGGAGGGATTCCCGAATGCCGTTCTGGAGGCTGCCGCCACGGGGATTCCGGCGGTGACGACCGAGAGCACTGGAGCGCGGGACTCCGTGGTGCCCGAGGTGACCGGCCTGCTTATCCCTCCCGGGTACCCGGAGGCAATCTGTGAGGCGGTGCTAAAGATCTTCGGCGATCCGGAGCGCCGCCGCCAGATGGGCCAGGCAGCGCGTGCCTGGGTCCTGGAACACTACGCGGAAGACCGCGTTCTGGGACTGACCGCCGACTATTACCTGAGCCTGCTGGAGACAGAGCCGGTCGCGCGCTTGCAGCATGCATGAGTTCCATCGTTTCCCGCCCGAGCGAAGCTCGGACGGGGCACCCCCTTCGGAGCGATTTCTAACGCGCGCGTCGAGCGGGAAGTGTACCGGAAAAATAACGTTAATTTTCCAGTAAACTTGCACCGTTCTTGCGACAGCCGTCTTCCATTCTAAAGAACTTAGGCGCCAGGCTATGGCCTCTGGGGCTCCAAAAAGAATTGTGAATTTTTTTCTTCCTCCTCGTTCGTAATTACCAGTTCGTTAACAGATTTCCAGTCAGAAACCGAGATCATGAAGAAGTGAGGGCAGGGAATTGTGTGGGGTTTTGGCGGCAATGCAGGGCTTTCGTTCCCTGCTCTACCCCAATCGACGCAGGCCAGTGGGCCGGACCCGAGATTGGTCGCGCCGACGCGGTCTCGTGGCATCACCGTCCAGCATTTCCTGAAACCCTTAAGCCGGGCTGTGAGTGATCGATGCCCGTCGACTGTCGTCGCCTGGTCTTTCACTTGATTCCCACCTAAGATAAGCATAACGATTTCGCGAAAATAATCCGCAAACTTTGTGAGGAAAAAGTGAAGAAGTGGGAGAGCGGATAAGTGAAGCGGGAACAGTGAGTTGGCGCGGGGGCGAGCGTGGAAGCGGGCAGGTGGGGGACTTGACATGGAATGGGGTGAACCCCACGTCGCGTCAGCTCTGCTCCCCCTCGCCGCCAAACAGATCGCGCTGCTCGCCGGCTGGCCTCGCTGCTTCGGCCCGCTTCCGGCTCGCGGCCCCAATCAGGCTGACGCACCTCCAGCGCCTGAATGGCCTGACGCGGCACATAAATCCGCTGCGTGTTCGAGCGCGTATCGGGCGGCGTCAGCAGCAATCCTGCGCCCTCCACCAGAGTGCGGTCATTAGCAGCCAGCCCCTCCAGTTCGTCGCCGTCGGTCAGAGTGAGCCGCAGCCACAACCCTGCGGTGCGCGGGCGCAGCGAAAAACGCTTGCGCAGCAGCCGCTCAGGGTTTGCCTGGTCTGCCGATCCGGCAGGGAGGTCGCGCACATAGCACACCCACTTCACCTGCTCCCATGCCACGCGTACCACCTTGCCGGACAGGTCAAGAATCTCCAGCTCCGGCTTCTGTCTGCCCAAATTCGGCTCCCGCGTATCCGGCGAACCAGTCGCGGGAGAACTTGCGCACAATGACAGGTTTGCGTGCCGAGGCCATCGCTCTGGATTGTCGCACGAGCAGCCGCGGAGCGGCGCTCGCCTCTATTGCACTTTCTGGCTACCCGCCTGGGAGGCGCTACAAGAGAAACAGCCGTGGATTCCCAGCACCAGAAAAGTTGCAATTCCAGTGCAACAAAACTACTCTTTCATTGCAAATTGTGTTAATGTTCTTGTTTGCCAGCTTCCACGACTCGCGCCATAAGGGCAACAGCATCAGGCTACTTGGGCGGCGGTTGAGATGGCGGAAACAGGATAGAGCATGCCCGACTACATCTACCTGCTGGAAAACCGGCTCTCGGCGGACCAGCGCCACGCGCTCGCGCAGTTGCGCACCGCCGCGCGCGATGCCGGGTTCCATTCTCTTCCTCACCGGAGACGCCGTCCGCGACCTGACCAGCGGCCATGCTGTCCGCGAGCTTGAGTTCGCGGTCCACGGAAACGCCCTTAAACTCAAGAAACCATTAGAGAAACTCGGCGGAAAGCTGTGGGGAGAAGACGAGCCTTCGCGCAGCCTTTACCTGTGTTTTCCCGGAACCGTTCGCGTTGACGTCATCAGCGCACACCGCGTGGAGTATCCCAAGCCCGGGCAAGCCCGTCTATCATCCCGCCTCCATTCAGGAAGACCTGCGCCGGCGCGACTTTACCGTCAACTCCATGGCGATTTCTCTCAATGAGGGGTCCTTCGGGCTCCTGATGGACCCGCTGAACGGCGCCGCCGACATTGAAGCTCGCGCTCTCCGCCTGGTGTCCAATTACGGGTTCCTTGAAGATCCCTCGCTCCTGATCCGCGCCGTCCGGTACCGCGCTCGACTGGGCTGGGAGATGGACCCCAGAACCCAGGCCCGCTATGACAACGCCAAGAGCGAAGGAGCGATCGAAACCCTTTCCCTCCACGCGCGCAGACAGGAGTTGGAGCAGATCGGGCACGAAGAGGACGGGCTGAAGGTGCTGCGCGCCCTCGAGGCCGAAGGATGGATGAAGGTACTCTTCCCGGCCTGGACCTCCGCCAAGGCCGATGAAGCAAAACTGACGGCCCTTCACGAGATGGCGGTGCAACTGCTTCTGCAGGGCATTCATGCCGATATGTCCGCGGCCCAGATGCGGCTTCTCACCGCCAAGCTGCCTTCCCGGGATCTATCGGCGCTCAAGAAGTCGATGCTGCGTCCGGGTTTCGTCGCCGAATGGAACAATCTGGATTCGATGGCCGCAGGCTTCGCCAAGGTGCTGCTTGCCAAGCAGAATGCCAAACCGTCGGCAAGCTTCAAGCTCTTTATGAGCTATGATCCAGAAGCAATTCTGTGGCTTGGCTTTACAAGCAAGGATAAAGCCGTTCAGGAACGCTTCAACCTCTTTCTCAAGGTCTGGCCTGAGGCGCGCCAGCGCATCCCGCATGCCCTGATGCAGGAGTTGCGCATCACGCCCGGACCTGCCCAAGCTACTTTGAACTCGTGCAGAACATCTTTCTGGAGCTGATCGACGGCCACCTGACCACCCCTGAGGAGATGCGGGCCTATCTCGAGCCGCACTCGCCCCCCGCGCCACCCCCGCAGGTGACGATCAAGCGTCCGCGTGTCGCGGCGTGAGCCCAAGCTAAAGGAGCCTGCCTTCGAAGAGGAGGAGGAGGCCGAAGACGATCTGGCCGTGGAAGAGGATCTTGAGCCGATCGCCGCCGACGAAGAAGAACTCGATCTCGCCGTGGTTCTGCCCAAGGGCGTCCTGGCAGTGGACATGGACTTAGAAGGCGAGGAGGAAGAGGAGGAGCTGGAAAAGGAGGGGGCCGAAGCAGTTCCGGCAATAAAAAAGCGGCCAGTCGCACCGGCAACTGCAAAGAAGGGACAGAAGCCTGCGCCCGCCGCCAAGCCTGCACCGGCCGAGCCCGCAACGCCTGCCACTCCGCGAAAGCCCGTGCCCGCAAAGACCCAACCTGCAGCCGCAACCAAGCCTGCACCGAAGGCAGTTTCGGCCAAACCAGCCAAAGCGGAGAAGCCTGCCAAGCCTGCCGCCAAAGCACCAGCGCCAATCAAAGCCAAGGCGCCAGCCAGGAAGCCGGCGAAGGCCGCAGCCAAAGCGCCGGCCAAGAAAGCCGCCAAACCCGCGCCGGCCAAGGCCGCTCGACCCAAACCCGCGCCTGTTCGCGCCGCTGCCGCCAAGCCCGCCAAGAAAGCGCCGGCGAAGTCCACGAAACCGGCCGCGAAAAAACCGGAACCCAAGCCGGCAAGAAAGCGCTGATTCCGCCTGCAGCAAACGGTGAACTCGGCGGCCAGATAGCGGTTGATTCATCCCGGATTTATCGCTCGACCCCAAATTCATCAAACATTTGCAATCCGTTCGCTTGCGTGCATTACCCTGTTAATGGTTCCCAGCGGTCAACCCATCCCGAGCATCTCAACCGGCCGCGGGACGAGGACTGACGGTTTGAGCCAATCCGTATTTGTTTTGGAAGACGACTCCGATATTGCCAGGCTGGTACAACATCACCTTGAAGCGGCAGGGTTTGAAGCACGCCTCTTTCACACCCCCACCAATCTCATTCCCGACGCCGAGCGCAGACCTCCCGCACTCTTTCTCCTCGACATCATGGTTCCCGGCGGCGACGGCCTCGAGGTTTGCCGGCGCCTGCGCAATCACGCCGGCCTTTCCACCATCCCGATCATCTTCCTGACCGCGAGCGCCGGAGAAAACGATCGCGTCCTGGGCCTCGATCTGGGCGCCGACGACTATATCACCAAGCCGTTTTCGACGCGCGAACTGGTGGCCCGCGTCAAGGCTGTTCTGCGCCGCTTTGAGCGGCCCACGTCGCCCTCCATCATCAGCTTTGAAGAGATCATCATCGACGCCGGCGCGATGCAGTTGAAGGTCCGCGGCGAACTCACCACCACCACCGCTACCGAGTTTCGCCTACTCGATTACCTCGCGCGCCATCCCGGCCGCGTCTTTAGCCGCGACCATCTCCTCGACGCCGTCTGGGGCGACGCACGCTTTGTCACACCCCGCTCCGTCGATGTGTATGTGCGCCGTATCCGTGAGAAAATCGAGATCGACCCGGAGAATCCGCGCTACTTGAAAACCGTGCGCGGCGCCGGCTACCGCTTCGAACTGCCCAAGGGCGAATAAGACGAGCTTCTAGCCGCTAGCCTCTAGCTCCTAGCTGCTGCACTTCTGGCTCTGGCTTTCCGACTACCGTGCCATCCTGCCCGGTTCCCGGCGGCGGGCCCCAGAAGGCGAGAGCTGAAAGGCACGAGCTAGAAGCTAGGAGCTAGAAGCTAGAAGCTGTCTTCCATGACCCCCAAAGTCTTTACCAAGCTGCTTGGCCTTTTCATACTGCTTCTGGCCGTCAACACGCTGGTGCTGCTGTTTGTCTTTCACCAGTTTGTGGAGCACGCGGCAGACGCCACGCTGCGTCTCATCGGCCGCGAGGCCGTCTGGTCCGGACTCATCGCCCTCGGCGTCACGATTCCCCTCGCCGCCTGGGCCGCTGCACGCATCTCCGCCCGCCTCCACGGTGTGGTCACCTTTGCCCGGCGAATCGCCGGCGGCGATCTGGCTGCGCGCATCGATCGCACCGGTGAGGACGAACTCTCTTCGATAGAAACCTCTCTCAACCAAACCACAGAGCGCCTGGGCAAAGACTTTGCCGAGCTCGAAAGCAGCCATCACGAGTTGGCCGTGATGCTCGACTCCATGCAGGAGGCGGTCGTCGCCATCACGCCCGAAGGCTCCGTGCGCTGGTCCAACGCCGCCATGCAACACATCGCCGGCTTGCAACTTCTTCCCGGCCGCCCGCTGGTCCACTCGGTACGCGATCCCGAGCTGCTGGCCTGCGTGCGCGGCGCCCTCGAGCGCCGCGAACTCTGCGTTGGCCGCGCCAGCCTGCTGGCTCCCGGCCGCGTCTTCGAGGTCAACGCCGCCCCTTTGCCCTCCGGCGGCGCGCTCGCCGTTCTCCACGACGTCACCAGCATCGAGATTGCGCAAAAATCGCGCCGCGAATTCGTCGCCAACGTCAGCCACGAGCTGCGCACGCCGCTCACGTCCATCCAGGGCTACGTGGAAACCCTCATCGAAGACCCCAACCCCAGCCCTGAGACCACGCTCGAATTCCTCGGCGTCATCCTCAAGAACGCCAGCCGCATGAACCGCCTTACCGAGGATCTGCTGGCCCTCGCCAGCGTCGAAAGCCCGGACTACAAGCTCTCTCTGCAGCCCGTCCGCGCCAGCGTTCTCCTTCAGGACGCCATCGACTCCATCGGCGGCATCGTCGTCGACTCCGGCGTTCGGCTTCAGTCCGCGGGCGCGCCCGACGCTGTGGTCATGGCCGATCCCGACGCCATGCACCAAGTCTTCGGCAACCTCATGGAGAACTCGCTCAAGTACGCCAAGAGTGGCAAGCGCATCCGCGCCGGCGCGCGCCTGCTCGCCTCCGAGGTGCAGTTCACCATTCAGGACTTCGGCCCCGGCATCGCCTCCGAGCACCTGGTGCGCATCTTCGAGCGTTTCTATCGCGTCGACAAGGCCCGCTCGCGCGAGTCCGGCGGCACCGGCCTCGGCCTGGCCATCGTCAAGCACATCGTGCAGGCCCACGGCGGCCGCGTGTGGGCTGAAAGCGAGCTCGGCAGCGGCGCCAGCTTCCACTTCACGCTGCCTTTGGCCCCCGCTCCGCAAACCGCCCCCCAACCCGCGCAGCAGCCGGCCACCGCCGCCACTGTCTAAAGCGCAGCCGGGCAACCCCGCGAAAAGCTTGCATCCGTAGGGCCTTCCACAGCTCTGCCCTCCAATTCCCCAATCTTTTCAACTGCCCGTAACATTTCGCGTGGAGAATGGACCTCGGTAGAAAATCAGAAAGGGAGCAAATCGTGAAAAGAGCTTTGGTTGTCATTGCGTTGTTGGTATGGGCGCTGAGCGCGGCTCAGGCGCAAAAGATTACGGCTGCAGGCGCAACCTTCCCGTATCCCATCTACTCCAAGTGGTTCAGCGAATACAGCGCCGCGCATCCCGGCGTCGAAATCAACTATCAATCCATCGGCTCTGGCGGCGGCATCAAGCAGGTCTGCTCGGGGACCGTCGACTTCGGTGCATCCGACATGCCCATGACCGACGAGCTGCTCGCTTCCTGTGGTGTGAAGCTGATTCATATTCCCACCGTGCTGGGCGCAGTTGTGCCCGCCTACAACGTGCCCGGTGTCTCGACAGATCTCAACTTCAGCCCGATCGTACTCGCGGACATCTTCCTGGGCAAGATCACGAACTGGAACGATCCGGCCATCGCCAAGGACAATCCGGGAGTTCATCTTCCAGACCAGAAGCTCATCGTTGTTCATCGCTCCGACGGCAGCGGCACGACCTTCATCTGGACCGACTTCCTGAGCAAGGTCAGCAAAGAGTGGGCCAGCGGTCCGGGGAAGGGCACATCGATCAACTGGCCGACCGGCGTGGGCGGAAAAGGGAACGAGGGCGTGGCTGGCTACGTGCGCCAGCTACCCGGCGCTATCGGCTACGTTGAGTTGATTTATGCTTTGCAAAACCACATTGACTTCGGCTACGTGCAGAACGCAGACGGGAAATTCCTCAAGGCCTCGATCGATGGCGTGACGGCCGCTGCGGCAACAGCCAAGATTCCCGCCGACTACCGCGTCTCCATCACCAACGCTCCCGGCCCCACCGCCTATCCCGTCTCCAGCTTCACCTATCTCCTCATTCCCACGCAGCCAAAGAATATGGCGAATGAAAAGGTCATGAAGGACCTGTTTAGCTGGTGCATCAAGTCCGGTGAGAGCGAAGTCTCCACTCTCTCTTACGCTCCACTACCCCAGGTCGTCGCCGACAAAGTAATCCAAACCATCTACTCGCTGCCGTAACAGATCATGAGGAGTCCGGCGCCCGCCGGGCTCCTCAAATCTCCGCTGTCCGCATATTTCGCATCAATCCGCGCAGCCCATCGCGACATCCCTGAATTCGCCAGAGCGTGTGCAATTGCCGCTGAATTCCCCGATCGGCGAATGAATCGTCGTGCCTTCACCCAACAACCGAAGGTGGCTCGGTCCGAGCGTAAGAAGCTGAGAGCCGATAGCTTAGGGCTGCAGTCCGATCCCTGTTCCCCGATCCCTGTTCCCTCGTTGATTTGGTACACTCTTCAAGGCCTGGGTGTTAGGATATTCCCCGTTCCCATTGAAAACGCAATGACCCCTGTTCCTCCGATATCGACTGTCAACGATCTCTTCGTTCGCATTGCCGCGGCCGGCAATCCGCGCGCTGTCCTATGGCAGGACGAGTTCGGCCAGTGGCACCCGATTTCTTCCGATCAGATTTATCAGCGGGTCCGCGCGCTGGCTACGGCCTTTCTGAAGCTGGGCGCGAAGAAGGGTGACCGCATCGTCCTGGTCAGTGAGAATCGCTGGGAGTGGGCTATTACGGACTTCGCGGCGCTGGCCATTGGTGCGGCCGATGTACCCCTCTATCCCACCCTCACCGGCGAGCAGATTGCGGAGCAGGTGCGCGACGCGGGCTGCCGCATCGCCGTGGTTTCCACCCGGCCGCAGCTCGACAAGCTCAACTCGGTCCGCGGGCGAACTCAGCTGGAACACATCGTCATGATGGATTCTCCCGCCCCTGAGGGCGCCATCGCCATGAGCGAGTTGATCGACGATGCCGATGTTCTCGGGGCGGAGCGCGATCCTGTCTTCGACGCCCTGGTTCGCTCCGTCGAGCCCCGCGACCTGGCCACGCTCATCTACACGTCAGGCACGACAGGGGAACCCAAGGGCGTTGCTCTAAGCCACGGCAACATCGCCGCCAATCAGAATTACGCTCCCGTGGATTTCGATTTTGATTCCACTGACGCCTGCATCTCCTTTCTGCCTCTTTCGCACGTGACCGCGCGCGTTCTCGATTACGTGATGTACAACTTCGGCGCACAGGTGGCCTACTGTTCGCAATTCGACAAGCTTGCCGCAAGCCATGCGCGAGGTGCGGCCCACGGTCATCGTCGGGGTCCCGCGCGTCTATGAGAAAATCCGCCAGGCCGTCGAGCAAAAGGCCGGGCAATCGCCGGTCAAGAAGCGGCTGCTGGCCTGGGCCATCCATCTTGGCTCGCGCTTCGCCGATACGGTTTTCGATGGCCGCCAGCCGAAGTCGATCTTGTGGAAACTGGCCAGCAAGCTGGTCTATTCCAAGGTCCGCGAGGCTTTCGGCGGGCGCGTCAGAATCTTTGTCTCAGGGGGCGCGCCCCTGGGGATCGACACCGCGCGGTGGTTCGCCGCCGCGGGCATTGCGCTTTGGGAGGGTTACGGCCTCACCGAAACCTCGCCCGTTATTGCTCTGAACACGCCCATCCGCCACCGCATGGGCTCCGTCGGCGTGCCACTGTCCAATATCGAACTCAAGTTCGCCGAGGACGGTGAGTTGCTGGTTCGCGGGCCTTCGGTCTTCGCTGGTTACTGGCACAAACCCGCCGCAACCGCCGAGTGCCTCGACAGCCATGGGTGGTTCCGCACCGGCGACATTGCCCATCTCGACGCCGACGGCTTCCTCTTCATCACCGATCGCAAGAAGGAGTTGCTGAAGACCTCCGGCGGCAAGATCGTCGCGCCGCAGCCTATCGAGAGCAGGCTGAAGAACAACCTGCTGGTTGCGCATGCCGCGCTCGTGGGCGATCGTCACAAGTTCATCTGTGCGCTCATCGCGCCTAACTTCGCGGCACTTGAGGAGTGGGCAAGCCATCACGGCATTGAGGCCCAGTCCCGCGCCGAGCTTGTGGCCGACTCGCGTGTGATTGCGCTTTACGCCGAGCTGGTTCGCGAGGTCAACGGCACACTGGCCAACTTTGAAACCCTCAAGCGCTTCCGTATCGTCGCCGACGAATGGACCCAGGAATCCGGAGAGCTCACTCCCTCGATGAAGCTCAAGCGCCGCGTCCTCACGGCGCGATATGCGGCGGTGATCGCCGAACTTTACGCCGACGAAGCAACCGCGCGCGGCGAATCGGCGGGCTGAGCCGGCCCATCCCTATACGCACCGACCACACGCTTGCCCCACATCCGCTTCAGAGCCCTGAAAAACGGCGCGCCCCACGCTCCCACCGCCAGCACTCCGCCGAAGATCACCACCGCGTCAACGCTCAAACGGCCCTCGCGCGTCCAGTAGGCATCAGGCTCCATGCTTAACCACAAGGCAAACTCGTCCAGCGTGAGCGCCGCTCCCACACCGTAACCCACTGCCATCAGCCGCCCAAAGAACATCGACATCGGCGAGTGTGACCACCCCAGATCCAGCAACCAGCCATAACCCACCAGGAGCAGAATCAGAATGCCCCACACCAGGTGGTGAATGTGCATTCCGCGCACCATCACCCACTGCATGTGTCCCTCATGATTGGCGATCCGGTGAACCAGGACGCGCACGCCGATAAAGGTGATCAAGAACGAGACCGAGGCGATGAACATCCGTTGGCGGGGGCGGTCAGGAATTGTCGCGCGGATGAGGTATCCGAGCCGTGTCAACTGCAGCAGCACCAGCAGCACAGCGACAACCAGGCCGACAAATGCAAGCAGGTATATGGCGCCACTTTCGTGCATACCATATTGAACCACTCTGCCGCGCCTGAGCCCAAAACGGAATTGCTTGCACGGCGACCCGTGAGCAGGGCAATCGCATGAACGTGAGGTAGCTAGGCGGATACGGTAATCCATGTTGATACTGGCGCCTGAGCTGGGGCGCAGGTGTGCTGTTTCCAGGAGGCTGATATGGAAGCAGTGGGCGGGCTGCGGCTGGCAGAGGTGTTTGTTTCGATTGACGATCCACGGCAGAAGGCCAAGGTACAGCACGATCTGGTGGAATTGCTGGTGGTCGCGGTAAATGCGGTGCTGGTGGGCGCGGAAACTTTTGTCGAGATCGAATTGTGGGCCAAGGAGAAGCTGGATTGGCTGCGCAAGTATCTTCGGCTGAAACATGGCATCCCCGCGCACGACACCTTCGGGCGCATCTTCGGGCTGATCGATCCGGGACAGTTCGAGGCCGCCTTCCGGCGCTGGGTTTCGAGCATATTGCCAGTTCTGGGCGGCGAGACGGTGGCCATCGACGGCAAGACCAGCCGGCGTTCGGGCGGCGTGGACGCCACCGCGCTGCACCTGGTTTCTGCCTTTGCCGCCGGGGCAGGCCTGGTACTGGGCCAGCGGGCCACCAGGGAAAAATCCAACGAGATTACGGCCATCCCCGAGTTGTTGTCTACGCTGGCGCTGCGCGGCTGCACGGTAACGATCGATGCGATCGGCGCGCAGACCGAGATTGCCGAACTGATCCAGGATCGCGGCGCTGACTATGTTCTGGCGGTCAAAGACAACCAACCGCTGTTGGCCGAATCGATCCGGGACTTCTGGCGTAGCTTTCGCGCCCACCCGCCCGATTGGACCCTGCACTCGTTTGCCGAAACCGTGGAGAAGGATCATGGCCGTATCGAAATCCGCCGCTGTTATGCCTTCGATCAACTGGAGTGCTTGGCCGAACCGGAACTATGGAAAGGGCTGCGCTGCTTTGCCGTGCTCGAAGCTGAACGGCAGATGGGTCAAGCCGTTCAGCGAGAGACACGCCTGTACATCAGCACTTTAGCCCCAGATGCCGAGCGCCTGGCACATATCATCCGCTCCCACTGGTCGGTAGAAAACCGACTCCACTGGGTTATGGATGTGATCTTCAACGATGACCAGATGCGCGCCCGCAGCAAATACGCCGCCCACAACCTGGCCCTCCTCAAACACATCACCCTCAACCTCATCCGCCTCGATCCCATCAAACGCAAAGGCAGCGTCAAAGCACGAAGACTCATCGCCGCCACCTCCGACAACTACCGTGCCGAACTCCTCGGGTTCAAATGATGTTCATGCGATTGCCCTGGACCCGTGAGCCGCATCACGATTCCCGTTGACAGGAGCGCGATACACTGGATAGGGCGTTGAGGCCGGCGATTCTCTCCGCCTCCGGTAAATACTGCGCGCTACATTTCAGACCCGCGCCCAACAGTCGGTTCTGAGAGCTGTGGACTGCGAACTCTGAATTACGGACTGCTCTTACGAGGAGATGCAACGATGCGAGTTGCTTTATTGACCGGCGGCGGCGATTGCCCCGGATTGAACGCGGTTATTTACGCGGCGGTGAGAAAAGGCATCAACCACTATGGCGACGAGTTCATCGGCTTTCTTGAACGGCTGGCGGGGCGTGCTGGATAACAACTCTATTCCGCTCACGCTGGAAAACACCGACGGAATCCAGTTGAAGGGCGGCACCATCCTGCATTCCTCGCGCACCAACGTGAAGAAGATTCCCGGCGGCATCGACAAGGTGCAGGAAGTCCTCAAGCTCAACAAGATCGACGCGCTCATTGCGCTTGGCGGCGACGATACGCAATCGGTCACGCTCTTCTTAAGCGAGAACGGCGTGAACGCCGTCGGCGTTCCCAAGACGATCGACAACGACATCAGCGGGACCGACCAGACCTTCGGCTACGACACAGCAGTCATGATCGCCACCGAGGCCGTCGATCGCATCCACACCACCGCCGACTCGCACAATCGCGTCGTGGTCATTGAAGTCATGGGCCGTGATGCTGGCTGGATCGCCTATGCCTCGGGCATCGCCGGCGGCGCTCACGTCGTTCTCGTTCCTGAAAAAGAAATCGACATCGACCACGTCTGCGCTCTGCTCAAGTACAACTACGATCACGGCACGCACTACGGCGTCGTCGTTGTTGCCGAGGGCTGCCATCTGCCCGAGGTCGGCCAGGTCATCGGCTCGCAACAAGTCGACTCCTTCGGCCACGTGCGTCTATCCGGCATCGGCGAAGCGCTCGCCGAGTTGATCGAGAAGAAGACCGGCTACGAAACCCGCTCCGTGAATCTGGGCCACACCCAGCGCGGCGGCGTTCCGACAGCCTTCGACCGCTCCTCGGCCAGCGTTACGGCCTGCACGCCATCGACATGGTTCACCAGAAGAAGTGGGGCCGCATCGCCGTGCTGCACGGCACCGACATCACCGATATTCCGATCAAAGAGGCCATCGCGACCAACCGCAAGCTCGATCAGCGTTTCTTCGACGTGATCGCGGATCTCGAAGCGAAGGTGTAAGCTTTCCGCTTCACGATGCGCAAGGGCCATCCCCGCTACGAGGATGGCTCTTTGTTCTACAGGTGTTTCAAAAATGGTTGTGTAGATCCCAGGTGCCGTTCCGCAGGGGCTAAAGCCCCATGTTCTTTCCTGCATTTTCGGCCCGGCTAAAGCCGTGCCCTTGTTACAAAACCGATTTTTGAAACACGCTGTAGTAGTGGGTCAATCACACGATGCTCTATCGCCTCTACAAAACGGATGATTTCGCCGCGCTCTACGCCGTCGAAGAACTCTGCTTCGAGCCGCCCGTCCGCTTTAGCCGCGCCTGGATGCGTCAGTTGGTTCGAAGCTCCCAGCTGCCACCTGGATCGCGGAAGAGAAGAAAGCGATGGCCGGCTTCGCCATCGTGGAGTGGACCACCATGCCCAAAGGCACCGTCGCCTACATCCAGACCATCGAAGTACACCCGGCTTCGCGTCGCCGTGGCATCGCCCTGGAGCTTCTGCGCCGGATCGAGGACTCCGCTCGCGCCGCAGGCGCCCGCTCGATATGGCTTCATGTCGATCAGGAGAATTCGGCCGCCATTCGCCTCTACGAAGGCCGCGGCTACCTGCGCAAGGGCAGGGAAGAGCATTACTACGCGCGTCACCGCCCCGCATTCATCTACGCCAAGCCGCTTACGGGCGCCGATAGGGTTCTGATCCCCGTCCGAGCGACTTACTTGGCGGGGCCGGCATCTGCGCGCGATTTCTATTGCCCCGCGAACAGCGTGCCCGTCCCCGCTTTACCGGGTCTTAAACGGTAAGCTCGGATTCCATGTGGGCTTGCCGCGCTACCAGCTCGTTCAGCTTCGCCTGGATGATTCCGATTGCGACCGGCGGAAAGAGCAATCACCACAGGAATGCCGCCCACGGGCGTTGAACGCGAGGGCTTCCGGAGCCTCAGACACTTCGTTATTGTGGTCGGCCAGCGTTGAGAGCATGAAGGGAATCAACAAATCGCCTACCAGCGGAATGACCGAAATCCATGCCGCAGCGCGCGGCGAAAGAAGCTTCCGCGACGGTTTCACATACGCTTCTTCGCCGTGAATCCGGTAAAGCCAATACACCAGATAGAAGGGCACAAACCAACTGAGGAGAGCGGCAACCGGGCTTCGTTCACCGGCACGCGCAAAGACGGCCCCGCTCCGGCGGAGCAATGGAGAACAGCTCCCCTCGATCGGAATGAGAACAACAATGCCGCCAACAGATAGAAGACCGCCCAGCCCCGCTCGATGATCCGAAATCCCGAGTGACGACCGGGCTCAGTATCGCGACCCCTAAAGCGGATTCAACCACGTCGAGTCAATGCCGACCAAAGCGATCAGGACCGCTCCACGTGCCCGGCAAGCGGCAACAAACAAAATGGAGATCAGTCCGCTCAATATAGGAACAAAAGCGATTGATAGACAAGCCTAGCTGGCTGGGAGGCTCCGGAATTTTCGATACCAGCATGGCGGCCCCGGCCAGTCCCGCGACAATCATCAACACGAGCTTAGGCCGAGTGCGAATCGCTACCCAGGCCAGCACCAACGCAAGCGGAACCCAAATCAGCCAGTGATGGTGAACCTGTCTCGACTTCCCTCATGGTCGATCGTAACGCTGATAGACAAAAGAAATGGGGCCTGCTAAGCCGATGCGGAGAGAACGAAGCTGCAAAGAGCCCCCAAAAGCGATAAGAGCTTAAAAGATCTGCCCAGGTCCAGGGGGCATCAGTTGCTTCAGGCTGATTGCATGAGTGCACCTCGAGGAGGTGGCGGGCGGCGCCACGCGCAGGTGGCTGGGCAGACAAAATCTTACCATACACTGCGGCGGAGCGTCAGTCGGATGAGAGATGCACAAGTACTCTGCCTCGGCAGGAATCAGTGACGAACGACACACCCCGCTGCGACAGCCGATTACTGGATCGCCGGCACTCTTTTGCTAAACTTTTGAGGTCCGAGTGGCGCTTCGTTGCACTCTGGCCCGAGTCCTTTCCTATTGGGGGCCATCCGCGCTCTTGATGAAAGCCGCCACGCGGTCGTGAAGCTGCTTGACGCACTCGTCGCGCACATACACCATGTGCCCCGACTCGTACCAGTCGTATTCGATATTCTTGGCCAGCGACTGCGGAATGGGCAGATGCTTGTCCTCGTACTGTGCGGCAAAAAACGGCGTCGCCAGGTCGTAGTAGCCGCCGTTCACCATCACCTTCAGTCGCGGATTGGTCTTCATCGCCTCGGCCAGGTCCGGAGCCACGTTCACGCTTACCGGGTTGCCGTCGTGCTTGAAGTCCCAGTGCTCTCTCGCCGTACGACCTCCGGCAGATACGTCATGTCCCTCGCCATATTTCAGGTCGCGGCGCACGTACCCATTGAACAGCGAGACATAGGCCGACGAAATCGCCGCCGCTCTGCGGATCGTACTCCGCATTTTCGCTCAGCGGATCGAGGTTGGGCCCGGAGAAGCGCGTATCCAGGCGCCCTGTCGTCAAATCCTCATCGTCCTGCAGGGTCTTCTCGAACTCGCCGCCGCTCACGCGCAGGTTGGCCTTGAGCAAATAGGCCACGGGCAAGCCCGTGTACTCGTGCAGCTTTTCCGCCACCTGCTGCTTTTCTGCTGTCGCTCAGATCGGTGCCCAGCGCCAGCGCATGCGCGTACGGCCCCATGGCGAACTCTTCGACCTCTTTCAGAAACGGCTCCAGCGCAGCCGGCTGCTTGGGCAGCTTCTTGTGGTACCACGCCGTGGCCGCAAAGTGGGCAGCGCCAGCACGTAGGGCAGGTCCACGCCCGGATTGCTGCTCGGCCGATCGATGTCGGCCGTGAAGTTGAAGATCTGCGAGAGCAGAATCACGCCGTTCAGGTCGATGTTCCACTTGTTTTCCAGCAGATCGGCCAGCACCGCGGAGCGCGTGGTGCCGTAGCTCTCGCCAAAGATGAACTTGGGCGAGTTCCAGCGCGCCGTACTTGGTGATGAACCGCGCAATGAAGCGCGCAAACGCGTCCGCGTCGCCATCCACGCCCCAGAAAGCTCTTCTCGGCGTCCTTGCCCATCAGGCGGCCGAAGCCGGTTCCGGGCATATCGATGAACACCAGGTCGCTCACATCGAGCAGCGAATTTGGATTGTCCACCATGGTGTAGGGCGCGGCGGGCAGATGCGTGTCGCCCGCAGTCACCACGTGCTTCGGCCCCAGCGATCCCATGTGCAGCCACACCGTTGAGCTGCCAGGTCCGCCATTATAGAAAAACGTAATGGGCCGGTCCTCGGCCTTCGCGTCCTTCTTGAAGTACGCCACATAGAACATGCGTGCGACGGGCGGCGCATCCTTCGGCTCTTTGGGCTCGCTCAGCGCCAGCTGGCTTCCCGGCTGCGGTTTTCCGTCCGCCCCAAGCTGCGCATCCTGCGCGTCGGTCGAGCCCACCGTGACGGTCCCGGCGATCGCGGTGTAGGCAATGTGCTGCCCGCCCACGTCGATCGAGCCCTGCGTGGTCGAATCGGCCGGCGGCGCCGGCTCGGCGGCTTTAGCGGTCTTCTCGGTGACCGCAGGCGGTTAGATTCGCAGCCGTCTTATCGTCCTGGGCGCGGGCTGAAACCAGAGAAAACCAACGATGCCGCTGCTAAGCAGGACGGCAAACCGCCGGTACAGAGAATTCATTTTTCATTCTCCGGGAAGGGAATTGAGCGAAGAATCAGTATAAGGTGCGAGACCGCGGCGATTGCAGGCATCAAGGCCTGTCGTTGCAGCCGCATCCAGTCTGCAGCGCTGTCCGCTGCAATTCTGCTCTGATCCCGATCCGGCCGCTGTCACTGTTTCTACGGCTTGTCGAACGGCTGCTTCTCTGTGATCCGCGGCCGGTTCTCGGCCTGCAATTGCTTCGACACCTGCTCCACCTCGCGGAAGACGCGCAGCAGATTTCCACCCAGAATCTTGCGGCAATCCTCAGCGGAATAGCCCCGCGCCATCAGCGCCGCGGTGATCTTGGGCAGATCGGCGGGCGAGTCGATCCCCTCCGGCAATTGGCCATTGATGCCATCGAAATCCGATCCGAGCCCCACGTGATCCACGCCCGCCACCTTGGCGATGTGGTCGATGTGGTCGATCAGCACGGAAAGCGGCGGCCGCGGAATCCGGTCGGCAGACGGCCGCTGCAGCTTGTCGATCTCGGCTTGCGCGCGCCTCTCTGCCCTCGGCCTTGTTTTTCGCTTTTAGCGCGTCAATCTCCTTGTGCACCTCCGGCTCCATCGCCTTCTGCGCGTCGCGGTAGGCCTGCGACAGAAACCCGGAGTAGAAATTCACCATCACCACGCCGCCCTTCGAGTCTGGCCCGCCGTAACGGGCAATCGCGCGCAGCATGTCGTCGCTCATGTTCCGCGGCGCATCGCACAGCGCCCGCGCCGAGGAGTGCGATGCAATTACCGGAGCACGCGAAATGTTCAGCGTCCGGTAGAACGTGCGGTCGGAGACGTGCGACACGTCCACCATCATTCCCAGCCGGTTCATCTCGTACACCACGTCTTTGCCGAACTCGTTCAACCCTTGCTCGGTGTGCGGCACGGTCTTGTCGTCGATGTCGCCCGAACTGTCGGCCCATCCGTTGGAGTTCATCCAGGTGAGCGTCATGTAGCGCACGCCCAGGGCGTAGTACTGGCGCAGCAGCCCGAGCGAGTCCTCAATCGAATGACCGCCCTCGATCCCCATCAGCGCAGCCAGCTTGTGCTCCCGGTGCGCGCGTTCGATTCCTTCGGCCGAAGTCACCAGTTCCATCCGATCGGAATGCTTCGCCACCTGCTGCTTCACGGAATCGATCAACTCCAGCGTGCGGTGCGCGTATTGGCCCTTGAAACGGGCCGGATCGACCCAAATGGAGAAGAACTCCGCGCCCAGATTTCCCTTGCGTGCGGTTCCAGGTTGAAGTCGCCGCCATTGAGCGGATCACCGAGATCGAAATGCTCGTCAAGGAAGCGCTGCGGCGTGTCGGCGTGGGTATCGATGACGATGGCGGACGCATGGACCGCCTGGGGATTTGGCGCTTTTGGTTTCATAGGTGCCTGGTGAGGACTTGCTGGACTCTGGCCCCAAACGAGAGCCGGAACGGCGATGAAGAGCAGGGAAGACAACGCAACGGCGCGCATAGGCTTGCGATGAGTGTATACCCGCGCGCGGCCGCTTCCTCCTCGCCGCGGCAGGCCGCAGGGCAACCGCATGAACGGGCAGTCCTGGCCGCACTGCCCCCTTGCGCCGCCCCTAGGGGGCTGCGGGACCTATTTTGGTCCGCTTTCCCAGCGTTGAAACGCTGGGCTAACGAACATTGCGCCTACGGCGCGGGCAGATCGGAACCACGCGGGGATATCGGAACCATTGGAGTCAATGAATCTCCTTCATGCAATTGCCCTGCGGCAGACCTCCCGTGAAGTATCTGGCGATTCAGTATTTGGTATACTTGCAGAGGTACGGAACTTGCGGAAGTGGTGAAATTGGCAGACACACCATCTTGAGGGGGTGGCGCCCAAAAGGCATAGGGGTTCAAGTCCCCTCTTCCGCACCAAAGATCTTCGCGTTCGGGCCTACGGCGCTTTTGCGCCAGCTACCGGACCCGCTTGGAAAGTGGCTTAGAAATGCAGATTCTCTTCTATTTTGTGATTGTCGTGCACGTGATTGTGTGCTTTTTCCTGATCGGCGTTGTGCTCATTCAGCAGGGCCGCTCGGCCGATCTTGCCGGCGCCTTCGGCGGCCAGGGTTCGCAGACCGCATTCGGTCCTCGCGCAGCGGCCAATGTGCTCACCCGTCTCACCACCTGGTCGGCAATCATCTTCATGTGCACCTCCATCACTCTCGTGGTTCTCTTTGTGCGCTCCACAAACTCCCACTCCGTTTTGGAAGGCTCCCACCCGGCCCCGGTCAGCGCTCCAGCGAAGCCCAGCAAGTAGAACGCGTGGGAACTTATTTCGGTTCTTCTTTCTTCTTGTCGGTTGGCTGCTCGACGGGTTTGGCGAGATGCAGCTTGCTCATCTCCTTGGCTCCAACCGCGGGGTCCGTTTGCGTGACTTTGATGCCCGTACCCATCGTCCCCGACGTCCATTTCAGATAGTAGGTCTTACCCGCTTCCGCCTCGAACCGAATCCTCTCGTTCTCCTTCCTTGTGGCGTCGGTGATCGCAGAGCCGGCCGCCGTGAAAATGTCGACAGTGTACATTTCCGGCAATCCGGTCACGACCACTGTGCCTGGACCCACCTCCGTTCCCGCATATTCGCCGCTCTTCAGATAGGCCAGATAAACGCCATTGACGTAGAGGTGGTCATGGGAAGCGGAACCGGTAATCCTTCCCACGCGGTAGAGGTAGACGAGAGCCTTGCCCGCCGAAGGAGCGGTCGGCGGGGGCGCCGGCTTGGCATCCTGAGCCGATGCCGGCGCCAAGCTGCCAAAGAGCAACAGCGCGAAGAAGGCGAGAAGGATTGTTGCGAGGAAGTGGAATGGGCTTTTAGCGCGGCAAACTCGAACGGCTCTATCAAGCGTGGCGTTACTCATTTGAATACTCCTTTACCGATGCCAACCTGCAGGGACAAAACAGGGGCCTGCTTTGCGACAGCCGAAGGATAGTCCTGTGGGGGATCGTGTCAGTGCGCCGAATCACACGGAGTGGTGACATGCGCCGATGGGCTGCCGTTTGAGGCGAACGAGCGAGTGCCGCGGTTGCTGGTCTCGAGTGTGGTGAATCAGGAGTTCGTACCTTAAATTGAGCGCCCCGAAATGCAGGTCCCCGTTCGACTCGTCCCGGCACGCCGGGACTCGCTCAGGAAGACAATTTCTTTTTGATACAAACTTTAGACCCGGGACACTAGCTACACCGGCGGCATGGCGTCGACTACCGGCACGCCAGGAGGCGGCGTAAAGTGAAAAGCCTCTGCGGGAATCGGGGCATCAGGCTGCTCCTCTGTGAACGTGAACCGGGTGATCGCGCCGTCGGCCTCTTCCACCTCAATGGCGGTGATCACGCCAGCGACAGTCACAGTCAGCGAGAGCCGCGTCACGCGCTTCTCCTGGCCCTTGGGCTGGCCGCTGAGTGTAAAGCAGCCGCTCGGTGCGGTGGCCAACGTCAGGCCGGTCAGCTCCTTTTCGAGCTGCGCGCGGCCCAATAAGAATCGCAACGGCGAGCGCAAATCGTCCAACTCCTTGGCCGGGATTCGCTGCACTTGCACATCGCCTTTGGTGTAGAACCACGCGTATTTGCCATCGAGCAGGAAGATCTTCCCTGGCGGCGAGCTGTATTCCCACTTCATCCGGCCCGGCTTGCGCAGCAAAAGAATGCCGCTCTCGCTCCGTGTTGTACCGAGCCCGGCGTAGTTTTCAGTAAAGCTCGTCTTGAGAGAATGCAACTGGTCGTAATGGCGGTCAACGCGTTGAGCCACGTCGTGCGCGGAAAAAGGCGGCGATGCCTGGCCAAAACACGGGATTGCGCAACCACCAAGAACAAGCAGGGCCAATGCGGCGCGGGCCGGGACTGGACCACGGGCGCGCCGCCGGAGGGTGGCGAATGTCATTGCAGCAGTTGCGTGCAGTTGGTGCCGCCAGCCGGATCGTACTTCGGCGAGCCGCCATTCTGGTCGCTGCAGAAACCGCGATTGCCCGTCTTTCCCACCGCCTCCGGAACCGCGGTGACCTCAAACCCGGTGATGCGGTCTGTGCCGGCAACCGTGACCTTGGAACAGTTGGTGATGTTGAAGATGTAACCCGACTTGTAGCCGGCGGCCAGATCGGCCTGGATCAACTGCGCGGACGTTGGCGTGGGCAGACCGGAGGCCTGGTCACCGCCGAGAGAGGACAACGAGCAGGCGAAACCGTTGGCCGGGAAGGAAGTCTCGTACTGAATCTGGGCCTTGATAATGGCTTGCACGGAGTTGATCGCCGAGATTTCGTTGGCGTGGATTTTCATCACGCCGATGGTGGGTATGGCCATCAACATCAGAATCAGGATGATGGCGATGACGATGAGCAATTCCATCAGCGTAAAGCCATTGGCCAGAGCAGGACGCCGCGTGCGATTGCGGCTGGAGCGCGAAAACTTGCGATTCATGGGATTCCCAATGCCTCGTGAAGGAGGCCGGTATCTTCCGGCCCATCCGTCAAAATCCTACAACTTACCGACGCGAAAGGGAAATGAAGCGCTCGGAAAAGGATTTTGGCCATTCGCTTTTGGTGTGGTGTCGCAGAAGTTCGTACCTTAAATTGAGAGCCCCGAATGCAGGTCCTTCGACTCGTCCCGGCACGCCGGGACTCGCTCAGGATGACCGGACAATTCCGATGCAAACTTCTGGGACAGGACATCAGGCGCAGAAACGGCTTGCGTTTCTTTATTCCGCAGGCTGCAAGCCAGGCTGCACATTCACAACGGCATGGTGTTGCTGACGCGGGGGACGGCTTGATTCCGAAACAACGATCTTTCGCGCGCGGCTCGGGGTTGGTTTATTGGATGCATTCTTGCCGGCGTACATGCGCAGATCGGCTGCGATGCAAAGGGATTCCGCATCCGATGCATCGTCGGGAAAGACGGCGATGCCCACGCTGGCGCCCACACGCACAGAGTGTCCTTCGAACTCGAAGGGATCTTCGAGGAGCTTCTTCAGGGTTTGGCCCACACGCACGGCGTCCGCGCGGCTCATGGGTTCTTCAAGAATCAGGGAGAACTCATCGCCGCCGGTTCGCGCCACGGTGTCAGAGCGGCGCACCCGCCCGGTGAAGAGATTGCTCACGTGCCGCAGCAGCTCGTCGCCGGCGTGATGGCCGACGGTATCGTTGACCTGCTTGAAGCGGTCCAAGTCGACGAGGAGGAGCGCGGCTTGCGACCCGTTGCGCCGGGCACGCTCGATGGCGCTCGCCAGGCGATCCTGAAAGAGGCGGCGATTGGGCAGGCCTGTCAACTCGTCATGCAGAGCCAGGTATTTGCTTGTGTTCGAGCTGCTCTTCAAGAAGCAGTAAGATCATGCCCACGGCGACGACGTATTTGGGCAGATTCCAGACCTCGCTTTCGAGATGGACATTGGGGAAAAACGCAAAAATGCATGGTCCGACGACGAAGACAGACGCCCAAGCAAAAAAGCCGGCGATGGTGATGAGGGCTCCCGCAGTGCCGCGCCGGTAGGCGTACCAGAAGTGGATGCCGCAGCCGAGGTAGATGGTGAAGAAACACCGCATTCAAAGCGAGGTCTACGCCGTTGGCAGGCCGGTGCTGGAAGATGACCAGGAAAATCGAAAGGCCCACGTTGAGGAGAACAATTGCCCAGCGTAGCGGATGCCTGAACCGGCGGCAGGGAAAGGAGCGCGATGGCAAGGGGTAACGCCCCGATCAGCACTGCTGCCGGGGTCAACGCCCAGGATGCCACCGGGTCGATGACGAGAAGGCCAAGATAGAGCGTATAGGTTCCCAAGAGCACGGCAAACATCCACCGGCTGGAGGTTTGCTCGCGATAGGGAACAGCTGCCCAGATAAAGAGCACGCCGCCGGCAGCAAGGGACGAAATACCGATGAAAAGGGCAAGGTTGCCCCAGATTCCGGGCGCGGAAACGAACGCAGAAGCCGCGAAATGGAGGGCGATCATGATCCAGCCGATGAGCCAGATACCAGAAACCGCAGTCCGCCCATGCCGCGCAACGGACGCAAACGCTAATTGTTAGTAGTGCAACCGCACCTAAATCGGGAAGTTTGCTCCAGTCAACCAAGGCACTCCAATCGTGCGCGTTCGTGCCGCAGCACTTAGTCCATTTGACAGAATCGGTGATTTCTCAGGAAAGGGCGATAACGCTTTTGTAGGATTCTTGAGAGCAACGGGGTACACTTTAGTAATCTGACCACTGCATCCCCTGAGGATAACAGCGTTCGCGACGCAAAGATAGCCAAAAAGCGCGCATAACCGCACTCTGCATTCGAGCCGGCCGCGACGAGGGAAGTGAGGCGCAGCTTTTCTTCCCGTTCTCCATTCCGCCTCACGTGAGGTTTGCATGAGCGACGAACCCTGTCAATCTCGGAGTCCCCGCGGGGCGCCGCCCGACATTGAAGGAAATCGTAGCTCCAGCCGATTGAGAAGAGTGAAAGGTGTGTGCGGACGCGCGCTGCGAATGACCGCCCCTGGGGGGACCGATGATCTCGTTGAAGAAGTATCTCGATTCGCCGCAGGCGGATCCGAGCGGCAAAAGCGGAGCCAGAGGAAGGAGACCTGCTTCCGGTGGCCATCGAAGCCTATGGATCGGCATTGCTGGAAATGGGCAATTGCAGCCTGGACGCCTGCCCGGAATGGGAGATGAGCTGAAGCGGAATCTCAGCGAGCTCAAGTCGGGGCTTTCGGCGAAGATGAGCTGCGAGACGCTTGTGGCGACCGACGCCGGGGCGCGGGAGCAGATTTGCGAGAGTGGGGCCGAGGGACGGCCCGGCACTATCAGCAGAAGGCCTGCGAAGTGAAGGAAATGCTGCTCATGATGGCGCGGACCGCCGAGTCAGTGGGTGCCCGCGATCAGCGCTGCGCCGGCCAGATGAGCGAGGTGACGGAGCGGCTCAAAGCGATCGCCAGTCTGGACGACCTGACCGAGATTCGAGCTCGATCGAGAAGAGCGCGACGCGAGTTGAAGACATCGATCGAGCGGATGACGGCAGAAGGCAAAGCGGTTCTGGATCAACTGAAAGAGCAGGTGGCGAGTTATCAAACCAAGCTGGAAGAGGCCGAAGAGCTCGCCTCGCGCGATGCGTTGACGGGGTTGAGCAGCCGTTTGTATGTGGAGGGCCAGATTGAGAAAAGGATCGCAGCCGGAACGCCGTTTTGCGTGGCGATCATCGATATCGACGGCTTCAAGAAAGTGAACGACGATCACGGGCACCTGACGGGAGACGAGTTGTTGAAGCAATTCGGCGTGGAACTGAGGTCTGCCTGCCGCGCGACAGACGTGATCGGGCGGTGGGGCGGCGACGAATTCATCCTGCTCTTCGACTGCGGCCTGGAGGAAGCGGAGGCGCAGACGCGTGCGGCTGCGCAAATGGATCTGCGGCAGCTACACAGTGCAGGGCAAGCCGGGCGCCATCAAGTTGAGCGTGGATGCTTCCCTCGGGCTGGCAGCGCACTCAGGCGGGGAGGAGATGAAGGAGCTGCTGGCGCGGGCCGATGCCGCGATGTACGAGGAGAAGGCGGCTTCGCCGCGGCAAAGCCGCTTGACGCGATGCGACCGGGAAGGCGGAAGTCCGGATTTCTGCGCTCGACGATCGAACCGCGAATTTGCGTGGTCCCGCCGGTTTTCTGTGTCTGCCGTCACAGATCAACGTTTGTTCACCCTCGGGCGGACGCCTGGTTCGCCTGGACCCGATTCTGGAATCGCCTCTCAGTCTTTTCTCGCTCCGGCCTTGAGTTCCTCTTCCCTCGCGGGAAGGTGGAGAAAAGGCGCGCTCGCAGCGTTCCGAGGTCAGCCCGGAAGGAACGGCGCAAGGATACAGGGCGCGGAGTAATGGAAAGGCTCTCATGAGATTACTCATTGCCGAAGACGACAAGGCGCTGGGGCTGTTTTTGAGCCGCGGCCTGGAGGCCGACGGACATCGCGTTCGCCTGGCCTACGATGGCGGCGCGGCGGTGGAGGCATTTCGACAGGAGATGCCGGACCTGACCATTCTCGACCTGAACATGCCGGTGAAGGATGGCGAGCAGGTGCTCGAAGAGGTGCGCGTGCTGGATGCCGATCTGCCGGTGCTGGTGCTGACCGCGCGGCAGGAAGTGGACACGCGCGTGCGCTGCCTCGACCGGGGCGCCGACGACCTGATGACCAAGCCATTCAGCCTGCATGAACTGCGCGCGCGCTGCCGGGCGCTGCTGCGGCGCAAGCGGGAGACGCGGCTGCAATTGCGCGCGGGCGATCTGGAACTGGACCGGCTGGACCACACGGCGCGGCGCGGCGGGCGGCTGATTCGCCCTCACCAACAAGGAATTTGCGCTGCTGGAGCACCTGATGCTCAACCGCGGCGCAGTGCGTCTCGCGGGTGGAGCTGCTGGATTCGGTGTGGAATCTGGAGCCGGCGCAGACCACCAACATCGTGGATGTCTATGTGAACTACCTTCGCCGCAAGCTGGAGGATCCGCCGCCGGGCCGCCTGATCCGGACGGTGCGCGGGCAGGGCTACATGGTGCCCTCCGAGGCCGAACTGCCGGCACCGATGCCCCTGCCGATTCAGGAACCGCCGATCGCTGTTCCATCTGCTCCTCCCATGGACGCCGCGCACTGAGGTTCGGCGGTTGACTCATTCATTTCATCGATTCTACACGGCGATAAGGAGACCTCGATGCAGCCATTTCCGGTTCCCGTTCTTCCCGCGACCCATCCGCGCATCCGGCCGCGCACCGCGCTGGTGGCCAGCGCCGATCGCAGCTTCCGCCAGCGGCTGCGCACGTGCTCACCGGCCTGCGCTGGCAGGTGCGCGAGGCCGAAGGCGGCGCCCAGGCCTGGGCTGAGGCCGAAGCTGCGCCATCCCGAGGCGGTGATCGTCGACTCCTGGCTGCCCGATCTCGATCTGAGCGAGTTTCTGAGCGACTTCAGAGGATGCTTTCCCGAAGTGGATCTGGTGACCGCGGCGGGATCGATGCGCAGGCGAGAGTCCGCGCGGGCCCTATCGGCAGGAACTTGCTCTACGCGCTGCGCCGCAGCCAGGAAACCGACACCGCGGCGTGGAACGCGGCTCCGGCGCTGAGCCAGGCCCGCGCCGCGTCCGACCTGCCGCTCGCCGTGACCGCAGCCGGAAACTCTTGCCGCTGATCCTGCCTGCTGCGGCGCACGGGGCGGCGCCGGTTGTCCTTGAGGCGCAAGCGGGCGAGCAGAAGACCATCCCCGTTGGCGGTGGGCCTGGCGCATTCCCGCGGCTGAGCCCGGACTCCGCAGAGCGGCTGCCGGAACTGGTCGGCAATGCCCCCTGCATGCTCGAGGTCAGCCGCCGCGTGCGGCTGGTGGCTCCGCGCATGACGCCGGTGCTGATCGAGGGGCCGACGGGCTCGGGCAAGGAACTGGTGGCCGAGGCGCTGCACCGGCTCTCGACGCGCAGCCGCAAGCCGTTTGTCGCCATCAATTGCGCGGCCATTCCCGAGGCGCTGCTGGAAGCCGAACTCTTCGGGCACACGCGCGGCGCATTTACCGGCGCGGTGCAGGGCCGCACCGGGCGCATCGAGGCCGCCGACGGGGGAACGCTGTTTCTGGACGAGATCGGCGAGATGCCGCTGGCGTCTGCAATCCAAGCTGCTGCGCTTTGTGGAGTGCGGCGAGCTGCAGCGGGTGGGCGACAACGAGACGGTCAAGGTGGATGTGCGCATCATCGCCGCCACGCACCGGCCGCTGGCCCAGCAGGCGCAGACGGGCGGTTTCCGCTCCGATCTCTACTACCGGCTGGCGGTCTTTCTCATCCGCACGCCGGCGCTGGCCGAGCACGCTCAGGATCTGCCGCTGCTGGTGGATCACTTCTTGCAGAAGCTGGGCCGGGATGCGCCGGTGAAGCGCGTGGATCGAGGAGCGCTGGCCAAGCTGGCCGCGCACGACTGGCCGGGCAATGTGCGCGAACTGGAGCATGTGCTGGAGCGCGGCGTGATTCTGGCCGGCGACGACCCGGTGCTGACCGCGCGGGAGATCGACTTCGGGCTTGACGGTGAACTGAGTTCGGCGAGCTTGGCAGTTGCGGAAGGCAGGGCGGCGATGCGAGGGAGGTGCGATGAGCATGGAGATTGAAACGCGATTGAGCGACCAGATCGCGCGCTATCTGGATCTGGCCGCCGCCGAGGCCAAGCTGACCGCGGCCAACATGGCCAACGTCGACACGCCCGGCTACCGCACCGTGGGCATGGACTTCGAGGCCGAGATGCGGGAGGCCATGGACGATGTGGACCGGGGACAGCGCGCCGCGCAAGGTGCGCGTGACCGACGTGGACGGACTGATTGCGCGGCCCGACGGAAACAACGTCTCCATCGACCGCGAAAGCCTGAACCTGGCCGAGGCGCAACTGAAGTTCAAGACCGGCGTGGCGCTGCTGCGCCAGGAGTACCAGCGCGTGATGGACGCCATTCATGCCGACAAGTGAAGCAAGTGAATGAGGTGAGCCGGGAATACGGAACATGAGCACGAACACGAGTCACGAAGCAACGGGCAAGACGCGAGGAGGGGTGACACATGAATCTGTTCGGATTGATGGAGACTTCGGGCGAGGCGATGCAGGCCGAGCGGATGCGCGCCGAGGTGGTGGCGGCCAACATGGCCAATGCGGAGACCACGCGCACCGCCACGGGCGGTCCCTATCGCCGGCAGGATGTGGTCTTCGCCGCCAACGGAGGCGATCCCGGCTTTCTCGATTCGATGACAGAATCCTTGACCGGATCGATGCCCGCGTCGACTGCGAATGCCGGTGCGGGAAATGCAAGCGCGCCGGCGCTGCCTCCGCTGCTCGCGTTGCCGGGAGCGCCGCAATGTGGCGCCGGGCGTGCACATCGCGCAGGTGGTCGAGGATCCCTCGCCGCCGCTCAAGCGCTACGATCCCGGGCATCCCGATGCCGGGCCGGATGGCTACGTCGCCTATCCCGACATTAATCCCCTCACAGAGATGGTGGACCTGATGGGGGCGACGCGTGCATATGGCCTGAACGGCTCCGCCGTGCAGGCCGAGAAGGGCATGATCACCTCGGCACTGGAGATTGCGAAGTCGCTAGGGACAGCAGGGAATCAGGGAGTATGGCAATCGGGAAGCAAAGTGCCGAGGCGAGCAAGCGGCAAAGGAGGCGCGAGAACGATGTTGACTGCGATCGAATGCCGTCGGCTGCGATTCCCGGGCGCAGGCATCTTACGAGCGCCGGCGCAGCGGGCTGCGTCATCGGCGGGCGGAACAGCAGGCGCGTCCGCCGGCGCCGTTCGCCGATCTGATCACCGATGCGGTGGGACAGGTGAATCAGCTCGAGGACGCAGGCCAATGCGGCGGTGAGCGGCCTGATGACCGGCTCCGGCGTGGACGTGCATCAGGCGATGATCGCCACCGAGAAGGCGACATGGCCTTCGAGCTGGCGCTGGCGGTGCGCAACAAGGCGGTGCAGGCCTACCAGAGCGTGATGGGAATGCAGTTCTAAGTGCAGCTACCAGCTTCTAGCTTCCAGCTAGCTTGTGCTGAGCGACTTGCGGGAGCGATGGAAATGAGGGACGGTCAGCGGACGATTCGCAGGTCTGGAGAAGCGAGCTAGAAGCCAGCAGCTGGAAGCTAGACGAGAAACGGGAACCATGGCCACGGGAACACAGTTGGAAAAGAGTCCGCCGGCAACGCCGGGAAAGCTGCAAACGGGCGGCCGGTGGTCCGGGCTATTGGGGACTGGCGCGGGTGCGCTGGGCGCAGATGGCCGCGGCGCAGCGCGGCTGGGTGGCGATTGCGCGCGCTGCTGCTGGTCGGCGCTGATCGGCGGGCTGACCTGGTACGCGCTGCGCCCCGACTGGCGCACGCTGTATGTCGAATCTGGACCCGGACGATGCGCGCCAGATGGGGCAGATTCTGGCCCAGGCGCAGATTCCGTTTGAGCCCACGCCCGATGGCGCGGGCATCCTGGTTCCGGCCGCGCAACTGGACAAGGCGCGCCTGGCGACCGCGGCCAAGGGCGGCGTGAAGAGCGGGCGGCTGGGCTTTGAGATCTTCGACAAGCCGAACTGGGTGGGATCGGAGTTCGACGAGCAGGTGAACTATCAGCGCGCGCTGGAAGGCGAGCTCGAACACACCGTCGGCACGCTCTCCGACGTCGAATCGGCGCGCGTGCATCTGGTGCTGCCGCACGATTCGCTGTTTCGCGACGAGGAGCGGCCGGCCAAGGCCTCGGTGGTGCTCAAGCTGCGCCACCGCTCGCTGGCCGACGGCGAGCCGGAGGCGATTCGCAACCTGGTGGCTTCGGCGGTCGACGGGCTGACGCCGGACCGCGTGGTGCTGGTGGATGCGGCCGGCAATCTGCCGCTGGGGCCGAAGACCGCCGAAGCGATGCGGCTTGAGCGCCGAGCAGGCGCTGGAGGACAAGCTGGTCGCGACGCTGGAGCCGGTGACCGGCGCGGGCAACGTGCGCGCCTCGGTGACGCTGGACTACGACGCGACGGCCACCGAGGAGACCGCAGGAGACCTACGATCCCGACAAGACGGCGACGCTCTCGATGCAGCGCACCGAGCAGACGACGGGCGCGCAGCCGGTGGCCGCGGGGGTTCCGGGCACGGCCTCGAATGCGCCCAACACGCAGGCGCTGCCGGTCTATCCGCAGCGAGACCGCGCCGCCCGCAGACCGCCAAGAGCGAGTCCAGCACCTACGGCGTTTCGAAGACGGTGCGGCATCGGTGGAGAATCCGGGGCGGGTGCGGCGGCTGACCGCGGCCATCGTGGTGAACGACCGGCTGATGCAGCCGGCGACGCAAGAACCATGCGGCGGTCTGGCAGCCGCGCTCGGCCGACGAGCTGCGCAACCTGACCGCGCTGGCGCAGGCGGCGGTGGGCTTCGACGCATCGCGCGGCGACGTGGTGACGGTCGAGGATCTGGCCTTCGACGACAATCGCCCGCAGCCGCCGGCCGCCGTCGCCGAACAAGTGCTGAATGCGGCGGAGAACTCGCCGGTGCTGGTGAAGTACGCCGCGCTGCTGCTGGGTCTGCTGGTGGTGGTGGCCTTTGCGGTGCGGCCCGCGATTCGCCACGCCGGCGCGCGCGCTGGCGGTGCGCGGGCAACGCAAAGGGCGGCGAGCCGGGAGCTGGCGGCAGCCGCGGCGCCGCGGCGGCGTTGAGCCCGCCGGAGCCGGCGCGAGATCGATCCGGAGCGGCTGCGCATCGCAGGAGATCTTCGAGCAGGTGACCACGCATCTGAAGCGCGAGCCGACGCAGAGCTCGCGGCTGCTGCAGAGCTGGATTCACTCGGACTGAGGGTTCGCGGCAGATCTTGGGCAGGAAAGGAACTCGCCTTGGCGGAGCAGGGAATCGAGAGCGGAGCAGCGCGGCACCGCCCGGCGGCGAACCTCTCCGGGGTGCGCAAGGCGGCGATCCTGCTGGTGGCCGTGGGCGAGGAACTGGCCAAGGAGATTCTGCGCGCCCTGCCGGAAGCCGATGTGCAGCAGCTCACCGAAGAGCTGGCCGACCTGCGCGGCATCACGCCCGAGCTCTCGGCCGAGGTGCTGGAGGAGTTCTGGGAGCTGCTGGACACGCAGAACTTCATGGTGCACGGCGGCCTGGACTATGCCAGCCGCCTGCTGGTGGAGGCCTTCGGCAAGCAGCGCGCCGAAGACCTGCTGATGCTGGTGCGGCGCTCGCAGGAGGCGGCGCAGGGCAATCTGGCCAAGCTGCAGCGCACCGATCCGCAGCAGCTGGGCAAGCTGCTCGACTCCGAGCATCCGCAGACCATCGCGCTGGTGCTGGCGCATCTTGATCCGCGGCGGGCCTCGATGGTGCTGGACAACCTGAGCGAAGAGCACAAGGTGGTCGCCATCCAGCGGCTGGCGGAGATGCGGCAGTTTTCGCCGGAGATGGCGCAGAAGGTGGCGCTGATTCTGCACCGGCGGCTGGAGAGCGTGGGCGACACGGCGCGGCGCAGCTACTCCGGCTTCAAGGCGGTTGCCGATCTGCTGAACCGGCTGAATGCCGAAGAGTCGAAGAAGATTCTGGAGACCATCGAGGAGGGCCAGCCGGAACTGGCGCTGAGCATCCGCAATCTGATGTTCACCTTTGAGGATCTGATCACGGTGCCGCCGGCGACCATTCGCGAGATCGTCTCCGGCGTGGACAAGCGGCAACTGGCGCTGGCCCTGCGCGGCGCCAACGAGGAGCTGCGCGCGCAGATCTTCAAAGCGATGAGCTCGCGCGCCGTGGAGATGCTGAAGGAGGACATGGAAGTGCTGGGCCCGGTGCGCTCGCGCGAAGTGGCGCAGGCGCAGCAGGAGATTCTGAACCTGGCGCGGCGGCTGGAAGCCGAGGGCAAGGTGATTCTCAAGCTGGAGACCGGCGACGAGATGCTGGCGTGAGAGAGGCAGGGAGCAGGGAGTAGCCAAGGGAGTAGGGAACAGGGCGAAGAGAATTGCGGCAGCCGAGAGAGGTCAGCGGAGAAACCGCGCGGAAAGGGAAGTTTGCGACAAGCGGACGGCAGCACGAGGCAAGGTCGCGGGCGGCGAGATCGAAGTCTTCGAGTATCCCGCCTGCCCCGGTGCGCCGCCATTGCCCGCGTGGGATGGCTGGGTGGAGGCGGAAGAAGCTGGCGCGGCAGAGCCGGCGGGCGGAAGGGCAAAGCGGCGTGCGAGCGGGCACGCGCCGGTCCGCGCATCGGAGCGAGCAGACGGCGGAGGAAGCGCGCCGGTCGTTCGAGGCCGGACGCGAGCGGGGCCGGCAGGAGGGCCGCCAGGCCGAGCGCGAGGCGCAGGCAGCGGCGCTGGCTGCGGAGGAAGAGCGGCACAAACGGCAGCTCGCCGCGCTCGTCGAGCGCTTTGCCGAGGAGCGCGACCGGTATCTGCAGGCGGTGGAGCAGGAGGTGGTGAAGCTGGCGCTGGCGGTGGCGGCGCGCATTCTGCGCCGCGAGGCGCAGATGGATCCGCTGCTGCTGACCGGCGCGGTGCGGGTGGCGCTGGGACAGCTGGCGGCGTCGTCCGAGGTGCGGCTGCGGGTGCCCGCGGCGGAGCTGGAGTTGTGGACGGAGGCCATCGCGCTTTGCCGAATCTGGCGCTGAAGCCGGTGGTGGTGGCGGGCGAAGGAATGCGCCTGGGCGACTGCGTGATCGAGAGCGAGGTGGGAACGGTCGACCTGGGAGTGCGATCGCAGCTGGGAGAGATCGAGCGCGGCTTCTTCGATCGCGCCGGCGCTCCGGCGGCGTCGATGGCAGGACGAGTGCAGGCCGAGACATGCGCCGCGCGGAATGCTGCATCGGGCGAGGCGCAGCGCATGACGCCGCTGCTCGAACGCTACTTTGCCCGCCTGGAGCGCGGCCAGCCCTGGCGCTGGCGCGGACAGGTTCTCGAGTCGGTGGGCCAGACCATCGAGTCGGCGGGGCCGCCGGCCTCGGTGGGCGAGTGCTGCGAGATTGCAGGACCAGCAGGGCCGCGCGCATGCGGCCGAGGTGATCGGGTTTCGCGGCTCGAATGTGCTGTCGATGCCGGTGGAGACGACGGAGGGCATTCGCTTCGGCGATCCGGTGTGGTCGCTGGGGAGTGATGCCCGAGATCGAAGTGGGGCCGGCGCTGATGGGCCGGGTGCTGAATGCGCAGGGGACGCCGATCGACGGAGGCCGTCCGCCCGCGGTCTCGAAGACGCTGCCGCTCGATGGAGCGGTGCGCTCGCCGCTTGACCGCGTGCCCATTCGCGAAGCCGCTGGGCACGGGCATTCGCGCCATCGACGCGATGCTGACGGTGGGCCGCGGACAGAGGGTGGGCATCTTCGGCGGATCGGGCGTGGGCAAGAGCACGCTGATCGGCATGATGACGCGCAACACCGAGGCCGATGTGACGGTGGTGGGCCTGGTGGGAGAGCGCGGCCGCGAGGTGGGCGAGTTTCTGCGCGATTCGCTGGGCGCGGAGGGCCTGGCGCGCGCGGTGGTGGTGGTTTCCACCTCCGACCAGTCGCCGCTGCTGCGCATGCGGGCGGCGCTGGCCGCAACCACCGTGGCGGAGTTCTTTGCCGCCGCAGGGCAAGCATGTGCTGCTGGTGCTCGATTCGCTGACGCGCTTTGCCATGGCGGCGCGCGAGATCGGCCTGGCGGCCGGCGAGCCGCCCACGGCGAAAGGGTACACGCCTTCGGTGTTTGCGCGGCTGGCGCGCCTGGTGGAACGCGCCGGGCGCTTCCGCACGGGCTCGATTACGGCGTTCTATACCGTGCTGATGGAGGGCGACGACCAGCAGGATCCGCTGGTGGACGCGGTGCGCTCGCTGCTCGACGGGCATGTGGTGCTGTCGCGCGCGCTGGCGGCCGAGGGCTGGTATCCGCCGATCGAGGTGCTGGACTCGATCAGCCGGCTGATGCCGGCCGTGGCCGGAGAGGAGCATCGCGAGCAGGCCGCGCTGGTGCGCAAACTGATGGCGATCTATGCGCGCTCGGAGGATCTGGTGCGCATTGGAGCGTACAAGCCGGGCGCGGACCCGGATCTGGACCGCGCCCTGCGCGCGCGCGAGGCGATGCGCGCGTTTCTCACGCAGGACGCGCACGAGCAGGTTCGCTTTGCCGATTGCCTGCAGCCGCCTTGCCGCGCTGGCCGCGGAGGTTTGAGCGATGGCGGTCTCGCGCGCCATGCGGCGCCTGCTGCGGGTTCGAGAGATCGAAGAGGAACTGCGCCGGGCGGCGCTCGAGTCGGCGACTGGGCGATCTGAAGCGCCTGGAAGCAGCGCTGGCGGCGACCGCGCGAAGCGGGAGCGGCGCGGACGGCGCCTGGTGGCGGCAAGCGCGGGCACGGGCGAGGTGGCGGACAGGATCGCCGGCCTGGAGGAGACAGCGCGCCGCGCGGCGTCACGCTGCGGCGCTCAAGCCGAGAATTGCGGAGATGGAAGCTGACCATCGCTGCGCGGCAGCCGGGAGTTCCTCTCGAAGAGGATCGAACGCCGGCAGGTGGAGACGCTGATTCGGTGAGACGGAAGCCGGGGACGCCATCGAGGCGGGCCGGCGCGCACAAAGAGAACTCGACGACTGGTTCCTGAGCCGGTCGCGGCGAGGCGGCGACGCTGGCGAAGAGGCCTGACCCATGCGGCGGAGCAAGTTGATGTCGGGCGGGAGGGTGCGTGAGGGACGGAATGGAGCGAGCAGGACTCGATGGCGCGAGGGGGGATGGATGGTGGGAATGGGATGGGATGGTGGAGGTTGAAGGGATTCGAGAGCGGACCTGAGAAGTTGAGGCAAAATCCGCTGCGCCGGGGAGAGAGTTTCCTCAATTGGGAGGAATCGTCCCAGACCTGACAATCTTCTAACCCCTTCCCGTGCACTTTGGCACGTCTTCTGCACTGCTCCATCGCATGACGGTTGGCGTAGGCATCGAGGTTGGCGCAGAGATCGGGGCGGGAGGGCGTACGGGCGCGGACGCCGGGCCAGGGCAGAGCCAGACGACGCCGTTCGCGCCCGGCAAGGACACGAGCGAGGGCCGGCTGGACGCGGCGAATGGGGGCGCATCCCGATCTTCCGTTTCTGGCGGGGAGAGTTTTCGCTCCAAGTGGCAGTCGATGTTGCGTGCAGGGGACGCAGTGGCGCACGCCAGCGGCGCGACGGACAAGGACGAGATCGGCGCGGCGAACGGTACGGATGCGCACAGTGGCGCGGCGGCGACCAGTCAAGGCATTAGGCTCTTCGGTGACGCGACGAACCCGCCGCCGGCCGGCCAGCAGATTGCAACCGATGTTTGGAGGGGCGCGGCGGCCTCTCGGCGGCAAATCCTCGCAGGTGCTGCGATGGCCGAGATGAGTGCGCAAACCAATGAGGCCTCTGCCGCAACAGATTCAACCAGCAACAGCACAAGCACAGCCGGCCGGACCACGGGCACGCACCGCGACAGCGGGAGCGAGAGGCGGGAAAGCGTATTGAAGGGACCAAAGGCGGAACAGGAAGCGCAACCGGCTGGCACCGGACCGCTTGAGATGCAGGCTTTAGCTACGGCCGCCGTAGTTGCGGCAGCGGCTCCGTCCCAACCGCAAATCTTCTCGGCGGATTGGCCGGCTCCGCCAACAGCCGCGCTCGCGGATCGCATCGTCAGCTTCGCTTCGCGACCGGCGAGCGACGCGGGCGTGGTGGAGAGTCCGGCGGTCACGGCAGAAATCGGGGCGTCCGGCCGCACAGCAGCGGCTGTTCCGCAAACTGGTATGAGCGCGCGCACACCAAGCCGCGACCCGCTGAGCGCAACGCGCATCGTGGCACTGGGTGATGAATCCAGCGAGGGAGTGTCATCCGTGCGGACTGAGCCGGGAATATTCGCCGCGGACCGGCAGAGTCCATTGCCGCTCCCAGCGGGAACGTCGACGAAAGAATCGCAAGAGCTGCATCTGGGCCAACCCAGCGCGCAGGGCGGAAGCCATGCTGCGCAGGGGCCCGATGCACTCGCCGCCGGCCTTGGACGACATCGTGGCGTTGAAGAGAACAGTTTGGCGCAATCCGGCACTGCGATCGCGGGCGCAGACGAGCCGAACCTGGGGAGCGGCGCGCAGTCGCTGGTACAAGCCACGACCCGGCCCATGCACGAAGCCGTTGTTGGAACGGCGAGCGCATCGGCAGCACATGTCGCCTTAGCGCAGCCATCCGGCGCGGCGGTAAATGGGTCGTCGTGGGCGCACGATTCGGCGAGCGCCCAAGGAGCAGCGATCACAGCGCCGGGGGCCTCCGGTGCTTTCGCAGGCAGCTTGGCCGGCACTTTCTCCGGGCCAGCGCCGCGAGAGACATTTGCCGCGCTCGATTCCGGAGTGGGGGCTGGGACAGCGGTAGGAACACCGGCCTGGATCCACGCCGGAGGGCAGAGGGTCGAGGCGGGATTCCAGGATCCGGCGCTGGGTTGGGTGGGCGTGCGCGCGGATCTGAATGGGGGCAGCGTTCATGCGGCGGTGGTACCCGGCTCTTCAGATGCGGCACAGGCTTTGAGCGGGCATCTGGCGGGGCTGAACACGTATCTGGCGGAACAACACTCACCGGTGGCGACGTTGACGATGGCCGCCCCCGGCGGCAGCGGGATGGAGTCGGGCATAGACCAAAGCATGCAGCAAAATGCGGGCGGTCATGCTGAGCAGAACACAGCAGCAGCATCGCAATCGGATTCGCCGGACCGCGGGAGCGCAAATGCGCCCGCTTCATCGCTGAGCGCCACATCCGAGAGTACCGGGTTCGATGCAATCGCTCACCCGGGAGATCGGCGCGGCGTGCATATTTCCGTGATGGCGTGAGAAGGGCAGGGAGCAGCCAAACGGGAGTAGAAAGGCAGTGCCCAAGGGAACGTGAGGACAGGGAGCAAAGGAGCACGGAAATCGACGCGAGGAACAAGGCAAAACAGGGAGGGGAGATGACGGCAGCAGGAATCTTCAATCATGCGGTGACGGCGGCGCAGGCACTAACGGGGAAAGCCGCCGCGCCGACGGCAGACTCCACAGCGGGCGCTGCGGGAACAAGCGGCACGAACAATTCGAGCGGCGCGAGCAGCAATTCGGCGACGATCTCGGCCAATGACTTTCTTACGCTGCTGGTGACCGAGATGCAGAACCAGGATCCGACCGCCGACACGGATCCCAACGAGTACATCAACCAGCTTGTGCAGGTGAACAGCCTGGAGCAACTGATCGACATCAACCAGACGCTGACGACGGACCTCGGCAGCACCACCCAAGCTCGGGCAGTGGCGCGACCGGAAAGGCTGCCGGGACAACCGCCGGCCCGGCGGGCACGAGCGCCCGGACGACTGCCGCTGCGGCGCACACGACACATGCGGCGGGAGCAATGCCGGCGGCTCAATCGAACGCTGCGACGGGCAGCCCGTCGGCTACGCAGGCTCGAGCAGCGCAACATGCGCCGGGCAATCTTAGTGTGCCGCGCGCCAATCCTGCAGCGCAGCGCGTAGCCCATGCGCTGGACGGCCGAACGCACGCGCAGCCGGCTTCCGGCCCGCACGATTGCGGCCCAATAACGCATGAAGTTCACTTGCCGGCCACGATGGCTCGCACAACCGCAAGGAAGATCAAGAGGAGATGGATCATGGCAAGTTTTTCAATTCCGCTTACCGGCCTCGAAGCCGATTCGACAGCCTTGAACACCATTGCGAACGATCTCTCCAACATGAACACGACGGCCTTCAAGTCGCAGTCGACCAACTTCTCCGATCTGTTCTACCAGCAGATTGGCTCGACCGGCGCGGGCGATCCGATCCAGGTGGGCGCGGGCGTGAAGGTGGCCTCGAACGAGATCGCGTTCACGCAAGGCTCCATCAACTCCACCGGCAACTCCACCGACGTGGCGCTGAACGGGAGCGGGTTTTTCGTGGTCAGCAATGGCGGCGGCTATGAATACACGCGGGCAGGCAACTTCTACGCAGGACTACGAACGGCAACTCTGGTGACTTCGCAACGGCTTGAACGTGATGGGCTACCCGGCGGTCGAACGGCGTGGTGAACACGAATGCGCCGCTGGCGGCGATCAATATTCCGGTGGGCCAGGTGCAGGAGCCAAAGGCCACGACCACGCATGAGCATGACGGCCAACCTGGACGCCGCAACGGCGGCGGGACACGCAGTTTCCGGCGCAGGTGACGGTCTACGACTCTCTGGGCGAGCCGCATGTGGCGACGGTGACTTTCCAGCCGGGCGCGGGGCAATACCTGGGACTACTCGGTCGCCTTGCCGGCGGCGGATTATTCGCGCGGCGGACGTGCGCCAGCGGCGATCACCGGAACCATGACGTTTGACGCCAACGGCAATCTGACCACGGTCACTCCCACAGGCGGCAGCCGCGGGAACGGTCGGAACGGCGGCCGGCGATGTTCAGTCGATCGCGCTGGCCTTCAACGGGCTGGCCGACGCGAGCAATGGCATCGAATATCCAATGGAATCTGCTGGGCGCGAGCGGCACGCCGACCATCAGCCAGGTGGACACTGCCTCCGCAGTCTCAGCAACGACGCAGAATGGCTATGCGAGCGGCCAGTATCCAGAGCTTCACCATCGGCTCCGATGGGACGGTGACGGCCAGCTATTCCAACGGACAGAAGCAGAATGTGGGTCAACTGGCGCTGGCCAACGTGACCAATCTTCAGGGGCTGACACTTGCTGGGTGACGGCGACTACGCAACCACGCTGGCCAGCGGAACGGCGATCGGTGGGCGCCTCGGGCACGTCGGGCCTGGCAACCATGCAGGACGACGCGCTGGAAGCGTCGAACGTCAACATTTCGACGGAGTTTTCCGATCTGATCATTGCGCAGCGGGCGTTTGAGGCCAATGCCAAGTCGGTGACCACGTTCGACACGGTCACGCAGGACACCATCAACATGGTTCACTAAGTGCGCAGACATGGCGAACTTTACCGGCAACGGGGCGGTCTTCGGGCCGCCCTCAGCTTTTTGGGCGTGGGCGGACTTCGATGAACAACCCCTTGGCTTCGGCGAGCACGTTCCCTTTCTCATTGAGGATGCGGGCTTCTGCCCAATGCTTGCGCGGTTCGTTGCGAACGACGCGACCCTCGATGCGAAGCGGCACGCCGCTGGGAACCGGGCGGAGGTAGTCGACCTCCATCTTGCGCGTCATCGATGTGCTGCCCTTGGCGCGCACAGCTTTGCTCATGGCCTCATCGAGCAGCGTGGCAATGATGCCGCCATGCAGGTAGCCGGGATGGCCGTCGAAAGTGCCGGCGACAACGGGAAGGCTGACGACCGAGCCGTCGTCCGCGAGCAGGAATTCGAGGCGCAGTCCGGTTGCATTGGCCGGGCCGCAGCCGAAGCAGCGATTGCCGGCCGAGTGGGCAAAGGGCGTGAGGTGTTCGTGGCGTTCGGTCATGCCGGCCTCACTGGCTGGAATGCGCCATTGAGCGCGGCGATAAACATTTCGCGATCCACATTGCCGCCTGTGAGAATGATGCCGGCGCGTTTGCCGCGCGAGAGATGGCTTCTCCTTGAGCGCGGCGGCGAGAGAAGCGGCTCCGGCGCCTTCGGCAACGTTGTGCGTGTCCTGATAATAGATGCACATCGCCTCCGCGATCTCGGCGTCAGAGACTTCGACGATGCGCGCAACATGGGCCCAGATGATCTCCAATGCATCCTGATTGGGCCTGCGGCAGGCGAGGCCGTCGGCGATCAGAGAATCCGCGGGCGCTTCAACCAGCTTGCGCTCCTTGAAGCTGATTGCGGTGGCGCGGCATGCAGTCGGCGGTGACGCCGACAATCTCCGTGGGCAGATTGAGGGCATTGCGCGCAGCCACCATACCGCAGATCGACGAGCCCATTCCGATGGGAACGTACACGACATCGAGCTTGGGCGCCGCCTGAAAGAGTTCCAATGCGTAGGTGGCGGTGCCCCAGACCAGGCGCTCGTGAAACGATTCAAACATTGCGTAGCCGCGCTCCCGCGCCAGGTTGCCGGCAAATTCAAGCGACTCCTGAAAGTCGTGCCCGTGCTCGACCAGCTCCGCGCCCTGTGCCCGCATGGCGCGGTTCTTCTCGACGCTGTTGCCATGAGGAACGACGATGACGGCTTTCATTCCCAGCAGGCGGGCTGCCATAGCCACGCCCTGGCCAAAGTTGCCGCGCGTGGCCGCCACGACGCCGGTGAGATCGGGTTGCGTTTGCTTGAGCCACGTTGCGTAGACCAAGCGCGCCGCGCAGCTTGAATGCTCCGACCGGGGTGTGGTTTTCATGCTTGATCCAAGCCTCGGCGCCCAGCCGCTGGTTGATGAGCGGCCAACTGTATTGCGGTGTGGGCGGCATGTAGCGATAGATCAGGTTCTGCGCGGCGTGAATTTGATCGAGCGAGGGAAGCGTCATGGAATCAGGATACTTGGTTGCGCGGTCGGTGACGTCCTTGAGAAATGGGAACGATTCAACTTGGCGGGATGAACGGCTTGACCTCAGTGAGTGCGCCCCATCAGACTGAAGATGCGGATTCCAGGAGGGAGTCCGTTGAATCCGGTAGTTGGGCAAGGGCCTCCCGGAGGATTTCCCCATTTCGATCCGCCAATACGTTGACGATTGCACCCGCGGCCAGAGAGCGGCTTGGCGCACAAGTATATGGGTTGCTCTTTGCGCTGGTATCCTTCTTTGCCCTAGTACGGGCGTGGTTGGCTGCCGGTCGACGCCGAAGCTGACGGCGCAGCAAGCGGAAGGCAAGCACTTATACGACGTTGGTTGCGCTCACTGCCACGAGGACAACGATCTGCATCTGAAGAAAGTGCCGCCGAATCTGCATGCGTGTTTCAGCCGGAACACGTTGCCCGACGGCGAGCCGGCAACCGATGGCGAAGTTGGAGCGCGTGGTGATGACAGGGAAGGGAATGATGCCATCGTTTGCGTACCAGATTTACGAAGGAAGCAGATGGACGCGCTGCTGGCTTATCTGCATACGGGAATGCGCGACGAACAAAATCCGCAATGAGATCGGTCGAAATCCGTAGCGAGATCGACCAAGAGGAGGAATGGGTATGAAGGTTGGAGTTCTTGGTTCGGGCGACGTGGCGAAGACGCTCGCGGCCGGGTTCATCAAGCACGGCCACCAGACCATGGTCGGAACGCGCGACGCGGCAAAGCTGGCGGAGTGGCAGAAGGCGAATCCAAAGGCGCAGGTGGGCAGCTTCAGCGAGACGGCGGCATTTGGCGAGGTTCTGGCGCTGGCAGTGAAAGGCTCGGTTGCGGCCGATGTTTTGCGCATGGCGGGAAGCAGCAACCTGGACGGCAAGCTGGTGATGGATGCCTGCAATCCGATCGCCGACGCGCCGCCGGTGAACGGGGTTCTGAAGTTCTTCACCACGCTCGACGACTCGCTGATGGAGCGGCTGCAGCGCGAATTCCCCAAAGCGCACTTTGTGAAGGCATTCAACTCGGTAGGGGCCGGTCAATTGGTGAACCCGCAGTATAAAGAGGGGCAGCCGACGATGTTTATCTGCGGAAACGATGAGAGCGCCAAGGCGACGGCGGCGCAGATTCTGGACCAGTTCGGCTGGGAGACGGCGGACATGGGCAAAGTGGAAGCGGCGCGCGCCATTGAGCCGCTGTGCATGTTGTGGTGCATTCTGGGGTTCACGAAGAACGAGTGGACGCACGCATTCAAGCTGCTGCACCAGTGAGACAGCGGGGCTGGCGGAGTTCGCGGAGCTAGCGATCCCACCCTAGCCGCAAGCGACTGCGCGGCTAGAGATCGGGGCATCCCACGAGCTGGCGCGCCGGACAGAGTTGGATTATCGGAATCACCGTATACTGAGGAGGTCTATGGCAACCGAAAAAACATTCTATTTGGAGACCTTCGGCTGCCAGATGAATGCCCATGACTCCGAGAAGGTGATTGGCACGCTGCGCCAGCAGGGCTACCGGCAGGTGGAGTCGGAGGAAGATGCCGGGCCTGATCCTTTACAACACCTGCTCCATCCGCGACAAGGCGGAGCAGAAGGTCTTCAATCGCCTGAACGACTACAAGAAGCTGCACAAGCAAGGGAAGCGCTTCGGCGTGCTGGGCTGCGTGGCGCAGCAGGAGGGCGAGAAGATCTTCGAGCGGGCGCCGTATGTGTCGCTGGTCTCGGGCTCGGCCACTACCGCAAACTGCCGGAGATGCTGACGCGGCTTGAGGCGGGCGAGAACCGCATCACCGGCCTCGACGACCGGCAGACCGACGAGACCTTCGAGACCGAGTTCACGGCGCGGCAGAATCCCTACCGCGGTTACATCACCATCATTGAAGGCTGCGACAAGTTCTGCTCGTACTGCGTGGTGCCGTACACGCGCGGCAAGGAGCGCAGCCGGACGTCCAGTCTCGGTGCTTGACGGAGGCGCGGCGCATCGCCGACCTGGGCTACACCGAGATTCAACTGCTGGGCCAGAACGTGAACAGCTACCGCGACCCGGAAGGGAAGTCGAGCTTCGCGGAATTGCTGGCGGCGGTGGGCGAGGTGCCCGGCATCCGGCGCGTGCGCTTCACCACCAGCCATCCGCGGGACTTTACGCGCGACATTGTCGAGGCGATCGACCGCGTGCCCACGCTCTGCGACCATGTGCACCTGCCGGTGCAGTCGGGCTCGGCGCGGGTGCTGAAGAGGATGGCGCGCGAGTACACGCCGGAGTGGTACCTGGAGCGGATTGCGTGGATCAAGGCGGCGCGGCGGCAGATCTCGATTTCGACCGACATCATTGTCGGTTTTCCCGGCGAGACCGACGACGATTTTATCCAGACCATGGACCTGCTGGCGGAGGTCGAGTACGATTGCGTCTTCGCATTCAAGTACTCGGCGCGGCCCAATACGCCGGCGCTGGTCATGATCGACACGGTGCCCGAGGCGGAGAAGGCGACCCGGCTTCAAGTGCTGCTTGAGCGGCAGCGAGAGATTCAGAGAATCAATTATTCCAAGCAGATCGGGGAGATTATTGAGGTGATGGTGGAGGGCGCGAATCCGGCGCGCGGGCAGATCGCGGGCCGCAGCAGCCAGAACAAGCCGGTGAATTTTGCCTGGTCGCAGCCGATTGCTCCGGCGCCGGGAAGTTATCTGCGCGTGAGGATCACGGGAGCGTATCCTAACAGTCTGGTTGGGCGAAGCCGTCTAACAGCGCAGCGGTTCAGAAGAGGGAACTGATGGATATCGAAGTGCGGATTCGGGGCCTGATGATGGACCCGTCCACCAACATGCCGATCGTGGTGCTGAAGGATGTGGGATCGGAAGCGGTGATGCCGATCTGGGTGGGGATCTTTGAGGCCAATGCGATTGCGCTGGAGATCGAGAAGATGACGGCGGCGCGCCCGATGACGCACGACCTGACGAGAAACCTCGTGCGGCACTTGAATGGCGAGCTGGAACGTGTTGTGATTACAGAACTTAAAGACGATACATTCTATGCCGTTTTGTGGCTGCGGCAGGGGGATGAGCAGGTGGCGGTCGATGCCCGGCCATCCGATGCCATCGCGCTGGCGCTTCGCGCCGATTGCCCGATTTACGTGGCGGAGAAGGTGATGGAAAGCGCGAAACTGAACACCAGCGGCCCGCCCGAAGGCCCCACAGCGGAACAATTGCGCGGATGGCTCGAAGGACTGAACGACGAAGACCTCGGCCGCTACAAGATGTAATCCAGCCAAAGCTTCCAGAACTGAGCGGCTGCCTCAAGGAAGGCGGGGCGCGGGGCGTGTGCGCCTAGAAGGGAGCGGCTTCGTTGAGAGGGAAGACAGCGGACAGGGTTTGTAGCTTACGGGCGGGCATAGAGATAGGGTACGCGGCCGTTGGCGAGCTGTAGTTAACAGAATATCTGTTATCAGACGTGCTGTATCTGCCGACTAGTTCCGGATTTGCGCCAGCAAGCACTCAACCTCAGTCTTCTCCTCGGCGGTTGAGGGGCAGAATCGGTGCCCTTGGGCGGCCTCCGTAGTAGCCGTTGAAGTCGCAGGCGTACTTGATCCCAGCCATGCCGAGGCCGCTGACTACACGTTTGCCAGCGGCAAAAATGCGCTGCTTGTTTTTCGCGGGCGAGCGCGAGGTCGTGATCCTTCCAGGCAAGATAGATTTCCTGGCAAGCCTGCGGAGCGAATGTAGCGAAGGCGACGATGGCGCCGGTGGCTCCAGCCTGAAGCGCGTCGAAGATGGCGCGGTCGGAGCCGGTGAGGACCTGGAATCCCACTTCCCTTTCGCGGATTTTGATCGGCGCGGCTGGAGAGGCCGTTGCGACGGCAACGCCACCGGCGAGGTCGTCCACGCGGACGAAGCTGCCCGCGGCTTTAACGCGCGGCGGAGCGAGCGCGCGTGTGGTGACCGCCTCAAAAACCTGCGTGACCGGAACCGTGCGGCGGGGAGCGTTTTCGGTGGCGCCGACGGTGGCCTTGAGGCGGGCAACGTCTCCGCTTGAATCCTTAATGCCGATGATGTTGGGGTGTTGCGCCAGCTCGGCGATAACGTCGACGGGAATTTCGCGCGGGACAAACTTGGGGATGTGATAAAGGACGACTGGGAGCGCCGAGCGGTCAGCGATCGAGCGGAAGTAATGAAGCAGCGCCGCCGAGGGCAGCTGATTGGAGTAGTAGCTGGGTGGGCGAACGAGGACGGCGTCGTATTGGAGAGTGGCAGCAAATTCGGCGAAATCGAGGGTGGCGCGGACGCTCTCGCGCCCCACGCCGGCGATGAGGACTTTCTCCGGCGCAGTGGCTTCGGCAGCCGCGCGCAGGACGTCGCGCGTCTCGGCGTCGTCGAGCATGACGGCCTCGCCCGTCGAGCCGAGAACCACCATCCCCGCCAGCAGGCTGCGCGAATAACGAGCCATGTTGGCCTCGATCTTGCGGAAATAGATGCGCTCGTCGGGGTAAAACGGCGTGGTGACCGGGGCAAAGATGCCTTCCATCAGCATTTTTTCATTGTAGAACCCGGCGTCGAGAGGCCGCGCACTTCCCTGCCGCAGCGAGCCGAGATCGGCCGCCAGGACCACAGCAGTGTATTGTCTGGAGCCAAACGACGACGATGGCCCGTTCATAGGCACGTGGCCCGCGGCAGCGCTGGTGGGCCACTCGATTGGCGCGTGGCTGGCGATCCGCAAGCAGCGCTAACGGAGTGGCGCAACTTTGAGAAGAACAGTTCGGATTCCTTCGATCACGAGATCGGGCTGTATTTTTTGGATGTAATGGCTGCTCCTGGTTGCAGTGATCAGCTCTCCTTTCGGAGAACGGCTTGCCAAGTCCTCTTGCATGGTATGCCATGTCGGCTCAGGCGGGATGCCGTGCTCGATGACAATGAGCGGCTTGGCAAAATGCCATTGCAATCGTTTTTCCGGTGGGAGAAAGCCTTCTGCTTCCATTGCATTACTGTCTCTCCAATTTGGATATTCATCCAGCGCGGTTGGTTCGTCTTTCGCAAAGCGCCATATTTGCTCTTCATGTGAGGAATCGACCAGCACGATCGCTGCCACTTCGGAATCGTGTTTCTCGTCGAACTTGCGGGCGTAGAGCCCACCGATGGAATGGCCCACCAGCACATAAGGTGCTGTCACATTTCCGGCAATTAGCAAAGCCGAAAGATCATCTACGATCTGAGCCGCACTTTGAGGTGTACGCACGGTACTACTCCTGCCTAAGCCGGCTCGATCGTAGCTGCACACTCTGGCAAACGCCGCTACCGCAAATTGCACCTTGTCCCAGGTGCTCGTAGTTCCTCCCCCACCTGCCAAAAGGATCACCGTGGGGCCGGGTGCATCGCCTTGGCAATCGAGAAAGAGTTTGCGCCCGTTTACAGAAATCACTTCCTGGGCAGAGACAGAAAAGGCGGCGCCCAACACGAGCAATAACAGGACGAAGCCGCGGGGACGGACCATCAGTAGATTTTAGCCACGACACCGATATTTCGATACACAGACTCAGCGACCGTTCGCAGAATGCAGCTGCTGCAAAGTGTAGACCGTCACGCGGTGCTTTTGCATGGCAGAGATTCCCTCGGCCGCAGCTTGGGCGGCCGCGAGAGTGGTGATGGTGGGGATTTGCGCCAGGACTGCGGCGCGCCGGATGGCCTTCTCGTCGAAGATCGCGTCCTGGCCTCGCGGCGTATTCACGATGAGCTGAATGCGCATCTCTTTGATGAGATCCACGGCGTTGGGCCGGCCCTCGTTCACCTTGAAGACACGCTCGACGATCAAGCCCGCACCCTCGAGCGCGTTGGCTGTGCCCTCCGTGGCGACGATTTTGAAACCCAGATCGACGTAGCGGCGCGCCAGGGCGATTGCGGGTTGTTTGTCGTGGTCGTTCACGGTGAAAAAGACCGTGCCGCCAGTGGGCAACACCTGGCCGGCCGAAAGCTGCGCCTTGGCAAAGGCTTCGCCGAAACTGGACGCGACACCCATCACCTCGCCCGTGGACTTCATCTCAGGGCCGAGAACGGTGTCGACGCCGGCGAACTTCGACCAGGGAAAGACCGGCGATTTGACATAGTAGTGAGCGCCGGTGCCCAGATCCTTGCCGGAAGCAACCTCGTCCGGCAGCAGCTCGCGCAGCTTGCGGCCGGTCATGAGCCGTGCCGCGATCTTGGCGAGAGGAACGCCGGTGGCCTTGGAGACATAGGGCACGGTCCGCGAGGCGCGGGGATTGACCTCGATGACGAAGACGCTGTCTTTGCCTTGATCGTCGCGCTGGATTGCCAACTGCAAATTGACCAGGCCAATGACTTTTAGAGCGAGGGCCAGCTTGCGCGCGTAGCCGCGGATGGTCTCAAGCGTTGCCTCGCCGATGCCGACGGCAGGCAGCACGCACGAGGAGTCGCCGGAGTGGATTCCCGCCTCCTCGATGTGCTGCATGATTCCCGCGATGAGGACGTCTTTCGAGTCGCAGAGCGCGTCGACGTCGACTTCGATCGCGTTTTCGAGGAAGTGGTCGATGAGGACCGGGCGCTCCTGGGAGTACTCGACGGCCTGGCGCATGTAGCGGGCGACGGCGTCGGAGTCGAAAGCGATGACCATGGCGCGTCCGCCGAGCACGTAGCTGGGGCGGACGAGAACGGGATAGCCGATCTGCTCGGCGACAGCCAGCGCCTCCTCCACACTGGTCGCGGTGCCGCCGCGTGGCTGCGGAATCTTCAAATCTTCAAGAAGTTTGCCGAATTGCTTGCGATCTTCGGCGAGGTCAATCGATTCGGGCGAGGTGCCAATGATTGGGACGCCTGCCGCGAGGAGGTGCTGCGCGAGGTTCAGCGGCGTTTGCCCGCCGAACTGGACGATCATGCCGATCTTCGCGCCGGACTGCGCCTCGTGGTTGTAGATGGCCAGCACGTCTTCAAGCACAAGCGGCTCAAAGTAGAGGCGGTCACTGGTGTCGTAGTCGGTGGAGACGGTCTCAGGGTTGCAGTTGACCATGATGGTCTCGTATCCGTCTTCCTTCAGCGCGAAGGCGGCGTGGCAGCAGCAATAGTCAAACTCGATGCCCTGGCCGATGCGGTTCGGGCCGGAACCGAGAATGATGACCTTTGGCGTTTTTGTCGGTGGCGCCTCGTCCTCCTCCTCGTAGGTGGAGTAGAGATACGGCGTCATCGACTCGAACTCGGCGGCGCACGTGTCGACGAGCTTGAAGACGGGGCGGATTCCCTGCCCTTCGCGCAGTTCCCTCACCCGCTTGATGCCGTCATGGCCTTCGAGCTTCCACTCCGTGGCGATGCGCTCGTCGCTGAGGCCGAAGCGCTTGAGGCGGCGCAGCGCTTCCGCGCTCATATCTTTTGGAGTAGTGTGTGCGATGGCGAGCTGCGCCAGGGTGACTTCGCGCAACTGGTGCAGGAACCAGGGATCGATCTTCGTCAGGCGGGCGACTTCGCGCACGCTCAGGCCGCGCTCGAAGGCGTAGCGGATGTAACCGAGGCGTTCTGGCCGCGGCGTGACCAGCATCTGCGTCAGCCGGCGCGGCTCCAGAACTTCCGTGCCGGTCCTCTTGCCGGTTTCAAGCGAGCGCCAGGCCTTCATCAGCGCTTCCTTGAAGGTGCGGCCGATGGCCATCACTTCGCCCACTGACTTCATTTGCGGGCCCAGCGTCTCGTCGGCGCCGGGAAATTTCTCAAACTGCCACTTGGGAATTTTGACGACGACGTAATCGATCGTCGGCTCGAAGCAGGCAGGCGTTTTTCGCGTGATGTCGTTGGGAATCTCGTCGAGCGTGTAGCCCACGGCGAGTTTGGCGGCGATCTTGGCGATGGGAAAGCCGGTGGCCTTTGACGCGAGCGCCGAGGAGCGCGAGACGCGCGGGTTCATCTCGATGACGGTCATGCGGCCGTCTTGCGGGTTGATGGCGAACTGCACGTTCGAGCCCCCGGTTTCGACGCCGATCTCGCGCATACAAGCGATGGCCGCGTCGCGCATCTTCTGGTACTCGCGGTCGGTGAGGGTTTGCGCGGGCGCAACGGTGATGGAGTCGCCGGTGTGCACGCCCATGGGGTCGAAATTCTCAATGGAGCAGATGATGATGACGTTGTCGGCGAGATCGCGCATCACCTCGAGCTCGAATTCCTTCCAGCCGAGCACGCTCTCTTCCACAAGGCACTCGTGCACCGGCGAGAGGTCGAGACCGCGGGCGAGAACCTCCATCAGCTCTTCGCGGTTGTACGCGATGCCGCCGCCCGTGCCGCCAAGGGTGAAGCTGGGGCGGATGAGGACAGGAAAGCCGAGCTTGGTGGCGAAGTCGAGGCCGTCGCGCAGGTTGTTCACGAGCGCCGAGCGTGGCACGTCGAGACCGACGCGGATCATCGCATCTTTGAAGAGCAGGCGGTCTTCGGCTTTCTTGATGGCTTCTAGCTTGGCGCCGATGAGCTCGACGTTGTAGCGGTCGAGGACGCCGGTGTCGGCGAGATCGACGGCGAGATTGAGGGCGGTTTGGCCGCCGACCGTTGGCAGCAGAGCAAACTTGCCGGAGTTGGGCTGCGCGGCGAGCATCTCGGACTTCAATGCGGACGATCTCTTCGACGTATTCGTGCGTGAGCGGCTCGATGTAGGTGCGGTCGGCCAGCTCGGGATCGGTCATGATGGTGGCCGGATTCGAGTTGACCAGCACGACCTCGTAGCCCTCCTGCTTGAGGGCCTTGCAGGCCTGCGTGCCGGAGTAGTCGAACTCCGCCGACTGGCCGATGATGATGGGGCCGGAGCCGATCACCAGGATCTTCTGAATGTCATTTCTGCGTGGCATTTTCTTGTTCTTGTCCGCTTCTAATGTTGTATCTCTCGCAATTGATGCTGGTAGTGCTGGATCTCCAGTTTCAATTGCTTCTTACTCGAGGTGGCAAAGCTGCACCTCGTCCCTGAGAGAGCCATCACGATGAATAAACGGCTGGGATGGAATACACCGCCCACGACGCGCGCCTTCACATCGAATGTCTTGATGCGAGCGAACTCCGCCCGAACGTCGTATTCTCCCTTCCCGGTATTGAATTTGAATCGGCCGCCTTCATCGGTCTGTGTTTCGGCAATCCGTTTTCCTGCTCGCGCAATTCGAACGGTGATTCCAGGCACGGGTTCTCCACTCGGGCCATAGATGGTGCCTTGCATCCGTTTGAGGGTAATTCCTTCCGGCGCTTGGCAGTCCATGGCAAATACGGTCGTTGCTCGACTCCAGCCCAACACGAGAACAAGGAAGAACACTCCGTTCAGAAACCTGCGGAGTCTCGCCCCCGCGCCGATAACCAGGATCTTTGGGATGTCATTTCTGCGGGGCATGTTCTTTTAAGCCGTTTTCTGCCTGGGATTGTTTAGTGTCAGCTTGAAAGGTACGGGCTTCAGCCCGTACATTTGCGGCTAAAGACCCGGTGGGCTTTAGCCCCCGAGGGAATTCAAAGCCGGGAAATCCCGTAAACTCGTACAGAGCCGAATCAAAGACCAACCGTGCTTTGATCGGATTCGTCCGAATGTATTCCAAATGTCGCTTCCAATCTTCTTCATCCCGAATGCGGTGATCGGTGAATCCTGGCTGCCAGATTTCTTCCCTCCATTCGAATTCCTTCTTTGCGCGGAACGAGAATCCGCCCTTAATGAGTTGGACCGACTTCTCCACCGACTCAATCGGAGTGATGAGAAAATGCAGGTGATCTGGCATGACGACATAGGCATGGAGTTTGTAGCCAGTTCCGTCATAATGTTTGATCGTGCTGACCATCAGGCGAGCCCAGCGCTCATGGCGGAAGAAGGGTTTGCGGCCGGCTGTCTGCGTGGAGACGAAGTAGGCGTATTCGTTCGTCCGAATTGTTTCTCGCCTAGGACGCATCCCATTCCCTCAGGGGCTAAAGCCCCGTTTCTGCAGCCGGTTCAATGTACGGGCTAAAGCCCGTACCCTTCACCTGAAGCCCGTACCCTTTACCTGAAGCCCGTACCCTTTACCTGAAGCCCGTACCCTTCACCTGAAGCCCGTACCCTTTACCTGAAGCCCGTACCCTTCACCTGAAGCCCGTACCCTTTACCTGAAGCCCGTACCCTTCACCTGAAGCCCGTACCCTTTATCTGAAGCCCGTACCCTTCACCTGAAGCCCGTACCCTTCACTTGAAGCCCGTACCCTTCACCTGAAGCCCGTACCCTTTACCTGAAGCCCGTACCCTTCACCTGAAGCCCGTACCCTTTACCTGAAGCCCGTACCCTTTACCTGAAGCCCGTACCCTTTACCTGAAGCCCGTACCCTTCACCTGAAGCCCGTACCCTTCACTTGAAGCCCGTACCCTTCACTTGAAGCCCGTACCCTTCACCTGAAGCCCATACCCTCCACCTGAAGCCCGTACCCTCCACCTGAAGCCCGTACCCTCCACCTGAAGCCCGTACCCTTCACCTGAAGCCCGTACGATTCACTGAAGCCGTGCCCTTTCAAAACGCTACTGCACCAGTAAAGATCAACGAGTTCCAAAAAACAGCGGAGCCAAATGCCCCGCTGTTTTGAAATATCGGAAATGTCGCGCATCGCGGGCTTCATCCCTTCCACTCCTCCATCATCTGCCGGAAGTCGCGGAACAGGTAATGCGAATCGTGCGGGCCGGGCGCGGCTTCGGGGTGGTATTGCACGCTGAAGAGCGGCAGCGTCTTGTGGCGCAGGCCTTCGAGCGTCTGGTCGTTCAGGTCAACGTGGGTCAGCTCGACCTCGTTGGCGTTGATGGAGTCGGGATCGACGGCGAAGTTGTGATTGTGGGCGGTGATCTCGACCTTGCCGGTGGCGTTGTTGCGCACCGGATGATTGCCGCCGTGGTGGCCGAACTTGAGCTTGTAGGTGCGGCCGCCGAGCGCCAGCCCGCAAAGCTGGTGGCCCAGGCAAATCCCAAAAACCGGCACGCGGCCCAACATGCCGCGAATGGCGCGGACGGCATAATCGACCGGCTCGGGGTCGCCGGGGCCGTTCGAGAGGAAAACGCCGTCGGGCTTGAGCGCCAGAACGTCCTCGGCAGTGGTCTCGGCAGGCACCACAGTCACGCGGCATCCGTCGCGCGTTAACATGCGCAGAATGTTTTGCTTAATACCAAAATCATAAGCTACTACATTAAGAGTTGTCTTGCCGGACTGCGTGTCTTTGGATGAAGCCCTCGGTCAGCAACGGCTCTCCCCTCTGGCTGCGCGGATCGGAGGCGTCGAACTCGTAGCTGGCCTTGGTCGAGACCACCCGCGCCAGGTCAGTTCCCTCCATCTTGCGGATGCTTTTGGCCCTTTGGACCAGCACGTCGGGGTCGGCTGCGCTTGTCGAGATCACGCCGCGCATCACGCCGCGGTCGCGAAGGTGGCGAACCAGAGCGCGCGTGTCGATCTCGGCCAGAACCGGGACGGAATAGCGCTCCATGTACTCGTCGGTGACCTGCTCGGAGCGCCAGTTGGAGCTGATGGCGGAGAACTCGCGGACGATCAAGCCCTCGATGTAAGGCCGCGCAGCCTCATTGTCGGCGCGATTGGTGCCGTAGTTGCCAATTTGGGGGTTGGTGAGGACGACGATCTGCCCGGCGTAGGAGGGATCGGTCGCGATTTCCTGGTAACCGGTGAGAGAAGTATTAAAAACGACCTCGCCCTGGCATTCGCCTGGGTGTCCGTGGCCGTGCCCGCGGAAGATGCGCCCGTCTTCGAGCGCGAGGATCGCCTGCATCGCCTCTCCGAGGAGTGGATTCAATCGATTCATGTCAAAGTGTGCTGTTCTCTTTTAATTCAACAAACCGAATCAGCAGGGTTCCGTTTTGCTGAAGATTTGCAGAAAGAGAACGCACTCGATGACGAATCTTGAGCCGGTTTCCTCATTCACTATATCAGTGTTTACTAACAGTTAACCCAGGTTGCCGATTCACTCCTCCCGCAGCAGGATGAGCGGGTCGACGGCAAGGGCGCGGCGTGCCGGAATCCAGGCACGCCAAGAGGCCCAGGAGCAGCATGGCCAGCGTGACGCCGACGAGCACGATAGGGTCCTTCGGTGAGGCCTGGTAGACGATGAAGGAAAGTACGCGGGTTCCCAGGAGTCCGAGGGCAACACCTGCAACCGAGCCGATGGCCAGCAGCCGGAAGGCCCGGCCCAGCGAAGTGCGCGAGGATTTCGCGCTGCCCGGCGCCGAGCGCCACGCGAATTCCCAGTTCGCGCAGGCGCTTGCTGACCGTGTAGGAGGCCATGCCGAAGATGCCGGTGACGGCCAGCATCGCGCCCAGCAATCCGAGCACGCCCAGCGCGACGGTGGCGACGCGGGCAGCGAACAGTGCGCGATCCATTTCCTCAGTCCAGGAGCGGATGGTGATGGGCAGGGCGGAGTCGAGCGCGTGCGATGCTGCGCTCCAACCGCGCGGGCGATCTCGGCGGGATCGCGATCGGAGCGCACGACGAGCCAGGTAGTCGGACGGAGTCGTGTTGCTGGAGCGGGAAGAACATTGCCGGCTGCTGGTCTTCAGTGAGCGTGCGATATTTGCCGTTTTCAACCACGCCCACGACTTCGGCGCGGTTCCCGCCCCAGAATTTGAAGTGGCCGCCGATGGCTTTGTCGACCGATCCGAAGACTTTGCGGCGAACTGGCGGTTGACCATGCGCAACGGTTGGCGCCTTTTTATCGTCGCTGTACGCTACGTCTCTGCCCGCGAGAAGCCTGGTGCCCGAAGCGGCAAGATATCCGGGCGAGATGTTGTAGTTCATGGCATCGGCGACAAAATTGGTCGGCCGGTAATCGGTCGTGGCGTCGGTGTAAACATAGGAATCGCCGCCGCCGACGCCCAGTGGGAATCTGGCTGATCAGACCGGCAGCGGAAACGCCCGGGATGGCGGAGGCTTCGCTCGATCATGCGGCGTTGCATTTGCTGGACGCGATCATCGGTGTACCCGGCCATTTTCAAATCAGAAGTCATGCAGCGTTGCATGTTGCGGGTCGAATCCGAAGCTGCTGTGGAGCGAGCGCACCAACCCGCGCACGGCCACCAGTGAGGAGGTGACCAGCACGGCGCAAATGGCAATCTGCGCAACCAGCAGGATGTCGCGCATCGCGAAGCGCCTCAATGCCGGATGGGCTGCTTGCGCCTGTGCGGATCACGTGCCACGGATCGTCGCGCATGACCTGACCAACCGGCACGATGCCGAACAGAAGGCCGCTAGCCAATGCGAGCAGCAGCGCAACGCCGTACGTGCGGAAATCGGGATTGACCGGGACATTGATGGGAATATCGGGAATACGGCTGCCATGCACTGAGCGCGTGCAGGATGACCACGCCGGCGGCGAGTCCGACGAGGCCGCCGGCGAGCGAAACCAGCACAGCTTCGGTGAGCAGTTGGCGAAGAATCAAGCCGCGCCGCGACCCGAGCGCCAGGCGCAGGGCCACTTCTTTGGCGCGATCGGCGGCTCGCGCAGCGAACAGGCTGCCGAGATTGGCGCACGCTGCCAGCAGGATGAGGCCGGCAAGCAGCATCAAGCCAGCCATGAACGCCCGTGCCGGCCCGCCGAGCATATCCCCAACCAGGCCCGGACGCGCGAGGGTGAATTAAATGCCGTCATCGTCAGAGGGGTAGGTTTTTGCCAGCCAGGCGCCGAGTGCGTTCAGATCGGCGGTGGCTTGCTGCGGCGTCACACCGGACTTGAGGCGACCCGATGAGCGAATCGCGTTGTGATTGCCGCGATATTGCAAGTCATCGAAGCCCTGCACCAGTCGGATCGTTCGACCAGCGGAATCCAAAGCGCGGGTGCAAAGAACAGTTCTGTGCCGCGGAAATCGCGCGGCGCGACGCCGACGATGGTGAATGGATGCTTATTGATGTCGACCGTCCGGCCAACAACGCCTCGGTCCTCAAGAAAATGACTGCGCCAGTATGCATAGCTCAGCACGACGTAGGGAGCGCTGTTGATGCCCTTCTCATCCGAGGAATGGAAAAAGCGCCCCAGATATGGCTGGATGCCGAGCCCATCGAAGTAATTGCCGCTGACCATGTAGGGCCATGCTGTCGACGGGCTTCCCGCCGGTATCCACGCCCACGGGGCCCATGATCTGTTCCACGATCATGCTGTCAAAGGTCCGGTTGCGATCGCGCAGATCGATGTAGTCAAGATAGGACTGCGACGGCCAATGCATGCGCTGCACCATATAGAGGTTCTGCGCATGGGGCACGTTCACCGGCCGCAGCACAAGCGCATTCAGAACGCTGAATACCACGGCGTTCGCGCCAATCCCCAGCGCCAGGGTGGCGATTGCGGTGAAAGTGAATCCGGGCGATTTACGCAACTGGCGGATTGCGATTTTCAAGTCGCTGAACATGCGCTGCCATCCTGTTGGTGAATTCTGAGCTTCATTCTTGCGCTTTGATGTTTTCTACGCAACGCGCAAGCTCGCAGTTCCAAAGATTTTGCGTGGCGACCCACTGTCCGGAATCGAACACCCGAATGGCGAAATCGGTCAGTTGAATTGAGTTCACGAATTGCGCGAGCACGCCAATCGCTTTGTTTTCAACGTCCGATCACAGTGAGCAATTGGCAAGCTGCGTGCTGTATCTCTGAGCGATGGATATCGCACGCCCAGATTTATTGCGAAAGAGGAAACGCCGCTTGCTGGTGTGGTCCGGCGTGGCGGTGGTAGTGGTTGCGGCGCTTGCTGTGATCGTTCTCCGGCTCAAGCCTGCCGCTCCCGATGTGGAACGCTCCACAATTTGGACCGACACGGTGAAGCGCGGCGACCTGACGATTCAGGTGCGATCGTCGACGGGCACGTTGGTTCCGCGCGAGGACAGTATTGAACTGATCCCTTCACAGACCGACGCTACCGTCGTTCGCATCCGCGTGCTGCCGGGCACGAAGGTGACTCCGGACACCATCCTGATGGATTTGTCGGATCCCGAACTGGAGCAGCAGTTGCTCAACGCGCAACTTGCGCTGAAGGCGGCACAAGCGGACTACAAGAGCCTGCAGGCTACGCTGCAGAGCACATTAATGGATAAGAAGACCGCTGCGGCCCAGGTGAATGCCGACTATACGCAGGACCAGCTGCAAGCGCAGACCGACAAGGCGCTCTTCGATCTGGGCGTCATCTCCGGCCTGGCCTACAACAAATCAAAAGAAACCGCGGAGCAACTTTCCACGCAGCACCAGCTGAGCCAACAGCAGCTCGACGTGAATCAGAAGGCGATCGAGGTGCAGCTCGCTTCAGCGCAGACAAAGATCGACCAGGCAAAAGCGCTGCTCGCTCTCTATCAAAGGCAGTCGGGGGCGCTTGAGGTGAGGGCAGGCATCTCGGGCGTACTCGCTCCGCCGCCAACTCCACTTCAAGCAGGCCAGCACGTGACCGCGGGCACGTCTGTCGCCGAGGTGATTCAACTGGACAAGCTGAAGGCCGCGCTGCAGATTGCCGAGACGCAGGCACGCGACATTCAAATCGGGCAGCCGGCCACGATCGATACGCACAACGGCGTCATCCCGGGACACGTGACGCGAATCGACCCCGCGGTTGTGAACGGAACGCGCACGGTTGACGTATCACTCGATGGAGCGTTGCCCTCGGGAGCGGTGCCACAACTGAGCGTAGACGGAACCATCGATCTGGCGCACTTGGCCAACGTGATCTATGTGGGCCGTCCGGCACTGGGCAACGAGAACACAACGCTGAGCCTGTTCAAGCTCGACGCGAACGACAATGGCGCAACACGTGTTCCGGTGAAGGTGGGGCGCGCTTCGGTCAACAGCATCGAGGTGGTTGAGGGCTTGAGGGAAGGCGACACGGTGATCCTTTCGGATATGTCGCGCTGGGACAACGTGGATCGCATTCGACTGGAGTAGGGCCCCAGGGACTAGGGATTAAGGACGAGAACGGGCCACTGCTCACTGTCCACTGACAACTGACAACTGGAGAGACGCCATGGGAACGAACGGCACATTGATCGAGATTGAGGATTTGACCAAAGTCTTCTACACGGACGAAGTGGAGACACATGCGCTGTCTGGAGTTCATCTCGAGATCAAGCGGGGAGAATATGTGGCCATGTCGGGCCCATCGGGGTGTGGGAAGTCAACGCTGCTTTCCATTCTCGGATTGCTCGACACACCCACCAGCGGCAAGTACATGCTGAATGACAAACCGGTGGAGAATCTGAGCTTCAGCGATCGCTCGCGGATTCGCAACCAGGAGATCGGCTTTATCTTTCAGAGCTTCAATCTAATCGGCGATCTGACGGTCGAAGAGAACGTGGAGTTGCCTCTCACCTACCGCGCCGGCATGCCTTCCGCCGAACGCAAAAGGCGGGTGAAGGAATCTCTGGAACGGGTGAACATGGCGCACCGCATGCGTCACTATCCCGCGCAACTCTCCGGCGGCCAGCAGCAGCGCGTGGCCGTGGCGCGTGCGCTTGCCGGGTCGCCGTCGATCCTGCTGGCGGACGAACCGACGGGCAACCTCGACTCGAAAAACGGCGAAGCTGTGATGCGGCTGCTGGCCGATCTGCACCGGGAAGGCTCGACGATCTGCATGGTGACGCACGATCCGCGTTTTGCCCGCCACGCCGAGCGAGAACTTCATCTATTCGACGGCAAAGTGGTCTCGGAAGAGGAGCAGAAAAAGCTTGAAGAGGAAGCGGAAGCCTAAAGGCAGGGATCAGGGGCCAGGAGCCCAGCCCAACCGCGTAGATCGCTTCCCGCGTGCCGCGGCCCACGAACCACGATGCACGGCGCACGGCCCACGAGGAGATTCAGATGCTGCTTCAGGACATTCACTATGCATTGCGTCAACTGCGGCGGGCGCCGGGATTCGCATTGACCGTGATGCTGACGCTGGCTTTGGGCGTGGGCGTAGCCACAGCTGCGTTCTGCGTGATCGATAACACGATATTGCGGCCGCTGCCCTATGCGCATCCTGAGAAGATTGTCGCCGTCCAAAGCCGCAGCCGCAGCGGATACATCCAACCCGCGTCGTGGCCGGCATTTCAGGATGAACGCGCGCAGGCCAGCGCTTTCAGCGCACTGGCCGGTTATTCCTTCTTATCGAAGATCACCATGGAAACAATCTGGAGCGGCCCGGTCTCGCTCAACAGCGTAAGGACGACGGACAACTTCTTCGAGGTTTTCGGCGTGCAACCGTACCTGGGGCGCACGTTCCTGCCCGGCGAGGAGCGGGACGGCAAGAACGACGTGGCTGTTGTGAGCTACGAGGTGTGGAAAAACGATCTGGGCGGCGAGCGAAGCGCGGTGAATCAGCCCATCCACCTGAACGGCAGAACCTACACGCTCATTGGCGTCATGCCGGCCGGATTTCGCTTTCCCATCAGCACGGTCAACGCAGTCTACACTCCGGTGCATCTCGAACAGTGGTGGATGAATGGCCGGGGCAACCACTGGCTGCAAACCGTGGCGCGTATCAAGGATGGCGTAACCATCGAGCAGGGGCAGGCCGATCTCTCAGGAGTGTTCGCCAATCTGAGCCGCGCGTATCCGGATACCGATCAGGGCCGGACGGTTCGCTTGGAACCGCTGGCGCAAAGCGTGAATGGTACAAACAAGGAGCCCTTGTGGACGCTACTGTGCGCGGCGCTGGCAGTGCTGACGATCGGCTGCGTCAATGTGGCGGGACTGCTGCTGGCACGCGGCGTGGGACGCGAGCGCGAGATGGCGATGCGCACAGCGATCGGTGCGGGGCGGGCGCGGCTGGTCCGCCAGATCCTTACCGAGGCGCTGGTGCTGGCTTTCGCCGGCGCGGCGGGCGGCGTGGTGCTGGCCTGGACGATGCTCGAGCTGATGCGCGCATTTCTGATCCGAGCGCTGGAGCGCGGCGCCGACATTCAACTCAACGCGACGGTTTTGGCGGTTGCACTGGCTCTGGCCGTCGCCGCCAGCCTTGCGGCATCGCTCTTTCCGGCGCTGCGGCTTTCGAGCATCGATCCCAACCGCGCGCTGAAGGCCGGCGGCAGCGCCGGCACGGGGCGCGGACAATACTGGCTGCGGTCGGGTTTCGTCGTCACTCAGGTGGCGCTTACCCTGGTGCTTTTAGTGGTTTCAGGACTGCTGATTCGTGTGGTGCTCCGCTATCGCCACGCCGACCTGGGCTTCGATCCCTCTCACATTCTCTCCACTGGCATCGACCCCTCGCCGGCGCGCTACCAGGGCCGGGACATTATCGCCGACTTTTATCAGCCGCTGCTGGATCGCGTGGCTCAAATCCCCGGCGTGCGCGCGGTGGGGCTGATCAACCTATTGCCCATCAGAGAATACGGATCAAACTCCGATCTCCACATCGCCGGCCAGCCGCCCTACCCTTCCAACCAGGAGATGCTGGCTGAGGGTCGCTTTGTCAGCCTGGGATACTTCTCGGTTTTCGGGATTCCGCTCGAGCGCGGCCGCACGCTGTCGCGCAGCCTGGATCGCCCGGAGAATGCCGCTCCCACGGTGGTCGTCAACGAGGCGTTCGTGCGAAAGTTCATTCCCGCCGGGCTCGACCCCGTCACGCAGCAGATTGACGATGCGGACAAACCGGATCATTGGACGAGGATCGTCGGCGTCACCGGCAATGTCCGCCAAGACATCTACGCGCCGACTCTGGCCGAGCGCGACTGGCTGATCGATGAGCTGCCCACCACGCAGAGAAGCCAGTTGAACCACATGTCGCTAGTGGTGCGCTTCGAAGGGAGCGCCAGCGCCCTGGTCGCGCCCTTGCGCGCCGCTCTGCACGAAAGCGACCCCACGATTCCTTTCCATGATCCGGAGACAATGACCGAGACACTATCCGATGTTCTGGCCTTCGAGCGTATGGAAGGCTGGCTGTTCGGCATCTTTGCGGGGCTGGCGCTGGTGCTTGCTCTGGTCGGCCTCTATGGGCTTATGAGCCACGAGGTGGCGCAATCGGCGCGAGACATCGGTATTCGCATGGCGCTTGGCGCCACGCGCCGGGGAGTTTTGACGATGGTGATGCGCCGCGTGGTTTGGATGCTGGGCACAGGAACCGTCGCGGGTTTCATACTGACAATCTTTGCCCGCAAAGTGATTGGCGTGGTGATCTACCTCGACACCTGGAAAGAGCCAGGCGGGTTCGTGCAGATGGCACTGATTTTGATGGCGGCTGGTGTGCTTGCGGCTCTGCTACCCGCGACGCGCGCCGCTTCCACCGACCCGATGCAGGCTCTCAGGAACGAGTAGATCGCAACCACGAAGGTGGTAGGCACACGATGAAAAACCTGTGGCTCGATCTCGGCTATGCATTGCGCCAGTTGCGCAAGTCGCCGGGATTTGCCGTGACGGCTGTGTTGACCTTGGCTCTGGGCATCGCCGGCACCAGCACGATGCTGAGCTGGATAGGCGGGACGCTGCTCAATCCGATTCCAGGCGTCAACGAAACCAGCCACATGGTGACCATCCAGCGGGGCGATCGAAGCGAGCATGCCCTGCCGCCGTTTTCCTATTTCGACTATGTGGACCTGCGCGACGGCGCTTCTTCTCTTACGGGTCTTCTCGGTTACCACGACGACTTTGTGGCGTTAACCGACAACGGAAAGCCGGAACGCATCTACGCTGCGCTCACGTCGGCAAACTATTTCGAAGTGCTTGGCGTCAAGCCAATTCTGGGCAGGTCACTGAGCGACACTGCGGCCAACGAACGCGCAGGCGCCGCAGAGGTGGTGCTCGGCTACGACGTTCTGGCAGCATCGCTTCGGCGGCGACCCGGCAATTGTGGGGAAGTCGATCGGGATCAACCTGCATACCTTTACCGTGGTGGGCGTTGCTCCAAAGGGTTTCGAAGGTTGCAAGTCGGGACTGCGGACGGAGCTATGGATCCCGCTGGGCATGGACCGCCAGGTATGGGGATCGAACCGCATCAACGACCGCGGCATGTCATGGATCAACGTGCTGGGAGTGCTGCGCGCGGGCCTGGATCAGGAACATGCCGACAATGAACTGAACCTGCTGATGGGGCGAATCGTGGAGCGCTACCCCGATTCACATCTCGGCAACAACATGCTCTCGCTCGATCCGCTGTGGCGGTCGCCGTTCGGGGCCAATGTCTATCTGTCGGGAACCTTGCCGATACTGCTCGGGCTGGCCAGCGTGCTTCTGTTGCTGGCTTGCGCCAACGTGGCTGATCTTCTGTTGGTGCGTTCGGTTGCGCGCCGCCGCGAATTCGCCATTCGGTTGTCAATGGGCGCGGGCCGGTGGCGGCTGGTGCGGCAATTGATGGTGGAAAATCTGCTGATCGCGCTAGCGGGCGGCGCGGTGGCGATCGCAATTACGCTCTGGACCTCGCGCACGCTCGGAGATTTTCTGCCTGGCACAAGTCTGCCTCTCGACATCAACGGCAAAGTGGACGGCCGGGTCCTAATGGCCACTTTCCTGATGGCCACGCTGACCGCGGTGCTTTCGGGTATTGTGCCGGCGCTGCGCTCTTCAGCCCTTTCGCCCGTGTCCGTGCTGAAAGATGAAGCGCTGAGCACATCGGGCGGCCTGGGAAAATCGCGGCTGGCTTCAGGCTTGGCGGCCGCGCAGATTGCGCTGTCGCTTATTTTGCTGGTCTGCGCGGGGTTGTTTATCCGCAGCCTTGTCAACGCGCAAAAGGCCGATCCCGGATTCGACGGCAAGAACGTCCTGGTCGCGTCGTACGACCTCGACCCGATGGGCTTTTCCGAAAGCAAGGCGATCGAGTTCAATCGCCAGGTGCTGGCGCGCGTCAGGGCGCTGCCGGGCGTTGAATCGGCGACGCTGGCCGATTTTTCTCCGCTGAGCTTCACGATTCACTCCGACGGCGTGATGCCGGAGGGCTACGTACCACGAGTGCACGAGTCTGTTGAGGCGGACCGCGGCAGCGCGGAATCCGGCTATCTCTACACCATGCGCACTCCGCTGCTGGCCGGACGCGACTTTACCGACGCGGACAGGGCGGATTCGCAGCGCGTCGTCATTGTGAACAAGGCTCTGGTTGACCGCTATTGGCTGGGGCAGAGCGGAGTCGGCAAGCAAATCGAATATCGCGGGCGGCCGTTCACGGTGGCCGGTGTGGCGGCCAACGCGAAATACCGCAGCCTGACTAACGATCCGGCACCCCTGATCCTGTTGCCGCTGACACAGGACTACCGGAGCCCGGTGATTCTGCACGTGCGCACGAACGGCGATCCGTCGGCGTTTGCGCCTGCAGTGGAGGGTGCGATCCACGGCCTCAACTCCGATCTCCCGCTCTTCAACCTGACCACGCTGCAACAGAGCATGCAATTGGGCAGCGTCTTCCAGCGAATTGGCGCGGTGTTTGCCGGGGCCTTTGGACTGCTGGCCATGCTGCTTTCGGCGGTTGGCGTTTATGGCGTGGTGGCGTTTGCGACGAAGCAGCGCACTCACGAAATCGGCATTCGTATGGCGCTCGGCGCCGCCAAGGCAGACGTCTTCAGGCAAGTGCTGCAACAAGGCCTGCGTCTTGCTTTGGTGGGCTTGACTGCCGGCTTTGCCGTGTCGCTGGCCGTCACGCGTTCCCTGCGAGGGATGCTTTACGGAGTGGGATCGGCGGATTGGTTCACCTTCGCAACGGTAGGCATTGCATTGTGCGCTGTAGCGCTGATCGCGTGCTTCGTTCCCGCGGCCCGGGCCGCATCAGTCCAGCCTGCGGAGGCTTTGCGCATCGAGTAGGTTCGTTTCCCAGCATCAGGAGGTTTGGAATGAGGGGTCTCTGGAACGACTTTCGCTACGCGCTGCGCCAATTGCGCGAGGCACCGGGGTTCACGCTGACGGTGACGATCACGCTGGCGCTGGGCATCGGCGCGAACACGGCCATCTTCACGCTGATCCACGGGATTCTTTTGCGCTCGCTGCCGGTGACGAACCCGGCGCTGCTTTACCGCATCGGCGATACGGATGACTGCTGCGTCGAGGGTGGATTCCCGGGAGACGCCTCCACCACCGGCGACGTTTCGATCTTCTCAGTGGATCTCTATCAGTACCTAAAGAGCGCCGCGCCAGAGTTTGAGCAATTGGCGGCCGCCCAAGCCGGCCAGTGGCGGTGGAGCGCGCGCCGCGCAGAAGCCGAGCCCAAACCCCTGCGAGGAGAGTTCGTCTCGGGGAATTATTTTGAGACACTAGGCCTGAGCGCCTATCAAGGCAGGCTCTTTGCCAATAGCGACGATACCTCCATCGCGCCGCCGACAGTCGTTCTGAGCTATCAGACGTGGCAAGGCGAATATGCCTCCGACTCCGTCGATTGTCGGCTCGACCATTTTCATCCAGACCAAGCCTCTTACGGTGGTTGGCATCGCGCCGGCCGGCTTTTTCGGTGATCGAGTCACCGACGATCCACCGGACTTTTGGATGCCGATTAACTCCGAGCCTTACCTGCGCGGCAACTCGGCGATCCTGCATCACTCTGACTCGCATTGGCTCTATCCCATCGGCAGAGTTCGCGCAGGAACGAATACTTCCGCGCTGCAGGCGAAGCTCTCCGGCGCTCTGCGCCAGTGGTTTTCTTCACGCCCAACCATGACAGAGAACGGCGGTACAGCTCTCATTCCCAAAATGCACGTCGTACTTTCGCCCGGCGGCGGCGGGATTCAGAACCTGCAGCAGCAGACAGGCAAGGGCCTGAAGATGTTGATGATCCTCTCGCTTGTCGTGCTGCTCATTGCCTGCGCGAATATCGCCAACCTGATGCTGGCGCGCGCCACCACGCGCAACTCCGAGATTGCAGTACGTGTGGCCCTCGGCGCAGGGCGCCGCCGCGTGATCCGGCAGATTCTCACTGAAAGTGTGTTGTTGAGCTTGATGGGTGGTGTTGCGGGGCTGGCCGTTGCTTATGCCGCCTGTCAAACCATTCTCGCTCTCGCCTTTCCTCATGCAAGGAATCTGCCCATTGGCGCTGCGCCGTCGTTGCCCGTTTTGGGTTTCGCGTTTGTTGTCTCGCTGGTTACGGGTATGTTGTTCGGCGCGGGGCCGGCATGGCTTTCGTCTCACGCGCAGCCGGCAGAGGCTCTGCGCGGCATTAACCGCACGACGCGCGATCGCTCCTCGCTTCCGCAGAAATCGCTGGTCGTCTTTCAGGCTGCCTTGTCGGTGGTTTTGCTTGCCGCAGCCATCCTGATGACCAAGTCGCTGGCTCACCTCGAACACCAGGACTTTGGCGTCGCCACCACCAACCGCTATGTGCTCCACTTCGATCCAGCCGGCGCAGGGTATACAACGGACCGGTTACCCGGCCTCTATCGCCAGATTGAAGATCGCTTCTCCGCGCTGCCCGGCGTGACCAGCATGAGCATGTCCATGTACAGCCCACTCGAAGGCGACAACTGGGGCGAGTGCGTCATCCAGCAGGGCCATCCCGCGCCTCGTCCGGGAGAGCGCTGCGGATCCACGTGGGATCGAGTGAGCCCGCAGTTTCTGAATTCCATCGGAGTGCCCATTGTGCGCGGCCGCGACTTCAACGAGCATGACACCGCCACATCTCCTCTAGTGGCCATCGTCAACGAAACCTTCGTGAAGAGATTCTTTCCCGACCAGGATCCCATCGGCCGGCACTTCGGCATCGACATGCCTCAATACTCGAGTTCTTTTGAAATCGTGGGCGTGTTCCGGGATTTCAAAATGAATATGCCGGTACGCCCGGTACGCCCCGTTTTCCTGCGCCCCTTGTCTCAACCCTTCGCTGGATATAAAGAGCCGGAGATGATCTCGACCGAAAACCAGTCCATGATGATGAACGCAATGATTCTGGCATTCGACCGGCCCCAGCAGAACGTGGATTCGCTGGTGCGCCGCACGCTGGCGGGCGTCGATCCCAACCTCACGGTCATGGGCCTTCGCTCTTTCGGCGATCAAGTGGCCGGCAATTTTATCCAGGATCGCCTGGTCGCGAGGCTCACCAGCCTCTTTGGCATACTTGCGCTCGTCCTTGCCTCGGTAGGACTTTACGGTGTGATGTCCTATTTCGTGGCGCAACGCACCGGCGAGATCGGCATTCGCATGGCTCTCGGAGCAACGAGGCAAAGCGTGGTGACCATGGTGATGCGCGGGGCGATGTGGCAAATCCTGATCGGTCTTGTGTTGGGAATTCCGGCGGGTCTCTATGCCGGTTACCTCATGAAAGTGATGCTTTACGGAGTGGACAGTTACGATCCAATGGCTTTGACCGGCGCGCCTCTCATGCTGGTCCTTTTCGCGGCTGCCGCGGCCTTTATCCCGGCCCGGCGCGCCGCTTCCATTGAGCCCATGCAGGCGTTGCGCGCCGAATAGTTCGCGAGGAGGCACCGAATGAACGCGCTCTTTCACGATCTTCGCTATGCGGTGCGGCAGTTGCGCCGCGCGCCGGGATTCACGGGCATGGCCATCCTCGTGATGGCTTTAGGAATCGGCGCCAATTTGGCGCTGTTTACCGTAGTTCGCAGTGTGCTGCTCAAGCCGCTGCCCTTTAGAGATCCCGACCGGTTGCTGAGGCTTTACGAGCACACGATGCCAGGAGACGAATATGCGTACAACGATTCGGCGGGTGGCGTTTTTGCCGCGTGGATCAGCCAGAACCATTCCTTCAGCAGCCTTGCCATTATGCGCGAAGGCGAGATGGATCTTTCCGGATCGAACGGAGATCTGCCGGAGACGCTCAAGTCGGCGGTCGTTTCATGGAACCTGTTCCCAACACTGGGAGTGCAGCCCGCGCTCGGACGAGGCTTTGCGGCAGCGGACGATAGCCGCGCTTCGAATGCCACCGCGATCCTGAGCTGGAGCTTGTGGAAGCGCCGTTTCGGCGGCGACCCGTCCATTCTGAACGGCACAGTCTACCTCGACGGCAAGACTTACATGGTCATCGGCATCATGCCGGCGTGGTTCGAGTTTCCGGAGTCTTCGACTCAAATATGGGTCCCCGTTTATCACTACGATCCGGATAGCATGACGGCTGCGCTCGACAACCATATGTACAAAGCGCTCGGGCGCATGAAGCCTGGGGTTACGCCTGAGCAGGCAACCGCCGATTTGACGGTCATCACGCGTCAATTGCACAACGCGCATCTCGGCAATCCGTTTGTTTCCTTTGAAGCCAACAGTCGCCCGTTGCTGGAGTACATGGTGGGCCCAATCGAACGACCGCTCTATGTGTTGCTGGCGGCTACAGGGTGCCTGCTCCTGATCGCGTGCTTGAACGTTGCTAACCTGCTTGTGGCTCGAGCCGCTGCGCGCCGCAAAGAGCTGGCCATTCGCGCGGCCATGGGTGGCAGCCGTATGCATCTGCTCCGCGAGCATCTGATGGAAAGCCTTCTGCTTTCTGCAGCCGGCGGCGCGGCAGGGCTCGCGCTGGCCAAAGGCGCCATTGAGTGGCTGGTGAATACGCGCCACGATCTTGCTCGAGCAAACTCCATCCATATTGATGGCGCGGTGGCGGCATTTGCCGTGGGCGTGATCGTGCTCGGCGCGCTCTTTTCGGGATTGATTTCCGCTCTCAATGCCGGCGATAGAAACATCCTTGCTGCGCTGCACGAGTCTTCGCGATCACATAGTTCCGGCGGCGCGCGAGCGCGCCTGCGCAAGACCTTGCTTGCCGCCGAGGTCGGGCTGACTGTGGTACTGCTCGTCGCGGCGAGCCTGCTGCTCAAGAGCTACCAGCGGCTTCGAGCCACGAACATTGGTTGCGACACCGACAATGTGCTCACATTGCGCATCAACCTTCCAGGGGCCCGCTACAAGACGCCGGGGCCAAGCCCCGCCATTTTTCTTGAAACGCTGCTGGAGCAGGTGCGAGCGTTGCCGGGCGTGGAGGCTGCTGGTTTGGTCACAGCCGTTCCTGGTCAGGGCTATTGGGGCGACCAGGCATTCACGATCGCTGAGCATCCTCCCTTGCCGCGGGGAAATGGCCTTTTCGCAATTTATCGGTATGACGACCCCGGATACTTCGCGGCCATGGGCATTCCCATTCTGCGCGGGCACACCTTCGACAGCGGGCAAATGCTCGACCGAGCGAACGAGGTGATTGTCAGCGAATCGTTCGCGCAAAAGTTCTTCCCGGGTGAGGACCCAATTGGCAAACACCTGTTCCAAGGCAATCAAAATAAGCCGAAAGTCATCGTCGGCGTGGTGGGCGATATCCGCTACTCCATTGGCGAGTTGCCGGCGCCGATGCAGTACTATCCGATCTTCGCGGGGACCGAGAACTATGGCACGCACGTCATCCGATCGAGCCGCGATGTGCAGCAATTAGCGCTGCCCGTGCAGCGCCTGATTCAAAGCATGGACCGCGATCTGCCTGTCTCTGACGTCCTCACCATGGATCAACTGCTGGGCAAATCTACGCTCGACGAGAGTTTCAACACGACATTGCTCTCGAGCTTCGCGGTTCTTTCTCTTCTGCTCGCAGCCGTCGGGCTTTTCGGCGTTCTCTCGTATATTGCCGCGCAGCGCACCAACGAGATCGGTATCCGCATCGCGCTGGGCGCGCAACGGGAGGACGTGCTGCGCCTGATGCTGATCGATGGGCTTTGGCCGGCGTTCGTCGGGTTGGCGTCGGGCCTCGCTGCCAGCGCGGCAAGCGTGCGCCTGATGCGCAACATGCTCTATGAAACGCAGCCTCTTGATCCCGGAGCATTTGCCGCGGTGGCCTTTACGTTGCTACTCGTGGCGGCGCTGGCCTGCTTTGCGCCTGCGTGGCGCGCGTCGCGCATCGACCCGATGCAGGCGTTGCGCATGGAGTAAGTCGATTTTGGACAGCACAGACTCGAGAGAAAGCCGGACATCATGATCGAATTGAAAAATGTCGAACGAAGTTACAAGAACGGCTTCACTGAGACCTGGGTGCTGCGCCGGATTGGGCTGAGCATTCGCGAGGGCGAGTTTGTCACCGTCATGGGTCCGTCGGGCGCAGGAAAGTCATCGCTGCTGAACATTCTGGCGCTACTCGACGATGGATGGAAGGGCGAGTTTTGGTTCGGCGAGACGCCTGTACATACTCTCAATCGCAAGCAGCGCGCCGACCTGGCCCGGCAGCGAATCGGCATGGTTTTTCAGAGCTATCACCTGCTCGACGATCTCACCGTCGCCGAAAACATCGACCTGCCGCTCTCCTACAAGAACCTTCTCTCAAAAGAACGCCAGGGAATGGTTGCCGACATTCTCGATCGCTTTCAGATCGTCGCCAAGAAGGATCTCTATCCCAACCAGCTTTCCGGCGGGCAGCAGCAACTAGTAGGCGTTGCGCGCGCCGTCGTTCACGCGCCCGCGCTGCTGCTAGCCGACGAGCCCACAGGCAACCTGCACTCCACGCAGGCCCGCGAGATCATGGAACTCTTCTGCGAGCTGAACAAGCAGGGCACGACGATCGTGCAGGTGACGCACTCCGAAGAAAACGCGCGTTACAGCCAGCGCATTGTTGAATTGCGTGACGGCTGGATCACGCGCGACGAGAGGCTGGAGCCTAGACCAAAGGAGACCGGCGCGCGTTGAACGTTTCGCGAAAGGACTCCATGAACAGAGAGACCACTCGGTTTTGCATACGCGCCACGGCTCTTGCCGCTATCGTTCTTTTGCAAGTCAACGCTGCGTTGAACGCTCAATCACCGTCCGCGCAGCCTGCGGCCGAAACACCGCAGGCAACCGCTCCGATGCCGGAAGCGCCAACGCCACCGAATCCATCTGCAGCAGCGCCTCCTTCTCTGGCAGAAGAGATGCGGCAGGCACAACAGCCGATCGGCTCCCAACAGCCATTTCACGTGGACCTACCACATTCGCATAAGCCGTTCTCGGCCTATAGGGCCAGCGATGCGCCTCCACTGGACCTTAGCAACTCGCCGCGCCTGTCAAGTCTTATCCGCGACGGCAAGTTGTACATCTCGCTGCACGATACAATCTCCCTGGCCATCGAGAACAATCTCGATCTCGCGTACTTCCGCTATAACTTTCCCATCGCCCAGACAGACCTGGCGCGCACCAAGGCAGGCGGCAGCGTGAACGGCGTCAATACAGGAATTGTGCAGTCATCGACTCAGGGAGGCTTTGGATCGCAGTCCACTGGCTCCACCGCCGCCTCGGGATCTGCTGCCGGAGCAGGCGGAATCGTGACATCAACACTGGGCGCAGGAACCGCGGTCAGCTCTTTCGATCCATTTCTCACGTTCAGGGGATATGTGGATCACACCGTCATTCAGGAGACCAATGGTTTTCTGAACGGCTGTCTCGTCTGCAAGGAGAACCAGATCCAGGGCCAGGGAAACTTCTCGGAAGCGTTTCCCGTTGGAACAAGCGTGAACGTCAACTACCTCGGCCTGCGCAACGCAAATAACAACTCCTATGAAGCGATCAATCCGAACCTCTATTCGAACCTGACGGTGCTCATCACGCAGCAGTTTCTCGCCGGCTTTGGCGTCTCAACCAACGAGCGCTACATGCACATTGCCAAGAAGAATCTTCAGATCACCGACCTGGCCTTTCGCGCCCAGGTGATTGCGACCGTGACGCAGGTCGAGAATATCTACTGGGATCTTGTCAACGCGTATGAAGACGAACAGGTGAAGGAACGCTCGCTGGCTTTTGTTCAACAGAACGTTCAAAACGATCAGAAGGAACTGGAGCTCAATGCCATACCGGCAATGCAGTTGATCAAGGACCAGTCAGACGAAGCAACCAGCGAAGGCGATCTTACGGTTTCGCGCGCCAATCTCCGTTTAAATGAATTGCTGATGAAAAACGCGATCACCAAAATGGACGATCCGGCTATCGACGAAATGCCTGTAATTCCTCTCGACCGCGCCGGCGCGCCGGATGCCAATGCCGAAGAATCCATCGTCAATCTGATCGCGCAAGCCGAAAAGAACCGCCCCGACGTGGAACAGGATGAGCTTGCCATGCAGGTGGCGCAGATGAGCCTGCGATCGATCAAGAGCGAACTGCTGCCGGCATTGAATGCTTATGGCTTCTATTCCGGCGCCGGCACCGCCGGTCCGAAGAATCCGAACTGCACTCTGTCGCTCCAGCAATGCACCTCGGGCTTGCCAACCGGATTTGGCGGCATGCTCGACAACACCTTCAATTACTCCTCGCCGGAATACCAGGTAGGGATGACATTGTCGATCAACCTTCGCAATCGCGTGGCCAAGGCTGACCAGTTCCGCGCTGCGCTGGAATACCGGCAGAGACAGATCACTTTTGAGGAGCAGAAGAAGAGCATCCGCTTCGACGTGCGCAACTCTCAGTTTGCGCTGCAACAAGCGGGGGCCCGCGTGAATGCGGCCCAGAAGGCTCGGGACCTGGCACAGCACACATTCGATGTTGCGGTGCAGCAACAGAAGCTCGGTGCAATCTCCAGCCACGATACGCTGGTGGCGCAACACGACCTGGCGACGGCTGAGTCCGCGTTGGTGGCAGCACAAACAGCGCAGGAGAAGGCCAAAGTGGACATTGACCGCGCCACAGGAGAGACGCTGGAGCGGATGGGCGTATCGATCGACGATGCAAAGGCAGGTGTGGTGACGCACGCGCCATAGGTTCGGTGTTAGCGTCCGCCCGATGGCGAGGCGAACGATGCATTTGCTGCTGTTTGATGGATTCATGCGGGACGCCGGATATTGGATATCATGCAAGAGAAACACAATCCAGACGGATTCAGGATCAGATGCATGAGGCGCATTCTATGATAGGTGTTCCCGTCCTGCAGTGGAACGCGGGCCAGAACATGGGTGCGACGGAGGAAGACAATTCCCGCTAAGCAAGAAAGAATACGCATCCTGGTGGCGGACGATCAGCCCCACATCCTTGAAGCCGTGGAGTTGTTGCTGGCTCCGCACGGCATCAAGGTGGACTGCGCCCGGTCTCCGCAATTGCTGATGGAATCGCTGGGCGAGTGCGACTACGACGTCGTGCTGATCGACCTGAACTACACACGCGACACCACCTCCGGCAGGGAGGGCCTGGATTTGCTTGCGCGCATTCATGAGTACGATTCGCACTTGCCCGTCATTGTGATGACCGCGTGGGGCAACATCGATCTTGCGGTCGAGTCAATCAAACGCGGCGCGCGGGACTTCATCCAGAAACCATGGGAAAACGAACGGCTCCTTTCGCTCGTCCGCGTTCATGCGGAGCTTCGCCAGGCCCTGCGTCGCGCCCGGCAACTCGAGTTGGAAAATCGCCTGTTGCTCGCCGAAGGCATGCCCGAGTTCATTGCCAAGGCTCCGGCAATGCAGCCGGTGCTTGAGCTTATTGCCCGTGTCGCGCCCTCGGACGCCAACGTGCTCGTCACCGGCGAGCACGGCACCGGTAAGGAGATCGTCGCCCGCATGCTTCACGCCGCGTCGCCGCGCGCGCGCATGCCGCTGGTCACGGTCAATGCCGGCGGTTTGCCCGAAGGAACTTTCGAAAGCGAGATCTTCGGCCACGTGAAAGGCGCTTTTACGGACGCGCGCGCCGACCGCATCGGCCGCTTCGAACTGGCCAATGGCGGAACGCTCTTTCTTGACGAAATCGCTAACGTCCCATTGCGCCAGCAGGCCAAGCTGTTGCGCGTGCTGGAAACGGGCGAGCTTGAGCGCGTAGGGTCGTCGCAAACCCGGCGCGTGAATGTGCGCCTGCTGTGCGCCACTAACGCGCGGCTGGATGAGGAAGCCAAGGCCGGCAACTTCCGCGAGGACCTTCTCTTCCGCATTAACACTGTCGAGATTCATCTGCCGCCAATGCGCGACCGCGGCGAGGATATTCCGCTGCTGGCTCAGTATTTTCTGCGGCGGTGTTGCGGGCGATATCGCAAACAGATCGGCGGATTTTCGCCATCTGCCATGCAGCAATTGATGGTCTACGCATGGCCGGGCAATGTGCGCGAGTTGGAGCACGCCGTGGAGCGCGCCGTTCTGTTGTGTCAGGGCGATGAGGTGGAACCGTCCGATTTGGCAATTGTGTCGGGGCGGACTGCGGCACAGTCTTTCGACAGCATGAGCATTGATGAAACGGAAGCGCTGCTTATCCGCAAGGTTCTTCGCCGCTGCAATGGAAACATCTCGCAGGCGGCTGAAGCGCTGGGGCTGAGCCGCGCGGCGCTTTACAGGCGCATCGAAAAATATGGCCTCTGAAGGCGTCAAGCGCAGGCGCAAACGCTCGGTGATCCGCCGAGTGTGGGGACTTTCCCTGCTACTGACACTTCCGGGAGTGATTCTCGTTTCGGTCTTCGCGTTGCAGGGCGGAATCGGTGCGTTGCCGTCGCTTCTTCTTTGCGGCAGCCTGCTCATCTACTTTGCGTTGGTGGCGGGAGCTCTATCGGAGACGATCGTTCGCCCGTTGCAAACGCTCTCGAACGTGGTGGCCTCGCTACGCGAGGGCGACACATCATTTCGCGCGCGAGGAGCTGGCGTGACCGACGCGGTCGGTGAACTTGCAGCGGAGGTCAACGCGCTGGCCGACTTGCTGCAGAAACAGAGAGTGCGCTCACTGGAGTCTACGGCCCTGCTGGCGCGCATGTTTGAGGTCATGCATACGCCACTGTTCGCGTTCGATCGCGAGAACTTGCTGCAAACTGTCAACCCTGCGGGCCTGAGACTGTTGGCCTTGCCATACTCCCGATGCATCGGCCATAGCGCGCGTGACCTTAGTTTGCTGAACCTTCTCGAAGCACCGGATCATACGATTCATGAATTCAGTTCTGGGTCTACGCGTTGGCTGCTGCGCAAGGCCGCTTTTCGTCAGGACGGCGTACCCCACACGCTGCTGCTGCTAGCCGATGTCAGCCTGCCGCTCCGGGAAGAGGAGCAGATCGCATGGAAACGCCTGATCCGGGTTCTTGGGCACGAACTATCCAACTCGCTGGCGCCCATAAAATCCATTGCCGGCAGCCTGTTGGCCCGCGTGGACAGCCTGCCCGACGATGCACAGCCCGATTTTCGGCGTGGTTTGAGTGTTGTCGAAAGCCGCGCTGATTCCCTGCACCGCTTCGTGCAATCTTACCGGCTGCTGGCGCAGTTGCCCCCGCCTCGCCTCCGGCCCATTGCGCTAGGACCCTTGATGGAACGCGTCGCACTGCTCGAACAGCGCCTCCCTGTACAGCTCGACCCTGGTCCCCCAGTCAATCTCGATGCCGATCCCGATCAGTTGGAGCAGATGCTGATTAATCTGTTGGCCAATGCTGTCGACGCCTCGCTGGCCAACGGGAGTCAACCGATTCGCGCAGGTTGGACGTCAGCAGACGCGAATGTTCAGATAGTGATCGAGGATCGCGGACTGGGGATTGCCAATCCGGAGAATCTCTTCGTTCCCTTCTATACGACGAAGTCCGCTGGCAGCGGCATTGGCCTCGCCCTGGCCCAACAGATCGCGCGCGCTCATGGGGGTGAGATTTCGCTCGTCAATCGAGAAGACGGTGATGGAGCCCGCGCGATCGTTCGGCTGCCTTTGGCTTTCGCGGCCATCGAGATGAAGCGGGTGGGCGCGCACAGAGCCCCGCCGGAGACAACGCCAAGTCAGGCGGCCAACGGCCCAAGGTGATGCGCCGGAGCCATCTTTCCAGTGTGGTCATCTACGCACTTTCATAGCTCCGTCGGGAACTCGATCGCCAAAACGCGCCGCCAGATTGCATCTCGCCAAGTTGGCGTGCGTTCTATCCCTGATTTCAGTCAATTCGTACCGGTTCCAGAACGCCGTAGGCCCGATTCCAGCCGATGCAGAGATCTTGAGTGCTCACGTCTATTCAGATCCTCCTTCCTGTGGCCAAAGCGAAGTAGATCTCCATTCGTCCCACAATTCCGGACCGTCATCACATAAATTCCAGAAACTCCGCAAGAGGAATGGTGCGTGCTTTTACGAGGCTGATTGGTCAGTAGCAACCCTTGCGCGTGCGAGGTGGAGGCCGCTTCGCAGACCCGGGCCGGCTATTCCAGAAAGCAATCGGACTCAGAAATCGGGCCAAACCGGAGATCGCTTGGCGACTTCCGGCCGTTTGACACCGTAGTTCCTCTTCCAAACGAAGACGTGAACTGAATTGGCGAATTGGCCGGCGAAACGGAAATCCCTACGAGGTGATTCAAATGCAAATTGTGAAGAAGTTGGTTCTAGGCTGGACTGCATTAACCATCAGTGCGATTGCGCTTTGCCAGGGCATCACCACCGGCACCGTTCAGGGAACCGTGGCGGACCCGTACGCTGCAGTCATCGTTGGAGCGCAGTTACAACTGGAAAGCGCTTCCAGCGGCCTCACGTTGAAGAGCGCCACGGGCAGCGACGGCACGTTCAGATTCTTCGCGGTTCCCATCGGAATCTACAAGCTCGTCATCAGCGCACCCGGCTTCTCCAATGAGACCGTTAGCAACGTTGCCGTGCAGGCTGGCGCCACAACCAGCCTGAACCTGATCACGTTGCATGTCGGGACCGCCGAGCAGGTTGAGGTCAACGGCTCAGCTGCCGCGCTGCTCGAAACCACCGATTCGCAAGTTACGACGACATTCTCGACGCAGTCTTTGCAAGCCCTTCCATTGAATAACGGCTTCGACACGATCGCCGAAGTCGTTCCTGGAGTCGTGAGCACCGGCGGGCGCTCATACGGCGACAACTTTTCCAATAACAGTGGCGACAATTTTTCGGTCAACGGCCAGAGTGGCCGTTACAACAATTTCGAAATCGACGGTCAATCGAACAACGACAATTCGATCGGTGGACCATCCGCGTTCTTCGGCAGCCAGGACGCCATTGAGGAAATTCAGGTCATCACCAACGATTACAGCGCGCAGTACGGCCGCAACGCAGGCGCAGTGGTCGATTACATCACCAAGTCAGGAACCAACACATTCCACGGAACCGGCTTCGAGTTCTATCAGGGACAGTTCCTTAGCTCATTTGCGGACTACGAAAAGAGCCCTCAATTTGGCTTTTGCCCTTCCGGCGTGAGTCCATCGACCGGATGCGGGGCGCCTTCATTGCCGCGTTTTGTTGAGAACCGCTACGGCGGAACGCTGGGCGGTCCGATCCTCAAGAACAAGCTCTTTTTCTTCGGCAGCACCTATTGGGATCCGGTTCGCACCGGTGCGACGCCGGCGCAGTCGTCTCCCCTTCTTACGCCCGACCCCACCGGCCTCAAGCAGCTTCAGGCGGCCTTCCCCGGCAATCCGGGAGTTGCTGCGCTGGTCTTGTTCGGACCCTACGCTGTCACCCAAGGGAATCCGCAGCCCATCGCCAGCTCGGTGACCACTGAAACCGTCACGGGTCCCGGCGGGCAAACCGCCTCAGTCGAGGTTGCCGGCGTCGGGCGCACCATCCCGGTCCTCTCCAACGACCAGGAAGAACTAGGGCGCCTGGATTGGCAGCCGAACGCGAAAGACCACATGTTTGTCCGCTATTTCTATCAACCCGAGCTTTTTACCGGCGTGGCTGGAAACTACGGGACCGCCGCGGGGGACTTTGTGAATGTTCCTGCAACCGTCCACTCCGTGGGAGCAGACTGGACGCATGCATTTTCGGCCCGCTTCGTGGACCAATTGCGATATAGCTTCGAGGAATCGAAGGTCTATTTCGAGGGCGGCGCGTATCCAAACTGCGTCGCCACCAACTTCGGCGCCTGCCCCGCCCAGGTGAACTTCGTCGGCAGCAATAGTGACCTCGACTTTGGCGGCGATATTCTGTTCCCCCAGGGTCGCACTATCAAGATCACTCAGGTGCAAAACAACGCGACCTTGACGCGTGGACCGCAAACGCTGCTCATCGGCGGGGAGTTCGATTATGAGAATTCGCCCAACGCCGGGCTGTTCTTCTACAACGGAGAGGCCAATTTCGGAACTCTCGATAATCTGCTGCAAAATGGCCCAGGTGGACTGGGCGCATATTCGGTTCTGGCAAGCGGCAATATCGTCATTCCGTTCACCGAGCCCGACGTTGCGTTGTACTTTCAGGATGATTTCAAAGCTCTTCCCACTCTCACGCTTCATGTGGGCATCCGTTGGGAGTTCTTTAGTCAAGCAGTGAACCAGCTTTACAACGGAACCGTTGCCCGCGAATCCAACCCCAGCACTGCAATCTGGCCCACCTCGCTTCCCCTCGCGGATCGGATCGCGCAGAAGGCAAATCAGAATTACAAGAACTTTGAGCCGCGGATCGGGCTTGCATGGAACCCTGCCTTCGACAAGAAGCTCGTGGTTCGGGCCGGTTATGCCATCAACGCCAATCCCGCGTTCGACAACATGTTCGAGCTGGAAGCAGGCGGCGCTCCGGTTGTGAATACGGGCGCCTTTGCCTGCGGCGGCGGCGCTTGTATCCCTGCCAACGGGTCCATCTTGAGCACAGACTTCCGCGCCACCAACCTGCCGTTCCTCCCCACAAACGATCCTCGTCAAGACGACCAAACATCATTTCCCTCAACTTTCCGCACGCCCTATGTGCAGACCTACACGTTCGCTGTCGATCACCAGTTTGGCAACGCCGCCGTCGGCGAAGCGCGATACGTGGGCAGTAAGACCACCGACGACTTCCAATCGATCGACGCCAATCCTTACCTGCTTCCGGTTGCCGCCGCATTTCCTAAAATCGTCTCGCCATCGTCGCTTTGCGCGGATCCAAGCGCGAACGGTTTCGGGCGCCTGAGCTGCAACAACACCAACGTATCGGAGATCACCAATGGTGGTTGGGCCAAATACAACGGCCTACAATTGAATCTGACCACGCAGAGTTTTCACGGGTTGACCTCCACGGTGTCCTACACGTGGAGCAAGTCAATGAACAACGCTACCGACGCGTTTCGCAGCACAGGCTCGGGCGGCAGCACGATCGCCTATGCTCAAAATCCGCTCAATACAAGTTCCGCCGAACGCGGCCTGAGTGGAAACGACTTCACCCATGTTGTGGGAATTGAGTTCGCATACAACCTCCCCAATTTCGTGCATCGGGACAACCTTATCTCAACGGCTGCGAATGGCTTTATGCTCAGTGGCGTTTATCGATTCAACAACGGCCAGGTCTATACGCCATTTCAGCCACTCAATCTCGATGCCAATACCGGCGACACAAGCTTTTGCGATGGCGTCTTTAACAGCTCCTCGGTCGGCTCCCAAACCGACACCTGCCGGCTCGTCCTTTCCAACAAGAAAGCGCCCATCGATTCGGTGGCATATCTCAACCCCTACGTCACAGACCCCTCTACCGGAGCTCCCGCTCCCGGGCACTCCGCATTACATTGTGTACAACAGCGACGGCGTCGATCAGACCACTGGAAACTACATTTCGGGCTCGGCCGTTGATCCCGCGTCCACGCACTGGATCATCAACAACCAGGCCTATGCATTGTCTGTCGGCAATCCGTACGCCGGCTCCAGCAGAAGCACGCTTCGCGGTCAGCCGTTCAGCGAGCTTGACGCAACCGTAACCAAGTTCACAAAGATTACCGAGAGAGTGTCGATGCAGCTCTCTCTTGCTGCCTACAATGCTCTCAACGAAATGTACCTCGGTCCCGGGATTCCCGATGTTCGTCGAGCGCCTTCACCAGCAATATGTTCAACGCCTCCGGAACCACGATTCCCGGCAACAGCTCTGGAAATCGATTCATGATTCTGGGGGGCAAGATTCTCTTCTAGCGCCGCAACCAACAATTTCTTTCCAAATAGCGAGCGGCGTCCGATCTTGTTCCGAAGGGCGCCGCTTCGCTTCATCTTCCCGCCAATTCCGTTGCGCGAAGAAAGTCCATGGCGCACCTCTCGCGCCCTTTCTCGACGATCCCCCACCGATCAAATTCATTCTTTGTGACCAACAGCATCGTTCCCGTGACCGATCGCCCAGACATGGGTTTGTGAGTACCAGTTGGAGATGCGGGACCTCCCCGTAAACCATTCAAACGAAATAACATTCCGTCATAATCCAAGTCTAGGTCGTATCAGCAGCTTCTGATCGGCCAGCGCAGCGGCCGTTCCCCGATTCACGACCTCACAACGGAGAAAAACCAATGATGCTCTTCAAAAGCAGTCGTCATCGCGCCTTTGCCATCTCCGCCGCGACTTGCTGTGTATTGCTCGTCGCATCGTCGAAATCGATTGCCGGCGCTGCCGCCGAATCCGACGTTCCCTCCGTCAAGGTTGCGCCGCAGCCGCGTTCCGTTGACCAGCAGATCAAGCTTGCTGGCGACTATTTTGCCGGGCGCGGCGTAGCACAGGACTTGAATTTGTCAGCCTATTGGTATGAGAAGGCCGCGGGTGCCGGAGATCCCCAGGCGCAATATCTGACCGGTTACTTCTACGAGGCCGGAATCGGCGTTGCCAAAGACCCGGCGCGAGCCGCGCACTGGTATCAGCTCGCAGCCGCCGGCGGATCGCTTCGCGCCAAGGTGAGCCTGGGGATTTCGTACTTGTGGGGTACCGGGGTGGAGAAGAACGAAAAGCTCTCCATGCAGCTTCTCACTGAAGCGGCGCAGGCGGCAGCGGCCTGGCGGCCTGTCATCTCGGGGACTTCTATGAATTCGGAATCGGCGTGCCAAAGGATCTGGCCGTCGGCGAAAAATGGTATCGGAAAGGAGCGGCGCTGCGCGATCCCATGGCGGAATACGATCTGGCCAGGCTTCTCCTGGACGGTGAGGACCATCCGCGCAACCCCCGCGCGGCTGCGAAGCTGCTTCGCGATTCCGCCGCGGCAGGTTTCGTTCCCGCTATGCATCGCCTCGGGCAGTTGCTGGTTCGGGACCCCGAGTCTTGTTGCCTACTCGGGAGAGGCAACCGCGCTGCTGACCACCGCGGCGAATTCAGGTAACTGGAGATCGTCGGTGTTGCTTGGTGTGCTCGATCGAGACGGTGTCGGCGTCGCCACCGACAGCACTGCCGCTTATTACCATTTTCGGGTGGCCGCCCTGCAAGGTGGGGACGAGGCGAAGAATCTCCTGGACAGGGACTTGCGTCTCCTCTCCGATAAATTGGGGGCTGGCGAGGCCCAGGCGATCGACTCCAAGGCAAATGATTGGTATCGGCAGCACCATTTTGTACTTGAATTCGTCGATAAGGATGGGGAGAACCAAACCGGGCGTCCCGCATTGGCCATTGCAGCCCCGGAAGACGGCGACACACGTGGCGCAGTTGCTCATCTTGCCGGGGAACTAGCCGCAATGACTTACAGCGCTCGGGCGGCCTGATTTTTGCCGCCCGGGCACGTTCAATCAATTCCGGTGCAACCGCGGCTCGGTCCCTTCCCCCTGCAATTCTTGCGGAACTGCAACGGCTGAAGAACAAATTGATGACAATGTAATCAGCGGTATTGGTTGCGGTACAGAAGTTCGCCTTCTTGTGTATCCCAAGATTCGCAAGGCCAGTTGCGGTTCCCATAAAGAATCGCCTCTAGCACAGAAGCTTCAAGGGGCTACATTTGGAGGGTAAGTGCTCCAGGAGGTCGGTTCGTGGCATCACCCAAGAAGCTGGGGTTGATTCTCATGCGCGCCCAATCACAAACGTGCCGCTGAGGCGATCAGTGTTGACGCACCCGGTTGTCTTTGTCACTGGTTTCACTTTGATCGGACTCCTGTTTGCTGCGCAGGAGTGGCAGCATCTTTTTCACTCCGGCTATCACATCAGCGCTGCCATTGTCTTCGAGTCCTGGGGAGCGCAGTACTTCATTTGGGGAATCATCTCCTGGGTCCTTTGGCGGCTGTTTCGTCCTTTTATTCAACGGGCAAGCGCCGTCCAGATTTTGACCATCGTATTCCCGGTGAGCCTTGCTACCTGCTTGATCCAGGAGATGATATGGGTCATTTTCTTTCCCGGCATACCCCTCGACCGTGCTCGCATGCCCTATTGGGAAAGCGTCCTATTCAACTTCAAAGTGACCTCGTTGAAAGCATGGTCATCTTCTGGGGCGCCTTCTTTTTCTTTCGCGGATTCGGGTATTACCAGCAGTTTCGCGAGAAAGAAACCGTCGCCGCTCAGCTTCAGGCGCAACTGGCCAACGCGCAAATCGCGGCTTTGCGGATGCAGCTGAATCCGCATTTTCTCTTCAACACCATGAACAGCATCTCCAGCCTGATGCGAAGCGACATTGACGCCGCCGACTCGATGCTGGAACAAATGAGCAGCCTGCTTCGTATGACACTGGAACGGCGAGACGTCCAGCTCATCCCCCTGCACGACGAAATCGAATTCATCGAAACCTACCTCGCCATGCAAGACCGGCGGTACACAGGACGAGTTATCCGGACAGTTTCAGTCGATCCGGAACTGCATGACGCATTGGTTCCTGCCATGATCCTGCAACCGATTGTCGAAAATGCCTTTGTCCATGGCGTGTCGAAGCTCGACCGGGGCGGCGAGATCACAATTGAGGTCTCCAGGCGACGGCGGCCGCATATGGGTCCGGGTCACGAATAGCGGACGTGGCCTCGCAGCCGCCCGGAATGGACCATCTGCCGGCCATGGCGTTGGATTGACCAACGTGAAAAATCGGCTGCACCTGCATTACGGAGAAGATTGCTCATTCTCGATCGTCGAGATTGATCCATCCCATGTGCAGGTCTCCATTGCATTTCCACTGCAGTTCTCGCAAAGCGCTCTTGAAACTGTCACAAGGTTCGGTGTGTGATGATTCACGCAGTTATCGCAGACGACGAAGTCCTGGCCCGCCAGAAGCTGCGCCAATTGCTCCGCGACGAAAACGACATCGAGATCGTTGGCGAGTCGGCTACGTCGCTTGAAACCATCGAGCTGGTGCGCGCCGCCAATCCCGAGCTTCTCTTCCTCGATATCCATATGCCCGGCATGGACGGATTCGATGTCGTCGGAGCCCTCGCCGGCCTGACCGAAGCTCCGTCGCCGCGCATCATCTTCACGACCGCGTTCGACCAGTATGCAGTGCGCGCTTTCGAGGTGAACGCGGTCGACTATCTTCTAAAGCCATTTACGCACGAACGGCTTCGCTCGGCCATTCAGCGCGTCCGGGAGCAGCCCGCCGTCCAGCAACAAAACGCCGGCCAAGGCAACGGCGCCGCCTCGACTCTCAACTTGTACACCAATCGCATTATCTTTAAGTCTCGCGGGCGCATTCTCTTCCTTCCCGTCTCCGACATTCGCTGGATCGGCGCCGAAGGGAATTACGTCCGGCTCTGCACGGCCACCGAGACACACCTTCTCCGCGAAACCATGGCGCATCTGCAGGATCGCTTAGACCCGCGGGGATTCTTGCGCGTTCATCGTTCTTTCATCGTGAATCTGAAGTATGTGAAGGAAGTGCGCAGGGAGGCGAATGGCGACTCAGTAGTAATCCTCGACAATGGCCAGAAAGTCGCGATGGGCCGCAGTTACCGGTCTTTGCTCGGCGATCGGCTCCATCGCTCCTGAATCTCCCGTTTCTTGAAGAAGATGTCCGGTCTTTATGCTTTGTTCTTTGACTGGGCTTGCATTCTGACGAATGTTCTTAGCTGTTCGTCACGCTGACTCAGCAATCCAACCCTCAATCCCTTTATTGGAAGGTAAGGTTTGCGAATCTTCCGAATGGAAGAGGCACGAGAGCCGCGGCAGTTTGTCAGTCGTTTTCTCGATGCGCGGCTCCTCCCAGCGAAGTGCAACTCGTCCCATCGGGGAACGTACTCGTCACTCTGCCGGGCCAAACGCGCAATTTGGTCTGCGACATGCACATTCCATGAGAAGAGGTCGAATTCGTGGTAAAGGCACTGTCAGCTTCCCCACAGCAGGCGGCAGAAGGACTTAATCCCGCCGTTCTTCCCGCGCCAGGATCAAATTGGCCCATAGCGCTCTCGATCAGCGTCGATGCGGATGCGCGCCGAATCTTCCGGGCCTTAACTGAGCCAGAGTATCTTGAGGCCTGGATCTCCATGCCAGATCAGGCGGAAGGCTCGTCGATCGTAGCCTCGAAAAGGGCAAACGGATACGGGCTCGATCACTGGCGCGCCGGCCGCGTCGTCACCAGCATCGTCGGCTCCTTCCTCTTTTGCCACCAGCGCAAGATGCGCCTCTCCTGGCGCAACCTGTGCAGGCCGAATCTTGCCGGGAGCCTGGTCGATTTCCGCATTCGGGGTAACTTCGGCAGCAGCGTTCTCGAACTCCGCCAGACCGCGTTCCTCTCCGCGGACGATTACCTCTGGCATCGAACACTTTGGCAGCGTTCGCTCGAGACCTTGGCACTCATTTTGCGGGCTATGTGACTCCGGCAGCATGTCTACCAAAGCTCACGGCAAATGACCGGCATCTCCCGCCGATATTACGAACGGGAACTGGGTGCGGGTATAGGCCTTCTCCTTCTCTCAAAGAACACTGTGGCTATTCCGAACCTCTGCGCCGTTTCATCGAGCGCGCCAGCTTCGAGCCCCAGGCCAACGAGTTCCCCAACACCATGCCGCCGTCGCTGTCCGGCGACGACTAGATGACCAAATTTGAAGGCCGGTGATCCGTACGCCGGGATCGATGACAGCTAAGCGGAGATACCGAAGCCTCCGCGTACCGCAGTCAACGGCGATCAGAATCGACGAGCGGCACGTCCTGTGCCGCGGCCTGATCAACTACAACACTTCCTATAACAGGGCGACTCCTTTCCATGGGGTCGCCTTTCACTTTGCAGGAACTTTACAGGATCAAACCGCCATTCGGAGCGCTTCGTGAACTTTTTGAATTGTGTAAGTAACTTAGGATGAACGAAACCGTTCAGCATCAACATGACATCTATAATTCAATCGCTTTTAGCAGGTTTTGCCGAGCGATTCTGCGGCGTTTTCCACGGTTCTACGGCGGTTTCGGAAATACTGTGCCCGATCAGAGCTGTGTTCAGGGTCGTCGCTTCTTGATGTCGCGACGACTAGGCGGCCATGACTGCGGATACACATTTCCGAAACCGCTTTAGTGCACCACGCCCACATCGTGCGCCGGCCAGTAGACGAACACGGCCTTGCCGTAGATCAGCGAGCGGTTGACCGGGCCGAAGTCGCGGCTGTCGGAAGAGATGGAGCGGTGGTCGCCCATCACGAAATAGCTATCCGGGGGAACGGTCATCTCGGCCATTGAGCTGTTGCCGCGAAAGCTCTCCGGGACATAACTCTCGCGGAGCAGCTCGCCGTTGAGCCAAACGTGGCCACGATCGATGCGGATGCGGTCGCCGGGCAGGGCGATGATGCGCTTGATGTAGCTCTTCTCAGGATCGCGCGGATAGCGGAAGACGATCACGTCGTTACGCTCGATCCCGGTGAAGCGGTAGACAAACTTGTTGATGAAGAGGCGGTCGCGGTCCTCGAGGCGCGGCAACATGCTGGTGCCTTCAACGCGGACTGGTTGATAGAGGAAAAGAATGATGAATACAGAGGCAGCGGTGGAGATGAGCAGGTCGCGCAGCCAGAGAAGGATGCCCGCGGTCTTGTGCGGTGGCGCGGGGGCGGGGCTGTGCGGTTGCTCGCTAGGTGCAGCCTGGAGGTCCGTGCTGGATTCAGAAATTGGCGTCTTAGCTGGATCGGTATCCATTCTTATTTAGATTACTCGCAACCGAGGCCCCCTGGCGGGCACAGAATGCGCGGCCGGCGCTTTTCAATCGGTTTGGGTTGATTGGCTGCCGGGACAAAGACAGGCGCGGCTCCGGGTCCGGCCACGCCAGCCAGATTCTCTTCTTCGAGCAACAGCGGGCGTTGCAGGACCATTTCTATTTGAGTGCCGTTCGGAATGTCGACGTCGGCGTTGCGCGTGAAGAGCGAAACGATTCCCACGGTGGCGAGGCCGGCGCCAAGTCCGGCCAGCCCGCCCTCAATTGGATGTCCGGAAGAAGCTCCACCAATCGTGCCAACACCCGCGCCAGTGGGAAGGGCGATCTCGGCCGTCCGGCCAGCGTTGCGGCCTTTATCGCCATTTTGCTGGATGGTTCCCTCGTCGTCGTCCTTCACGGTCTGGTTTTTTGAGCCAGGCAGGTTGTTGACAACGCCGGGAATCTCAACCACGCTGCCGTTGGGAAAGATGATCGAGGTGAAGTGCATATCGAGCTGGGCCTTGCCCTTTACAACGCCGCCGCGCTGCACGCGGTCGACGACGCCCTGCACGTAAACGCCGGTTGGGATCATCACGCGGTTGCCGACCACGACAGGAAAAACTGAGGCCAGGTAGACTCCGTCGCCCGATTTGGCGCTTTTGGTGTTGATGGAGCTGCGCAACTGCAACAGAATTTTTGTGCCAGCGGGTACCGTGTAGGTCTTCTTTGCGGGCTCGGTGTTGGCAAGGCCGACTGGCTCGTCAGAGGCTGGCTGCGCAATCGCTGCCGGCCGCGCCGCCGGGGCCGGAGCTTGTGCGGCATCTGGCGCAGATGCGCCCTGGGTTGGTCCGGGCTGCGCTGGGGTCTGGGCCAGGCACGCGCACAGACCAGCGGCAATGAGGCCGGCGAAGGATGCTGCTCGCAACCAGGCTCGCGGCAGAGACATACTCTCCTCCTGTTTCTGATAGATAGACGAAACTCTCGCACACAAGGATAGCTTGAATGCCCTCTAGTGGCGACGAAAAGTGCCAGAACGTGCGGCGAAGAGGCGGCTTGCGCGTTACCATTCGAGAAAGCGATGCCATCACAAGCCCATTCCTCCTCCGTTGGTTCTGGCCGGTTTGGTGCGGCCTCCCAGGTGCTGGATGAAGCGATCGGGGCGCGGGCTTTTCCCGGGTGCGCATTCGGCGTACTGGCCGGCGGTGAAGTGGTGCTTCAGGGCGCGCTGGGGCGGTTCACCTACGAGCAAGAGTCGCCAGAAGTGACGGCGGAGACCGTGTTCGACGTGGCCAGCCTGACGAAGGTGGCGGCGACCACGGCGGCGGCCATGCTGCTCGTCCAGCGCGGGCAGCTTGACCTGGAAACGCCGCTGGGCGAATTGCTGCCCCGATTTGTGGTCCGGCGCGCCCCTGAAGACGCTGCGCGCCGTGTGACGCTGCAGCATCTGCTGGCGCATAATTCGGGCTTGCCAGGGTACGTGGAGATGTTCCGCAGCGCCACCACGCCCGACGCGCTGTTCCGCGCCTGCCTCAGGTTGCCCCTGGAGGCCGAGCCAGGAACACGAGCCGAGTACTCCGACCCAGGCTTCATCCTGCTGGGCAAGGCGCTTGAGGTTCGGATGCGCGAGCGCTTGGCTCCCTGGCTCCGGCGCGAGGTCTTCGGGCCGCTGGGGATGGCGGCCACAGGATTCTGCCCAGCGCCGGGGCTGCGGAGTTCGATTCCGCCCACGGAAGAGGACACGTACTTTCCGCCATCGCCGGATCCAGGGCGAGGTACAGGATGAAAACGCGTGGGTCCTAAAGGGCGTGGCGGGACATGCCGGCCTTTTCTCCAATGTTCCTGACCTTCTGCGATTTGCCGGTGCGATTCTTGAGGCCGGAGCGGACAGGAACTCGGAGAGCAAGGACGCGGAGGGCAAGGGCCCAGAAACGAATCTGCATCTGTTCGATAAAGCGACGGTGAAACGATTTACCCAGCGGCAAGGGCCCGAGGGGAGCAGCGCGCGCGCTGGGCTGGGACACGCCCTCAGAAGACTCAACGTCCGGCAAGCACTTTTCGCTCCATTCGATTGGGCATCTTGGATTTAGCGGATGTTCGCTGTGGATCGATCTGGATGCCGCTGTTGCCGTTGTTCTGCTCACCAATCGCACGTGGCCCGATCGAAAGAATCAGGCTGATCCGCGAGGTGTGGCCGGTCTTCCATGACGCGGTCCGAGAGGCGCTGTAGGACCCCTGGGTTGCCGGTGACAAAAACGGCTTGGCCGTGAGCGCAAAATAATTTTGTAATGGGCTTGCGCGGTTTTATAGATACAATCAATGCTGGGGTCTGACGCGATGTTACCGAGTTACAACGCTGCAGGAAACGGCCGGCTCCCGAACCAAAGATACCAATCAACGACCAGGCCAACCTGCTTCAGCAACTCACTACGGAGAGCCAGAACGAGGCTTCTCAAGGGCTCGACACGAAATCCGCGCTGGAGATCGCTCGCATCATCAACCACGAAGATGCGAAGGTCGCAGCGGCAGTGAAGAAGGCCATCCCGGAGATCGCCGAAGTCATCGACCAGGTAGCGCGAAGCCTGCGCGATGGCGGCCGGTTGATTTACGTCGGCGCCGGTTCCAGCGGACGGATTGCCGCGCTCGACGCTTCGGAATGTCCACCCACCTACTCCACGGCGCCCGGACAAGTGCAATACATCATGGCCGGCGGTCCCAAGGCGCTGGCATCGGCTGTCGAGGTGAATGAAGACTCAGAAGAACTGGGCCAGCGCGACATCGCGCGGCGCCGCCCCACGCGCAAGGATATTGTGATTGGCGTCTCCGCCTCCGGCCGCACGCCCTATGTTGTCGCGGCCGTGGCCTATGCCCGCGCGCGCGGAGCACACACCGCAGCCGTGACCTGCAATCACGGAGACGCCTTTGTCTGAAGCCGCCGACATCACCATCGTGGCCGATGTGGGCGCCGAAGTGATTTCCGGATCCACGCGCATGAAGGCCGGCAGCGCCCAGAAGATGATCCTGAACATGATCACCACGGGCGCCATGACGCGGCTGGGCTACGTGTACGAGAACCTGATGGTCAACGTGCACATGCAGAACTCGAAGCTGGTGGAGCGCGGCATTCGCATTCTGATGTCGGCCTGCAACATTGACCGCGCGACGGCCGTGGACACCATCAAGAGCGCGGGGCGCAGCGTGCCCGTGGCGCTGGTGATGCTGAAAGCCAAAGTGGACAAGCCTGAAGCGGTGCGGCGGCTGGCCAAATCCGACGGCAATGTGCGGCTGGCGATCGAAGACACCGTCCTGGAAATCTAAGGCTGTTCCTACAACCTCCGCGAAACTTCTGCAGGTTCGGGGGTCTGGCTCCTGCATTTCTTCTCCAAATCGCTCGCAGTGAACGGCCGCATGACGGCGCACAATCCTCGTACGGGGATTCCAAACTCAGCGCGGGCGGAGCCAAAGCATCGGCGCCATTCGCTGGAGTATGCCGCTTTGTCCTGAGAGCCTAACGCCGCGGCCCTGGACTCGGGCTCACGGCAGCACGCGCTGAATGTGGAGGAACAGAATCAGATTCAGGACAAAGCCGACCGCCAACAGCCCGATGGCAATGACGGCAACCACCTTCACCTTGTTGCTGAAGGTCTTCAAATCCTCGAGCAGTTCCTGCTGCTCGAGCGTGTTGCGGTCGGTGGCTTCGCGAACCATCTCCAACTGATCTTCGACGCGCTTCAACGAGTTGTTCTGCTCCGTCGACCTGTTCGCGCAAATTGCGATGCTGCGTCTGGAGCTCGGCCAAGCCGTCCTCGAGCGGCGCGAGGTCGACTTTGGGCGGAGGCGCCGGCGGGTGTGGGCGTGGAGACAGAAGATTGGTGACGGCGGTCGCGATGTTGCCGTCGAGCAGGGGCAGAAGCCGCTGCACCAGCGGCAGACCATGCGAAAGACGTTGACGGCGCGCTGCATGCCGGACGACTCCTCGGCAGGCGCTGCGCCCGGCAGCGCGCGGCCGGGAGGAGCAGGAGCAATGCGCTTGAAAGCGCCCTCAGGAGGGGCCGGCGCACGACGGCTCGCGCCCATGGGCAACGGCGATCCGATGGCGCGTGGGCGTGCTGCGCGGCGGCTCTCGGCGCCAAGGGATCCCGATCGATGTATTCAACTCCCCCGGGTTCGTTCATGGAGTTCCTTCTGCCTTTACATGAGGCAATCCTCATATATAGCTCATTTGGCGTCCGTTGGGAACTCCCCTTTATTGGTTCGGGCCGTTCCGCGCCGCGCATGGGCGCCAGCGTATGCTCGTAGCGAGGAGAGGCGCGTGAAAGCACATATGAGCCGCACGCTGCGCAGCGTGCAGCGAAATATCCTGGCCGGCATCATCACCATTGGCCCGCTTTTTGTCACCTACCTGATCTTCAGCTTTCTGCTGGATGCGCTTGGCGAAGGCGGGATTGCCGGCAGTCCATCTGCTTGCGCCGACTCTTTCCTAAGGGATGGTTCAGCTACGCCGTGGCTGCAGCCGGTGCTGGCGATTCTGCTCACGCTGTCTGTTGCTCTACGTGGTGGGCGGGTCACTTCTCTGGTGATCGGCCGGCAGGCGTTCGGCCTGTTTGAGTCGATCCTGGAGCGGCTGCCGTTTGTGGCCAAGGTCTACACGTCGGTGCGGCAACTGCTGGACTCGATGATGGCCAAGAAGGGATGCGAGCCAGCGCGTGGTGCTGGTGGACTTCCCGATCGCGGGCCAGAAGAGCATCGGATTCCTGACGCGGACGATGAGCGATGCGCGAGACCGGGCGGCCGCTGGCGGCGGTGCTGGTGCCGAACGCCATCAATCCCACGTCGGCCTTTCTGCAGATTCTCCCCATGGAGCGGGTGATCGAAACGGATCTGACCATGGAACAGGCGATGAGCATGGTGATGACCGGCGGCGCCGTGGGGCCGGAGACGATTCAGTACTCGAAGACGGCAGGCGAAAGCGGAGACGATAAGATTGCGGCGCTGCGGGGGCCGCGAATTTAGAGCGGAGGAAAAGCTCCCCGCGCAGTATTGAAATAGAAACGAAAGAGGAGAAACCATTCAGTGGACACAGAGAAAACAAAAAAGTGCCCGATCACGATCACGATCCTCGCATGGCTCTATATCGCGGTGGGTGTGCTGAGCACAGCCGCGCACTATGCGGATTTCAGGACGCACAGGCCCATGGTGAACGAAGTTGTGTGGATCACCGCGCTTGGAGCGGCGGCGGTTATCGCCGGGGTCTTCATGCTGCGTGGGCAAAATTGGGCGCGATGGCTGGCGCTGGCGTGGATCGCCGCGCACGTGGCGATCAGCGCAATTCCGCCGAGGCACGGCCTGCTCGTTCATAGTGCAATGCTTGTGTTGTTTAGCTACCTTTTGTTCAGGCGACCTGCGCGCGAGTATTTCAGCGCGGCGTGAACCGACTCGTTCCAGCTATTGCGGAGCGGCTGCCGGATCGGGACTTTCTTCTCCAGCCGCCAGGTCCTCGCCCACATGCTCACTTTCCAGCGTGACCTTGCGCAGATTGATGTGCTCGAACTGTGCCCAGATGAGACCAACCGGCGCAATCCCTAAAAAGGTGATCGCAAGCAACGTTGTGGCGCAGGCCATGGCCGTCTCGGCAGTCATTCCGAAAAGCGGCCTCAGCATTACTTCCAGCGCTGCAATCTGCGTGAACCATCCGATCACCGGCAATTGAATGATGCTGGCGACTCCGCCGCCGGCCATCAACGCCAGGCACTTGGCCAACGACACAGAGCCTCCCGGCCCGCTTGGGACGAACGCCGCGACGCCCTCAACATAGGCAAATGTGATCAACCCCCACATGAGCAGGGAAAGAGAGAGCGTGATGGCGAAATCCGCAGGCGTGCGCAGGGTATCCAATCCAGCGTGAAAAGCGCGGATCTTTTGACCGATCGCATGCGCGAGCTTATGCGAGAGCGGAGCGAGGACCGACTCCGAGAACGAAGCGACTGCTCTTCCCGAAAGCCGCACGGCCACCAGAAACAGGGCACCCGCCAAAGTGACTGCCAGCCCGCCCTTGCCAAACCTGTTGAAGATCTCCTGGTGCGGAAGCGTCCCGGCCGGCGAGAGCAAAATGGCAGAGCAAAAGAGGAGGGCCATCGAGCCGCCGTCGAAGAGCCGCTCGACGATATAGACCGCGATCTGGGAGCCGACGGGCAGTCCGGTCCTCTTGGCCACCAGATACGGGCGCACCAGGTCGGCGATCCGGCCGATGAGAGCAACGGCCGCGAAACCCATGACCTGCGTGCCCAGGAGGGAAAAGAGGGGCACGCGCTTGTTCGGACGCAGCAGCCACGCCCAGCGAACCGCGCGAAAAAGGAATGCCAGGTAAATACAGCCGGCTCCGATGCAGACCTTCTGCCAGTGTGCCTTTCGGAACTCCTCCAAGAACATCTTCCAATCGAAGGGGTGGAGGTGTTGTTCGTAAGCAAAGAGGCCGGCCAGCGCCGCCAGCACTACCAGGCCCACAATCCATTCGCGCCGCTTCAAGCGTTCTCCGTTTCTCCGCAAAGATATGAACCTATGTTCTCACGCCAGAGAGGAAGGAACGCGTCAATGTGAGGTTGCCGGCTGCGCTGCCGTGGAGGCAGGCGCTCTTTTCGCCACCGCCTCGCGTGCCGTGACGCGGCGATTGAATTCATGAATGACGCGGGCCACGTAGGCCTGGGTTTCGCGATAGGGAGGGATGCCGTTGTACTTGTCCACCGCTTCAGGGCCGGCGTTATAAGCGGCCAGAGCTTTGGCTAAGTGGCCGTTGTAGCGCGTGAGCAACTCATCAAGATACGCCGAACCGCCACGCACATTTTGCTCCGGCTGAAAACTGTCCTGCACTCCGTGGCCGGCAGCGGTCGCCGGCATGAGTTGCATCAGGCCCTTGGCGCCGGCGCGGCTCACTGCGCGAGCATTGCCATCGCTCTCGGCCTTTACGACGCTGGCCAGCAAATCCACGTCGAGATTGTGCTCGGTTCCAGCGCGCGTAAGCATCTCCCGCAGGTCAGCCGGGTTCAGGTTCGCGGGTGTCTTCGGCGCGAGCGTGGGCGATGGCATGACAGGCACCGGCGGATCGGGAACCATTTCGTATGCCACAATCTCAGCCGGATCGAACTCGATGTAGTTATCCTCGCCGGCGCTCAGGTAAAGCCGAACGCGGCCGTCAACTTGGGCGTGATGGTCGCACTCCTCAACGAAACTATTCGTGAGGGTTACACGTTCGCGAGCCCAGGCTGCAGGCAGCAGCGTAGCCATAGCTACGAGGGAAACTGCCGAAATGTAGATTCTTCCGCGCATCCTGAATCGTAATTTTAGTCTAGTTGTCCGCTCATGACGTTGTTCGAGGTCACTTTGACAAGCTCCCGCTCCAGCACCACGGCGACACCGTCATCGTCGTTCGATGGCGCCTGCTTCCACCCACGCGTCTTGGCCAGGGTGCGCAGTTCCGGTGCGGCATTCGCCATCACGATTCCCTGCCCTGCCCACTCCAGCATATCTGCGTCGTTCCAGTTGTCGCCGATCGCCATGGTCTCCTTGCGATCCACACCGAGACGCGCAGCGAGACGTTCGAGCGCCCATCCCTTGGAGATGCCGGGCGGCAGAAGATCGAGAATGGACAGGTCGCGCGCCGGATACTCAGTTCGCACGCACTCGCATTCTTGTGCCCACTCGCTTGCCTTGAGCGCCTTTTCGGCGGCCTTCATTCTCTCGATGCTTCCGGCCCCCATGCCCTGGATCGGATCGTCCCCGTCGGCCAGCGCCGACTCCAGCGGCTTGACCACCTCAATCGCATTGCGATTTGCCTCCACCCACAGCGCGATCCGGCCATGCGCCTGCTCCAGGTCTTCAAGGACCAGTTCGCCCCGTCCCGGACGGTCGAAGGTGAACACGACGGTCCCGAACGGGCGAAGAAGGCCGCACAGGCCCCGCGCGACGCGCGCACTCATATGGCAGCGGTCGATTGTTTCGCCGCCAAGGGTGCAGGTCACTGCACCATTGGACGTGATGAGGGGTGTATCCGCTCGCAAGCCCATGTCTTCGAACAAAGGCACGGTGTAGGCCGCGCGCCTCCCGGTGGCGATGGCCACCGTGACTCCCGCTTCCTGAGCCGCCCGCAGCGCCCGCGCATTCCGCTCGCCGACCGTCTGCCCAAGGGCCGGAAGCAGGGTTCCATCCATGTCAATCGCCACCAGGCGAACCGGAGGGTGCATACATTCAGTGTAGTTGGCAATGGAAAGAAGGGAGGACACAAATGTCCGCCGCGGCGCCAATCCGGTAATCTCATAGCTATGGAGCGGATCTGCAGCCAATGTCACGCTGTGCTCGCGAACGAAACAGAGGCGGACTGGTGCCCAGCCTGTGGAGGCGCGTTGGTGGAACGGCAGAGCTTACCTGAATCCGGCGCGGCGGGAGCAAAGGCTGAAGTGGATCATCGCGGCATTCTGCTGCCACGGCGGCATGCAATGGGCGGCATTATTACGCCGGTGTGAACGGCGGCAGCGATCGCTCCGTCATGGAGTCGTGTCGAGACCGACGGCAGCGGCGAGCTTTTCCTGACGTTCGTCAAAGGTCCAGAACTTGTCGGCCCTTAATTCCAACGCGCAAGCAACGTGCAGGGAGTCGAGAGTGCGAACGCCGAGGGTTGGCCCGAACCGGCGAGCGAGGTCGATACAAGTTTCCCACAGTGCATCAGGCAGACCAACCAAGATCCAAACTCGTCGCGCACAATCCTGCTCAAATTGACTCCACGCCAGCTTGGCTTCGACTGAAGAAATGCGCGACCGGAAGACCTGGTAGTAGAACGCATGCGCCAGTTCTGCGCGGTTGAATGGCGTAAGCCACACCTGCGGCTTTTGCGCAATGCGGCGATGAGCCTCGGAGGAATGCGTCTCGAGCGCGTAGAGAGAGGCGAGAAAACTGCTGTCAACACAAGCAATCAATAGCGGCTATTCCTCTCCTCAATCAGATCGTCCACAATGGGGAGGCTGCGGTCTCCAAAGATCGCTCGTGCCCGCGCCTCGAAATCCGGCCACTCGACAGGTTTGGTTCTCGGCGTCTCCGGCACGATTCGGGCCACAACGCAGTTGCGCTTGCGAAGCTCGACGACTTCACCAGCCTCTAGCCAGGTAAGCAGTTGGCGGGTGTCACGGAGCTGACGGAGGTTTACGCTCGGCATGATTCAAATGTGACACACAATGTGTCACATTGTCAAGCACGTTGAATCAACAACCACTTACTCGTACCGCAACGCCTCGGCAGGAAGCACGCGCGCGGCCGATGACGACGGGTACAGCGTGGCCAGAAGCGACATTCCAATCGAAACTGCAGAGACGATGACGCCGTCGAGCACGCGGGGCGCGAAGGGCAGCGTGTCGATGGAGTAGACGTCGGCAGACAGATGGATGAAGTGATAGTGGCCGCCGGCCCATGAGGCCAGGTATCCGAGAATCAGTCCCAGCACAGTGCCGACGACACTGATGAGAAGCCCTTGCAGCAGAAAGATGCGCCGCACTTGGCCGGGGTCGACGCCGAAGCTCATCATCACCGCAATGTCGCGAGTCTTTTCCATCACCATCATGGTGAGGGCGATGAGAATGTTGAGCGCGGCCACGATGACGATAAGCGCGATGACGATGAACGTAACGATCTGTTCGAGCTTGAGCGCGCGAAAGAGTTCGCGGTTCTGCTCGGTCCAATTCGTGGTCATGTAGCCCTTGCCCGCGGCCTGCTCGATGGCGCGGGCAATCTCCGGCGCGCGATTGAGGTTGTCGACTTTGAAGCTGATCACCGAGAGCAGGTCGGGTTCATCGAAGAGCCGTTGCGCATCGCCGAGACGCAGGAAGCCCATCTGGGCATCGTATTGATAAAAGCCCGAATGAATGGTGCCGGCGAGCCGGAACCGCACGTACTTGGGAATCACCCCCAGCGGCGTCATCTCGCCCTGGGGGCTGATGACGAGCACGGAATCGCCGAGCGACGCTCCGATGGTTTCGGCCAGATCGTTGCCCAGAACGATAGGCGGAAGCTCAGCGTTCTCCGCTGGGCCCGACTCGGGCTGCGGTTCGAGGGCCTGCACCGCGCCGGATGTAGCGGTAGAAAGGAGGTCGCTGACCGTCCGCTCGTCGTCGGGCAGGATGCCTTCGATCAGCGCGCCGCCATCGCGTGCACCACGGGCAACCAGCACTTGCTCATACAGGCCGGGAGAGGCCGCGACGACGTGGGGAACCTTGCGCAGACGGGCCAGAAGCGGCTGCCAGTCGGGAATTCCCCGCCCGTCCATCTGCATCAACTGCACATGAGCGCTGGAGCCGAGAAGCTTGTCCTGCAGGTCGCGGCGCATGCCGTTGGTGATGGCGAGCGCGATGACGAGCGCTGCCACGCCCGCCGTGACTCCGGCGATGGAGATGGCAGTAACGACGCCGACCACGGCCTGCCGCCGCTTGGCTTTCAGATACCGCGCCGCCACGTAAAGCTCAAATCGCATCTCCGATTTGCCTCAACTCCGCAGTGCCGGTCCGAACGCCGGCGTTTTTTGGCGGTTTGCGCCGCCCTTGAGGATGCGCGGGTCTGGAGACCGGCGCTACAAATCACTGTTGCTGGGCGGGAATGATCGTCTTGGCCACGGCCACGTTGTCGTAGCGGTCGTACGCGCGAACCGTGATCAGGTGTTCCCCGATCTTGCCTGCCTCTACATCCAGCGGGATGGTGAATTCATAATGCTCGCGCTTGAAATCGGAAATCTTGCCGATGGGATCGACGTGATGCCAAGGTCCGGCGTCGACCGAATACTCGGCGCGGGCGATGGCTGAGAAAGAGTCTTCGGCGTCAAAGCTGACAAGAAACGGCTTGGGACAATTCAGGCCCTCGCAGGTTATTTGCTGGCCTGCCGCTTTCAGGTTTGTGATCGCGGGCGGCGTGGTGTCGATCGCGAAACGATCGCTGATCTTCTCGCCGGTGAGCGCATCGCCTGGCGATTGGGAGGGTGCGTCAGAGGCGACAACCTTGATGCGATAACCACCGTCGGGAATCAGCGTGGCATCGAAGCTGTAGGCTTGTTCCTTAATCTTCTTCTTCAGCGGCCACCATTCGGTGTCGCCATCGCCGCGCAGGTAAAGCGAATAGACCAGCGAGTCGCCATTGTCGTCGTGCGCCGCCCATCGAACCGTAACCGCAGTACGGTCCTTCGCGGCCTGAAGGGGCTGGCTTGCGCCTGCGTCAAAGGAGAGCGAAGAGCTTTGGCTCGACGAGGGGAATGCGATGTTCACGGTTTGATTCTGCGAAGAGGCACTCTGCGGATTGAGGCGCGCACCGGGAACCACCACCAGGTCGTCGACCACGGGAGCGGAGTTCACAGGCAGATAGTTGACGCCGACGCTGCCCAGCACGCCGCCCGTGTGCAGCACTGCCTTCCATTGCAGATAGCGGCCCGGCGGCGAGGCGACGGCGCCGTCGTGAAGCGGTTGCCAGTCGCTCCAGCCGCGCACCGGCTGCTCGACGTTGCCGCTGCGGGTGAGGATGTCGTAGCCGGATGAGCCGGGCTCGATCTCGATGCGGCCAAAGCGGGCGAATGCTCCGGCATCGAGAACATCGCTGGCGTACTCGTGCGCTTCTGCCGCGCCGAGCTGATCTACCTTTCCGGTATTGCCCGTGCCGATGAAGATGACGCCCATGCCTTCTGCATCCTGCACGGAGGAGAAGCTGAGCCCCTGTTGCGCCTGCAGATGGCCAATGTCGGCGAAGCTGCCGTCGTCCTGGATGCGGAAGATTTGTCCGCGATTGCCGCTCAGCGCGAGGAGGCCGTCGGAGCCGCGCAGCCAGCGCGTAGACGATCGCATCCTTGCTGGACCAAAGCGCGCGCGGCGCCTGGCCTTCGCTGAGAGCGTAGATCTCGGTTCCCTCGGGCACGGAGGTGCTGGCGTTGGCCGCCTGCAGAGACTGCGGCTGGACCACCGAGATGGTGACGGAGGCGATTCCCTGCACCGGCAGCGGAGGCAGCGGGTTGCGGCTCTTGTCCCCCACGCAGGCCGCATAGATGGTTCCATTGGCGCCGATCGCGATGGAGGTGATCTCCCGCCGCGGAGCCTCGAAGAGCACGTAGCCCTTGCCGTGCGGATCGATGCGGTAGACCAGGCCGGAGCCGTCGGAGCCTGCGATGAGATTGCCCTTTGCGTCCCAGGCCAGCGTGCGGATGTGCGCCTCGTCGCTCTTGAAGAACAGTTCGGGTGTTGCGCCGGGCTTGGCGGGATCGACGCGGTAGACCGCTCCGGGATTGCCGGTGGCGATGTAGAGGCGTCCGGCGGAATCGAAGGTCAGATCCCAGATGTAGTGCGATTGCGCGCTCTGCGCAGAGGAGGAGGCCTTGCCGTCGCTGGCCGCGGCGCCGTCCGCTTTGGCCGCGTCAAAGACGACCGGCGCATTCGATTCATCCAGCTTAGTCGTCGAGTCGGGGTTGAGCTTGTAGACTTTGCCGCCTGGCACTGTTGCTGCGTACAGCGCGCCATCGGGCCCGAATCGCAGAGCCTGAATGCTGAGGTCCTTGGTCTCGAAGAGCGTGAATGGCTTTTCGCCGGGCTTCTCGCCAAGGCGCAGCACCGTTGCCGGTGATCCCGTGCCGGCGAAAACATGTCCTATCTTGTCGGCCGCCAGTGACCACACGAAGGTCGAAGGAGTAGTGAGCAGTTCGGTCAGTCCGGGGCCCTGGCGCAGATGACCGTCGCTCTCAATCGAAACCCCTGCGGGAGTGCCTTTTTCAAACTCCTCCATCTGCGATTGCGACCCACAGGTGGGTGCCCTGGGCCGCGGCCACAGAGCAAGTTGGTATTGCTCCTGCCAAAAGCGCGGCAAGGAGCGCGATAAGGAGCAAGAACGGACGGGCAGCTGTGAAGGAAGCGGCAAGGGGAAATCATTCTGCCGTTGAGTCTACTAGAGTTCGCTGCCTCGCATCGATCGCGCGGCACGCCTGTTGCATTGTGGCGGAAGAGACGAATGAGATAGCGCCAATCGCCTGTGGAAAAACCCCTCGAAATGCACGTTTGCATGCACGCGGCATCTGTCGAGTTGACCACTGGCCGTGAATGGGCCGATGCCAAGGCCTCTGGGCATCGTTTAGGTGAGCCAACGCACAAATTCCATTCGATCAATAGGTATTCCTGTCTTGTCAATACGACTTTTGCACAACCTGCACCCTCCGACGAACTTTGTCGCACTGTGGTGTTGCCAGTCGTATTTTCAGAAGACTAGTATTCCGGTTAGTTCGTGAGGCCGCGACCACGGTCCTGCCTTCGCTCCCAACTATGCATGCAGTTGTTCCCAAGTTCACAGAGCTTCATCAACCAGCGGCGCCTGACAGTTGCGGCGCGCGCGGACGGAGTGTCTCGTCATGGCATGGTATGCCTACTGCATCGGTGAAAAACAAGCATTTCCAGCATTAGCCCGTCATCGTAAACCGGTTCCGTTGGAATCGGTCTTTGGAGTCAGTGGCAATCAGGTTTTCCTTTATCCAGCAAGCGATCTGGCGGTGGTCGTGAGCGAGCACAACCCTCAGGAAACGCTTAACCAGCAGTCAGGCGTTGACCACGCACGTGTGATCGCCGACTGCTTTCAGCACTCCACCGTTCTTCCTTTCCGCTTCGGCACCGTCTTCAACGACGACGAGTCGCTGCGCAAATCCATCCGCTCCAATCAGCGCCAGTTTCTCGGCAACATCGACAAGCTGCGCGGCAAGACGGAGATGCATCTGAAGATCTTCGTCGACGACTGTTGCGGGCGCGAGATTGAAAAGCACCTGAACGCCGAGGGCGTGGGCCGCGAATATCTGAGCAACCTGCGGGAGAATGCCTCGCGGGCGCGCGAGCGCCAGACGCGGGCTCGCGCGGTCAGCTTCCAGATGCACAGGCTATTCATCCCTCTCGACGAGGAAGTGAGCTGCCGCCTGATGGAAAACGGCAAGATGATGCTGGACATCGCCCACCTGATCGACCGCAAATGCGTGGAGCGGTACCAGAACAAATTCGTCACCACCAGCGCCGTGATGCGGGAGTGCCAGATGCAGCTCTCGGGTCCATGGCCGCCCTACCATTTTGTCCACCGGCTGACGCGCTCGGCGCATACACAGTCGCCAGCCGGCAGCAGCGCCCGCGCCTGCATCGCCTCCGGCGCCCGCAGTCTCCATGATGGAGCCCGCGCCGGCGCTCGCGTAGGAACACTTAAACTCGGAATACCCTTCGCAATAAGCTCCAGCTTCGGCTGGAGCTTATTTGTCTGCGCAACCTTTGCGTGCCCGGCCAGTCCGCCTCATGTCCTAATCTAGAAACATGAGCGACCAGCCGTTGGCAGCAGTGCAAGATTCTCGCCTTCGATCTCCTTGTCGTGGGTGCGGGGCCCACGGGGCTGGCTTGCGCCATCGAGGCGCAAAAGGCGGGCTTTCGTGTCGCGCTGGTGGATAAGGGCTGCGTCTGCAACTCCATCTTTCACTACCCCGCGCACATGACGTTCTTCACCACCTCGGAGCGCCTCGAGATCGGCGGCATCCCCTTCCCCAGCCCGAATGCCAAGCCCACGCGCAGCGAGGCGCTTGAGTACTACCGCCAGGTGGCGGCCTACTACCGCCTGGACGTGCGCCAGTACCACCGCGTGGAGCGCGTGACCGGGGCCGATGGCGCGTTCACCGCGCACACCGTGGACCGTTTCGGCCGGCCGGGAGCAATCGAAGCGCGCAAACTGGCCGTCTCCACCGGCTACTACGATCTGCCCAATTGGATGGGCATTCCCGGCGAGACTCTGAGCAAAGTTCACCACTACTACCACGATCCGCACCCCTATTTACGAGCATGGACGTGGTGGTCATCGGCGGCAAGAACTCCGCTGCCATCGCCGCGCTCGAGCTGTGGCGGAGCGGGGCGCGTGTCACGCTGGTCTATCGCGGACCGGAGATTCACGCCGCACGTCAAGTACTGGATCAAGCCGGACATCGAAAACCGCATCAAGGACGGCGAAATCAAGGCCTACTTTTCGACGCAGGTTGTGGAGATCACGCCCGACGCGGTCGTGGTGGAAACTCCCACCGGCCGCGAGACGCTGCCCAACGATTTTGTCTTTGCCATGACCGGATACCATCCCGATTTTGCTTTTCTTGACGGCTGGGCGTGCGTTTCGAGGGCCAGGACCGGCTTGCCCATCTGCAATCCCGAAACGCTGGAAAGCAACGTCCCGGGCATTTATCTGGCCGGAGTGATTGTGGCCGGCTCGCGCACCAGCGAGATCTTCATTGAGAACGGCCGCTTTCACGGAAGGCAGATCGCAGCCTCGCTGCACCGCAAAGGCAAAGCCGCTGGACGAGGCGCGCGACGAGGTTGCCGCAGGCAGTCCGATAGACTAGAGCAGTTTCGGAAATACTGTGTCCGGTCTATCTGTTTGCCAAGGTCGTCGCTCCCTGCTGGTCGACGCCGACTTAAATCTCGCGAGCGCGGCAAAGCCATTTCCGAAACTGCTGTAACGCTGCTGATCTTCCTTTGGGGGTGGATCGTTGCGCAAGCGCTGGTGGCCTCGATCGATTCGCTGGCAAATGCTGGCCGGCCTGCTGCTGCTGGAAATGCTCTCCATTGGCTTGTTCGCGCTGCTGCTGGTCCGCCAGCAGAGCCGCACGAGACCATATGCTCGCGCCCACACGCGCCTCGCATACGAGGCTGACGTCGCTGGCAGTGCAGTCCAGCGAGGCGCTCGAGCAAGAGCGGCCCGGTTGGGTCGGTCTGTCAGTGAAAATGATGGGCGATGCGCCGACGTCGCCGCCGGCCAAGGTCACTGACCCGGCCGGGAAATGCTCTGTTCATCAGCAAAGGCGAGGCCGATGAGGCCCAACTCGAGCCGGCCGAGCTTGCCGCAGATCCCTGCTCATCAACCGGAATGCGGCAAGTTGTCTCACGCTCACGGGCGATCGTTGGGAGTGCGCATCATCCAATCTACACCGCAGACACTCTGCGCGGCTATGCGTGGGTATCATTCGATAAACGCTGGATGCACGAGCAGTTGGATTCTCTCCTTCGCAGCACCATGCCATCTTTGGCGCCATCTGGATGGTGGCTTCGGCGCTGCTGGTGTTGCTGATGGGACGCGCCATTACGCGGCCTCTGGCGCTGCTGCACCACGGCGCCACCGCGCTGATGACTTCACCGGAAGACAGCAGCCGCTTTCCGCTGCCGATCCCCGTGCACAACGAGATTGGCGACTTGATTGAGACGTTCAACCGAATGGTTGCCTCGCTGGCAGAGCAGCGGGCCGGACTGAACGACACGCTTTCCCTGCTCGACTCCATGCTGGCCAACGCGCCCATTGGACTGGCATTTGTTGACCGCAATGGCCGCTTCGTGCGCGTCAACCAGATCTTCGCCGACCTGACGGGAGTCTCCGTCAGCCGCCATCTCGGCCGTACCCTGACAGATCTGCTGCCAAAGAAGTGGCCACGGAGATGGACGGCGCGGTGCAACGTGTCTTTTCCAGCGAAGAACCGGTGCGGAACCTAGAGCTGAATGGCGAAGGCGGCAAACCGCGGCGGCCCTGGACCTGGCTGATCAGCGCCTACCCGGTGCGCACCACGCCGAACCAGGTGCGCTGGGTGGGAATCATTGCGCTCGACGCGAGCGACCGCAAGCGCAGCGAAGAGGCGTCTGCGCCGGAGCGAAAAACTCGCGGTGACCGGGCGGCTGGCCGCTTCCATCGCGCACGAGATCAACAATCCACTCGAAGCCATCACCAACCTGCTCTTTCTGCTGCGCAGCTCCAGCGAGCTTCCCGAGGCGGCGCAAGCAATATGTGACCATGGCCGAGTACGAGGTGCGCCGCATCGCAGAGATCACGCAGCAGACGCTGCGCTTCTATCGGCAACCAACGCAGCCCGCGCGCGCCACTCTGGCGGAGTTGCTCGATTCAGTGATCAGTCTCTATCAAAGCCGCATCCATGCGCTCGACCTTCGCGTGGAGCGCGATTACGACGCTGGGCTCACGCTATTCTGCTTTGCCGGAGAGATCCGCCAGGTCTTCGCCAATCTGGTGGGCAATGCGATTGACGCCAGCAGCACCGGCGGCCGGGTTGTGGTGCGGGCGCGGCGCTCGCGCGACTGGAAGAACCCCGCACAGTCAGGGATCCGGTTTGCTGTTGCCGACGCTGGCGCCGGCATGGAGCCTGAGGTACGTGAGCACATCTTCGAGGCCTTCTTCACCACCAAAGAAGTGACGGGGACCGGTTTGGGGCTTTGGGTAAGCCACGAGATCATCCTGAAGCACCATGGATCGGTGCGCGTGCGCAGCCGCGCAGCGTCATCCGACCTTGCATCCGCAAACAAGAGCTCGGGTACCGTCATTCGAGATATTCCTTCCCGACAATTCAGAGCTCACAGTTGGATAGAGCCGGGGAGCCCGAAGTCCCAGTGCGGTGAGCTCGAAGAAGTGTTCCCGGAGTGAAAGGCTGCATGGGCTCAACAGATCGCTTACATCGCGCCTGTTTCTCCTTTCAGTGAATCCCCGCCATCCAAAGCATCCAGGAAGATTTTTTACGAAGAGGGGTTGACAATGGATGCGTTTTGTGTGTTACAGTCAGTAACACTATGGAACGTAACACTCAGCCGGATCACGACCCGGGCGAATTGGGTGAACTGGAACGAAGCATCCTGCTCATCATCTGGCGCAAGGGAACATTGACCGCCGAACAGGTGCGTGAAGAGCTCAGCCGCCCGCTCAAGGACTCAACCATTCGCACTGTGTTGCGGCGCCTCGAAGAGAAAGGTTACCTGACGCACACGGTTGAAGACCGCACCTTTCTCTACCAGCCCGCCGAATCGCGGCAGCGGGTGGCTGGCCGTGCCGCGAAGCGCATTGTGGATTGGTTTTGCGAGGGCTCGGTGGAAGCGCTGCTCGTAGGCATGGTGGACTCGAAGGTTCTGGGCCGCGCGGAACTGCAACGCCTCGCCGAGCGAATTGCCGCGGCCAAGCAAAACAGCTCCAACCACCGAAGAAGGAGGCGAAATCATGATTCCTGCCGCTGCATCGATCCTGCTCGAAGCCGCTTTGCGCGCGCTTTTCGCGGCGTGCGCCCTTTGGGCTGGTTTGCGCCTCCTGCGCGTGAGAAATGTTCGCGCGCAAAAGGCGGCCTGGAGCGTGATGTTGATTGCCGGGCTCGCCATGCCGCTGCCCATGCTCTCGCACTGGTTCCCTGCCTGGGCCGAAGTTTGGCTGCCCGCGCCTTCGTGGTCCAGGGTTCAACCTCGAGCGCATGTGCCTGCGAATGTCGTGCAATCCGGGGCGTCGCCTGTTCAGGAGTCCGCCTCCGCGCCGCAACCAAATCCTGTCGCGACGGACTCCGACAGCGCGCCCGATTTGCCGGTCTCGGAGTTTTGACGCCGTGCCCCATGCCGCAGACGAGAGGAAGCCCATTTCGCCGCTGCCATCCGCTGCGTCACGGAAGGCCGCGCCACAACAAGCGCACCGCGCCCCGTTTGACGTGCTCACCGTCGCCTGGCTCGTGTACCTCGCCGTGGCCGCGGCATTCCTGCTCCGATGGCTGATTGGCCTCAGTTCGTCCATCCGGCTCTGGCTGCAAGCAAAGCCCGTCGAAGCTGCGTCGGAGTGCGGCATGCAAGGAGTCCTCGCCACGCGGTCGAGCAACCGCATCTCGTCCCCCGTCAACATTGGCTCCGGGATCATCCTCCCGGCGGATTACCTGGAATGGGAAACAGAGAAGCTGCGCGCTGTGCTGGCCCACGAGCGCTCCCATATCCGTCAACGTGATTTCTATTTGCAACTGCTTGCCGGGTTGTACACCGCATTCACTTGGTTCAGCCCGCTGGGGTGGTGGCTCAAGCACAAACTCTCGGAATTGAGCGAGGCCATCAGCGACCGCGCCGGTCTCGAAGAATCTGCCAGCCGCACCGCATACGCCCAGCTCTTACTGGAATTCGCGGCCCTTCCGCGCCCAACTCTTACAGGAGTAGCCATGGCCCACTCGAGCAATCTCTCACACCGCATCGAACGCCTGCTCAACGAATCCAGCTTTAAGCAGGCCTTCAGTGGCAGCCGCCGCGCACTTGTCGCTGCCCTCATTGTTCCCGCAGTACTGGTCGCAGCCGCAGCCCTGGTTCGCGTTCAGGCCGCCCCGTTGCCTCAACCAGCCGCGGCACAGTCCCCTGCCCCGCAGCCGCCGACCGATCAATCTCCCGCGCAAACGCAGGCGCAAACACCCTACACTGGCCAATCCAATGCCACACAAGTGGCGGATCAGTCGTCAGATCAGGCGCCTGCCGCTCCTCAACCCGCGGCGGCGCCGGCACCGGCGTCATCAGCGGCGCCAGCTTCCGAGGCCGCTCCCGCTCAGCAGCCGGCGCCGCCCCTTCCGCCTGACGCCTTGCAGGGATCCGGCCCCGTCTTTCCAGTCATCCCGCCAATTCCGCCAATAGAAGTCCAGGTTCAGGTTCCGCCTATGCCGCCGATGCCTCACATGCATGGGTACGAAGGCCACGCGTCCTGCTTCGGAAATGGCGACACTTACGCAATCGTCGGTGATCCCGGGACCGAAACGCGATTCTGCGGCAACTCGGACGGTGACAACGAAGCCGAAGTCGAAAAGGCGCGCAGCATCGCTCATGGACATTTCCTGCTCTTTCGCCATGAAGGCAAATACTACGTCGTCGACGATCCCGCAACCGTGAGCCAGATCGAGGCGATGGACAAGGCGTTGCAGGAACAAGGCGAAAAAATGCGCGCTTTCGGTGAGCAAATGCGCGAAGCGGGCAAGCAGGCACGGGAGGCGGGTCGCAAGGCGCGTGAGACCGCCAGAAACATTCCTACCCCGGATCTTTCGAAGGAGATGGCGGATCTGAACGCGGCTGTCGCCAGCCTGCAAGCGCACCTGGGAGCAACGATCACCCGCGAGCAGTTGGCCGAAATCCAGCGCGCCATTAGCGAACTCCAGCGCCGCTTGATTGGTGCGCAGGTGAAGGTCGACCTCGATCTCAATCTTAACGGCATGATGGGACCGTTCGGCGAGGAGCAGGGCAAGTTCGGCGAGGAGATGGGGAAACTGGGCGCTCAGATGGGCCAGACAGCCCATGAAAACCATGAGAAGGTCAGGTCCATCATCGATGAGAGCCTGAAAAATGGCAAAGCACGAGCATGATGAATAGCAAGGCAATGCCTCTGGACTAAGCGCGTCTCGGAATCAGCTTTGTAACAAGGGCACGGCTTTATCCGGGCCGAAAAGGCGCCAAAGGCAACGGGTTTTAACCCCTGCGGGATCACAACCGGATTTCGCCGAGTTCATATGATGCGACATTCAAAACGGGAGCAAGAGGCCGGCTTTCAGCAGCGATCGGTCAGAATAGCTTCAAGCCGGGCAACGTGTGCGCGCTGAGGGGATCGCGTTCGTTCGGCGGGCGCGTGAGCGGATGCGCCATGCAGTGGCCCTGCTGCCGGACAGGGCCCGTCAAATACGAGCGCGTGACGTGCAACCGGTCCATGATGATGTACCGCGCGCGCAGGCCGTTGATCGTCGGCCGGAAGCGTCGCGGGAACCTGTCTGCGATCGACGTAAATAACCAGGGCGGCTTCCTTGGGATTGTCGAAGCTCTGGCCCACGCCCACGCCAAAGAAAGCGGGATTCTGTTTCATCAGGCTCTGCGCCACCTGCTCCTTGGCGGCGATGGCCTGGTTGAGCACAGCTGAGCGTCAGCGGACGGAAGCGCGTTGGACCCCACTGCGGCTTGCGGCGCCGTGCCCGCGGCCACCGCCTGCGCGGTCGTCGGGATCACTTCTGTGCGGACGCCGCTCACCGTCTTGCGGCGCTGTCACATTCATGCTCTGGTCGACATAGAGAATCACGGCCGCTTCGCCGGCATGGTCGCTGCTCTTGCCCGTGGCCGCGCCCAGAATGCCGGCTGACGGATTGACCAGCATGCGCGCCTGCGCAAGTGCCTGTTGGGCAAGCGAGCTCTGCGCGTCTGTGAGTGTGGTGGCCTGTGCCGCGGTGGCCGTGGCGTTCGCCGTAGTTCAGGCAGCTCACTGGATGGTCCGTGGTGCCCACAAACGTGTAAGTCGCTCCCGGTGCTGCGCGCCCAGCTCCGCCAGAACCGTGGGCGCGGGATTGGCTATGCCCTCGCTGACGCCCGTGTTCGTCACCCCGCCGGCGAAGAACAGCCCAACGGGTTCGGCATTGCTGGCATCCACCACCAGCGATCCGGAGTCGCCCGCATCGCTGAACTCGTTGCCTTCAATCGCGATCTGGTTGGTGTAAGTCTTGGTCAGGTAGGGCTCGGTCTCACCGCAGTCCTTGAAGTAGCCCACCTGCACATTAAGGTTGATCGCTGAAATGCTGGCGCACGTGAGCCCGGTTGTGCGGCCACTCTTGGCCACGACCATGTTGATGGCCCCATTCTCGCCCTTGCCGCTTGTCGAAGAAATGCCCGGAGGCGCGGCCGCCAGCGTGCCGTTTGCCTGCAGAGCGCCCAACTCCTGAATTGCGCCGCTGCGTGCTCACCGCGCCGGAGTTCACCTGGGCAATGGCCGCATCGGCATTGGTTGTAGCGGAGCTGAGCGGAAGCCAGGCGGTCAGCACACCGACTGGGGTTTCCGATCCGCCGTTCCCGTTTGGATTACAGATCCGTCATGTCGATCAGGCCCGGCTGGATAATCATTTCGCCCATCGAAGCCTGGTCGCTGCGCGCCAGCACGTGGTTGCAGCTCAGCAGGTACTGCGTTCCGCCGCTGTTCTGAATCAGAGCACCCAACGTTCCGCCGCAACAATCCGTGATGTATGTCTGCCCATTCTGAACGTTGTATCGTAATCGTTGTTGTTGCCGCCCGAGCTACCCAGCACGATCGGCGTCGCCAGTTGCGTTTGGTGCGTGGCGGGATTGCTGGAAATCCCTGCGGTGTTCAAGAGCACTTGAGTCGCGGTCTTTGAAGATCGAAGTGCCGATGGTGGCCACCACATAGGTTGAGCCGGTGGATGAAACTGTCGCCGGCGCCGTATAGGTGACGGTGCAGTAGGTGAACGCATTGGCGCTGCGCGCGCAGCTCGGCGTGCCCACGGAACCCTGCCCGCCGCTCGAACCCGTCGCCGTATTGGAAACGGCGTAGTTGATCCCGGTGCTGCCGCCGGCTTCGGCAATGTAGCCGGTAATGGTAACCGTTCCGCCGCCGCCGAGAGCCACATTCTCGGGCGTGAGCGGTTCGAGGAATCCGGGCGTGATCGAGTACGGTTGCGGCTCGCCTGAGCCGGTGCCGGATGTTGAGGTGGCCGTCACCGTCACCTGCACGCTGTTTGCGGTCAGGTAGGGGGGCGGGGTGTATTGGCCATTGCTCGTGATGCTTCCCGCGCCGGCGTTCGCGTCGCCGCCGCTCACTGCCCAGCTACAGAGGCCGCGCCGCCACCGCTCAGTGTGGCTGAGAATTGCTCAACAGCGAAACCAGAGGAGTTGGTCGTATTGCAGCCGGTGCAATTGGTGTCGATGGCCACAGTGCCAGGGGAAATGGAGAACGTGCTGCCGCTCGACGACCCGCCGGAAGCCGATCCGCCGCAACCCGCCAGCACAAACAAAGACTGGAACTACGCGCGGCAGCCAGCAGCCGCGCAGGCCACTGCCGCCGCGAATGGGATTGGAGGCGCCAACCCGTGGGATGCAAGCGTTGCTTTTGTCGTTCCGTCGTCACTGCCATCCTCTTACTCAATTCGTCCGGCGCCTTTCAGGCTGCTCGTTTCGCGCGTTGCTCATTAGACATACCTATCCTCTCTTCCGTAAGCGCCGCGGCTCACGCGAGAGGTTGGGCAGGCATACCCCCCTGGATGCATATTAGACCCTCGCACGGCAAAAGAAGTTGTCTGGCGAGGTTCTGCACATGATAAATCCAACCACTTTTGACCAGCGCCGGACGCAATGCACGAAAGTGCCATGCCTGGAGCACTCGGGAAACTGGGACGCCCATGCGATTCACCGACTGAATGAAAGAAAGTGCAGCCCATTTCAGATGAGCGCGCCGGACGATTCAAGCCGAAACCGCGCGGCGAACTAAACTTGAAGCAGGAGACGCGATGGAAACCGTCAATCTTGGCCGTACCGGGCTGAAAGTTTCGCGCATTTGCCTTGGATGCATGACCTACGGAAGCCCGGCCACAGGGAAACCGATGCCGGGACGGCACGCATGGACGCTGAGCGAGGCCGACAGCCAGCCCTTTCTGCGCCAGGCTCTCGATCTGGGCATCAATTTCTTCGATACCGCCAATGTCTACTCAAGCGGCGAAAGCGAGGCGGTGCTGGGCCGGTTCCTGAAGGCCAATACGCGGCGTGAAGCGGTCGTGATCGCAACCAAAGTGCAAGGGCTGATGCGCGAGGAGCCCAACGGGCGCGGCCTCTCGCGCAAAGCGATCTTTTTTGAGGTCGACCAAAGCCTCAAGCGCCTGCAGACCGACTACGTGGACCTCTACCAGACGCATCGCTGGGACTACGAGACGCCCATCGAGGAGACGCTGGAAGCGTTGCACGACGTGGTGAAGGCGGGAAAGGCGCGGTACATCGGCGCCTCGTCGATGTATGCGTGGCAGTTCGCCAAGGCGCTGTATCTCGCCGACCGGCGCGGATGGACGCGCTTCGTCTCCATGCAGAACCACTACAACCTGCTTTATCGCGAGGAGGAGCGCGAGATGATCGGGCTGTGCCAGGCGGAGGGCGTTGCCGTGATTCCCGTGGAGTCCGCTGGCGCGCGGGCGGCTGACGCGAGCCTGGAAGGCTGAGACCACCACGCGCTCTGAGACCGATGTATTCGGCAAGACGCTGTACTCGCGAACCGAGGAAGCCGACCACAAGGTCGTGGACCGGCTCGGCGAAGTCGCCGAGAAACGCGGGATTCCCCGCGCACAGGTTGCCCTTGCATGGCTGCTGGCGAAGCCGGCGGTTACTGCACCGATTGTGGGCGCGAGCAAGCCGCATCATCTGGAGGACGCGGTGGCTGCGCTGTCCGTGCAGCTCACGCCGGAAGAGATGACGGCGCTCGAAGAGCCGTACGTGCCGCATCCGGTGCTGGGGTTTAGCTAGGAGCTTGCTCAGCAGCTCCGGCGTTGGACTGGGATTGTTGTGCGCGGTGCGGGCCATTTAGCATCCTCATTGTGCCTGCCCTCAGCGATCAAGTGCAGTTTGTGCGCGGCGTGGGTCCGCGTGTGTCGGAGATGCTCGCCGAAAAAGGCATCCAGACCGCCGAGGACCTGCTCTATCACCTTCCCTTCCGCTACGAGGACCGCCAGAATCCGCGCAGCCTGGACGAATTAAAGCCGGGCGAAGTGGCCAGCGTGATCGGCGAAGTGCGCGGAGCGATGCTGATGCGCACGCGCCGCGGGCCGATCTACGAGATCACGCTGGGCCAGGGCCGCTTCGCGATGAAGTGCCTCTGGTTCCACGCGGCCTATCTCGACGGCAAATTCCAGGCCGGGCAAACGGTGGCGGTCTACGGCAAGGTCGAGCCGTCGCGGTCCACGAGCAACTTCAAAATGATCCAGCCGCAATTCGAGATCCTGCCCGACGCGACGCGACGATGCCGAGACGCAGATGCTCGAAGTGGGCCGCATCACGCCCGTCTACGAGTCGCTGGGCGGCAGCCGTCTGGCGTCGCGGTGGCAGCGCAAGGTGATCTTCAACCTGCTCGAAGGGATGCGCGGAGCGGTGCCGGAGTGCCTGCCGCGCACCATGCTCGAACGCCTGGACTTGCCGGACCGCGAAACTGCGCTCCGCGAAGTACATTTCCCGCTGGAAGGAACGCCGTTTGTCCAGTTGCAAAGCTCCTCGACTCCGGCGCATCGGCGACTGATCTTCGAGGAGCTGTTCTTCCTGGAGCTGGGACTGGAGCTGAAGCGGCGGCGCATGAAGGAGCGCCAGGGCATTGCGTTCGCCACCAACGACAAGGTGCGCGAGGCGATCCGCGAGGTGCTTCCCTTTCACCCCACGGCGGCGCAAAAGCGGGCGCTGGGCGAGATTGTGGCCGACATGCGCGCGCCCAACCCCATGCGGCGGCTGCTGCAGGGCGATGTGGGCTCGGGCAAAACGATTGTCGCGTTTCAGGCCATGATCGTGGCCATGGAAAACGGCTACCAGGCCGCGCTGATGGCGCCCACTGAGATTCTGGCCACGCAGCATTACCTGGCAGCGCGCAAGCTGCTGGAGCGGTCTCGCCGCAAGCCGCGCATCGTGCTGCTCACCGGCTCGCTCGACGAAGACCGCAAGCGCACGAACCGCGGCCTCATCAACCGCGGCGAGGCGAACCTTTATCGGCACCCACGCGCTATCGAAGAAAAAGTGGAGTTCGACCGGCTGGGACTGGTCGTTGTCGACGAGCAACATCGCTTCGGCGTCCTGCAGCGCTTCAAGCTGATGAAGAAGCCCAACCAGCCTGAGCCCGACGTGCTGGTGATGACGGCGACGCCGATTCCGCGCACGTTGGCGCTGTCGCTCTATGGCGACCTGGACCTGAGCGTGCTGGACGAGATGCCGCCGGGACGCATGCCCATCGTCACTCGCCGCGTTGCAGACGAGCGAGCGGAAGAGGTTTGGGACTTCGTGCGCAAGCAAGTAGCGCGCGGGCGGCAGGCTTACATCGTCTACCCGGTCATCGAGGGGACGAAGGACGACCAGCCGGAACTGGATTTCTCGCACGACGAGCCGGAGACAGAAGCCGGGGGCGTCGCCGCGACTGCGCGCAAGACATGCAAGAAATGCGAAGACGGACGGATCTCTTTCCGGCGTCTGCGCAGGAGGCGAGTCCAAGCGCCAGGTCGAGCCTGAGGTCGGCGGTTGAGATGCACGAGAAACTTCGGGCAGGGCCGCTGGCCGGTTTGCGTATCGGGCTGCTGCACGGACGGTTGGACGCGGACGAAAAAGAGGTCATCATGCGCCGCTTCCAGCGCGGCGAAATCGATGTGCTGGTATCAACTACGGTGATCGAGGTCGGTGTCGACGTGGCCAATGCAACGGTCATGGTTGTGGACCACGCGGAACGGTTTGGATTGGCGCAGTTGCATCAGTTGCGCGGGCGCGTCGGACGCGGCGCAGCGAAGAGCTACTGCATTCTGATGACGGGCGAGCGGGTCACGGACCAGGGCGAGGAGCGGCTCAACGCGATGGTGCGCACGCTGGATGGATTCGAGCTTGCCGAGCTGGATCTGTCATTGCGTGGGCCGGGCGAGTTCTTTGGCACGCGCCAGGCGGGCCTGCCGGATTTTCGCGTGGCGAATCTGTTGCGCGACCGGCAATTGTTGGAATTAGCCAAGCAGGAAGCGGCGCGTTTTGTCAGTCATCCCGATCCCGCCGTCACTGAGAGCGAGCGGGCGCGCGTCTGGGCGCGGTTGAAAGAAGCGTGGCAGCGGCGGTATGGGCTGGTTGAGGCGGGCTGAGACCAGGACAGTCCCCCGCCGTTTGAAAAGCCGCAGACGCCGGCCTACACCGGACCCGACGTCTGCAAGACGTCGATGATCTCGGCGGGGAACGTCTGAATCTCGAGGTCGACGCTCGCGATCTCGGCGCCGCAGTCGCTCGGCTGGCTGCGCGTGCACTGGCAGAGCTCGGTAAAGCGGATGTGGCCGTTTTGGCTCAGTTCGACACCCGCCGCAATCAGCACCGTGTAGATATCGATGCAGGCATGCCGCTCAAACTCGAACAGCATGTTCACCGTCCCCATATCGTTTGCGCCGCGGCTCAGAACCCAGCCGCCGCAACCAAGAATTGCGCCGGTGAGAGCCTGCACCAGCCGCGAGGGTTCCTCGGTGGAGACGGCCTTCATCTGCATGGCCCAAGGAACGATCATTGGCAGCCTGGGGATCTGGTTGAACGCGCTCAGCTTCACACGCTGTTTATCGGAAGCATGCCGGTCCGGATGAAGAATGTTGCGGAGTCGAACGGTGCTTGACCGCCTTTGAAACAACGCTGAGCTGCCAGGAACTCGGCAGAGTGTCCGCCGGTAATTGAGCGAGATGCTCCCGTGTGCGGCTCCGACGCGCGACTTCCCTTCCCGGCCGTCGTCAAGCGCGAGAAAACGCGAAATGTTGTAGCTTGAAAGACAAGATGATCGCGGGTTCCGGAATCGATCTGGTGGAGATTGGGCGCATCCAGCACGCTATGGATCGCTACGGCAAGCGCTTCCTCGACCGCGTCTATCTCGCGGCAGAGCAAGCCTACTGCTTGCGCAAGCGCAAGTCGGCCGAGAGCTTTGCCGCCCGCTTTGCCGCCAAGGAAGCAGCGGCCAAGGCGTTGGGCACCGGCATCAGCTTCGGAGTGAACTGGCTGGAGATCGAAGTGGTGCGGCAACCGAGCGGAAGGCCCAGCCTGCGATTTCACGGCCGCGCCGCACAGATTGCCGGCGGCCTGGGCGTGGTCGGCTCCGCGTTGTCGCTCACCCACACTTCCCAGGTTGCCATGGCCAGCGTCGTGCTTGAAGACGGGCGCTAAATCCGCCTGTTCTGCTATGCTCTAGGCGTCGGCCCGCTCGGTTATGCAAGAGGAGTAAAGTGCCAAGCCGCAAAGAGATCCAGTGGTCGCAACTCAAGGTAGGGGCATTGGTTCTGGCCGGCCTCGCCGTGCTGACCCTGCTCGTGTTTCTCATGACCTCCGCATCGGGCGGCCTTTTTTCCCATCGGATGGTGCTGCGTTGTTACTTTCCCAATGCCGCAGGGCTGAAGGATGGCGCGGTCGTTTCGCTTGAAGGCGTCACCATTGGCAATGTCAAGCACATGCGCGTGGTCCCTGCCCGGAATCCCAATCCCGTCGAGGTGACCATGGAGGTGGGCGAGAAATACCTGTACGACCTGCACACCGATTCGATGGCCTCGATCCAAGCGGCTGGCGTTCTCGGCGACGCTTATGTCGATATCGACTCTACCCAGGCAACAGGCCCGCGGCCGTCGAACAATGCCGAACTCAAACAGTCCGGCGCGCCGACCATCCAGTCCGTCATCAACAGCAGCCAGGTCTCGATTGCCGAGATCAATACCCTGGTGCACAAGATCGAGATCTTGATTGACACGCTGAACACCAAGCAGGGCACGGCGGGCGAACTCATTAACGACCCGGTGCTGGCCAAGAAGTTCGTGTCCATCGCAACCGATCTCGAGACGGTTACGGGAGCGATCGCCCAAGGCAAAGGAACGCTCGGCCAACTCCTCAACGACAACACGCTTTATACAAAACTGAATTCCGCAGCAGATCACCTGAATTCGATCGCCGCCGACCTCGATGCCGGCAAAGGCACCGCGGGCAGGCTGCTGAAGGACGAATCGCTCTACGACAACCTGAACGCCGCCGTTGCAAATGTCAACCAGTTGGTGGCTCAGATCAACGCCGGCAACGGAGCGCTGGGCAAAATGACCAAGGACCCCGCCTTCGCCCAGAAGCTGGACGACGCAGTGACCAACCTCGACAACATCCTGAAGAGCATCAATGCCGGCCAGGGCACGGCGGGACAATTGGTACAGAATCGCGCGCTCTACGACCACCTGGACCAGTCCGCGGACCAGGCTCAGCAGCTCATCAAGGGCATGCGCGAGAACCCGAAGAAGTATCTTGTCATCCAGATGAAGCTGTTCTAATCGCCGGTCACGCGGCGAGAACGCCCAGCGGCGATCATGCGGAACCGCCGGCCGAGACATCGCGTATAGCCCTTGCATGGGAGGTCAAGATGTTCCCCAAAGCTCTCGCCGCCGCCGCGGCTGTTTGCCTGCTCGCTGTTCCCTTTGCATTCTTCGCGGCTTACCCATCGTCCCCATCCGTCGTGGCCGCCGCCCCGGCTTCGGCACCCGCCTATGCCGGCAACGGAGACATGTTGCCTCCCACAAACTACCGCGAGTGGATCTTTCTGACCTCCGGCATTGACATGAGCTACACCGCGAAAAGCGCCGCGATGCAAGATCAGTCGATGTTCGACAATGTTTTCGTCAACCCGGAAGCCTACCGAAGCTTCATGGCCACGGGCGCATGGCCCGACAAGACTGTGCTGGTTCTCGAAGCCAGGGAGGCGAAAAGCAAAGGCTCCATCAACCAGAGCGGGCATTTTCAAAGCCCAGGCGTGATGGGCTTCGAGGTCCACGTTAAGGATGAAGCGCGCTTCCCAGGGAAATGGGCGTTCTTTTCATTCGATTCGCCCAACGGAAACGGGACGTTTGATTCCGCAGGGAGCGCCCTGCTACTCCTGCCACGCCGCTCATGGTGCAGTTGACACCACCTTCGTCCAGTTCTATCCCACCCTGCTGCCGGTCGCGCAGCAAAAGGGTACCCTGAGCGAGGCGTTTCTCAAGGAGAATGCGGAATCGGGCGCCGGCAAGTAGGCATCGCGTTTTCTGGTCCAGTCTGATGTGCAAATCGACGCGCAAAGGCGTGCCGACGAGCCTATTGAGAGGGATTGCCGCTTACCGGCTATTCGGGCCGCGAAACACTTTCCAAAATTCCACGAACGCTTTGAGCCGCACCACCTGAAAGAAGTCGTTCGCGACAAGAAACAAGATGGCCGAAGCGGCCCACACGAAGTGCATTGCGCCTGCGCCCAGCACATCGCTGAACGGCAGCGGAGCGGCTGAAAAGACCATGGCCACCACTAGCAGCGCCAGCTTGACGATGCCGAGGACGAGGTTGATCTCGGCCAGCTTGCCGGCGAAGGGCTTCCCCAGCCTCAAACTTTGACCGAGAGCGGAGAGCACGGAACGTCCTTCCAGAAGGGCGAGAAGCGGCGCGATCGATAACGCCCAACTGGCCAGCGCAAACGCTGTGAAGAAACCCAGCGAAAGAAAGATCGCCCAGATTGCGTAGCCAACCAGATCCGGCTCGCCGCTTGCAGCGATGTGCGTCGCCGCAACCCACTGGATACAACCAAGCCATCCCCCGAGCGTTAAAGCCAGCAGGACCAACCAAGCCGCCTGCAGCACGATCATCGCGAGGGGCGGAACAGCAGGCGCGGAGATCGATCCGCCTCCATGCGTCGCAACAGAAGATTGCGGCCCACACCTGAGAGCACCACCCAGGCCAGCGCGGCCACCGGCAGCAGCCAGCGCAGCACCGTCAACACGTGCGGCTCGTAATACGAAGCCACGTTGGAAAGCTGCGCCGCCGCGACCCAGGGATTCTGAGCGTCGATGGAACTCAAGCCGGAGGATTCGGGCGGAAATGCCGCAAGAATCTGCTGGGACTGCTTCCAGCAAACAAGCAGGAACGGAATCCCAAAGAGCCAGCGCCAAGCGATCTCAATTGCGATGAGCGAAGGGCGCCGAAAGACGGCGCTCATGTGCTCGACCAGCAACTGCGTTCCGCGCACCGGAGGGTTGGCGTGTCGATCCGCCATCGCGCCAGGCCTCACTTTACAACCAGGTTCACGGCCCTGCCCGGCACCACAATGACTTTGACGATTGATCTTGCCCGCAATGCGGGCTGCGCACCTTTTCGTCGGCCAGCGCGGCGGCTTCCATCGCCTTGGCATCAGCGCCGGCGGCCACGCGCACCACAGCCGTCAGCTTGCCGTTGATTTGCACCGGGATCTCGATTTCATCTTCTCTCGCCAGTTCCGGATCGCTCTCGGGCCAAGGGCGCGAAGGACGGCGCCCTCCTCGCCGAGTTGCTCCCACAGCTCCGCAGCAAGAAACGGCGCGAAGGGCGCCAGCAGCAGAACCAGAGTACGCAGCAGTTCGCGCACCACGGCCGCGGGGATCTCGCCGGCGGCCAACTGCGCATCCGCGCCCTGCAGTTCGTTGACCAATTCCATGATCGCCGCGACGCAGGTGTTGAAGTGCCACCGGCCTTCAAAATCGAGCGTGATCTTGGCGATGGTCTGGTGCAGCTTTCGCCGCAAGGCTGCTCCGCCGTTCGTTTTGCCACTACTCTTGTCCAAAACGCCAGACCGCGGAGCGGCGTACTTCGTCACCAGCCGCCACACGCGCGCAAGGAAGCGGCTCACTCCGGCCACGCCATCCTCCTGCCAGTCCAGGTCGCGGTCGGGCGGCGCGGCAAACAGCGCGTACATGCGCGTAGCGTCGGCGCCGTAGCGCGCCACCATGTCGTCGGGCGACACCACGTTGCCCTTCGACTTGGACATCTTCGCGCCATCCTTGATGACCATGCCCTGGGTAAAGAGGCGCCGCACCGGCTCGTCGTTCTTCACCAAGCCCAGGTCGCGCATTACCTTGGTCCAGAAGCGCGAGTAGATCAGGTGCAGAATCGCGTGTTCCACGCCGCCGATGTATTGGTCAATGGGAAACCAGTACTGCGCTATAGCCGGGTCGAAGGGCGCCTTGGTGTTGTTGGCGTCGGTGTAGCGGTAGAAGTACCAACTCGAATCGACAAACGTGTCCATGGTGTCGGTTTCGCGGCGCGCCGGCCCACCGCACCTGGGGCAAGTGGTGTTCACAAACTCCGGCACGCGCGACAGCGGCGAGCCGCCCAGCTGCGTGATTTCGATTTGCTCGGGCAAGATCACCGGCAACTGCTCGTCGGGCACGGGCACCAGGCCGTCGCGCTCGCAGTGAATCATGGGAATCGGCGTACCCCAGTAGCGCTGCCTGCTTACGCCCCAATCCTTCAAGCGAAAGATGACCTTTGTCTCGCCAAATGCCCTGCGGGCCGCAACCTCTTGGAGTTGCTTCTGGGCCTGCGATCACAGGTCAGGCCGTCTGTATTCGCCGGAGTTCACCAGCACGCCGTCTTCCGACAAAAACGGGAGCTTCGCTCCGTCCTGGTTTTGGACTGGCCGAATCACCTCCCTGATTTCGATGCCGTATTTCGTCAGCAAACTCAAAGTCGCGCTCATCGTGCGCGGGCACGCTCATGATCGCGCCGGTTCCGTAGTCCATCAAAATGTAGTTCGCCACCCAGATTGGAACGCGCTCGCCGTTGTACGGATTGATAGCGAAGCGCCCCGTCGCCACGCCGTGTTTTTCGATCGCGCCCACGTCGCCGGACTCGCGCGCCTTCTTCTGCTCCTCGAGCAACTCCGCGACCTTCGCCTTCAGGTCTGGATCGGCGGCCGGAAAGCCGCAACCAGCGGATGCTCCGGCGCCAACTGCACGCTGGTGGCGCCAAAGATCGTGTCTACGCGCGTTGTGAAGACGCGAATTTTCTCTGCAGCTGCCTTCGAGCGCGAAATCAACCTCCGTTCCTTCACTGCGGCCGATCCAGTTACGCTGCATGGTGCGCACCTTCTCGGGCCACCCGTTGAGCTTATCCAGATCGTCGAGCAACTCCTGGGCGTAGGCGGTGATGCGCAGGAACCACTGCTCCAGGTCGCGCTGCTCCACCTTTGTGTCTTCGTGCCGCCAGCAGCAGCCGTCGACGACCTGCTCGTTGGCCAGCACCGTGGCGCACTCCGGGCACCAGTTCACCTTGCTCTTCTTGCGATAGACCAGACCCTTTTCATCCATCCGCAGAAAGAACCATTGGTTCCAGCGGTAGTAGCCGGGCAGACAGGTAGTGATCTCCGTGGCCCAGTCGTAGCCCAGCCCCAGGCGCAGCATCTGCCGCTTCATGGCGGCGATGTTGCCCAGGGTCCACTCGCGCGGCGGCGTATTGTTTTTGAGCGCGGCGTTCTCTGCCGGCAGCCCGAAGGCATCCCAGCCCATAGGGTGCAGCACGTTGTATCCGCGCATCCACATCTGCCGCGCCAGCGCGTCGCCGATTGTGTAGTTGCGCACGTGGCCCATGTGGAGCTGACCGCTGGGATACGGCAGCATCTCCAGCACGTAGTACTTGGGTTTGGTGCTGGTGGCAGGCTCCGCGGCGTAGAGGTTGGGGTCGGCGGCCCAGCGCTCCTGCCACTTCCGTTCAATCGCCGCCGGATCGTAACGCAGTTGTTCTTTCTCGTCCGTCATCACCTTTCAGTGTAAACGGGAAAGCGCGTCAGACCGGTGTGCGAGCGGGCTGCTGACAGGGCAAACGCATCTAAATTTGGACTCCGAGTAGGCGGAGCAAATATTCGTGGTCCCAAGCAGCCTGCAGGCGTTTGCCGTGGATGCCCAGTTTGCAGGTTTTGTCCTGTTTGAGCATGTTGAGGGCGATGCGCGTGAGGATGGAATAGTTCTGCGCGGCGTGTCCGGCGCGTTTGCGGCTGAGGTCCTCGCCGAAGCCGACATCGAGTACCCAATGCAACTTGTTTTCAATGCCCCAGTGCTGGCGGATGGCTGCGTTCAACCGCGCTGCATCGGGCTTGAGGCTAGTGATGTAGTAACGAATTTCGCGTTCTGTTTTCCCCGTCGCCTTGTGATAACGCTCGGCCTCGATCCGCACCAGTCCTTGTAAAGACGCCCACTCTCCGGGGGCATCCAATAAGCTCAGATCTGCGAGCACCGAGCAGGTGCGGCGCTCCACGCGCCCATGCCCGCAGTCGATTTCTTCATCGACGCTATCGGCAGCGAGCATTTGAAACGAATCCTTGATATCGGCCAACAGGGAGGGCTGATTTTCCTTCACCGCCAGCACGTAGTCAGCCCTTTGCTCGACGATCTGGCTGGCAATAGACTTCTGGCAGCCGATGGCATCGATGGTCACCACCGCTCCACTCAGTTCCAGGGCTTTGAGCAGCTTGGGGATGGCCGTAATCTCGTTGCACTTGTCGTCGACCTTGCGCTGGGCAAGCACCAGGTTGTTGGAGTTGGCCCAGGCTGAAACCATGTGCACCAGCGCCTTGCCTGCCGTGGTCCGTGTGCCACGCAATGTCTTGCCATCGATGGCCACCACTTGGCCGGCGGTCAGACGGGCAATCGAGCCAACCCAGGCGGCAAAGCTTTCTTCCAACTCCTCGGTGGCCAGAGCCGCGAAGACACGGTTGAACGTGTCATGAGACGGAATTCCGCCCGGGAGGCGCAGAAAACTGCTCAGCCACTCGCGCTTCGCCTTGCCATAGTTCTCAATCTCGTTCCAACCGTTGGCGCCGCTCAGAATCGCCGCAATCGCCATCAAAAGAATCTCTTCCAGAAGATGCTCCCGCGTTCGCTCCACTCGCGGGTCCTTCAACTCGGCAAAGTACTTCAGGGGATTTTCCATATCCCCATCTCACTTCTACATAGCCGCTTGGCATATAGCGATTAAGATGCGTTTGCCCTGGGGCTGCTGATTGTTGACCCGAAAGAAAGTAGTTGTGTATAATTTGTATGACAAGTTATACGAGGTTCTCTTATGCTGGCCGCCCGCATTCCCGATGCTCTTGAATCCCGGCTCGATAAGCTGGCAAAGTTGACTGGCCGGCCCAAGAGCTTCTATGTCCGCCAGGCGCTTACCGCGCACCTGGACGAGATCGAAGACACATACACTGCTCTCTACCGCCTGGAAAATCCCGCCCGCCGTTGGACTCTGGATGAGCTTGAGCGGGGGCTTGACCGGAAGCGCTGAGCATGGCCGCATCCGGACCCAAGCCAGCCAAGCAGGTGTGGTCGGTTGAATTCGACGACCGCGCCCGCCGCGAGCTGCGTAAACTCGATCCCGGGACCCAGCAAGAAATCCTGCGCTACTTGCGCGAGCGCGTTGCCGGGTCGTCCGATCCCCGGCAATTTGGCAAGCCTCTTCGGATGAATCTCGCCGGACTGTGGCGCTATCGCGTGGGCAGCTACCGCCTCATCTGCCGCATCGAAGAGCATCGTCTCATAGTGCTGGTGCTCAAAGTCGGCCATCGGCGCGAGGTCTACGAAGATTGAGCCAGCCTCTTGAGCGCGCGCACGTTCCGCTCCTCGTCGCCCTCTTCATCCACCGGCGTCTCCGCAATGAACGCGCAGTGATCGAAGCGGGGATCGTTCAGCAAGCGCCGGAAAGGCTCCAGGCCCATGGTTCCCTGCCCGATATGCTCGTGCCGGTCGAGCTTCGATCCGCACGCCGCCTTGGCGTCGTTGCAGTGCCAGACGCGCACCGCATCGAAACCGACCGTCGCGCCGGCTTGGGTCATCGTCTCCTCATAGCCTTTGGAGCTGACAATGTCGTAGCCGGCGACATGCGTGTGGCAGGTGTCAAGGCAAACGGCCACTGGCGCATGACTCTTCAACCGTCCAACCAGCTCCGCCACCTGCTCGAAGCTGCCGCCCAGCGAGAACTCCGCCCCGGCCGTGTTCTCAATAAGGATATGGAACGGGGTGCCCTGCCACGGCAGGCCGTCGATCGCCCGCTTGATGGAATCCGCGGCGAGCTTCAGGCCCTCGTCGCGCGTGAGGCCCTTCCATGAGCCCGGATGCAGGACGAGGTACTCGGCGCCAAGGATCAGGGCCCGCTCGATCTCGCCGCGAAAGCCGGCAATGCTTTTCTTACGAATCTCGCTCGACTGGCTGCAAATGTTGATGAGGTAGCCGGTGTGGATGACCAGGGGCCCGATGTCGAGCTTGGCGCGTAATTCGCCCATGCGCTTGGCTTGCGCGGGATCGATTTTCGGCGCGCGCCACATGCGCGGGCTTGCGGAGAAGATCTGGAAGGTGTTGGCGCCGATTTCGCGGGCGCGCTCGACGGCGTTCGATGCGCCGCCGGTGGTTCCCAGATGGATGCCAATGCGCTTGGCCATGCGATCAGTCTAATCGGTCTCCACCGTCGACTTCCGTCGACGGTAGTAGCTCAGATTGAAGGGTACGGGTGCTAGGTCAAATCACGTACACGGATTCTAACGTGAGCTAGGGCTTCCGGGCAGCACTCCAGAGCCGCATCGCTCGACCCGGAGCACTACGATCTCGTTCAAGCTATGATTGGGGGACTCGACTATGCGCCGTTTCGCTTCAATTCTACTGTCAACCGCGATCCTTCTGGCTGCCTCTGGTTCCTCGCACTGCCAGAGTTACGATCGATCTTCATCTCCAAACAAACCCAAAGAACCTGAACCCGACATAAAAGTGAACTCTCGGCTCGTCGTGGTCGACGTAGTCGTATGGAAGGGCAAGAACCCAGTTCCCGGCCTGCAGCAGAGCGACTTCACTCTCTCTGAAGACGGCGTTCCGCAGCCAATCCGCCATTTCACTCCACACTTCGCCGACGACCGGGCAGACGCGGCCAACTCGCCCGCCGCCCAGCCGCCCGCCCTGCCGTTGCTTAACATTTCGAGATATATCCATGCGCGCTCCGCTGCGACGTTTAACGCACCCCGGCTCCAGACTGAGGCATATGTCAACGCTACCAACGCCGACCGCTTCAGGGCGCCAGAGCTTGAGACGTTTGAGTTTTTATACGCGCCGAAGGCGGGCTTTTTTCTGTCCGACCTTTAGCGTGCTCTTGCCGAGTCCGTCCGCGTTTCTTGCCTCATTTCGCGTGGACCACAGTAACCGCGGGCGAAGGCAGGATACCCCCTAGATTGAGTAGTGTTATTCTGGGTACCACAACAATTGATCGAGGAAAACTCGGAGCTTCGCCCACAAGGGCGTGAAGAGGCTCTACTTGCAAAACTGGCTACTCATCGAGACCCGCAAGGCCATCGACGCCATGCAGATTTCGGCGCGGAACCAGGACGTGCACGGCGACCCTTACGAGTACCTGCTCGTCAAGCTCAATACCGCTGGGCAAAGCAGCCAGTTCCGCACACCGCGTCACATCACTCGCACGATGGTCAACATGTGCGAACCGCACCCAGGCGAGCCCATCTGCGACCCAGCCGCCGGAACCTCCGGCTTCCTTGTCAAATCGTGGCAGCATCTCCTCGAAACCCACACCGACCCGCGCGACATCTCCTACGACGGGGAGCGCACCCCCCACGGCCTGACAGGCAGCAGGCTCACCAAGGAGGAATGGGGGGGCAGCCAGACCATGGCCCTCACCGGCTTCGATTTCCAAGGCGTTCACCGAAGAGCGGGCCTACAACGTGGTTCTCGCCAATCCGTCATTCAGTGGGCGCAATCGACCCGATGGATGTTGACCGAACGCTCCCGGCCAAATGCAGAAGACTGAGGTCCTCTTCCTAGCTTAGTGTCAAGGAGGTCAACAAATGCTTAGCGTTTTAGGCAGGTGCAAGTGGTTGCTGGTCGGTGCAGGGTTTGCACTCTGTGTCGCGCCCACTTTCATCACCTACCAGCCATATCGGTACTCATGGGACGACTCCGACTATCTGACCCAATCCATAGAGGTCAGTCGGGCCTTTTGGTCCGGCAGTTTTCATGGCATGGGCGCAATGGTGAGCATTCGGCCCCCAGCGATGGCCTTATTGGGATTGCCGTGGGGGCCGTTGGCATCCTGGAATGCCGCTGGCGACTGCTTTGTAAGCCTAGCTGCATTGACGGCCCTCTTGGTGGCCTTATGTCTGTATCTGCTGTTGCGAATCGGCGTGAAGCCGCTCGCGCTACTTACCGCCAGTGTGTGCGTTCTCGCCTCAATCGGACCTTACCCTCATGCGACGTACTTCTTCAGTTTGAATCAGAAAGTAATGGCAGCAGCTGCTTATTGGGCTGCAACGGCATTCCTCGCAGACAGCTTTTTCGCCTGGACAACTTTAGCCGCTGTGCTCCTGATCCCCTACGAAGCGAGAACCTCTTCCGTTTCTACCAGAGCCGCCGTTCTTCACGGAATTCTATGGGGAGTGCTACTTTCGTTAGGTGTTATGACGAAGCTTAATTTCATCTACTTCATAGTGCTTATCCTCCCAATTCTCCTTCTCATAACGCTTTATCACAGTGGAAAACGGTGTGCCTACGCGGCGCTTGCCGGTTTTGTTTGTTCCTCGGCGCCGTCTGCCTTCTATCTAGCTCGATGGGGAGGATCCGCCTTCGAAAATTTGAAGGCATCATCATTCGGAGGGCTCGCACACTACTACTACATTCCAATCTTTCAGTTTCTCACCTATTGCATTCGAGAATCACCGGGCCTGCTGCTCTCCTTCGTGTTGACGGTTGCCGGCCTCGGCTACCTCATAGCCAAGAACCGCATCACCTTCCTGTGGAGGCCTGATTTTTGGGCACTGGCGATCATGATTGGTTTCGGGGTAATTGTACTCGCGGCTGAGAACAAACAGATTCGCTACGCATTTCCCGTGATCGTGGCTCTGCCGTTCCTGACGGCAGTACTGATGTCCGGAAAAGGTGTTTCAGTTCCTCGCCAATCCGCGGTTCTCGCCGCTGGCTTGGTCTTCTGCGGTCTCATTACGGCTGCAGTGCCCATGCGGAATCGTCCCGACGTGCAGAGCGTCAGCCGCTCCAATGCTGTCTTGGCAGAGGCCGCTGCCTGTAATGCACAGAACATCATTCTTGCTACGGGTAGCCCAACACTTAATGCATCTTTAGTGCGACTTGCTATTGATGTGTCACGCTCGAAGGCACGAATTCAAGTCGATGATCTGACCTTTCAAGCCATGAGTGGCGCGCCAATTGAGCAGGATTTTCGTGAGATGGGCAAAGCGGATCAAGTAGTCTTTCAAGATAGGGACAAACTAGGTCCGCCGTTCTTAAACGTGCGAGATGCTGCATATGAGCACTATGTCCGACAGCTAGGATATGTTCCCAAGAAGGTCGGGGGCGATATTAACGTTTACTCAAAGCGCTGCGGGCCCAGATGAAACCTGAACGATGCAGAGAATGTGTGAGGTGGACCCCATTGTTTGGAGTCCGACGAGTTGCAGACTGATTGGGAAGCGCTGGCGTCGCAGTCATATCCCCAATCAGGCTCAACCGCAGAACGGCGCCCGTCGCCGGATTGACCGCGATCTCGCCATCGTAGGCAGGAAGAATTCCCCGCGACTCGCTTCTGCCTTTGGCGCTCACCATGTCGTAGCCGGCGACATGCGTGTGGCAGGTGTCGAGGCAAACAGCCACGGGCGCGTGGCTTTTGAGGCGCGCGACAAGCTCGGCCACCTGCTCGAAGCTGCCGCCAAGCGAGAACTCCGCGCCGGCCGTGTTCTCAATAAGGATATGGAACGGGGTGCCCTGCCACGGCAGGCCGTCGATCGCCCGCTTGATGGAATCCGCGGCGAGCTTCAGGCCCTCGTCGCGCGTGAGGCCCTTCCATGAGCCCGGATGCAGGACGAGGTACTCGGCGCCAAGGATCAGGGCCCGCTCGATCTCGCCGCGAAAGCCGGCAATGCTTTTCTCGCGAATCTCGCTCGACTGGCTGCAAATGTTGATGAGGTAGCCGGTGTGGATGACCAGGGGCCCGATGTCGAGCTTGGCGCGTAATTCGCCCATGCGCTTGGCTTGCGCGGGATCGACTTTGGGCGCGCGCCACATGCGCGGGCTTGCGGAGAAGATCTGGAAGGTGTCGGCGCCGACCTCGCGGGCGCGCTCAACGGCGTTCGATGCGCCGCCGGTGGTTCCCAGATGGATGCCAATGCGCTTGGCCATGGGAAAAGTGTACAGAACGGTGCGGCCGTCGTGGCGCTGCTTTACGCAGCGTCTAGATAAAGGCGCTTGCCCAGTGCTCGCAGTGCCGCATCGATGCGGTCGATCTTCGTCGGGTGACGGAGGTTCGTCAGGCGGTTCACCTCCTGTTTGGTCGTGCCCAGCCGCCGCGCCAAATCGATGGGACGCACCTTTTGGCGGAGCATTTCGTTCAATAGGAGAACCTTCGCCGCAACGCTCGGAGATAGTTCAACCATCGCCTGGCCTCGCTTGGGCTTCGACGGCATGGGAACGGGACGCATGTCGTCGAAGTAGAACTCCATCGAGAGTTCGAGAGCTTCTTTCGCCATGGCCAACGCCTCAACGCGATCCAATCCCTGCGTGTGGGCCTCCGGAACATCGGGAAAGCTCACGACGAGGAATCCTTCGCTCTTGCGGAGATTCACTGGATAGCCGTGCATGCTACTGCCCCTTTCTCTTTTTCAGGCCGAGTTGTTTCTTGATGTCTTCGACCAAGCCCTTCGAGATGTCCTTGTGGTGCATCGGGAGAACCGATAATCGCCCCTGATAGTGGAGCCTTAGGTGCGAACCGGTCTGCGATCCAAACGTCACGCCCTGTTTCGCCAGCCAACGCTTGAATTCCGTGCTCTTCATGGCTGATTCAAGAGTACACTTTTTTGTTTACCGGAGCCAGTATAATTCAAATCGCAATCCGCGTCTCAATCGCGTCGTAGTCGGCGCGAACGCCCTTGGGCGTCGAATCCAGCAACCCGGCCTCGGCCAGCGCCTTCACATCGGCGTGAACGTTGCTGTAATCGCGGCCAAGAGCCTTCGCCAGCGTGCGGACGCTCGCGACATTGTTGCGACGGACGTAGCTCAGCAATTCCATGCGCTTGCCTGTGAGAACTCGCGCCAACGTGTCCCAGTTTTCGAATGCCAGGTGGCGCTCATGGAAGGTTTCTCCGCGCTCGGCGCGATGCCAGGCGTCGATGAACTCCCTGGAAGCTTCTTGCTCGATTTCGCCGCCAACCGTAATCTTGACCTCACTCATCTCACACCTCTCAAACGCCGCACATCAAGCCAAAAGTCCGCGATCAACTGCTCGACACTCACAAACTTGTAGGCGGCTTCGGTACCCTGAAAATGCCTGTGATCGCCTTTGCCCCGCTCATTGTCGTAACCAACCTCTCGAACTCCTGGCCAACCATAGAAGAGCGAGTACTTGAGGCCGTGGATCGATGGAGGAACCGGCGCCGGGAACTCTCCACAGGACCATTTCAACGATGGCGCCGTCGTCGTAGTCCATTCGCCTGTAGTAGAGCAGGGCAAACGCATCTAAATTTGGACTCCGAGTAGGCGGAGCAAATATTCGTGGTCCCAAGCAGCCTGCAGGCGTTTGCCGTGGATGCCCAGTTTGCAGGTTTTGTCCTGTTTGAGCATGTTGAGGGCGATGCGCGTGAGGATGGAATAGTTCTGCGCGGCGTGTCCGGCGCGTTTGCGGCTGAGGTCCTCGCCGAAGCCGACATCGAGTACCCAATGCAACTTGTTTTCAATGCCCCAGTGCTGGCGGATGGCTGCGTTCAACCGCGCTGCATCGGGCTTGAGGCTAGTGATGTAGTAACGAATTTCGCGTTCTGTTTTCCCCGTCGCCTTGTGATAACGCTCGGCCTCGATCCGCACCAGTCCTTGTAAAGACGCCCACTCTCCGGGGGCATCCAATAAGCTCAGATCTGCGAGCACCGAGCAGGTGCGGCGCTCCACGCGCCCATGCCCGCAGTCGATTTCTTCATCGACGCTATCGGCAGCGAGCATTTGAAACGAATCCTTGATATCGGCCAACAGGGAGGGCTGATTTTCCTTCACCGCCAGCACGTAGTCAGCCCTTTGCTCGACGATCTGGCTGGCAATAGACTTCTGGCAGCCGATGGCATCGATGGTCACCACCGCTCCACTCAGTTCCAGGGCTTTGAGCAGCTTGGGGATGGCCGTAATCTCGTTGCACTTGTCGTCGACCTTGCGCTGGGCAAGCACCAGGTTGTTGGAGTTGGCCCAGGCTGAAACCATGTGCACCAGCGCCTTGCCTGCCGTGGTCCGTGTGCCACGCAATGTCTTGCCATCGATGGCCACCACTTGGCCGGCGGTCAGACGGGCAATCGAGCCAACCCAGGCGGCAAAGCTTTCTTCCAACTCCTCGGTGGCCAGAGCCGCGAAGACACGGTTGAACGTGTCATGAGACGGAATTCCGCCCGGGAGGCGCAGAAAACTGCTCAGCCACTCGCGCTTCGCCTTGCCATAGTTCTCAATCTCGTTCCAACCGTTGGCGCCGCTCAGAATCGCCGCAATCGCCATCAAAAGAATCTCTTCCAGAAGATGCTCCCGCGTTCGCTCCACTCGCGGGTCCTTCAACTCGGCAAAGTACTTCAGGGGATTTTCCATATCCCCATCTCACTTCTACATAGCCGCTTGGCATATAGCGATTAAGATGCGTTTGCCCTGTGTAGTAGAGCAGTTCGGCCTTCATTACGCGCTCTGTATGGTATTATAGACCATATATCCTGATATGCCATAAAGCGCCGGTGTTTCGCGGAAACAGGTGAACCGAAGATTCGCTAAGCGTTCGCCTCTTTGCCGTATAATCCTTTTATGGACTTTCAGCTCGTCACCAGCTACAAGCCCAAGGGCGACCAGCCGCGCGCCATCGACCAGCTTATGGAGGGGCTGGGGGCGGGCGAAAAGCACCAGGTGCTGCTGGGCGTGACCGGCTCGGGCAAGACCTTCACCATGGCCAAGGTGATCGAGCAGTCCAACCGGCCGGCGCTGATCCTGGCGCACAACAAGACGCTGGCCGCGCAGCTCTACCACGAGTTCAAGCAGTTCTTCCCTTCGAACGCGGTCGAGTATTTCGTCAGCTACTACGACTACTACCAGCCCGAGGCGTACATTCCCGCCGGCGACCTCTACATCGAGAAGGAAGCCACGATCAACGAGGAGCTGGACAAGCTGCGGCTCTCGGCGACGCGCAGCTTGTTCGAGCGGCGCGACGCGATCATCGTGAGCTCGGTGAGCTGCATCTACGGCCTGGGGTCGCCGGAGGCCTACTACGGCATGTTGCTGCTGCTCGAAAAGGGCCAGCACATCAGCCGCAAAGACATTACGCGGCGGCTGGTCGAGATTCTCTACGAGCGCAACGACACGGACTTCCGGCGCGGGACATTTCGCGTGCGCGGCGACGTGATTGAGGTCTTCCCCACCTACGACGAGAACGCCTACCGCATCGAGCTGTTCGGCGACGAGATCGAATCGCTCGCGCAGATCGATCCGCTGTTCGGCACGGTGAAGCAGAAGTATTCGCGGCTGCCGATCTATCCCAAGAGCCACTACGTGGTGCAGCCGGAGCGCAAGGCGGAGGCCATCGATTCGATCGTGGCCGAGCTGAACGAGTGGGTGGCGCATCTCGAGTCGGAGGGCCGCATGGTGGAGGCGCAGCGCGTCCACCAGCGCACGCGCTTCGATCTGGAGATGATCAAGTCCATGGGCTACTGCCACGGCATCGAGAACTACTCGCGCCACTTCAGCGGGCGGCTGCCGGGCGAGCCGCCGCCGACGCTGCTCGACTACTTCCCGCGCGACTTCCTGCTCTTTGTGGACGAGAGCCACGCCACGATTCCGCAGGTGCACGGCATGTGGCACGGCGACCGCAGCCGCAAGCAAACGCTGGTCGACTACGGCTTCCGGCTGCCCTCGGCGATGGACAACCGGCCGCTCAAGTTCGAGGAGTTCGAGAACCGGGTGCACCAGACGATCTATGTTTCGGCCACGCCGGGGCCGTATGAGCTGACGCGGTCGAGCGGGCGTGGTGATCGAGCAGGTGATCCGGCCCACGGGCCTGGTCGATCCCGAGGTCGAGATTCGGCCGGTGAAGGGCCAGATCGACGATCTTCTCGCCGAGATTCGCGACCGGGCCAAGCGCAACGAGCGCGTGCTGGTGACCACGCTGACCAAGCGCATGGCCGAGGACCTGGCCGGCTACTACACCGAGGTGGGCGTGCGCTGCCGCTACATGCACTCCGAGATCGAGACGCTGGAGCGCGTGAAGCTGCTGGCCGGCCTGCGCAAGGGCGAGTTCGACGTGCTGATCGGCATCAACCTGCTGCGCGAGGGGCTCGACCTGCCCGAGGTTTCGCTGGTGGCGATTCTCGATGCGGATAAGGAAGGCTTTCTGCGCTCGGCCGGGTCGCTGATCCAGACCATGGGCCGGGCGGCGCGGCACCTCGAGGGCAGGGCCATTCTCTACGCCGACAAGATCACCGACTCGATGCGCCGGGCCATCGACGAGACCGATCGCCGCCGCGCGATCCAGCGCGCCTACAACGAGGAGAACGGCATCACGCCGCAGTCCATCATCAGCCAGGTGGAGATGGGCCTGGCGCACATCCTGAAGGCCGAATACGGCGAGGTGGCCGAGGAAGAGACAGCCGGGATTCCCGAGTTCAATACGCAGGCCGAACTCGACGCCTACATCGCGAAGCTCGAAGCCGAGATGCGCGAGGCGGCGAAGAAGTTCGAGTTTGAGAAGGCCGCGCGGCTGCGCGACAGCATCAAGGAGCTGCGCGAAAAGGAATTTCTCTTCGGTTAGCCCGGCAAATCTAGCCGAGCAAGCAACCGGAACTGAGTGGTCACCATCTAATGTTAGCGAGTTAGTTAATATGCTCGGCGCTTTCGTACGGGGTTGAACGCGCCAGCCAGGGTCAATGACAACCATCCTCCTAGTGGACGACGACCCACTCCAGGCATCTTTGATGATGTCGCTTCCTGGGAAGCCAATTCGGCGACGTGTGCCGAGTGAACGATGCCGCCGAGGCTCTTTGTCTCATCGAACAGCCCGATTTCGCCGACAAGCTCGGCCTGGTCATCTCCGGGCACCATACGCGCGGGATCGGCGGGCCGGCCTTTGTGGCCGAATTGCGACTCCCGGATGCCTGCATCTGCCGGTCCTGGTCCTGGGCACAGCTGACGACGCTCACCGGCGACTACGGCGGTGGGCCCGTCGTCTTTCCTGCCCAGGCCCTGTGGGCGAGAGAAAAGATGCTGGCAGTCACCAGCCAGATCCTTGCGCACCACAGGAACGCGGTTGCCTGATCCGCATCGCCTATCTTGGAACGCTGCCCCTCCAGCCTCATGGTGTGAGCCAAATCACACGCGGAACGCCTATCATGGATGGAAGAATAGCTTCGTTGGGAGGTCAACCGACTCCCTGTCGTGCGTGCGAGAATCATCCTGGAGTTTCGATGGCCACATTTGGCAGCTTTTGTCTTCTTATCGCTTTAGTTCTGGCCGCCTACAATCTTTGCGCGGGAGCGGTGGCGCTGCGGCTGATTGCCACCGGGCAGCCGGCGCCGATCTCGCCGGAGCGGCTGGCCGACACCGCGCGCCGGGCCGGAATCGCCGGCTTTGTGGCCGTCACCGGCGCCGCTTTCGCGCTGATCTGGTCGGTCTTTACCAACGACTTCTCCATCACCTACATCCTTGAGCACTCCAACCGGGCGCTGCCCATTCCCTACAAGTTCGCGGCGCTGTGGAGCGGCCAGGAAGGCTCGCTGCTGCTATGGGCGTGGCTGCTGGGAACCTACGGCTTCGTGCTTGCGGCTGCGGCACAAAACGGATGTAAAGCTCTACGCCTACGCGGGCACGATTCTCTCCGGCATCCAGGTGTTCTTTCTGTCGGTGCTGGTTTTTGCCGCGCCGCCGTTTGCGCTGCTCCCAGGTTACGTAGCAGGAGCGCTCAGTTCCCGCCGACGGCAACGGCCTCAATCCCCTGCTCCAGTATCCGGAGATGGTGATTCATCCGCCCATGCTTTACCTGGGCTATGTGGGCTTCTCGGTTCCCTTCGCCTTTGCGCTGGGCGCGCTGATGATGCGCTATCCCGGCGAGAAATGGATCAGGATCACGCGCACCTGGACCATGGTGACCTGGCTGTTCCTGACCTGCGGCATCTTCCTGGGCATGCACTGGGCCTATGCGGTGCTGGGCTGGGGCGGCTATTGGGGCTGGGACCCGGTGGAGAACGCGAGCTTCATGCCGTGGCTGACCGGAACCGCTTTTCTGCACTCGGTGATGATGCAGGAGCGCAAAGGCATGATGAAGAGCTGGAATGTGTGGCTCATCTTCTCCACTTTCCTGCTCACCATGCTGGGCACGCTGCTCACCCGCGCCGGGCTGGTGAGCTCGGTGCACGCCTTCGCGCAGTCGTCCATTGGCACGTGGTTCGTCGTCTTCATGGGCATCGTGCTGGCCGTCTGCATCTTCACTTACGTGCTGCAGCGCGGGCACCTGAAGACGGAACACCAGCTGGAATCGCTGGTGAGCCGCGAATCGAGTTTCCTCTTCAATAATCTGGTGCTGCTGACGGCCTGCTTCGTGATTCTCTGGGGCACGCTGTTCCCGATCCTTTCGGAGTATGTGCAAGGCACGAAGGTGACGGTGGGCGCGCCGTTTTATAACCGCGTGGCTGTGCCCATCGGGCTCTTTCTTGTGTTTCTCACCGGCGTGGGCCCGCTGCTGCCGTGGCGCGCCGCATCGTTCAAGGCCATCAAGCGCAACTTTGTGCTGCCGGTCATCGCGCTGTGGGCGACGGTGATCGTGTGCCTCGCCGTGGGCGTGCAATCCGTGGAAGGACGGCGCGTTCTCGATCAGGGCACCTTCTACGCGATTGTGGCTTTGCGGTTGCGGCGGCGGTGCTGACTGCGATTATGGCGGAGTTTCTGCGCGGAGCGGGCGTGATCTCGCGGCAGACGGGGCGCAACCTGTTCGCGGCAACATGGCTGCTGACGCGGCGCAACACGCGGAGATACGGTGGCTACCTGATTCACATCGGCGTCGTGGTGGTGGTGATCGGGCTGGCGGGCTCGGCCTTCAATCGCAGCGTCGAAAGCGAAATGGGCCTGCATAGCAAGATGAACATCGGGCCGTACACGCTGGAGCAAGTGGGCGCATCACAGGACTCGAACCTGAACTACAACTCCGAGTACGCCATGCTGGACGTGTACAAGGGCGGCAAGAAGCAGTTCCAGATGACGCCGGAGAAGCGGTTGTACCTGGCCAGCGGGCAGCCGCAGACCATGGTCGCCATTCACTCGGTTCCTGAGTGGGATCTCTATGTGGTGTATGAGGGCACCAATCCCGACACCAGCCAGCCGATCATCAAAGCATTTCTGAATCCGCTGGTCGGCTGGATCTGGTTTGGCCTGGCGGTGATCGTCTTTGGCACGTTTGTTGCGCTGGTTCCCAGCCTGACGCCGGCGACCGCAGCTTTGCGCGTTCCGGCGGCGCAAGCAGCGCCCATGGCTCCCGCGCTCAAGGGAGGCGACTGATGGCGCTTCCGCGCTTTTAGGTTTTGGACGAGAGTTGTGGAAGTCGCCGTGCTGGCCGTGGCCATCTGCTTCTCGCTTGGCGCCACGGACTCGCGGCTCGCGCTCAAACAACCTGAGCCACAGCTTATGTGCCAGTGCGGCTGCGCGCAACTGCTGGGCGAATGCGACCACGTGGGCTGCCCGAACCGCGGACAGGAGCTGGACGAGTTGAATGCGGGGATCGCCGCGGGCATGAGCGACCAGGATATTTTCGATGTCGTTTGTCGCTAAGTACGGCGCAACGGTGCTGGCCGCGCCGACAACGCAAGGCTTCGACCTGGTGGCGTGGATCGCTCCGTTTGCGGTGTTCGCGGCGGCGTTGCTGGGAACCATTCTGCTCATCCGGCGCTGGGGCGGATTGGGCGGCAAGCGGCAGGCGCCAGCGGACAGTGGGCAGCAGCCGACTCTCGAACCCGGCAGAGCAGGAGCGGCTGGATCGCATTCGCCGGGAGACGGGCACGGATAGCGGATTCGGAGGGACTTTTGAGCCATGACGGAAACGGAGGGTCTGATCGCCGGGTTGTTTCTTCTGTTCGCGCTCTTGCTGTACACGTTCTGGCCGGAGAACGCCTTTGCCAGCCAGACGAGAAAAGACGCGGCTCGACTATCTGCTGGAGCGCAAGGAGCAGCTTTACGAGAACCTGCGCGATTTGAACTTCGAGTATCGCGCGGGCAAGTATCCTGAAGAGGATTTCCAGGCGCAGCGCGCACAGCTCGAACACGAGACGGCGCAATTGCTGGCCGAAATCGACCAGTTGCAGCAGGTGTGAGAATTGCACCCGGGGAGCTGACAACCGGGTAAGTTTCTGCCGTCCCAGTCGCGTGCGGCACGAGCAGCGCGATTCGAGAACAAAGGAACGTAATCACGACAATGAGATCGAATTGGTTTGTTGATTCGCATTTTGGCTTTGAGCCTTTTGCTTGGCGGCGCGCTGGCGCAGGCAGCGACCGTGACCGGCACAGTGACCAACAAGACCACCGGCAAAGCCAGCGGCGGGCGATTCGGTCGTGCTGCTTGAGCCGATGTCGGGCATGAGCGAGGTCGGCCACGCGACCACCAATGCGACAGGGCCGCTACACGCTGAATCTGCCCGGCAGCAATCCGTACCTGATTCGCGTGACGCACCAAGGCGCCGAGTACTTCATTGCCGCGCCGCAAGGCGGCGGAACAGGCGACATCTCGGTCTACGATGTGGCGGCCAAAGTGAGCGCAGTGTCACATCGCCGAGCATGTGACTGGAATTGAGAGCGACAACGGGCAGCTTCGCGTGGTGGAGCGCTACGACATGCACAACGCCAGCTCGCCGCCGACTACGCAGTGGAGCAATCGCTCGTTTGAGGTGATTCTGCCTGACGACGCTGTGGTGGGCGACGCGTCGGCGCAGCGGCCGGGCACCGGCAGCTTGCCGACCAGCGTCAAGCTCGATCCCGACGGGCCGAAGGGCCACTACTCCTTCGACTTCCCTATCCAGCCCGATGAAGGCGGCAAGGGCACGCTCTTCCAGATCCAGTACGACCTGCCTTACAGCAGCGGCAAATACAGCTTTCATTCTCTGGTGACGCTGCCGGCCGCAACCGTTTGGGTTGTGCTGCCAAAGTCGATGACGTTTAGCGGGGGAAGCGGATCGGGCTTCGAGTCGTCGCCGCAAGATCCCAGCGTGCAGACGTTCCTGGCACGAGACGTCGCTCCCGGCCAAACAGTGGAGTTCTCGGTCTCCGGCACGGGATCGTTCGCCCGCGAGGACCAGAATGGCCAAGGCGGCCAGCCGGGCGATAACGGCCAGGAAGCCGGCGCGCCGGGAAATCGGCCGGGCGGCGGGATCGGCGTGCCGATCAATACGCCTGACCCGCTCTCGAAGTACAAATGGTGGATTCTTGGCGGGCTGGCATTGTTGCTGGCGGCCGCGGCGGGATTTCTGCTGCGCAAGCCTGCGATGGCGGGAGGCGTTCTGCCGGCAGCGGGAGTGGTCGCGCCCACCCGCGCAGCTTCGTCGAGGCCCCCGCAGGTTTATTCCGCGCCGGCCGCGCCCGCAACCGGGAATTCCGCGCTGCTGAACGTGATCAAGGAAGAGCTGTTCGCGCTGGAAAGCGAGAAGATCGCGGGCACGCTGTCCCCAAGTGAATACGCGGAGCAAAAGACAGCTCTGGAGACGGTACTGAAGCGGGCGCTGAAGAAGAACTAGTTGTCAGAGATCAGTTGTCAGTGGTCAGTGGTCAGAGGTGAGTGAGCAAACTCGGCTTTTGACCTCCGATGCGCTTTTGCCTACTCCCTATTCGCTACTTCCGATTTCCTACTCCCTTCCCTATTCCCTTTTCCCTGCTCGCTGTTCCCTTCTCTTGTATCCTTCCTCAATGAAGACCCTGCTTCGTACGCTGCTTTCTTTGTCGCTCATCGTCTGGCTGGGCGCGGAGATCTTCTTCCCCATCGTTGCCGCCGATCACCTTTAACACGCTGCAACCCGACACGCACACCGCCGGCACAATCGTCGGCCAGTTAATCCGCATTCTGCACGGGATGGGACTTGTCTCGGGAATGGTGGCGCTGGCGGTGATGGCGCTGGCTCCGGCCTGGGGCATTTACAAGCCGCGCGCGGTGCTGGTGCCCATGATACTTGTGGTCGGGATGATCGCCTGTACCGTGTATTCGCAATTCGGCATCATTCCCGCCATGGAGCGCGACCGAATAGCCGCAGGCGGCGCAATCGATACCGCGGACGCGTCCAATGCAACCACGGCGGACTTCAACAAGCTGCACAACCGAAGCGAATTCGTGGAGGAGGCGATTCTGTTATTCGGACTGGCGACGGTGGTGCTGATGGCGAGAGCGGAATCCACGAGATTGTAATCGCTGCGCGATGCAGTCTTGGAGTAGGATCGCTTGCTGGGGAAGAACTCCGATGCCAATTGCAAGCGAAATCGGTCCGACACAAGCGTCTCAAGCGAACTTGCCTGCTTCAATTCGTGAACGCCTGGCGCAGGGACGAATTCCCTGGGCAGGCCCGGTGGCGTTGGTATGCCTGCGCACGGCGATGTGGATGGCGACACAGGGTCTGCTGGCGCTTGTGTTTGTTCTGCGCCGTCATGCCACTCCATGGCGCGACGCCACGTATTGGTTCACGATCTGCGGCACGGTGGGCGATCTTACATGCCTGGCGGCGATGAAGTTATTGACCCGGCGCGAGGGGATTCGATTGCGCGATCTTCTGGGGCCGATCCGCATGCGGTACGGGCGCGATTTGTGGCTCGGAGCCGGGATTTTGTTCCTAATGGCGGTCAGCTTCATTGGAGGCGGATTTCTGTCGCAGCGCATTTTCTACGGCGCCTCGAACACGAACCCGGGCATGTACCTTCTTCGTTCACACATGCTCCCGTTGTGGGCCGTAATCTACAACGCTTCGGTATGGTGGGTGATTCAGTCGTTCACCGAGGAACTAACCTATCAGGGTTATTGCCTGCCTCGGCTTGAAGCGATGACTGAACGCACCTGGGGCCGGCCCTGGGTTGGTCCGGCAGTAGTGGTCTTTTGGTTTACCGCGCAGCACTGCTGCTTCGGTTTCGTGCCGGATCTCCGATTTCTCATCTACCGCTTCTTTGTGTTTTTGCCCGGCGTTGTGTTGACCGTCGTCCTCTATCGACGGATCAGAAGGCTGGCACCGCTGATCCTCGCGCACTGGCCGATGGACATCCTGGTGGTGGCAATGACGTTGTTTTGAGGCGGATCGCCTGGCTCTCGCGGCGCGATTTGGTCTAGTTTTGCTCAGATTGGCACGATGAAACGAAACCGGACAAGGATTTCTTGCGTATGTCTGTGTATATCGGGACTCTTTCCGGCGTCCGTGTCGATGACGAGAATCTCCGATCGGCGATGAGCAACCTCCAATGAGTGGACTGCGCGATCCGGCCGTTATGGCTATCACTCACCCGAACTCGCCTTCCGCCATCCAGGCGCGCGCTTCCGCCGGCCGCATTCCCTGGGCCGGCCCGCTGCTTCTCATCGTCGGGCGCAGTGTCTTTCTCCTCGCCGCGCAGGCACTGGTCGCACTGCTTTTTCTCCTGCGCCACGATCTCGCCCCCTGGGAATCCGCCGGCCAGTGGTGGACCGTCTACGGCAACCTTGCCGACCTCGGCTGCCTGGCGCTTTTGTGGAAATACACGCGCGCGGAGGGCATCTCTCTATGGAGTCTCGTGGGCCCCTCCCGCTGGCGCGGTGGCTTCGACGTCTGGTTTGGCCTCGGGCTTTGCCTGATTATCTTTCCCCTCATCGTCGCCGGCGGAATGATGGCCAATTGGCTGGTCTTCGGCGCTTTCATCGCCTCGACAGCGCCCGCTGCCGGCGCAGCCGCAGCCGCCCCTCACATCTTCCCACTGTGGCGAACCATCTACAGCGTTTCGGTCTGGTGGATTATCTGGACTCCCACCGAGCAGCTCACCTACCAAGGCTTTGCGCTGCCTCGCCTTCAGGCCCTTACCCGCCGCACCTGGGTTGCCTTGGTGCTGGTCGGATTCTTCTGGTCGTTACAACACAGCTTCCTTCCCTTCGTTCCACAGTGGCGCTACGTCGTCCTGCGCTTTGTCATGGTTGTTCCTGGCCTCATCGTCACCATGCTCATCTATCTCCGCACGCGGCGGCTCGCGCCCATGATCATCGCTCAATGGCCCATGGATATCCTGGTTGCCTTCATGACCACCACATCGCTTGTGAACCATTAACAAGGCTCACCGATCGTTGCAACCTGTCCGCCGCACTCTGAACCTTGTGTAGCGTCCTGTATCATCGGAGAGGCCCGGATGCGGAATTCCTGCTGTAAAAGGGCCACGATGGAACGATTATGAAGACCGGCATTATCGGCCTGCCGCAGGTGGGCAAGACTTCGCTGTTCAAGATCCTGACCAAAGCCAAGATTGAGGAGCACGGGCACGCGAATCCGCGCGAGGCGCACATTGGCGTGGCGCGCGTGCCCGACGAGCGGCTGGAGAAGCTGTCGGCGCTCTACTCGCCGAAGAAAACCACCTTCGCCTCAGTGGAATTTGTCGATGTGGCGGCCATCGGGCAGGAGGCGCTGAAAGAGACCACATACCTGACCAACCTGCGCAATGTGGACGCGCTGATTCACGTGCTGCGGGCCTTCGAGAATGAGGCCGTTCGCGCATGACGGGCCGATCGATCCGCTGCGCGACGCGAAGAACGTCGAATTCGACCTGATGGTGAGCGACCTGGGCCAGGTGGAAAAACGGCATGGAGCGCGTGGAAAAGGACATGAAGAAGGGGCGCACCAGCGAATTGGAGCGGGAACAGGCGCTGCTGCTGCGGTCAAAGGAATCCCTGGAGAAGGAGATCCCGCTGCGCGAACTGGAGATGACGGCGGAAGAAAAGAAGCTCATTCGCGGCTTTATGTTTTTGTCGCAAAAGCCGATTCTGTATGTGCTTAATGTGGGCGAAAGCGCGACGTTGGGCGCCGATCTGGAGTCGGCTGTGAGCCACTATCAAGCTGGATGCGCTTGCGCAACGGCCCAATGCCGGCGCGACGGCCATCTGCGGCAAGGTGGAAGCGGAACTGGCGGAGATGGACGACGCCGAGGCGGCGGATTTCCTGGAAAGCTACGGCCTGCACGAGAGCGGGCTGGTGCGGCTGATTCGCAAGAGCTATGAGCTGCTGGGGCTGATCAGCTTTTTCACCGCCGGCGAAGACGAGTGCCGCGCCTGGACGGTGCCGGTGGGTTCGAAGGCGCCGCAGGCCGCGGGAGCGATCCACACCGACCTGGAGCATCATTTCATTCGCGCCGAAACCATTCGCTGGGACAACCTGCTGGACGCAGGCTCCGAGGCTGCTGCGCGGGCCAAGGGCACGCTGCGCCTGGAAGGCAAGGAGTACGTGGTGCAGGACGGCGATGTGCTGCACATCCGGCACAGCGGATGAAGAACAGCTTCTAGCTGCTGGCCTCTAGCTTTTGGCTTGAGGCGCCACGCGCTTCATCGTGTGAATTGATTGGACGAACGGATGCTTGGGACGTCACTCATTCTCGGAACCATTGCCGCGCTGGCCGATGTGGCCGGCGGGCTGGTGCTGGTGCGCGCGCGCGGCGTGGAGCGCTATCTGCGCTACTTTGTGGCGCTGGGAGCGGGATTCCTGATGGCCACGGCGCTGCTGGAGATGGCGCCGGAGAGCCTGCGGCTGAATGCGCGTCTGGGGCCGGGGCTGATCATGGCCGGCTATTGCGTCATGCATCTGCTGGAGCACACCATCAACGCGCACTTTCACTTTGGCGAAGAGACGCACGGCGGTGAGTTCGTCTCCGCAGCGCACGGGCTACTCGGTGCTGGGCGGCCTGAGCGTTCATGCGCTCTTCGATGGCGTGGCGATCGGGTCGGGATTCGCGCTTTCCAACTGGCTCGGCTGGCTGATCTTTCTGGCCATTCTGCTGCATAAGGCGCCGGAGGGATTCACCATGGCCAGCGTGATGATGGCCAGCGGACGAAGCCGCACGACGGCTTTCTGGTCCGCAGTGGCGCTGGCCGGGGCCACGCTGGCGGGTGTGCTGGTGATCCAACTTGTGCCGCGCTGGGTTCCGTTTGGATTGCCGGTTTCGGCAGGAGTTGCGCTCTACGTGGCCGCCACCGATCTGGTGCCCGAAGTGAACCGCGAGCCGGGCATCCGCATGGCGCTGGTGTTCTTTGCCGGCGTGGGCGGCTTTCTGCTGCTGCGCATGCTGCTGCCGCAGTTGTAGTGCCGCATGTCATCGCTCGGCACCCGTCTGCGTCGGACGGTATGCTATGCGTTGTGGCGCATTGCGTTGCACCGGTTCTGGAGGAGGTCGGAAGCTCGCGGCTGGGCACGCAAGCGCATTCCTTTTGAGTTTCTCGGAGCGTCTGCTTTTTACGGCGCTGGGGTTTCTGGTGATGGGCTACCACCCCGGCCTTGAAGACGACGGAATTTATTTGACCGCGGTCAAAGCCGACCTGAATCCCGCGCTTTTCCCCTACAACGCGAATTTCTTCCGGCTGCAAATGGAAGCGACGCTCTTCGACGGATGGATGGCGCATTTTGTGCGCTGGACCGGAATGCCGGTGGCGTGGGCGGAGCTGGTTTGGCAACTGGTCTCGCTGTTCCTGATTCTGTGGGCAGTGAAGAAGATCGCGAACCGGCTCTTTGCCGAGGAGAGCTGCGCGATGGGGCGGGGTGGCGCTGGTCGCGGCCATGTTCACGCTGCCCGTGTCAGGAACCGCGCTCTACATGGTCGACCAGCATCTGCATCCGCGCAATCTGGCCACGGCGATGATTCTGCTGGCGGTCTGGCGAATCTTGGATGGGAAACGCTGGCAGGCAGCGGCGTTGCTGCTGGTGGCATTTCTGCTGCATCCGCTGATGGCCGCCTTGGGATTTCGTTCTGCTTTTTTCTCACTATGCGCTTTGCTGGACTCCGTGCCAGCATGCGGATCCGCGCGTTGCGGAATTCGACGGCAGCGTTCATGCCTTTGGGCTGGGTCTTCGAGCCGGCCGATCCGGCATGGCGCAAGGCGCTGGACACGCGAACCTACTATTACCTCTACAAATGGACCTGGTACGAGTGGCTGGGCGCGCTGGCGCCGCTGTTGCTCTTCTGGCTGCTCTGGCGCGTTGCACGCAAGCGCGGAGAAACCCTGCTGGCGCGTTTTGCGCTAGCGGTGTTTGTCTTACGGCGTCTTTCAGCAGGCGCTGGCCATGGTGCTGCTCTGGCCGCCTTCGCTGGTGCGGCTGACGCCGCTGCAGCCCATGCGCTATCTGCACCTGCTGTATTTCCTTTTCGTGCTGACGGCCGGATGCCTGCTGGGGAAGTTCGTATTGAAGCGAAGTGTGTGGCGCTGGGCGGTGTTTCTGCTGGTGGCGAATGGCTGCATGTTTGCGTGGCAGCGGGCCGAGTTTGCATGGCAGCCAGCACCTGGAGCTGCCGTGGCGGCAGCCGGCCAATCCCTGGCTGCAAGCCTTTGCATGGATCCGCGCGAACACGCCGGAGAATGCCTATTTCGCGCTCGATCCGCACTACATGGAAGCGCCCGGCGAGGATTACCACGGCTTTCGCGCGCTGGCCGAGCGCAGCCAACTGGCCGATGCGGTGAAAGATGCGGCCGTGGTGACGCAGGTGCCGGAGCTGGGGCCGGTGTGGGTGCGCCAGATGGAGGCGGAGGAAGGCTGGCGCAACTTCAAGCTCGCCGACTTTGAGCGGCTGAAGGCGGATTTCGGCGTCGACTGGGTGCTGGTGCCATACCCGCAGCCGGCCGGACTTGCCTGCCGCTGGCACAATCGAGCTTCGCTGGCGGTTTGCCAGATTCCCGTGAGACGTCCAGGACGTCGGCTCAGTGCGAAACGCGGGCATTGCAGGTTGCGGCTGCATCCGCGAGAATGAGATGAGTCACCATTCTCCGGCGCGGACACCGACCATGCTTAACCTTACCCAGCGACTGATTCTCGGCTGTGTGCTCCTCGCCTGCCTGACGGTGGGGCTGGTGGCCGTCACGCACAAAGCGCTGGCGGCGGCAGGGCAGCTTCATCTGGCCTACGCGGTGGTCGTGGCTGCGGTCGTGATTGCAGCGGCGACCATCTTCTTTGTGCTGCGGCCCATCGACACGCTGGCGCGCGATGCGCACCGCATTGCCCAGGGCAACCTGGAACACCGCGTGGAATGGAGCAGCCGCGACAGCTTTGGCGTGATCGCCAGCGAGTTGAGCCGGATTGCGGTGCGGCTGCGCGAGCGTGCGCGATACCGAAGCCGGCCGGCGGCAGATGGAGTTTCAGCTTTCCGACGCGGTGCTGCAATCGATCTTCGAGCCCATCATCGTGACCGACGGCAAGGGCCACGTGCTGAAGGTGAATCAGGCGGCGGCGGAGCTGCTGGGCGAAGCGGCCGGCGACCGCATGGCGCTGACGAATACGCCCGGCGGCGAAAAGATTCTGAGCGCGATCCAGGACGCTGTATCGATGCAAAAGGCGGTGGCCGCCGAGGGCGAAGCGTCGATGCTGCCGATGCGGATCGGCGAGCAGGAGCGCAGCTACCGCCTGCGCACCACGCCGATGCGCGACTCCGAGGGCAGGCTGCTGGGCGCGGTGACGACGCTTGAAGACGTGACCAGCCTGCAGGACACCGACCGCTTCAAGACGCAGTTCATTGCGGTGGCCAGCCGCAAGCTGCGCGACCCGCTGCTGCAGTTGCGGCGCGGGCTCTATGCGCTGGCCCAGGGCTTCAGCGGAGAGATGACGCCGCTGCAGACCGAACTGGTGGCCACGGCCAGCAAAGAGGCGGAGACAGCTGGACGACCTGATGAGCGACCTGATCGGAGGTGGCGGAGCTGGACACGGGCAAGCGCGAGTTGAAACTGGAGCGATTGCGGCCGCTGCAGGTTTTGAACGAGGCGCGCGACCGCTACTTGCGACGAGGCCGCGAAGAAGCACATCCGGGTGGAAGTGAGCGCTTACGCCGATCTGGCAGCGGTGCGAGGCCGATCGCCGCGCGTTGCGGTCGATTCTCGACAACCTGCTGTCGAACGCGCTGCGCTACACGCCGGAGAAGGCGAGATCCTTCTGGCTGCCGAAGAGATCAAGAACTTTGTGCAGTTCAGCGTGCGCGATACGGGCCGCGGCATCGAGGCGGAGCGGCTGAGCGCGATCTTCGACCGGTTCAATACCTTCTCAGAAAAAGGCACGGGGCTCGGCCTGGCGCTGGTTCGGCGGCTGGTGGAGTCGCTGGGCGGCCAGATCGCCGTGGAAAGCCGGCTGGGCCACGGATCGACGTTCCGCTTCACGCTTCCTGTGGCCGTGCGCGGAGAAGTTCATCATCCTGTCGAGGTGGGCTGAGCGATGGCCGAGATCGAACTTGAGAACACGCCGGAGCCCGCCAAGCTGCGCATCTACATTGGCGCGGCGCCCGGCGTGGGCAAGACCTACGACATGCTGAACGACGCCTACTAACATGAAGCACCAGCAGGGCGTGGACGTGGTGATCGGCCTGGTGGAGTCGCACGGGCGCAAGGAGACCGAGGTCCGATCCGCGATCTCGAGGTCGTGCCGCAGAAGGTGATTCCCTATCGCGGCGTGAACCTGAAAGAGATGGATGTGGACGCGATCATCGCGCGCCATCCGCAGACCGTGATCGTGGACGAGCTGGCCCACACCAACGTTCCCGGCAGCAAGAACCGCAAGCGGTATGAAGACGTGCTGGAGCTGCTCGACGCCGGCATCAACGTGATGACGGCGGTGAACATCCAGCATCTGGAAACGCTGAACGACGCCGTCAACCGCTCCGCGAACACCACCATCCGCGAGACCGTTCCCGACAGCTTTTTCAAGCGCGCCGACGAAGTGGTCAACGTCGACCTCACCGTGGACGAGCTGCGCAACCGCCTGCGGCGAGGGAAGATTTACGCGCCGGAGAAGGTGGAGCAGTCGCTGGCCAACTTTTTCCGCAAGGGCAATCTGAACATGCTGCGCGAGCTGGCGCTGCGCACCACGGCGGAACAGGTGGGCAACCGCGCCGCCGAGTACCGCCGCACGCAGGGGCTGGAACAGGCGCCGATTCCGGAGAAGGTGATGGTGTGCCTGAGCACGCGGCCGGGCACGGAGCGGCTGCTGCGCGTGGGCGCGCGCATCGCCGGCCGCCTGGCGACGAATTGGTACGCGGTTTACGTGAGCCGGCCGGACGACAAAGGCCACAGCGATCCCGAGGCGTATCACCGGCTTGAGGAATACTATGCGCATGGCGCGCGATCTGGGCGCGAAAGTGGTGTCGCTCACGGACCGCAATGTTTCCGACGCGCTGATCCGGTTTGCGCAGCAGGAGAACATCTCGCACGTGGTCTTCGGGCAGTCGGCGCGGTCGCGCTGGGACATTCTGCTGGCGCGGCTCGGTGCTGAACCGGTTTCTCTCAGAGGTGCGCGACGTGACGGTGCAGGTAGTGCCGATGCAGAAGCCGCTGCGGCGGCAGTGAAAAAGCAGGGATCAGGGAACAGGAAGAACACGTCAGTAGCGATGCGTGCTGTTTTGCTTCCAGTGGAAAGGGAGAACGCCGGACAACGCGCGGCCTCGTTCCCTTCCCTTCTCCAGGCTTCGTTGCTCACTCGCAGAACACGCGCACCTTGGCGCGTTCCCCTCCTTGCCATCCACATCGACGGTGAGGTCTTCGAGGTGGTCGATCAGCTCCTCGAGGTTCTCCGGCTTGATTTGCGACACGTCAGCGGCACGCCGTGGCGGCTGAGAGCCTCGTCCAGTTGCTCCTGGGCCTGGACCGGAATCAGGCTGGCCAGGCGCACGCCGGCGCGCAGCAGCTGCATGGGCACGCGGACATTGACCGTCGTGGGACCTTTCATCCCGGTCATGTTTCGTCGGCTTCAACCAGCACGCGCAGATACTTGGCGTGCGTCTTTACGGCCCGCGCCTTTCCCGCCAGGGGAGCCGGCGGTGTTGCCGGTAAAGTCGCCGGCAGCGGCAGTGGAATCGGGCTCCAGAGCAGCGAGCAAGCGCTCGGCTTCGTCGGCGGTGATCTTGCCCGCGGCCAGCATTTCCAGAATTTGACGGCGATTTTCGTTCATGGGTTCTCCGATGAATGAGTGAATTCTCGATCAGTGCGGGCCTGGAGACGCGTAGCGACAGCCGGACTGGAGACCGGCGCTACAGTCCATTACAAAATGCGCACCAGGACTTTGTTGCCGTTCGCGGTGACGCGCACGTCGGTGCCGCGCAAGCTCGACAGGATGTCCCAGAAGATGCGCGACGACGCGCAAGGGGCCGATGCCGGTCGTCATGCTGATGGCGCAGACGACGATGAAGAGGAGCGGCGAGATGAGCAGCGAGAGCAAGGATCAGCGGAATCCAGAGAAGAATGAGCGGGATCCACAGCCGCGGCATGTGGAAGTGCGGGTTCTCGATTTCGAGGACGGCGATGTTGGGAATCATTTGAGGGCCTCCAATGCGCGGATGGCGTCGGCGGCGGAGATCTCGCCGCTGTTCAAGCGGTCCAGCACCTCGGAGCGCGATGGAGACGGATTGGTTTCGACAAACTCCAGTTGGCTGGAGATGCGGTTCAGGCGCGCTTTGATTGTGGGATAGCTGACGCCGAAGGTCTGCTCCATGTCCTTGATGGTGCCGTGGGAGCGAATGAAGGCGATGACGAAGACCTGGTCTTCGAGGCTGAGCCGGGCCAGCTCGGGCAGGGTGAATTGGCCTTCGAGGGCGATCTGCTTCTCCGGGAATCCGGACGCGCTCGATGACCAGCGGCGATCCCTGGGCGATGCGCAGCAGGTCTTGCCAGTCGGAAGCGGGTTTAAGGTCTGAGGCCATGAAGTGGATTCATGTTTCTTAATTACAGTGTCCACTGTACTCAATATTCTTAATACTGTCAAGCACACAACTTAGCAAACTTGATAATGGGTCGATTTTCCGGCTGAAAATCTGAATTCAGGGCGCGGCCATTTGTGGTTAGGTTGCGGATAGGGTAAGCGGCTGGCGGCGCGGAGGCCACCGGTACTGCCTGTCCAGACCCGCGCTACCGTCGGAACCGTCCCTGCTAGAATTCGGTTCTTCGGTTACTTCGCCTTCCCCGGCTGAAGCGCGGCGGGATCGCGCCGGCCGGATTTGCGAATCATCAGAATGCCGACGGTGATCATCCAGGCGGCCAGAGGGAAGCTGCTGGCGAAGGCTTGGGCGCCCAAGCAGGCTGGGTTGTAAAGGCCGAACATATCCACGTGGTGCACAAACATGGTGGGAACGAAGGCCAGGCAGACGAGGGCGCAGACATAGCCGACCCAGGCGGACCATTTTGGAAGAACGCCGCTCAAAAGAGTGACGTAGCTGAGGATGGCCATAAAGAGGGCCATGAGCCAGAGGGCGATGGAGCCATACAGGAGCAGCGTGCTCTCCGTCATGGCGCGCATGATGACGCCGTCGGCGGGAGGATCGAAGGCGTCAATGACGATGGAGGCCTGCAGGGAGTCGGCGACAAAGGTGAGAGCGACATAGACCAGGCCGACGCCGAAGAAGAGGGTGGCCAGCCACTCATGCTGGGGATTGGCTTGGCGGATGAGGTGACGTACGCCGGCCATGAAGATCATGATGAGCGTGAGGATGATGAGGTCGAGGAAGACGCAGCACATGATGTTGGTGGCGTTGCGGGCGGCGTAATCGGGGTACTTGCTGGACTCCGCCAGGCCGGGGACGTGGGTGCGGACGAGGTAGAAGGGAAATTCGATGAAGAAGGTGGCGATGCAGGCCAAGGCACTGATGCCGGTGATGCGGTAGATCTTCTGGTCGTTCATGACAACGAGTCCTTTAGGGTGCGATTGGACAGGTGCGGCGGGAATGCGGGCTATGGCTTCGCGGCCCGCGAATCAGCTCGTTTTGGGAACGGATGTCGAGGGAGTTGGCTCCGCCGGTTTGCTGCTGCGAACGGGCGGGCGGAACTGGGCGAGAAGAGCGGCGAGCAAAGCGATGAACATAAGTAGCAGACCGAAAATGATCAGGGGGACGCCGGCGAGTACGGGTGCTCCCGTGCTGGTGATGTCAAGGGTGAGTTTGGTCCCGGCGACGGGAAAGGCTACGTTGAAGCCCGCCGTTCCGTGGCACCACTCAAGAAGGCTCCAGACGCCGGATACGAGCAGGACCAGGGAGGCAATCAGCCAACGATCGGTTCTCATAAGTTGTTCTCCTTGCGAACGGGGCAATTCTAGCACTCGCGGGAGTAGTGGTTGGTGGTGTGATTAGTGGCTAGTGATTCGCGCGCGGCTTGGAGTTTGGCTACGGGACGGTGAAGGGTCGCGGGCCGTCGGCGGGGAAGAGGCCGGTGGGGGCGGTGGCAGCGGAGGGCTGCTGGCGGAACATGTAGCGGATGAAGAATCCGCCGGAAGCGAAGGAGTAGTTGCGGGTGTTGTTGGCGGCGAGGTAGGCGCCGGCGAACCAGTGCGTGCCGATTTGATAGGCGACCTGGCCGCGGAAGTCGTAGTTGGCGCTGACGCTGGTGACGTTGGGCAGCATGGGATTGTTCTGGCTGGTTTCAAGCGGCTTGTCGCCGGCGAGCGGCAACAGAGGGCGTGGAGTCCTCCTGAAACGCCTGCACGCCGAGCGCGCCCACGATGTTGTAGTGCCAGCGGGTGCCGTAGTGGCCTGCCCAATTGACGGGAACGTTGCCGAGGAAGTAGGCCTGGGGGCTGAAGTAGCCGCCCATGCCGTGGGTGAAGGCGTTCTGGTTGTTGGCGTAGTGCATGGCGAAGAAGTTGGCGCCGATGGTGAGGTTGCCGAACTCCGGCGAAGCGTAAACGCGCCAGTAAGCGCCGCCGGTGCCATCGACGCGGTTGTTGGTCTCGACGTTGACGCCGGTGAGGTACTGGCCGCCGGCGGCGAAGTAGAAGCCCGACTCCGCGTCGCCGTGGGCGAACTGAACGAGGCCCTGGTTGTCGACCACGCCGCCCCAGATTTGCCCGAGGGTGGAGAGCGTGTTGCCTGCGGGATCGCGTAGGCCGGCGTAGGAGAGCTGCGAGTCCTTCTCGGAGTCGCGCACGAAGCTGAAGGTGAAGGGGCCGTTGCCGGGGTTCCATTGGAAGCGGGCGGTGAAGGTGGAGACGAGAAATTCGGCGGGCGTGTAGCCGCCGGCGATGGTCAAGTGGGGAAAGGTGAGCTGCAATTCGCCACCGAGGCCGAAGGCGTTTTGCTGCGCGGGAGGAAGGAACGCTCCGATGGCGGGTGCGGTGCACGGAGTGAAGTTCTGCGAGGCGGCGTAGGTGCCGATGGGCTCCGGCAGGGTGACGAGACAGGTGCGGCCAGACTCGGATTCGGTGACGGAGAGGTTGGCGGTTCCGCTGGCCTGGCCCGAGTCAAGAAAGACGGGCTTGGCGATGGCGGTGATGCGCGCGTGGTAGCCGAGCGGAGCCGAAGCCTCGAATGGGGACTCGATGGCGGCCAACTGATCGTAGCCCGGAGCGCCGGTGCGCGCAGTTGACGCAGTGAGGTGCCGCCGAGCCAGCCGCTGTAGCCACTCTCGATGGCTTGCAACTGCTCCTCTGCCTGCTCGCGCGGGCTCAACGGAGGGGCCTGACGCTGGACGCGGACCCAGGGGCCGCGCAGCGGCGGCAGATTGCGCTGCTCGAGTTCCTGGTCTGAAAGGCCTGTGCCGGTGGTGGTTTCGGAGGGGTTTTCCTGCGGGGCCTCGGCTTGCGGCTGAGGTTGCGCGGGCGGGGTGGCCTGGCTGGCGGGCGTCGAGGATTCCGGCGCGGCGCCCGAGATGGGAGCGTTGCCGAGGGTTTGTGTTGGCTGCTGGCTCGCCTGGCTGCTGGGCTTGCGGGGATGCTTGGGTTTGGGCGGAGCTGCGCAGGGCGCCGGCGTTGCGGGCGGGCAGACGGACGGCGGAGTTGGCGGGCGAAGTTGTGGGCGTGGCGGCGGGCTGCTGTTGCCGCGGAGCGGAGAACGCGCCAGAGACAGCGTCCTGCGCAGAGGGCGTGTACTGCGCCACGTTATAGACGCCCTGGGCGGGAAGGGCGGGCTTCACGGTTGGCATCTGGTCGCCAGGTGCATTGGGGGGAGCATTCGGAGGAGCAGGACCGGGAGCATTGGGCACGGGATGAATGAGCGATGCGGAACCCTGCGTGAGCTGGCTGTCGGTTTCCGCGGCGAAGCGCGCTTGCGCCCGTGCGGCGTCGGCATTCATGGGTTGAGAAGCGATGCGCGGATTTGGGGAGGGTGTGGAATTCTGTGCGCTGAGATCGGGCTGCGGAAGGGAAGGGTTCTCCGCTTCGGCGGGGCCTGTGGAAGCGATGTTCTCTTCCGTTGGCGGCAGATTCACTGTGCCGATGAGTGGTGCCGGCAATGGGAGGGTCCCGGAGGACGCGCCGTTTGGCGCAGGTTGAGATGAGAGTTTGCCGAGGGTTGGTCTGGTCAACATATACCGGCGGGCTGGTCGGGCGTGCAGTTCCCTGCCCTGCGGGCTCGTGCGCGGGATGGGGAGACTCGATTGGAAGCGGCAGCGGATTGGACGATGGCGCGGAATTTGGGGCGCCGAAATCTGCGGCTGAGCAGAGGCCGACGGGAACGTCGTTGCAATTGGGGATCGGCTGGAGGGTTGCGGTTTATACGATGGCAAGGGCGCGAGCTCTTCGTTGGTGGGATGAGCGCCGAGGCTCGGAGTGTCGAGGCGCGGATCGAGCAGGCCCTTGGTTTCGCCGGGGCCCGGCGCGCGCAAGGAACCGGGAGGAACCACGAGTCCGTTGTCGAGACTCTTCACGGCTGACCCGGCGGAATGGCGGCCAAAGCGGCGCGCCAGAATTCGCTCGCGCGCCGATTGTTGCCGCGGGCCTGTTCAAATTGCGCGGCGAGGCCAAGGATGTTCGGATCGCTGGGAAAGCGGTTGAGGGCAACGCGAAGCCAGATTTCGGCCTGAGCCATGTCTTTGGCCGCGAGAGCCGCGCCGATGGCGCCCTGAAACTCGCTGGAGCCGACGCCATTCATAGGGATCGTTTTGTAGAGAGCCAAAGCATCCAGAGAACGGCCAATGCGCGCATACGCTCCCGCGACGGCGAAGCGCACGCCCAGGTTGTCGGGGTAGTCCTCGGAGGCGGCCTGGAGGATCTCAACGCCGCGCAGGAGATGACCGCTATCCATGGCCTGGTTCGCGCGGCGGACCGCCCAATCGGCCCACAAGGCTTGCACCTGTTGCCGCTGATCGGCGGTCAGGTCCTTCCGCGCATCGAGGCGCGTGAGAATGGGATAGAGCCCGGCATCATCCTTGATGTTGTAGAGAAGCCAGGCATGCTGCACCTCGAGGCTGGCGGGCGCCTGGGCACGGTGCAGCAGGTAGTAATTTTCGACGCGCTTCACGTAGAAGTTGGCGTGGGGGACATCGCCAACGGCCACGTAGAGGCTGGCGATGCCCTGCACCCACTCGATGTCGGCCTCGAGCAGGCGGCGCACGTCGGCGGGAATTTTGTTGAGCTGCTCAAGCGCCTCCGCATTGCGATTGCCGGCCATCAGCGAGAAGACGAGGCCCTTCCATGTATCGGAGGCGAGCGAGTGCGGAGGGTTGAGGGCGATTTCCGGTTGGGCGGAGGGCTCGGTGGAAGATTGGAGGGCGGCGCGAAAGGCGTGGGCCGAACGAGCGAGAGTGAAGGAGGCGAGGACGAGGTGAGGCGAGACATTCCGGGACCGTACGGGCGCGGCGGAATGAAGGCTTTCCTCAGGGGCTAAAGCCCGCTCTTCTTTCAGCGTTTACGGCACGACTGACGTGCCCTTTCGAAACTTCGGCCATCTCGGCAGCGTGATCTGCTGTTCGTGCCGAAGGGCGGGCTTCGACCGCCGCGTGAGGAACGCGCACGGGCGGCGGCTGGTTCTGCGGTTCGGGCGGCGTATTGCCGGCGGGTGCAATCTGCGGAGCCGGCTGCGCTTGCGGAAGCACTGCGGGAGTCGTGCCGTCGTATGGGTCGGGGCCATAGGCGGGCAGAGGCGGAAGCTTGGTGGTCTTGGCGAACGGCTCGTAGTCGGGATCGAGCAGGCGCTGCAAATCGGCCGCGGTGACGGCGCGATGGGCGTTGAGATCCTGCTCCGGGTAAACGAGCACATGGGCGAGCCGGTCGACGGGCGAAACAGGCGGCATGGCGGCGATCGAGGCGCGGAAGTAGTCGGCGGCGCGCTCATTGTCGCCACGGGCCTGTTCATAACGGCCAGCGAGGGAAAGGACAGCAGGATCGTGCGGAAAGCGCTCGAGCGCCTGGCGCAGCCAGAGCTCTGCCTGGGTTTTGTCGTTGGCAGCGAGCGCGGCGCCGACAGCGCCTTCAAAATCGCCGGCGGAGGCGTCCTGCATGGGAATGGTTTTGTAGATGGCCAGCGACTCTTTGGCGCGGCCCACGCGCGCGTATCCGCCGGCAACGGCCTTGCGCACGGCGAGGTTGTTGGGAAAGGCCTGCGATGCGGCGTCGAGAATGTCGACGGCGCGCTGGGCATAGCCGTTGTCCATGGCCGCGGCGGCGCGGCGCACGCTCCAGTCGGCCCAGATATTCTGGACCATCTCGCGCTGCGCAAGGCTAAGGTCAGTGCGGCCGCCGATGCGCATGAGCGCGGCATAGAGCGCGCGATCGTTGCCGATGTTGTAGAGCAGCCATGCGTTCTGGATGTCGATGTCGGGCGGCGCGGGCTGTTTGAGTTTGGCGTAGTAGGCCTGCACGCGATTCATGTATTGGATGGCGTGCGCGGTGTCGCCGGTGGCGGCGTAGAGACTGGCCTCGGTCTGGATGAAGTCGATGTCGGACTCAAGCTGCTTGCGCACCGGCGCGGGAATCTGCGCGATCTCTTCGAGGGCCTGGCGCGTTGCGGTTAGTGGCAGCTAAGGTAGCGATGAGGCCCTTCCAGGCATCGGCGCTGTCAGGATGGCTCGTCAGCACTTGGCGGTAGATGGTGTAGGCCTGGTCAGTGTTGTTGCGCAGCAGATAAATGTCAGCCAACTGCAATTCGAGCGAGACGCCAGGCTGGCGGCCGGCGGCGATCTCGAGTTTCTCCGCGCGCTCCAGCATTCCCTGAGCGACGTCAAACTGGTTGGCCTGCTGATAGATCGCAGCGAGCTCGACAAGGAAGCCGGGATCGCCGAGCGCGGTTTCGTAGGCGGCCGCGGGCATGTTCTTCACGTCGCTGATGGCCTGCGTGTCCTGGCCCAGCTCGTGATGCGCGCTGACCAGGCCCATCCAGGCGGAGACATTGGCGGGATCAGCCACGACGACCTGCAAATAAAGAGCGGCTGCTTGCGGAAATCGTTTCGCCTCCATGAGAATGCCGGCGTATTGCATCTTGGTGTCGGCCTTGAGGGTGCTGCCGTTGTCCGGGAAACGGCAGCGCGAGCGCCAGGCAAGTACGCGCTCGGCATCGGCGGTGCGGCCCTGGGCCTGATAGATGGCCGCCAGAGTACCGAGATACTCAGGATCTTTGTTGAGCGCAGCGCGGACGCTCGCCGGAAAGCGCGCCTAAAGCGCCAAGCGCTTTGTCATTCTGATTGGCTCGTGCATAGGCGAGGAACAGGCCGCGCCAGCCGTCGAACGAGGCGGGCTGCACCTTGATGAGCTGCTCATAGACGGTGGCCGCGGCGGGTATTGCTGCTCCTTGATGTAAAGGCCGGCGAGGCCGTTCAGAGCTTCGGTGCTGCGCGGATTCATGTCGAGCGCGGCGCGATATTTGGCTGCGGCGACGTCGAGCTGATTCTGGCCAAGGCCTGCGTGGCCTCGCTCATGGTGTTCCAGAAGCGCGAGGCCGCAAGCGCGTTCTCGACGCTGGCTGCCTTGTATCCGTTCTGCTCGGCCTGCGTGAAATAGGTGATGGCGGCGGCCGAAGTCCTGCTGGCGCATGCGCAGGAAACCCATGCCCGCCGCGACGCGGCCGTTGTTCGGCTCCTTTTGGAGCAGATCGGTGAAGCGGCTCTCGGCTTCGTCGAGACGGTGCGCGTTGAGAGCCGCGAAGGCCGCGCGCTCCGCCGGAGTGCGCGCGATGCCGGAGTTCATCTGCGCCAGCTTGGTTTCGTTTTCTTTCAGACGCGCGGCGACTTCAGTGTCTTGCGGATGCGCCTTGAGATACTCGCGCAGTTCGGCTGCCGAGGCGGGATTCGCGGAGTCCCAAATGAGCGCCTGGCGCAGCGCGGCTTGCGCGCCGGGATCGGCGGGATGCGCCTGCAAGATGCGAATGCCTTCGGCGCGGGTGTGCAGGTCATAGGTGAGCATGACGCCGAGCGCGACGGCATAGCGCGGATCGCCGGGGTTGCGATCGACCAACGCGCGCATTCCGGCGATGGCGGCCTGCTTGCCGCTGGATGTGCCGTAGAGAGTCTGATAGTAGCCGAGAGCGATGTCGCCGTTGGGAGGTTGATCGCCGTAGAGCTGGCGATAGATGCGCATCGCATCGTCGTTGCGGCCCTTGCCGCGCCAACTCGCCGGCCTGGTGAAGCTGCTCGCTCTGACTGCTCGCGCTGACCATGGCCTCGATTTTGGCGATATTGGAGTCGTTGGGGTTGATCTTGCGCAGACGATCGAGGGTTTGATTGGCCAGGTCATTGGAGCCGATCAGCTTGTAATCTCTGGCCAGGCCTGCCAGCGCTTCAGTGTTTTCGGGAGCGGAGAGAAGAATCTGCTGCCACAGCTGGACGGCCATGTCCGGCCGCCCACGGGCTTCGAGGGCGCGGGCTTTGTCGGCCAGGAAGGCGCGAGCGGCCTCGGCGGAGTTGTCGGCGGAACTCGTTTGAGCGCGGACTAGCGGGAGCGTCAGCGTCAGGCAGCCCGCTACGATCAAACTCGCTTTCCAAGCCCCCCAGCCCACCCTCATTGGCGCTTCCATTCTACGTTCAGTTCGCCCCCAGGGCCAAACCGGAATCTGGCTTCGAGAAAACCGTTAGCAGAAAAGGGCAAGACATTGATCGTAATACGCTTTGTCCTTTCCATACAATCCTGAAGCGGCATCCTTTGCGGCGTTCATTCGAATCATCTGCCGGGCGCTGGCCCTGGACAGGTCGGGAAAGGCGCGCAAGTAAGGCAGCACGGCGGCGGAGAATCCCATGGGGCCGGCCTGCTCCGACGGAATTCCCTGGTCACTGATTTTTTCCGGGGGCGCATCGTGGGCAGCGAGGTAGACGCCCATCGCCGGAACGGCATTCAGAATTGCGCCACGCATCGGATCGTCGCGGTCGATCATCCCGGCCCAGAGATAAACGCGGATGGCATCGTAGCTGCCGGCCGCCTCATCGCTGCTGGTATTGCTTGACCCTGCTGGAGCGGGCGCGGCTGCCGGATAGAAGCCATCGCCGGGGACGTACTCCACCCAATCCATGGCATAGCCGTGGCGCGAGCTTTGCTCAAGCAGGCGCGGAATGTTGCGCGCAATCTCGTGCCACGGGCCGGAAGGATCGACGGCAGCGAGCCGGTCAAAAAGAAAGAGCGGCAGGTAGCTTGGATTCAGCGTCCACGTGTTGCCATGTTGAAAGCCTGCCGGGCCGGGGAGCAGCATGGGGCCGAAGCCGGGGAGATCGACGACCTCGTTTTTGGCGATCGACGCCATGAGGGCGCGGCCGAGGCCGGTGTCGTTGGGAGAATTCCAGAGGCGGCCTGCTTCGATGAGCGTGTAGGCGATCCAGACATCGGCGTCGGAGGCCGAGTTGGAGTCGAGAACTGTCCACGCGCCGTTCTTGTCCTGTCCCCAGAGCCACGCGGGCAAATGAGTAGAGAGATCGCCGCCGGCCAGATTGGTCTGGGTCCAGGCGAGAACGCGGTCAAATGTGGGGTGATCGTTGGCGGCCAGAGCAAAGAACAAGGCGTAGGCCTGTCCTTCAGAGGTGGTGTGCTGATCTCCGTTGGGGCCAGACACGTCGCCGCTTAGGACGCGGCCGTTTTGCGGGTCGATGAAACGCGCCGAATAGGAATGCCAAAGCTGCCAGGGGCTTTGCTTGCAGCCGATCGTGAACACGAACATCGAAAGCGCCAGGATAAGGAACGATCGCTTCCGTGGCCGGGAGTTCGAATCGCCATCGTACATGTTCTCCACCCGGGGACCTGCGCTACGTCGAAGGTCGAGCAACGGATCTGTCCGCTTTCAGGTTTCTGACTGCATGAATTCCTGTCTGGAGCATCATAGTTTCCCAGGTCCCAAAAGCGAGACCTGGAGCACCCGGCTCATCGGATTCGTGTCAGTTGACCTCTCTTAGGCTGAGGTGGCTTTGGCCCTGATTGGCGATTTCGGCTTTGCTCTTCGCATTATGTTGGCTAAAGCACTCTTGTACTCTTTGCTCTCGGTACCCTCTGAGCTGCCCCTTCCAACCCTGAGCTTGTCGAATTCGCCCAAGAGTTCTTGTCCGTTCAGGGGCTTCTTTTGGTGAGGGCAAACGCCGACGTTGTCTCGGCGGCCAACTTGGCAGTTCATGCAGAGCACTTGATAGCCCGCGGGATAATTCTTCAGGCGTAGTTTGCGATAAAAGTGGTGGCCCCCTTGGTATTTCTTTCCAAAGAGCTCCAACCTTTCCGTATTGCCTGCTCCTTCATCAATGTGATCAAGGCTCAAGAAAGAAAATTCGTCCTCGCCGCAGCAAGCGCATTTGAGCCCGCCATAATGCTCGAAGGCTAAAATCCGCTCTCGGAGGTTCCTATGCATCATCTCGATTGCGTTGGTCGCAAGGCCCTTCCTCCTCGTCCCCTTCAAAGAAATCTCCTCTCCTAGCAGTGATTCGACGAGATCTCGCCGGCCAGCGGATCTGGGAACCGCATACTTGAGCCTTTTCTTCGCTCCAGCGCAAGAGTGATGCATTGCGAGACTCAAGGCGCTTTCGCGTTAGTCCATGATTCCCCTAGATGGTATGAGCCGGGGGCCGTCATCGTTGGGCGCCTTGACGCTCTGAACGAGAGTAAGAGCTTCTGTCTTCACCCATTCCTGCGAGGCAGCGTTCGCTCCGAGTTGAACTTGAAAGTGCGGTTCCGCGTCTCGTAGTCCAACAATCGTCCAAATGCCCTGTCTGCCTCCGACGCTCACATCGTCGCCGGAATTGAACGCCAGCTTTTGCATCGTCTCCCCTTCGCCACGCAAGTATACGCCGCTTTCACCGTCCACGGCGGGTGCCCAGGTGTCGGGATGCCGAAGCGATTACGAACGGTCGGAGGCCTAGCCTTCCATCATCGTCAGGCGCGCTCTGGCCTTGGCGCGCAACCATTGCCGGGTCCAGATGGCAAGCAGAAACGCCAGAACGAGAACCACGACCGCAATCAGCCATGGATACTCCGCGGCCCACAGACGCAACTGCGTCCACCACGGCAACACTCCCACATGATAGACCTGCGAGCCGACGCGGAAGGATTGAAACTCGCGTTCCGTGAAGAACGGAGACGGAACCGGAGATGTCGCTGGACTGCTGCACGTCGAGGAATGTGTCCATGAAGGGCTCGAACGCGGTCGCATCCTTGAGGTGAATGGCGACGATGCTGCGGCTGCCGGCGATGTCGTAGGGAGACTCGATGCCCTCGATGACGGCGTCGGGAGTGCCACCGGCCGTGAGTTCGCCGGATTCGGTGTGCTCGTTGGATGCGAGCTTCCACCAGGCGTTGTGGAGGAGGCGGACGAAGAAGCCCTGCGTGTCGCGGACCTGAATCTGCCCGCTGCCGAGCGAGACGGGAAGATGCGTTGCCAAGCTTGTCGAAGGCGGGCTGATCGTCGCCGGAGCCGATGATGAGAAAGTCAGTGGCAGCGCCGTCGCGGAGGGCGTCGGGGCCGGCCACGGTGACGCGCAAGCCGGGAAAGCCGGTTTGGCGGCCGAAGTGGCCCATGAGCGTGACGAAGGTCTCGATCTCCTGCTCGGTGGGCGCGGGCGGCAGCACGACCGTGGTTTCGCTCAGGTCGGCGAGGCGCGTGAACGGAAAGCCGGCGTTCGAGAAGATTTCGAGATTGGGCATCGGCGCCCAGTGCGGATAGCCGCGCAGATCGAGGTAGGAATCGCGCAGAATCGAGCCCTGCAGGTTGATGGGCGTGGTGTCCTGCGCAGTTCTGCTTGCTTGTGCAAGCTGAAAGGTGAAGTCGAACGACAGCGTGTTGGAGAACGGGCGCAGGTTGACGACGGGAACGGCGACGTCGGTCTGTGTGGTGCGCGAAGTCTCCTGCCCGGGAACGAGCGGAGTGGAGCCGAGGAACGCGTTGTTGATGCGCACCTGCATGCTGGAGATGGGACCGATGGGAATGGAGTTGTAGCGATAGGCCAGATGCAGCGTGGTGTTGGGTCCGCCCGGTGTCGTAGTAGAGGTCGGGAGGAATGCGGAAGTAGACATTGAGCGGAGCGGTGCCATCGCCCTGCAAGCTGCTCGGCAGTCGCGTAGTCCCACAGAGGAGATGGTCTGATCGGTGCGCGCCCAGCGCGGAGCGGCATCGGGAGCCTGCTTGCCGGGCAGCTTGAGATTGTTGATGGGGGTCTGCGCGCCGGTGAGCATGTCGCTGTGCAACGCGATGGCCTGAGCCGCAACCAGAGCGTCATCGGCGTTGCGCGCCAGTCACGATCAGAATCTTGCCGTAAGGATCGTTGGGGTTGGTGCGCATGGCCACGGTGGGCCGAATTGACAGCGGAAAGATTCAGGCCGGCAGGAAGGCTCGCTGGATTCTCGGCGATGACGATGGCGTTGCCCTGCGGAATGGCTCCGATGTGCACCGGAAAACGCACGGGGCGGTTCTCGGAGACGAGGCCGAAGTAGCTGGCGACGATGCCCGCAGCCTGAATGGCTTTATACGAGGGCGGCGCGGGAAAGACCACGGGAATGCTGACGGGCTGAATGACCGCCGGATCGACGAAGGGCATGGGCAGCTGCTTCAGATCGTCGGCGAGGGGCAGCAGATCGCCGCGAATGTCGAGATAGGTGTTGCGGTGAACGCGCGCCCAGAGCGCAGTGTTGGCGGGATCTTCGCAGATCATGGTGTAGTGGCCGATGAACTCGATGGTCAGCGTATTGTTGTGCACCAGCAGCTCGGGGGGAATGGTGAAGTCGGCTTCGGTGTCGCTGCCGTCGGAGCCGCCGAACTTCCCTGGCGTGGGCTGGATGGTGGCGAAGAGCGTTCCGTTCATGATGAGCTTGAGTTGGCTGAGCTGCGGAATGAGGCCGGGAGAAAAGGCGTAGTAGACGTGAATGCTGGCGGTGCGCGACCACATGGGTTTGCGGCAGCGTGAAGTAGATGTTGTGCTGGCCTGTCGATGCCGTGCAGCTCGATCTGCGGCGAGCCGGCTTCGGCGAGGGTGAAGGTGTCGTGATACTGGCCGGGAGGAACAGCGGGGTTGGCGGAGTTAGCGGGGTTGGCGGAGTTAGCGAGCTGCGGCGGAGCAGCGATTGTCCGAGAGCCTTTGGCAGCTGCGGCAGTGAGAATCGCAGCCAGGAACAGGATCATCGCCGACCGGGCAATGGAGAGCGAGTCGGATTTCCGGGCGGAATTGTCCTTATCGCCCAACCACGCTGAGGAATGTGGCCTTGAGGCCGCGCATGGAGATCTGGAAGATGCGGCCGAGGCTGCGCAGCACATTGTCGCTTTCGCGGGCCTCGCCCCAGCCGAGCCAGGAATCGGCGCGGGAATAAAGTGCAAGGGTGAGAACTTCCTGCTCTGCGATCGACAAATCTTCAAAGCGAACGCGCAACACCGATCCCTCCAGGGAAACCACGGTGGCGGGCAGATCGATGGCCGCCGACGGAAGCGGAAAAGCCAGGCGCACCTGCGACTCGGGCGCGACAGTCGAGGGCCTCGCCGAGGCGGATGCCGGCGCCGCCATTGGACATATCGATGGTTTCGCCGGCGATCGATCTTCCGTCGGGCAGCTTGACGACGAGCGGAGTCACGACGTTGATGCGGACCGTGGTGCGGAGCTGCCTTAGCTCGCGCGCCACTGCCATGCAGACGCCGAGAATCATGACATTGAAGCAGCACCACATGACGTTCATCAGCACCGTGCCGCGGCGCGTCTGCGTCCCAGATGAAGAAGCGCGGAATGGCGACGATCAGGCCGGCGATGTTGAAGAGAAGCATGACCAGAAACGGCTGCGCGATCCGGGAATCGAAGAAGGTGCGCTTGACCACGCCGCCCTTGGCGGTGACGTTGAACTTGCCCAGCCTGGGGTTGATGAGCGCCATCATGGTGGGCAGCAGAATGTAGGGCGACAGCACGGTCTCGTAGATCTCATTCCAGAAGGAATGCCGATGCTCGCCCTGAATGCGCGAGTTGGTGACGTTGGAGAGCGATGAGGTGAGGCAATGCGTAGGCCAGAATGGCGGCCCAGTAGCCGGGAATGTTGGTGTGATTCGAGGAGCAGATAGATCAGCGGCGCGGTGAGAAAGATGAGGCGCGGCACCGCATACAGAAAATGGCCCATGGCGTTGAAGTAGCAAAGCCGCTGAGGAAACTTGAGCCCGCGAGCGAAGAGCGGATTGTCGGTGCGCAGAACCTGGATCATGCCGCGCGCCCAGCGAATGCGCTGCCCGACGTGCGCCGAGAGACGCTCGGTGGCCAGGCCGGCAGCCTGGGGAATGTTGATGTAGGCCGTGTTCCAGCCGGCCATCTGCATGCGCAGAGAAGTGTGCGCATCTTCGGTGACGGTCTCGACGGCGATGCCGCCGATCTCGTCCAGCGCGTCGCGGCGCAGGACCGCGCAGGAGCCGCAGAAGAAGGAGGAGTTCCAGAAGTCGTTGCCGTCCTGGACGACGCCGTAAAACAGCTCACCCTCGTTGGGAATGACGTGGAACTGGCTGCAGATTGCGCTCAAACGGATCGGGCGAATAGAAGTGATGGGGCGTTTGCAGCACGGCCAGCTTGGGATCGCGCAGGAACCAGCCCACGGTCATCTGCAAAAAGCTGCGCGTGGGGACGTGATCGCAATCGAAGACCGCGACCAGCGGCGAAGACATGGTTTTGAGCGCGGTGTTGATGTTGCCGGCCTTGGCATATTGATTGTCGGGCCGGGTGCTGTAGCCGATGCCGGCCTCGAAGGCAAACTCGCTCGAACTCCTTGCGGCGGCCGTCGTCGAGGATGTAGACGTGCAGCTTGTCGGCCGGCCAATCCATATTGAGCGCGCCCAGAGCGGTGATAGCGCACCACGTCGAGCGGCTCGTTGTAGGTGGGAATGAGAACGTCGATCGTCCGGCCAGTCGTCGGGATTCTCAGGCAGCGCAACCGGAGCGCGGCGCAACGGCCAGATGGTTTGAAAGTAGCCCAGGAAGAGAATGACGAATGCGTAAGCCTCGGCAAGCAGCAGGCACAGGATGAAGAAGGCGTCCAGTGCTCCCCAGTGATTGGCCGGGGTCCTGAAAGAACTTGATCACCTGCGAGACGCGCCAGTATCCGTAGCGGAAGGTACAGAACATGGACAGCATCATGAGGGTGAGCGTGACCAGGTAGGAGTCGGAGCTGCGCGCCATGGCCAGCGCCATCAAAAGGCTCACCAGCCCCAGGACCGCCTGTTGCGGCCAGGTGAGCGGCAGAACTGCAAGAAAACAGAAGATCGACCGCGGCCGCGAGGAGAAAGAGGAATCGAATGATCCTGGTGAAAAGATTCTCCCCCGCCCCGATATCCTGCCAGAGAGCGGATGGCGGTCATCGTTCGCTCCAGCGCACGCCGCGGAAGCTGGTGGTAGCAGGGGCGGAGAGGCTCTTCACCCATCCCGCCAGGCTGGCAAAGTCCTCGGCCACGGCGGAGTTGGGAGCGTAGTCCATCACGGTCATGCCTTCGGCCAGCGCCTCGCTGACAGCCGGAGCGCGGCGCAGCACAAAAGGGAGCAAACGTTCGCCCAGTTGTTCGCGGAGCACCTCGCGCACATCGAGATGCAGCGGAAGCGAGGAATCAAACTGGTTGAGCACGTAGTGCGGAAGCGACGGCTTGCCGGGACGCGCCGCCGTTGTGGTCGAAGAAGGCGTCGATGGAGCTGACGCTGACCACGGAGTTCATATCGGGAATCAGCGGCACGAGCACCTGCGGCGACAAGACGCATGATGCGGCGAGTGGTGGCGCCGGAGGCAGTGGCCAGATCGATGATGACGCGGCCCACTCCGCGCGCATGTTTCGCAATCTCCGCCGTGAGAGCCTCCTGCGGCGGCTGCCTCCGAGCCAAAGGCCTCGGGATCGAGCGTGATCATCTGAATGGGCGCATCGCCGCTGGAAGCGGGAGGGCTGAAGGTGCGCAACATTCCGGGACGCTGATCGCAGGCGCCGAAGAAGAACGGCAGCAAGCCGTAGGCCGCGGTATCCACCAGCAAAACTCGCTCTCCGCGAGCCGAAAGGGCGCGGCCCAGCGTGGCTACGAGGCTGGTTTTGCCGACGCCGCCGGCGAGCGAAAAGACGGCCATGACCGGAGCGCGCGCGGCCGTGGGCGCCGGCGCAGCCTGCGCTGGCGGCGCGCTGCCTTCGAGCACGCCTCGCAGAGCGAACCAGCGCGTGGCAAGGCGTTCGCGCGAACCCTGCAACGTATCCTCCGGGGTCGGAGGCAGACCGGGCTGGGCTGCGGTCCGGATGCGTTCCGGCATCAACCACGCCGGGCGGCCTGCGCTCTCACTCGGTTCAGGGGCCGACGAGGGATTCCGCGGCGTATGACTCTCCTCGCGCATTACGGGCGGTGCGTTTGGCCCTGCGCGGTAAGACGGCGGCACGGCAAAACCGCGGAGCGCCGAGGCCAGATCTTCGCGGCTGGGATGTTCCGAATGCGGACGGTCAGACGGCGCAGCGGGCGATGCCGGCGTGGGGTCGAGCCGCGACTGCTGCCAGGCGCTGTGTTGAGTGCCTTGCTGTGCCGCGGACTCCACTTTGCGCGCGTCGTCTTTGGCGCGCTTTGGGTCGGCGTTTTGGTGCGCGCGCTGACGTTCCTCCTCCATGGCCTGTTCAACGCGTTGCCGGGCCTTTTCGCGAGTTTGCGCACGCGAGGCAGAAAAGTCGCGGTACTTAGCGCCGTGCAGATTCGCCCAGGAGTATAGCGACGCCACGTCTTCCGGGGTCTCGTTCTGGTCGGACTGCCCTTTGTGCTCCGTCATGGCCCATCCCAGCAACTTGCGCCATCGCATGATTTCCCATTCTCACAGAGCCCAGACGCGGCTGTTGCAATTCGGTACAGCGGGAATGCGCACCCGGATGGCGGTGATTCTTACCGGCAATCGTAGAGGCTTCGCAGATGGCTGAACAATAGCACTTTCCTGCCATCTAAACCGCAGAAAACACCGCATTTCCAGCGCGATGCGAGCCCCGATCCCCAGTTAGTAATCGAACTTCTGGCGGCCTGCGGGTACCATAGTACCAGCAGCGCCGATTACCATGCTGAGGGAGTTGGCTGCGGTGTATCACGCGCTCCAGAATGTCGTGAATCTCGGCAGCTGGACTTTCAGAGTTCGGAGAACAGTCCGGCTTCATTGCTTCGCTGCTCGCGAAGATCCAAGAGTCGTGGGTCAGTTTGAAAGAACTTTTCCTCAGAGGCCAAAACGCGCATCATATCAAGAACGCACGCCAGTGGCCAGTGGGCTCCGGCGAGACGAAAACGTGTCGCAAGCAAAACCGTAGAACCGGACTTTTGCATCCATTCGCGATTGGCTCGACAGACGATTCAAGACCCCAGACGGAAGATATGGGCGTTATCGCAAAGATGATTGCCGTCCGGCCATCGGCGGTTTGGCCGGCCAGAACCCGTTGATCCATTCGTGAGGGCGCCGCGCATAAGCGAGCATACGATGCCTCTCTCTGCAGTGTTCCAGCGAGCGGGCGTCAAAATGATCTGCCTGTACGATTTCGCTGATAGTTGGAAGCATAGAGGCGATCTTCAAACCAGCGCCCCTCTCATACTGGAGGGGATCAGCGTACGCTTACGGAGCATCGTTGCCAGAGCAGCCGGCAGCGCGATCCCGCACCGTGGCCGATTGCGGCGAGGCCACAAGAAGGATGGCCTATTGAAATGCCGAGCTCAGGCTGTTCAAATCAAGGCCGGAAAGGAATCTCTGCGCCTCGGCGGAGAGCAGATCGTAAGTGGCAGCCTTGGGTAGATTCTGGTGCAGCTTGTCGATCCTGATCATGATGGAAACAGGATGAGTCCCCCGCTCCGCAATTTCTCTCAACTGCGGTTTCAGAAGGAGAATTCCGATCTGGCCGCGAGATGCAAGCGGCTGAAACTGGGAGCATGACGCAGGAGTGCAGAAGGCATTCAGCACGACAGTGTCGGTGATTCCGTCACTATAGAACTCGGTCTTGAGCGGAATGGAATTTCTGTGCGCGGTGACGAACTGCCGGCTGGTCAGGATCTCGGGGCGGAGGCCACGCGTCATCCAGCAGGTGGTGGCGTCGTGGATCTTGAAAAGCGGGGCAACCCACACGCCGAGGGTAATCTCGTCCGATCCGGGCGCGGAGTAGCTTCCACTCTGCACAAGCGTCGTACCGTTTTGTTGCTCATACCAGGTGCGGGTCAAATCGAATTCGCCAATCTGTTTCGGCATGCGGGCCGCGAGGGACGAGGGAGTGGCGCTCCTGTTACGGGCATCGCTAAGCGCGAAGGTCGGCAAACAGACAACCAAAAGCACGACCGCGGCAAAGGCGGCACATTTCAACCACAGCCTGCGGTCGCCCGGCAGGAACTCTACAGACAAAGGCGCGATCGTTGCTGAAGCCGAGCGATCTCCGCTGCGGCGCAAGATCCACAGAAAAAGAAATGTTGCCACCAGAAATAAGCAGGAGCCGATGACGTAATCCGCCTGTTTGGCGAGGCTCTCCAGCACAGGATGACCGAGGGCGGCCCTGTAATAGAGAACGAGAGCGCAGAGGCGCGTGAAATTGAAGAGGTATCCCAGCAAGATCGCGCCGGAAACATAAGCCGCCCAGCGGCGAAACGAAACACGCTTCAGATAGCCAAGGATAAGCGCGACATATCCCATGGTGACGGCGCCGCGAATTCCGTCGCATCCGGGCGCGATAAACATACCGAAATCAGGTGAAAACATGAGACGCAATTGCGGAGTCGTCGGCGCAAAACCGATCATGGTTGCGAAAGAGCGCGCTACCCGGGCCGAGATAGCTTGCAGAGGGATATCGATCAACCCGTCGGACAGGAGAGGAACTGGCTGGCAAAGGAGCAACAAAGCCAGAGGAAACCAGGCTTTGCGCCACACCCGAGTCCCGGCGAACAGCAGCACGATTCCGCTGCCGTAAACATAGACAGGCAACGATACTGGGATAAGGTAAACCGTCCCTTGTCCGAAAACTGCGAAGAGCATGGAATATGCTTTGAGAATACTGAGGAAGAAGGAAAGGCCAATCACCAGCAAGCCCCACCATGTTCCACGCGTTTCCCAGCCAGTCTGCCGCCACACACGGAGAAACAGCACGATGCTAGCCGGCGGGATCAAAATTCCAATTGAACGCAGCGGGTCGCCGGTCCAAAATGACCAAAGAAGGACAATTTCACGATAGATGCCCAGGCAACCGACAGCGGTAAGAGCAGCGATGCCGCACCAGAACAAAAGCGGCGGCTTGACGCGCCGGCTGAAATTCTCTTCCGGCAGTGCGTGCCCGGTAGCCGGCGAAAGCAGTTCCGTCTCTTCTGCCGGCGGGGTTTCCAATTCCCAACTCGAATCCATCCACAGACCTCTCAGCGCGGATCACGATCTCAGGCACCCGCCCGGAACATGCTGCCTGACGGACGACGGCTTCGGGCAAAGCTGCCGCCCGCTCACGGAGCGCCGCCTGCTATTCGGGCATCGTACCTGGCTTCTGCACCGCCAGCAGCGGCCAAGTGCACGAACTCGTCGCGACTATCTGAATATGCATGTTGGCGTCGATGCCAGCAGTACTGACTTTCGCTATAGAGTACCACTCCGACACGGTGCAGGCTATCAATGACAGTGTCGGGAGCAGGACAAACGCAATTTAAAATGGGCTGAACCACAGCTGCCATAACGGGCGCTGCGCCCGGCCAGCTCAAGCTGGTTCAACGTGCTTTTGCCCGCCAGCGGCTCTTCCAACTCCCGTTTGCACATTTCGGTCCACTCGGTCCTCAGGATGGCAGCCAGGATCGTTGTACGAACATAAAACCGCGCCGCTCCCCAGCGCCCTACTGCACAAACGTGGTGATGCTCGTCGCGGGAAGCGTGTAGAGGAACTGGCCGCCCGTGACGGTGACAGCCGACCCTGGCACCAATCCGGCAGCGGAAGTGCTCTGGGTAGGCGTCACCGAGGAAATCTTCGTGGGGGCGTCGCTTAACGTGAAGTTAATGTTCTGCACGGTCGTGTTGTTGTTGATGGCCACGATGACGTAGTGCCGGGTGCCGCTGACCGTCCCGGTGTATGCCGAGACATACACTCCGGAGACGGGATTCGCGGTCGCCGATGCGCGTACATAGCCTGGCTGGATGAACTTCGAGTACTGGCCAATCACTTCGCCCACTACCGTTAGATTGCCGCTGTGGTCGACTAAGCCGCAGGTGCCGGCGGCGGTTGAACAACTGGTGTTGGATTGGCCGAACAATCCCCACCAGACATAAGCGTTATATTGGCCGGTGACCAGGGCGTTATGGATCGATATAGCATAGGGGTTCAAGGCTCCAGCGAACGTTAGTTGCGCTGAGCTCAAGGGGCCGAACTCGGTCATCCAGAGTTCCTTCGGTGTGTCTCCCGCAGGAATGGAGTAGGGGGCAGGCGAGACTCCATAGAGGTGGCCGCCAATGATGCTGACTAGACCCTCCGCACTCGGGTCGTTGAGGGTTGCTGCGGCATCGACCGGGGTGAACGAATCCGACTCCGGCATGATGAGTTTGGTGGAATACGGGTCCGAGGTGATTGTGGGGGCGTTGTTTCCTACCCAAGTATCCATCTCCTCGGGCGTCCAAACGCAGGATTCGTAAGTGACGTTCTCTTCCGGTTCGTTCTGCATTGAGATCGCGTAAAGATTGAAGCCGTTGGTGGTGTTGAAAAAGTGGACAAAATCCTCCAGGTAGTTGGCATAGTCGGAATAGTGGTTCGGATCCAGATAGCCACCACAATAGCCGGCCCCTTCGCCGCAACTGTTGAATGACTGGTTCCACGTCTTGCCGTCATCCGAAACACTGGCACTGCCATTAAGCTTCCAGGCGGCCGGGGGCGTCCACGGTGACGCAAAGACGATCGCGCCCGGGTTGTTGGCGACAGCTTCCGCGCCGTTGGCAGCCTCATAGTCCCATCCGCCGGTTTCATATGGCAGGTTGTGGGCGCCGCCGCCCGATGCCGAGCCCGTGGGATCGATGCGCAGGCGCAGGAGACTGAGGTTGATGCCGCTGGTTGGGCTGAACAGGGCCGTGGCCACGGCTGAGGGCATTTGTCCAAGCCACGCCGTCGATCCGCCAAACCCGCGAATGGTCTGATAGGTGGTTCCGAAACTCACTGCCACCGCGCTCGGACTGGCGCCGGTGGTGAAGGTCCACGTGTAGTTGGAGGCCAATGCGGCGCCCGTGGAGCCCTGCGCTCCCGTGGTGATGGTCGCGGTGTAGGCAGTGTTGGAAGCCAAGGCTGGCGAAGGCGTGAACGTCGCAGTTTGCGTGCCGGTGTTGTAGGTGACCGTTCCCGTGGCGGCGGGGAAGCCCGTGGCCGTCAGCGTGAAGGTGGACGTATTAAGGGTCCCCCCGTTCATTGGCTCGCTGAAGGTCGCTGTAACTGCATTAGCCGCGTTCACATTGGTGGCACCGTTGGTGGGCGTGACTGAAGTGACCGTCGGCACACCGGCCGTTACGGTGGTGAAGCTCCACGTGTAAGGCGTGCCCAGCGGACCTCCCAGTGAGTCCGTGGCGCCGGCGGCTATGGTTGCGGTGTATGTGGCGCCGTAGGCGAGACTGAGAGACGGAGTGAAGGTGGCAGTCAACGTGGTCGAATTGTAGGTGACAGCTCCCGCCACGACTCCGCTGGGCCCAGTCAGCGTAAATGTCGATGGGTTGATCGTGGACGCGGTCATCGCCGCGCCAAAGGTGGCCGTGACAGTTGTACCGGTGATGGGGATGCCCGTGCTCAGGTTGGCGGGCGTGACCGTAAAGACCTGCGCGGGCGGAGGTAGTGCAGTGGTGAACGACCAAGTGTAGTTAGCTGCCAGCGGAACCTCCGGAACCTGCGAGGCGGCTTGAACTCCGGTCGTGATCAGCGCCGTGTAGGCTGTGTTGTAGGTGAGAGGCGCCGACGGAGTAAAGGTGAAGATCGTGTTGGTGGGATCGGCGGTGACAGTCCCCGTCACGGGTGCACCGCCTTGCGGCGTCAGCGTAAAGGTCGAGCCGGTGACAGTTGACGGATCCATCGCCTCGCTGAAAGTGGCCGTGACGGTGGAAGCGACGGTGACGCCGGTGGTCCCGCTCGTGGGCATCACCGCAGTAACTGTTGGCACCGGACCTTGCGCCGTAGTGAACGACCATGAATTGACATCGGCCAGGGCGCTTCCCGTTGCACCCACAACTCCTGTGGTGACCGCTGCCGTGTACGTCGTGCCAGCTGCGAGTGGTGCGTTGGGCGTGAGCGTCGCGGTGAAGGTGGTCGCGCTATAGCTGACTGTTGCGTTAACGGGAGCGCCGCCTTGCGGCGTTAGCGTAAAGGTCGAAGCGGTGATGGTCGATGCTTTCATCGCCTCGCTGAAGGTGGCCGTGACGGTTGTGTCCGCAGCCACACCCGTGCTCCCGTTGCCGGGCGTGACTGCGGTGACCGTCGGCGCCGGGCCGGTCGCCGTGGTGAAGGACCAGGTATCGTTCGCCCCAAGCGCGGTTCCCGCGGGGTTCTTTACGCCTGTCGTGATGGTGGCGGTGTAGACGGTGTTATAGGCGAGCGGCGATGCCGGCGTGAAAACGGCCGTGGAGCTGCCCGCGCTATAGCTGATGTTTCCAGTTAAGCGGTCCCGCCCGCCGCCGTGAGCGTGAAGGTCGAGGAGTTGAACGTCGCCGCATTCATCACCTCGTTGAATGTGGCCGTGACGGCCGCAGTGACGGCGACTCCGGTGCTCCCGTTGGCAGGCGTGACCGAATTAACTGCCAGGGCCGTTTGGGGCGTTGTCGAAGTATTGTTACCGCCGCATCCTGCAACTACCAAAGCTGAAGCTATGAGCCACCGCGCCCCACGAAATCGCATGATCATCTTCTCCTTGCAAACATTCGACGGCGCTCCCGCCGCCGCACTTTAGCTAATTGGTGATCGTCACGTTGATCGTATACGGCAGAGACATCTGATCTCCGTTCCCGGGAATGAGACTCGCAGTATAGTTGTTATAGATCAATGGCGGGATCACCATAGTCCCCGCCTGAGTCGCGGTGACCGTAACCCAGTAGCTCCCAGCCGACGTAACCCCGGTCTTTGCTGTGCCGAGGGTCGTGGTACTGCACGCGTTTATTCCAATAAGCGCGCCGCCCCAGAGCAGTGCGTAAACGATCATCAATAGGTTTCGAAACCGAGTGACCTTTCTACGGAAAGTCAGGCCAAGCAAGCCCAGCCCGAAGATGCTTGCGAAAGCAATGCCGCCCTGGTATGTTTTGCGGCTCGAGACAGTGCCCAACGGCACATTGGTGGTAATGGTCATGATGACGGTACCGGGGCCCAGACATCCATCGCTCGCGTCACAGGGTGGCGTAGCGCCACCATGATTTACCCCGAGCCCATTCACGAATCCAGGTGGAGGGCCGATATCGACGGCGCAATATTGCGGTGGTGGCGGAGGAGTGGTGGGGTCAACCGGAATGCTGCTTTGGCATAACAAACCCTGGAAGGGCAGAAAGCGGACGGTATTGTAGGGTGCTGCAAGGCTCCCCACCGGATAGGGGGTGGCTTGCCGGTCCAACGGACTGGGAGCCGGATAGGTGAAGGAGCACGAGGCGTACGCGGGCAGGCCCTGGCACTGCAAGGCGAGCGGCATGGCATAATTTGGAATTTGGGTTGGTCCGTTGTCGCGGTCAATATATCCATATCCCAGGACCGAAGTGAGGGTGAGCGTGGCCGATACCGAAGATCCGGGGGCCACACACGAGCGCTGCCGGGCTGGAGCTGATCTGCACCACGGGATGCGCCACCCCCCAGATGTTGACGGGCGCTGCCGTCGAACTCTTGTAGTTCGGATTGCATTGTCGGCTCAGATCGTTAAATTCCCCGGAATACTGCGGAGTGAATGTGAAATAGGCCATGAATACCGGAACCACCGCTCCGTTGATGCCGATGATGGGGGCGCATTGAACCGGAAACTGCGCCATGTCGACGCCGTTCACTTGGCCCACGTTGATAATGGACGGACTGCCCGCTCCGCTGCCGCAGAGGGACCCACTCGTCCCGTTGTAGTTCACCGAGCCTAAGTTCGCACCAACCGGAGTCGCTTGGCCTTCGTAGGCGGCCGTGCCAACCAAGAGATCGCCGCTGGCCGACGAAATAGTCAAAGGATAGTTGTAACCCCATAGCGGGGCGGTGCCGTCACTCCCCCAAGAGCCGACGCAGCCGATGCAACCATTGGCCGCAACAACAAGGTAACCCGGGGGGTTGCTTGCAGGCTGGCCCCAGTTATAGCTGGTGGTGCAGTTGCCCGGAGGGCCCGACGTGCAGGGGAGCGTATAAGGCTCCAATTGTTGCGGGCTGCCGGGAGGCGTATTGACCGCGGTGGCGCAGTCGGTTTCGGAGGTCGACGTGCAAAGGGGTATATTGGGCTCGATGAGCACGGACGACACCGAGTTGGTGACCGAAACGGGAGCTGACGCGCTCGAATTCGCGTAGGTATACTCGGTGTCTCCGTTGTAGCGGGCAGTGAATGTGTAGTTTGCGATGGGCAGCCCCCCAAAAAGCATCCCTTGTGCTGTCGCAACAGCCGAATTGAACGTCGCCACGCCATTTTGGAGCGGCACCGTGAGCTGGTACTTGGTCGGCAGGGCTGGGTAGGTGATAGGCACATTGTTGCCGTATACCACCGTCAGGGTGACGGTTCCCGTGGGCGTGGGACCGCCGGAAACTTTGGGCGCTACGGTCACCGAAACTGGAACATTCTCGATGGTGCCGGTGGTGCTGGTCGGCGCCGTCACCGTGACACTGGCCAACGTTGGAGCCACGCCGGTGGCGTTTACTCCCACAGGAGCATTGGACACGTTGCCCTCAACCAAAACTTGCTCTGTCAGATTGCCTCCGTCGCCGGGAACGGGGCTGAAGGTAATGGTTGCCGTGCAGGTCGAGTCGACGGCAATCGTGTTTCCGGAGCAAGTATCCGCTGTCTCGGTGAAATCGGTCTCAGAATAGCCGGCTGCTGCGGTGGTGGGCAGGAAATAGCTGAGCACGCTGTTGTAGCCGGTCACCTTCAACGGCGCGTTGCCATAGTTCAGCAGGGTCGCGGTTTGCGTCGTCGACGAGCCCGCGGCCGGTGGATCTGCAGTTAATGTTCCGAAATTGAGACCCGCGCTTGCGCTGTTGAAGTTCACGTCGAGCGCAGAGCCGTCTGCCACGTAGATATTGCCTAGAGAATCCAGGGTTACGGCGGTGGGGTTGGTAACGCCGGTGGCCACTGTTGTCTCGTTCGCGGGGTTCAGGGCGCCGCTCACGTAAGGAATACGAACCGCGCCGCCGGTTGCGGCGACCAAGACGGAACCCGATGGATCGACGGCCACGCCATTGATGCCACTTAGACCGCTAAGCACCTGCGTCTGGGTTCCGGTCGGCGTGATTTCGTACACACTTCCGCCATCGACCACAAACAGGTCGTTGTAGGGATCAACCGCGATGGCAGAGGGCGCGCTGACCGCGGCACCCGAGAGCGTGACGGTTTGAGGGGCCAAGACGCCGGGGAGGCTGGTATTCAAGCCTGTGCTGAAATTCTCCAGCTCATACACTTTCTGGTTGCTCACGTCCGATATATAGAGGTCGCCAAGGCCGTCGGCGGCCAACTGGACTTGGGAGCCGAGGCCGGTTTTCAGCGTGATCTGACCCTTGGCATTCAGCCCGGCGGCAGTATCGGATTCCGGCACTTCGTAGACGCTTCCGCTATCGGCAATGAAAACATCGCCGGCTCCGTCTACTGCCACGCCGGTGGGAGCTTTCAGGCCTGTGCCAACGGAAGTTCCGGCCGTACTCGACCCAGAACCCGAGGGGTACATCTCCACCGCTTTGAGGCCGGGATCGGCAACATAGAGGTTGCCGGCAGCGTCCACGGCGATTTGGGTGGGATTCACAAGACTGCTACTGGCGCCGATGGCCGACTGCGCAGCGGGCAGAGCCTGTACCGCCGCGCCTGATCCCGCTTCCGTCAAGGGGGATGGAAGCCAGCAGATTGTTATTCGCATCCAGCATGACCAGCGTGGCGGAGACATTGCCCACCGCCAGCGGGGCGAAGCTTAAAGAAACCGGGCAACCGGTCTGAGCTGCGTATGGAGGCAGCAATTGGGTCGACAAGCAGGTACTTTTGGCACCGGCGTTGACCATGAAGTCGGGAGTGCTCTTGCCGGCCTCGAGCACTTCAATCTTCGCCGGGGTTGTGCTGGCGTTGAAAGTGAAGGTCACCTGTTCCGAGGCTGGGGTTGCCCCTACCCCTACCGCGCCGAATTGGGCTGCGCCGAATGAGATTTCAGCAACGTCCCCGTAGCCGTTCGATTGCGTTTGGGTGGTTGGAACAACCAGGCCGGTGTTGCCAAGAAATGCGACTCCGCCCTGCGCGGTCACAGTTGTGAGCAGGAAGGCCGAGCTGGAAGATGTTGCCCCCTGGGGAAGCACAAAGACGCCCAGGGTGTCGTCGCCGATGTAGACGTTGCCCTGTACATCAGCAGCCACTCCCGTTACTTGAGGCAGTGATGAAGGATTGATTCGGGCAAGTCCGGAATCCGACGTCAGCCCGGTTTGCCCGGCGGGTATCTTGTAAGCGCCCGATAGGGCGCCAGTACCGTCCTCGACGAAATAGATGTTGCCAGACGAGTCTTGAGTAACCGAAATCGGCGCTCCCGCCATGCCCGAAACGATCGTAGTTGGCGTGCCGGCAACCGGGGCAGCCCAGGCACCAGTGACCGGGATGCTGACAATGCTGCTGCCGGCAGAGGCGCCGGCCGGGCTGGTCCCGACCACAAGGCTCGGAGAGCTTGGCTTGTGTTAATGGCAATTCCCCAGGGCTGCGTTGTGGTTCCGAAATTGTAGAAGGTGGAGGGCCCTCCGCACGCACTCGAGGAAGTGGCGCCCGAATTCAGCGCGGACAATGCATCCCAAGTATTTTTCGTCGAATCGTAGGGGTACATCAGGACGCAGGAGCCGCCCTCGATATACAGGTTGTTCGCAGAGTCGATGGCGATTCCAGGAGTGACAATCGCGCGGGAGACTGTGACGTTGACGGGGGTACCGGCTAGTCCACCTGCCGTAACGAGTACTATTGCATCTCCACCGCCGGCAGGAAACTCATACAGCGCCCCGTTCTTAGCGTCCACTGCGAGCACGTCCCCGAAGCTATCGGTAGCGAGATTCGCAATGGTGCCCAGAGTCCCGATATTGCACGATGACGCGCAGCTCGAGTTGGCGGCAGTAGCATGGTTCACCCCGGCAGCGAAACTGGCGATAGCAGCCGGCGTGGTCTGCGCCCGGACTCCCGCGCAGAGGCATGCGGCCAGGAACACGGCCGTCAGCGTAAATCCGGAGAACCGGCACAGCGACGTGAATGACTTGCTGAACATGATATGTCTCCCTGGAAAACTCATACCAACCTTGCCCGATGATTGAACTCGCGGCATAAATGAACCTGAATTCGGCGGTTTCTTGAGGCCAACTGCCCGCCCTGAAGGAAACCGGTTGCTCCGGAACAACCCCGGATTACTGAATGGTGGCCCCCAGCGTGAAGGGCAGCGATTCCACCACGCCCGTTCGAGTATCCGAGACCTGGATGCTGATGCGGTAGGTGCCGCTCGGAGTCGTGTAGACAGGAACCTTCGGCGTATGGGTGTAGCCAGAGTTGGTACAACTCGTTATGCCCATTACCGTCCCGGCAAAGAACAACACCAAGCAGACGAGGTTAAGCAGGTATCGATTGAAAATCGCTCTCCTGCGCAGAGCAAGTCCCAACAGCCCCAAGCCGAAAATCCCCGCCAAACTCAATGGCGACGTAAAAGATTTAGGCCTCTGCGTGTTGCTCGCACTGGCGGGGATGTTGACGGGAATATTGGTAGTGAGCGTGAGCACGGTCGTCGCCGGTGTGCAGGAATTATTCGTGGCGGTCGGCGCACAGATAACGGGCTGTGGGTTGTTGAACGTGCATTCCGAATAAAACGGGAGCGTATCCGGCTGAGCGATCTGGCAGGTGATGTTGGCCCCAGAGAGCGCCGAGAACCCGACCAGCGACTGGATGGTAATGGTGGAAGCCACCGGCGTCCCAGCCTTGGTTGTCACCGAAGCCGGACTGGCCGTGAGCAGCACGCTCGGAGGTATGATCTGGAACTTCACCGGCACCGAAGTGGAAACCGGGGAATAGTTTTCATCCCCGCCGTAGCAGGCGGTGAGACTGTAGGCGGCTGAAGCCAGGCTGCCTGTGGAGAATGTCCAATTCTGGCCCGAGGTGTAGGTCGCCGTGCCCTCATCGGCTCCTGCGGTTCCGGGGGTACAAACTCCGTTGGTTATCACCGGGGTGTTCCAGAGGGCGACGGTGCCGCTGGGGGTCCCGACCCCCGAGGAGACGTTGGCCACGAGCGTATTTGGTACGCCCTGCAGCATGTAGTACACCCCGTTGGTAGCATTCGGGATAACGCCCACGGGTTGGGAAAGGGTGATGACCGGAGTTGCCGTATTTACTGTAAAGGTCGCAGTACCCGATGACTTTGCCATCAGGTTGAGGACGCTTCCTTGGTACGAGGCGGTCAGATTGTAGTTGCCGCCGTCGAGGGTCGGCAGATTGCTAAACGTAACGGAAGTGGCTTGACCCGCACTGCCGAGCTGTGCTGTCCCTGTTTCCACGATCGAAGCCTGCGTGCAGCCCGGTGAAGCGCAACTCAGGGTCAGTACGACCGTCCCTAGGGGCGCATAGGGAAGGGCGTAGGTGTAGGTGGAGTTAGCTGCCGGAGCGATGTTAACCGTGACCGTTGCGCTCCCCGGATAGGTGCTGGAAGTAAGGTTAACTACGACGCTCGTTTGTGTGGTTTCAAGGTTATTGATTGAAGCAGCCTGCAAAGTCGTGGTCGCCGTGCCGCCGCCCCCCCCAATGTTGCTCGCGTTGGTTGGAACCGACAGGGTATCGCCTGAATAGATATTAGGAGTGAGGTCCGTGCTTAGCAGCGCCGGGTGGCGTGAAAGTCGGCCCCAATGAGCAGGAAGAGCCGGTAGCCACGGCTTTGACCCCCGTGGTATCGCACTCCGAGCCTGTGCTCGGCGCAGTCAAGGAGTAATCGGCGAGGTCCGGCCCGCTAAACTTATATAAACCGGGCGTCAAGTTCAGAGGCTCGTTGCCGATATTGAACAGAACGAGGTCCTGCTCGTCGGCGACCTGGGGGGTGAGGCCTACGCCGTAGTTTACGAATCCCTCGGTAACGTTCATCTGATAGAGGTTCGGCCCGTTCGTCATATCGGTGACATAGATATTTCCCTGTTGATCCAAGGCCACGCCACGGGGCGAAGTAACGTTGGTGGTAATGGTGCAGGCACCCGGGCCGCCGCAGGATGAGTTGCCGAGCAAAGTGAAGGAGGTGTCAATTAGACTTGCACTGTTCACGCTCAGGGCGCCGACACCGTTGGTGACGATGTTAGGGATGCGATACAGACCTTCGCCGCTGAGCGCCGCAATCACCGACCCGGAGGCATCGACCGCCAGGCCAGTGACGGGAGCAGGCAGGGAGCTCGTGATCGCAGTCTGCGCATTGAACGGAAACGCTGAGATTTCATACAAACTCTTGCCATCGGCAACGTACACGTCGCCGGAAGAGTCAAGCGCGACCGCCGAAGGCGCGGTGAATCCGGAGCCGACGGTAACGGTGGCTTGGGTGGTGGTGTCGCCAGCAATTTCGGGGTTGACTACCAGGAAGGCCTGAGCAGGAGTGGGAATCTTTACCACCCGGGCATTGTCGGGATCCGCGACGAACACATCGCCGCTGCCGTCGACTGCCAGATTGAGATTGTCGCCGAGACCCATGGCCTTGGTGCTCAGGGCAATCTGGGAACCGAAGGCGCCGCCTGCCTTGGACGTGTTGGGAACCCAAGGAATCTCGTACACCGTGCCCAGCTTCTGGCTGGAGTTGTAGTCGGCGAAATAGATATCGCCCGCTCCGTCCACAGCAACGCCCGTGGGATCCGAGAGTCCAGCCCCGATCGACTTCCCCGATGCGCTGGAGGAACCCGCGGGGAAATAGAGGATCTGTTTTTCACCGGAATCGGCGACCCAGGTGTCGCCGATCGGGTCGGAGGCCACCTGCCCGGGAGTGTTAAACGCCGTGGGAGCGGCTAGCGTATTCAACTGAGGCGAGTCGAGCATTGCAACCGCCGACCCCTGCCCGGTTCCGTTCAGATAGACGTTGACGGGGGGGGCGTTGACGGGAGGGGTGCCTGTTGTCCCGTATATCGTAAGCACGCCGGAAACGGGTCCGGGGACGGTTGGGTCGAGCGTGACCCATAATAGGCAGGAACCCGTCGTCGAATACGTGTTGTAGACTCCACCAACATTGCCTGTTAGACCGTTGCACGGAACCGCGGGGGTGCCAGACGCAGGATTGGAAGCGGATTCGTCAGTGTCAATCCGAACTCCGACGCGTTGCCCGAAGCGGAAGAAAACTGAAAAGCGGTCGGCGTATACGTCCCGTTGAAGCTCAGGTACAGTATCCCTGCCGGCCCCGCTGTCCCCGGTCGGCGAAGGACCCGCGAGCCGGATAGTTCAGGTTAAGGACGCCCGGAGCAAACACACCAATTGAGTACACGTCTGTTTGGCGCCCCCCGGGCGGAGCAAAACTGCTTGATAAGGAGTGAACCAGATGTAGCCCCGCGAATCGATTGCCAACGGTTGGTTGCCGGTGAATAGGAGCCAGCAGCTCAATGTTGCCATCCTCCATGCAGGTGTTGAGATTCGCCCCCGTCACCTTGGCCGGGCCGCAAACATTCGGAATCTCCCACAGCCCGTTAAAGGTCTCGGCGTAGCCACTGTTCACTTCAGAGGTCATATAGAGGTTGCCGGCGGCGTCGAGCGTCACGCCGGCATACACAACAGGACTTGTACTACTCTCCTGGTTGTTGTCGACCCTCCAGCCGTTCGATTGCAGTTACTGCTCCGCCGTCCCGTTGATTCCCTTGATGTTGGTCACGCCTGCGGGGACGAACCAGATGCCGGTGGTGCCGGCAGGGCGGACGGGGGGTTGCCGGTGGCAGTAATGGCGTGGCCCTCGACGAAGTAGATGTTGCCCACCGCATCGATCGCCATATGTACCCCGCCACCTGACGTTGTGTTGATAATGGTCGTCGCGGTGACGGTGGGAAGATCCGCATTGCCGTCTTTGTCTACCTGGACCGAGTAGATCTGATTCTGAGTGGCCCCAAAGTACAACGTTCCGCTGCCGTCCATCGCGGGGCTGTTTTCGAACTGAACGTCCACCGTGCCCTGCCCCGCCTCAGCCACGAACGTGGTGGGTGGGTTGTTCGGGTCGATGATGTTGCCGCCCCAAGCGTCGGCCGGTCGAAATATCCCACGTATTCTTTTGCGCATCGTAAGGAAACCGCCAGAAGAGGGCGGTCCCGGCATCGGAGGGGCGATTCGTGACGGTAATGTAGATGGTTGCCCTGGGCATCGATGGCCATGCTTTGGCTGTTGTAGCCACCCCCGAGGAAATTCGCGTTTCGTGCTGGTCCACTGATGTTATTCCATAACGTTGCGCCGGGCGGCAACTGATAGAGCACGTCGGCTCCGGCGTCGAGCGCCAGGACATTCCCCTTGTAAAAGAGGATCTTGTAAATCTGGTTCATGCTGGTGTTGACGGGAATGGGAACCACCGAACCCACGTTCACCAGCGGAGCCTGCCCCACTGCGGCTGCGCAAAATGTCAGCATTCCTGCGAGTGACCAAACCCCGGCACGTGTCATCCGGCGAAAATCCGCTGCAATCCCGATGGCCATGAAAACCCTCCCCAACAATCTCATTGCATAATCCCTCGCGAGAGGCGTTGTCGCCTCTCGCATTTTGAGGCCAGCCGCACCGGCCGCCTTCGCGCTTTCCCCGCCTGGCCGGCAGATTCTCTGCCGCCGATCCATGCCTTCCACGGCCACCCGGCATTGAGCACGCCGGTCCGGCGGGGCGATTCGTCAAAACGTAAATTTCCCACTCAGTTCCATCAAGCGCGATCCGTACTTAATATTCGCGATCCCGAAGTTCTTGTATCCCAGTTCCGACGCTGTAAGGGACTGTCCCGGAATTGCGTTCAGCAGATTACCCAACTCCAGATTCGAGGGGTCGTTGTTGTTGAAAGAGACCAGAGGATGATTGAGGAAATTGAAGGCGGAAGCCCTGAATTCCAGAGTCTTGCCTTCTCCCATCGAGAAGCCCTTAAACAGCGACAGATTATGGTTGCGAGAATGCCGGACCGTGAATATACGGGAGGCGATATTGCCCCTGTCCGGTGGGGTTGGTTGAGAGCGCATACGGGCCAGTCGTGGGGCCTCCGGGCAGCGGAACTCCGAACGCCGTTGGATTGATGAACTGATTCTTCCCGAGGTGTGCCTTCGGGTTGCCGGTCACGGTCGGCATCAGCTCGTAATCGGGACTGCCCATCCAGACGACCGAGTTGATGTTAAACACGCAATGCGTGGCGCCGTTCCTGTCGGCTGGGATGCCATAGGTGTTCGCGCAATTGTGATCCTGGCTCGCGCCCCCGCCCTGCGTCTTCCAGCGAGACCTGAGTGGCTTGAATCGTCCCGGACCCAAACCCGAAATTTTCGCCCTGCTCCGAGGGCAGGTCGGGACCGCTCTGCACAGTGGAAATACCGGAAACCTGCCAGCCGTTGGCGACGGTGGACAGCAAGCGATTGCCGCCCTTATAGCGCTTTCCTAAATTGACAAGGTAATGAATGTTGAAGACCTGCGATCGATCGAATGTGGCCGGATTGTAATCGTTGCGCAGATTGAGGGGATCGGCGAGCGCGTTGCTGTAAGACGCGGCCGTCGCCAGATCCTTGGAGAAGGTGTAATTGGCGCCCCAACTCACCATTCCCGCCGACTTGTTCCATGAGACTTGCAGGCTGTTGTAGTTCGCGTAAAAGTCGTGACTCAGCGAATAGATGTGCTGGTAGAAAGGATATTTCCGGAAGAAGTCCGTCTGTTGGGTGCACAGACCGCCGAGACTGGCTGGCGAAGTGCATCCAATAGCGACATTGGCGGGGATTTCGCCAGGCGCGAACGTGGGGCCGAAAAACGTGCCCAAGGGAATCACATTCAGATCCGAAGCGCCGTTATAGCCATTGACCCCCGCATTGGTGACCCCCGGGGCGGACCCTGTGGTGAGGCCGCCCGCATTGTAAGTAGGCAGGTTCCTGCTTTCGCCTCCCGACGAAGGCAAACTCCAATAGCGAATTCCACATCAACTTCTGGTCGATGGTCAGGTTGAACTGGTAATAGATGGGCCGCACGTTATCCGAGGGATTGAGCGTTTCCACGTCGATATCGGGAGGATTGATCGGCGACTGGTTGTCGATCAGAGCAAAGTTCTCCTGTCCCACGCTGTTGCTCGTCTTGTAACCCTGCGCGGTGGCGCCCGCCAGAGCATAAGGGCTAAACTCCTCTTCGTTGCGATAGGTGCCCCACCCTCCGCGCAGCACCGTCCTGCCCTGATCCCAAAGATATCGATTGAGGCGCCGAGCTCGCGGCGAGAAGTAAATCATGGGCGGATTGCTCACCGAGTTGGCGATGGATGGGTTCGCAGAGTGCCATGTGATTCCCGGCAAGGCCGTAGCTGTTGCCGCAGTTGCGCAGAATGGGGGGGCCGGTTGGGCTTGCGTCGTCGTTTGAGCATTCGTTGGCGTAAAGCGAGGGGGAGAACGTGGCCAGGCCATTGCCGTGGCGGTCGAACCATGGTCCGAGGTGCTCGATACGGGCGCCGAGCACCATCGTCAACCGATGCAACTTCCATGAATCGTTGACGAACCCGGCCAGCGAGGTGTACTGCATGTCGACGATGGGCGAGAAGTTGGTCTGCGTAAAGCTGTCCGCGTAGCCCATGTACATCATGGCCACAGGGTTGATGCAGGCTCCGAAGTCGGCGGCGCCCGAGAGGCGGCTGGTGCCCTGTGGATCGGGGCTCTCGCAGTTTATGTTCTGGGCGTTAGAGTATGGCTGCCCCTGAGTGCCGTTGAACTCATAGTAGCCATTGCCTGGGTTGAAATTGTACTCGCCCTGGGGGAATGCCGAGGCATAATCCGCATCTCCGTTCAAGATGCCCCGTTCGGCATAAACGCCAAATGCGAAGCTATGCTGTCCCTTGACCCAGTTCACCGTATCGGCGAGCGTCGGCACCACCTTCTTCATCCTGATCTGATTGTTGTAGAAGCCGCCCGCCATGTGCATGTTGGGATAGCCCAGGTCGCCGTAGTCCGACAGGGCGGGCACCGAATAGTCCCCGTTGCTCTTGTATTCCCCTAAGTAGCTGAAGTTGTCGCTGCCGGAATTGTTGCATTATCGCCGTGGCGCGCAGGGCCGCATTCGAGCAGTTGTAGTTATTCATGTAGAACCGGCTCACCGCTTGGGGATTGCCCATATTGCCGGGGTTGCTGATGAAGGACATGGAAGCGCTGGCCATCGTTGATGACGCTGGCGCCGAAGATCCGCGTATAGTGCAGGGAGAAGATATTCGAAATGTCGCCCGACGTGACGCCCCCTGGATACTGCATGGCCCAGAAGGGAACATATCCCTGGGCGACAGGCTCCTCGCGTGATTTGCGACTGACGGCCGTAGGTGGCATAAAACTTGTTGTAGTCGCTCAGGTTGAAATCGACCCGGGCATGAAGTATCGACCCATTTTGCGTCTGGACGACCGGCTGGACGTAGTTGTAACCCTGCTGGTTGACAAACGGATCCGCATTGGGCAGCGGCAGCCAGTTGACCAGCGCCGCGCCAGAGGAATTGGCATATTGAGCTACGTTGCCGTTCGCGACGGCAGGGCCGTTCGGCAGGTAGTTCTCCGTATAGCACAAGGGCTGGACCGCATTCAGATTCTGTTGACCGTCGGGACGCGCGCCGCATAACTCGGAGTTCAGTGACTGCTGACTGAAGTCGCCCTGGCGCTCGGACATGGTTGGAACCCACGAGCCAAGGGTCTCCGGTGAGTAATTCTGGTTGTAGTACTCGAAACCCACGAAGAAGAAGAGCTTCTTATTGTGCGGTCCGAATTGGGTCCGCGGAATCCACAGTGGACCGCCAAACTGCCCACCGGGATAGTAAAAGGTTCCGGGGGGACGTGACTGCTGAAGATAATTGTTGTACCAGTCGTTGGAGTTCAGCACGGTGTTGCGGTAATACATGTATGCGTCGCCGTGATATGAGGTGCCGCCGGCCTTGGTATTGGCGTTCAGCACCGCGGGCCCCTTCGCATATTCGGCGCTGAAGGTCGACGTGGTGGCCTTGATATCCTGAATCATTTCCTGATTCACCATTTGCACGGTGCCGGTATTGTTAGCGATATCCTGGATGGAGACGCCGTCGAGAATGGTCGCCAATCCGGTAGGGCCGGCACCATTGGCGGAAAAGGAGCCGGTGGGACCGCTCATGCCCACCACCGCGGTGTTCGGTCCCTGGTTGTTGACCTGGTTGCTGACCATGGCGAATCCCGGCAGCATTCCGATCAGCTCCGTCGCGTCGCGGCCCTGGATGGCCAGTGTATCCAAATCGTTGGCCGTAATCACATCGCTGCGCTCCGGCGTATCCAGAGGCTTGATCGTCTGGTTGTCGGAGGCTTCCACGGTCACCGAGGCGGTGGCCGTCTCCAGCTGCATGCGGATATCGGTGAAGCTGATCCGATCCCCGGGCCGCAGCGGGAACGGCTGCGACTGCCAGGTCGAAAAGCCCGGCATTTCCACCCGCACCTGGTACCTGAGGCCCGCCGTGATCCCGGGCACGGAAAACTCACCGGTGGCGTTGCTCACCGTCTTGCGTTCGGAGTTATTGTCCAAGTTCGTCACCAAGACTGAGGCACCGGGGATCACTGCGCCCGTCTTGTCCTGCACCACGCCGGACACAGTGCCTGTGGTTTCTTGCGCCAAAGCGGGCGGTTGCCATAACAGCAGGGCCGCGATCAGTAACCCCAAACATGCGAAGGCCGGCCTGAATCCAGGAAAACGCGTCATCGTAACAACCCCCCATCGGCTGCCAAGCTGTGCGAGATTCGGAGTAAGACGGATGAACGATCGCACCATCCACGGACGATTGCACCACCACGTGGTCGCGAGCGAAACAGTGCCCCGAAAATCGATGAGCTGATTCGGTCTGAAATTATGTGGCCTGCGAGCGATCAAGGTCAAGGGATTTTTCAAATAAACTTCAAAACGAAAAACCGATCTTAACCCACGAATAAATTGATTTACGAATATGTGGCCGTTTTCTGAGCCAGATGGCCCCGCATCACCCCGCGGGCTGATCGCGTCGTGGAATCCGGCCTTCCGGGAATTCGGGGCAGTCCAGACAATAATCTGTGACGGTTTGGCTGCGCGGCCCTTGATAAGCCGATCGGTTTCCGAACCAGGGCGATCATTCGCCGATGCCCCGGCCGCGCCTCATCAATGCGCCCTGGCGACTGGGGCGAAGAAACGGGAGCCGGGCCGGAAGAGCGCGAACGAATCTCCTCCGCAGCGAGCCTGCGGAGTACCGCGCAGGTCTATCCTGCTTTGACTCGGGTCGTTACGGTTCGTCAACCTAAGCGATTTACTCGCTGCTCCTCGCTATTTCAGGCCCCTGCATAAATCTTCTTGACAACCATAACTGGTGGAACGAGAATAATCCTGCATTTTTCAGCGCATCTATTCGCACGCGGCGTCCGGGGCACTCGGAATCGAATTGTGCTTCGGGCAGGCGCAATGAAGGCGATATCGGGGACGGCTTTGGCTGGGGATTTAGCGTGCTTGCGCATCGGTTCACCGGCGGCCGCGGTGGTTGCGGCAGGCTGCGTGCAGGTGTACGGGAACGCGCGGCGCCGCACTCCGTTTTGCCTCCTTGGTTCTCGCATTCTGGGCCATCCCCGCCAGCGCATGGGGGCTGGGCCGGAGCGCGCAACAAACGACAGTTCATACATGACGCTTTAGCAGGACACTCAGCGCGAGCGTAGATGGGGCGCTCAAACCGTCGATGCACGCAGCAGAATCGCTTGACCGGAAATGGCGGAGTTGTCCGCTGGGTTTTAGAATATGGCGTTAAACGCATAGGCCGTTCCGATCACTAACGGTTTATACCGGAGGAATTGTGATGCTTACGAATTGGTTCAGACTCAACGGGCGCTCGCCGCGAGGAACCTGCGTTGCCCTGCTGTCGATGCTGGCTATCCTGCTGTTCGCGTCGGCGATCGCTGTTGGACAAACACCCATCGTCGTCAGCCAGCAAATCTGGGGAGCGAACGAGACCAACAGCGCTGCCACCTTCGCGATTGGGACGGTCGCCACGGTCGGCGGCAACTGGGGCCCCGCCTCTCCCGGCGGCCATTCCGCGGCCGTCAATTCCTTCGGCGTCTTCGTGGCCGGCACCTCTACCGGAGGTTTCGTCGAGCAATTCACAAACCAAAACGCGGTGATGACAGTCATTGGCGAAAGCGACATTCTTCCCGGCGGCATCGCCATCGATAGGAACAACAACCTCTACATTTCGGGCGAGTCCAGCAACGTTATTTATAAAATTCCCGTGAACACCACCGCCAAAGGGCTCTACGGGGTGGGAACCTACGGGCCAATCAGTTCGGTCTGTCCGACGAGCAGTACTTGTGCATTTTTGGGCAGCGGCTCTGGCTCGACTGGCACGCCGCCAGCGGCCTGCGCCGGCATCGGCCAGCTGCCTGATACTGCGGGAATCTGCCAGATCAACCTCGGCAACGGGAATTACGGCTTCAACGTGGCAAGTCTCGCGGTCGACAGTCAACACAACTTGTTTTTCACCACCGACGGAAATGCCGGTTCAGCGACCCCGAGCGCTCCGTACTCGGTTTTCGAGTGCAACACGGCCTGTCTCTATCCAGCGGCGGGCACTGCGCCTGCGCCGCTCCAGATCTACGTTGAGCCTGCCGGTTCCGGTGGCCAACTCTACACCGGCGCCATCGCCGTCGATCAAAACGACAACGTGTACTTCACCGACTCGTTCATTTCGAATTCAGGGGCGACAAACGGAATCAGCACTTCTTCCCACCTTTACCAGGTGCCGTACAACTCCACGAGCAAGACCTGGGCAGCCACCCCGACGCTGCTCGCAACGCTGACGCCGGCGTGTGCGACCCCTTCAAGCGGCACACCATGCAACGATGCGATCACGACGGTTGTCACCGATGGGGCGGGCAACGTTTACTTTGGCACCGAATCCGACGGCGTGTTCGAAATCGCGAACAACGGGAGCGCGCTGGCAGGCAATCCGCCCGTCATCCCCATCTCCGGAGAGGGCGCGAAGACCATTGTCCCGGATGGCAATGGCAACTTCTACTTTGTGAACTCCAACCCCACAACCCAAAATGACACAGCCGGCTTCCTGGCAATCGGCTCGGTTGTGGACACTGCCCAGGCGTGGTCGGCAGAGCCTGCAGGCCAGGGGTCGGTGAACAATGTTTCAGCAGTAGACGCCGGCGCCGCGTGCTCCGCGCAGTCCAATCTGACTTTCGTCGAGAACTCAACCGGCTATGGCTTCAGCGGCGTCGAAACCACCGGCTCAAGCTGCAACACTCTGCCCTTTGCAAGCGGCTCCAGCTTCCCGGTGACCATCGCGTTTAAGCCCGGCGCCTCGGAGGCGGGTCCTTATAGCACGACCATGACCGCCACCAACGCCGCCGATGGCGACACCGGAACGTTCCCGGTATCCGGCGTAGCCGCGATGGCGCAGACCATCACCGTCACCTCGCCCTCAGCAGCTACGACGAAGGTCAACTTTGGCGCAGCGCCAGTCGCTCTGGCCGCGACGGCGACCTCGGGTCTGCCGGTCGTCTTCACCACGACCACACCCACCGTGTGCACGGGGTTAAACACGGGGATCGTGGTCTTCACCAATAACGGCACCTGCACCATCGACGCGAACCAGGCGGGTAACTCCTTCTACGCGCCCGCGCCGCAGAAGGTGAATACCTTCACGGTCGCTGCGCTGACGCAAAGACTCACCAACCTGACACCAACCACGACGCCTTACACGACAACCCCGATTCCGCTCCTTGCGACCAGTTCCAACACGACCTCCACTGCCGCGCCGATTTGCTTTGCTTACCAGACCGGCCCCGGCACTGTCAGCGGTGCAGGCGGCGCCACCGGTCCAGCATGTTTTCCACCCCAGGCTTTGACGATTACCGGCACCGGTGCGGTCTTTCTGGCGATTAGCCAGGCCGCCAGCCCCGGCTACGCAGCGGGCTCATTGACCGTTCAAGTCGCGGTCAATCCGGCGTCACAAAACATCGTCTTTACCTCGCCATCCGGCACGTTGGCGACCGCCCCTGCAACTATTGTCTACGGGTCCACGTTGCCTCTGGCTGCAACCGGCGGCGCTTCGGGCAAGCCGGTCACCCTCACCATTGACCCGTCGAGCACCGGCACCGGATCGATCAGCACCAGCGGCGTGCTGACCGCAACCGGTCTGGGTACGCTCGTGATTGACGCCGACGAGGCCGCCTCTGACACCACTGCCAGCCCCGAATACGCGGCGGCGGCGCAGGTCCAGGCGTTCCTCACCGTCGTTCCGGTGAGCGCCGCCACGACCCCGGTGATCAGCCCGGCGAACGGCACGACCCTGTATCTAAGCGGGGGATTGAACACGATCACCATCGCGGACACGCTAGCCGGCGCCGCCATCTACTACACCACCGACGGCTCCGCTCCGATCACAAACGGGGTGCCCAACCTCCCGCCCGCTGGGACGGCCACCCTCTACACGGCGCCCTTTACCTTCACGACTCCCGGCTCTGCAACCGTCAATGCGATGGCGATCGCGCCCGGGTATGCGCTCAGCTCGGTTGCAACCGCAACCTACACTGTGTCTGCCACGACCGCGAACTTCACCGCTTCGGTCGCTCCGGCGACGGTAACTGTCTCGCCAGGCTCACCCGGCATCGTCGACATTACCGTAACGCCTCAATACGGGTTTAACTCCGTCACTACGTTCACTTGCTCGACCGTGCCAACGAACATCACTTGCAGCTTCAACCCGGCAACGGTTACGCCGGCGAACGGCCAGAGCGCTTCTACCGCTCTGACGTTAACCGAGAGCGGCAGCGCCGCTCTCCAACACCGTTCCAACCCGTTCCTTCCCGAGGGAGCCACGTTCGCGATCGCTGTCTGCCTCCTGGGATGGAAGAAGCGGCGTACACTTTTCCTGGCCCTGGTGCTGATCGCTGGCGTAATCGGAGTCACGCAGCTTGCCGGCTGCGGCGGCAACGGCAAGGCAGCGCCCACCACCTCCAGTGTGGTCGTCACCGCTGCCAGCGGCAACATCACCCAAAAGATCCAGCTTCAGGTCACTGTGAATCCCTAATCGGTGAATTGTGTCCGGACCTGCCGCGGCCTCTCCTTCGGGAGGGGCCGCGGTATCTCCGGGTTCTTTCGAATCGCCTCGGCGCCTGACGGCGGTTCTCCAATTACAGTGGGGTTTCGGGTGAGCGCCCTATCCTTCGGATCGTCGGAAGCGCAGCCAAACTACGAGAAACTGCAGGGGGTGAGAGCGCCAGCGGCGTGCAAGCCATAAAACCTCGATCTTCAATGGAGGGCCCCACCTGGGCCTCATCGAACCCCTGGGCAGGACTCCCGGTGACCCCAGCAACCGACCTGCCGCCGGCTGCAAAGGGTCTGATAAATCCCCGGAGGCCGTTGCACGGGGCTGAGGAAAATTAATGCTGTACAAAATCGATTTGTGTGTATATTATTTGCTCGCGCTGCACCCGACGATTCTATTCGTTGCAGAAGCGACCTAGGTTCGCTCGTAGCAGCAATCTGTGAAATCAGGTGACCATATGAAGATTCGAACTTCTCGGCTATGCGTCCAGACTTCAGTCTGGGTGTTGGCGTCGGCACTTTGCGTTACGGGCCTGACCGGTTGTGGCGCTAATGGCAACTTTACCCAAGGCCTTGGCCCAGACACCGCTGTGGTGGGTCTCGGCGGAACAGTGCATGGGGGTCCAAACCCCGTTTCGGGTGCGGCCGTTACTCTCTATGCAACGACGACAATCGCGTCTCCTTCGTCTGGCAACAACTACGGCTATGGCCAGCCGGGAACAGTGCTGGGTACGACTAGCACGGACAGCACCGGCCACTTTACCTTTACCGGCGACGCCTCAAAGTGCACCGCTGGGCAGCAGGCCTATATCGTCGCTGCCGGTGGAAATACCGGTTCCAATTCGTCCAATTCCGCGGCGCTGCTGATGGCCGCACTCGGTCCATGCAGTGGGCTTACGGACACTACCGCGGTCATTATCGATGAGCCGACCACGATTGCCGCGGCCTATGCGCTCAGCGGCTTCATGACCGTTAGCGGGACCACGGTAGACATCAGCGCTCCGGCGAAGAACAACGCCGCCACGGCAGCCTGCACGGTAGTCAGCAACGCAACGACTGCTTGCACGGCCTCCGGTCTGGCGCACGCCTTCTTGAATGCAGCGAATCTGGTCAATAAGACCACAGGAGCGGTCAATTCCACCGTCTCGACCGGCTCGACAATTCAAGCAATTGTGCCGCAGATGCTCATCAACTCGCTGGCTAACTCTGTTGAAGCCTGCGTTAACTCCAATGGCGACACTACGACCCCAACCGCACCTTGCACGATCCTGATGACCAACACGTCCACAGCGGCCATCGCAATTAACCCATCGCTCTCGGCGCCTACCAACACCTTGCAGGCCCTGCTGGATTTGGCCCAGTACCCGTCGGAGGCGACCGGCTCAACCGGCACAGGGGCCCCGGTCAGCAATTCGGCAACCGCCCTTGTGATCCCCTCGGCCGCCACAACGGCGCTGTTTAACGTTGCAAACAGCAACGCCTACTATGCGCCCGCGCTCACCGCCGCGCCGCTTGACTTTACCATCGCCATCGAATACCAGTTCTCGCCCGCCGGCACCGCAGTGGCTCCGTGGGGCTTGCAGACGGACATTAACGACAACGCTTATGTTTATGTTACGACGACCCCCCCCACGATCTATAGCCTCGCTTCCAATGGAGCACAGAACTGGGAAGCCGCAACCGCCGGCGCGAACAACGGATGCGGCAGCGCCGGCACCCGATGCGAACCGGCTACCGACACCCTTGGCAATTTGTGGGTGGTGGACCACTCGGGTCTGACCAAGATGAACGCGAGTACGGGCACGCTGGTGGGCAGTGAAATCACTAACACTGGCGAGTGGTTCAGCATGACAGTGGATCCGGGCAACAATCTCTGGCTTGCAGGCTCTGGTTTGGGGACACAAACCGGCGCCAGCATCCTTGAGGAACTCCCTCAGGGCGCAAGCGCGATTACCGAAGTGCAAGCGGGCTCTCCGGCTGCACCTATAACGGCTGAGACGAACCTTCACGACCTCGTCTTCGACACCGCGGGCAACTTGTGGTCTGCCTCGAATAATGTCGGCGGGACCACCAAAGGGGCGATTCTACTGATCAGCAGCAACAACAGCCTGACCGCGCCGGCCTTTGCCACCGCCGGTACCAGCGGCAATCCCGTTCTCCTCGATGGCGGTTTCGGCTCAAACTCCTTCGGCTCCGTAATCGACATCAGCGGAAACGCGTGGTTTGGTTCCGAGGACGAGCTGAATGAGGTCACGAGCTCCGGCAGCGAGATCGGCGCCCAAAACTATGCCCAGGGAATGTCGATAATTTACGGCAGCGCTGCTAGCGGCGGTTGGCAAGGCGGCGTGGAGCGTAATTTGTTCATCGATGGAGACAGCAATATCATCGTTGAGTCCACCAGCGGTGGTCAGGGATATTTCAGCATGTACTATCCCAGCGCACCGTACGATGGGAACGGAAGCGCCGGCAACAGCGGCGCGGTCGTCTATTTTAATCCGTGCTACGTCGCCAGCGGCGCGACAACTTGCGCACTCCAAACAAGTGGTGGCGAATCCCTCATAGTGGATGCAACGCGCGGGACGGCGGTCGATGCCTCTGGAGCCATCTGGGGTAGTTTCGCCAGTAGCCCCGGTTTTGGTGTGATTCAGTTGCTTGGACCCGGCTCACCAACCTGGGGCCAATCTTCCTTCGTTCCCTTGATCTACGGAACTAATACTGGCAGCGGCCGCCCGTATTAGTCCTGTCCTCGGGTGAAGCCTGGGGGAGAGGTCCCCTGGGCGGAATCTGTAGCTTGAGTTTGCGGTGCGCTCCGAAACCCTATACGTGATTTCGGAGCGCGGCAAAAAGCCAACAGACTGAATTGCCGAAGGGTTTTCGGTCAAATCGAGGATTGCGAGTCCTCACAGCGAAAGGATTACGTGATGAAGAATAAGTATTGGGCACTGATCGTGGCAATTGCCGTGTTGGCCATTCCTGCCTTAGTCCGTGCGCAGGTGGGTTGCGAAGACTCTCCAGAGGATCCGACCGTGGTGCTGGTGCTGATTGCTTCAGCCGGCGCTCTGATTGCCCACGCGCGCGGCCGTCTTAGTGCGCGCAGAAACTCTGGCAACCGATAACAGCCGGATTGAATCGAACGCTGCAATTGCCGGCGCCGAATCTCCGGTAATTTCAGCGCGGGTACGTTTAGCTCCTGGATTCAAGAGAGTCCATCCGCGACGCAGGGGCGGCGTTGGGATGATGCTGAGGTTCGAACAACGGTGGAGATCAGTCTCTTCACCGTTGTTTTTGTCTCAGCAGGCAAAGCTCATGGACTGGCGCAGTGTTCCCAGAGAGAGCTCCGAACAAACATAATTCGCAGAGATTTCCTTTCATGCAGCTTCGACCTTTCACCCGTTCGCCCAGAACGGTTCTCGCCGTGTTGGCAACCGGAGTCCTGACAAGCGCTCTTGCCGGTTGCGGCGGGGCTTCATCCACGGGCACGAAAGGCTATCAAGGTCCCGGCTTCAGCGGTAAGGCGCTGGTTGGCCAGCAGCCTTTGATTGGTGCTTCCGTCGAGCTGTATGCGATGGGCGCCAGCAGCGACGGCTCAAACGGCGTCGCGCTTCTCCCCAATGCACTGACCACGGGCAATTCGGGAGCATTCTCTGTGACGGCGGGTTACGACTGCCCGTCGTCCGATTCCCTGCTCTACCTGGTGGCGCGCGGCGGACAGCCGGGGTCGGCGGCTGCCGCGGACAATAACTCCATTACTCTGCTCACCGTACTCGGAGTTTGCAATGAGGCGGCTTCAACCAACCCGGTGACGATCAACGAAGCCACCACCGCGGCCGCCGTATACGCATTGGCGCAGTTTCTATCGGCCGGAGGCAATCTAGGCGCAACTTCCACCAATACGGTTGGACTGAAGAACGCCGTTGCTACCGCCCAGGCGCTGGCGAACATCTCCACGGGAAGCAGTCCAGGGCCGGCCTTTGCCGCGAACGGCAGCTCTCCCGCGGCGAAAATCGACACGCTGGCAAATCTACTGAACGCCTGTACCTCTTCTACTGGCGGCGGAAGCACCTGCAGCGAGTTGTTCTCGGCAACCACTACGCCAACCGATACGCCGGAAAATACCCTGGACGCCGCACTCAATCTGGTGCGCAACCCGGCCAATAATGTCGCTGCGCTCTATGCATTGGCGTCGTCCAGTTCCGCGTTTACTCCGGCATTAGCTAAGCAGCCTTCCGACTGGACGCTCTTTATCAATTACACCGGGGGCGGCATGAACAGTCCTACATCGCTGGGACTGGATAGCGCGGGCAATGTCTGGGTTGCCAGCTACCTCGGCGCCGCGTCTCTGTTTTCACCGCTGGGCGCGCCCCTGTTTGCGCAGGGTATTACCGGCTCCGGCCTGGGATACTCCTTCGGCTTAGCGGTGGATGCAAACAATAACGCCTGGATCACTAATTGGCCCAGTCCCTGGGGGGCGGGAAACACGGTCAGCGTCTTCAATAGCAGTGGCGCGTCGGTGGCCGGAAGCAGCGGCTACTCGACAGGCGCGTACACCTGGCCAAACGGCGTGGCGATCGACACAGATGGCTCAGCCTGGGTGGCCGACTGGGGCGATTCGGAACTGACGCATCTGTCCAGTTCGGGCCAGGAACTTTCCGGCTCCCCCTACTCGTCAGCGCAGTTGATCGATCCCGTGGCCGCCGCGATCGATGCCAGTCATAACGTCTGGGTCAGCAACGAGGGCGGTACGACTGTCACCCGTGTTATTCGGGATGGAAGCCAGTTCACCAGCTATGCCTGTTGCAATGGACCGGAGGGGTTGGCCATCGATCAAAGCGGCAATGTCTGGGTGCCCAACTTCTACGGCAACAGCATCAGCGAGATTTCCGGCGCGGGTACTGTGCTTTCCAACGGCGGCTTTACCAGCGCCAGCCTCGTCGACCCGGATGACATCGCCATCGACGGCGCGGGGACCGTGTGGATCTCGAATTACCGGGGCCCTTCTCTGACCGAACTGGCTGGCACGACCGCGTCTGCCCCTGGAACAGTCCTTTCACCGGCGGGTGGTCTGGGTTCAGATGCCGGCCTGCTCGAAGCCTACTCCCTTGCTATCGATGCCAGCGGCAATCTTTGGGTCAGCAATAAAGGTAACAATACCCTGACAGAGTTTATCGGACTGGCCGCGCCGGTACGGACCCCTCAGATTGGTCCTTCCGCAGCCCCCTGACCGGGGTCAGCTCAGAACGCCGGTAAGACCTGGCTTGGCGTGGGATTTAGGCAAGGAAAATGAAGGCAGATCCCGAACGGTCGCTCAACCAAAGTTCCTTGGCGCATTGCTCCCGGCATGAGCCGGGCTGATGGCTGTTAGCCGCGGGGCGGTTGATTCAAGTTCGCAAGTTTTTGTGATATTCTGCCTTCAACTTTAAAATGACCGTGTGGGGTGAAGCAAGATTTCGATCCTCCGAAACGGGCAAGAATCACTGCGGTCTGCGAAAGGGCCTTTCCAGAGCGCCTCTCCGACCTGCGGAGGCGTGGGGTCCGTGATTAGGTATCGTTCCCACAAAATGGGACCGACGGGGGCGAAGCCTGCCCTGAACACACTCCCCCAAGATGTCCTATTGGTCATATCGATTTTGCCGCACCCCTGTCGGAGATAAGGGATTCAAGAAACTTCATTTAGGTTATATTCAGTAACTTACGTAGAATTGTAGAATCTGAAATTTGTTGATTGTAAAGATTAGAAACCAATTCCCGACGAACATCTAGCGCACAATCTCAGTCCATCCGAGTCTGCTATGGCAATCCTAATCCCACGCGTGCGCTCGATCAACATGCAGCTCTCTGAGCACGAACTCCAAGCGATCGAGCGTTCCTGCGCCAAAAGCGGCTCGCGCAGCGCCGGCGGTTTGCATATGTATTAGGAAGAAATTGAACGAGTGGGCTAAACCAGCCAGGTCCAGTCCTTCGGCGACTGGATCGGACGCGAGGACAAGGGTGAGCAGGCCTGGGTTACGTACAACCTGAGCGGTAATGAGTGGATTCAGGCCCGCTGGCGGAATCAGAAGGCGCATAGGGACTTTATTCCCGACTCGACAACGCAAACCATAGCCGGGTCAAAGATCTTTGTTCCCGGTGGAACCGCTCGGAACGACATCAATTTCCAAGCGGTCAAACGGTTCGGCAAGGACTTCGAGGTTAATGGCAACTTCGACCTCGAACGCTGGAGGGCGCCCATTTATTTTCCTGGCCTGCAGACGGTTACGGCCATAACAATCCAGCTCACGTGGCTTCCGGGGCGAACTATAAGCTTCTGAGATGATTCCTGACACGGCAGAAAACGCCGATTCCGACGGGCAAGAACGCCAAACCATGGTGCTGATTCTTTCGAGGGATGTAGTGAAAACGACAAAAAACAGAGAGTTTCGATTTCGCAAAGTACCGAACAGTTGCATCAAATGCAGTCAAGCCCTGATTGTCTCGTTTGTCACTTTTCTCTTTGTATGGTGCGCCGGACACGCAGTTGGCCAGGCTACGAGTGGTGTAGGTGAGCAGCAGCAACCGTTGTCCGTGAGTCTGCCCGTTTCTCAAGGGGTTTGTTCCTTCGGCGGCGCCGATCAGATGCCCGGTGCAGGCGGGTACAATTCGCAAATCCCCGTTGGGACAAATTATGGCTCGGAGGTGGAGGAACCCTCTGGCGCTTACTCTCAGCAGGGTGATTATTCCGAGCAGGGCTATCCTTACCAACAAGGAGATTATGCCCAACAGGGAGAACCATACCGTTCGTCAGGTCAGCCGCAGCCGCAACACCCAACAGATCAACAGGAAATGGGCCAGGGGCCGGGCCAATCTAACATGTCGGCTGAGCAGATAATCGTCATTCTCCAACAGGCTCCCGACGCTTTGGCAACCTTTAAGGCTCTGGCGGGTCAACAATCTGGAGTCGATCCTTCGACAATCTCAGATGACGGAATCTACAACTGCATCCGGCAAAATCCAAACTTCCGCAGCCAGGTAGCCACGGGGCTCATCAACGAGGGTTACCTTGCGAATCCACAACCGACGACGGTCAGTGGTGCGCCGGCCGAAGGAGCAATTCCAGCAAACAGGGGAGCCGTTCCAAAATATCCGTATCCGTATCCCAATTCTGGACGCCGGTACCAGCCTCTCCAGCCGAGGCCGGCTGAGCAGCCCAGCGAGGTACGTCGACTTACCCCTGTCCCGTATCCTAATCTGCCGTCTCTGCGCGATCTCTATTCTCAGGAGATTCCGGCAAACGAAAGACTAAGACGCTTCGGAAGCGACGCTTTTCTCTTTGGAACCGGAAATGTAGATCAACTGCCCATCGACCTGCCAGTCGGCCCTGACTATGTTCTTGGGCCAGGAGACAACCTTGTCGTCAATATGTGGGGCACTCAATCGGCGCGGCTTAGCCGAACGATCGATCGGCAAGGTCAAATCGAACTGTCTGCGGCGGGCACGATTACGATTTCCGGGCTTACGATCACCCAGGCCCAAAGCGCTATTCTGCAATCCCTTGGCAAGCAGTTCAAGGATGAGCGCGTCGAAATCTCCCTGGGCCGGGTGCGCACGGTGCGAGTTTACGTTGTGGGCGACGTGCAACGGCCCGGAGCCTACGATGTCAGCTCGCTTTCGACGCCGCTCAACGCGCTGTATGCCGCGGGGGGCCCGACCAGCCGCGGTTCACTGCGCACGTTAAAACAGCTCCGGGGCATCCAGGTGGTCCGTGACATCGATCTCTACGACTTCCTTTTACATGGGGCTCGCTCCGATATTGACCGGCTGTTACCGGGTGACACCATCCAGGTCCCTCCAGTTGGTGCGCAGGTCTCTGTGGCGGGAATGGTTCGCCGACCGGCGATTTACGAATTAAAAGGGACGGCGGATCTGAATCAGGTTCTGAATCTTGCCGGCGGCGTTCTGGTTTCCGCCGATCTTACTGAGATCAGAGTCGAACGGGTCATTGCGCACGAGAGGCATACCATGCTTCGTGTCCGAATTTCCGATGGATCGAAAGACTTGCCGCCCTTCGAAGTGCAAGACGGCGATTTTATTGAAGTGTCTCCCATACTTCCGTACAATAACCAGGTTGTTTATCTTGAGGGGCATGTCTTCGAGCCGGGCCAACGCGCCTGGCAAGAAGGAATGACGGTCAACGATCTTCTTCGCTCCTACCAGGACGTAATGCCTGAGCCGGCTATCCATGCTGAGATCGTTCGCCTGGTACCCCCCGACCTTCGTCCGGTGACGATTCCCTTTGACTTGCCGGATGTCCTGATGGGCAACGATCCAATCGATCTCCAGCCGTTCGATACCGTGCGCATATTTGGCCGATACGAGATCGATGCGCCGAAGGTATCCATCGAAGGACCGGTGCTTCGACCAGGAGAGTACCCGATGTCGCAGGGGATGACCGTGGCCGAGTTGGTGCGCATGGCTGGCGGTTTCCGCCGCAGCGCCTACCGGGAAGAAGCGGACCTTTCCAGTTATGAGATCCAGAACGGGCAAAAGGTGTTGATCCAGCACAGTGTGGTTGCCATCGGCAAAGCCCTCGATGGCGACAAATCCGCCGATGTTTCACTCAAGCCGGGCGACGTTTTCGGGATTCGGCAGCTGTCGGGATGGAATGACATAGGAGCTTCAATCACCATTCGCGGTGAAGTGACGTATGCCGGGACTTTTGGGGTTGAAGACGGCGAGCGGCTGAGCTCGGTGTTGAAACGGGCGGGCGGCTTTCGCTCGGATGCTTATCCGCAGGGTGCGATTCTAGAGCGCGTGCAAGTCCGAGAACTTGAGGAAAACAATCGCCAGGAGATGATTCGCCGCGTGGAATCGACCGTGCCCAACGTGTCGCAGGGAGTCAACGGCACCTCGCAGGATCAATTGAGCCAGCTCCAAGCGATGCAGCAGCAACAGCAGCAGGTCCTGGCGGCGCTGCGCAATCATCCCTCCGCAGGCCGCCTGGTGATCAAGATTTCCGGGGACATAAGTAAATGGGAGGACACGCACGCGGACATAGCAGTCCGCGCCGGGGACACGCTCACCGTGCCCAAACGCCCCGACTTTGTCCTCGTCACCGGCCAGGTCTACAACGCGACAGGCATCACGTATCGCCCCGGCAAAGAGGCAGGCTGGTACCTGCGCCAGGCTGGGGGCGCGACGCGCTACGGGGATAAGAAGCAGATCTTCATTCTTCGCGCCGACGGTTCGGTGGTCGGGAATGTAGGAGGCATGGTTCTCGAAGGAGGCATCCTCAGCGCCCGCATGCTTCCAGGCGACTCCATTATCGTTCCGGAAAAGGTCATCGGCGGTTCGCAGATCTGGCGCAATCTCATCGGCACCGCGCAGATCCTGTCGTCAGTGGCCGTGACTGGGGCCGTTACGGGAGCGTTCTGATAGCAAACCTGCGCAGTCCACAAGGTGAACATGTCTCAAGACGAAATCTCGACTTCCTGGCTTGAATGGGCGCTGCCACTTCTTTGGGCAAAGCGCCGGATTCTGGTGCGTTCGACCATCATTGGAGCCGTATCATCGATCGCTCTTGCACTTCTGCTCCCAGTAAGTTACCAATCGACAGTTCGTATCATGCCACCTGACGCGCGATCCACCGGAGGGACGAATATGCTGGCAGTAGCGCTGGGCGGCGCTCCGGCCAGTATTGCCAGTGGGGGCCTGGCGGCGCTGACCAGTTCGCGATCGCCGAACGCGAGGTTCCTGTCGATCCTGGGGAGCACAACGGCGCAAGACGATTTGATCAACCGGTTCGATCTGCGGCGCGTATACCATACCAAGCTCTACATCTACGCACGAAAAACGCTTAGCCGTAATACCGCCATCGACGACGACCGGAAGACGGGCTTATTAACCCTGACCGTGACCGGCAATTCTGCAACTCAGGCGCACGATTTGGCCGCAGCTTATGTTGAAGAGCTGAACAAGCTTGTCGTAAATATGGATACCTCGTCAGCTCATCAGGAGCGGGTATTCCTCGAATCGCGGCTAAAGGACATCAAGCAGGACATGGATGCGGCGACTACGCAGTTAAGCCAGTTTTCCAGCCGCAACGCCACTTTGGATATCCAGGGGCAAGCAGGAGTGACCCTGAACGCAACCGCGAGGTTGCAGGGCGAACTGATCGCAGCGGAAAGCGAACTGGATGGCTTGCAAGCGATCTACGGCGACGAGAATCCGCGGGTCCGGGAGGCGCACGCACTGGTTGCAAGCCTGCGGCAGCAACTGCAAGCATTGGCTGGAAGCGGCAAAGGCGGCTCGATCGATCTGGATCCTAGCCAGCCTTATCCCTCACTACATGAACTTCCGCTTTTGGGGGCGACCTACTCGCAACTGTATCAACGCGCCAAAATAGAAGAAGCAGTTTTCGAAGCCCTCAGCAAGCAGTACGAGTTCGCCAAGGTTGAAGAAGTTGAGGAGATTCCTGCCGTCAAGGTTCTCGATCCTCCCGACTACCCGGAAAGAAAGTCGTTTCCGCCGCGAACGCTGATTGTTCTATTAGGAACATTCCTGGCTTGGTTATTGGGTGCAGTCTGGGTAGTCGGATCGAATCTTTGGGGAAAGACAGAGAGCGGCCATCCGCTGAAAAGGATAATCAAGAGCATCCAACAGCGGTCCCAGGCAAAAGCGGAGGCTTGAGTGTGACCAATGTTCTCAACCATGCCGCACCTGTCCGCACTTAGAAAACAGCCATAAGCCAGCTTCGATCGTTGTCGCCGGCGGCAAACACCGAAAGCGTGAACTTGGACATCATTGAAATCCCTTCGGATCAACTGCCTGTTTCGCCCGGTTCTGTCGCGCGGCAAGCAGTGCGCAGCGTGGTAGCCCTTGGAATCCGCCAGGTTCTCAACCAGGGCATGGCTTTCGCCGGCGGCATTTTTCTGGCCAGACTTTTGTCGCCGTCGGAGTTTGGCCTCTTTGCTATCGTCACTTTTCTTCTCACCTTTCTAATAGCCTTCGGAGACGTTGGCTTAGCTGCAAGTCTGGTGAGACAGCCGGAGGAGCCGGTCGAGGAAGACTATAGAGCTATCTTCACTATCCAGCAAGTTCTGGTGCTCTGCGTCATTCTCTTGTTTTGGGTAGGCGCTCCGTGGATCGCGACTATCTACCATTTGCCGGCGCATGATCGCTGGGTGTTCCGCCTTGTGGCGCTTTCTCTGCTCTGTACTTCTTTTCAAGTAATTCCGTCGGCTCGACTTGAGCGCCACTTGCTCTTTGAAAAACTTGCGCTGGTGGAAGTCGCAATGTCATTTGTCTTCTACAGCACCGTCGTGGTGCTCGTATGGAGGGGAGTGGGTGTGCTCAGCTTTGGCGTCGCCATCCTCGCTAGGTCTATGACCGGGGCCATCTTCATTAACTGCATCAGCCCCTGGCGGCTAGGGTGGCGGTGGGACTGGGAGCGTGCCCGCGCTCACCTGAAGTTTGGGGTCTTCTATCAGGGAATTCAGCTCATCGCGCTTGTAACTTCCAGTTTTACTCCGTTCTTTATCGGCCTCTTGCTCGGGACTGCGGCTGTTGGTTACATCAACTGGGCGCAGATGGTCGCGGGTTACGCGGTCATTGGGCTGATGATGTTGCAGCGGGTGTATCTGCCGGCATTCGCGCGGCTGCAACTGCAAAAAGAGGCGCTAAAACAGTTCGTGGAACAGGTCATCCGTGCTGCCAACACGGTTGCAGCCCCTGTCGCTGTACTTACATTTGTCTTGATTGAGCCGCTCACGAAGTTTGTTTTCGGCCCGAAATGGCTGCCCGCGATACCTCTGTTTTATTTGCTATGGGGAACGAACATTTTCGTCCCCACCGCGACTCCGGTGTTTGCGCTGCTGAACGCCTTAGGGCGCTCCCGAACGACGTTCAAATTCATGCTGGCGGTTATGCTCGGAATCTGGGCCGTTGGCGTTCCATTGATCCTGGCGTTCGGCATGATCGGTTTTGGGATAGCGTGCCTTTGCGTGAACGCAATGAACATGGTTTTCTATCGCGTAGCGCAGTCGCACGTAAGTTTCAGAGTTCTGCCGATGGTTCTGCCTGCCTGGTCTATCGCGCTGGCTGTGGGACTTCCAATGTATTTATTGCTCCGATTTTATCCTCCGGCAGGGTTGCCAGGGCTCGTGGGCTATGGAGCATTGGGGTTGACCATATACGCGCTGATTGTGTTCACACGCCATCGGTCAGACGTATACAAGGTCTGGGCGCTCATGTGCAGTCAGGCATAGAGCCTCTGGGTCACGAAGAAGCAGGAATCTTCCGCGGCATTTGACGCGGGCTCCGGCTCCCTGACGGCTCGTCCTCGCGCATAGTTCCCACAAGATGGTTGATTGGATAGAGTTACCATGCCACTGCTCCGTGAGTTAGGTAAGACTGTAGTCCGTCCTATATTGAAGGTATCGCAGTTCGACCTGCGATGCGCGCGGTTACGCCTCGAGGAGTTTGGAGTGCGGCACGCAGACCTTGGCGGAGTCCTTTCACCCCACGACGACCCTGGAGTTCCCAACGAGCGGCTCATCGACCTGCTTCTGGCACTCATCTCCCGGACGAGGCAGACGAGCCTGGCAAGCTTGGCCGATCGTAATCCGCCGGATCTTTTGGAGCTTTGGCCCGGCGAGCATTACCGCCTTTTGGCAGCACTGATGCTGGAGCTAAAACCTCAGACGGTCATCGAGATCGGTACGTTCAAGGGCCTAAGCGCCCTGGCCATGCTGGCGTATTTGCCGCCTGGAGGACAGCTTACTACGTTTGACCTTATCCCCTGGGAACAGATTCCGGGAACATTTCTCAGAGAAACTGACTTTGCCAGCGGGAATTTCACGCAAGCGCTTTGTGACCTCAAGGATCCTGAGAATTGTCGAATGCATGCATCCTTAATCAAAAACGCCGATGTCATCTTCATCGATGGGCCAAAGGACGGGGTCTTTGAGGGGAAGCTCTTGGAGAACTTCGCCGCAGTTGGATTGCGCCAGCACACTGTGCTGGTTTTTGACGATATCCACATCTGGAACATGCTAGGAGTCTGGTTGCGGATCCGGCATCCGAAGCTCGACATTACGACGATTGGACACTACACGGGAACAGGAATCGTGGAGTGGCTCCCGTCAGCGACATAACCTGCAGGCTAATGTTTCTCCGTGGTGAGTAGCTTCTGATTGCTGAAATCTGAAGCGCCGACGATTGCTGGTGCTCAGGAGGGTGTGTGGGACTTCGCATTTCGGCAGTCATCAATACGCTGAATGAGGAGATAAACCTTCCCTATGCGATAGGGTCGGTTCGGACGTGGGTTGACGAGATTGTCGTCGTGGATATGTACAGTGACGACAGAACTGTGGAAATTGCCCGCGAATTTGGCGCCAAAGTTGTTTTTCACGAACGCGTCGGCTTCGCCGACCCGGCCAGGGCATTCGCTCTCGAACAAGCCTCCGGCGACTGGATTCTCATGCTGGATGCGGATGAGATGATTCCGCGTCCGCTGAGCGGAGCCCTTCTGAAGTTAGCAGCCGGCTCGGATGTCGACGTTGTAGAAGTTCATCGCTTGAATTACTTCTTTGGAACCCCTCTAATGCATTCATTCTCTGGCCCGCACCGAGACCGCATCCCGCGGTTCTTCAGGAAGGGCCACATCATCGCCACTCCCGCTATTCATAAGTTCCTTCATCCATCGCCCGGCAGCCGCGTCTTCGATCTTGGTTATGAGCCTGGATTCGCAATCGTCCATTTTGCTTACGTGGACTCACAAGATTTCATAGAGAAGCTAAATCGTTACACGGGTATCGAGGCGCGACAAGCGTTTGAACGAGGTGAGCGAGTTAAATTGTTCAGTGCTGTTCTTAAGGCGGCAAAGGTCTTGGGGGGACGCTACTTCATAACCGGAGGCTTCCGGGACGGCTGGAGAGGCCTTTATGTTTCTGTTCTTTACACATTCTATCGCGTTGTTGCAATCGCTAAGCTCTACGAACTGACCGCCCTCGAAGGCAGGGAGCAGATTGAGATGAAGTACCGGCAAGAGGCGGACGCGATTCTCAACGCCTACTGCGAGTCACCAGCCTCATTTACCACATCCTCTATTGAGGCATCCACGAGTCATGACCGCGAGCAGTGAAAGGTTTCCGACTCCGAACCAGTTCTTTCCGGTCTCGGGCGAAACGTGGGAGCGCGTAAAGGGATGGGTCCTCCCTCTGGTTTTTGGCTTACTGGGAGTTGGGCTGGCAGGACTCTTCTTCACTGCTCCGGGGTACGTCGCGCTTCTGGCGGCTATCGGGGTTTTCGCATTTTCCGCGCTGGAAAACGAAGCGTTCCTGTTACTCGTGATTTTCCTCATGCCTGTGCAAGTGACGCTGCGCGAGGGCCCTCCTGTGCGGGACATGCAGGCTGCGTTTCATGCCCTTGTCGTTGCGGGGTTTTTTGCCGGGTGTCTGCTGCGGCGGGGAGTGGACGTGGGGAGCCTGTTTCGTCCCGCGATTTCGCGCGCTTCACTCTTGTTTCTGTGTATCGCGGTTCTTCCGACAATCCTGGACAAGCAAAAACTGAGCCACTACTCGCTGCGTGAGGACATTGGTCTGGCTGTGTTCGTTGGTTTCTATTTCTTGGTTCTCGCCTGGGTGAATTCACGGGAGCGGCTCCACAAGGTCTTACGCGCGCTGCTGCTTTCTACGGTCGTAACGGCGTTGTTTGCCATTTATCAGGAATTAACCGGCGGGTTTGGCTCTTTGTTTCTGGCTCTTTACCCGCCCGACTACAACAGTCCCGCCGGCGTCCTCGAGTGGACGGGGAGAGCCGCATCGTTCCTCAACACACCGAATGCACTCGCGGGATACCTGAACATTATTCTTCCTTTCGCCCTCGCGTGTTACGTGCTGGGCACGAGCAGATGGAAGAAACCGGGCAAATGGGCGTTTGGGCTGGGATCATTGGCTCTGTTTACTACCCAAAGTTTGGGCGGAATTTTTGGGTTTGTGGCCGTTCTCGCTTTTGCTATCTTCCGTTTCGTCCGGACTGCGAAGAGAAGGCTGGAGCTTCTCGGTAGTTTGTGCATATCAATGTGTCTATTGTATCTGTTCAGGCATATTGTCAATCCTGCCCACACAGACCAATTCCTAAACTTTGATGCAAACACTCGATTCTGGTTATGGACTAACGCGTGGAATCTCTTTACACATTCGCCCTTGCTGGGCGTCGGATGGGGTAACTTCACTGCCGTTTATGGCCTCGGGGACCCCGGTTTTATAGCTGGTGTATTGTCATCCCACAATCTCTACCTGCAGTTGTTATCGGAAACAGGTTTTGTTGGATTCTCAGCCTTTCTTTATCTCTTCGTTCAATCCTGGAGGCAGGCTCAACGTCAGTGGCGGCGTTCAGAGGACTTTATTGATCGGGCACTGGCGTTTGGAGTTCAGGGCGCGCTTCTTTGTGCGTTGGTGCATGGCTTTGTCGATTTTCTATTTCAAGGGGACCCGCAAATCGGTACGCTCTTCTGGACAATGCTGGCCTTGTTGGTCGTCAGCAGTCGCGAATCCACTGCTACATCGGAGGGGCCCGCTTTGGCGCGAAATGAACCAGGCATACCGCAACCTGAAGAAATATGAACAAAACCTGCGCACAGGGGGCACTGCGGAACGATGAACGTGATCGTTGATGCCAGAAGTTTTTCCAGGCCAGTCGATGGTATCGGAAGAGTAGTGCACGAAGTCTTTCGGGCAATGAGCGAAATGCCGGAGCCTCCCGAAGGTGTATTCCTTGCGCCGCCCGGCGCCAAATGGCCGTTCCCCGCGCCGAGCCATTGGAAGCTAATCGGCAGCGGAGAACTCGGCCGGCAGAGCGCAACCTTGGGATGGATGGCACTCGCTGGGATTGCAGCGCGGCGATATGGCTGTGACGCGTGTTTGGGGGCGACGATGCTCGCCCCCGGTTTTCCCAGGCGGATTCGACAGGCGGTAATTGCCCACGATCTTACTTGGCGGGTTAACCCCCGCTGGTTCTCTTTCCGCGATAGGGTTTGGTTCAAGGAAACCGCGGAGCGGTCTTTTCATCGCGCAAACAGCATCATTGCTGTATCGAACGCCACGAAACGCGACCTGATCGAGTATCTGCATATTGCCGAGGATCGAATCCGCGTGGTTCCCTTGGGCGTCAATCCCCCGGCAGAGACGCAAGAGAGGGTGCACCCCAGCAAACGGTTCACGAACTCGGGAAAGCGGCTTCTCCTTTGTGTTTCAGTTTTTGAGCCGCGTAAGAATCTCGCGGGGCTGGTTCGAGCCTGCTCTGCACTTCCTTCGGAAGTGAGGGAACAATTTGAACTCGTCCTCGTGGGGAGGAAATCGGGCTACGGCTGGGATGAGCTGAAAGCCGCGCTGGGTGAGGCGACGATCCCTTACCGAATCACCGGAAAGATCAGCGAATCTGAGCTTCATAAGCTTTATGCCGCCGCATACGCCTTTATCTATCCCTCGCTCTACGAGGGCTTTGGTTTACCGGTTCTGGAGGCGATGGCCCACGGTGTGCCAGTCATCGCGGGAAACAATTCATCGTTACCTGAGGTACTGGGGGATGCCGGCATCTTGTGTGATACCACGAATCAAGAAGAGCTGGGATGGCAGATACAAGGACTTCTCGCGTCGCCTGAGATGGCGGATCGTCTGGGCTTGCAGGGGAAATTGCGCAGCAAGCAGTTTTCCTGGAAGAGCACTGCCGCTGGCGTACTGGCTTCGCTGGGGGGTTAAGGCGAGCCAGGCGGGAGCTGAAGCGACTGGCTCTGGTACTGCCTCCAATTACACCTAGCCGGGAAGCTAATGCCGGCCAGACTGAGTTTCCGATGAGCGTCGAAGTACTAGCTAGGGCTGCGGATAATAAGCTCGCACGCAGGGAAATGCGCCGGCGAGGATTGGATTTTACCACCCCACGGCTGGCGAGATGGTTGCGCAAGGCGCGTTTGCTGGGCGGAGTAAACGTCGGGCTGCGGCGAAAAAGCTGGGATGTTCTGCGGACGCTGCAGTTCATCGAGCAGCGCCTTGACAAGCCCGCTCCGATTCTCGACTTAGGCGCCTATACTTCCGAAATCCTGCTGGGCCTCCACAAAATGGGCTTTTCCGACCTTACGGGGATCGACTTAGATCCAGCCATCACGCGAATGCCTGGCGGAGGATCTATTAAATATGTGACCGGGGACTTGACGCAGACTCCGTTCCCCAGTGCAACCTTCGGAGCGATTACTGCGATCTCTGTCCTGGAACATGGATTTTCGCCCGAGAAAGCGTTTGGAGAGGTATCACGCATTTTGAAACCGGGCGGCTATTTTGTCGGGTCGATCGATTACTGGCCGGAGAAAACAGATACACGTGGTCTCTCTGTCTACGGACTGGACTGGACAATTTTCTCCCGGAATGAGCTGATGAGCTTCGTTGAAGAGGCAGGCAAATACGGGTTGATTCCGGTTGGCCCGCTCCATCTCGATGCGGCGGAAGCGACGATCCACTGGTTCAAGAGAAGCTACACGTTTGCTTGGTTTGCATTCCAGAAAATCGGCACTAATGCTGGGTGAACCGGGGGACATGAAGTCTTGAAGGTAGCTCTAGTGATCGGCCGGTGCCCGCCGGGTGAATGTGGTGTGGGGGATTATACAGGCTGTCTAAGGGATGCGCTGCTTGCTCGCGGAATCGAAACCCGTCTGATCGTGTCCGATGATTGGCGCGCGTTTAGTGCCTGGAAAGTGCGCGAAACTCTGCGAAGTTATGATCTCGTGCACATTCAGTATCCGACGCTTGGGTTTGGATACAAGTTGGGCCCGCAGGCGCTGTCGCTGCTGCAAAGCTGTGTCGTTACGATTCATGAGGCGAGCCAGCGGCGCATCTTGCGAAAACTGTCTGTACTCCCGCTCCTGGTACGCGCGAAGCACGTCATCTTCACCAGCGAATTTGAAAAACAATATGTAACTGGGCGCTTGCCGTGGATTGCGGCGAGGAGCTCCGTCGCTCCGGTACCGAGTAATATCAGAGTATTTCCCGGGGAGCGGCCGCGGATTGCGAATGAAGTGGTTTATTTTGGTCTCATCTTACCGCGAAAGGAACTGGAATACGTCGTCGAACTCAGCCGTTTGATCCAGTCGGAGGGGCTGGCGTGGAATGTGCGCGTTATTGGAAGGTTGCGTTCTGAGCACACGGAGTATTTTCAGAAAATGAAGGCCGAGACCGCGGCGCTGCCGATCGTTTGGGATCTGAACGGTTCCGAGGAGCAGGTAGCCGAAAGATTGGCGAGCTCTCAAGTAGCTTACCTGCCATTCCCCGACGGGGCGTCTGAGCGACGGGGCAGTTTGAAGGCTACCCTCGCGAACGGGGTTGCGGTGGTCACGAGAGCGGGGGCGCACACTCCGGAGGCGATGAAGACTTTCCTAACGTTCGCGGGAACTCCCCCGGAAGCGATAGGTGCGATCCATTTTCTTTCGCAGAACCCTGTCGAGAGAGCTAGGCTGGCCAGACATGCTGCCGACTACCTTCAGCAATGCACATGGGAACGAGTGGCGGAACTCCATGCGGCAATATATCGGCGACTGCTGTGCGTGGACCACGACACGGCCCTCGATGTCAAGGGTTGCCGCACGAGAAATGCCCAGGATATGGGCCCCAAACGATCGCGCTAACCGGTGAAGCAGCGTGAGAAATGGGCGCCCCCGATTATGTTATGGCGATTCCCTTCTTTGAGTCTGCCCGGCTTCAGCAGGGGCCGATCTTTGCCGGGCAGTAATGGGTGGCTCTCTCGCCCCGTGGGCCAAAGAGCACATGGCACACTGAATCTTTTGGAGGGAGAATTGAAAGTTGCAGTTGATTTGAGGCGTATAGGAAATCCGGGTATCGGGCGGTACATGAAGTGCCTGGTTGAAGCATTAATCGCAGACGCACCGCAGTTTGAGTATTGTTTAATCGTTCCACCGGCACATCAAGATGCAATTTCTTCTAATGGGCACAGTCGCAAGGTAGTTTCACAACTAAAGTACTACTCTATCAGTGAGCAAATACTCTTGCCACGGTTGCTGCGCCGAGAAAAGGTGGATCTCTTTCATTCTCCACACTTCCTCGTGCCGCTGTGGCGCATCTGCCCTCAAGTGGTAACGATACATGACGTGATCCATCTTGTGTACCCTCAGGATCTCCCGTCGCTAGGAGGTCGCCTATATGCTCGCGGTATGATCCACGCTGCCGTTCGGTTATCGGACCACATCATAACTGTTTCGGAGTTTTCTAAGCACGACATTCTGCGACATTACGACATTGATGCCAGGAACGTACATGTGATCCACCCTGGAATCGACGAAAGGCTCAGTCGTGTCGAGAATCCCAATGAAATCGCCATCGTTCGTCGCAAGTACGGGATCGACCGCGAATATATTCTGTATACAGGCATCTATAAAGAGCGAAAAAATCATGCTGGATTGCTCCGCGCATTTGCAAAACTTGTTCAGGCTGGTGTTTTAAGCGATCTGGTAATTGCCGGACCACTCGCTGAGGGCAAAGCAAAGCTTGAGCGCCTCGGAAAGGAGTTAGGCATTGCCACCCGTGTGCGGTTCCTTGGTTTTGTACCTGATGAGGAGATGCCTGCGCTTTACTCCGGCGCCCGAGTTTACGGATGTCCATCAATGTATGAGGGATTTGGCTTCACCATCCTTGAGGCTATGAGCTGCGGTACGCCTGTAGTCTGTAACCCAGTGACGTCATTACCTGAGGTTGCGGGAGAGGCCGCCCTTTTCGCTGATGCCACTAATCCTGATGATTTCGCTGCTGCCCTGCGCCGCGCAATGATCGACGAGAGTTGCCGTGCAGAACTACGCCAGAGAGGATACGCAAACGTCAAGCGTTTTTCATGGCGGCGTGCAGCGGAAGAGACAGCGCGTGTGTATGCCCTTGCATTGGGGGCCTCAGCTTAATCCCCCCAGGCGGAATGACTGCTCTGTTCTCCGCGAACCATTCCCGGCAGTGTCCTGTGTGCCATTTCCCCGCTGCTTCTCGCTGCGTGTTTCCAATCGGAATTCCTCGGCATTGTATCCGGAATCTTCAGGGCCCGGCTGGTTCGCGCTACACCCCATTTCTGCGCTGCGGGTGCATGCGCGGCCCGGCCCAAAACATATCAAGTCTCAGTATCGAGCTGTGGCTTGCTTACTCATGTCCACTCTGCAAGCTGACTTTCTCGATGGCTGAAGCTTATGAGTGAAGAGGTTCGCTTGGAATTGCAACAACGGAAAACTTCCGGAACCACGATGAGTAGCATTTCCCGGTTTACGTAAGCGAGGCCCCACCATGATTGCTCACCTGCGCCGTTACAGGCTCGTGCTACGCATTTTCATCATCGCGTTGCCCATCGTTTCATTCTCCCTGGCGGGCTATATCTTGGTTCACTGGATCGGGCACAAACCGGGGTTTCTTTCGCCGAACTATCTCTATCTGGCGCTGTTTACGACCATGGTGTGGGCGATCGTGGCCGAGTGGCAGGAAGTAACTGGCATTACCAAAGTGAGCGTGGAGGATACCGGTCTCCGCGCATCCTTTAGCGCCTGGGGGATTACAAACATTATAGAAATCGTCACTCTCTTTTTCGTTCATGAACCTTTCTATTCCCGCCTCTACCTTGCACTCAGCGCGTTGATTCTTTTGTGTCTGGCCATGTCCGTGCGTACGTTGTTCTGGATTATGATTCGGCAACTTGCCGGACGACTGTCACCGGTCAAAGTAATCATTGTGGGAGTGAGCCGTTTTGCTGCGAGAGCCGCGGTGAGGCTTCAACGAGACGAATTTGTCCATTGCCAAGTCCTGGGCTATATCCAGATGCCCGGCGAGCAGATCCGCGTTTCCAAGGCCCCAGTTCTGCAACTGACAGATCTGGAGGCTATTGAGAAGCTGAACGCCGACGACATTCTCATCGCGGTTTCGCCGGATCATTATAGCGATCTGCGGCGATGCATCGCCAAGCTTGAAGTTCTGGGCAAGCCAATTCGTATTATTGTGAATTCTGACACCGGCATGAAGGTTCGGAGCCGGGTGTTTGAGCTCGGCCGGCTTCAGATGCTCGACCTTGATCCAGGCCCTACTTCGTCAGTTGGGTATTTCCTGGTAAAGCGCACGTTCGATCTCGTTTTCACTGTCTCTGTTCTGGCCCTGTTTGCGGTCCCCATGCTAATCATCGCAATTGCCATCAAATTGACGTCGCGCGGCCCGGTCCTCTTCAAGCAGCAGAGGGTTGGAAAGTTTGGCAAGCTCTTTACTATGTATAAATTTCGGACGATGCGGGACGGCTCCACCGCCGAGGGCGATACTCGCTGGACTGCCCAAAGCGATCCGCGCCGCACCGAGTTAGGAGCATTTTTGAGAGCGGCAAGCCTTGACGAGCTTCCGCAGTTTTTCAATGTCCTGAAGGGCGAGATGAGTGTCGTTGGTCCGCGGCCGGAGCGCCTGCACTTCGTAAGAAAGTTTCGCACCAATATTACCTTCTATCAGACGCGACATCATCTAAACGTTGGAATCACCGGGTGGGCCCAAGTAAATGGACTACGAGGAGATACGTCTATCCAGCGGCGCGTCCGATACGACCTTTACTATCTGCAACATTGGAGCCTGTTGTTCGACATAAGGATCATTCTGATGACCCTGTTCGGAGGATTTATGGACAAGAATGCATATTGAGGGCGCGGCGCCGCCTAGTGCATCGATCATTGCAACCTTCGTGGACAGGTTGGCTCGACTGTGTTGACACCATACAAACTGCTGGGAAGTGACTCCATTCTTCGTCCAGGGTCGGTCGGCGTGCCGTCGTTCGGGCGTACTTAGGTTCCTAGTGGCGGTTCTATTAAAATGTGTGGCGTATCATGCGCAGCCTACCTGTTCTAACGAGCGCAGACTAAGGCCCACGAGGCGCGAAGCGGCGAACTGCTGAGAGTAGTGCGATGACTGCGAAATCGAGTATGAGGGATGGCGTCATACTGACATCGCTTTTTCGTAAGAAACTTCACGCCTTTGCCAGGCAGGCCAGCTTGCAACCCGTGAACCGAGAAGTGTGAGCGAGTTGGCCCTCCACAACTTGGGCAATCGTGCGTGCCCGGACGCTTTTCATTCCCAACGGGAATACCTCCAGCGCTAAACCAACGCGCCCATAATCGGGTATAGAGGGCTGGGCGCCCCGGCTACTGCACGAAGGTGGTAATGCTCTGTGCGGGTAGTGAGGCACTGAACTGGTTGTTGGTTACAGTTACCGCGCTCAGCTGAGACACCTTGGAAGTGGCAGTCGTCTGGTAAGGCGTCATCGAGGTTACTGTCTGGTTTGCGATCTGAATCGGCAGCGTGACCGCGGAACTGGTGGAGTTGATCACCACGATCACCTGGTGCCCATTACCGCTATAAGCCGAAAGATAGACACCGGTGACTGGGGTCGCCGTGGCGTTATAACGGAAATAGCCGGGACGTATGAAGAGAGAGAACTGCGTCATGGCTGAACCGTAGTAAGTGGGGTTGGCACTGGCATCAATCAGGTGTTCTTGTGGGGTCTTGTTCGTCGGGTAGCTGGGGCCCTGCCACCAGACGTATGCGTTGTAATCGGCCACGGTCAGGGAGTTATGAATCTCCTCTGCGATTGTAATGGCATCGGCCATGAGGGGGGAGCTGTTATTGGCAGGGACGAGCAAGTGCTCGGTCATCCACACATCCTTGCCCTTGTTCTTGGCATTCGTGTAATAGAAAGGCGACGCCCCATACAGGTGACCGCCAACGATCGAGACCTTGCCGACGGCGGCGCTATCGTTCAGCGTAGGGTCAGATTCGTTTGTATTGAAGGTATCCGATTCCGGCATGATCAACTTAACCGGGGTCGTACCCGACGTGAGCACCGAACCGTAGCCTGCAATCCAGGTATCCAACTGCGCTCCGGTCCAGAGGCAGGATACGTAGGTAGCATTGAAGTCCGGCTCATTCTGCACGGAGACACCGTAGAGGTTCACGCCCATGGTGTTTGTTGCATAGGTGACGAAAGCCTCAAGATAGTTCGCGTAATCGGAATAGCTCGTCGGATTCAGATAGCCGCCGCATAAATTGGTTCCCGAAGAGCACGACGAATTGTACGGTTGGGATGTGGAGCTTGTCTTCATAGAGGCAGGTGGGGTCCAGGGAGAAGCGAAGACGATAGCCCCCAAAGCCTGCGCCGCATGGGCATTGGTGAGTTCCGCGGTCCACTGAGTTGTATCTGCCGTCTGGGTGGATGAGGTCCAGGTGGCGGGAGCAATTTGCACGCGCATGATGCTCAGTCCGATCTGCCCGCTGGACTGCCCGTACAACCCCGTAATCTGGGAACTCGGCAGCACCGAATCAAACACTTCCGATGCGCCGAAACCGCGAATGATCTGTTCCTGTGTGGCATAGTCCACCAGCGCGCCTCCGGCGGGCGTGGTGATAAGGCTGACTGCCCACGACGAAGGTGCTGCATTCAAGACTGGCTGGAACGGCGGTGTTGACGGCAATAACGTGAACAGCGGGGTTAGATCGCTGGTTGGGTTGTTCAAAATATCCAACAACGCAGTGGCAACATCGGCCGGAGCCGCGCCACCCGTGGGCGTGGAATCGGTGAACAGCGTGCCGCAGGCCGATCCATCGCCAGCACTGCCTCCTATGCTGTTCACACACGCCGACACAATGCCCGCAAGCGAATTGATCAGTGTGCTCGGAACTGCATCACCGGCCGGTACTGAAGTGCCAGGCGACGTGCCGGTCGCCGTGCTTGCGTATTGCGAAGCCAGTGTGAACGCGGCCGTTAGCCCCGACGCATCCGTCGTGCCCGACCCAATGCTGGTCGGCGAAGTCATATACGGCAAGAGCGCCGCCACCGCCGCCACCGTGGTTACCTCATTCACATTGATGAAAGTGCTGGGACTCAGCGAACTGCACGATCCCAGCGCCGCAATCAGGTTGATTGCGGTATTGTTCGTTCCGCTCGCAAGGCCTGGATTCCCTCCGGTTGCCAACAGATAGACCAGCGGATTCGACCCTAGGCACGTGTAATTGCCAGTGATGGTGAAACTGCCCGATGGGTCAGTCGTGGTTGACGAGCCCAAAGGCGCGGCGCTGGAGCCGTCACCAGCTGTTCCCACCTGGTAAAGCTGAATTGTGGCGCCCGATATCGGCTGCTGGCCACCCTTCACCTGACCGCGCAAGCTGCTACCGGCGATCGTCGAAGCAGGAGTCGTGACCGGCGAACGACTCACTCCCCCGCATCCCAGGATGGAGATGGTCGCTAATAGAGATAGAATTAGGCTAGATGGCTTGGCGGGAATCATTGTCACCGGAATTTCCCTTTTGCCTTTCGGCTGCAAACCAATATACCCCATTTGCCTCCATTTCACGAACGTCCCCCCGTCAACTCCCCTCCGTCGTCCAGATTGGTTTCGCCGTGCTGCCGCGCCTACCCGGCCGTCAGCGGCAAACCCTCCATCCGCCGCAGCATGCTTCCGAACAAGCGCCGCGTGAGATCGCTCGCCGCCAGCAATAGCCAGTAGTCACGGGCATGCTTTACCAGCTGCCCGCCGGTCTTCACTGGCCACCGCTGCAAGCTGGTCAACGACCATTTGCCGATTCCCCTCAGCAGCATCTGCCGCCGCAGCAGGTTGCCCAAGTTGTATGCGATCGCGCTCAACCATAGCCGCACCTCGTTCGACCGGAACCGGTGGCAACCCCCCCCGGGTCATCTTCACCGCTTGCTTCCCCTCTTTGATCCACTGCTCGACTGTGCTCCGCTTGTCAAGGAACCGCTGGGGCGGGTCCGGTTTCTGTCCTGCGAGGAAGCGGCCAAGCTCCGCAAGGCCATTGCGACAACTCTGCCCGGCCGGATTATGGACGAGGGCGAGAGCGCTTTTGCCCAACTCGATCCTCGGTTATCAACTTAAAACCGGCTATACGTTATCAGTTCAAAACCCGCCAACGAGATTGGCCTGAGACGTGATTGTTTACTGCTCCGGAGGGTGCATTTGCAAGCTGCGGTTTCCGGTTTGGCGGGCGGGACCTGATTTTCACCGGTTCTGGTTGCGTGATATGGTGGGAGTCGCTCCGCCGGGGTCGCGCCTTGCGGAGTGATCCAGGGCCGATGTCACGGCGCTGGCTCCGAAGGAATCCGTGATCGAGACCCTCTGCGGTTTGCCTGATGGGCTGGCCAGCAGAGGGTTTCGTGTTTCTACAAGTATTCCTAAGGTGAGGCTCCGTCGTGGGAGGCCTCTGGATCACGAGTCGCAACGCCGCCGGGCGTTCTTTGCCCGGCATCCTTTCAAACTGCCACCGGACTCAACTCTGTTCCATTCCACGCGTGACGGGCTGATTAAGAATCCGCCCAAGTGGTTTGCAACCGCCCTCCAGCAGGCCGGGATTGAGGACGTCACCTGGCACACCCTCCGGCACACCCTCGCTAGCCGTCTGGTGATGACTGGGGTAGACTTAGAAACAGTGCAGGAACTCATGGGACACAAGACGATCGCGGTGACCGCCCGCTATGCCCACCTCGCCCCGACGCACAAGTTGCAGGCGCTGGAGACCTTGGTGCGTCCGGGGTCGGTTTCGGAACAAAGTGGCTACAAATTGGCTACCAACGCCAAAAGGTCGCGCAGGACTGAAAAACTAAATTGCCTTCAACTTACTGACTCTAAATAAGTTGAAACAGATGTGAGCTCGTAGCTCAGTTGGTAGAGCAACGCCCTTTTAAGGCGTGGGTCCTGGGTTCGATTCCCAGCGAGCTCACCACCCAGAATCAGTGGTTTAGCTCATCTTGATGCCGCCTCTCCGCGCCCGTAGATGCGACCCGTATCTTAACGGACGGTCGTTTCCGGTCGGAAAAATTCCTTCAAGACGATTTGCTGTGCCTCAGCAAGCTCCCTAGGATTCGTATGGAGGTAATACTGCTGAGTTGTGGTTACGCTTCTGTGGCTCGGCAGTGTCCAGAGGGCACCGAATGAGTCGTGGACAAGCGCCCTCAAAAAACGCGATTTCGGACCCCTGACGCTCACCTGGTGTTTCGGGCTACAAACTTATAGCCAACGCCCGGGACGGAGAGGATCAGTTCGGGAAGTTTTGGGTCCTCTTCCAATTTCTTGCGCAGGCTGAACACGTGCGAATCAACCGTTCGGCTGAAAACTACGTTGTTGTAGCCCCATACCGACCTCAACAGTTCGTCTCGCGGGACAGTGGCTCCAGGGCGCTCGATGAGATATCGAAGGAGCTGAAACTCTCGCGCCGTAAGATGCACAGGCTTGCCGTCACGAGTAACCTGTCCTTGCCGAATATCGACGCAAATCGACCCGAATTGGTGAAAGCCGTGACCAGCATGGATTGGAACACGCCGCAATAAGACTTCTACGCGGGCCAACAACTCAGCCGCCTCGAATGGTTTGGTCACATAGTCATCGGCACCCAGCTTAAGTCCCACTACTTTGTCAACCGTCTCGTTGCGAACCGTCAGAATCAGAATGGGGGTTGCCAATCCAGCCGTTCGTATACCGCGACAGACGTCGAGTCCATTGCGACGTGGCAGCATGAGATCCAGGATAATCAAATCAAAGGGTTGTTCAAATGCTTTTTCGAGTCCCTCGTCACCATCCGCTGCTGTTTCCACGACATATCCTTCCTGACGCAGACGGTCAGTTAGAGTAGTCTGTATCGCCTGCTCATCTTCGATCAAAAGGATACTTTCGTTCATATTCCTTCACTTTCACCTTTTCGTGAACTCACGGTTGAGGGTTGATATTCTTCTTCCGGCGCCATCGGCAAGTGCAGTGTAAAGATGCTTCCGACACCGAATTCGCTGACAACGGAAAGGCTTCCGCCCATTGCCTCGGCAAGATGTTTCGCCAGGCAGAGCCCGAGCCCTGTTCCTCGGATCTGCCCGGCAATTGCCTCAGAGCAGCGGTAAAACGGCTTGAAGATGTTCTCCAAGTCCGAGGTCTTGATGCCGATCCCATGATCTTCGACCCCGATCGCAACCCCATGACCCCTGCCTGGGTCCCATGTCCTGTTCACTGAAATGCGGATCAGACGATCGGCCCGATGGTATTTGACGGCATTTGTAATCAGGTTTTCCAGACAACCCCGGACTGCGTCCAAATCACCCATTACGCGGGAAACCGAAGTCTCCACGTGCTCTTCGACAACGAACGATTCCTCCGAAACCAGTGCCGATGTGTCACGACGGACAAACTGCAAGATTTCCGAGACATCGAGCGGGGACACATTGTACCGGTCTTTTCCGCTGCGCATCGACGCGTAGAGCATGACACGGTCGACCTGCTTCACGAGTTGGCGAGCGTGGCTTATGATAAGTGAGCCGTAATGCGAAAGGTTCGATTTCCCCGTAACCACGCCGTCTCGGATGTTTTCACCCGCAGAAAAGATCGCAGTCAGTGGCGTACGTAACTCGTGGGACACGGACGCCACGAAATCCATCTGAAGTCTTGCGAATCTCTGCGCGCGAAAACCTGCAATTGTGAGAACACTTACATTTATGGCAAGCAAGAGGAGCAAGAAGGCACTAATCATCAGATTCTTTTGTCTCACATTGTTGATGACAGTCTGCAGCGGGCCGGAACGGCGCCGTAATTCGAGCACCCAAGTAACAGGCTCGGAGCTATTTTCGATAACTGGAAACCAGATGAGACCAAAGTGATTGTGCCACTCAGACTTTCGCAATGACACTCTGTTTTTTATGCTGAAGCCGAACCAATCTCCCAGGCCAGCCGGCGCCGGACTGAAAATATCCATCGTGGCATCTGCCGCACTCAGGTCTCGCTCGCCAGGGTCTGAAGCATAGATCATTCGCCGCGTTTTTCCAGTTTCGATGAGGCGGACTTTGTAGTCAAGACCCTCCAGTCCGCCGAAGTAGCGCGCTGAAAGCATGGGCAAAACCCGCTTTTCAAGGACATTCATGTTCATGGTGATCACCATCCAGTCGACTGGACGCCGGATGCTAAGCGGCCTGCTCGGATTGTGATGAAAGATGGGGCGAACAATTGCCGGGGCTCTCTCATCGAACTGCCATCCCGCGGTGGGATTGTTCCCCGCCAAAGCCGAATTCAACGCGATTTCGGATTGATTTTGTTGATCCATACTTGGGCTGCGTGACTGCCAGGCACTCATAGCCATCGGCAGGTTGGCGGAGTTTGCTTCCAGCCGCGGGAGTAAATCGACAAGTTCGCTGGGAACGCTGGAGACTTCAATTCTTTTCTTATCCAAATTGAGCAAGAATAGCCTCGGTTTTAGCTGCCCGCCTGTTTCCCAAATGTAGATGTCTCCGACGAGATCGGGATTCCTGTAAACGTAGGGCACCGTCTGGCGAGGGAGTGCGTAGCTCCACTCCACATAGCGTTCGAGATAGTCGTTCCAGGTATCTCTCGCGCCTGAATCCGGCCCGACTTGCATCGCAGTACAAACGGCGGAGAACTGGACATACAGGTCGCTGTGCCATTTCATCATGAGTGACTCGAGTTCGGAGCCAATTCGGAGCACTTCTGCGTCGCTTGCCTCATTCGTCCAGCGATATTGCAGAACGGCAACTGTGACAAGCAACCCTCCGGTCGCCAACAGAACAGCCAACCAGAGGACAAGAAATGTCATGCGGCCTCGCGAAGGCGAGAGCGCGAGCTCGAATCGTCTTTTTGAGAATCGACGCACCCTCCGCCCCCCTAGAACTGACCGATTTCGAATGCCGACTTAGAGTCAACCGCGTGGCGCCATTTCTGGCAACGAATCTCTCTCGCACTGCGGAATCGCGGTCAGGTTGCAGCAGGCGCCTCGCATTGTTCCGATCGGCAGTCTCATCCTGCTTCCCTCCGCTCCCTCTAAGAGGGTGAACCCTACGAGATACTGCTTCATGCATGCTGTGTAAGATTGACTGTCAAGAGTTTGTCCATCCGAAAGGCGTCTGTGTGGGTCCAGAAGATCGGGACGGCGCTCCATCATCTCGGTCTTGCAATTCATGCCGAGTTATATTTCATAATGTCATTGAACACCACGGTTCAGTTGAGAATTCCGGTAACTCATTCGCAATTTCCAAACTAGGTTACCGTGGTCGCAAGGCCCCTTCACAAGCCTATATCGAGCATATGTTCTCATGCTTGAATCTTCTTGTTTTTGAACAAAGAGGAGCGAAATTCATGCACCGTATGTGGCGCACTTGAGCCTCGGACAATGACACCAATGAAACGAATCGTGGAAAAGGTAACATGATCCCCTTTAGATCATCTTCGGCGCATTTCCAGCGGTCAAGATCGCAGTCTTGTCTTGGTGCGCAAGTTTTCAGATCGAAGATATCTGGGTTAGCGATCCGCGCGCCATGTTCAACTGTCTAGGTGGCGATACGTACGGGCATCGCACTGGCGGCAAATCCGAGTTCTTTTCCCAATTCCGAGGCCAAAACGTCATGCGCGTTGCGAAAAGCCTGCCAGGTGAGGGACGGCACTCCCAATTGCCTCGCTATCGGCTTCACGCGGCGGTTGCTGATGTTGTTCTGATTGATTGGCGTCCCAACACTGGACGTAAGGATGCAATCCTCCGGGCCCGTGAATTGCGACCGCCTCTTGAGCCGCTGCAGGATTCGCATTAGAGGTGGAGTGATTGAAAGGTCTCTTGCGCGGCTCCCTTGTACGCTTTCCCACTTGCCGCGATACCAACGCTTCCGGACACAGATGGTTCTAGGCGGAATCCGCACCCCATTTTCATTGAGTTCCTCGTCTGCAAGGTTCACCTGTCCCCACTGGAGGCCTATAATCTCAGCCGGACTCATCCTAGCGAATAGGCCGATGAGAGTCATTTCTCTTTCGGGGTATTGCATGATGCTTAGGGCTTCAATCGCTTGAGCCGGGGTCAATTCGACAACGCGTTTACGCAGATGTTCGGGTGGTTTTACCAAACTGGCGGGATTATCACCCACGAAGTAGCGTTCTTGTATTGCGTGCGAAAAAATTGCGCTGGTCACGTTTCGAATATGCTTCGCGGTCTGGAATGAATAACCGCGAGCCAGGGCGGCCGACACCAATCGATGAATATGTTCAGGTCCAATGTCGCAGAATCTTACATTGCTTAGATAGGGCCACTCTGGAATGGCCTTCAGTTTTCTGAATTGTTTTCCAGGATTCGCTCTGAACAGGCGATCAACTTCTTCGGGCGTCAGCACATGCTTCAACATCGCCCGATAGAACAACCGTCCGGAAGATCTCTTGACGGCGACGTGCTCGGGTATGAACTTGGTCTCGACAAACCGGCCTATCGTCATTCGCGAGCAGAGCGAGCCCATACTCCGGTGGGTTTCCGCATCGGGGTCCTGCAATCCAGCCGAATTCGATTCTTCACCTGAAATGGCATGGCCGCCGGCAGACGACCGATCTCTCGGCGGCTCAAGCATGTCGTTATCTTGCCTGTCACTTGACTTCAAGGAGTTGTCGCCAGAATACCACTCGGAGGACCGGTGCGCGCGAATCGTTTCGCTTTCCTGCGAGGCTTGCAGCTGAATCATCCTGCCTCCCGGGAGAGCCAACTTTTCGGTCCCAGAGAAGCATTATTCAACGACAAGCCCGTCCGCATGGAATCGGCCGATCACAACGTTGACGCGATCTCCGCGCTTTACGGTTCTGCGCGGGTTCGAAAATGCCATCCAATAGCTTGACCCTCGCACCGGAGAATTGTATTGGCGCAGTTGTCCAACCTTTTCCAATGTTGGGATGACCAGGCGGGCATGGGCTTCAGGCAAATCCAGGAAGGCATCGAGTTTCTTGTCGTTGAATACGGTGGCCTTGCCTGGATCCACGATGCGGTAAGTAAAGCGGATCAGTTCGCCGGACTCCACGGCCTTTACGCTAAGGGAATCCACTCCCCAGATGAGCCTGTAGTATTCGCCTGCCCGTCCGGCGAATCGATCTGGCTGGAAGTGTTTTGCAGCGCTAACCTTCGCCGGCTTTTGTGCAGGAGCTGTGGATTGAGCACGCAGCGGTGAAACAAACAAGCTGCCGGCAAATATTCCCGCCAGTATAATGACGAACGAGCTTATCAATCCAAGGTCTTTCGGCAGAACTCTCATTCTGGTCATCACGTTCCTCTTTCCTCGTGAAAGTGCCGGACATCCTGGTTGGGATGTCCGGCCATTGTGGGTTGCCAGTTCACCGCGAGTCTTACGTTCCGGGTGACTGCAATTAATTCGCTGTTCCGTTTAAGGCTGAGGTTTTCGCACCGGCCGCGCCCGCCGTGACAGAGATCGTCGCGGGTTTTGCTCCTGCCGGTTGAGCAGTTAGCGGCTTGAATTGCACCCTGACGACGCAGGTCGCATTGGGAGCAAGTGTCGTTACAGTGTTACCGCAGGTTGAGAGTTGAACTCCGAGCACAACTCCGAGGATAGAGTAGTTTGCTGGGTTCGGGGCAGTTCCTCCGAGTGCGCCTGTGGTGATACCGGTCAGTGGCACGTTGCCGGTGTTAGTGAGTGTGAAAGGCCTGGCTCGGATCAAGCGCGCATGCGGCTATCTGAAGGAAAGTCGTGCCAGGGCAGTTGCGGGTTTGGCTTACCGTCCATGATGTTGGAGTGAACGTCGCCGCAATCACCGGAGTTACGCCCGTTCCGGTCAAGGACACCGGCGCGCCGGTAACCGTCACGCTGGCCGTGATGGTTGCCGTTCCGGTGGCGGCTCCGGTAGCCGTTGGCGCGAACGCTACAGTAATGGTGCAGCTGGTTCCCGCCGCCAGAGTTGCGCCGCAGGTTCCGCCCGTTCTGGAGAACGGCGCGGCCCCAACGCCGATCGTAATACCAGTGGCGCCAAGGGTGCCAGTGTTGCTCAACGTGAGATTCAGCGTGCTGGTTTGTCCTGTCGCCACGTTGCCGAATGCCAGCGGGCTGGGTGAGACGCTGAGTACCGCGGCCGGTGTGGCCACGAACTCAACTGCACCGGCATCGACAGCGTTGTTCGTCTTCCGGTTCCTGCCGAAGAAGTCCTGCGAGGGCGCCGCTAAATAGTTCGCTCCGGCAGATGACAGGATGTAGTTGATGACCGGCGAACCTGCCGCCAGCTGAATAGTTGCCGAGGGTTGCGCTCGTTGACCGGATTGGTCAGCGCCAGCGGGCCCCAACTGATGTTGATCCAGTTGTTGCCTTCGTCCACTGTCGCGGCCGGTGTCAGGTTGAAGAGCGGGTTGGGCACGGTGGCATCCGAGATGCCCGGAGGCACCTGGAATCCCGTCCCGCCAAACTCCGGCGGGATGCGCGAGCCGTTGCAGTACTGGCTAACCAGGGCGGGGTTCGCCGACTGTTATGCAGCGCTGCGGCGTTGTACCCGGCAAAGCTGGTCAGGAACGAGTACGTCGGGTTGAGGGTAACGGTTGAACCGTGATTCGTCGGACCTGTGTCGCCGCGAACACCGATGTCCCAGTAATCGGACCCCGTCACGCAGTTGCCCGTTGCGGTCTGGGAGCCCACCGACGACCCGGAGATTCCGTTGCACGAGAGTTACCACGTTCTGCTGGTTGAGTGTTCCGCCACCGAGCCCACCCACCGTGATGTGGTAACGTACGGTTCTGCTAGAACACGTTGTTATCCAACAGCGGGTAGGACGTCGTTTCTGCAAGCCCCGTTAGTCAGACCGCCCGTACCCGTGCCGCCAGGACATGTCCTGCGGGGCAGGTGATGTTCTGCGTCGAGGGCACATTCGCAGTCAGCACGGCGCTGTTCTGGATGCTGACCATGCCGGCGGGTTGAGCCGTCGAAGTGGTTACACAGGGAGTCGTACCCTGGTTTCCGGTGGTTGGGTTGGTACCGCACGGGCCGGCGGTGCTGGCCAGCGGAGCACCGAGGGTGTTGAACAGCACGCCCGACGAAGCGGTGGTATCGTTGGACACGATGGTGTTGTTGATCGATGTCCGTGTCCAACGCATCCAGCAGGGAAACGCCAGCTCCGTCCCATCCGGCCACGTTGTTGGCGATGATGTTGTTGGTGAGAATCACGTGATTCCACCTTGACGGGGTGGTCGGGAATGCTGACCACATCGGAGCCGTTGACGTTCTGGAGAGCGCAAGCCGCCGCCGCTGCCGCTCTCGGCCGAGTTGCCCATGATCAGGTTGGCGTTGATTGTCAGGAGCCGGGCCCGGTGCCGTCACTCGGCGTAACAGCACTCGGAGCAACGATGCAATCCGTGTCGTGTGCGGCGCCTGCGCAAGCCGGATCCGCATCGGGCGCGCCCATGACGATCAATCCGCCGCCGTTGGTGGGGATGGTCGGGTTGGTGCTCTGGTTGAACAGGAACGTAGTTGTGCTCGATGTCGCCGTTGTAGCTGAAGCCAATGTGAGCCGAAGCCGCCGCCGTCACCGGTGCTCAGGTTTCCGCAAACCCAGTTGTAGTGGAACTTGTAGTAGTCGGCGCCGGTGCAGAAGCTGACACCGCCCGCCCCAGCCGGCGTGGACGAGAACAATTCGTCACCCGTGGAGGAGTTGGACAGTAATCGCGTTGTTGTGCACGTTGACGTTCAGGTTGTGGCAGTACGGCAACTGAAGGTTGGCAATGTTGCTGGTCTGGCAGGAACCCGGATCAGCATTAACTGCCGCAGCGCCGCCAAGGTAGGCGGTCGGGAATTCACCCTGGCCGACGTTGATGCCGCCAGAGAGCGTTCCGGCGTTGTTGTAGATGCGGTTGTTGGCGATTTGCAGGTTGTGGGCCCAGGCGTGGACGAAGATACCGCCGCCGCCCTGCGAGCTGTCGCGGATGCTCAAGCCGTCGATGCTCGACGGGTTGCACTGGAAGTTGCTGGGGAACGGATTGGCCGATGGTTCGGCTGGTGTGGCAATCGGACTCGAATCACCGGTTGAGTAGCTGCCGGCACTGCTTACGTGCCCGTCAGCAGAGTGGTTCCGGCGGGGAACGTGTCGGCCGCGAACGGAGTTCGAACCGGCCGGGAATCTCACGCCCTTGCCGAGCACCGTGATCGCCGCGCCTTCAAGGCACCCATCAGGGTTGGCTCCTGCAACAACTGGGCCAGGTTGCCGTTGAGGGTGGCATCCCATCCGACCATGCTTCCAGCGGCAGGCGATCCACCTGCGGATTGGTCGCAGTGGCATTGCCAAGCCAAACGCGCCAGCCGCGATCGAGCGAGTTGCCGACCAGTCGGTGCTGGGCGTGCCGTTGAGTCGCCAGACCGAACAGGCAATTGACCTTTGCGCGCCAGGGATCCAGCTTGCCGGCGGGATGGGTGTTTGCGTCGATGATGCTGGAGGCAGCGCCGACACCTTGCAGCCGGACCGGCTTCCACATCAGCAGCAGTTCCGGTGGGCAGCGCTGTTGATGTGAATGACAGCGCCTGTAGTGCTGCAGGCAGACCGTGCAGCACCGTGCCGATGGTGGTGCAGCTTGCTGGACCGGTCGGGTCGATGATGATCAGGTCGCCCGGCTTGGCGGCGTCGATCGCGCTCTGGATGCTGGCCGACGCGGCAACGTGGGTTGGCGCCTTGCCGCCGACGGTGACGGTCACGGTGTCGATGGACTGTTTGCCGTTGGCTGCGGTGATGACCAATTGGCCGCACTGCGTCGAGGTGGTTCCGGTAGGCCTGTACTGCGCCTGCTGCTGCATGCGCGCAATTCGGCACGCCGCGGTGGGCACAGTGCCGGTAATCGTGGTGTCGCTCCAGCTCACGCCTGTGAGAGGACGTGGACACGCCATCGCTGCCGACCAGGGCTACCGTTCCCGCGGTGCGCCAAAGCCATAGTGGCGGGTGACCGTCTTCGGTTGAAGGGAGCCGTTGTGGCCGAGGGCCCGGAGTACGCATTGTTGGGCACAAGCTGGTCACCCAGCGCTGTGATCGTGAGGGTGTGACCGGTCCACCGGCTGCGCTCACCCAGGGTCCGACTCCGTCGCCATCCACTTCGCTGATCGCCGGCGTGGCATCGGGGTAGGCGCAATCCGGGTTGTTGTATCCGGCGCCCGCAAAGGCGGACGTCGGAATGACCGGCGTATCCATGTACTGGGTCTGCCCCGGCATGAACGGAATCTCGTAGCAGAACTGGCTGTACTGCGGGTTGTACAGCGGATCGGGTGTCGCGCCCGGTGCCCGGATCGTTCATGCAGGTGACCATCATGGTCGGGGCATAACCCGTCGGGTTGGGCGGGTTGACTTCCCAGGTGGAGTAAGTCAAGCCGTTGTAAGCGCCCCAATGGTCGGCATAGATGCGGGCGATTTCGGTGCCGGTCCAATCCTTGATGGAAATCGGCAGATCGGGCGGCGCGAACTTCTCGCCGAACTGCGGCGAGAACGGATCGAATTCCGAAGTGAAGTCGTCCGTGATCACGCCGGTGAAGTGGGCGGCGGCGTGGGTCGAGGTGAAGACGTAGAACTTCGCCAGCGCCGACGTCTGGTCAGCCAGCGTGACTTCCTTGCGGTCGCAGAGCGGGCGCGTTGCTCCGGCGAACGGCGCCACTTCGCCGGACTGCGGGAACAGGCTGATGTAGTCGGGAACGATGCGCGGCTCGCCGACGCATGGCCAGAAGTTCTCCACGCTGCCGGTGTCGGCTTCGGTGCTGGGCAGAGTCGGTCCGGCCCAGGTCGGTGGTCGGATTCTGGGGGTTGTTGGGGTTGTAGCTGGCAGCCGACTGCGGCCTGGTCGGGAAGAATGAAGATGTTGCCGAGGCCGCCGAACTGCTGGCGTCACCGGCGCAATGTAGTTGTCGCCGATCAGAATGTTCTTGTCCTCTTCCTTCACCAGTTCGTAGCCCGGAGGCACAACCATTTCCACAACGTACTTGCCGGCAGGCAGCATGTCTTCCTTGCCGAACCGGAATGGATCGGTCGGGTCGGGATTCGTCACGCAGATGGTGCAGTTGGTGCCGGTGGTGTTGCCGGTCGATCGGGTTGCGGCCGGTGACGCTGGGGAAGATGTACATGCCGTCGTACGGCGCCGGCTGGAACTGGTTCCAGTTGTGCATGCCGTCGTAGCACTTGAACTGGGAGTTGTTCGGGCAATGGGTGTCAGCGCAGGCCCGCCGTCTGGTTGTTGTACAGGTCCAGCTAGTTCGGCTGGTTGTACAGCGAGAAGAAGAACAGGTCGCATCGGTGCCGGTGTCCGTGCCCTGGCCGGGGCAGTTCATGTTGGGAACGCCATCGGACCGGAAGCCCTGCGCCCAATCGTCCAAGCTGCTGGTCTTGGTGGTGTCAACCAGCTTCAGGGTCGTGGTGCCATCCGGCGCAGTGCCCTCCTGGTACAGATTGATCGTCACGTTCGGAACGTCAGCGGCGTCCAACTGGTGTGGAGGAGCAAGCGCGGGATCGTCGAACGGCCGCGTTGAGGCATAGATCACTTGGCCGTGGATGCCGCCGGTTTCGCCCGACCGCGTAGGGTTTCTTGCCGAATTCGAGGAAGTTGTTCTGGCCGGAGAATCCCTGCCAGCCTTCGGTCCAAACCCAGGGAGGATCGATGCGGCCGGTAGAGCCGCCTGCCGGTGCCGCCCGGAGCGAGTGGGGCACGGGGCGTCGGTGCAGTCCGCAGTTGACGCAATAGAACGCGCCCGGTACGCGCAGTGCGGTGGGCACGGGAATCGCTTCGATCGTGTTGGCCAGGTTGGCGCGCGATCGCGGAAGTTGCCGCACGGCGCCGTAGTTCCGCAGGTGCCGTCGGCCGGGCCGCCCGCGTCGTAGACCACGTGGGTACCGGTGTTCTTGTAGCGGGTGGAATCCGTTTCGATCACGTACCAGCTGAACAGCGGGAATACCTCGTTGAAGCCGGCGTAGCCGTCCAGATCGGTGTTGTTGAAGTTGGAGTAGCTGCCGTCGCGGAAGCGATTGTTGGTCGCCACCAGCGCCAGCCCTTCTTCACCTGGATCCCGAACACCGTTGCCGTTCGCGTCAAAGAAGGTGGTGGTGTAGATATTCGCCTGCCACTGGTTGATGGCGAGCTGTCACCAAGATTCGGTGGTCGTCGCCGCCGGCCAGCCGGACCGGCGTCGAGAGACCGTCCACCAGCATGTCGTTCCACTGGTCGAAGACGGTGACTCTCCAGTCGCCGTCGGGCAGACCTGAGAGCGTGAAGTTCCCGTCGGCATCGCACTTGGTGAACGCGAAGTCTTCGCCGTCCGGATCGCCAAAGCTCACGTAGCACTGGGTGAACGAGAAGCTGGTGTTGTCGCCGCTGCTGTAGAGCCTCTCATCCGGCGTGCGGCTCATGCGCTCGGTGGTGACCGTGCCGGTGACGGTATTGGTGCAGTTGGTGCCGGTGACGCCGGTGATGGGGTCGCCGCCGTTGCAGATCGCCGCGCTAGCGGGCATTGATGATCTTCGGATTGGCAAAGCCGATGGACTACGTGGTACGCCGCCGGCCCGTACTCCTGGAAGTAGCTCGGCTCGCCGACACGCAGGAACGAATCGTGGGCCTTCTGACCGTCCAGCGTATTGGTCTGCAGCCACTCTTCGCCCCGTCGCAATCCGGTCGGCCGCGGGGGTGGCGACCACGCCGTACCGTCCCGGCATCAGGTTGGCAACCACGGCCTGGCCGGCAAGCGGAGACAGAGTCGTGCCGTCAGCCTCGTATTTCGGGCAGGTCACGATCGTGCCCGTGATGCCCGTAAGCATTGCGCGCCATTGCTGCCCGCTGCGGGCGCTGCCTTCGAGATCGGGCACGCATCATACCGGTGGCAGGATCGATGGTTCCCGCCAGGCTGTTCGACAGCGGCATGTTGAACATGTCGTAGGTCATCTGCCCGGTGGCATCGCCGGTGCCGCCGGCATCGTCAAAGAGGGTGATGTTGAAACCGCCCAGACCGGGCTCGTTGGGCGCCAGCACGTCGAACTGCCGCCGCCTGCATCCTGCTCGCCGTTGAGCGGGAAGTCGTCTTCGAACACGAACACCGAGAGTTTCGACGGCGGGAACGGAGTGGGCTGCGTCAGCACGGTGACAGCCGACTGCCTGAAGATGGGTGACTGGATCGATGGTGATCGGAGCGCCGCCCATGCCGTGGCCGCACCGGTGATGCGTTGCGCGCGTGCTTCGAAGGGGTTCGGCCGCATCGCCCGGAAGAACCGAGATGTAGTAGCGCTTGGTGGGATCCAGGTGGACCTGGCTGGATCAACAGCGTTCTGCTTGCGTGCCCGGCCTGCAAACGCCGTTGCCGACGTCGCACACCACCGGCGCTGCCGTGCACGGTCTGGCCCGATTCGCAGGACAACGGTCCCGGTGCAGCCCGTCGCCACCACCGGCATGTAGCTGGTGTGGAAGTTGGTCCCGAAGGTCGGAACGATCGGGACGTGTTGCCCCAGTGCACGGTGTTGGTTGTCTTGGTGGGATCGATGTAGAAGGTTCGGTCTTCCTCGATGATCCAGCGATAGTCCGTGATCGGGGTGGTCTTGTCGTTGCCGTCCACCACCGTCACCTTAAGACCGCTTCCGTCGGGAAGATCGAGGGTCACGGTCGCGTGCCGCGCTCGACGTGCCCTGCGAATTCTTGGCCTTGAAGGTGAAACTGGTGATCAAGTCCGCGTTCGCGGCTGTGTACGCGTGTGGCGATAAAGCCGCCATTTGCGGCCGCAACCACGCTGATACGCCTGACGACGGCGCGATGCTGGTCGTGTCCACTGTGAGCGGATAGCCCGCCGCGTCGTCAGTGCAACCGGCCAGGAGGCCAGGAGTCTGCACGGCGAGGTACGGTTGGCCGACGTTCGACGTGAAGCTAGGACTGGTGCAGGTGATGCCAGCTGGCGGCCTCAATCGGCGCCGCGCCCAGGGTCACCGTGGCGGTGATGCCCGAGGAACATGTCGTCCCCGTGACAGTACCGTTGGCGCAATAGGTGAAGGTAGTCAGGGCGTCCACCTGGATGTAGGTGAAGGTGCCGTCGGGATTCAGGGTCACAGCCCTGGCCGTTGCGCCTGACCAGCTGAACGCCGTAGACATTGGTGTCGTTGGCGATCACGCCCTTGGCTGGGATCGGAAACGGTGAGTGTCTGGCCGGAACCGACGGAAGGGTAGAGTATCGTTGCGGGCTACGGCAGCTCCCAATGCGCAGGCGCGGCAGGCAATCCGGCGCCATTGACGCTGATGTACGCCAGCATGCCGGCGTCGCGGGCGGTTGCGTTGGCCGACAGGCTCAGCTCGCGGTCAAAGATCGGAAGAGCCGTCGCGCCGGCTGCAGGGACGTTGATCATCACGTCGTAGGTCTTGCCCGCGGCCATGAAGACTTCGCTCTGCACGCGGGGAAGGCCGGGCAGCGGATTGCCGTCTTCCGCGATCAGCGAGAAGCCGGTAACGGTGGTGAAGGCGCCCCTAGCGGTTGCTGCTGCTGCGTCAGCGATCCGACGATCGAGGGAACGTGCATGCGCAAGCCGGCATTCACCAGGCGCACCAAGACGTTTCCAGTAGCGCCTGCGCGACTCCGGTTACGGCGCGAAGCCGGGAACAGCGAGGCCGAGGCGTTGGTCTTGTTGAACGCCACGCCATTGATCAGGTAGTACAGCGGTGTGTAGTTCACGGCCGGCGGATAGCATGTGTTGTACGACCCCGACAGGAGAGGCGGGGTTGCCGCAGTGCGCCCGGCTGGCCGGACCAAACGTTGGTCTCGCTGAAATCCGCCGTGTCGACCGCAGTGCTGACAGCGTTGTTCTGGACCGGGTCGATTTCGCTGAACAGCAGCGGGATCTCGGCGTTGTAGTTCACGCCGGATACGCCGTGTCCGGCTGTCCCGTACGCCAGACCGGCAACGCCTGAGGCGGCGCGGTCGTCACCACCAGGATTCCGTACAGGCCCATGGGGCCCTGGATCGACGGGTGCGTGCCGGACTCAATCAGGTACGTGCCCGGCCGCAGAGCTGCTCCAGGGCGGCAGCGCCGTCGTTGCTCCTGCTGCCACTTCGGTCGAGAACGACTGCACGCGCGGTCCCTGGGTCGGCGGCGTGCGTGCCGCCGGCGCTCCAGCAATGGGCCAGGTAGTGGCACTTTGGGCACTCGTGTGGTCGGGGCTCGGCGTCGGACCTCGCCAGGTGTTCCCAGACCGCCGCCCACCTGGCCCACGATCACCAGCGACGTCGGCACGCATTGGTGCCCGTTCCAGCCGTAAACGACAGATTGTTGGTGAGGTTGATCTGCAGGCCGCCCGCTGTCGTCGGAACGGTGATCACGACGGGCGACCAGCCTGCCGCCGCCGGATTCAGCTTGGCGCAGGTTGCAGTTGAGCCGGTCACGACCGCGCCGCAACTGTAGCCCCACATCGGCACCGCGGAGCCATCCGGGAAGAGTCGACGGTGCTGGGCCCGCAGTCAGGTTGATCTGCTGCTGGGCGGAGGCCACGCCGGCTCCGAGAAGGAGAACAGCTGCTCCGCTACACTGCTGTCTTGAGAATCGCTTTGAGAGTGTTGATTCGCATTTCTGTTCTCCTCGCTAGTTGGATTCGTCAATCACGAATTCCCGGGAATCGACGAGCATCATCATCATCATTCCGCCGGGAAACACGTTGTTGGTGGTGATCTCGCGCTCATTGTGGGAGTGCCACATGAACGCAAAGCCGGCCTCGCCTGCTGGGCGAGTTTGCGATGGTGCCCGAGGGAGGAGTGGTACCGGTGGTGCCGCAATTCGGCGCATTGGTTGACTCGCGTCCGCAGGGCATCCAAACGGTCGCGCGCAGTGGTGGCATCCGGTCCCAGGTAGGGACTGCCGCCGTACCATGCGCCATTGGTGAGGATGTTCGGATCGGGAAGAGTTACCGGGCCGCCGCCGCCACGTCGCCGAAGGGAGTAGCCTGCAGCGGCTTGTTGTGGTCCTGGCACCACTCGAAATAGTTGATCGCCGTCGGATGCGCCGGTGTTGTAGCCGTTCGCATCCGGCGTGCAGGTCAGCTTGGCGTTGGGATCGCTGAGGAGCTCGGATTGTGCCCGTACATATCCCAGTTCAGGCCCCTGCCGGTGTAGTAGAAGATCCCGTCCATGGCCTGCCCCGGAGTCGTGGTGGTGGTGAACAGCGGGGGACCGGCAAGAGCTGTCTGCGTCGGTCTGAGCTGAGAATCAGGTTGCCGTCGCGCGCCAGGATGCGCACGTGGTTGGCGTGCTCGTGGAATGGATGCTGCCAGCGGCCCTGGCCGATGATGCGCAGCAGCACCTGCTCACCCGGATGCATGTGCGGATTGCCGTTGTAGGGCTGGTGCGGATACTCCGACGCGTAGTTGGGGTCCATGTCATCGGGCATGGAGCGGCCGTTGATCATGAAGTACGCGGGGTGGTAGGGCTCGGTGGGAACCTCGAGGCTGCATCCCGCAGCTCCTGCCGTGCAGCCAGCTCGCGCTGTGACCTGCGCCAGCGCCTGGCTGTGAATGTTGGGGTCGATCTCGGAGAACTGGAACAGGTATTCGCGGTCGTAGCAGGTCTTGGGATGGTCGTAGGCAGCATGCCGCCAGCCGGAAATCCGTTTCGCCCCAATGCGCCTGCGCGACGGCGTATTGCTGGCATGCAAGCCACCTGTCGAGCAGGCTGCGTGCCGCTGACCGGAGCCTTGCGGCAGCACGATGATGGCGCCGTACAGACCCATCTCGACCTGCAGGTCGCCCTGCGTGCCGCTGTAGTAGGCGCGGGTTCCCGGCGTAGTGGCGGTGAAGGTGTAGGTCACCGTGCCGCCCGGCGCTGCCTCCTGCGTCAGCAGGCCGGTCACGCCGCCCGTAGCTGTCACATTGAAATCCGGGAAACAGAATCGAAGTGTTGCCGGCCGCGGCGGGAAGACCATTGGTCAGGTTCACCGTAACCGTCTGGCCTTCTGTCACGATCAGCGTGGGACCGGGAACCTGCATTGTGTTGCAGATCCCGTTCGTGATCGCCGCCGGCGCATAGCCTGCGGGAGCGCCGTTGCAGCCATATCCCCACGAGTAGATCGCCTGCCCATCCGGCTGGGTGAGGTACGCCGGTTGCGCAGTCAGGTTGAAGGTGGGGCCGGTGATGCCCGGAGCAGCAGCATGAGCCGTCGCCGCGAGCGACGCCACTGCAACCATCACGGGCAGGAGCAGTCTTGTCTTCGAAAACGCGATTTTCATTGTCATCGGCTTCATCGTTGCTCTCCTAGTTGATATGGACTTCAGTCATCAGCCCGCCGAAGTTCTCGGCATCGTTCGACAGGTGATCGAGATTGGGGGTGTAGAGGTAGAACACCTGCCTCGACGGGTACTTGGTCGTGTCGCTGGCATCCAGGATCACGTCCAGCGACTCGCCGCCGCCCAGCGTGATCGAGTTGGTGTTGTAGTACATGTTGTTTCCGGCCTGGTCGCGCAGCAGCTTGGCGTTGTAGCCGATGACCTTCATCGGAATTCCCAGCGAGGCCAGGGTCTGAAACTCCGTGACGTCCAGATCGGAGATGCGCAGCAGCGCCTTCTGCCCCGCGGGAATGTTGATGATCGACGGCAGAGGCTGCGAGAAGTGATTGGCGCCGTCGGCCGACTGCGTCTGCATCGGGCCGGGCGGTGACCGTGTCGGGATAGCTGCGGCCGTTCAGCAGGAAGTACTTGTCCTTCATGTCGGCGAAGCCTTCGGGGTTGAAGGTCATGCCGACGAAGTGGAAGTTGGGATCGAAGCCGTGGATCTGGATGGGATACTCGACGTCGTAGTGAGGTCGAGCCGTCGCCATCGTTGTAGGCGTAATCCGCCAGTTGCCGCCATTCACGACCGTAGCTACCGCGTTCGCTCCGTTATCGCGCGGGCACAGGGTTCGTGCACAGGATATCCGTGGCTGGATTGCAGGCCGTGCGCAGATCGCCCTGTTGGGTCACAAGCGCAGTATGGAGGCTGGTTCCCAGCCGGAACCCGATCCTGCCGCGGGCGCACATAGATCTGGCCCACCATGCCCATCTGCAAGTGCTCGGGAGGCGTGATGTGGCAGTGAAAGAAGTACGTGCCGGCATCCGGCGCCAGATAGTAGTAAGTGAAGCTGCCGCCGATGTTGATGGCCACCGAAGCATCCGGCACGCCGTCGTAGAACGACGAAGCGTTGGGGTAGCCGTGGAAGTGGACCGTGTGCTGCTCGAACAGGTCGGGCCGCATGATCATGCCCACGTTGGTCAGCGTGAGGAAGAACTCGTCATCCTCATCGATGGCCATCAGCGGAGCGGGGATGTTGCCGTTCATCACGCCGACATCCATGATCTGCCGCGGATCGACATGGCCGTCCAGGCAGGTTCCGGCGCAGAGCCCGTTCGCTACTGCGTCCGCGTCAGGCACCAGGCCCACCGCGCCGTTGTAAGTGAACACGGACGTCGTAGTCCCGGTGAGTGGCCGGGTCGCCGGGAGCAAGCGGTGTGCCGCCGGTGTACCGGACATTGAATTCGGATGGGAAAGTCTGTGCCGGGCTGGCCATTGGCGATCTTCGCCAAGCCCGACAACGGCCCGAACGAGAACATGTAGGTCTGCGTGCCGTCGCCCATGGTCGCGTAACCGTCGCCGCCGGAGATCTGCTGGCACTTGATGGCGCCATTCACGGTACCCGTCGCTGCGTGTAAGTCGCCGCTCCAGTTACGGGCGTGTATGTCGGACCACTGTATGCGGGTTCCGAATTGTTGTCGGCCTGCGGGGTGGGTGATGGTGCTGGTGGGGCATTGGACCCTGAAAGACTGCGCGGTGGCAGCCGTCGCCACAACCACAATCAACGCCAGCGCGCAACCGCTCGCGATTCTCCTCCGCATGCGCTTTCCTCCTCGGTACCAGCGGCTTTGTTGCCGAACAGGTTTCTCATGCCGCTGCCCTGTTACTCGCCCAGTATTCTTCGAAGCGAGTAAGAACCTTTTTGTTTCAGGTCAAGTCGTCAAGGCCCAGAGATGCAATTTGCGGAGATCTGACAAATGATTAAGTTTGTTGAGTTTGCAATATAGTTGTTATGTTTCTTAACAACTAAATCGTCTTCGCAACATCCTGCGCCCGCACGGTGCGCGGCTATTGCCTAACAGCCATCGCCGCACTGGCCTCTCCGGGCCTTCGTTGCGAAGTGGACACGGATCTCTCCCGTTTTCGCGAAGCGCCGGCGTTCGCCTCGCGGCTCGGTCTGCGTTTGGGAAAATGATCGGCGGCGAAGAATTCTTCTCACCAAACGCAGTTCAGCCGAGGCTGGGTTGCCATCTCACTTCGTCGCACAGCTCGGTCGTTAAGCCAAGTCAAGTACTGCATGGGAGAGTTGTTCCGCAGGATCTGTCGAAAGCTCCGTATGCGCCGGGCGATTACAGCCACAGCACACAAACTTGCGCGCATCGTGTTCCAACTGTTGAGCACAATGCAGGCGTGCACCGCGAGTGTCTTTCATAAGTCTGAAGACGGCATCGCCCGCCGTGCCGAAGACCGGCTCCGCCGGCAAGGCGCCCAACACAGATTTCAGGTCATCCCCGCAGAGAACGGTTGATGTTCCTCGCAGCCGGCATGGCGACTGAAGTTTCCCGGTTGAGGACCGGTCAATTATTGAAGTCGCCTTGAGCATTTGAACTCAGGTAATTTCGGTGCGGCAGTCCTTGCAGAGGGCACGTCTGCAGATTGCAGCGTCAGAGTTCGGAGGTAGGAAAGCAGCGTTTCCAGGAGCGCGGTAGAGCGCAAGAAAACCGGCGAGAAGAGCGTGGAGTCATTGTGCCGCTATGCCTTTCCTTCCCGAAGAAATCGCCCAAGCCTGAATTTGCGCGAATTAAGCTGGCGCAACCTGCAATGTGCTCGATGCTCGGGCGTTCGGCCCGAGGCCATCCGTCAGCAGGCTGCTGGCGCCGATTCTCCGGTTCCACATGCCGATGCGACGGGTGCTCCTTATCGGTCGCGAAATAATGGGTGCGGCGTGAAAGACTCGCGCACGCCCGATTCGACCTTGAGGACTTCATCCGCGCCATAGGAGAACTGCTTTCCGCAATCCGGGCAGTGAACCAGAAACGGGGCGGAGAGGACAGGTTTTTCGGAAACGGCATCCGTCCCCCCAAGCGGGATCTTATACGCGAAAGCAGCGCCGGCATGGCGGTGAAACCGCTGGTTTTTGCAGATAACAACCCAACAGTAATTGGCACCTTCCCATGGACTCCATGAGCTCATAGTTGCGATCGCCTCCAATTTTCGAGAGCACCAACGGCGAGAAGTGATTCAACGTCTTGTAGTGCGGCAACAGCGACAATCAACTCGCGGCCCATGGAGACTTCGATGATCGAGCCGGAGGGCCGGCAAGGGGCTTGTCCCTTCAGCAATTGTTATAGGCTGGCAGGTTGAGGAATTTCCTCACCAATCCCCGAAACTCGTTACGTCTTTTGGGAGGATGCGGAGCGGACCATGCGACGCGCCAGCATGTGTACTTTTTTAGCTGGTTGGGACTTGGTTCGTCAACGACAAGAAAGTGAAAAACCGATTTCGGCGATGGGTTTTTTGCGAGGGGCCGCAAAACGCTGTAAATCGAAGCATGACCTTGCCCCCGCAAAACGTACCCCTTAGCGAGCTGCTGTAATAGCGAAGGGAGACGTAGATGAGGAACGGGAAACGAGGCAGGTACACGCTGGAGTTCAAGCAGGAAGCGGTGAGGCTGGTGGAGTCGGGCCAGAGGATTGCGGAGGCGGCGCGCAGCTTGGGCGTGGTGGAGCAGACACTGTCGAACTGGGTCAAGGCGCATCGAGAGGGCAAGCTGAAGGAAGTTCCAGGTAGGGCAGGCGTAACCGCCGAACAGATGGAGATCAGCCGTCTGCGGGCGGAGCTGGCGCGGGTAACGATGGAGCGCGACATCCTGGGAAAAGCGACGGCATACTTTGCAAAGGGCCAGAAGTGAAGTATGCCTTTATTGAACGCCATCGGCGCCTCTGGCCGATTTGTGTGCAGTGCCGGGTGCTCAAGGTGAGCGTGTCCGGCTTTCATCAACACCTTGCGCGGCGACGGCGGACGACGCCGTGCCGGCATCTGAGTAATGCGGCGCTTTTGGCGCATATCAGCGCGGTGTATGCGGAGCATCGCGGGGCCTACGGGTGGCCGCGGATCTGGCGGGAGCTGGTGAAGCGCGGCATTGGCGTGGGCAAGCAGCGGGTGCAGCGGCTGATGCAGCAGCACGGCATTCGTGCCCGCGGCAAGCGACGCTTCCGCGTAGTGACCACCGACAGCCGGCACGATCTGCCTATCGCGCCCAACTTGTTGAACCGCAACTTCACTCCGGCCGCGCCCAACCAGGCGTGGTCGGGTGACATCACCTACATCGCCACCGAGGAGGGCTGGTTGTTTCTGGCCGTGGTGATCGATCTGTTCAGCCGCAAGGTGGTGGGCTGGTCGATGCGACCGGACCTGCATCGCAGCCTGGTGATCGACGCCTTGGAGATGAGCCTGTTTCAACGCCGTCCACGGAAAGGAGAACTGATTTTCCATAGTGATCGCGGCAGCCAGTATGCCAGCGAGGATTTCCGCCAGGTGCTGGAAAAGCACCAGATCCTGGCTTCCATGAGCCGCAAGGGCAACTGCTGGGACAACGCCGTGACCGAGACCCTGTTCGGATCGCTCAAAGTGGAGCGGCTACACGGTGAGCGCTTCGAAACCATCCGACAGGCCAAGGATACGGTGCTGGCCTGGCTGCTCTGGTATAACCGGCAACGCATGCACTCAACCTTGAACTATCTCAGTCCGGAAGAGTTCGAACGCCGCTCGGAGAACGCAGGCTCGCAGGCTGCCGCGTGATGGATGCGGCGACCGAAGCAGGCGGTGGAAATATGGAAATCGATCAAGCCGATTTCCACATTCCCACCGCCGCGACGACTACGACGAGATGAATTAATCTCGTCAAAACCCGCCTGCTATGGGATACGCATTCTGAGGGCAAGGTCAGTCTTCTGATCCCTGAGCCCTGTTCTTTATTCCCCGCTCCCCTCACCCGCCGGCACCCCTACGATGCCGGAACCCCCGAATGGCCCGCAACCCGGAAACTCGCCCGTCCCCGGACACTGCGGCGTTTTCGGGGAGAAATCCGTGGCGTGCGAGCTTTCGCGCGGTCGGAGATTGCCATGAGCGAGGAGCCCGACTCACCCAGATTCTTGATTGGGGAAATCGGCTCCCGTATTTTTGAGAACGCGGGAACGTCCCGTCTGTCCCCATGTTTCCGTCTGTCCCCATGTTTCGACGAAGCACTCGACGGCGACCGGCGCTCCTTCAGGACACCGCTCTCAAGTTGCTGCGGAAGAGAAATCGACGCCAGAGACCTTGACGACGGCCTGCCACGCGGCTTCCTGGCTGGCGCGATCATAGAGGTGTGGCTGGTGCTGCACCTCAATTGGGCCTGAGAACTTCCCTTGAGCCGAGGCGAAGAATTGCCCTGAGGCGTCGGTTCCGAACTCCGACGCCTGGAGGTACCGACGGGCCGCGGTCTCCGGCGTCTGATTCATGCCGGGAATGAGGTTCACGATTGGGATAAACAGACATTTCAACGCCGGGCCAGCGTTTCGCACCACCTTGGTGGCGGTCGCCCCACCGGGCGAGACAGCGTACACGGCCATGCCGGAGGGTAGCCGGCGCGCCAGCGCCGCGACCCACCAAGCGATAATGAGCTTCGCGTCGGCATACGTATTGTTGGGCACGTACTTCACGTTTGGCCCGTTGCGAATCAGGGCTTCGATTGCGGCGGTGCGGTCTCCCTGGAAGTATTTGGCCGCGAAGGCTGGCACATCGGTGTAGCTGAACATCGGCACGCCCCCACGGGCTGGTTCCGCGCCGGCGATAACAATCCGCGCGTTGGGGCTAAGAAGGTTGGCGCGAAGCAACCCGATAGTCAGTTGATGATGGCCGATGAGCGGGGCCTGAGCCTCCTCGATGCCCGCCGCAGTGACCACGCGCTTCTTACCTGGGACCATCCCGGCATTGAGCAGCAGGAAATCGATCGGCCGACCTCGCTTGACCAGCTCGGCGAGCGCGGACTGAACGCTGGACGGCGTGTCCAGATCCAGCTCCAGCGGCGTGAAGACCTGCATTTTGGTCTCAGCCGCGAGCTGAGCGGCCGTTTCCTTGACCCGGGCCAGGCTGCGGCCGGTGAGGACGACATGGCGGTAGCCCTTGAAGGCGAGCATGCCGGCTGCCGCATAACCGAGTCCGGAGGTGGTGCCGGTAACGAGTGCGATCGAATGTTCCATGGGCGTCTCCGTGGTGTAGGGTGAAGGTCGTGCTGTTTTTCCGTTGAACCTATCCATGTTGTGTCCAGCGTTTATGCGTCTTGAAGCATTACGAACTTCAGAGTACGCTAATCACAGCGGAAATGCAAGGAGTTTCGTACGCTATGGTAACTATTGTTGCGAAGCGTCCCCGAGGACGTCCAAAAGGCTTTATCCCCGACGAAGCACTCGACCGTGCCGTTGAGATGTTTTGGGAGCATGGGTATGAAGGAGTCGACGTGGATCGGATCGCGCGCGCCGTGAACGTCACCAAACCCGCGCTATACCGAGCCTTCGGAGACAAGCCCACCCTGCTGCTCAGGGCGGTCGAGCGCTATGGGCTGACGTATGGAGCTCCCAGAATGGCAGCATTTCAAGCGGAGCCGGACATCCACAAGGCCGTGACCGCCTTTTGCGAGGCTACCGTCGACTCCTGTACTGGCGAGGCTCGCAGCGGCTGCATGATGGCCGCTGCTGCGCTGGGACAGTCGGAGCGGGTAACGGAGATCCGTTCCCGGCTCAAAAAGGGCCTGACCGGATCCGCCGATATTTTCGCGAAACGTTTCGGGCGGGAGATAAAGGCGGGGCGTCTGACCCGCACACCCTCTGCCAAGGTGCGGGGCCGTTTGCTCGTTGACTTGGTTCAGGGTTTGCAGCTTCGCGCCAAGGTTGGTATCACTCGCGAGGAATTGCTGGAAGACGCCCGAAGCTATGTGCCCATGATTCTCGGCAAGTAAATCTAACGCCCTTCTCGGCGGCGATCCGTCTGGGCGAGTACCAAATCGCGATTGCACTCAGCGACACCGGATTAGTACCGATATGTCGGCTTCTAGTGACTGACCCGTCCGGCCCGAATCCCCGCCAATCCGGAAGGCCCCCTAACCCGGCTGACCCCTAACGACGAATCACTATAGCGTGTTTCAAAAACGACAGCCGGCAGGTGGCCCGGTCATGTCTTTTCACCCTGGGTTCTCCCTCAATGGACTGTGCCCCATTCAAAACGCGTTCTTTGCGTTTTGAGTGGGGGGACCACGATCCCCACCCGCCCGCTCATCGCAAATAGCGCGATGAACGGGGCACAGCGTTTTAGGCTCTCTGCGATTCTCATGACCGGGCCACCTGCCTTCTCCTCTCTCGGCATGATCCGCGAATAATCGAACTGCAAGCGACAGGATGAGCAAGTCCGCTTCTCCAGGCCAAGTTCGATACTCGGCCCATGCAGGCATCCGATGACGTACGAAAGACGAACTTGGTTCAAGATCCCTCAACGCCCAACCTGATTCTTCTGGCGCAGCTTCCGGACCCCTCGCGCTCCGAGAAAACGTTGCGCTGAGCCGCACCCTGCGAGAGGCTAGTCTTGGAGCGGCGATGATGGAGGCTTTAGGATGGAGCCTGCGGCGGTGAGCGCCGGACAATATAGAAACGCAAGCCAGGAAAAGGACACCTGAAGATGGTTTCAGCAACGGAGATCGTCGCCCTGCAAGATCGGATGACCGAGGATTGGCATGAGAGGACGGATGCGAGTGTGGATGGTTCACCGCCTGGCCCCTTGGCAGCAAGCGGCAACGAAAGGAAGGCGCGCGAGAATTGGCTGCGGATGGTCGTACGCCAACATCGCGCCAACTTCGATCTGTGGCACATCGAGGACGAGGCGCGCGCGCCCGGCGCATCCGATGCGGAGTTGGCTGCGGTGAAGCGGCGCGTGGACCGGACCAACCAGCTTCGCAACGATCTGGTCGAAGATCTGGACCAGATGCTGCTTGACTGGCTGGAATCCCGCGGGCTGCCCAATCTTGCAGCGCCGCTCAACTCGGAGCCGCCGGGGATGATCATTGACCGGCTCTCCATCCTGGCGCTGAAGATCTACCACACGCGCGAAGAGGCGGAACGAGCCGGAAGCGCCGGCGGGTCACGCGACACGCAACCGCGAGCGCCTTGCTATTCTCGAAGAGCAGCGCGCATGACCTGGCCGGCTGTCTTGACGCGCTTTGGCAGGAGACGCTACACGGAGCACGGCGCTTCAAGCTTTATCGGCAATTGAAGATGTACAACGACCCCTCGCTGAACCCGGCAATTTACGGCAAAACCGCTGCGCAAAAGGGTCCGGTAGCGAACGGCCTTGAGACACCCCCATTGACGGAACGCGGGGTTCTGCGTATAAACATGGCCTAAGCAGCGTTGCACCCTAACAGAGGTTCCCCGCCGGTCAGCATCCGGCGCAAGGGGGAAAGGAATCCGCGCTTCCGGTAAATCCATGACGCAAGAGGCTCGATCCGCGGCGCCCAGCCGCAAGAAGATCTTCATCACTGGCCGGCAAATCCGAAGGCCATGCACGCACGGCACGGAACCTGTCTTCCAGCACTATCAGGCCGCCGTGCAACTGCTGCAGCAAGGCAAGTACGAGAAGGCGCTGGGCATTCTGGAGAAACTTGCTTCCCGAAGCGCCGGCGGAGATCCAGGACCGCTGCCGGATGTACATCACCACTTGCCGCCGGCAACTGGAGAAGACCAACCTGTCGTTCCAGACTCCCGAGGAACACTACGACTACGCCATCTCGCAGTTGAACACCGGCTACTACGAGGAAGCACGCGAGCAATTCAACAATATTTTGACAGGCCATCCCGACGCGGACTACGCGTTTTATGGGCTGGCGGTGCTGGAAGCCATTACGGGCCATGCCCAGGACTGCCTGAACAACCTGGCGCGAGCCATTGAACTGAATCCCAAGAACCGGCTGCAGGCACGCGTCGACAACGACTTCCAGAACATGGTGGACGATCCGCGCTTTACCGAATTGCTTTATCCTGAGGTTCCGTAGGGTCTGTTTTGAACTCTGCATCATCGCAAACGGCGAACCTCGCACGGGCGCCGAAGCCCGAGACCGCCGGCCCGTCTGCTCTCGCGTCCGCTGCGCGTGGTCGCCATCGGCGGCGGAACGGGCCTTTCCACGCTGCTGCGCGGGCTGCGGCGGCACGTCTCAGCGCCCGGGGCAAAGCCCCGACGCCACCAAAGCTATCGCCGACCTGGCCGCCGTGGTTACGGTGACCGACGACGGCGGCTCATCAGGCCGGCTGCGCCAGGACTTCAACATGCTGCCGCCGGGCGATCTGCGCAATTGCATGGTTGCGCTCAGCGAAGAAGAAGATCTGCTGTCGAGACTGTTCACGCATCGCTTCCGGGGCGGCAACGGGCTGAAAGGTCACAACTTTGGAAACCTGTTTGTGGCCGCGCTGACCGAGATCACGGGCGATTTTGCACAGGCGGTGCAACTGGCTTCAAAGATCCTGGCCACGCGCGGCCGCATCTATCCCGCCACCAACGGCGAATGCCACGCTGGTGGCGAATATGGACGACGGCTCGGTGGTGCGCGGGGAGACCAAAATCACCGCCAGCCGGCGGCGCATCGTGGAGCTGACGCTCGATCCGCCTCATCCGGCTCCGCTGCCGGAGACGCTGGAGGCTATTGAGCGCGCCGACCTGATTACGGTGGGACCGGGCTCGCTGTATACGTCTCTGATCACCAATCTTCTGGTGGATGGAATCCCGCCGGCGTTGGGAGCGGCGCGCGGATTGCGTGTCTTTATCTGCAATCTGATGACGCAAGCGAACGAGAGCCTGAATCTGACCGCCTCAGAACATATCGAGCGCATCTACGACCACACTCGGACGCACATCTTCGACTGCGCGATTGTGAACACGGGGCAGTTCTCTCCTGAAACTCTGGCCCGCTATGCGGCCGAGGGCGCCGCGCCGATCGTGCCCGATATCGAGCGCATCGAGGCGCTGGGCGTGCGCTGCATCGCCGCCGACTTTGCCAGCGAGGAGAAGGTGGTGCGCCACATGGCCAGCCGCGTAGCCGACGCTGTGCTGGAGCTGGCGCAGGCAACAAGCAGGCCAATCGCAAAATCCTCAGTAAAAGATTGTCTTTCAGCCGGCGACGCATTGGGATAGAGTCGATGCACGCGCTTATCTTAGTTCTTTAAGGGATCTGGCTGCGAGGAGGACTTCATGAACAATGCCCGAGTGTGGGTGATGTTGGGACTTTGCGTCGTTGCTTTTGCCGCACAAGCGAATGGTCAGAAAGGGAAAGCCTGGCCTGTGGGAAATAACCAGCAATGTGAGCATGAGCGGGATGCCGGGTATGCCGTCGATGGCGTCCGCACACGCAACAAGTTTGTGTGACGCAGGCGATGGTCGATAAATATGGAGGCCCCTACAGCAACCCGCAGAATGGCAATTGCCAAACGACCAATGTGGTCGTCACGGCGACGGGGATGACCGCGAACCTGACCTGCTCCGGCCGGACGCCGATGACCGGGACGGTGCAGACGACGTTTGTCGATGCGAACACAACGAAAACCACTTTGCAGACGACGACGGCGATGGGCAACGGCCAAACGATGACCATGACGATGCAATCGACGTCCGTGTACAAGGGTTCAGACTGCGGCAGCGTGAAGCCGTTGCCGATGCCGCCGAGCCAGTAGCTAGGTTCGCTTGCGCGGGCCGTGAGGCGCCGGGCGAGGCAATGCAAATTCGGAAACAGGTCTATGGCACTGTAACGTCAACCGACGTGGTCACGGACACAGACGTGCTGACGTCCGTCGCTGTGATTGTGTAGGCATAGGTCCCTCGGCGTCACGACGTTATTGTTGCCGCCGCAGGCGCTGATTCCCGCCAGACCGGCCAGTGCGCCCATAGCGAGCAAAGTCAGCGTGAGCCAGCGCGCTCTTCTCCGCCGGAAACCAAAGCCCAACAGCAGCGCACCGGCAAGGGCCAGACCTTGCGCCGGCCCAAGGCCCCCGCGACGCTGCGCGCTTGCGGGGACGACAGGGACGGGAGAGTTAAACAGGGAAAGGTTCCCCGTCACCACCTGATTCGCCGCCAATGTATAGGTGTGCGGCGGCAAGGGCACGTCGCAATAGGGCACCTTCACTCCGGCCGGAGGCATGGGAGGCTGGCAACCGACGAGAACTGAGCCGGTGTAGCCGTTGACCGAGGTCAGTGTGAAGGAGCTGGAACCAACTCCGCTGGAGTTGCTGGAGGACATGGTGACGTTGGTGGCTGCGATGGTAAAGGACGGCGTGGCGGCCAGCGCAGGCGAACCAGAAACCGCAAAGCGGAATGCTAAAAGGAATCCAAGAATAGCAAGCAGACGGTACCGTTGCATGGCAAAGACCTTTCCGTGGGTGGCTTGCACCTTGCCCGTGGTTGGACGGATTCTAACTCCCGTAGCTGACTGCTTTCGCAAGAATTTTACACGCCAAGTCGCCGAGGGACGCAGCAATTGCGGCAGGGCTCGAGCTTCAGGCTTCGACGGTGCGCTTGAGCTGGCCGCAGGCGGCGAAGATGTCGCGGCCGCGGGGCTGGCGCAGGTAGACCGGAATTCCCTCCCCCGCCAATGCTCGCTGAAATGCCTCGACCGCCTCGGGCTTGGGCGTGCTGTAGGCGATGTCCGGGCCGGGATTCCATGCGATCAGATTCACCTTGGCTGGCAGGCCGGTGCGGCGGACGAGACGCGCGACCTCGCGGGCGTGCTCCGGACGGTCGGTGACCCCGCCGAGCAGAACGTATTCGAAGGTGATGCGCTCGCGAGGGCGCAGAGGAACGCGGCGCACGGCTTCAATGACGGCCGCGATGGGCCACTTGCGGTTGATGGGCATGATCTCGGCGCGAATCGCGTCGTTGGGCGCGTTGAGGCTGATGGCGAGCTTGGGCCGGAGATCGGGCGGCTCCTGGGCAAAGCGCTCGATGCCGGGAACGATGCCGGAGGTCGAGACCGTCATGCGCTGCGGGCTCAGGCCCACTTCGCGTACAAGTAGCCTGACCGCGGCCATGAAGTTGTCGTAGTTCAAGAACGGCTCGCCCATGCCCATGAAGACCAGGTTCACGCGGTCGCGGCCCACGCGGACGGCGTGGCGCTCGAAGGACTGCGACGACCTGGCCAGCGATTTCGCCGGCAGTCAGGTTGCGCTGCAGGCCAAGTTTGGCGGTAAGGCAGAACTGGCAGTTGACCGCGCAGCCGACCTGGCTGGAGACGCAGATGGTGGCGCGGTCCCAGCCTCTTTCGCCGGCTGTCGCTCCCGTCGCCGGCCTCGCCGTCGTCGCCTTCCGGCATCCAGACGGTTTCCACGGTTTCAGCCTTTGGACCGGGCCGCAGTGGATCAGATAGCGCTCCGTGCCGTCGGCGGATTGAAAGGCTCTGGGCAATGACCGGACGGCCGATCTGCCAGCCCTGGCAGCCAGCCTCTGGCGCAGTGTCTTGGGTAAAGTAGTAATTTCAGAAATATCTGTAACCCATTGACGATACATGGCTTCAGCGATCTGTTTGCCGCGCCAGGCCGGCTCGCCCATCCCGCGCCAGAAACGTCGAAAGAGCTGCCGCATCCAATCCAAAGAGGGGCTCCTCGATTCCCGTTGGGCTGGCTTGCAGAGTCTAGATGGAACGATTTGGTCTGAATTTCCGGGCACAATGGACTGAGCATAGAGTATCTTAGCCCTGACGCAGCCGTGGTTTTTGTAAGTTGCACTGTACTCCCCAAACACCCCAGCGCCGCCGGCGAAACGCCGTGCGGTTGCAGTTGCCTACAATCGAAGTTCGACTGGATGCCGATGAACGCCGAGCGAAATCTTCGCCGCACTGTATTGCCGAACGGCCTGATTCGTTCTGACGGAGCGCATGGACCACTCTGCGTTCTGTGGCCATGGGCGTGTGGATCAAATCGGGCTCGCGCTGCGAGACCGCGGAGATGAACGGCATCTCGCACTTTGTGGAGCACATGCTCTTCAAGGGCACGCGCTCGCGCTCCGCGCAGCAGCATTGCCCGCGAAATGGACTCGATCGGCGGCAACCTGGACGCCTTCACCAGCAAGGAAACCATCTGCTTCAACGTGAAGTCGCTGTCGGACCATGTGCCCATTGCATTGGATGTGCTGACCGACATGGTGCTGAACCCTGTCTTTGCCCCTCCCGAGATCGAGCGCGAACGGGGCGTGATTCTGGAAGAGATCAAGATCGACGAAGACAATCCGGACGTGCTGGTTCACGAGCTGTTTACGCAGAGCTTTTGGAAGGGGCATCCGCTGGGAAGCCCGATTCTGGGCACGACGGAGACGGTGCGCCGCCTGGGCCAGCAACGAGCTCTTCGCGTATCATGGCGACCGCTTCCACGGCGGGAACATGGTGTTTTCCGCGGCGGGCAATCTGGACCACGACCAGTTTGCAGACGCTGTTGCGGAGAAGTTCTCTGCGCTCGCCGGCGGTCAACCGCTCGAAGAGCTCTCGGCGCCCGAACCCAGCGCGCGGATCATTCTGCGCAACAAGAAGTCGCTGGAGCAGGTGCAGATCTGCCTGGGCGTGCCGGCGCCGCCAGTCACCGACGAGAAACGCTACGCGACGCTGATCCTGAACACCGTCCTGGGCGGCGGCATGAGCTCGCGCCTGTTTCAGACGATCCGCGAGGAGCGGGGGTTGGCGTACTCGGTCTACTCTGACCTGAGCCCCTATCGCGACACGGGAAACCTCTGCGTCTACGCGGGAACCTCAGCGGGGAAGGCGGTGGAGGTCGTGGACCTGATTCTGGCCGAGTTCCGCAACCTGAAGGAGACGCCGATTGGCGCCGAGGAGCTGACCCGCGCCAAGGATCAACTCAAGGGCAATATCCTGCTGGGACTGGAGAGCTCGAACTCGCGCATGGCCAACCTGGCCCGCCAGGAAATGTACTTCCACAAGTTCTTTTCGGCCGACGAGGTCATCGCGCGAATCGACGAAGTGGATGCCGTGGAGGTGCAGACGATGGCACAAAGGCTCTTCCAGCCCGACAGCATCGCTGTGACACTCCTGGGGCGGCTCGACGGCGTCAAACTGAGCCGAACAAGGCTGGCGTGCTGAAAGGCAGCTTTTAGCGCGATGAAAGATCCGCAGACACGAAGACCCGGACCTTCTGTCCGGGTCTTCGTGGTTCAGAAACAGAGTCCTCTTACCCTTGTCCGCCTCCAGGTCCCCGTCCGCCACGGCGACGCCGGCGACGCCGATTGGGGTCGACCGGAGGCCGTCCTGTACCTCCGAACTGCGGGGCGGCTTGAACCGGAGCACCATCCACGCGATTGAAGTTCGGCTCGTTCTCCTCGTCGATCTCCCCGCCAGCCTCGCCCTCGAAATCGTCGCCGCCCTCGATCAGAATCGTGCTCTGGTTCGAGCTCGGCTGGCGCTCGTCGAACTCATGGCGTGGCGCGGCGACCCGCGGCGCTGGCGCCGGTTGTGGCCGCGGCGCTGGTGCTTCCTCATCTTCGGCTTCCGCCGGAGCCGACTGCGCCAGCTTCGCCTTCTGCTCCTTGATGAGCGCCTTGCGGCTCAGCTTGATGCGATTGCCTTCGATGGCCAGTACCTTCACCATCACCTGATCGCCCTCGCGCAGCTCGTCCTTCACTTCCTTCACGCGATGCTCCGCGATCTCGGAGATGTGCAGCAATCCGTCCGTGCCGGGGAACAGCTCCACAAACGCGCCGAACTCGGCGAGGCGCACCACCTTGCCCAGGTAGGTCTTGCCCACCTCGGGAACCGCGGTCAGGTCGCTGATGATCGCCAGCGCCTTCTTCAGCCCCTCGGCATCGCTCGATGCCACGCTTACCTTGCCCGTATCGTCCACATCGATCTTCGCGCCCGTCTGCTCCACGATGCCGCGAATCGTCGCGCCGCCCTTGCCGATCAGGTCGCGAATCTTGTCCGTCGGAATCATCACGGTCTCAATGCGCGGCGCATACTTCGAGCGCTCCACGCGCGGGCCGTCCAACTCCGCATCCATCTTGTCCAAAAGGAAGAGCCGCCCGCGGCGGGCCTGCTCCATTGCCTGCTGCAGGATCTCGCGGGTCAGGCCGCCGATCTTGATGTCCATCTGCAGCGCCGTAATGCCCTTGCGCGTTCCGGCCACCTTGAAGTCCATATCGCCGTAGTGGTCTTCCGCGCCGGCAATGTCGGTCAGGATGGCGTAATCGTCGCCCTCCTTCACCAGGCCCATCGCCACTCCGGCCACTGCGCCCTTCAGCGCGATGCCCGAGTCGAACAGCGCCAGGCTTGCTCCGCACACCGAAGCCATCGACGACGATCCGTTCGACTCCAGAATGTCGCTGACGATGCGGATCGAATACGGCGACTCATCGGCGCCCGGCAAAACCGCGCTGATGCGCGCGCTCCGCCAATGCTCCGTGGCCCACTTCGCGCCGGCCCACGCCGGTCATGCGGCCTGTCTCGCCCACGCTGAACGGCGGAAAGTTGTAGTGGAGCATGAAGCTCTTCCGCTGCTCGCCCTCGTACGACTCCAGCCGCTGGCTGTCGTCCATCGTGCCCAGCGTCGCCGTCACCAGCGCCTGCGTCTCGCCGCGCGTAAACAGCGCCGATCCGTGCGTCCGCGGCAGCACGCCGGTCTCGATGCTGATGGGCCGAATCTCGTCGAATGCGCGCCGGTCGGGCCGGATGCGCTCCTTGGTCACCTGCTCGCGGAAGATCCGCTCGCGCAGATGCTCGTAATAATGCGCCAGCTTCTTCTTCGCGTCCGGCATCGTCGGCAGGCAGTTCCGCCGCCAGCTCCTTCTTGATCTGCGTCGACCAGCGCGTAGCTCTCGGTCTTGCCGTGCGTCTTGGTGTCCAGCGCGTCCTTCAGCCGGTCGCCGATCTTCGCCTTCAGCTCCGCGTAATAGGCTTCGTCGAACTCCGGCGCCGTAAAGGCCCGCTTCGGCTTGCCGGCCTTGGCGACCAGCTCGTCGATCGCGGCCACAATCTTCTTGATCTCCTCGTGCGCAAACTCGATGGCCGCGAGAATCACCTCTTCGGTCTCTTCCTTGGCGCCCGACTCGATCATCACGATGCCGTCTTTGTGGCCGACCACCATGATGTTCACCGTGGTCGCCGCGCGCTCCGCGTACGTGGGATTCACCACAAACTCGCCGTTCACGCGGCCCACGCGCACCGCGCCCACCGTCGCGCCAAAAGGAATGTCGGAAAGCGCCACGGCCGCGGCCGCCGCGTTGATTCCGACCACGTCGGGATCGTTCTCCTTATCCGCGGAGAGCACCAGCGCAATCAGCTGCGTTTCATTGCGGAATCCATCGGGGAACAGCGGGCGCAGGGGCCGATCGATCTGACGGCAGGTCAGAATCTCTTTCTCGCTGGGCCGGCCTTCGCGCTTGATAAAGCCGCCGGGAATGCGTCCGCCGGCGTAGGTGTACTCGCGGTAATCCACCGTGAGCGGGAAGAAGTCGATTCCTTCCCGGGGATCGGGAGAAGCCACGGCGGTTGCCAGAACAACGGTTTCGCCCGTCGTCACCAGTGCGGCGCCAGAGGCCTGCTTGGCCATGCGGCCGGTCTCAAAGACCAGCCGCTTGCCGCCGGCAAGCTCGACGGCTACTTCATGCTTCGTAGACATAGTGTCCTCGTTTCGTTTTTTCGCTTGGGAAACTTGTGTGGGGAATGCGCGACGTGGCGCGCAAGAGACACCTGCTGCGCAGGCCCCGGCAGCCGCATTGCAGGCCGCCAGGCGCGCCTTGGTCCGGTGTTCCGTGTCGGATGGGGACCGTGACCAATGTCCGGTCTGGGTGCTTCCGGTTCAACGTCGGCTTTCTGATTACTTGCGGATCCCGAGTTTGCCGATCACGTCGCGATAGCGATCCGTGTCGTGCGTCTTCAGGTAATCCAGCAGGCGGCGGCGCTTGCTGACCAGCATCAACAGCCCACGCCGGGAAGCGTGATCCTTCTTGTGGGTCTTGAAATGCTCGGTCAGGTCGCTGATCCGCTCGCTCAGAATCGCGATCTGGACTTCCGGCGATCCGGTGTCCGTCTCGTGGGTGCGGAAGCGTTTGATCAGGTCCGTCTTCTTTTGAGTCGCCAGCACGGCGTCAGTTACTCCTCATCTTCTCTCAGGTCCACTCTTCAGTGTCTATTGCAAGATTAACATGAACCCGCGGCTCTGTCCTATTTGCAGGTGAGCTGCACCCGGCAGGCTTTGGCGCTGCGGTTAGCGGGCTGCAAGGCGAAACAGCCGATTATCGAACCGCTCACGGATGACCTCTCGAATCTTGACCTCTGCCGCGTCAGCGTGCGCTGGATTGAGCAGGATGTTCCACGTCCGCGGCATCACCGCCGATGGCACGCGCGCGAGCGCAGTTTGACGTGAATTCAGCCAAGCATCCCCAATACGTTGGGTTAGCCTGAGACGCGCCTTCCAGTCAGCACGCGATGGGGGCTCAATCTCCCGCACTTCAATCTTCTCCGGCACATCGATGGCAAGCAGCTGATACTCGTCAGGCAACTCGCCTTCCTCAAACTCGATGTGAGCCAGAATCTCAAGCATCGCACCGGGCGGCGACTCCGCCAGATACACAATGCGATGCCCGGCGGTAGACCATCGCGAGGGAGAATGGATTCCCCCGGATCCTCGTAAGTCAGCAAAATTACTAATCCGCCACAGGACCCTCGAACTCTTTTCGTCATCCGCTCTCACGCAAACATGCCTTCATCGATTTGATAAAGCATTTCTTCCACGCCGCGCCCTCCTGCCTCGCTACGCATCATGGTCACTGGGGTCCGGCCGTCAAATCGATCTTTCGGTCGAGTGAGCCAAAGACGCGCCTTCTCGGGATTCCCGAATACCCTAACCGCCAGATCGTACAGCCGCGCGACCCGTGCAAGACGATCCGATTCGTCGATATTCAGCGTCTCTTTGCGTTCCCGGCGATGCTTCAGCGTTCGCAACGGAATTATGGCCTCCAAAATGTCCTTGAGTGGAATGCCGGAATAGCCTGAGAACTGATCGAGCGTGGCGAGCGGGACGCCTCTCTCGACGTCAGCCAGGTCGAGACGAAACCCAGCGTTTGATGGACCGGGGGCAACAGCAGCTTGACTCATGAGAACATTATGCCACACTTCTCGCGGCATTTTGTCCAATCGATGTAAAATACTGAAATTGCGTATGATCCGATGCTGGAATCTTACCCTCGAGCGCTTCTTTCCCTACTCTCCACTCCCTATTCCCTGCCCTGCGCATCCAGCCAGTAATTCGCCCGCGCCACAATCCGCGCACCGTAGTCCTCGGCCGTTCGCACGCGAATGGTGTGCAACCCCGGCGTCGTATCGGACGGGCTGAACGTAATCAAGTACCGGTTGCGCGCGTCTCTCGCCGCCGTCATCACCCGCGCCTCAAATCGCTTGTCGCCGATGAAGGTCGTGTACTCGCCACCGCTCATCACCGCCACCTCCTTGGCGACGTTCTTCTTGAAGGCATTCACTACCATCACCAGCGCCGAGACCATGTTCATTGTCCGGTCTTCGCCTGAGTCCTTCACATCGTGCCCCAGCTCCGCGAGCGCAGGCGAAAACGACACGCTCAGCACCAGCACATCCGACTCGCCGATTTGTCTGATCAACTGCACCGGCTTGGTGTGCTTGCTGCCATGGTCTCGCTCCTCGCTGATGAGCAGTAGAACGCGGCGAAACTCCTTGGGCTGCGTCTCCAGCAGAGTCACGGCGTAATTCACAGTGTCGAGAATTGCCGCGCCGCCGTCGCCCGGCTGCAGTTGCTTTAACTCGGCGTTGACCTGGTCACCCGAATGAGTGAAGTCCTGAATCAGATGCGGCACGGAGTCGAACCCCGCCAGCGCCACGTGGCTGCGCGGGTCGGAAAGAAACACATCGAGCAGCGGTCCCAGCCGCGCCAGCTTGTCAAACTCCAGCACGCTCACGCCGCCCAGCTCCACGGCGACTACCAGCGCCACCGGCGCCGAGTCCATCTCCCGCTGCACACGAATCTTCTGACGCACGCCGTTGTCTTCGAGCACGAAATCGTCCGGATTCAGGCCGTAGAGAATGCCTCCGCCGCGCTTCTCCACCAGCGTCGGCACCAGCACCTCTGTAGTCGTCACGCGCAGGTTCGGCGCTTCCCCTTGCGCGCTGGGCATCGGCTTTGGCGGCTCGACCGGAGGCAACTGCTGCGCACGGCAGACAGCCGCCAGCAAGAGAAGTGCGCAGGCAATATATGAACGGGAATAGCGGCGGTTCATTGGTTCCAGAGCTTCAGTCTAATGGATAGACGCGCCATCCTTAGCGACGGCACCTTGCTCCCCTGCGCCACCCGCTTAACTCGCCGCAGGAGCTCTCGGCGGCGCACCATCCAGCGCCCCACGCAACGCCCAGAATGCCGGCTTCGCCGCAAAATCGTCGTCAAACGGCAAGGCCGCTCGCGCAGGCCAACGATGATTCTGGCCCAAAGCCTGCGCGTGCTGAACGGCATGAATAAGATCCCGAACTTCAGCCAGGTCTGCGCGTCGGTAATGCCCCAGGTGATCACGAGCGGCACATTGGGTTCAGCCAGAACAAGATTCAAATACTCCCGGTAAACCCGTTCCACTGTCGCATCGCGTTCCGCGGCTCCGCCCTTCATGCGTATGCAGCTCACGTCCATCTCCGAAATGTGGACTTCAAGCCCCATTTTTGCCGCTTCGCGAACAAAGCTCTGCAGCCCTGCGCCTGGCTCGCCCATCGCCGCAAACAGATGGCTCTGCACGCCCACCGCATGAATCGGCGTGCCGCTGGCTTTCAATCGCTGCAAAAGCGCAAGTACCTGGTCGCGCTTCTTCGCGTCCCGCGGCGAGTCTGTTTCGATCCCGTAGTCGTTGTATGCAAGCTTCGCCTCGGGTCAGCCTCGGCCGCCGCGCGAAACGCAAGCTCGATGTACTCCGGCCCGATCAGTTCCAGCCACGGCGACTTTCGCAGCCCATCCGCGCGCCCATCCATCGGGTCAATGGCCTCGTTCACCACATCCCACGTGTCGATCCGGCCCTTCAAATGCCCTACTACCGTATGAATATGGTTGACCAGTAGCTCGCGCGCATTCTGCTTGTTCGCAACTTTTCCGAACCATCCCGGCATCGCAGAATGCCACACCAGCACATGTCCTCGCACCCGCTTTCCGGCCAATTAGGCAAAGCGCATCAATCGGTCGATGCCAGTGAATTTGAATTTGTCTGGCGACGGGCGCAGCCACTTCCAATATGTCGTGTACTCGTCCACAAGCATTCCTGCCTGCGCCATCACAAGCTGCGTGTATCCATCATCCGTGTGGCCCTTCGCCGCACCATCCACATCCAGCAGCCCCGGCTGCACCGCAACGCCATACACCAGTCCCTTTGCCGCAGCATGCGCGGCAAGCGAATTCTCTCCCGTCACATTCGGGTCCATCGCGTTCTTCAATTGTCGTTTGTGTTTGGCGTGCACCAATTCGCCCGCACTAGCCGCGCCGATCCCCAAAGCCGCCGCCGCACTCGCGCCGGCAACACGCCAACCGAATTGCCTCCGCGTCAGCTGCGATCCTTCTGTATTCGTCATACGCAACCCAATCGCATCAAACGCTCGCCTTTGCCGCGGATGCTGCCGCAGCCGGATGCGCCGTGTCGAGCGCCCCGCGCAGAGACAAAAAGGCAGGCATCGGATTGAAATCGTCGTCGAAAGGCAAAGGATGCTGGCGCGCAAAATCCGGCCATCGCTCAAAACGCTGGTCGAGCTGATTCATCCAGGCATGCGCGCTGGTGATTCCCCAGGTGAGCGCAATCGGCACGTTCGGCTCGGCCAACACAAGGTCGAGATAGTTCCGGTAAACCTGAGACACGGCCGCATCCCGCTCTGCAACTCCGCCCATCATTCCCCGGCAGTTCACGTCCATTTCGGTGATGTAAACTTCGAGGCCCATCTTGCCGGCCTCGCGGATAAAGCTCTGCAAGCCCGCCCCTGGCTGCGGTCCGGCCGCGAAAAGATGGCTCTGCACACCCACCGCGTGAATCGGCACGCCACGGTCCTGAAGCCGGCGCAACAGGGCGAGCACTTGTGCGCGCTTCTGAATCTCAGGTGGCCGCTCGGTCTCGATCGCGTAATCGTTATACGTGAGTTTGGCTTGCGGATCGGCCTCGGCCGCGGCGCGAAAGGCCAGCTCAATGTAATCCGCCCCGATCAGCTCCAGCCATGCGCCGTCGCCGCAGACCGTCCGCGCGTCCATCGGCAGGCTCGATGGCTTCGTTCACCACGTCCCAACTGTGCAATTGCCCGCGAAAATATCCGGCCACCACGCGAATGTGGTCCAAGAGAAGCTGTCGGGCATTCCCCTTGTTGGCTGTACCCCAAAACCACAGGGGCAGGGACTCATGCCAGCACAGATTCTGTCCCCGCACCGGCTTGCCCGTCAGTTTGGCGAAACGCATCAGGCAGTCGGCCTGGGTAAAGTCGAAAATGTCCGCCGTTGGCCGCAACGTTTGCCACTTCATGGCATTTTCCGGGACCAGGATGCCCGCCTGCGCAGCCACAGGTGCGTATATCGCGTCGGTCGAGTGGCCCTTTGCGACTCCCTCCACATCGAGCAGATCCGGATCCACCGCCGCGCCGTAGAGCAGCCCTCTGGCGGCCGCATGAGCATCGAGAGAATTCCGCCCGGTTACGCCGGATTGGGCTGCGGCGTCATACTGTCGCTTCCGTCGCCATCGCCGCTCTTCTACGCCTGTCCATCCCAGGCCCAGCGCGCCGGCCGCCCCAATGCCCAACGCGGCCCAGCCAAACTGCCTGTGCGTGAATTTCGACTTGCCGATATTCGTCATGCCCTTCTCTTGCGTTGATTCCGGTTTGCGCCCGGCTTACACTTGCTTCCGCGCCTCGCGCTCCAGTTCTCCCGTCCACCGCAAAAACCGCAGGAGCTCCCAGCGCTCGGCCCACAGAAAACCAAGCACGCTCTTCGCCGTCAGCGTTTCAGCACGCTTGCCGGAGTACGTCTCCACGCGCCAGCGCAAAAACTCGCTCCGCCACGGCGCCAGCCTGTGGCCCACGCGTCGCATTCCACAGAAAACGGATCGCGGCGAACAAGGGAAATCCTCTCGCATCGAGTATATAGAGAACGCGCCGCAATCGCGTACGCCAAGAGCCGGATTTACGGCTGCAGCTTGCTGAACAGGCTGTTCGACGTCGATTCCAGTTGCGCAATCACATCTTCGAGCGCCGTCTGCTGCGTCTCCGCCAGCGAAAGCTGCGTGGAGATGGTGGGAATGTCCGCCTGCATCAGGTTGGTCTGCGCGGTCGTCAATTGCGTCTGCTCGTTGGTCACCGCGCTCGACGCCGCGCTGAGCTGGGTCATCGAGTTGTCGATGGTCACGCGCTGCTGCGAGACGTAATTCAGCGCCGTGCTCAGCGCCTCCGTGTCGCTCACCGCCTGCGCGGTGTTCACCGTGCCGCTCGAGTAGTCGGCCACCAGCGCATTCAGCGCGCCGAACACGCTGTTCGTGCCATCGCCCAGAAAAATCTGGTCGCCCGGCACATTCAACTGGATCTTCTGCCCGTTGGGCAACTCGAGATAATTCACGTTCTCGTCGCCGTTGTAGGTGGTCACCGCCGGCGATGTCGCCGTCGATGTGGTAAACGGCGCCGCGCCCGTCTGTCCGCCGGCAAAAATGTACTGGCCCTGGTAGCTGGTGTTGGCCAGCGACTGCACCTCGTCCAGAATCCCCGAAATCTGGTTGCCGATCGATTTCACGTCGCTCGCGTTCATGGTTCCGTTGTTGGCGCTGGTGGCCAGCGAAATCGCCTGCGTCAGCTCGGTCACCACGCTGCCCAGCGCGGAATCCGCCACCTGCAACTGCCCGTCACCAGGTTCGAGCTCTGGGTAAACGAATCGTCCTGCTGAATCTGGTTGAGCAGCAGCACATTCTCGCCCGAGCCCACCGGATTCTGGCTCAGCGAAGTGATGCTCACCCCGCTCGACAGTTCCGCGCTCAACTGCTGCTCGTTGGCCTGCGTCTGATCCAGCGAACCCACCAGATTCGTAATGTACGTAGGATCAACTCGCATTTCCCAAGCTCCTAGCTTCTAGCCTCTAGCCTCCAGCTTTTCGCTTCAGCTACTTGTCTAAACCTTCGGACTCGTTCGTTCTCGAATACATGGAGCAAGTCTCGCACCTGCACGATGGAGCTAGAAGCTAGTAGCTGCTCTTACGCCACCGCCGTCTCCTTGCCCAGGTTCAGTGCCGAAGCCATGATCGTGTTCAGCATCGTGAAGACCTGCGAGGCCGCCTGGTAACTCGTCTCCAACGTTGGACATCGCCGCCGCCTCATCGTTCAGATTCACGCTTGACAGCGCATTGTTCTGCGTCTGCAGCTGCGTCACCGAGGCATTCTGCGCCGTGTTCTCCGTCTGCACCTCGGCAACCGTCGAGCCCAGCGTGGACACAAAGTTCGAATAGTAGTTGATCGGCGTCTGCCCGTTCACCATCGTCTGGCCGGCCAGATTCGCCATGGCCATTGCATTCGAGTTGTCTCCACGTCCCGTTTCCCTGCGCCGGCCGCCGCAATCTGGTTGGGATCGGTCATCACCACGCTCATTGCCGCCGCGCTGCCCGCCACCTGCGCCGGCTCGTTGAAGATGTACAGGGGATTGGCTACCGTCCCCGTCACGCCATCCAGGTCCGTGCCCGCGTTGTTCTGCGCGTTCACCGCGGTCGAAATGCCGTACGCCAGTTGATCGAGCGAGCCGAGCGCGCCGGGAATGTCCTGGTCGCGCGCCGTCAGATAGCCGCCCAGTTGCCCGCCGCCCGCAGCCAGCTGCGACGTGATGTCCGTTCCGCCGAGAAAGAAATGCGTCACTCCGTTCACCGTTCCCGTGGTCAACTGGAAGCTCTGTCCCTCGGAGACCAGCAACTGCCCCGAGGTCGTCGTGATCGACAGCCCGTTGTTCTCCGTCGTGATCTGGTTGATTCCGATCAGCTGCGAAAGCTGGCTCAAGTCCTGCTGCCGCTGGTCCTCCAGCGTTCCCGCATCGGCATCCGGCGAAGTGGATTGGATCTCGAGATTCAGTTGCGCGATGGCGCTGGTCAGCGAGTTCACCTGGCTGACCACGCCCGGCGCCTCCTGGTCCAGTGCCGCGCTCTGCGCGTTCAGGCTGCTCGCCGCGCTCGAGATGTCGCCGGCCAGCGTCGATGCCGACGAAAGCACCTGCTCGCGCAGCGCGTTGTTGGTCGGATCGCTCTCCAGCGACGAAAAGGAATCGAAGAAACTGGTGATGTCGCTGCCGATATCTCCGGCCGTCGCGCTGGACGAGCCCGAGTCCGGCGTAAACAGCGCCTGCATGTTGTTCAGCGCCGTCAGCCGCGTGCCCGATGCCGATGCCAGTTGCTGCTGCTGGTCCAGCCGCTCCTCAAGCACCCGGTCGCGCTGCGATGTCGCGCCCGTCTCCGTCACGCCGTCGCCGATCGAGATTCCGCCGACCTTGATCGGCGCGTTCTCCTGCCAGTTGGGCGTCTCCTCCGTATAGCCGGTCGTGTTGGCGTTGGCCACGTTGTTGGCCACCACGTTCAGCGCCGCCTGATCGGCATCGAGCGCCCCGGTCATCAGGCTCAATGCGGAGTTAATTGTTCCCATGCTGCCCTGGCCTCCGCTGCCGCACCGCCCCGCGCCTGCCGCTTCGCTGTATTCCAGACGCCCCGCGCGCAGCTCGCGCAGCCGGTTCATCACGTTCAGATTGGCCCGCGTCGCCTCCAGCACCCGCGCGAATACCGCCATATCGGCCTGCGCTTCCCGTGCCTGCCGCGCCAGGTCCGCTCGTCTCCTCCGCGTTCATCGACGCCAGAGTCTTGGTTCAGCGCCTGGCAGCGAGAGCGCCAGTTCCTCCAGCCGGTCCGCGTCCAGCCGCGCCAGCGCCCGCGATGCCTCCACCACCAGCTCTTTCAGCTCCGGATTCCCGTGGCGCGCCTCAAGCTCCTGCATTCCGCGCTCGCTTCTCTCACCTGCCAGCCGCTTCGCGCCGTGCCTTTCGCGACCGACGACCGTTCGCACTGGTCCGTGCCCGACTGCGCCGGGTCACCGGTCGGCCAGCCCAGCATGGCGTCCACCAGCTTCGAGGCCACCGCCGAAGCCGGCACGTTGTAGGTTCCTGCAGCCAGCGCCGCCTGCATCGCGCCACCTTCTCCGTGCGCACGCCCTCGTCCGAAACCGTCTGCGAAACTTCGCTGGCCGCGTTGCTCAGCGTCGCCCGGTCGCTGTCGAACGCGCTTCCTGCCGCGGCCGCGCTGCCTTTGCTCTGCGGCGCCGAGGCGAGCCGCGGGATTCACTCCAGTAGTGACCTCAATCCGTCCAGACTGTTGCGAATATCCATACACATTGCTCCTTGCCGAGTCTATCGGCCGCTTGTCTAATCACTCTAGTCATTCAGAAGTTCTCATCACGGTATTGCCGTGCAGATTTCCGGTTACCTTCCCGGCTTCCGTGCTGGTTACCGGAATGGGAAAGTTCTCTCACAATCCGGTCGGCAATCCCGAACCCGCCCCGCTCGCTCAGCGCCTTTCCCAGCGCCTCGGATGCAAACTCTCCCAGCGCGCCGCCCGAGCCCGCACCCGAGTCCGAGTCGCTGTCCTCTGCGCCCGTCAGCGCATCGCCGCTCGTCATCGGCTTCAACAACTCCTTCATCATCTGCCCTTCAAACTCGTGCGCCGCCCGCACCAGCCGCGGCGAAGGCGCGCCTGCGGCCGCTTCCGTCCTCGCCGTCCCGGCCATCGACCCAATGTTCACGCTCCTGCTCCCCATTCCCTTGCCCTACTCCCTATTCCCTGCCCTTACAGCACTTCCAGGTCGGCCTCCAGCGCGCCGGCTTCCTTCATCGCCTGCAGGATCGAGATCACGTCGCGCGCTCCCGCCCCGGTTCGTTGCAATTCCTGGACCAAATCCTCCACCGTCGCGCCTTCCTTCAGGTCGATCCGGTTCACCGGCTTGTCCTGCGCCTGCACCGTGGTCTGCTGCACCACCTGCGTCGTTCCCGAGGACAGCGCATTGGGCTGCGAGACCTCGAGCTTCGGAGATCACGTTCACGCTCAAGCCCGCCGTGCAGAATCGAAACCGGCTGCAGCCGCACCGTGCCGCCGATCACCACCGTCCCCGTGCGCTCGTTCACCACCACCCGCGCCCGCGGATACACATCGATCTCCACCTCTTCCACCTTGTCGAGCAGCGCCGCCACGATCCTCGTCCGGCAGCGACCGCAATCTCCACCCGCCGGCTGTCGACTGCGTGCGCCCGCGCCGCGCCCAGCGCCTGGTCGATCGCCGCCGCCATCCGCTCCGCGGTATGAAAATCGGCGTCGTTCAGCACCACGCTGACCGTGTGCATCTGCTTCAGGTCGAATGGCACCGCGCCGCTCCACCAGCGCCCCGCCGGGAATCCGCGCCGTGGTGGGATGGTTCACCTGCTTGCGCGTTGCCGCCGCCGCCGCCATGTAGCCGCCCAGCACCAGCGCCCCCTGCGCCTGCGCGTAGATCTGCCCGTCCGGCCCGTAGAGCGGCGTCATCAGCAGGATTCCGCCTTCGAGCGACCGCGCATCGCCGGCCGACGAGACCGTGATGTCCACCTTGTAGCCCGGCCGGCTGAAGGGCGGCAGCGTGGCCACCACAAACACCGCCGCCATGTTCTTCACCTGCATGTTGCTGGCGCTGTTCGATCCGGTCTGCGGCACCGTGATGCCCATCCGCTGCAGTGCCGAAACCAGCGTCTGCGCCGGAAACACCGTCTGCGAGCTGTCTCCGGTGCCGCGCAGCCCCACCACCAGCCCGTAGCCCACCAGCTGGTTGTCGCGAATGCCTTCGATGGTGGCCACATCCTTGATCCGCGCCTTCTGTCCCGGCTCGTTCTGGCCGGCCAGCGTCACGGCACAGATCATGCATGCCGCCATGACCAGCCAACCGCCAGTCGCACCAGCCCGCATCACCGCTCCGCTCCCACATGTGCGCACCTGCATCGCCATTCCCGTAGCCTTCGACTCCTGCCCGGACCCCTGATCCCGCTTGTCCCTAGTTCCCTTGCTCACCCTGTTCCCTGCCTCCCTGGCTCTTCAGAACACCACCAGCCTCTCCAGCAACCGCACCAGCGGATTCTGCCGGTAGGTGGAGTCGTTCACGATGCCCTTGCCCGTCACCTCCAGTTCCAGATCGGTCATGGCCGTCGACAGCACCTGGTTCTGGTTGCTCACATCCTCCGGCCGCACCAGCCCGCGCAGCTTGATCAACTGCGTCTGCTGCGGAGAAGGTCAACTGCCGCGTGGCCTGCACCACCAGCATCCCGTTGGGCAGCACATCCACCACCTCGGCGCCGAAGGTCGTCGCCAGGCTCGAGTCGGTCGTGCTCTGCCCCTGCGCCGTCAGCCCCGAAGCGGCGGTCTGCGCCGACCAGGTTCTGCAGACGCGTTGCGCGGCCTTCAGCGCGCCGAACAGCGACGTGACAGCCGGAGCTGGCGTTCGAGGCGCGCGTGTTCTTCACCTGGCCGTCGGTCGAAGCCGCCAGGCTCTCGCCCACCACAATCATCACCACGTCGTGAATGCGGAAGGCCTTCACATCGGTGCCCAGCCGCACCAGCTGTCCCTCCGGGCTCCAGATCGAGCCCGGCGTCCGCACCTCGGCCGCCTGCTGGGCGCGCACCCGCGCAATGTAGGTGCGCAGCGCCTCCTCCGGCGGAGTCGCCTTGGCCGCATCCGGAGCCGGGCTGTGCTTCTTTGCCCATCATCCCGGCGGGCCAAGCCAGAAAGCGAGCAGCACCAAAACCGCTGCCGCCCAACCTCGCCTTCATGGCTGTGCCTCGCTCTCCGGCTTCAAGACTGCCCGTCCCGGCCGCCACCGCGATCACGCGCACCACCTTGCCGCCGATCTTCAACCGCGCCTTGAAGCTCCTCGCCCGCCGCCGCCGAACCCAGCGCCACCGCCTCCAGCCGCGCGTCCACCACCGCCGTGTGCTCCTCCACCACCAGCGCGTCGCCCGGGTGAATCACGGGCGCAGGCGTCGCGCGCGCAGCCGATCTGCTTGTCTCGCGCACATCCCTGGCCATCCCTGGCCATCGCCTTCGCCGGGCCCTCGACGCAGACCAGCCGTCCCGGACCGCCCGGATGTGCCGCATCTGCGCATCAGCAGCCAGCGATCCCCGGTGCCGGATCGTCGATCTCCCGAATGACCGTCTGCCGCGAGGCTGGATCGGCGGCCTGTGCCACGACTCGGTTGCCCGCGATCGGCGGCTTGCCTGCGCGGATAGCCGCATCCTGGCTGCGCGTTGGCCCGAGGCCACGACCGCACAATCCAGCGCCAGCATCGCCGAACCCCGCCTTCGCCAGTTCCTCGATGTTCGCTGCACGTCGCATCGAACCCTCAACCAAAGCCTGCAGATCAATGCGTCATGTTGTTGACCTGCGAATACATGTCGTCGGCGGCCTTGATCACCTTGGAATTCGATTCGTAGGCCCGCTGCGCCAGCACCATCTGCACGAACTCCGTCACCACGTCCACATTCGAGTTCTCGAGATATCCCTGCTGCAGCGTGCCCAGGCCCTCCGTTCCGCCCGGGTTGCCCAGCACCGGATCGCCGGAGCTCAGCGTGGCCTGCAGCAGGTTGCTGCCCATGCTCTCCAGGCCGCCCGGGTTGGGAAACGTGGCCAGCTGAATCTGCCCCAGTTGCGATGGATTCTGCTGCCCCGCCAGAGTTGCATTCACCACGCCGTACTGCGTGATGGTCACCGCGGTGGCATTGGGCGGAATGGTGATGGTGGGAATCAGCGGATCGCCGTCGGTGGTCACGATCGTGCCCTGGTTGTTCAGGTGAAACTGCCCGGCGCGCGTGTAGGCGATGGTGCCGTCCGGCCGCTGCACCTGAAAGAATCCCGCGCCCTGGATCGCCACATCGAGCGGGTTGTCGGTCTCGTTCAGCGCGCCCTGGGTATTGATCACCTCGGTCGCCGCCGATTTGGTTCCCAGGCCGATCTGCAATCCCGCCGACACCGTGTTCTGGCTCTGCGCCGCGCCCGGCGTCACCAGGTTCTGGTACACCATGTCCTGGAACTGCAGGCGCAACTGCCGGAAACCCGTGGTCGACGAGTTGGCCAGGTTGTTGGCGATGGTGTCCAGGTTCATCTGCTGCGCGCTCATGCCGCTGGCTGCGGTATACAAGGCTCGAATCATGTTTCTCCTCGTTCTCTGCCTGGCCTCGGACTAGACCTTCGGCAGATCCTCTGTGGCAAACTTGTTGAACTCGGTGTGGAAGACGGTCAGCGCCCGCTGCATCATCTCCGCCTGGCGCTGCATCACGATCAGATTCAGCGATCCCTGCGACCACATCCTGGTTGGCGGCCTCGATCGCGCCCTGGTGCACCGCGCATCCTTCGCCGGCACCGCCGTCACTCCCTCGGGCGCCACGTAGCGATTCGCGCCCTCGGGCGTGAGCTCCGTTCCCGCGGGAAACGTAACACTCCCACCGCCGCCACTGCGCCGCCCGCCACCGAAACCGCCCCGTCGGCGCCCACCGACACCTCGCCCGGAGGAATCGCGAATCGGCTGGCCCGCCGCCGAGAGCACCGGCTCGCCGGCCTCGGTCACCAGTTGCCCGCTCTGCGCGCGGTGAAAGCTGCCGTCCCGCGTGTAGCGCACGCCGTTGCGGCGTCTGCACCATGAAGAATCCCTGGCCCTCAATGGCCAGATCGAGCGGATTGCCGGTCTGCTCCAGCGCGCCCTGCGCCATGCTCAGCCGGTCGCCGCCCAGCAGGCCGTAGTTGTTCACCGTCTCGCCCAGTTGCGAGTCCAGCGCGTCCGGCCCCAGCAGCACCGAGCGGAAGAACTCCCGCTCGGCGCGGTAGCCCGGCGTCTGCGCATTGGCCAGATTGGCCGCCGCCGTGTCCAGAGCCTGGGTGCGCGCCACCAGCCCCGTCATCGCCGCATAGTATCCGCTGTCCATCGGCAGGTCTCCTGTTCGACAGAAGACCTGCAGAATGGAGCAGATGAAGGACCGAAGATGGGAGGGGAGATGAGATTAGAGGAGAAATCGGACAGTGGGCGACAGGCAATGAGCGAAGCAGCCGCCGGCCCCGCGCCATGACACTGCGACTGCGCGGCTCCGCCGGCCTACTGCAACCCGTCGCAGACGATGGTGACCTCGAAGACTGCGTCGTCGAAGCGGTAGGCGTGGTGCAGCTGAAACTCCGGGGCCTGCACGTGCAGGTTGTAGTCCCGGCCGGTAATCACCGCGGGAACCGACAGCCCGCAGTTGGCCGCCAGCTCCGGCACCTTGCCCTTCCACGCCCCGGCCAGCATGTTGCAGATCTCGCCGATGCCGTCCTTCACCGTGTCGTCGATCGCGGCGAACTCCATGCCCGTCATCTGCGCGGCGATCTTCATGGCCGCCCCGGCGCCCGACCGGAAGACGCAGGCGCCGCTCAACAGGCCGCCAAATCCCACCACCGCGGTCACCGACTCCTTGTCCACGACGGCCGGTCCGGCGTCGCGCTTGGCACTCCACGCCCAGCATCAGCCGGAAGACCTCTTCCACGCTCGCATCCAGGTTCCGCGGATCGGAGACCTGCTCACGGATTCACGCAACGATACCGCCATCGTACGCTCCCTGGCTTCGCATCCCGTCGCCGCGCCGCCCGCTCTCGCCGGCAACGCCCTTGTTTGAACCGTCCCGCTGTCCGCCGGTGACCGATGAACGCACTCCGTTCAACAGCCATCGCCTGCGCCTTCGCGCCCGCTCACCCTCCGCGCCAGCTGTCGCCTCGCACCCAGCGTTTCCCCTGCAGACCGACGTCCGCATTGAACCAGTCGCCTCAGTCGGACCTGCGGCTATGCCGCGTGCACCAGCGGCAACACCCGCTCCTTCACCTGCTCGGCGGTGAACGGCTTGCGGATGTATCCCTGCGCCCCGGCCTGAATCGCCTGCTTCACGTGCTCCTCGCTCGACTCGGTGGTGATCATCACCACGGGAACGCCGGGGGCCAGGTTCTGCGCGCGAATCTGGCGCAGAAACTCCAAGCCGTCCATCGACGGCATGTTGATGTCGGAGAGGATCAGGTCCACCGGCTTGGCCCTCAACAGCTTCCAGCCCTTCGACTGCCGCTGCCGGCCTCATGCACCACCAGCGCATCCAGCCCCGCCTGGCGCAGCGCCCGCTCCACAATCTTGCGCATCACCGAGGAATCGTCAACAATCAGGGTTCGAATCTCGCTCATGCCCAGGCCCCTCCCCTCATTCTCTATCGGCGCTTCGGCTCCGATCCATGAGGCGAGTTTCCCGCGAACTCGCAATCCCCTACCCGCTCCAGGTTTCGCGTTCCAGGTCGCGCTCCGCAGCCGCCTCGCCTGCCAGGTCAGTGCGCGCCAGCCGAGCCAATCAGATCGCGGATCGAGCCGAGCTCCGGCAACGGCCCGCTCTGGGGCCCGAGCCACATCCGCAGCCACAGGCAATCGTGCACCCGCACCAGACGCGACTCCACCGGGCGCGCGCTCGTTCGACCGCCTGGTCAGCGCCGCGGCCAGCGCCGGTTCCGTCGCGGCCTCGATCAGTTCCACCGCGGGAAACCGCGCCTCGAGCATGCGCGCGTGCGCGGGCCGGAACGCAGACTCCTGCACCAGCCCGCTCTCGACCCGCAGCCCGGTCATGCGCTCCACGGCCAGCGCCAGCGCGGGATCGAGACGGTCCTCAAATCCCAGATAGAGAATCCTGCCCGCCGCGACGCGCAGGGGCAGCGCTCCGAAAGGCGTCGACAAAGAGCCGCGGCACCAGCGCGGTCAGCCCTTCGGGGTTGTGGAACTCCATGCCCAGCACCGGGCAGCCCCATTGCAGGCCCAGCGCGCGCGTCACCTGCTCCTCGCTCGCGCTCCGCTGCCGCGACCAGCCAGTCGCCCAGCCTGCCGCCGCCCGCCGCCCTCTGCGCCGCCAAGCGCCGCGCGCAGATCGCTGGTGCGTGATCCAGCCCTGCTCGAGCATGGACCAGACCCAGCGGAATGCGGTGGCGGTGGCTCTCCGCGCGCGCTGCCCCGCCCGTCCATCTCCCGGCCGAGCGCCGCTGCCACCCGCGCCGCCATGCACGCCTGCAGAGCAGCACCATCCGCCTTCGAAGACCGGCGTCTCGCGGCGGCGCCACAGGCGCAGCCAGCCCGAGCCGCAGCGGGGATTGGCGCAGGTCGCGAAGATGCCCGCGCTCGAGCAGGCCGGCAGCGGCGACCGGGCCATGCCCGCCGCGGCCGATGCGCGCATCGGCTCGCGGCCGCTTCGCCTGCCTGCCGCCGCCGGCGAGCTCCGCGCGGACTGAGCGCAGAGTCGACGGCTCAGAAGAGGCATCGGATGCTCTCCAGCCGCTTCCTCGGCGCGGCCACCTCGGTCACCCGCAGCCCGAAGTTGCCGTTGACCAGCACCACCTCGCCGCGCGCCACAATCTTGTCGCCCACGATCAGGTCCACGGGGTCGGCCACATGGCGATCGAGCTCGACCACGTCGCCCGGCCCCAGATCGAGAATCTCGCCGAGCGGCATCTCCCGCGAGCCGAAGCGCAGCGAGCTTCGAGCTCGACATCGAGCAGCAGCTCGAGGCCCGGGACTCAGAGCCGGCGGCGCGGGCCGGCCGGCTCGGCGCCGCGGCCCTCTGCCGCCGCAGCCGCCGGGCTCGAACCTCCGCGTCCCGCTGCCGATCCGGCGGCGCATCCGGCTGCGCTTCCGCGCGCCCCGCACCTCGTCCCGCACCAGAATCGTCCACGCCCGCTCGCCGGAGCGCAGCTGGAAGGCGTGCGAGATCTGGCTCTCCGCCGCGATCTCCTCGAAGCTCATCACCCGGCACTTCTTGCCCGTCGTGGCCAGCAGATCCCCGGCGGCGGCGTCGGCCGCCTCGCGCAGCAGCTCCTTCCAGCCGCTCTTCTGGTCCACGCCCTCGCCCACCAGCGGCGTCTCCAGAACCGCGCCGTCGAGGACCACCGAAAACCGGCCCTCCACCTCCCCGGCCAGCGTGGCGGCCAAGCCAAACGATCCCGCGCCCAGCGGCTTGGGCAAGGACTCGGCCAGCTCCGGCTCGCCGGCCAGGGCCTGCGAAAACAAGCGCGCTGGCCACGCCGACCCAGCAATCGAAGTAGGTCTTCATCGCTCACCTCCGGCGATCGAGCGCGCTCGATGCGCGCGGCGCGATGCGCGCCGTGGCGCATGGCCTGGGCCACGCGAAAGCGGCTGGCCCGCCGACCCTCCACTCGGAGAGCGCGCTCGCGCCCACATCGAGGCGCAGCACGTCGCCCGGCTCGAGATCTTCGAGCGCGCTCGCCGCCAGGCGCACCGTGGGCAGTTGCAGCGAGCAGCCGAAGCGGATGCGCGCGCGCCACCTCGCTCATGCGCGCCCGCGTCTCGCCCGCGTGGCGGCGCCGCCGGCCCCAGTCCGTGGTCAGCCGGCGCAGAATGGTGTTGGCCACCACCGCCGGAAAGGCCAGGTTCAGCAGTCCCGAGCTGTGCGGCATGCGAATTTCGAAGCTCAGGCAGAGCGTCTTCTCCGTCACCGAGATGATGCGCGCCACCTGGGTCTGCATCTGGCGGCGCTCGAAGCAGGAAGCTCAGGCCCACCGGCTGCCAGGCCACGGTCAGCTCGCGGCAGACGATCTCGACCACGCTGCGCCAGAATCGACTCCTCGATGTCGGTCAGCTCGCGCAAGCGGCCCGTCCTTGCCGTCGCCGCCCAGCAGCAGATCGATGATCGGAGGCGCCAGGCCCAGATCCAGTTGCAGCACCGAGAGCGCGCCCAGCGGCTCCAGGCGCACCGAGGCCACATAGCTGATCTCGGGAATCCTCAGCAGAAACTCATTGAACTGGATCTGCTCGGCCGAAACCAGGTTGACCTGAAACCGGGTGCGCAGCCAGGCGGCCAGATTGTGGGTCAGGTTGCGCGCGAACAGATCGTTCAGCATGCTGATGGCGCGCAACTGCTCGGTCGAGATCTGGCCCGCCGAGGAAAAATTGTAGGGCACCACCCTGCGCCCGCACCTCGGCGCGAGCGGCCTCGGGCGCCGGGCTGCGCGCGGCCTCGAAGAGCGCATCGATCTCGTCCTGCTTGAGTGTCTTTTCCGTCAATGTCTTCATCCTCTATGCTCTGTCGCCAGCATCTTCTGCTGCGGCTTCGCTGGCTGGCTTCAACGCCGCGCCGGCTTGCGCGCCGGGTCCGGTCCACGGCGCCGCGCGTGGCCAGGTCGCGCAGCGCGGCGCGCAGATGCACCACCGCCGAGGCGTGCACCTGCGAGACGCGCGACTCGACCACGCCCAGCGCCAGGCCGATCTCGCGCATGGTCATCTCCTCGTAGTAGTAGAGCGTCATCACCAGCCGCTCCCGGTCGGGCAGATTGCGCAATGGCCTCGGTCAGCCGCTCCTCGAGCTCGCCCCTGAGGCAGCGAAAGAGCGGATCCTCCTCCGGCCGGCCGGGCACATAGGCCAGCTCCTCTTCGCCCGAGTTCTCGTTGCGCTCCACATGCAGCGTGCCGATCTCCAGGCCCTTCAGATCGCCCAGCAGCTGCTGGTACTCCTCGAGATCATGCCCATCTCGGCGGCGATCTCGGCCTCGCCCGGCGCCCGGCCCAGCCGCGCCGTCAGCACGCGGATGGCCTCTTCCACCGCGCGGCCCTTGCGCCGCAGCTCGCGCGGACTCCAGTCGAGCGTGCGCAGGCTGTCCAGAATCGCGCCCCGGATGCGGAACTGCGCGTAGCTGCGGAACTGCACCTTCTTCGCGGGATCGAATTTGGCGAAGGCGTCCATCAGCCCCACCACGCCCGCCGAGACCAGGTCCTCGATGTCCACATGCTGGGGCAGCCGCTCGTGAATGCGGCGGGCCAGAAAGCGCACGATGGGCAGATGCTCGAGCAGCACCCGCTCCTGCTCCGCGGTCAGCGCCGGCAGCCGCCGCCGCTGCGGCGGATAGCCGCACCCCGCCGCGGCGCGGCGCATCGGCCTTCGGCTCTCTCACTGCGGCCGCCGCTTCGGCTCCCATCGCATTCTCCTTTCCGAATCCTCTCGTGCTTCTCTGCTGCCCTGAGCTTCTGCACTGCCCCGCGCCCTCAGCGCACCGTGCCCACGGGGCGCAGCCGGATCTCCGGCGGAATCTCGCCGGCCGCAACCACCGCCAGCCGCGGCAGCACCGGCTCCAGCCAGCGCTTGACGTGATAGCGCGCCGGACTGGGACAAAGAAGCACGGGCGGTGCCGCGGAGGAGGCGGAACCGATAAGGGATCTCACAGAATCGGCGAGACGGCGGACCACCGGCGTTGCCGGGCATGGCCGCCGCGGAGAGCAGCCGCTGCCCCGTCTCCGGCGCCAGCGTCGCCAGAATCTCCTCTTCGAGCGCCGGCATCGAGCAGCAGCACCGGCAGCTGGCCGTCGCCATCGAGCAGCGGCCGCACCAGCCTGCGCCCCAGCGCCTGCCGCGCGGCCTCGACCAGCGCCACCAGGCTCTTGTTCACCGGCGCGGTCTCGAGCAGCGCCTCCAGAATCGCGCCCAGATCGCGAATCGAGACCCGCTCGCGCAGCAACTGCTCCAGCACCCGCCCCACCTCGCCCAGCGTGAGCAGCTTGGGCACCAGCTCTTCGAGCAGCTTGGGATGGCTAGTCGTTCAGCGCATCGAGCAGCCGCTTGATCTCCGCCCGGCCCAGCAGCTCCCAGGCGTGCTGGCGGATCAGCTCGCCCAGATGCGTGGTGATCACCGTGACCGCGTCCACCACCGAGTAGCCGGCGGCGATGGCCTGCTCTTCGAGCGCGGGCGCGATCCAGATCGCGGGCACTCCGAAGGCCGGCTCCCGCGTCTCCTTGCCCGTCAGCGGCCGGCGGCCCGGCTCGCCCGAGACGGCCAGCAGCTGCGGCCCCTCGGTCTGCCAGCGGCCGATCTCGATGCCGCGCAGCGAGAACACATACTCGCGCGGCTTCAGGCGCAGATTGTCGGAGATGTGCACGGGCGGAACCAGAAATCCCATCTCCGACGGAAAGGTGGCGGCGCAGCGCGCGCACGCGGCTCAGCAGTTGCCCGCCCTGCTTCTCGTCCACCAGCGGAATCAGCTGGAAGCCGATCTCGAGCGTCAGGTCTTCCAGGCGCAGCAGCGCCGCCAGATCCGAGCCCTGCGCGCTCTTCGGCCTTCTTCTTCTCGCCGGGCGTCGGCTCCGCCGGCTGCCGCCGCCGGCGCCTGCGCCGCCAGCGCGCCTGCCGCCCACAAACAGCCCCGCGGCCACGGCCAGAAAGGCAAACTTGGGCAGTCCCGGAATCAGGCACATGCACGCGCGAAACCAGGCTGGCCATGTAGAGCGTCGCGGGCCGGCGCCAGCAGTTGCTGCCGGATCTCGCCGCCCAGCATGCCGGCCGAGTTGGCGCGGGTCAGCGTGATGCCGCCGGCCACCGAGACCAGCAGCGAGGGAATGATCGTCACCAGGCCGTCGCCCACCGTCAGCACGGTATAGGTGCGCGCCGCCTCGCCCAGCTCGATGCCCTGCTGCAGGGTTCCGATCAGCAGTCCGGCGACGATGTTGATGGCGGTAATCAGGATGGTGGCCAGCGCGTCGCGCTGGTTGAAGCGCGCCGCGCCGTCCATGGCGCCGTAGAACTCGGCCTCGCGGGCGATGGCCTGCCGCCGCCGCCGCGCCTCGGCCTCGTCGATCAGGCCGGCGTTCATGTCGGCGTCGATGGCCATCTGCTTGCCCGGCAGCGCATCCAGCGTGAAGCGCGCCGTCACCTCGGCGGTGCGCACCGCGCCATGCGAGACCACCAGAAACTGAATCGCGACCAGGGCCAGAAACAGCACGAAGCCGACCACGTAGTTGCCGCCCACCACAAACTGGCCGAAGGCCTCGATCACCTTGCCCGCCGCGGCCGTTCCCTCCTGGCCGTGCAGCAGAATGCGCCGGCTGGAGGCGATGTTCAGCGACAGCCGGAAGAGCGTCAGCAGCAGCAGCAGCGTGGGAAAGACCGAGAGCTCGACGGCGCGGCGAATCTGCACCGCGGAGAGAAAGACGATGATCGAGGCGGCCATCGAAAGCGCCAGCAGAAGGTCCAGCCCCGCGGCCGGCACCGGCACCAGCATCACGAAGATCACGCTGATCGCGGCCAGCGGCAGCACGTACTCGCGCAGCCGGTGCCAGATCGAGCTGCGCCGGCAACGAGCCGGCGGCAAGTGCGGTTGTACTCATCTGTGCACTCCTCCAAAACCTGGAAGCCGCGGAGCGGCCGCATCGCGGACCGGCGGCTTGGCGCCGCGGCCTGCGGCGCTCGCGCAGTTCGGCCTCCACGCGCTGGCGGTAGAGATAGGCCAGAATCGCGGCCACCGCCGCATAGAGCTCCACCGGAATCGCCTGGCCCACCTCGACCGTGCGGTAGAGCGAGCGCGCCAGCGGCGGATTCTCGATGATCGGCACGCCCGCCCAGCGCGCCTCGGCCTTGATCTCCTCGGCCAGCAGATTGCGCCCCTTGGCCAGCACCTTGGGCGCTTCCATGGTCACGAAGTCGAAGCCCAGGGCCACGGCATAGTGCGTGGGATTGGTCAGCACCACCGCCGCCCTCGACACATCGGCCTTCACGCGGCGGCGGCGCATCTGGCGCTGCAGGCTGCGAATGCGGCTCGCGAATCTGCGGGCTGCCCTCGGTCTCCTTGTACTCGTCGCGCAGATCCTGGCGGCTCATCTTCAGGCGCGACTCGCGGCTCTGCCACTCCACCAGGTAGTCGATCGCCGACCAGCCGAAGAGCAGCCACGCCGCGGCCAGCAGCAGTCCGTAGACGTCCTTGCCCAGCAACTCCAGCCGCGCGGTCGAGAACGGCGGAATGGTCAACTGCCGCGCGATGCGCTGCACGGCAAAGACCGCCAGAAGGCTGGCCGGGATCAGCGACTTGCCCAGCCGCGCCGCGGCGCGCAGCGAAAACAGGTTCTTGATATTCGCGACGGGATTGATGCGGTCCGGCTTGAATGCCGATCGCGCTCGCGTGGACGGTCACGCCGCCGGTCTGCGCGATGCCCGCTCCGAGCGCCGCCACGGCCACCACCGCCATCACCACGGCCGGCGGGCCCAGCACCGCGAGCGTCAGCCGCCGCATGGCGATCAGCGTCGGCCCCAGCGTCGCCGGCTCCCAGCGCGCCGGCGCGCCCAGCGCGAGAAATCCGGCAAACGCGCTCGCGCCACGCCTCCATGGTCGCGGCCGCCCAGCACGCCCAGCGCGATCACGCCGGCCAGGGTTCCCGCCGCGGCCGTCAGCTCGCGGCTGTGCAGGATGTCGCCTTCCTTGCGCGCCTTCTCGCGGCGGTGCTGCGTGGCCTGTTCGGTGCGCTCTCCGGGCATCGGCTAGCCTCCCCACCCCGGCGCCGCGCCGGGCGCGCGCGATCAGCCGCTCGGCCATGTCGAGCAGGCCGGCAAAGCGCGCCTCGATAAAGCGCGGCCACAGCGCCAGCGAGCCGGCCAGAATCACAAAGCCGGTCAGCGTCTTCAGCGGCACGGTCAGCGACATCACCGGCAGCTGCGGGCTCAGCTTGCCCAGCAGCGCCACGGCAATCTCGACCAGCATGGTTGCCGCCAGCACCGGCGCGGCCAGCTCCAGCGCGGCCAGAAAGATTCCGCCCGCGGCGCGCACAATCGCCAGCGCCGCCGGCGGCGCCAGCGCGTAGGTCCCCAGCGGCACCACGCGAAAGCTGCGCACCACCGACGCCAGCAGAATCCGGTCGAGGCCGGCCGTGATCACCACCAGCGTGCCCATCAGTTGAAACAGGTCGCCCAGCAGCGGCGTCTGAATCGCCGAGGCCGGGTCCATCAGGTTGACCAGCGAAAAGCTGAACTGCAGTCCCGCAATCTGCCCGGCAAAGAGCAGCATCTCGTTCAGCAGCGCCAGCGAAAGCCCGTACACCAGCCCCACCGCCAGCTCGCCCACAAGCGCCGAGAAGCTGAGCGTCGCCTGCGCGTTGGGCAGCGCGGCCACCAGCGGCGCCAGCAGAAAGGCCACCGCGCCGACAAACACCGCCTTGGCGCGCATGGGCAGTGCGGTCGAGGAGAAGAACGGAGCGAAGGCCACCATCCCGCTCACCCGCACCAGGGCCAGCGTCATCGCGCTCAGAAAGTTCGTCCAGTCCGGCATCGCGCCCGCTCTTCTTCGTTCGCCGTGAATCGTGATTCGTGGTTCGTGGGCCGTTCACGGTGCACGGTTCACGATCCACGATTTATCCCAGATACCGGTGAAAATCGCCCAGCAGCAGCCGCGTGTACGCCGCCATCCGCTCCAGAAACCACGGCATCCCGACCAGCAGAATCAGCGCGATCGCAGCCAGGCGCGGCACCGTGGTCAGCGACTGCTCCTGCAGGCTGGTCAGGGTCTGCACCAGGCTCAGCACAAAGCTCAGCACCGCCGCCGCGATCAGCAGCGGCGCGGCCAGAATCATGGCCTCCCGCATCAGTTGGCGCATCAGTTCGGCAACCAGGTCGGGCGTCATCGGTTTCCTCTCAAAAGCTCTTCAGCAGCGAGCTGGCCAGCAGGTTCCAGCCATCCACCATCACAAACAGCAGAATCTTCAGCGGCGTCGAGACCACCACCGGCGGCAACTGGAACATGCCGATCGAAGTGGTGATCGCGGCCGTCACCATGTCGATCAGCAGAAACGGCAGAAACAGCACCGCGCCGATGGCGAATCCGGCCTTCAGTTCCGACAGAATGTAGGCCGGAACCACCACGCGCATGGGCAGATCGTCGGGCGTGTTGGGCCGCGGAATCTGGCCCGCCGCCGTAAACAGCGCCAGGTCCTTCTCGCGCGCGTACTGCAGCAGAAAGTGCTTCACCGGCTGCGCGCCGCGGTCGATCGCCTCCATGCCCGTAATCTGCGCCGGCGCGGTAAGGCTCGACGGCCTGCTGATCGACCTGATTCAGCACCGGCGTCATCAGGAACCACGTCATCATCAGCGCCAGCCCCATCAGCGTGGGATTCGAGGGCGCGGTCTGCGTGCCCAGCGCCTGGCGCAGAAAGTGAAAGACCACCAGCAGCCGCACCAGCGGCGTCATGGCCATCAGGATCGCGGGCAGCAGCGTGATCAGCGTCAGAACAAAGAGAATCGTCCACGGCGTCGAGTCCGAGGGATGCAGCTTCGCGTTCAGATCGGGCAACAAGCGGCACGTGCGCCGGAGCCGCCGCGGCCATCGAAATCATTCCGGCCGGCCACGCGGCTACCATGAGACCCTCGGCTGCCGATGCCCTGCGATACGTGCCGTTTCGCGTGCGCCCGTCGGCGCTATCGCGCCAAGGCACGCTTTCCGTCGAGCGGATAAAACGCCGGCCCGCCCTCGGCCGAAGTCGCCACCAGAATCCGCCGTCCTTCGGCCTCGACCAGCGCCAGCGACTGCCGCGGCGCCAGCGCGATCCGTTCCAGAAGCTCGAGCCGCGGCTCGCGTGCGCTGCCTGCCGCGCAAGCCTCGCCAGCAGCCACCCCGCAATCCCGCCAATCGCTGACCCGCCGCTCAGCCTTTCCATCCCGGCCACATCGATTCCCTTCACGCCGCGCATTCCCTGTTCCCTACTCCCTGTTCCCTGCCCTTTTCACGCCAGCCGCGTCACCCGCACCGCCAACTGCGTCTCCACCACTTCAAACTCGCTCCACGCCAGTTGCACATCGCCCGCGGCCAGCGGCAGATCGTTGCCATGGCTCCACTGCGACTCGATCACCTGTCCCGGCGCCAAGGCCAGCAGATGGCGCACGCGAAACTCCCGCACCGGCACGGCCACCTCCAGCTCCACCGGCAATCGCGCCACCGCGGGGCCGAACGCAGGCGGTTCGTCCTCTTCCGCCAGGCCGCGGCGCCGGACCAGCGCCTGCCCGGCTGCCGATTCGGCAAGAACCTGCGCTGGCGACCGCTTCCCGCGGCGGCTCGCCCACCGGCGCCGACAGCGGACGCGCTGTCGCCGGAAGATGCGCCTCCGCCGGCAACTGGATGTGCTGTCGCCATGCCGCGGAGAACCCTGCAGAAAGATGGTCCAGAGGAAGGATCAGAGGGATTGGAATGGATTAAGAAATGCGCGCCGACCCGCGATCTCGCGCTCTCCGCCGCAACCTTCGAATCCGCTTCGCTGCTACACTGAAGAGTGGGAATCCCTTGCGGCTCTCTCATCCCCCAGCGGATCGGAATCTGCCGCCTTTCGAGGTCGAAGACCATGCCCGAACCGACAGAAAACAAAAGTTTCACCGGCAACCAGCCTGCGCCTCAAGGTCGGCCTGGCCGAGATGCTCAAGGGCGGCGTCATCATGGACGTGATGAACGTCGAGCAGGCGCGCATCGCCGAAGAGGCCGGCGCCACCTCGGTCATGGCCCTCGAGCGCGTGCCCGCCATGATCCGCGCCGAGGGCGGCGTGGCCCGCATGGCCAAGGCCCAGCCTCATCAAGCAGATCATTCAGGCCGTCTCCATCCCCGTCATGGCCAAGGCCCGCATCGGCCACTTCTGCCGAGGCGCAGATTCTGCAGGAACTGGGCGTCGACTTCATCGACGAGAGCGAAGTCCTCACCCCCGCCGACGAGGCCCACCACATCGACAAGCACGCCTTCACCACGCCCTTCGTCTGCGGCGCGCGCAACCTGGGCGAGGCTCTGCGGCGCATCGCCGAAGGCGCGGCCATGATCCGCACCAAAGGCGAAGCGGGCACCGGCGACGTGGTCCACGCCGTCCAGCACATGCGCCAGATCACGCGCGAGATGCGCACCGCTCACCGTGCTCACCGAGCAGGAGCTCTACGCCGCCGCCAAGGACCACCAGGCCCCCTACGAACTGGTCCGCATGGTCGCGCAGAGCCGGCAAGCTCCCCGTGCCCAACTTCTCCGCCGGCGGCATCGCCACGCCCGCCGACGCCGCGCTGATGATGCAGCTCGGCGCCGAGGCCATCTTCGTCGGCTCGGGAATCTTCATGAAGGAGCGCGCCACTCCGCTCGATGTCGAGAACGATCCCAAGGAGCGCGAAGAAGCCGTCTCCCGCGCCAAGGCCATCGTCATCGCCACCACCCACTTCAACGATCCCAAGATTCTCGCCGAGGTCAGCGAGCAGGTCACCGGAACCATGAAGGGCCTGGCCGCCGCCGCCATCGAAGAGTCGCAGCTTCTGCAAACCCGCGGCTGGTAGCTGCAGCCGCGACGTTCTGGCCGGCTCGTTAAATGCGTGCTCTGTGCCGCAGCGATCCGGCGCACTGCTCGAATCGCTATTCGGATCGCAGCCTCTTAGGACGCAAACATCGGAAATTAGGAGGGATGATCGCTTCGCTGGCTGAAGTCATCCAATCGTCTCTTACATCAACCTCGGGCACCTCTTCCGATTTTCGGTGCGTCCAACTGAAAGTGAGTGTAAATTCATCCTCACAGGGTTTTCCCCATGCCCTCCATCTTCACCCCCATCCCGTCCGAGGTCGAACGCAAAGCCCCAGGCACCGGAGGCAAGCCGCCCGTCGATCGCCGGCCCACCGGTGGCGGCGGCGGCGGCGGCGATGACGACTGGAGAAGTCCGCGCCGCGGCCCGCGCGAGGTGCTGCATCGCACCCGCGCCTTTGTCTTCTGCGCCTTGGCCGGCGACATGATGTTCTTCGTTGTGCTTCTGGTGCTGTTTTACGCGCGCCAGGCCGGCACGCGCATGGACCCCGAAACCCTCCGCCAGATCGGCGACTGGCATCCCGTTCTGCTGCCGCCCATCCTCTTCCTCAACACTGCGGTCCTGCTGCTCAGCACCCTCACCATGGAGCGCGCCCGCCGGCACATCTTCCGCGAATTTGACGTTCTGGAAGAATGGCTCGGGCTGGGACGACCGGCCCTGCGCCGCACTCTGCCCTGGCTCGGCGTCACCCTGGCTCTGGGCTTGCATGTTTCTCGCCGGTCAGGTCATGGCCTGGAAGCAGTTGACCGCCCAGGGATTCGCCTTCGATCGATGGGCCACGCCGGCAAGCTACTTCTTCTACGTCATTACCGGGCTGCATGGCGCGCACTTGTTCGTCGGCGTCTTCGCCTTGCTCTTCTGCCTCTGCGCGCTCACCCGGCTCAAACGCGTCGAGTCCCGCCAGATCGCCGTCGACGCGACCGCCTGGTTCTGGCACACCATGGGCCTCGCCTGGCTGGTTCTGTTTGCGGTTTTGATTTTCGGCCAATAAGACAGCCTTCAACTCTCAGCATTCAGCTTTGATCCCGTTGCGGGACGCCCCGCCCCGACTCTGTTAGGGCAGGCTAATAAAACCACCGAGGAACTGATCGCCGACCTAAAATACGTCCAGTCCATAGGCAACGCTGTGGACGCAGGCAATATGCGCCTGGCCGCATGCCTGCTCGCGAAGTCATCCCCATAGCGAAAACGCGAAAAGGATGGGGTGCCGTGCAGGCCTCTTACCCCGGTGGGACAGCGGCCTTCGGCGGCAGAAGCCAGAGCACCGCAACGATCCCGATGAGCGCCAAAGAGGCTGCTGGCCGGACGCAGGCCACGGGAATGGCTGCGAGATAGAGCGAAACGGACGCGATCTGCTTGCCCCAACTTGCGTGCGCGGGCGCGGCACTCTGCCGCCGGATCTGATCCCAGAGCGCCATATAGCCGAGCCCCGGAAATATGCTGACTGCGGCATAGAGCGCGGTGGTGAACGACGATAGTCCCTTTATTCCGATCCAGTCGGTAGCGAACGGAAACAGCGAGAGGCAGAAGAGAAACACCAGGTTGGCCCACAAAATACCGTGGGTGACGGTCTCCACCTCGTCGACGAGATAGTGATGGTTGACCCAGTAAATCCCGATCTGCACGAAGGTCAGCAGATAGAGAAAGATGGTAGGCAGCACCGCGCGCAGACCGGCTACGCCGTCGGGCCCCGGCACCTTCAGTTCCAGCACCATGATGGTGATGATGACAGCGATGACGCCGTCAGAGAACGCCTCGAGACGTCCCGGACTCAGGCCTTTTCTGCTCACGCTGATACCACCGTAGCACGGGGGTGGGTTGAAGGCTGAGGGCTGTCTCTCGGGGGTTGGCTGTCCCATCCCTGGCCTCCGCCGCGGGCGGATTTTCGGTCAGAGACGGGACAGCACAAATGAATCTCTTTTTCGGATAGAGCGCCCAGGGCCGGCTCAGCCGCCAGCAGCCGCACAAACAAGCTAGGAGCGCTAGGAGCTGGAAGCTGCTTTTCTACACCGTGCGCAGATGCAGCAGCGCGCGCCATCGCTCGCCCGGGCTGGGCACCTCGGGGCACGCAAAGTAAATCTGCCGGTTGATTCCCATCAGCAGCTGCACCGCTTCCACTTGCGCATTGTGCGCAGTCAACAACCCTCCCGCGTGCACGAACTCGTCGCTCAGGTACTCGATCGCGTGTCCCAGAATTTCCAAGGCGCGGCCTGCCTCGGGCGAGATCCGCCGCCGGCGCGAGCGGCCGTGCTTCATGAGCATTGCGGGAATCGGAGCTGAATCCGGGATACTACTCAACGTCGCACAGGAGCCCATGCAGTCTATCCTCACCCGCTTCTTCGGCGCCGCGCACGGAATCGGACAGAGTACGAAAGTGCAGTCCCAAATTGGCGCACATCTACTTATGACGGATCATTGTGGGAAAACCAGTGACGAAGCGCGCACCAGCTTGCCAAGCGGTCCCGCCGCAAACACCCCACGCCCGCAAAATTCCCCATCCTTAGCGCAGCCAAGCACTTCGCCGCCGCGCACCGCGCCTTGCCTTGACGGAAGACGCGCGAAAACCTAATCTCAAGCTAGGTTTTCATTCCTCCGGAGCTGCTTTTTTCTCCGGCGATTCGGATCGCAGTACCATCCAATTCCTTCAGGCTGGGCGATGAATCCAACCCCTTATTACTGGCAATATCTCCCGCTGCTCATGCAGATTCTTGCCGCCTTTCTCCTTGGGGTGGCTATGGTGGTGGCCTCCTGGTTCGTCGGCCGCCATCGCAACACCAAGGTCAAGCTCGACGCGTACGAGTGCGGCATTCAAGCCGTCGGCGATGCGCGCGGCCGCTTCAGCGTGCGCTTCTATCTGGTTGCCGTTCTCTTCATCCTCTTCGATGTGGAAATGGTTTTCATGATGCCCTGGGCCGTCATCTACCGCCAGCTTCCGCACATCACCGGCTCCCGCCTCTTCGGCTTTTGGGAGATGCTCGTCTACCTCGGCTTTGTGGCCGTCGGCCTCTACTACATCGTGCGCAAGGGCATCTTGAACTGGAGCCACGACAAAGCGGATCTGTAATGCAGTGGACTGTGATCAGTGGTCAGTTCTTTGCGAAATTCACATGGTCATTGCGCAACGGGAAGCAATTCTTGAGGAGATAAGGCGGACTTAGAGGATGACGAGTCAATCACCCACCCTCTCCGGCAAGCAAGCCGTCCTCGAAGGACTGCCGGATCATCCCGCCATCAAGGCCCTCCAGGCTTGGAATCCGCAGGCCTTCACCGACGCCAAATTCGACTTCGGCGAGCTCACTCTCACCGTCGCGGCCACCGAAATTCGCGCCGCCTGCTCCGCCGTGCAGGCCGCCGGCTACAACTTCTTTGAGGACATGACCGCGGTCGACTGGTTCCCTTCCTCGCCCCGCTTCCAGTTGAGCTACCACATTCTTTCGCACGCCTTCAAAGAGCGCATCCGCCTGCGCGTGATGCTCGACGAACCCGATCCCACCGTCGACTCCATCACTCCCGTCTGGGCCGGCGCCAACTATTACGAGCGCGAAGTCTTCGACCTCTTCGGGATCCATTTCGCCGGCCATCCCGACCTGCGCCGCATCATGATGCCCGACGATTGGAAGGGCCATCCCCTGCGCAAGGACTACCCGGTGGAGGGCTACCGCTGATGAGCGAGAATCCCGGCGCGCCTGTCCTCGAGCTTCCCGCTGCCGAAAGCACCGGCGAGCGCCGCATGGTCCTCAACATGGGCCCGCAGCATCCGGCCACGCACGGCGTGCTGCGCCTGGTCGTTGAGCTCGACGGCGAAGTCATCGTCAGCGTCCGGCCCGAGATCGGCTACCTGCACACCGGCATCGAGAAAACCTGCGAGGCCAAGTTCTACCAGCAGGTCGTCCCGCTCACCGACCGCATCAACTACCTCGATCCGCTCTCCAACAATCTCTGCTACTGCCTGGCCGTCGAAAAACTTCTCGGCCTGGAGATTCCCGAGCGCGCCCAGTGGATTCGCGTCCTGCTCACCGAGCTCAGCCGCCTCAATTCGCACCTCATCTGGCTCGGCACGCACGCCATGGACATTGGCGCCCTCACCGTTTTCCTCTATACCTTCCGCGAGCGCGAAGAAATTCTCCGCCTCTTTGAGGCCGTCGCCGGCCAGCGCATGATGACCAGCTACTTCCGCATCGGCGGCCTCTCCATGGAGCCGCCGCTGGACTGGCTCGACCGCGTGCAGCATTTCATCACCACGTTCCCCGAGAAAATCGACGAATATTCCAACCTGCTCACGGGCAATCCAATCTTCATGAATCGCTTGAAGGGTGTCGGCTATCTTTCTGCAGCCGATGCCATTGCGCTCGGCGTCACCGGCCCGCCGCTGCGCGCCTCCGGCGTCGATATCGACCTCCGCCGCGACATGCCCTACTCCAGCTACGAGAAGTTCCAGTTCAAGGTCCCCATCTCCACCGTCGGCGACACCTGGGCGCGGTACGAAGTCCGCCTCGTCGAGATGCGCGAGAGCACAAAGATCGTTCAGCAGGCCCTCGACGGCATGCCCGGCGGCCCCGTCAAAGCCAATGCGCCCAAGATCGTTCTTCCCGACCGCGAAAAGATGAAGACGGAGATGGAAGCCCTCATCCATCACTTCAAAATCGTGACCGAGGGCTTCAACGTTCCCGCCGGCGAGGTCTACCAAGGCATGGAATGCGGCCACGGGCAGATGGGCTATTACGTGGTCTCCGACGGCACCGCCAAGCCATACCGCGTACACATGCGCTATCCGTCGTTTGCCACGCTGCAGGCCGTCGAAACCATGTGCAAAGGGCCGTCTGATCGCCGACCTGGTCGCCGTCGTCGGCTCCATCGACATTGTCTTAGGGGAAATTGATCGGTAAGTGAGGAGATTCTGTGATCGATTACGGTGCGTTAGCGGATAAGTTGAAAGGCTCCAGGCAAGCTGCAAAACCAGTTCTAAGCGGCCCGGCAAAACACGAAGTGAACCTGGGCGCCTTTTTTGAAGACGTAAAGGCGCAGATTGATCGAGGAAATTGAGAAGGCCAATGTGGAGCTTCGCAAGCGGAACCTGCCAGTCATTGAGCGGATCTTCATGCCTGGTTTCTTCGGAAGGCTCTCTCTGACCTTTGGCACGGCATTGCTTTGCACCGTGGAGCTGCAGGAAGCAAAAGAGCGAATCGTTGCTGTGATCGTCGGCCCGCCGAATCGCCGTGAAATCTCGAGAAAGGAATACCCTTTGAGCCTCGGGGCAGCAAAACCGGAAGTTTCATCGGCGAATCGCGCTGAAGAGCCGGTGCACCCGGAGGACAGTCCGGGCAGGATCGCGGCCGAAATCATTTCCGATATTCTGGAGATCGGAATTCGCTTGACGCAGAAACGATCTTCGGAATTCGAGGCGCCGGAGCCAGTCCAGGCTTTCGCCGATCAGGCAGCGTTACTTGCCGAATTCTGGATCTCGCTCGCCTCCCTGCTCCGCAGCTACACCGCGGCGCATGGCCTTCACGCCAAACACGAGGCCGCCGTTGAACTGACCGAAGAAGAAATCATCGTCCGCCACGGCGAAAAATGGCTGCGCCTCGACCGAATCAACGCAATCCGTAACCTGGACGCGAGAAAATGGAAGCAAGGGGACGCTTGGAACTCACCGAATCCGGAACCCTGCGGACCGCGGACCACGAGGAAGCCATGGATCTGGCAGCAGAACAATGGGCACGGGAGCTCATGCTGGAGTCGTCGAGATGAGCCCCAAGAAGTCTACACCCGAATCCATGTCCGTCTTCTCGCCCCAGCTTGCCGCGCGCTTCGATGCGCTCGTCCAGAAATATCCCGTCAAGCGCTCCGCCCTCATTCCCATGCTGCTCTACGCGCAGGACGAAGTTGGCTATCTCTCCGACGCGGTCGTCGCCGAGATCGCCCGCCGCATCGGCATCACCGAGCTTGAAGTGCGCAACGTCGCCACCTACTACTCCATGCTCCGCTTCAAGCCTGCCGGCAAATTCAACATTCAGGTCTGCACCAACATCAGTTGCATGTTGCGCGGCGCCTACGAGGTCTACGAGCGCTTCCGCGAGGAGCTTGGCGTCGGCCCCAACGGCGTCACCGCCGACGGCCTCTTCTCTCTCGAAGAAGTCGAGTGCATCGGCGCCTGCTGCTGGGCCCCGGCCATCCAGGTCAACTACGAATTCCACGACGAGCTCAAGCCCGATCTCGTGCCCGGCATTCTCGGCGGCTATCGCAAGCAAGCCGAAGATCGAGTCCAAAGACAAGGGAAAAGAATGCCTAGGCTCGTCTCCCATCCCGATGAAGTCAAGATCATCTCTCGCCGCTTCGGCATGGGAGCCGACGAACATCGATCGCTACATCGAGCTCGGCGGCTATGAGGCGGTCAAGAAATGCCTCGCGCAAGGCCCCGAGTGGATCATCGATGAGATGAAAGCCAGCGGCCTGCGCGGCCGCGGCGGCGCGGGCTTCTCCGCGGGCATGAAGTGGTCCTTCGTTCCCAAGCAGTCCGCCAAGCCCAAGTACATCCTCGTCAACGGCGACGAGAGCGAGCCCGGCACCTGCAAGGATCACCTCATCTTCCTGCACGATCCCCACGCCGTCATCGAAGGCACCATCATCGCCGGCCTCGCCGTCGGCGCGAAGATGGGCTTCATTTATCTGCGCGGCGAGTACCGCTATCTCCTCGAGATCATGGAGCGCGCCGTCGCCGACGCCTACGATCGCGGCTTTCTCGGCAAGAACATCTTCGGCACCGAAACTGAATTCCAGATCATCACGCAAACCGGCGCGGGCGCCTACGAAGTCGGCGAAGAATCGGCGCTCATGGAGTCGCTCGAAGGCAAGCGCGGCGTTCCGCGCATCAAGCCGCCCTTCCCTGCCGTCGTCGGCCTCTACGGCGGTCCCACGGTCATCAACAACGCCGAGACCATCGCCACCGTGCCCCACGTCATCGCCATGGGCGCGGCAGCCTACGCGGCGGTCGGCACTCCGCGCAACGGCGGCACGCGTCTGTTCTGCATCAGCGGCCACGTCGAGCGCCCTGGCGTCTACGAGCTGCCCATGGGCTACAACCTCAAGAAGATGATCTACGACGTTGCCGGCGGCATTCCGCGGCGGCCGCAAGCTCAAGGCCGTCGTCCCCGGCGGCTCGTCCACGCCCGTCCTGCTGCCCGAAGAGATCGACATCGGCATGGACTTCGACCAGGTGGGCAAAGCCGGCTCCATGCTCGGCTCCGGCGGCGTCGTCGTCATCGACGACCAGACCTGCATCGTTGAATTCGCCCTGCGCACCATCAGTTTCTACGCGCACGAGAGCTGCGGCTGGTGCATTCCCTGCCGCGAAGGCACCGACTGGCTCAAGAAATCGCTCACCCGCTTCCACGCCGGCTTCGGCACCAGGAGCGACATCGACAACATCCAGTACCTCGCCGAAAACATGCTGGGCCGCACCTTCTGCCCGCTCGGCGATGCCGCGGCCATGCCCACCATCGCGTTCGTCAAAAAGTTTCGCAAGGAGTTTGAAGATCATCTGAACGGCAAGCCCTGCCCGTTCGCGAAGGAAGGCGTGCCGCAACTGACGGTTGTGTAACGGGAAGAGAGGAGCAAGAATGCGAGCGATTAAGGTTCCCTCAAAGGAGGAGCGGTCGAAATTAGCAGATAGAATTGTTGAATTGAGCGCAATGGTTCTCTCAGAAAAGAGAATCCAAACTACATCGCGTTGAAGGTCGGCGACGGCTCATACTCAAATGCTGTAACCGTGCGGTGGCGCAAGGACACGGTGTCGTTCCATATACCTTCAAGCGATCTGGCGAATCAGGCGATCGCGGCGGGTCTCAGGCTCAGGAACCCGCCCGTGAAGCGGCCGTTCTTTGAGCACAAATGGTACTTCAGCGGGCTGACCCTCGCTGACCTCCAGAGGCATGAGCCCCTGTTTATGGCGATTATTAAGGGCTCGTTGGAATACGTTCAGAGCTGGAGGCCAAAAGGGAAATGACAAGACGACAGTTCCTGGCAGTTTACGAGCATCGAAAGGACGGCTATTCGGGGTTTGTTCCCGATTTCCCCGGCTGCATGTCATCGGGCGAAGAATTTGAAGGAGATGCAGAAAGGCATTCGATGTGCTGTCGATGCTTTTATCACCGAGCGAAGGCTCCGTGAAGAAGAACTTCCGCGACCGGCAACAACGACTGTCCATTTTCCTCGTCGGTCCGAAGGGCACGGGATCGATCATTGGATTGTTGAAAATATAGAGGTGCTGTTTTCAGACTCCGGCGGCGCAATCAGGGCACTCAAGCTAAGGCATTGGCCTAGAAAGAGGTTCCGAACCGCAGATCCTTCGACTTCGTTTGCCGCAAAAAGACGCGGCAAACTCCGCTCAGGATGACAACGCGATTGGGGATTGGTAGAGGATAACGCAGAAAAGATGCCCGACGTAACCTTCACAGTCGACGGAAAGAAGCTCACCGCGCCCGCGGGAACGCTGCTCATTGACGCCTGCCGCAAGGCCGGCATCGAGATTCCGGCCTTCTGCTACTATCCCGGCCTCTCGCTGCAGGCCGCCTGCCGCATGTGCGTGGTGCGCCAGGAAAAAGTTCCCAAGCTGCAAACCGCCTGCACCACCACCGTCGCCGAAGGCCAGGTCTTCATCACCGAGTCGCCCGAGATCGCGCAGGCGCGCAAAGCCACGATCGAGCTGCTTCTCGGCAACCACCCGCTCGACTGCCCCGTCTGCGATGCCGGCGGCGAGTGCGAATTGCAGGACATGAACTTCAAGTACGGCGCCGGCGAAAGCCACTACGTCGAGGTCAAGCACCATCGCGACGAGCAGCAGTGGTCGCCCGCCGTCTTCTACGACCGCCCGCGCTGCATCCTCTGCTACCGCTGCATCCGCATGTGCGGCGAAGGCATGGACGTGTGGGCGCTCGGCATACACAATCGCGCCGCCGACTCCGTCATCGTCCCCAACGTACTCGGAACGAACGGCGGGGGCAACCAGCTCGACTGCGAGCAGTGCGGCATGTGCATCGACGTTTGCCCCGTTGGCGCGCTCACCAGCGGCAGCTACCGCTACAAGACGCGGCCCTGGGAGATGAACCACGTTTCCACCGTCTGCACGCATTGCGCCGACGGCTGCAAAGTCACGCTCGGCGTGCGCCAGGCCAACGACGGCGCTGAGATCGTTCGCGCCGACAATCGCGACAAGAGCGGCATCAACGGCGACTTCCTCTGCGCCAAGGGCCGCTTCGGCTTCGACTTTGTCGAAAGCCCCGACCGCCTCACGCAGCCTCTCGTCCGCAACGCGCAAGGCAAGCTCGAGCCCGCCACATGGGAACACGCGATCCGCGTCGCCGCCGGCAAGCTCAAAGAAATTCGCGATACGCGCGGCGGCGCGGCCATCGGCGTCATCGGCTCCAACCGCACCACCAACGAAGAGAACTACCTGCTGCAGAAATTCGCGCGCACGGTTCTTCAAACCAACAACATCGACCACGAGCGCACCACCGACTACGCATCCTTCGCCCGCGCCCTCGCCGGCCACCCCGGCAAGACCGCCAGCCTGCGCGACATCGCCTCTGCCTGCGCGATCCTCCTCGTCGGCGGCAATCCCACCGACGAGCATCCGCTTCTCGCCTGGCTGCTCCGCACCAACGTGCGCCTCAACCGCGCCCGCCTTTACATCGCAAATTCCAAGCCCATCAAGCTCGACCGCCAGGCCAAAGCCACGCGCGACCTCCGCCGAAGCGACTACGACAAGCTCGCCGCCTCTCTCGACTCCGGCCAAACCGATTTCAGCAAGGCCATCCTTGCCGAAGAATCGCTGATCGTCATCTTCGGCGAAGAATTTCGCGGCGAGGCCGTCGAGAATCTCGTCGCCTGGGGCCTCAAGCGCGGACCCAATCCGATTCGGTTCGCTTCGCCTATCTCGGCGACCACTCAAACTCCCGCGGCGCGGCCGACATGGGTCTCTTCCCCGACCTGCTGCCCGGCTATGTTCCCGTCAGCCGCGCCCGGCGCCTTCGCCGAATACCCCAACCTCCCTTCCGCGCCCGGCAAATCGCTGCCGCAAATGCTCGACGCCGCAGCAGCCGGCGAACTCGGCGCGCTTCTTGTCGTCGGCGCCAATCCTGTTTCGCACGCCAAACTCGATCCCGCGGCTTTCCAGAACACATTTCTCATCGTGCAGGATCTCTTCCTCACCGAAACTGCGGCTCTCGCCGACGTCGTTCTTCCCGCCGCCAGCCTCTACGAAAAATCCGGCACCGTCACCAACACCTTCGGCGACATCCAGATCGTTCGCAAAGCCGCCGACCGCGCCGGCGTCAAGCCCGACTTCGAAATCCTCGTTCGCCTCGCCGGAGCCATGGGCGTCGACGTCAGCACGCTCGTTCCCTTCGGCAAACGCGGCACCACCGGCGATCTCGGCCAGTCGCGCGGCGCGCAGTCCGGCGAGGCCGATCGTCACGCCGTCTGGCTTGAAGCCAACGGCCTCGAACCCAGGCTCAGCCCCTTCGATCCGCTCGCCGTCCTCGACGAGATCGAGCGCCTCGTCCCCGGCTACACCCTCGACCGCATCAATCTCTTTGCAGGCAACGACGTGCACACGGAGCCGGCCTCGCCGGGATTCGTCCCCGTCTCCGCGCTGGCCGCACCGGAACTCGTCGTTCCCGCGCACGACACTCTCTTCACCTCAGGAACGCTGGGCCGATACAGCCCAGCGCTCAAGCAACTCGAACAACATCAGGCGAATGAACTGGTCAAAATCTGCGCAGACTTGCAAACTCCGCAGCCGATTGAAAATGCAGCCGCCGCTGACTTGCTAACTTGCTGACTCGCTACTTCGAAGAAGGCCAAACGCACGTGACGATCCTCGCATTTTTTCTCTGGAGCCTGGCCAAAGTCGCCGTGGTCACGGTGGTGATGCTCATGGGCATCGCCTACACCGTGCTCCTCGAGCGCAAGCTCGTCGGCCGCATCCAGAACCGCTGGGGACCCAGCCGCGTCGGTCCCTTCGGCCTTTTGCAGCCGCTCGTCGACGGCGCCAAATCCTTCCTCAAGGAAGACCTGATTCCCACCGCCGTCTATCGCCCGCTCTATCTTCTCGCGCCCATCATCTCTCTCGGCTGCGCGCTCATCGCCATTGCCGTCATTCCCTTCGGCGCGCCCGGCATGGGCCCGCACGGCTTCGATCTCTTTGAGATCTCCAACATCAACGTCGGCCTGCTCGTCATTCTCGGCGTCACTTCCATCGGCGTCTACGGCATCGCCCTCGCCGGCTGGTCGTCGAACAACAAATACTCCCTGCTCGGCTCGCTCCGCTCCTCGGCGCAGCTCATCAGCTACGAACTGGCGCTCGGCCTCTCGCTCGTCGGCGTCGTCCTCCGCGCCGGCTCGCTCAATCTCCGCGTCATCGTCGAGCAGCAGGCCACCCTCGGCATCGCAACCTGGAACATCCTCGGCGGAGTCCAGTTCGTCGCCTTCTTCATCTACCTCATGGCCGCCTTTGCCGAGACCAACCGCTCGCCCTTCGATCTGCCTGAAGCCGAAAGCGAGCTCACCGGCGGCTATCACACCGAATACAGCTCCATGAAGTTCGCCATGTTCTTCATGGCCGAGTACGGCAACATGATCAACGTGGGCTGCGTGGCCACGCTGCTCTTTCTCGGCGGCTGGACCAGCCCCTTCGGCGACCTGATGCCGCCGCCGCAGAACATCTTCGTCCACGCCGTTGCTCCCGATCTTCTGGTTTGTCGTTCAAAGTCTTCTGCTTTCTCTGTCTCTACGTCTGGGTGCGGGGCACGCTTGCCCCGCTTCCGCTACGACCAACTGATGAACTTCGGATGGCGCTTCCTGCTTCCGCTCGCCATCCTCAACATTGTGGGCACAAGCCTCTGGCTTGCCTATCGCTGACGATGGGAGCCCCAGGTCCTGCTTTGGGGACCTGGGAAGCGATTCACGGACGATGCATCATTTGATGAATCGCGCTCATTTACAATCGGGAAGGATTTTCCTTCAACGTCGATGCACCTGATCCTGTTTTTCCTCTTTGCCGGATTCTGCCTCGCGGGAGCCATCAATCTCCTGCTGCAGACCCATCCCATCAACAGCGCCCTTTCGCTGATCGTCGTCATGACCTCGCTGGCCGTGCTCTACCTGCTGCTCGGCGCGGAGTTCCTCGCCATCGCGCAGATCATCGTCTACGCCGGCGCCGTCATGGTGCTGTTCACCTTCGTCGTCATGCTGCTCAATGCCGGCCGCGAAGAGCGCACCCTCGGCAGCCGCGCCGCGCGCCCCATCGGCTTTCCCGCCGTCGTCGCCCTCCTCGCCGTTCTCGCCACCATCCTTCTCCGCGCACAGGGTCTTGGCGCCGCGCATCTCGGCGAGGGGCTCACCAACGCTCCCGGCCAATCGAATCTTGTCGTCCTCAGCCAGGTGCTCTTCCACGAACTGCTTCTGCCCTTTGAAGTCACCTCGGTGCTCATCCTCATCGCCATCCTCGGCGCGGTCGCGCTCGCCCGCGCCGACGGTTCGAAGATGGGCGAGCGCGGAAAGGACGGCCGAAAAGTGAGCTTCCTTCAACACGACGTCCCGCTCTCCTGGTATCTGCTGCTCAGCGCCGTGCTGTTTTCGCTCGGCGTCGTCGGCTTTCTCATCAAGCGCAATCTCATCACCGTCTTCATGTCCATTGAGCTCATGCTCAACGCCGTCAATCTCTCCTTTGTCACCTTCGCCTATCAGTGGCACGAGGTGCAGAGGCCAGATCTTCGTCTTTTTCGTCATGATGGTCGCCGCCGCTGAAGCCGCCGTCGGCCTGGCCATCATCATTGCCGTCTTCCGCGCCCGCGCCACCCTGGCCGTCGACCGCATCGACCTGATGAAACTATGAACGAGTCTCTCCACCTCTGGCTGATTCCGCTGCTGCCCTTCGCTGGATTCCTGCTCAACGGAATCCTCGGCTCGCGGCTGCCCAGGCGGCTTGTGTCCAGCCATCGGCGTGCTCGCGCCGCTCGCATCGCTTCGTCGCTGGTTCTGAACGCGTTCGTGGCGAACCATCATCTCCGCTGCAACGAGCTGCCCTGGCTGCGGACCCGATCACTGCGCTCGCATTGCCCGACGTCGGAGACCTTTCCGATCCCATGGCTCGCCATCGGCGCGCTTCACGTCGATTTCAGCCTTCGTCCTCGACCAGCTTTCGCTGGTCATGCTGCTGGTCGTCACCGGCGTCGGCTTCCTCATCCACGTCTACTCCGTCGGCTACATGGCGCGACGAACCCGGCTACGCGCGCTACTTCAGCTTCCTCAATCTCTTTCTCTTCTTCATGACGCGTCCTGGTCCTGGCCGGCAACTTCCTGCTCATGTTTGTCGGCTGGGAAGGCGTCGGCCTCGCGTCCTATCTGCTCATCGGCTTCTAGTTCCAGACGAACTCCGCCGCCGACGCCGGCAAAAAAGCCTTCATCGTCAACCGCATCGGCGACTTCGGCTTCCTCATCGGCATCTTCCTGCTGCTCGCCAACTTCGGCACGCTCACCTTCAGCGAGATCGCCGCGAAGCTCGCCGTCGATCCCGGCTTGGCACGGCGGCGTCCTCACCGTCATCTGCCTCTGCCTGCTCCTCGGCGCAGCCGGCAAAAGCGCGCAGCTTCCGCTCTACGTCTGGCTGCCCGACGCCATGGAAGGCCCCACGCCCGTCTCCGCGCTCATCCACGCCGCCACCATGGTCACCGCCGGCGTCTACATGATCGCCCGCACGCATTTCCTCTTTGACCGCTCGCCCTTCGCGCTCTGCGACGGTCGCCATCGTCGGCGCGGCCACGGCCCTCTTCGCCGCCACCATCGGCCTCGTCGCAAAACGACATCAAGCGCGTGCTCGCCTACTCCACCATCTCGCAGCTCGGCTACATGTTTCTGGCCTGCGGCGTCGCGGCCTACTCGGCGGCCATCTTCCATCTCGTCACGCACGCATTCTTCAAGGCGCTGCTCTTCCTCGCCGCCGGCTCCGTCATTCACGCCATGGGCGGCGAGCAGGACCTGCGCAAGATGGGCGGCCTGCGCAAGAAACTTCCCGTCACCTTCTGGACCATGACCGCAGCCGTCTTCGCCATCGCCGGATTTCCGCCGCTTCGCCGGCTTCTTCTCCAAAGACGCCATCCTCTACGCCGCATTCCTTCAGGGAACCGGCGGCAAGATCCTCTGGTTTGTCGGCCTCGTCACCGCGCTGCTCACTTCGCTCTACATGTTCCGCCTCTGGTACCTGACCTTCCTCGGCGAACCGCGCAGCGAAGCCGACGCACCATCACGCCACGCCGCTGTCCATGCTCGTCCCGCTCGTGATTCTGGCGCTCCTCTCCGTCTGCGGCGGCTGGATCGGCATCGAGCGCTTCAGCGCCTACCTCGCTCCCGTCGCCGCCGCGCATCGCCCCATGCCCACCGGCAATCCGCATCCTCGAACTCATCCTCAGCATCGTCGCCGTTCTCGTGGCGCTTGAAGGCTGGCTGATCGCCGACAAATACTACCGCCGCAAGCCCGAGCGCCCCGCGCAACTCGCCGCCGCCTGCCCGCCGGCTACAAGCTGCTCGCTCAACAAGTACTACGTCGACGAGATCTACGGCGCCGTCATCGTCAAGCCGCTGCTGGCCATCTCGAAATACGTCCTGGGCTGGGTCGTCGACACAGCAATCCTCGGCGGCATCGCCTGGCTGCTCGCCGGCATCGCCAACTTTCACGGGCATGATTCTGCAGCGCTGGCAATCCGGCAATCTGCGCTCCTACGCGGCGTGGCTGGCCGCCGGAGCCGCTGCCGTGCTGCTATTTCTGCTGCTCCTCGAGCGCGGTGCTGGCCAGCTTTGGACTTCGCAATCTGCAATCGGACGGGGCACTGAGATGATGAACGCAATCGACCAATCGATTCTCACCCTCATCCTGCTGGTTCCGCTCGCCGGCGCGGTCCTCGTCGCGCTTGCTGCCCGATCGCGCCAAGCTGCCCAACTGGATCGCGCTCCTCACCACCCTCGTCACCTTCGTTCTCACGCTCCATCTTCCCGCGCACTTCGTCTCCGGCCAGCCCGGCTTCCAGTTTGAGATCAACATTCCCTGGATCGAGAGCCCCGCCATCTTCTACCACGTCGGCGTCGACGGCCTCAGCCTCTGGCTCGTCGTCCTCGTCGGCCTGCTCGCGCCCGTCGGCGTCGTCGCCAGTTGGAACGCCATCCAGACCCGCCGCAAAGTCTTCTACTCGCTCTTCCTCGTCCAGCAGACCGCCATGTTCGGCGTCTTCATCTCGCTCGACCTCATGCTCTACTACGGCTTCTGGGAGCTCTCGCTCGTGCCCATGGCCATCCTCATCGCCATGTACGGCCGCAAAGACGGCCCCAAGGCCGCGCTCAAATTCTTCCTCTTCACCTTCATCCCCTCCGCGCCGCTGCTCGTCGCCATCCTCTGGCTCTACGCGCGCACCCACACCTTCAACTTCGCCGACCTGCAGTACCAGACCGCCAGCGGCGTCCTTCCCGCCGGCGCGCTCTTCTGGGTCGCGCTCGCATTTCTCTTCGCCTTCGCCGTCAAAGTTCCCGTCTTCCCGCTCCACGGCTGGCTCGCCGACACCTACAACGAAGCGCCCGTCGCGCTCGCCATGGTCGTCGCCGGCAAGCTCGGCCTCTACTCCATGCTGCGCTTCCACGTCGGACTCTTCCCCGCCCAGGCCCGCGCCATCGCTCCGCTGCTCATCGCTCTCGCCGTCATCGGCATCCTCTACGGCGCCTGCCTGGCTCTCGTCCAGCGCGACTTCTGGCGTCTGATGGCCTTCGCCGCGCTCAGCCATCTCAGCCTCATCGTGCTCGCCATCTACGGCCTCACCTTCACCGGCTGGTCCGGCGCCGTCTATCAGATCCTCTCCCACGGCGTCGTCGATGGCGCGCTCTTCCTGCTCCTCGGCGCGCTCGAAATCCGCTACGCCACCAGCCTCATCGCTTCCTACGGCGGACTCGCCGCCAAGCTGCCCCGCGCCGCCACCTACTTCGTCATCGCCACGCTGGCCATGATCGGCCTGCCCATGCTGAGCGGCTTCATCGGCGAGTTCCTCATCCTCTCCAGCACCTTCACCGGCAGTCAGCCGCAGCTGGGCCATCGCCGCCGCGCTCGGCGTCATTCTCGGCGCGGCCTACATGCTCTGGCTGGTGCAGCGCCTCTTCTACGGACCGGAAAGCGCGCTCGCCGCTTCCAAACCCGCCGCCGATCTCCGCTTCGGCGAACTCGCCATTCTCACGCCGCTCGTCGTCCTCATGCTCGTCATGGGCCTCGCGCCGTCCTCTGGCTCAACACCATCCAGACCGGCGTCCATCCGCCGTCCTAACGCACGGATCCTGACAGAGCTTGCACTCAGCCTCGCAGTGGTCGACGCAATGCTGCGGCTGCAAGCTCACTGCGATCCAATCAATCCCGGAGGCCCAGCGGTGACCTCCAGTCCCCGACATCTACCGCATCCTCCCCGAGGTCATCCTCACGCTCACCGGCGTCGCTCATCATGCTCATCGACGCCTCGCTCCCGCCCGCGTGGCCGCGCCGCCCGCTCGGCTGGGTCGCCGCCATCGGAACCACGCTCGCCCTCTGGGCCAGCCTCTGGCAGCTCTCCCTGCCCGAAGGCACCGGCTTCTTCTCGCACCGTCGAAACCAGCGCCTTCACCGTCTTCTTCCACGTCCTCATCTGCGGCATCGTGCTCGTCGCCCTCCTGCTCTCGCTCGACACGCTGCCCGAGCACAGCCATCACCAGGGCGAGTTCTACGCGCTCATCGTCTTCGGCGCAGTCGGCATGTGCCTGCTCACCAGCGCCGTCGAGCTGCTCGTCGTCTTCATCGCCCTCGAAATCTCCTCCATCTCCACCTACATCCTTGCCGGCTACCGCAAGCAGACCGGCCGCGGCCCTGAAGCCGCCATCAAATACTTCCTGCTCGGCTCCTTCGCCACCGCATTTCTGCTCTACGGCATCGCGCTGATCTTCGGCGCCACCGGAACCACGCAGATCTACCAGATCGCCGCACTCGCTCCCGCCGCGCAGAATCAGACCCTCGTTCTCGCCGCGCTGGCGCTCATGCTCGTCGGCATTCTCTTCAAAGTCTCCGCCGCGCCCTTCCACGTCTGGACGCCCGACGTCTACGAAGGCGCGCCCTCGCCCGTCGTCGCGCTGCTTTCCACCGCGCCCAAAGCCGCCGCCTTCGCGCTGCTCCTGCGCGTCGTCTATGAGATGTTCCCCAATCTCCGCTCCCTCTGGGCGCCGCTGCTCTGGATCGTCGCCGTCCTCTCCATGACCGTCGGCAATCTCGCCGCCCTTCGCCAGCAGAACGTCAAGCGCATGCTGGCCTACTCCGCCATCGCCCACGCCGGCTACCTGCTCGCCGCCTTCGCCGGCATCGGCGAAATCGGCATCGCCGCCGCCAGCTTCTACATCGCCGCCTACGCCGCCATGAACGTCGGCATCTTCGCCGTCGTCACCCTCGTCGCCGGATACGACGAGCAGCTTTCCCTCATCGACGACTTCCGCGGCCTCATCTATCGCTCGCCGCTCCTCGGCAGCCTGCTCATCTTCTTCCTCATCTCGCTCATCGGAATTCCCTTCACCGGCGGCTTCTTCGGCAAGTTCTACTCCTTCACCGCCGCGGTCGGCGGCGGCGCCATCTGGCTCGCCATCATCGGCCTGCTCAACTCAGGATTAGCCGCGGCGTATTACCTCCGCCTCGCTGTCGTCGCCGCGCAGCGACCCGATCCCAGATCAGAATGCACCGCGCATCGCGGCTCCCAAGCCCGCAGTCGGCGCCGCCGTCATCGCGGCCCTGTTCCTCGCCGTCGCCGCCACGCTGGTCCTCGGCATCATTCCCGGCGCAACGCTCGACGCCGCACAATCCGCCGCGCACACTCTGCAAGCGCCGCCGCAAACCGCCGTCCCCGCCGTCACCGATCCCGCATCGCTAGCGCGCTAGACCGCTGGACGCATGGCTCTTGCTGTAAGCAGCGTGCGAGTCTCCTGCGAGGCTCCGGAAAAGTCTGCATAGGCGGCCAATCGACCAAAACTGCGATTCAGCCTGTAATGACTGCTGTGAAGACATGACTTCATTCACTCTCGTGTCGCCATTGATTCACGCCGGACTACCGACAAAGCATGCTGACGTACGAAGCGAGTGTGGCAGAGCGGCAATAGGTGCTCTACCGGGAGTGTGAGCTGTCGCGGTCCAGATCACGCGAAATCAGTTCCGACTGAGCAAAGACACACATCGCTGCCTTTGCGAATGAAGTCAACTTCAGAAACCGTTCGATTCTCCAAATCTTGTTTCGGGTCCTACGCTTAGGGATCTGGCAAAAACAACGAAGCTACACGACCATTGCGATTTCTTCGCGCATCGGAATTGTCAGACCCAACACGTTCGCGAATTGTCTGAGCGGGTGATACTTCCAAAGCCAGTTCGCTCGCCGCAGCGACAGCACCCCGGATTGTGCTGGAGACGGACGGTCGATTCAACTATCAGTGCGAGTGCCACGACTGATGCATTCCACTCCACCGCAAGTTCGGTGCAGACTTCGTCACGACCCGAGAAGAAGATCGCAAGGACCAACGCCGATGACCATGAAGTTCAGAAGCCGCTTGACCTGGCGTAGAGAGGACTCGTGCGAAGACTGGGTGCGACGATAAACATCCCATAGAGCGCTGCAACCGCGAAAAGCGACACTTTCCGCAATCACCGTTCCTTGTTTCCGACCATGGCGTCAACCAATCGCAGTCGATCAAATGGCATGTCAGTCCGTTGGCGAGGCAATCCAGAGATAACCGAAACGCCGCCGATGTCGGTTCTGGATCAATCACCGGCAAACGCCCAGATTACCAGCTCGGCAACGCGCCCGTCCCGCCCGTCTCCGTTACAATTTCCTCAATGAAGCTAGGCGAATTGGCAACGAAGCTGGGCGCGGAACTCCGCGGCAATCCGGACCTCGAAATTACCGGCGTCAAAGGCATTGAAGAAGCCGGCCCCACCGAAATCACCTTCGTCGCCAACGTCCGCTACACCGCGCTCGCCCGCACCACGCACGCCGCCGCCGTCCTCGTCGAGCCCGAGTTTCAGGAAATCTCCGCCGCAACGCTGCGCATCAAGAATCCCTATCACGCCTTCTCGCGCGCGCTCGGCCTCTTCTACCAGCCGCCGGCCTACCCTCCCGGCATTCATCCCACCGCCGTCATCGATCCCACCGCCGTCATCGGCCCCGACGCCCACATCGGCGCATACGCCGTCGTCGGTCCCGGCGTCCGCATCGGCCCGCACGCCACCCTCCTGCCTCACGTCGTGCTCTATCCCGGCGTTCAGGTCGGCAGCCACTTCTTCGCGCACGCCCACGCCGTCGTCCGCGAAAACTGCATTCTCGGCGATCACGTCACGCTCGAAAACGGCGTCATCATCGGCGCCGACGGCTTCGGCTTCTCCAAAAACGAGCAGGGCCAGTGGGAAAAGATCCCGCAGTCCGGCCCCGTCCGCATCGGCAGCCGCGTTGACGTGCAGGCCAACGCCACCATCGACCGCGCCACCGTCGGCGCAACCGAAATCGGCGACGGCACCAAGGTCGATAATCTCGTCCAGGTCGGCCACGGCTCCCGCGTCGGCAACGACACGCTGATCTGCGCGCAAACCGGCCTCGCCGGCTCCTCGGTCATCGGCAACAACGTCATTCTCGCCGGCCAGGTGGGCATCGCCGGCCACTGCACCGTCGGCGACGGCGTCATCCTCACCGCGCAATCCGCCGTCTCCCACGATGTCCCGCCCGGCAAAATGATCTCCGGCTCGCCCGGCTTCGACAATCGCATCTGGCTCCGCGCCGTCACCATCTTCCAGCGCCTTCCCGAACTGCTCAAGCGCCTCGACCGCCTGGAAAAAGCACTCGCCAAGCTGATCGCAATGACACTCTCCTGCCCAAATCCCCGAGGAAGCTCCGCCCAGGAAGATCGGAGCAAGGAATGACGGGCCGGCGTCACGGCTCGCCATTGCTTCCTCGCCACTTTTCTGTCCTCCGCTCTGCTCGCCGTTTCCGCCTGCCACTCCTACCACATCGACACCACCATCGAGAACCGCACCGGCGCTCCGACATCCAACTCCTCGAAGTCGACTACCCCAGCGCCAGCTTCGGCGCCGACCGCCTCGCTCCAGGAGCGACCTTCCACTATCGGTTTCAGGTCCGTGGCAGCGGCCCGCTCAAGATTACCTACACGAGCGCCGGACGACAAGCAAGTTCAGATCACCGGCCCCACGCTCGTCGAGCGCCAGCAGGGCCAGCTCAAAATCGTCCTTTTGCCCGCCGGCAAGGCCCAGTTCCTCCCCAGCTCATTCCGCCTTCCTGAGCCTCGCTCCGTGCCAATCCCGCGTAAGTTCGCCTAAGCGCAAAAAGGCGGAGCCCGTTTCCGGCTGCTCCGCCTGCTTCGATTCGCTCAGTTCTTGCCGCGCCCTCGGCCCCTGGCGCCCGTCTTTTCCGCCGCCGTCAACTCAGCACGATGGGCTAGCGCTAGAGCTAGCCGCTGCCTTTTAATGCACCATCGTTCTGGAACAGCGGCGACTGCAACAGCGCGCTGAACTCCGTAGTCCGAGCTGGCGAAATGAACCTCCAGTTTTCCTGAATTCGAGCCAATCGAGGTCTCGCTCAGCGCCTGCTTCTCCGTGTCCGATCCCGTCATCTTCCGCAGCATCACCGCCGCCGTCAGCAGCGACGAAATCGTGGCCGCCGCGAACGAATCGCCCGTCTGAATCGTCAGGTCGAACCTCACCCCGTGCTGAAAGTCCATCGAGTACCACGAGGCCTCCAGCCGCTGCTTCACGGTGTCGAAATCGGTCACCGACCCGGCCTCGCCCAGGAGCTGCTTCATCATCGTCTGCGTGCCCTTGTTGTCCAGAATGCTCCACAGCGGTTCCGAGTCCACGCTCTGCATCGCGTTCATCATCGATTGTTGGTCAGCATGCTCGGCGGCCATTCCGTCGCGCGCATCCAGCGCCTTGGTCACGGAGTCCTTGCTGCCAAAGACCATCGTCGACGGATCCACGAAGCAAAGCACCATCCCCGTCTTGCTCATCGGGTACATGCTGTTGGTCCGCACCATCGTCGCCTTCAGCTTCTGCGCGCGGAAGCTGGCCAGAATATCCTGCGTCGGAAACTGGCCCTGCGCGATGCCCACCGTCTGCAGCGCGTCGCTGCCCGGCGACGGCCGGAACAGCGCAAACGCCAGCTCGTCCACATACTGATCGATGGGTTGGCCCTGGCTCGGAGCCCGTCTTGCCCTCGCCCGCCTTCAGCGTGAACTTGCTCAATGCCTCGTCGAACTGCTTCAGTTCCGGCGGCTCCACGCGGTTGCGCAGATTCATTGCCGCCGTCGAATTCTGCATCGCCCGGTAGTCGATCACCACCAGTTGCTGCACATCGTGCGGAATCGCCCCGCGCGCATCCGTCGACAACTGTGCCGCAGGGGCCGGCGCAACCGCCGCCAGCATCATCGCCGCAATTGAAACTCAGCTTCTTCAACAATTCACCCTCCGGAAATCAATCCTGCCTTGGCTCCATGGCGCAGAATTCGCCTGCCGTGCCGGCCAATTCCGCCTTCATTCCGCATCCATCTCGCCGGGGCTCCGTTGTTCTTATTGTACCGGTCTGTGCTGCTTAGCCGCATGGCCTTCGAGCATCACTCCTGAGGCCACGCCAGCGGGTGCTCCAGCCGCCGCTCCAGGATCTTGGTCTGCTCATCGAACCCAACTAATTGACGCATCCACTCGCTTTCCCGCTCACAGGCCGCCTCGGGAATCAGGCCCGATCACCTCTCCCTCGGCCAATCGCGACCTTGTGCCGCGCCGCCAGGCTCGACACCTTGCGGTGCACCTCCGAGATCGGCGTCGCCTCAAAGTCGGTGATGTTCATCGAGAGTTGCGCCCGCCCATGGGCCAGAACCCCCATCGCCTTCACGCCCTTCAATCCGCCCGACGCGGCGCGAATCTCCCGCGCGATCGCCCGCGCCATCGCCACGTCGGCCGAATCGAAGTAGATGTTGTAGGCAACAAGGAACTTGCGCGCCCCCACGGCGCAGGCGCCCGCCGTCGGATGAAGCCCCGGACCGCCCAGGTCGGGCCGCCGCGACGGCTCTTTCTCCACCGCGTCCCGCAGCCCTTCGAACTGCCCCCGGCGCACATCTTCCAGGTTCACCCGGTCCGGCCGCGCCGCTGCCGCCTCGTAGAAATAGACGGGAACTCCGAACCGCCGCCAGATCTCCAGGCCCGCCTGCCGCGCCAGCAGAACGCATTGCTCCAGCTTGATCCCCTTCACCGGCACAAACGGAATCACGTCCGCCGCGCCGATGCGCGGGTGCACCCCTTGCTGGCGCGTCAGGTCGATCAGTTCCACCGCCTTGCCCGCGCCGCGCACCGCCGCCTCCACCACCGCGGCCGGCTCTCCGGCAATCGTCACCACCGAGCGGTTGTGGTCCGCGTCCATCGACCAGTCCAGCAGGTGCACCCCATCCACCCGCATGGCGGCAACAATCGCCTCCACGCGCGCTGCGATCCGTGCCCTCTGAAAAATTGGGAACGCACTCGACGATCGCGCCGCTCATTGCTGCTCTGCTCCCTTGCCGTTCCCGCTGTTCCTCTGCGCCCGCGATCCCGAGCCCCGCTCCCTGATCCCGTTCTCTATCCCTGATTCCCTAGTCCCTGTCTTTATCATTTCCAGAACGTATATCCCACCTGCACCTGAATGCTGGCATTCACGCCCGGGTTGCGGTCGCCCAGCGAGGCCGAGGAGATGTGCACTCCGTTCACGCCCAATATCGATCGACCGCTTCGGCCGGATGAAGTAGTGAATCCCGCCGCCGCCCTGCGGCGAAAAGTTCCACACGCTCGTCCCGCCGTCAATGATCGGCCCACTGGCCGGGTTGCTGTTGCTCAGGATATTCGGCGGAAATTTGTGCGTCGTATAAATCAGCCCGCCCGCGCCCTGAAACCACGGCTGAATCCGCCGCGACCTGGTGAGAAAGTTCCAGCGAAAAATCACCGGCGTCAGGCTCACCCCGTGAAATGTTCCGCCGCCGAACGGCAGAGTGCAACGTGTACGAACTGCCCGTTCGTCGTGATCGCAGGTGTACGTCTGCTCATGCGGCGGCGGCGTGTACGCCTGCCACAGCGGCATGATGTTGCCCGCGAGCTCAAACTGGCCGCTGAAGATCCCCGCGTGAACCACCGGCGTCAGCACCTTGCCCAACTCAAATCCGCCCCAGAAAAACTTGTAATCCGACCGGTTGCCGACGCCCGTGCCCCAATTCAGAAACGGCCCATACTCCCAGCTCCGCTTGTTCCTCACCTCGGCCACGGGATTCGATTCCGGTCGGACACCTCGTATCCATGCGCTCGCCTGTGCCAACCGGCGCCATCGTCTGCTGCTGCTGGCCGCTCGCAAACGACGCCGCCTTGCGGCGCTTGCGCGGCAACCATCGCACCGCCAGCAACAAAAGCAAAACAAATCCTTCAGCTCGCCTCAAATTCTTCCCCACTCCCAGTTCCGATCCCTGCTCCCTCGGTCCCTGTTCCCTGTCCTACCAAAAAAAGACCGCCACAACCGGGCGGCCTTCTCTGATGCCTGCCATGGGCTCGCTTATCCAGCCGCGTGCTCCATCTGCTCGGCGTCCATGTCGAAGTTCGAGTGGACATTCTGCACGTCGTCCAGATCTTCCAGCGCCTCCAGCAGCCGCACCATCTGGTTGGCCGCACTGCCTTCCAGCTTGTTGTAGGTCGACGCCACCATCGTCACTTCGCTCATCACCGTCGGAATCCCCGCCGCCTTCACCGCGCTGGCCACCGCTTCATACGATCCCGGCTCGGTAATGATCTCCCACGTGTCGCCCTCGTCCTTCAGGTCCTCGCCGCCGTGCTCCAGCACGATGTCCATCAACTTCTCTTCGCTGGCCGCCGACTTCTCCACCGCAATCAGGCCCTTCTTCGCGAACATGAACCTCACTGAGCCCGTCTCGCCCAGGTTTCCGCCATTCTTCGCGAACGCGTGCCGGATCTCGCTCACCGCGCGGTTGCGGTTGTCGGTCAGCACGTCCACCAGGACGGCCACGCCGCCCGGCCCGTACCCCTCAAAGGTGGCCTCCTCGTAGCTGACCCCTTCCAGTTCTCCCGTGCCGCGCTGGATGGCCCGCTTGATGTTTTCCTGCGGCATGTTCTCCGCCTTGGCCGCCAGAATCGCCGTGCGCAGCCGCGCATTCCTGTCCGGGTTGCCGCCCCCCTTGGCGGCGACCGCAATTTCCTTGAGAGGCGGGTGAAAATCTTGCCGCGCTTGGCATCCAGCGCGCCCTTCTTGTGCTTGATTGTGGCCCATTTCGAGTGGCCTGACATAACAACCTCAAAGGCGATGAAAATGGCGGTGTCCGTTCACACCTGACAAGTGAGTATACCACTCGTCGACGATGGCCGGAATGACGCCGCCTCCGGGACCACCTGATCCGAGGCAATTTCACCTCCGTCGCAGGCCAATTCCGGACCCATTCCTGCCATGGTCGCCTACGCAACACCTCCGCCTCCGCGCAGCCTTGCGCCCTTCCGATCCTTCTCCGACACGATCGCTCTCTCCGCCGTCACCGGCCAGGGAATCGCCAGCTCCGGATCGTTCCACACAATCGTCCGCTCGCCCGCCGGCGAGTAATAATCCGTCACCTTGTAGGCAAACCCGGCCACCTCGCTCAGCACCAGAAATGCATGACCGAAGCCCTCGGGAATCCACAGCATCTTGCCGTTTTCCCCGCTCAGTTCCACCGCCACATGCTTGCCAAACGCCGGCGAGCTGCGCCGCAGGTCCACGGCCACATCCAGCACCGCCCCATGCGTCACCCGCACCAGCTTTCCCTGCGGCTGCATGACCTGGTAGTGAATCCCCCGCAGCACATTCTTCTTCGAGATCGAAAATTGTCCTGGACCCAGTTCGCCGGCAGTCCCGCCTCCGCCATGCGCCGCAGATTGAATGTCTCCGATGAACGCGCCGCGGTCGTCGCGGTAGATCGTCGGCGTCAGCACCAGCACGCCGGGCAACGATGTCTCTTCGATCTTCATGATCATTCAGCCTTGGCCGCAAAATACGGCTCGCGCAGCAGCGCCAGCAGATACTGCCCATAGCCGCTCTTCGCGATCGGCGCGGCCAGCGTCTCCAGTTGCTCGGCGTTGATGAATCCCTGCCGGTACGCAATCTCCTCCGGGCAGGCGATGTTCAGTCCCTGCCGCCGCTCGATGGTGTGCACAAACAGCGCCGCCTCCAGCAGCGAATCGTGCGTCCCCGTGTCCAGCCACGCCATGCCGCGGCTCATGATCTCCACCTTCAGCTTCCCCGCTTCCAGGTAGCGCCGGTTCAGGTCCGTAATCTCCAGCTCGCCGCGCGCCGAAGGCTTCAGCGTCGCGGCAATGCTTCACCACGTCGCGATCGTAGAAATACAGTCCCGTCACCGCATAGCGCGACTTCGGCTGCGCTCGGCTTCTCTTCCAGGCTCACCGCCCGGCCCTGCTTTGTCGAACTCCACCACGCCGTAGCGCTCCGGATCCTCCACCGGATACGCAAATACCGTCGCGCCATCCTTCAGCTGCGCCGCCGCCTGCAACTGCTTCGAGAATCCCTGCCCGTAAAAGATGTTGTCGCCCAGCACCAGCGCGCTCGGCATCGCCGCCGATAAAATCCCGCCCGATCAGGAACGCCTGCGCCAGCCCGTCGGGGCTCGGCTGCACCGCGTAGCTGATCTCCAGGCCCCAGCGCCGCCCGTCGCCCAGCAGTTCCGCAAACCGCCCCGTGTCCTGCGGCGTCGAGATGATCAGGATCTCGCGCAGCCCCGCCAGCATCAGCGTGCTCAGCGGGTAATAAATCATCGGCTTGTTGTAGACCGGCAGCAGCTGCTTCGACACCACATGGGTCACGGGATACAGCCGCGTCCCCGATCCGCCCGCCAGAATGATTCCCTTCATTCCTCGATCCTCAGTGCTCACTGTCAACCCATTATGAATCTTGGGTGCCACGGTCCCTCGCATTGGGGAGGGAAAGCGCGAGTGTCACGGAGCTATGTCTCCGCCCGCTCCGCATAGTTCTTCGCGATCCATTCGCGATACGCCCCGGTCCGCACGCTGTCTCACCCACTCGTCATTCTCCAGATACCAGCGCACCGTCTTGCGCAGCCCGCTTTCAAACTCCTCCGCCGGCTTCCATCCCAGCTCGCGCGCAATCTTTCTTGCGTCGATGGCATAGCGCCGGTCGTGTCCCGGCCGGTCTTCGAACGTAAGTGATCAGCCTCCGCCGCGGTGCCGCACCCGGCTGCGGCCGCATCTCGTCCACCAGGTCGCAAATCGCCGTCACCACGTCGATATTCGCCCGCTCGCTGTTGCCGCCAATGTTGTACGTCTCTCCCGGCCGCCCGCTCTCCAGCACCGCCCGGATCGCCGCGCAGTGATCCTCCACAAACAGCCAGTCGCGCACATTCTTCCCGTCGCCGTACACCGGCAGCGGCTTGCCCTCCAGCGCATTCAGAATCATCAGCGGAATCAGCTTCTCCGGAAACTGAAACGGCCCGTAGTTGTTCGAGCAATTCGTGGTCAGCACCGGCAGCCCGAACGTGTGAAAGTACGCTCGCGCCAAATGATCCGATCCCGCCTTCGACGCCGCATACGGGCTGTTCGGCGCATAGGGCGTCGTCTCGCTGAACGCCGGATCGTCCGGCCGCAGCGTCCCGTACACCTCGTCCGTCGACACATGCAAAAACCGGAACGCCGCGCGATCCGCCTCGTCCAGCCCCGCCCAGTACACCCGCGCCTGCTCCAGCAGCGTAAACGTGCCCATGCACATTGGTCCGGATAAACGCTTCCGGCGACACAATCGACCGGTCCACGTGGCTCTCCGCCGCAAAATGCACAATCGCCCTCGGCCGATGCTTGCGCAGCAGCGACCCCACCAGCTCCGCATCGCAAATATCGCCGCGCACAAACGTGTAGCGCGCGTCGCCCTCGAGCGGCGCCAGGTTCGCGGCATTCCCGGCATAGGTCAGCAGGTCGAGATTCACCACCGGCGCGCCTGCCGGCTTTCATCCAGCTCAGCACGAAGTTCGAGCCGATGAATCCCGCCCCGCCGGTCACAAGAATCGTCTCGTTCATAGTGCGTCATTCGAACCGAGTATACGTCACAAAACACATCAGCATGAGCTGCCTGAACCACGTCCGTCATCCGCACCGCGGCCCGCGAGTCGTCCCCCATCCTGAAAGGAATTCCTGCATTGACGGCGGTTTTTCGTTATATTAAAAACAGCGCAGTTCCCGGATGCGGCCGGCTCTGCTCACGCAAACCTCTCGATCTGCTGGCAAGGCGATTTTTCGTGCTCAGAATCGCAGAGTGGTTGTGTATTTCGCATCATTGCAAGTCGTCCGCAACGAAAATTCTGCTCGCAAAGGCTGCCATGGAATCTTCGAATCGCCGTCTCCGCCCACCGCAAGCGCAAGGCCTCTATCATCCTCGCGATGAGCACGATGCCTGCGGCATGGGACTGGTCGCGAACATCCGCGGCGAAAAAAGCCACGAGATCATCCGCAAGGGCCTTGAGGTGCTCATCAACCTCACCCATCGCGGCGCGGCGGGTTGCGACCCGGAGACCGGCGACGGCGCCGGCATCCTCATCCAGATTCCCCACGCCTTCTTCGTCCGCGAATGCGCCGAGCTGGGCATCACGCTGCCCGAGCCCGGCGCTTACGGCGTGGCCATGTGCTTCCTGCCCGTCGAAAGGCACAGCCGCCTGCAGTGCGAAGGCGTCTTCGAGCGCATCGCCCAGGAAGAAGGCTGCACCGTCCTCGGCTGGCGCGACACGCCCGTCAATGGCGACGCCATCGGCCGCGAAGCCCGCAACTCGCAGCCCTACATCGAGCAGCTTTTCGTCGGCCGCCCGCGAGGGCCTCGACGAAGAGGCCTTCGAGCGCCTGCTCTATCGCGTCCGCCGCCGCACGGAAAACGAAATTGCCGCCTCCGACATCGAGGACAAGGAGACCTTCTACGTCCCTTCCTGCTCCTGCCGCACCATCATCTACAAGGGCCTCATGCTGGCCCCGCAGATTGAAAAGTTCTACTTCGAGCTGGCCAATCCGCTCGTCACCAGCGCCCTCGCGCTCATTCACCAGCGCTTCTCCACCAACACGTTTCCCAGTTGGAAGCTGGCCCATCCCTACCGCTACGTCGCGCACAACGGCGAAATCAACACCATCCGCGGCAACATCAGTTGGATGAACGCGCGCCAGTCGGTCTTCGAAAGCCCGCTCCACGGCGACAAGATCGACGACCTCTATCCCGTCATCATGCCCGGCGGCAGCGACTCCGCCTCGCTCGACAACGCCGTCGAATTCCTCTACCAGTCCGGCCGTTCCCTGCCCCACGTCATGGCCATGCTCATTCCCGAAGCCTGGGCCGGCAACCCCGACATGGACGAGGACAAGCGCGCCTTCTACGAGTACCACGCCTCGCTGATGGAGCCGTGGGACGGCCCCGCCGCCATCGCCTTCACTGACGGCCGCGTCATCGGCGCCACGCTCGACCGCAACGGCCTGCGCCCCGGCCGCTACATCGTCACCAAGGACGATCTGGTCGTCCTCGCCTCCGAAGCCGGCGTCATCGAAGTTCCCGCCGAGGACATTCTCAAGAAAGGCCGCCTGCAGCCCGGCCGCATGTTCCTCGTCGACACCGTGCAGCAGCGCATCATCTCCGACGCCGAGATCAAGAAGCAGCTCGCCGCGCGCCAGCCCTACGGCGACTGGCTCAAGCAGCAGCAGGTCACGCTCGACTCGCTGCCCGAGCCCTCGCGCATCATCGCCTTCAATCCCGAGACCCTGCTGCGCCGCCAGCGCGCCTGCGGCTACAGCGAAGAAGATCTCCGCATCCTGCTCGCGCCCATGGCCGCCAAGGGCGAGGAGCCGGTCGGCTCCATGGGCACCGATGTGCCGCTGGCCTGTCTCTCCGACCGCCCGCAGCCGCTCTTCAACTACTTCAAGCAGCTCTTCGCGCAGGTCACCAATCCGCCCATCGACCCCATCCGCGAAGAGCTGGTGATGTCGCTCATCAGCTACATCGGCACGGAGCGCAACATCCTCGATGAGGCGCCGGAGAACTGCCACACGCTCAAGCTGCCGCATCCCATCCTCACCAACCGCGATCTCGAAAAGCTGCGCCGCGTCTCTTCCGGCGATCTGCTCGCCACCACGCTGCCCGCGCTCTTCCGCGCCGAAGATGGCGAAAAGGGCCTGCGCCACGCGCTCGAAGACCTGAGCACCCGCGCCTCGCACGCCGTCGACTCCGGCTACACGCTGCTCATCCTCTCCGATCGCGGCGTCGATCCCACCTACGCGCCCATCCCCAGCCTGCTGGCCATGGCCGCCGTTCACAATCGCCTGGTCCGCGAAGAAGACCCGCACCCAGGTCGCGCTCATCATCGAGAGCGGCGAGCCGCGCGAGGTCATGCACTTCGCCCTGCTCATCGGCTACGGCGCCAGCGCCATCAATCCCTACCTCGCCATCGAGACCATCCACGACCTCAAGCGCCGCGGCCTGTTGCCCGACAACATCACCGCCGAGCAGGCCGAGAAGAACTTCATCAAGGCCATCAACAAGGGCCTGCTCAAGACCTTCTCCAAGATGGGCATCAGCACGCTGCAAAGCTATCGCGGCGCGCAGGTCTTTGAGGCTGTCGGCCTCAACCACTCGCTCATCGACGCCTACTTCCCCGGCACCGCCTCGCGCATTGAAGGCGTCGGCCTCGACGTGCTCGCCCGCGAAGCGCAGATGAAGCACGCCTACGCCTTCCAGCCGCTCACCGAATCCGAAACCGAGCTCGTCGTCGGCGGCCAGTATCAATACCGCGAGGGCGGCGAGTATCACCTGCTCAATCCGCTCACCATCAGCAAGGTGCAGCACGCGGTCCGCAACAACAATCCGGCCACCTTCCAGGAGTACACCGACCTCATCGACGATCAGAACCGCAATCTCTGCACGCTGCGCGGCCTGCTCAAGCTCAAGTACCTCGACAAGCCCATTCCCATCGAAGAGGTCGAGCCGGCCAAGGAGATCGTCAAGCGCTTCACCACCGGCGCCATGAGCTTCGGGTCCATCAGCAAAGAAGCGCACGAAACTCTCGCCATCGCCATGAACCGCCTCGGCGGCATGTCGAACACCGGCGAAGGCGGCGAGGACGAAGCGCGCTTCAAGCCCGACGCCAACGGCGATTCGCGCCGCTGCGCCGTCAAGCAGGTCGCCAGCGGCCGCTTCGGCGTCACCACCAACTACCTCGTCAACGCCGACGAGCTGCAGATCAAGATGGCGCAGGGCGCAAAGCCCGGCGAAGGCGGCCAGCTGCCCGGCCACAAAGTCGACGAGAGTCATCGCCAGGATGCGCCACTCCATCCCCGGCGTCGGCCTCATCTCGCCTCCGCCGCACCACGACATCTATTCCATCGAGGATCTGGCGCAGCTCATCTACGACCTCAAGAACGTCAACCCGCAGGCGCGCATCGCCGTCAAGCTCGTCTCCGAAGTCGGCGTCGGCACCGTCGCCGCCGGCGTCTCCAAGGCCCACGCCGACGTCGTGCTCATCTCCGGCGACACCGGCGGCACCGGCGCTTCGCCGCTCAGCTCCATCAAGCACGCCGGCCTGCCCTGGGAGCTCGGCCTCGCCGAAACCCAGCAGGTCCTGCTGCTCAACGATCTGCGCAGCCGCATCCGCGTGCAGACCGACGGCAAGCTGCAGACCGGCCGCGACGTCGTCATCGCCGCCCTGCTCGGCGCAGAAGAATTCGGCTTTGCCACAATGCCCCTCATCGCAATGGGTTGCATCATGATGCGCAAGTGCCACTTGAATACCTGCGCGGTCGGCATCGCCACCCAGGATCCCGTCCTTCGCGCGCGCTTCACCGGCACGCCCGAGCACGTCATCAACTTCTTCTTCTTCATCGCCGAGCAGATGCGCCAGCACATGGCCAAGCTCGGCTTCCGCACCGTCGACGAGATGGTCGGCCGCGTCGAGAAGATCGACGTGCACATCGACGACGCGCACTGGAAGGCCAAGGGCATCGACCTCTCGTCGATCCTCTACGTGCCGACGCTGCCCTCGCGCGTTGCGCGCCGCCGCACCACCTGCCAGGATCACGGCCTCGGCCCGGCGCTCGATCACGCGCTCATCGCCAAGGCCAAGCCCGCGCTCGAATCGCAAGACGCCCGTCACCGGCAGCTTCGCCATTCGCAACGTGCACCGCACCGTCGGCGCCATGCTGGGCGGCGAAATCGCCCGCCGCTACGGCTCTGCCGGATTGCCCGACGGCACCATCCACTTCAAGTTCCGCGGCTCGGCCGGCCAGAGCTTCGGCGCATTCGTTCCCAAGGCGTCACGCTCGAACTCGAAGGCGACTCCAACGACTATCTCGGCAAGGGCCTCTCCGGCGGCCGCATCATCGCCTATCCGCCCAAGACCTCCAGCTTCCTGCCCGAGGAAAGCATCCTCGTCGGCAACGTCGTCCTCTACGGCGCAACCAGCGGCGAAGTCTTCCTCAACGGCATCGCCGGCGAGCGCTTCGCCGTCCGCAACTCCGGCGCAACCGCCGTCGTCGAAGGCGTGGGCGACCACGGCTGCGAATACATGACCAACGGCCTCGTCATCGTTCTCGGCGCCACCGGCCGCAACTTCGCCGCCGGCATGAGCGGCGGCATCGCCTACGTCTACGACGATCAGGGCGACTTCTCCACGCGCCGCTGCAACAAGGCCAGCGTCGATCTCGAGCCGCTCGTCGACTCCGCCGACATCGATCACGATCCGCGGCCTGCTCGCGCGCCATCGCGACCTCACCGGCAGCCCGCGCGCCGCATGGATCCTCGAGCACTGGGCCGACGCGCAGCCCAAGTTCATCAAGGTCTTCCCGCACGAGTACAAGCGCGTCCTCGGCGTCGCGCGCGCGCAGGCCGTCTACACTTCCCCGCTCGCCACGCCGTCTCTGGTCGCGGCGTCCGCCGAGGTGCAGCATGGGTAAGGTCACAGGATTTCTTGAAATTCAGCGCGAGCAGCCCACGCGCCGCAAGGCCGACGAGCGCATCAAGGACTGGTTCGAAATCTACGAGCCGTTCCCTGAAGAAAAGCAGCGCGAGCAGGGCGCGCGCTGCATGGACTGCGGCGTGCCCTTCTGCCACACCGGCTGCCCGGTCAACAATCTCATCCCCGACTGGAACGATCTCGTCTACAACAATCGCTGGGAGGCCGCCATTCGCCGCCTCCACTCCACCAACAACTTCCCTGAGTTCACCGGCCGCATCTGCCCCGCTCCCTGCGAAGCCGCCTGCGTGCTCGGCATCAATCAGCCGCCCGTCTCCATCAAGCTCATCGAGCGCTCCATCGTCGAGCGCGCCTGGGACGAAGGCTGGATTCATCCCGAGCCGCCCGAGCAGGCCACCGGCAAGCGCGTCGCCGTCGTCGGCAGCGGTCCCGCCGGCCTCGCCGCCGCGCAGCAGCTTCGCCGCGCCGGCCACTCCGTCACCGTCTTCGAGAAGAACGACCGCATCGGCGGCCTGCTCCGCTACGGCATTCCCAACTTCAAGCTTGAAAAGCACGTCGTCGACCGCCGCATCGAGCAGATGAAGGCCGAAGGCGTCATCTTCCAGACCAACGCGCACGTCGGCGTCAACGTCTCCGTCGAATCGCTCACCGAAGACTTCGACGCCATCCTTCTCTGCGGCGGCGCCGAGCAGCCGCGCGACCTGCCCATCCCCGGCCGCGAGCTCAAGGGCATTCACTTCGCCATGGAGTTCCTGCCCCAGCAGAATCGCCGCAACGAAGGCGACTCGGAAGAAGCGCTCCTTGCATCGATGGGAGCTGCCGGCCCCATCCTCGCCACCGGCAAGCGCGTCGTCATCATCGGCGGCGGCGACACCGGCGCAGACTGCCTCGGCACCAGCCATCGCCAGGGCGCAAAGAGCGTCCATCAGTTTGAAATCATGCCCAAGCCGCCCGCCGAGCGCGCCGCCTCCACGCCCTGGCCGCTCTGGCCGCTGCAACTGCGCACCGAAAGCTCGCACGAAGAAGGCGGCATCCGCGACTGGAGCATCAACACCGTCAAATTCACCGGCGACGACGCACGGCAACGTCAAGCAGCTTCACTGCGTTCGCGTCGGCCCGCCGCCCAAGTTCGAAGCCCATGCCGGCACCGAGTTCACGCTCGACGTCGATCTGGTCCTGCTCGCCATGGGCTTCCTCGGCCCCGTGCGCAACGGCATGATCGAGCAGCTCGGCCTCGCGCTCGACAATCGCGGCAACGTCGCCACCACCAATTACATGTCCTCGGTCGACGGCATCTTCGCCGCCGGCGACATGCGCCGCGGCCAGTCGCTCGTTGTCTGGGCCATCGCCGAAGGCCGCAAAGCCGCCGCCGCCGTCAACGAATACCTCGCCGCAAAAGAAGAGTCTCCATCGCACACCCGCCACTCCGCCGCCGTCAGCGCACGCTAGTTGGCTGACCCGCCGACTTGCTCACTCGCTGACTCGCAGCCTCTCCAACTCCGCTAACTCCGCTGCCTTTTGCTCTATCCTTTCCTCATGACCAAGACCAGCCCTCCTGCCCGCTGTTTTTCTCGTCGCCGTGTGCTCTCGCTGCGCCTCTCATCCGCGCGCAAACTCTCGCCCCCACTCCGCCCATGGGCTGGAACAGTTGGGACTCCTACGGCCTCACCATCGACGAGGATCAATTCAAAGCCAACGCCACGGTCCTCGCCTCGCTCCAGCAATACGGCTGGAAGTACGCCGTCATCGACGAGGGCTGGTACATGGCCAATCCCGCCGGCCATACCCTCGAAGAGCGAACACTATCTCTGGAACGGCAACGGCCTCCTCATTCCCGATCCCGCCCGCTTCCCTTCCGCCGCCAACGGCGCCGGCTTCAAGCCGCTCGCCGACTGGCTCCACGCGCAGGGCCTCAAGTTCGGCATTCACATCGTGCGCGGCATTCCCCGCCAGGTCGTCGCCGCCAACCTGCCCATCGCCGGCACATCCTTCCACGCCGCCGACGCCGCCGACACCACCTCTCCCTGCCCCTGGGACGAAGGCAACTGGGGCATCAAAGACAACGCCGCCGGCCAGGCCTACTACGACTCCATGCTTCAGCTCTACGCATCCTGGGGCCTCGACTTTCTCAAAGTCGACTGCATCTCCGACCACCCCTACCGCCCCACGGAGATTCGCCAGATCGCCGAAGCCATCCGCAAATCCGGCCGCCCCATCGTGCTCTCAGCCTTTCGCCCGGCCCCACCGCGCTCGACCACGCCGCCGAAGTCGCAAAGTACGCGCAGATGTGGCGCATCGCCGACGATCACTGGGATGGCTGGACCTTCCCGCACCAGCCCGGCACGCGAGTTTCCCTTCGGCACTGCAAGGACGACTTCGACCGCCTCGCGCAAGTGGTTTCCCTACACCGGCCCCGGCAACTGGCCCGACGCCGACATGCTCCCCGAAGGCTGGCTCGGCCCCACCCCGGTTGGGGCGACGCGCGCCAGTCGCGCGTAACTCCCGACGAGCAGCGCACCGAATTCACCCTCTGGGCCGTTGCGCGCTCGCCGCTCATCCTCGGCGGCAATCTCACCCGGCTCGACGACTTCACCCGCTCGCTGCTCACCAATCAGACCGTCCTCTTCATCGACCAGATACGCCACCTACAGCCGCCCCGTCGACGCCTCCACCCTCGGCCCCGGCTTTGAGAATGCCCGCGTCTGGCGCGCCACCATCGACGAGCCCGGCGCTCGCGGCTACGCCGAGTACTTCGCCTTCTTCAATCTCGCAGACACTCCCGTCACCCTGCGCACCACTTGGAATCAGCTCGGCCTCGACGGCGCAAAAGCACTCCGCCCGCAATGTGTGGGACGACTCCACCACTCAAAGAGTCAAAGGAGATCGGCGTCACCTTGCCGCCGCATGGCAGCGCCCTGTTCGAAGTGCGTGACTCGAGTTCGCCGGCGCTGAACTCGTGCACCGCAAATCCACAAGATCGGCTGACACGAACGTGTTACCCGCCACATTCCTCCGCCCCATGTGCGAAACTATTCTTGTCTGCGAAGTGCGCCCTTGCCGGCGCGCTCTCCGGCAGAGGCAAGTCATGCCAATTCTTCGTTCCGCCTTCATCGCACTCTCTCACAACCGCCCATTACGCCGCTTCTTCGAGCACTCCACTCTGGGAACCCGCCTCAACCGCGCGATTCATCGCGGGCATGAAGCCCGAAGATGCGCTTCGCGTAGCCGAAGCCGTCAACCGCCAGGGCATCGCCGTCACGCTCGACTCGCTCGGCGAAAGCGTCACCTCGCCGACCGAAGCGCACCGCGCCGCCGACGTCTACCACCACCTGCTCGACTCCATCGCCGAGCGCGGCCTCGACGCCAACATCAGCGTCAAGCTCACGCAGATGGGTCTCGAACAATCCCCCGATCTGGCCGAATCCATCGCCGGAAACCTCGTCCAGCATGCCCGCGCCACGGAGAACTTCGTCCGCATCGACATGGAGGACTCGCGCCTCACTCAGGTCACGCTCGATATCGTGCGCCGCGTTCATGCGCGCGCCGGATGCGCGGCGCCGTCGGCGTCGTCATCCAGGCCTACCTCTACCGCTCCCAGGCCGACGTCGAACAGCTTCTCGCCGACGGCATCCGCGTTCGGCTTTGCAAAGGCGCGTACAAAGAGCCGTCCGAGGTGGCCTTCCCGCGCAAGACCGACGTCGACGCAAACTTTCTCAGCCTCAGCAAAATGCTCCTCGACAGCCCCATCTATCACGCGCTGGCCACGCACGACGAGGCCTCATCGACGCGATCAAAGCCTACGCCGCCGAGGCCGCAATCGACCCCAGCCACTTCGAATTTCAAATGTTGTATGGAGTGCGCCGCGATCTGCAGCGCAAGCTGGTGCAGCGAGGGCTACAAGGTGCGCGTCTACGTGCCCTTCGGAACGCGAATGGTATCCCTACTTCATGCGTCGCCTGGCTGAGCGTCCGGCCAACGTCATCTTCCTGGCGCAGAAACTTCTTCCGCTCTTAGGCTGTCTGCAAGCTGGCCCTATGCGGCAGGGGTGCGTTTCCGCCGGCGCCGATTGCGCTTCCGCAGCAGCGCATCGTGCCCGCATCCCTTGCACACCCAGGGGTAGAAACCGAAGATCGGAAACACGTTCCGCCGAAGAAGCCCTCTGCGGTCGACTCGGTACATCCTGTCGCCGCCGCAGTTGGGACAATAAACCACGTCCCTCTTTCGGACGATCTCCACACCGTTTTCAGCAGGCGCTCCGCTCGCGCTATTCTCGTTCACCGCGGTCCCCTCGAAAACTTTCGCTTCGGTTCATCGCCAGCGCGAGCTGTGAAAAGCGCGGACATGACTCCACATCCGCTCAATTCGTCACCGCTGAATTCTTCAACCGTGCTAATCCCAGCCGCGCCAAATCCGCAACGGCTTTTGCCAACGTCTCCGACGCATTCAACGACTCCGGGCGCTCCAGCCGAATGCCGCAGCTCGCTGGCATATTCGCGAAAATGAATGTCCACGTCGAACAGAATCTCTACGTGATCGCAGAGAAATCCGATCGGCTGAAGATCAGCGCCTTCACGCCCTCGCCGGCAATCCGGTCCAGCGTTTCCTCCACGCTGGGACCAATCCACGGTCCGCCGCTTGCGCCCTGGCTCTGGAATGCAAACCACCAGCGCGGAATCTCCGGCACGCGCTCCGCCACCAGCTCCGCAGTCCGCCGCGCATCCTCCGCATACGGATCCGCTCCCTCTCCCGGCCAAAGCCGCGGCTGCCCCTCCTCCGCGTCTCCGTCTGCTAGCTGGAGCCTGCCAACCGTGCGCGTCGGGCACACTGTGCGCAGTGAACAAGACCGGCACGGGCTCGCCCACCTCTGCGCTCAACTTCGCCAACGCCGGCCTCAGCCGCTCGGCAAACGCATCCGCCAGCAGCGGATGCCCCGCCCACCCTGCCGTGAAGTCGATGCGCAGCCCCCCGCCTCAGCTTCCACCGCTCGCCGGTAAAGCCCCACGCTGGTGCGCGAATTCTGCGGCGCCATGCAGATCACCGCGGCCTCTTCCATGCCATCCGCGCGCATCTGCCGCACTACCTCTGGAATATACGGCCGCCAGTTCCGCATCCCCACATACACCGGAACACGCTCACCCGTCGCAGCCAGTTCTTCTTCCACCAGCTCGCGCCTGCGCGATCGTGATCTCCGTCAGCGGGCTCTTCCCGATCAGCGCATACCGGTGCTGAATCTCCTCCACCACCGCTCTGCGGCACCGGCCGCCCGCTCACCACGTTGCGCAGATATTCGGGAATCTGCTCCACCGTCTCCGGCGTCCCATGCGCCAGCAGCAGAACCGCTTGTTTAGGCATGCGCGCCCTCCAGCCGGAACTCTCGCACCATCTTCACCACCGCCTGCACATTCTCCACCGGCGTCTCCGGCACAATTCCGTGCCCCAGATTAAAGATGTGCCCCGGCGCGGCCGCCCGCCGCGCGCAAAATCTCCTTCACGCGCTGCTCCAGCACTTCGAGCGGCGCAAACAGCGTGATCGGATCCAGATTCCCCTGCACCGCGCGCCCGTGTCCCACCGCGCGCCAGCCCTCATCCAGCGGCTGCCGCCAGTCCAGCCCAATCACATCGGCCCCCGTCTCCGCCATCTGCTCGAGCAGCCCCGCCGTCTCCACGCCAAAGTAAATCACCGGCACGCCCATCGCCTGCACCGCCCGCACCAGCCGCTTCGACGCCTCAAACGCATAACGCGCGATAGTCGCTCAACGAGAGCGACCCCACCCAGCTATCGAAAATCTGAATCACGTCCGCGCCCGGCCTGCACCTGCAACCGGCAATACTCCGTAAGCACCGCGACCAGTTTGTCCAAAAGTCCGCTCCATGCAATGGGATCGCGGTACATCATCTGCTTCGTATGGATGTAATTCCGCGAGCCGCCGCCCTCAATCATGTAGCTCGCCAGCGTGTACGGCGCGCCGCAGAATCCAATCACGCCCAGCCGGTCGCGGAAATGCGCGGCCACCTTTTCAATCGCCAGCGCCACATAAGCCAGGTCGCCCGCACGATCAGTCGCGCAGCGCCTGCACGTCCTCCGCGCGTCCGCACTGGATGGTGCACCACCGGCCCCTCGCCCGCCTGAAACTCGAAGTCCAACCCCATCGGCTCCAGCGGCAGCAGCAGATCGGCAAAGATAATCGCCGCGTCCACGCCCAGCTTCTCCGCCGCGGTAATCGTCACTTCGGCAGCCAGCTCCGGCTTCTTGCAAATCTCCACCAGCGTGTGGTGCTTGCGCACGTCGCGGTACTCCTGCATGTACCGGCCCGCCTGCCGCAAAAACCACACCGGCGTACGGTCCACCGGCTTGCGCAGGCACGCGCGCACAAATCGGCTTCCGTCGAGAATTCTCTCGGTCGCTGTGGGACCTTGGCGGGCTGCATCCATATGAATTCATTTTACCGGCCCGGAATCGCGCTCCGCCCCGCTCAAAATCCCGTGACGGAGTCGCGGTCACGGCCTGGATACGAATAACCCGCCGAAAAAATCAATATATTGTGAATGGAAGCCTGCGGAAGATGGTAAGCCCTGTGAAATCAAGCGAAATGTTCGCAAATATGGTGCGGAAAACCCCTCAAATGGTCGCTTGAGAGGTTAGCTTTGGGCTCCAAATGTAACCCCCGGAGGTTGCATTTTGCGGGGACATGTGACCTTGCCCTCAGAATGCGTATCCCATAGCAGGCGGGTTTTGACGAGATTAATTCATCTCGTCGTAGTCGTCGCGGCGGTGGGAATGTGGAAATCGGCTTGATCGATTTCCATATTTCCACCGCCTGCTTCGGTCGCCGCATCCATCACGCGGCAGCCTGCGAGCCTGCGTTCTCCGAGCGGCGTTCGAACTCTTCCGGACTGAGATAGTTCAAGGTTGAGTGCATGCGTTGCCGGTTATACCAGAGCAGCCAGGCCAGCACCGTATCCTTGGCCTGTCGGATGGTTTCGAAGCGCTCACCGTGTAGCCGCTCCACTTTGAGCGATCCGAACAGGGTCTCGGTCACGGCGTTGTCCCAGCAGTTGCCCTTGCGGCTCATGGAAGCCAGGATCTGGTGCTTTTCCAGCACCTGGCGGAAATCCTCGCTGGCATACTGGCTGCCGCGATCACTATGGAAAATCAGTTCTCCTTTCCGTGGACGGCGTTGAAACAGGCTCATCTCCAAGGCGTCGATCACCAGGCTGCGATGCAGGTCCGGTCGCATCGACCAGCCCACCACCTTGCGGCTGAACAGATCGATCACCACGGCCAGAAACAACCAGCCCTCCTCGGTGGCGATGTAGGTGATGTCACCCGACCACGCCTGGTTGGGCGCGGCCGGAGTGAAGTTGCGGTTCAACAAGTTGGGCGCGATAGGCAGATCGTGCCGGCTGTCGGTGGTCACTACGCGGAAGCGTCGCTTGCCGCGGGCACGAATGCCGTGCTGCTGCATCAGCCGCTGCACCCGCTGCTTGCCCACGCCAATGCCGCGCTTCACCAGCTCCCGCCAGATCCGCGGCCACCCGTAGGCCCCGCGATGCTCCGCATACACCGCGCTGATATGCGCCAAAAGCGCCGCATTACTCAGATGCCGGCACGGCGTCGTCCGCCGTCGCCGCGCAAGGTGTTGATGAAAGCCGGACACGCTCACCTTGAGCACCCGGCACTGCACACAAATCGGCCAGAGGCGCCGATGGCGTTCAATAAAGGCATACTTCACTTCTGGCCCTTTGCAAAGTATGCCGTCGCTTTTCCCAGGATGTCGCGCTCCATCGTTACCCGCGCCAGCTCCGCCCGCAGACGGCTGATCTCCATCTGTTCGGCGGTTACGCCTGCCCTACCTGGAACTTCCTTCAGCTTGCCCTCTCGATGCGCCTTGACCCAGTTCGACAGTGTCTGCTCCACCACGCCCAAGCTGCGCGCCGCCTCCGCAATCCTCTGGCCCGACTCCACCAGCCTCACCGCTTCCTGCTTGAACTCCAGCGTGTACCTGCCTCGTTTCCCGTTCCTCATCTACGTCTCCCTTCGCTATTACAGCAGCTCGCTAAGGGGTACGTTTTGCGGGGGCAAGGTCAATGTACCAAGAAAAGTTGCGTTTTAGGGGTAATCGTAACCTAGAAAGGTTCCATTTTGAGGGTGACACTCACCAAGAAAAGTTAGATTCTGCAGGCGGCGTTCAGGGTGAATGAATCGAGCCGTGAATCCGTCGTCCGAACCAATCGAGACCAGGCGCGGCATTCTACGCGGTCTTCGTTCCGGGACGAATTTCTCGCGTTCCATCAGCCGAATTGAACTTCGTCTTGCCGGCGTCGCAACCCAACACCCTTGGTTGACCACAAGCCGTCAAACCACTCGCGTTAGCAACCGCGGGCTACTTTGAAATCGCGCCAACTAGATTGAGGTCGATCGCGACATCGTTATCGGCTTTCCAAATCATGAAGCTTGGATTCTTGAGTCCCCATTGGACGTAAGGCACCACAAAATGGCCCTTGGCATTTGCGTTGGCGCCATCGAGATGGACCAGCATGGGGACGGTGATTTCATGAGGCATGCCCAGCAGGGTAAAGATTCCGGTTACCTGGATGGTCGAGTCGCCTGAAGGGGCGATGGCGCCGGCATAGGTCTTCGGCTCAAAGGAAACTGTTGCGTGCTGTTCGACCTCAAGGATGTCCTTGTACATCTTCTTGTCGCGACTGTCATTGCCCGTCTTGCCGCTGCCGGCGAGGACAACTACGGAGCCAGACATTCTGGGAGTGCTGCGGTCAAACTCAATTGATCCGGATTGGACGTGAAAGGTGCCGTTGACGAGCTCGTGGGTTGTATTCAGCGTCATCTTGACCTCGCTGGCATCGGGATTGACGACGAAGGTCTGATGCTGGGCGAGCGCGGCTGGAGCGAGTAGGCCGGCGAGGGCGAAGGCTGCGAGGGATTTCATTGCATCTCTCCTGGGGTTGACTACTGAGAGTTACCAGGGCGTCGAATTGCGGCTTTTGGCATGGTCGGATTTAGCTGGCAACTGCAGGCTGAGCAACAGAGGCGTTCTGGGCCACGCGTGTCAGCCTTGCCGTCACGCGCATCACGCCGGGCCAGACCCGGAGGCAAAACGGCAATACCGCGCGTGCGAGTGCGTTGTTCAAGCCGTCGGCGGCGAACTCGGCAAGGCGCATCTGGGCCAGCAGCGCGGACCGCAGTTTAGCCTGGAACACCGGCGCCGGCTCACCTGCAAGATAAGCAGCGACGGCGCATCGCGCAGTGTGCAGCGCGATGGAAATGCCGTCGCCGGTGAACGAGGGGATGACGGCTGCCTGATCGCCGATGCAGTAAAGCCCATTCTCCGATGTGCGGCGGATATAACCATAAGGGATATGAGTGATGGCGATCGGCTTGGCTAGCAGCGGCTCCGCGCCGGCGAGCCTCATCGCGAGATGCGGACAGTCCTGCTGCATCTTCGCGAGGAAATTCTCCCAGCGATTGCCCACACGTGCCAGATACCGCTGTTGCACCACCCAGCAGAGGTTTGCAATGCCGCCTTCAACCGGCTGGATCCCGCCATAGCCTCCGGGATAGAGCATCAGCTCAGAGGCGCGCGCCAGCTCAGCGGCCTGCGCGTGCGCCAGGCGAAAATACATCTTGAAGCGCGACCCATCGCTGCGGGTCCTCCGGGCGCGTGTGGCCGCGAAGATCGTGCTTGCCCGTGGCGAGAAAGACCGTTGCGAGCTTCGCGGGTGGTTCCGTCGTCGAGCGTAGCTCGCCAAACGTCGCTGCGTCGTGCGGACGAGCGCCTGCACGCTGCGGCCGCGCTCTACGCGGACTCCTGCGGCGTTGGCTTCGGCGATGAGCGCTGTATCCAGTGCCTTGCGCGTGAGCGACGCCGCGGGAAAAGGCAAGGGAGCCTCCGCGGCGCGCCCGCCCGCGGCGAGGCGAACGTAGTCGATGGGCATGGCGCCAAGCGAGGCCACGTCGATGCCGAGCGCGTGCAGATCCTCAAGAGCCTCACCGCTCAGGAACTCTCCGCAGACCTTATGGCGCGGTGTGGGCTCGCGTTCGATCAGGGTAACGCCTCGTCCCTTGCGAGCGAGCGCGATCGAAGCGGCACAGCCTGCTACTCCTCCACCGAGGATGAGAACTTCGTTATGCAACGGAATCCGATTCAGATTGGACGTTCTAACTGGAGTCTCCTTTTTCGGATCCGATACGCTGATTGTACCGCTCCTGATCGCTGCTACATGACGAATGCTTCATCCTGACGAATGCTTCATCATGACGAATGCTTCATATGGATAGCGGTGCAATTAGAATTCCAAACCACGGGCGCAAGGGTTTGACGGCGCGTAGTCGAGAACGGTGAGCCACTGCCTGATTAACCCGATCATTTGCACCGGCAAGATTGCTCGTGGTGCGCTGGTAACTTCGCCAAATTGGCCAATCGGACAATTGATTAGCCTGCAACATCGCCGCTAATGGGAAAGTCGATTGTCACTGGATTGTCGTCTCTTCGTGGTCCGGTGTTCCCAAGCCACACGCGCGACGTCTAAACCCTATAATCCGGGCTGAGGGCCTCTTGCGCGTGACTACGGCTTCCCTGGACCGCATCGCCACTGCCGTACCCGAGCACGATGTGCATGACGCTTTCGTCGCCTTCGCCGAGCAGATGCTCGCAGACCCGCAGCAGCAGGCGCGGCCTCGGCAGTGCAGGTGCGCGATGCCGTTTGGCCCGGAGTTGACAACGGAGACAATGCGATTCCATGGGGTCTAGTGAGGAAATCGAATTCAGACTGCGGGCCTCTCCGCGCGATCTGCCGGAGATGATGGAGGGTGACTGTAGCTATGAGGATTTCCGTGGCTGCCTGCGCAGCCTGGAGCAGATCAACCGCTGGCTGCTTGGATATCGACCGACGCTGGCTTGGCTGAAGCGGCTACCCCATAGATTCCGTGATCCGGTGCACATCGTTGATGTGGGCAGTGGCGGCGGCGATCTTCTGCGGCGGATTGCAGGCTGGGCGCCGAGGCGCGGCATTGCCGTCGAGTTAACGGGGATCGACTTAAATCCTTATGCGGCGCGTGCGGCAGCGGAGTCCACGCCGAAGGAGCTCGGAATCGCGTGGGTGACCGGCAATGCTTTGGAGTATCGGCCGGAGAAACCGGTGGATATCGTCGTGAGTTCGCTAACGGCACATCATCTGGAGGATGAGGAGATCATCGCGCTGCTGCGGTGGATGGAAGCCACTGCGCAGGTAGGTTGGTTTATCAATGATTTGGAACGGTCGGAGCGGAGTTGCCGGATGTTTCGCTGGGTAGAGAGGATGGTGGGGTGGCACCGGTTTGTGCGTCATGATGGGCCGGTGTCGTTCCGGCGGGCCTTCCGAGAGGAGGACTGGGTGCGGTTGCTGACGGCGGCTGAGGTGCCGCGGCAGGCGGTGACGGTGGAGCATTGGCGGCCGGGACGGTTGTGTTTGGGGAGGTGGACGTGAGGCGGGTGCTGGAGGCGACGATCAGTCACAACGGGTGGTGAGTTCGCGCCAGTTGAGGCCGAGTTCCACGATAAGCAGCGAGGCAAGAGTGAAGGCGATTACGCCTACGGCGGCGAAGATGTCGCCAAGGTGGCTCCAGTAGCGGGGCCAGAGGTTGAGCACGCGGCTGGAAACGAATGTAAAAGTGACGGCGTAGGAACGGGCCATCCACTGGCGATGCACGGTGATTTGGCGGTTGCGCGCGGTGATGAAGGCGGCGGTGGTGCAGACGATCCAGGCGGCGGCCTGCATGGAGGTTCCTGGTAAGCCGGGCCGGCCGTTGGCGAGGGCGATCCCGGTGAACGCGCCGATAAAGACGGAGATGACGTAGATGCGGCCGAGGACGCGATGGAATTTCAGATGACGCAGGCGAAAGCGCGAGGAGAACTGAACGGGGCCGGCCAACAGAGCGATGACTCCGGCAAGCACATGCGGGATCAGGAGATGGCGGTCGGCGATGACCTGCAGACGGTAGGCGTGGTACATCGGATAATCGGCGAAGAGAAGTACTTCTGAAGTGATGAAGACAAAGAGCGCCGTAAGACCGAGGGAGATCCAGAGGACGGTTTTGAATCGGACACCGCTGGGGCTGGGCGCGAGTTGCGTGGATGTTGCCATTATTCTCCTTCGAGAGAGATGAAGGGCTTGAGGAGTGCCGCTGAGATGATGTGTGCCGCTACAGTGAGGGACGCGAATGGGTTTATGTTGTTAGCGTCTCATAGCGGGCCGATCCCCGCTGGAAAGCTTCGCCCCGCGCACCCTCCGGCGCTGTCAAGCCCCTCGGAGCGCAAGCGCGAGGCCACTATCGAACCTTAGCCGCTGAGGTGAATGACTTGCGAAGGACAGTTTTCCCTCCCCAAGTTTGCAGATTAATTCGCATTTTGGCGCACAGTGGGACCATGACGGCAAATCCCACGGGCTCTTTGACCCCTGACTACGCGAAGAGCTGAAAGCTGGCTAGACCTGCCGCTACCGCGCCGCCAGCTCTTCCACCGCAACCGTGTACGGCGGCAGCACGCCGTACTCGGCAGCCATGCGGAAGAATCCGCGCATGCCCTCCACGCATTCCTCGTCGAGCACGTAGTGGATGTTGGCCGTGAGATAGGTTCGGATCGTGTGCTCGGAAATGGGAAACCGCGCCGACCACTCGGCGACCAGCGCGTCGATGTTCTCGAGTCCATGATCGCGCGAACGAATGAAGTCATCGGCGACGCTCTCGTCCAAAGGTCTGCTCCCCGCAGAGGCGCCCACCGCAGGGGCAATGCCCCACACGGCGGAGACGAAGGCGAGCCCGGTGAGTGCGCGCCACTCCTCGGCCATGTCGTGATAGACAAGCTCTTCGCCGGTACGTTCCAATCGATTGGTCCGCTCTTCGAGCGCCAGCAACGCAGGATCGCCAATGAGGATCGCCGCATCGGCGCGCTCCAGCATCGCATCGAGATCGGCGGCCAGAGGCAAAAACGGAACCTCCGCATTGCCCCACTTGTGGAACAGGATGCGCGCGTAAGCCAGCGTCGTCCGGCTGGCGGTGTCCGCGGCCACCGATCGCAACGCGCTCAGCGGCCGGCTGGCGCGATGCACAAGGATCAGCGACCGCACTCGGCCTTTTGAGGCGATCGTGCAGCCGGGCAGAATTTGCAGCCCAGGCGTGGTCGCGAGCGAGGCGATGGGAATCAGGCCGATGTCCGCCCGTCCGTCGGCCAGCCGCGCCGCGCACTCCGCCGGCGTCATGCGATCGATGCGGTAGCGCTTTGCCAGCGCCTCGTCGAGCGGCGGATGCTCAAAATCCCACATCAGCGGCGCGGGATTGAGAAAGCCGATGGCAGCAACCCGCAAACGTGGATCTGGCTCTGCATTCACATCTCTTAGACTACCAATCGGAAAGGAGGGATTCGCGGCGAAAAAGCACGATGGTAAGCAGAGTTGTCACCTCCGCCTCAGTCCGCCCGTGTTCGCGACCAGCGCTGTGCATCGCAGCTTACGCCGCAAACCTTGTTGAGGCGCAGCGGGAAAGATGACAGGAAGTCGAGACCTGCATGTCGAGGAACTCCAGAGGTTCAACTACATGCGGGTGACGACTTTCAGGTCACATTTGCGCGGGCGCAAGCATGCACTAGTGATCTTTAGTGATGGCCTCCGCCGCCACCGCTGCTTCCACCGCCGCCGTGGGAGCCGCCGCCTCCGCCTCCCCCGCCACCGCTACTACCACCACCGCCGTGAGAGCCGCCGCCACCACCGCCTCCGCCGCCACCGCTGTTACCACCACCACCGTGGTAGCCACCGCCACCGCCGGATGAGCCTCCACCGGGAGAGCCTCCGCTCGGGTGCGGCGAGCCGCCAGAATAGCCGCCGCCCGTGTGCGGCGATCCGCCGCCGGAAGAACCACCACCGGAAGAGCGGCCGGCCGAACTGCCGTTCCATTCACTCCGGCTGGGCGGAGGAGTGCTGGGTGGAGGTGTGCTGGGCCGAGCGATGCTGGGCGGGGCGGACTGGGCCTTGGCGTGGAAGGGTTTTGCCAGCCTGGGCCGCCTGCCGGCGCCGGGCCCGTCGGACGGCTGATGATATAGCCCGGCCTGGTGTTGTTCATACGCCCGCCTGCCGGCGGCGCACCTTGATTCCCCGGCTGCGCTCCTTGATTCCCCGCCGGCGTCCGATTCCCTCCGCCGGCGAAGGTCTGACGATCGTACCCTGGCCGTGATGGCAACGGACGAAGTGGCTGCGCAGTCCTTCCACCGATGGTGACGGGCGTGTTCCTGTCCCGCACCGGCAGCGGGAAATGCAGGTTCGGTCCGGTTCGATTCACGCCAATCATCGTGACGGGTCTGCCGTTGATGGGATGGCGCGGCAAAATCGGGCGCGGAATCGGGTGATACCCATGGGGACCCCGGCCAACGTTCGGCCCTCCGTAGAATCCGCCCCCCCACCACGGCATGCAGCCGCCAAGCCCCGGCGCCCAGCCCCAGCCGAAGCTGTCGTAGAAGTTCCATGCTCCGCACTGGAACGGCATATAGCCCCATGGGTAACCGGAGACCCAGAGGTAGCCGTAACCCGGCGTCCACATCCAGTTTCCGTTCCCATAGGGGTCAAAGCCCTCGCTCGCTGCCTCATAGGGCGACCAGACATACCCCTGGCCGGGCACGTCGTACCAATTGCCATTGGCGTCCAGATCGTTCCATGCGGGATTTTCGCTCTCGCCCACATCGGACGCTGCGCCGGTCTGCGCTGCCGCCTCGGTGGTCAGCGCCTGGTCGCGGTCTGAGTTCCACGCGTCCCACGAGTCCGGCTCGATGGATTCGGCGAGGTCGTAGCTGCTTGGATCGGCGCCGTTCAGCGTGATGCTTTCGCCGCCGTGCAGGTCAACGGAAGCGGCACTCGATCCTGCGCCATGCCTACCTCCAGGTGGGCATTTCCCGAAAAAACGGCAAGCTGGCCGGGAGGATTGTCCATGGCGACGCGGATCACAGTAAAGCCGCTGGTGGTGACCATCGAGTCACCAAACTGCACGCTCATCTGGCCGGCCTGGCTTCCGCCCTGGAACTCAAAATAGGCCAGCCCGCCATTGAGCACGAGCTCAGCTTCGGCAGACGTACCCGCCCCGCGCAGAACTCTCAGCGTCAGCGAGCTGTCAGGCGAGATGCGAGCCACGCTGCCATCTTCAAACTGGATCTCGGCCTTTCCGCTGTCGGCGGTGGTCAGTTGCGTGCCCTCAAACAGCGGCGTATTGGCCACAGCCTGCTCGGCCAGCACTTGAGTGCCCTGCGAGAGCGTCACCTGGCCATCCACGTAGCTGAGGCGCACCGCCCGCGCCGGCTGCCCTTGTGTCTGCTGCTCATCCTGGGCTCGAAGCGCCGGCCCCAAAGACACTACCCCAAAGGCCAGCGCTGCAAACACCGCCAACCCACCGCGATTCCCCATGAGATTCATGGCGCCCCGCCTTTCTATCGCCTTACGGCGACCGTCACCGATTCATCGGGAGCCCCACATACGTTGGACACAAACTGACGCCAAAAAGTCGCCTGGACACAAACATTTATGTTGATCCATGCAACAACAGGTCTCTGGCCCGCTTTCGCACCCGCTCCAGGACTCCGTCGTCCTGCGCCAGGCGCTCCAGAATGTCTCGAATGGCACAAATCTGCTGCGCCCGGCCGTCCGCAACATCCTCGGTCGAGGAACTCCATCTCCTGGTCCAGGCCCAGCCGGTCGTGCTGCAGCAGCAATTCCAGGCGCGCGCCCTCCAGAATCGTCTCCGCCACCGCGACCAGCGAATCTCCCAGCGTTTCGATCTCCTTATCCCTGGAGTAGTTGAAGGTGCAGGAACCATGCGCCTTTGGGCCGGTGTAGGTGAGCGTCTTCCATCCCTCGAAAGCGACCTTCAGGTGGCTTTCGCACGGCTCATTGAACCACGTGTGGCGCTGCGCTGCATCAAAAACGCGCCCGGCAAATTGCGCACTCACCTGAATATCGCGATCCACGGCCGGCGTCTCCATCTCTTTCCAACCGTTATCGGGAGTCTTGCCCATCTGCGAGCGAAAATGGCCGCTCCCGTCGGAGCGAAGCGTCAGCGTCCATTGCGGCGGCGACAGCCCGGGATTGGAAAAATCGACCTGAATCACCGGGTCCGCCGCAGATGCGGCGTGAACGTGCACCGCCAGCGCCAGAGCCGCGAGAGCCAGCCAACCAGGCCTCATCGCGCAGCCCCCTGAAGCGCCAGCGTCTGGGCGGTATGAATGTGGCAGATGGCGATGGCCAAGGCGTCGGCCGCGTCCGCCGGCTGCGGCAACTCGGCCAACCGCAGCAGCCGCGCCACCATGAACTGCACTTGCTCTTTCTTGGCCAGCCCGTAACCCACGACGCTCGATTTGATTTTCAGGGGTGCGTACTCAGCTACCGGAATTCCTTGCTGCGCCGCGGCCAAAATCGCCACGCCGCGCACCTGCCCCAGTTTCAGCGCCGATTTGGCGTTGACGGAGTAAAAGACCTCTTCGATCGCCACCGCATCGGGCCGCCAGCGCACCAGCTCGGCTGTCAATTCCTTGTAAACCTGCTCCAGACGCGCGGGCAAGGCCTGCGCCTTCGCCAGCCGGATAGCGCCCATCGCCTGGAACTTGAGTTGCGGCCCGCGTGCGTCGTCGCAGGATTCCACGACGCCGAAGCCGGTCACCTCAGTCCCGCAATCGATGCCGAACACCCTCATCCGGTCCAAGTGTACCGCAGATGGGATCGCCCGATGGCCCATGCGGCGCAATCGGCTCTTGCCATTCGGCCTGACACCTTCGTGCATGAAAACGTGCTTCCCGTTCCGGCCAGGCCGCATCCAATCTAATAGCGGGTTTGGTTCGTTCACCGAACTTTCATCGCAGGAAAACTAAACGCTGCATAGAGTGTCTATAGCTTGGTGGTAACGATTCACTCTCGCATCGGCGTTGCGGACACGCGAGGATGGCAAGCGACGGCTTCGGAATTTTCGCAAGTTGGCGTTCGCTTCGCGAAAGTGGCAGGTTGGCAGGTTCGCGGCCGGTTTCATTTGGGTCGAGGTTGGTGATCAAGATGGGTAGGATTCCGGCAGCCGCAAAACGCAACGCGATCCGCTGGCTCAGCCAGGGGATCTCGCCTCGCCGTTTGGCGTTGACGCTGGCGCTGGGATTCGCTGTCGGATGCATTCCGGTGGTGGGAATCCCCACGGTTCTGTGCGCCGGGCTGGCCCTGGCTCTGCGGCTGAACCTGCCTGCCATTCAGGCCGCCAACTACGTTGCTATGCCGCTCCAGTTGGCTCTGATCGTTCCCTTTGTGCGCATGGGCGGGTGGATCGTGTCGGCACGCCCCGCGCCCCGCGCTCTCCTTCACCTTCCCGTTCCGCATCTTACTGCGCGAATGAGCGGACTGGCCGGCGAGGCATTACTGGCCTGGCTGCTGGCGGCCATCCCAGCCGTCATCCTGCTGACGGTCCTGCTCACCCGGATGCTGCGCCGGATTCCGGCTCTAAAAACCGCCAAAGCCGGCGACTGAACCGACAGGGGTCAGGGATCAGGGGTCAGAGACCAGTGGTTAGCCTTTTCGAGCTCTGGGGTTGGTTGCGGCTCCGCGGAAATTCTTCGAGGGCCGGAATGCATCCAGCTTCAGATGAAGTATCGGGTGCGCGGCAAAGCCGTCTACCTGGAGGTCGATGGAATTGCGCGAAATCGTCGGATCTTGCGTTCGCGCAACGGGTCTTTCTCTATTTGTAGGTGGAGTTTTGGCGCGACCATTCGGGAAAAGCCAGTTTGTAGGTAGAGAGTTTATGCGACCGCCCGCAAAAGGTCAGGCTGTAAGTAGTGTTCCTGTGGTACTTCCCCGGCGAGCGCAACATGCCGTTCAGGGTTGGCTCTGCAGTAAGGCCGCGATGGTCCGCATGGGCAGGACCAATCGCATCGACTCGGGCAACTGGATAAAGCCGTGGGCGCGATAGAAGCCGGATGCACGTTCGTCGATAGCGTCGACGACGACCATGGAGGAGCCGACGACGGCAGCGTTCTCGAAGGCTTTGCGCAACGCCTGCGCCAACAGGATGGCGCCGAGGCCGCGGCCTTGACGCTCCGAGGCGACCGCAAGCCGGCCGATGAGCGTGGCGCTGACTTGCGGGTAGCGAGGAAGATGCTTGCGCGCCTCGCCGGGGATGGTCCCCGGCGAGAGGCCACAGGCACATAACGTAAAGTAGCCGGCAATTCGAGACGGAGAGCCTTCGGGAACCAGCACGAAAACGGCGTTCGCTTTGCGGCGCGTATCCTGCGAGGCCTGAGTCTTGAGGTAGACATCGAGGGATTCCACGCCGGAGTGAAAAGCATTGCGGTCATGCTGTTTGCCGAGCGGCTCGAGCCGGTAGAGTGCATCTTCCCGCGGTTGCATCAGGAGACGATCTGCCGATCGGCCAAACGGAAGGCACGCCGCAGGCGGGCGTTGGGCCGGGGGACGTTGATCAACGCGTGAAAGAATGCGGCGCGGTCGCGCTCAGAGAGGGTAAGGCTCTCATGCCGGGCGATGGTTTGCCGAGTTGCTTCGGCAAGGGCCGTGAGGCAGAAATCGGTCAGACTGCGACGCTCCAGCGCGGCGGCGCGCTTGACCAACCGCTTGGTCTCGGCGTCGACACGAAAATCGAGGCGAGTGGCGCGGGTGCGACGCTCTCGAGTTGGTGCCAAAGCTGTGGCCAGGGCCATGAAGGTTCTCTCCGCTGAAGGCGCGGTTTTTCTGCGCATTCCCTGCACATCTTCATTGTACGTCCACTGGCCGTACAGATCAAGGCAGCTTGCCGGATCCGTTCCGGGCGCATTGCTGAGGGTTTGGACGGGCGCCATATTCCAACGATCGTCCGGAGTCCCATTTGCACCGGTTCGGGCCTTCGATTCCCGCCCTTGCAAGCTAGGACGGGGCACCCCGGCACCCCGGTTGGGCTGGGGCGGGCCACTCGCCGATCTGCCCCGAAAGCCCCACGCAATTTGCCTCTTACTTCTACGCGTACGGGTCCGGCACCGGTTGCGCACTGTCGATCCAAGCGGTGTAGATCATGTCGCGCAACATGCAGGCGCCGGCGGCGATTCGCGCGCCGGTAAAGTCGCGCGATTCCGGCGCAGTGAGTCCCAGAAGGAGGCCTTCCGGCCTTTTATCGATTCAGTTTTCGACCCGGATACGCAGGGCAGAGCCTAATGGACCAATGCCTTTAGAGCATTGATCGCGAGTATGCACTCTGACGAAGCACGGCCGAACTCGCTCTTAACTGGGTCGATCAACTCGAGAGCTTTGTCCCGCGACAGGGTTTGCAATTGGCGGATAATATCAGCCACAAGCCGGTGAAAATTCGCGTGCTTCTGTTTCAGGTCGCTGTAGGCTGGCATGCTCGCGAAGCCCGCTCCCTCGCCATATATCCATTTCCCGAGGTCGCACAGGTTGTCTTTTCCGACGTTTCCGGCGTCGAGCTTCTGGTTGGTTTCAATTGCGCGCTGGAGCTCCCTCTTCCATTTGGAGTGAGCAAGAACGATTTGATCCCAATTCACGGGCATAAAATCCTCCCACACCTTTGATCGGCGCCGGCGCGAGCAACTTTAGTGTTTACCAGGCTGAGTGCGGAGGTATGGATTTCACTACTTGCCCGCGTACGGATCCGGAACCGGTTGCGCACTGTCGATCCAAGCGGTGTAGATCATGTCGCGCAACATGCTGGCTCCGGCGGCGAGGCGAGCGGCGGTAAAGTCGCGCGACTCGGGCGTGCCCGCGCCGACGAATGCTCCCGCCTTGTCGAGCTGATAGACCTTTCGACGTATGTGGCCGAGTGGCGCAGATAGGCAAGGTAGGCGTCGAACATGTCGCCTTCAATGACCTTGGGCGGCGTCATTTTGGCCTGCACCTCGGGTGCGTGGATGTTGGCGGCGACAAATGGGCCCTCGAACTGATGGTGAATCTGATGTTCGGTGGTGTAGCCGTGGGGATTGGGGCCGGTCCAGCCGTTGTAATTCACGGTGACGTGCAGGGGCTGCGAGCCGTCGCCGACGTAGTGACCGAGCCAACCGGCATAGAAGAGGATCGCGGCCTCGACGGGCTTGGTGTCCACATTCGCGCTTGGGCCGGCGGCAAGAAGGGCCCGGTACTGGCGCATGGCTGCCTTCAGCCGCTCCCACACCTCATCGGTCTCCCATGGCTGCAGACCGATCTTCGCCGGGCTCTGCCCGGCGGCGAAGACTTTGGCTTCGAAGTCGAGCCGCTTGTGGGGCAGCGGGCCCAGTGCATCCGCCGTTTCCAAGTTGATGAAGTGCTCGGGCGCCTGGGCGGCGTTGAGCTCAGGCTCGGCGGGCGAGCGCCAGCGGTCGGGCTCGGGGCCAAGGTACTCGATTTCGTCGATGGCCGCCGGCGAACGCAAAAAGGCAGGCACGTCGGCCGGCAGCGTGGCGGCAGCCAGCCTGTTGATGATGCGATGGCCGTTGCTTTCCCAGGCGCAGGCGGCGGATGCATTCAGGACGAGGCCGATCAGGACGGCCGCAGGCGGGGCCGAGCGTAGAGCTCGAGGAAGCATATGGTCGCGAAACATGGAGCCAGTATACGGCGCGTCAGGATGGGCGGGCCTTTTCGGTAGCGGATCCAATTGAGAAGGATCGCCCCTCGGGGGCTCAGGTCTCGGATCTTGTTGAGTTACTTGACATACGGGCCTAAAGCCTGTTCCCTTTCCAACAAATCCAGATCGGCCCATAGCGGCTTTTTCTCGGCCCGAAGCGAGCAAGTTCTTGAGCGCTCGTCGCATGCACGGCGCGGCGAATCCCGGTAACTGGAGTGCTTCACGCCCGGCGGCGGTTGATCGATTTCGCTAGAGAGTCCAGAATCAAACGCATATACTAGCTGAAAACCGCGGAATGGGGCGCGCAGGGCCGATTTTTGCGGTTGGGCGCGAGTTCCGAGCGGTCCACCGGGTGAGCGGCAGCGTATCGCGGCGATTTTACCGCGCCTCGGCCGGGAAGGATGCCGGCAAAGTCGCTGGCGTCAACCGCGGAACCGCTCGTGGGCAACCCAGGTACCCGAGGGAGAGAAGAGAGCCGATGAGCGAGCGGCCGGAGGCAAAGGAAAGGGATGAACATCCGCGGGTTGCGGCGGCTGCGCGCGGCGGAATTTCGCAGCTTTGGCTGCTTCTGCCCTATTCGATCGTGGTTCTTTCGGCGGGCGCAGCCCTGGCTCACGTGTTTCCGGCTTTCCGCTGGGAGTCGTTGCCGATCGTGGCGGCGGTGATTGCCACAGGCTTATTTGCGCTTCTTCTCAACCGCCTGTTGCTTCGTGCCGGACCCGCGGCAGAGGCGGGGCCCATCGGCGAAGGACTGCGAGAACTGCTGGACTCGGCCGGACCGGCGGTGGTGGCGATTGACTTAACCGGAAGGCTGATCTATTGCAATCCTGCAACCGAGCGTTTGCTGGGCTACCATGCCGCCGAACTGCTGGATCTGTGGGGCAAAGCGGAACATTCTTGCGCCCGGCGAAGGGAACGGCTGGTGGCGGAGATGCAGAAGCTCTGCCACGTCGATCGGCGCGCCGGAGGCCACGCGGGCCGGCCGCATGACCGCGTTATCTGGATTGCGTGCGCACGCTGCCGCCCAGCATGGTGCCCAGCTTCGACGCGCAGGTGCGCCGCAAGGATGGCGCGATCCTGCCGGTGACGCTGCACATTTCGGCGCTGCGCGACGCGGCAGGGCGAGCTGACCGGCGTGGTCGCCGTGGCCGTGGACCAGAGCGCGATCCTGCACCGCGAGCAGGCGCAGCGCGAGTCGCAGGAGCGGTACCGCGACCTGTTCGAGAACTCCAGCGAGATGATCGCCACGCTGAGCCCGGCAGGACAGTTTCTCTATGCCAATCCGGCGTGGAAGCGCTGCTTTGGACTGGACTCCGCCGCGCTCATGGATCTTCATTCCTTCGAGGATCTGTTTGCGGCCGACACGCGGAGCGAGGCGGCGGCGCTCTTCCGCCGCGCGCTGGATGGCGAGGCGGTGGAGCGCGCTCCGCTGCGCCACCATACGCCCGACGGCCGCGTGCTCGATCTGGAATTGAGCCTGAGCCGGCGGCAGAAGGCCGGCATTCCGCTGGCGGTGCGCTGCCTGCTGCGCGACGTGACGCAGCAGAAGCAGCGCGAAAACCGGCTGGCGCTGCAGCTTGCGGTGAGCCAGATCGTGGGGGAAAACGCACCGGGCGCGATCAGCGGCCATGCGCATCCTCGAGGCGCTGTGCCTCTCGCAGGGATGGGATGTGGCCATCGAATGGGTGGTGGACGCCGAGCAAAAGCATCTCGAGTTCGGAACCGCGTGGGGAGCTCCCGGCCGGCGCGCGGAAGCCCTCATCCAGGGAAGCATGGGCTTGACGCTGACGGGTGCAAGCGAACTGCCCGAACGCGCCTGGCAGGATGGGCGCACGGTTTGGATCACCGACCTGGCTCTGGCGCCCGCAAGCCCCCGCAGTGACCGCGGCCCTGAGCCAGGAGATGGTTTCCGGCTGGGCAGTGCCCGTGCGCGCCGGCAACAAGGTGCTGGCGGTGCTGGAGTTCTATTGCCACTTCCGCCTGCGCGAAGACCGCGAGGCGATGGCCGCGGTGGAGACGGCGGCCGCCTCGCTGGGACAGATGCTGGCGCGAAGCCAGGAGCGCGGGCGAGCCGACGAGTTGAGCCGCCAGCAGGAGATCCTGCTCGACGCGGTGGCCGACGGCATCTGCGGCCTCGACCGCACAGGGACGGGTGAGCTTTGCCAACCCGGCGGCCGCGCGGTTGCTGGGCACGTCAGTCGATGCGCTCATCGGCAAGCCGGTGCACGAGCTGCTGCACTGGCTGCGCGCCGCCGGCACGCGCTTGCAACCAGGATTGCCCGCTGAGCCGCGCAGCAGCTACTCCTTGCGCCAGGTCCGGCGAAGACAACATCTTTCGCGCCGACGGCACCTCCTTCCCGGCCGAATATGTGCTGACGCCCATTCGCGGTCAGGGCCGTTTTTCCGGCTCGGTGCTCAGCTTCCGCGACATCAGCCAGCGCTACGCCCTCGACCGGCTGAAGGACGAATTCATCTCCACCGTCAGCCACGAGTTGCGCACGCCGCTCACTTCCATCCGCGGGGCTCTGGGGTTGCTCACCTCCGGCATTCTCGGCGAAACCAACGAAAAAGCCGCCAACCTGCTGCGCATCGCCCTCACCAACTCCGACCGGCTGGTTCGCCTGATCAACGACATTCTCGATCTCGAGCGGATCCAGAGCGGGCGCGAGCCGCTTGCCTTCCGCAAGCGTGCAGTTGGCCGACATTGTGAAGCAGGCCATCGAAGACATGCAGCCGATGGCCGACGCCGCCGGCGTGCAGCTGATCCACGACGCCACCAAGGTGGAGATTTCCGCCGACCCCGACCGCCTGCTCCAGGTGGTCACCAACCTGCTCTCGAACGCCGTCAAGTTTTCGCCGCCCAACTCGCCGGTGAGTGTCATGCTGCGGCCCGGCGTCACCGGCGTGATTCTCTCCGTGATCGACCATGGGCGCGGGATTCCCGCCGACAAGCTGGAAACGATCTTCGGCCGCTTCCAGCAGGTGGATGCCTCCGACTCGCGGCAAAAGGGCGGCACCGGCCTGGGACTGGCCATCTGCCGCACCATCGTGTTGCAGCACTCGGGGCGCATCTGGGCTGAGCGCAATCCGGTGCGCGGATCGACCTTCCGCATCTTTCTGCCCTATCAACCGGCGCCCCTGGCGGCTTTCGGTGGCGCGCCGGCGAACGAAGCCGGCCATGGCACTCGTGGTGCTGGCCGACGCCAACGCGGAATCGCGCCCGCGGATCGCCGCGCAGTTGGCCCGCCATGGCTACTCCGTGGTGCAGGCGGCAACGGTGGAGCAGACCCTGGCCGCGGCGCGCCAGAACGCTCAGGCCATCCTTCTCGATACCGCGCTGGACGGCATGAACGGATGGGAGATCCTGCCGCTGCTGCGCCGGCTCGGATGCCACCGCCGCACACCCCGGTCGTGTTGTTGAGCGTGGAGGATCCAGGACCCTTCGAACGAGCTGCCCGAAGGCGCCGAGGGATGGGTCTCCAAGCCGCTCCAGGAAGATGCGCTGCTGGCCGAGCTGGCGCGCGTGCTGTGCGGACCGGGCGAGAAGGCGCGCATCCTCATCGTCGAGGACGATCGCGATCTGGCCAGCGTCATCAGCGAAGTCTTTGCCCGCGACAACATCGCCGTGCAAACGGCGCATTCGCTTCAGGAGACGATCGAAGCCTGCTCCGCCTTTCAACCGCATCTGATGGTGCTCGACATCGGCCTGCCCGACGGCGACGGCTTCAACGTGGTGGATTGGCTGCGCCAGCACGAGAGCCTCGCCCGACTGCCGCTGGTGGTTTACTCCGGCCGCGAGCTCTCGCCGGACCGAGCGCCGCCAGCTCACGCTCGGCCCCACCTATTTTCTGGCCAAGGCCCGCGTGCAGCCGCAGCAGCTCGAAGCTCTGGTGCTGACCATGCTGCGCTCCTCGCGGCAGACGGATGAGGCTGCGCCTGCGCAGCCGGCTGTACCGAATTCATAACCCTTCTTGTGCGCTCACCCCCATCGACAACCGCGCCTTCGACACTTGACAATGATCCTGGAGGGACCGCCGCCGTGGCCCGCAAGATCCTGATCATCGACGATGAAGACGACATTCGCGAAGTGGCCGCGCTGAGCCTGGAGACCGTGGCCGGCTGGGAAGTGATTCGTGGCCAGTTCGGGAGCGCAAGGAGTGGCCCGCGCCGCCGAGCAGCAGCCCGACGCCATCCTGCTGGATGTGATGATGCCCGGCATGGATGGCCCCACCACGTTTCGCGAGCTGCGCAAGAATCCCGCCACGGCCGGCATTCCTGTCCTGCTGCTCACCGCCAAGGTGCAAGGCACCGACCAGCGCCGCTTTGCCGACCTGGGCGTTGAGGCCGTGCTCTTCAAGCCCTTTGACCCGCTCACGCTCTCCGCGCAGATTTCGAGCGCGCTGGGTTGGAACTGACCGCTCTTTGTCATGAAATCTCCCGCCCAACCCGAAGTCCGCGCGGATGCGGCCCTTTCCAAGGCGCCCGCGGAGGCGGCTCTTTCTCAGGCGATCGACCGCCTGTGGGCTCGTTTTCTGCCCGAGATCCGGGAGCGGGTCGCAATTCTTGAGGCGGCTGCATCGGCCGTTGCCGCTGGTAAGCTTTCCGCAACCCGCCGCCAGGCCGCACAGGCCGCGGCGCACAAACTGGCCGGCGTGCTGGGCACCTTCAGTCTCACGCGCGGCACGGTTCTGGCGCGCGAGGCAGGAGGTGACGTACTCCCGCGAAGTCCGCGCCCGAGCGCGGCTTCGCGGCAAGCGGCTGGCCGCCATCGCGCAGCGGAGTTGCGCGCGATGATCGAGAAGCCGATCGCCATTCAGCCTGAACGCCCGAGCAATTACACTCTTCTCCAGTGACCCCGCACGATCCATTCGCATCCCCGCTCGGCGAGACACCGCAATTGGGCCTGCGCTTCGAGGAGCCGCGCCCGGCGCGCCGCATCTGGCCCGTCCGCGAGCTGGTGGCGCAGGTGCGCGAGCTGGTGGAGCAGGAGTACGGCGACGTTTGGGTCGAGGGCGAGATCTCAAACTTCCGTCCCGCGCCCTCCGGCCACGTCTACTTCACGCTGAAGGACGCCGAGGCGCAGTTGCCCATCGTTCTCTTCCGCCGCCAGGCCATGCTTCTCCGCTTCCGGCCCGAGGACGGCCTGCACGTGCTGGTGCGCGGCCGCGTGAGCGTCTACGAGCAGCGCGGCCAGATGCAACTGGTCGCGGAAACCATGGAGCCGGTCGGCGCCGGCTCGCTGCAGCTTGCCTTCGAGCAATTGAAGGAGCGGCTCAAGGCCGAGGGCCTTTTCGACGCCGCCCGCAAACGGCCGCTGCCCCTGTTTCCCCGCACCGTGGGCATCGTCACCTCGCCCACCGGCGCCGTGATCCGCGACTTTCTCAACATCGTCAGCCGCCGCCACTCCGGCTTGAACGTGCTGCTCTGCCCCGCCTCCGTTCAGGGCGAATCCGCGCCCGCGGAGATTGAGGCTGCGCTGGCCGAGCTGAACGATTCGAATCTCGTGGACCTGATCGTGCTTGCGCGCGGCGGCGGCTCGCTCGAAGACCTTGCCGCCTTCAACAGCGAGCGCGTGGCCCGCGCGATTGCATCGAGTCGCGTCTGCCTGTGGTTTCCGCGGTCGGCCACGAAACCGACTTCACCATCGCCGACTTCGCCGCCGACCTGCGCGCGCCCACGCCGTCGGCCGCGGCCGAGCTCATCACCGAGGCGCAGTACAAAATCGCCGAGCACCTGGCCACGCAGGCGCACCGCCTGGAGCGCGCCGCGCGCTTCCAGCTTCTGCAGGCCCGCCAGCGCCTCACTCGCTTGCCCATCAGCCGCGCCGAGTCGCGCGTCTCCGCGCTGCTCATCGCCTCGGCCAGCGCCTTGACGACGTGACCTTGCGCCTCGATTCCGCGCTCACCACGCAACTCCGGCTCCGCCAGAATCGAATCGCCGAGCTGGCCGCGGCCGTTCTGCATCACGACCCGCGCCAGAAGCTGGCCCATGCGCGCGAGCACCTCGCCGATTTTCGCGCCCGCCTTCGACCGCTCGCTCGAACGCCTGATCGAGTCCTCCGCATCCAGGCTCGGCGCTCTCGATGCGCGCCTTCATTCGCTCTCGCCGCTGGCCGTGCTCGACCGCGGCTACGCGCTGGTGCTCTCGTCCGAGGGCGCGCTCATTCGTTCCACCGCGCAAGTTCGCCGCCGGCGACCGGCTCACCACGCGCCTGGCCGATGGCTCCTTCACCAGCCGCGTCGAATCCATCTCACCGACTGCGCCCGATGCGCCCACTCCCCAAGAAACGAGGCAAGAGATCGGCATCATGACCGCAAACGGCGCCCGCAAGACTATTCGGTACCGACGGCATTCGCGCCATCGCAGGCGAGGCTCCGCTCGACCCCACGACGATTTACGGCGTCGGGCTCGCGCTGGCTCACTCGCTGCGCAAGATCGGGGTGGGGGATCGGTCTTCGTCCGCGGGTGGAAGACGGTCACGCGGCCCAAAGTTCTCCTCGGCCGCGATACGCGCGAGTCCGGCCCGTGGATCGCCGCCACGCTCGCCGAAGGCCTGCGGCAAGCGGGAGCGCAAGTGGAGAGCGCAGGCGTTGTGACCACTCCGGCGGTCGCGTTTCTGGCTCGCACGCATGGCTTCCACGCCGGCGTGGTGATCTCCGCATCGCACAATCCCTGGCAGGACAACGGCATCAAGCTCTTCGGCGCCGATGGCTTCAAGCTGCCTGACGACGTTGAGCTGGCGATGGAAGAGGAAATCTTCTACCACGCCGCCCAGGTGAACATCTCCGATCCGAGCTGCTTCAAGCCCGTCGAAGACAATCCCGCGTTCCAGGCCGACTATATTCAATTTCTCGTGGATTGCGTTCCCGGGCTCTCACTCGCCAGCCTGAGGATCGTCGCCGACTGCGCCAACGGGGCCGCGGCCGCTGTCGCCCCCGAGCTCTTCCGCCGCCTCAACCGCGACGGGCGGCGCGCAGGTGACATCTGCTCAACATCGCGCCCGACGGCCGCAACATCAACGCCCACTGCGGCGCGCTGCATCCCGAGTTTGTGGCGCGCGAAGTGAAGGCGCGCGGCGCGGATCTCGGCGTCACCTTCGACGGCGATGCCGATCGCTGCATGCTGGCCGGGGCGCAGGGCGACGTGATCAACGGCGACGCGATTCTGCTGATGGCGGCGCGCGACCTGAAGGCCCGCGGCATGCTCACAGGCGATCTGGTTGTCGCCACCACCATGTCGAACATGGGACTGGAGGCGGCGCTCAAGCGCAGCGGCATTCGCATGCTGCGCGCGCCGGTGGGCGACCGCTACGTGCTGGAAGAGATGCAGAAACGGAATGCGGCCCTTGGCGGCGAACAATCGGGACACATCCTCTTTCCCCATCTCGCCACCACCGGCGACGGCCTGCTCACCGCCCTGGTTGTGCTCGACCTCGTCGCCCGCACCGGCAAATCCATCGACGAGCTGACAGCGGACCTGAAGGTTTTTCCGCAGGTGATCGTGAATGTGAAGGTGCGCGAGAAGAAGCCGCTCGATGCGATTCCGGCGGTTGTCGCAGCCATTCGCGCCGCCGAAGAAGAGCTGAAGGACACCGGCCGCGTGGTGATTCGCTACAGCGGCACGGAGCCGCTGGCGAGAGTGATGATCGAAGCCGAAAACGAAGAGGCCATGCGCAGACATGCGGAGGCGATTGCCGCAGCGATCCGCAGCGAACTGGGAATCTGAGCCTGACGCCCAGCGCCGATCAGGCTGCGCATCCAAGCTTCTGAAGAAGACGGATCTCTTTTCACTTCTTCACTCATTCACTCTTTCACTTTTCTCCTCGCTCCTTGCTTTTCTACTCCCGACTGGCTACTCCCTACTCCCTGTATTCTCATTTCATGCCCCGCTTCCCTGCCGGCCAAACGCTGCTCATCGACGCCGACGACACGCTGTGGGAGAACAACATCTACTTTGAGCGCGCCATTGCCGCGTTCATCAGCTTTCTCAATCACCACGAGTACTCGCCCGCCGAGGTGCGGCAGACGCTGAACGCCGTGGAACGCGAAACGATTCTGACGCACGGCTACGGCCTGTCGAGCTTTACGCGCTCGCTGGTCGACTGCTTCGAGCGCCTGAGCCCCACGCCGGTGACGGAAGAAAACCGCGAGCGCATTCGCGGCTTTGCCCGATCGATCGCCGAGCAGGAGATCGAGCTGCTGCCCGGCGTGGCCGAGACGCTGGCCGATCTCGCCGACCGGCATCATCTCATCCTGATGACCAAGGGCAACCACGCCGAGCAGGCCGACAAGCTGGCGCGCTCCGGACTCGCCCCTCACTTCGCCGCCGTTGAGATCGTCGCCGAAAAAGATCCGCCGACCTATCGCGCGGTCATCGCGCGGCACGAGCTCAAGCCGCACACCAGCTGGATGATCGGCAACAGCCCCAAAAGCGACATCAATCCCGCGCTCGCTGCCGGACTGCACGCGGTCTTCCTCTTCCACAAGGACACCTGGGTGCTGGAGCACGCTGCGGTCGACGCCGCGCCCGAGGGTCAGCACTTGATCGAGCTCGACTCGTTCGCCAAGCTGCGCGAGATCTTCTAAGCACGCGCGGCCCACGGCGCGAGCGCGCTTTCCGTGCAAGCTGAGGCGCTGCCCTATGAGAAACTAAGAGTGCGACAGTGAGATCGACCTTCGGGGCGGAACTTGCCCCAAAACCTCGCTCCAACTCAGTTTGAGTGGGCCCGCGCGGCCGACGCCCTACTACGGCTCGGGCGCAGTTACGGGAAACGCTCGCAGGAAATTGGCAAGAATGATCAGTGTCAGCAACGTCACCATGCGCTACGGCGCGAAGATTCTCTTCGAGGACGTGACCACGACCTTCACGCCCGGCCGCCGCTACGGGCTTTCCGGGCCAAACGGCTCCGGCAAATCGACCTTCATGAAGATTCTGACCGGCGAACTGGAGCCGCAGAAGGGCACGGTGGTGCGCCCGCGCAAGCTTGGCGTGCTGCGCCAGGATCAATTCGCCTTCGACGCCTATCGCGTCATCGACACCGTGATCATGGGCAATAAGCCGCTGTGGGCCGCCCTCGAAGAGCGCGACCGCATCTATGCCAAACCGGAAATGACCAATGAAGACGGCATGCGCCTGGGCGAGCTCGAAGGCGCCATCGGCGACGAGGACGGCTACACCGCCGAGAGCGATGCCGCCGTGCTGCTCGATGGCCTCGATATTCCCGAGGCGCTGCACGAGCGCAAGATGGGCGAGTTGCAGGGCGGGCAAAAGGTGCGCGTGCTGCTGGCGCAGGCGCTATTCGGCAAGCCGCAGGCGCTGCTGCTCGACGAGCCGACCAACTACCTCGATCTCGACTCGATCCACTGGCTGCAGGATTTTCTGACCAGCTACGACGGCACGCTGATCGCCATCTCGCACGACCGGCACTTTCTCAACTCCGTCACCACGCACACCGCCGACATCGATTACCAGACGATCATCACTTACACCGGCGGCTACGACGACATGGTGATGGCCAAGACGCAGATTCGCTCGACGCTGGAATCGCAAATCGCGCAGCGCGAAAAAAAGATCGCGCAGCTCAATGAGTTCATCGCGCGTTTCGCCGCGGGCACGCGCTCGAGCCAGGTGACCAGCCGGCGCAAGGAGGTGGAGCGCCTGCAGACCAACGAGCTGGCGCGCTCGAACATCCAGCGCCCGTACATCCGATTCGATCAGGCGCGGCCCAGCGGCAAGCATGTTCTTGAGTTCAAGCATTTGACGAAGTATTACGGCGATCTGAAAGTGATCGATGGATTTACCGCGAACGTGCTGCGCGGCGAGAAGATCTGCCTCATGGGCCGCAATGGCGCCGGAAAAACCACGCTGCTCAAGAGCCTGCTGGCCAATTATCCGGGCCTCGCCGAGAAGGGCTTCACGCTCGATTCCGGTTCCGTCTTCTGGGGTCACGAAGCGCAGGTGGGCTACTTCCCGCAGGACGTGGGCGCAACCATCGAGCACGGCGTCACCGTGACCGAGTGGCTGCACCGCTGGAATCCCGCCGCGCACGTGGAGGACATTCGCGGCATCCTCGGCCAGATGCTTTTCAGCGGCGAAGAAGGCGCCAAACCCACGCAAGGCGCTCTCCGGCGGCGAGCAGGCGCGGCTCGCTTTTTGCAAGCTGATCCTGACCAAGCCCAACATCCTCATCCTCGACGAGCCGACGAACCACCTCGACCTCGAAGCCATCAACGCGCTGAACATCGCGCTGCAGCGGTACGAGGGCACGGTGCTGCTGGTCACGCACGATCACGACCTGATCGACGAAGTTGCCACGCGCCTGTGGATCTTCCACGACGGCGGGATCGAAGACTTTCAGGGCCCGTACGAGGAGTGGAAGGGCAAGCACAGCTAAAGCGGGAATTGTGACATAATTATGTCATGGCTGTCAGAACCACTGTCGATATTCCGGAACCGCTCCATGACCGGCTGCGGCAACGCGCTCAGAGTTCAGGCGCTTCCATTCGCTCGCTCATCGTGCGCGCGATTGAGGAGACTTACGCCCCGCCCAAGAAAGGGAGACGCGTGACAGGCCCGCTCATTCCTGCCAAAGGCAAACGGGGACCGCGGTATCCCAAAGACGAAAACCCCTATGACCTTATTTTTTCCTGACCTCAACGTGTGGCTGGCGCTTTCCGACGGAGCAAATGCCCATCACGCGGCTGCACAGGCATGGTTGGACCACGTGCCGCACGATGCGCATCTCATCCTTTCCCGTTTTACGCAGATTGGTCTGCTGCGGCTGCTCACGAATACTGCCGTGATGGGCGACCAGACGTTGACGCTTCGCCAAGCATGGGCTATCTATGACCGCTGGCTCGAAGACCCGCGTGTGGAGTTTTGTCCCGAGCCGCGCGATCTCGAAGCCGGTTTCAGGCAAGCAACTCAGCCTTTCGCCGCCAGGCAAGCCTCGAAGTGGGTGGGAGATTGCTGGTTGCTCGCCTTCACTGAAGCCGCCAAGGCTCAGCTCGTGACGTTTGATCGGGCGCTGCATCAGTTTGCCCGTAAACAGGGCAACTCGGCCATTCTCCCAACCTGAGCACCGAAGCGGCTGCGCAACGTCGCGCCGCGGAATTGAAGATTTCCGAGGAACCTAAAAGGTATGGAAAGGCGAGCACAACTAGCCCCGGCAGCGACGATCCGGTGACGTAGCGGGAACGAGATTCCGCGATCCTCGCCGCGGGATTCTTGTAGCATGGTGAGGCATGGCAAGACTGGGCGCATTTTGCTTTCCAGGGACGGGGCATCTGAATCCACTGACCGCGCTGGCGCGCCGCCTGCAGCAGCGGGGTCACTCCGTGGTGATCTTCGGAATCGCCGATGTAGAGTCCCGGGTGAGGTCGGCGGGAATTGAATTCTGCCTGATTGGCCAGAGCGACTATCCTCCGGGAACGCTAAAGAAACTCGACCAGCGATTGGGCGGAATGAAGGGTTTCGAGGTCCTCCGGTTCACCATGGAGAGGGTGAGCAACACCGCGCGCATGGTGCTTCGTGACGGGCCGGAGGCAGTTCGCAACGCCAACGTGGACGCCTTATTAATCGATGAAGTTGACATGGCCAACAACATTGCGGAATATCTCGGTCTGCCCTTCGTTTCGCTCGCGCTGATTCCGCCGTTGGTGCAGGACAATCGCTATCCGCCGTTTTACTTTGGCTGGTCGGGAAGCCAGCGGTGGTGGAGCCGCCTGCGCAATGAGATTGCCATTCGAGTACTGACTCGCGTAGCGGCGCCGATCTTTGCCACAGTCAACGAATACCGCGCGGCGTGGGGACTGATGGTGGGCAAGGATCCCAGCGAGGGGCTATCGAAGCTCGCGCAAATCACGCAGTTGCCGCGGGCGCTTGAGTTTGAGATCGAACCCCTGCCTCCGCACCTCCATTACACAGGGCCGTTTGTTGACGCTGCGCAGCGGCCCGCTGTGGACTTTCCCTGGGACCGTCTGGACGGCCGGCCGTTGATCTACGCTTCTCTGGGCACGCTACAAAACCAATCGCTCGATCTCTTCCGCAAAATCGCCGAAGCATGCGCGGGACTGAATGTCCAACTGGTGATCTCGCTCGGCGGCGGACTGGAGCCGGATCGGCTTGGCGCTTTCAGCGGCGATCCGCTGGTGGTGAAATTCGCTCCGCAGTTGGAGATCGTGAAACGAGCCTCAATGGTCATTACGCACGCCGGGGTGAATACAGCTCTGGAGTCGCTGGCGGAAGGGGTGCCTCTGGTGTGCATCCCATTGGGCAACGACCAGCCGGGAGTTGCGGCACGCGTCGCAGCGCACGGAGCAGGCGTTGTGTTGCCGCCGCGCAAGGCAAATGCAAAGCGCCTGCGCTCCGCCGTGCGTTCGGTCCTCGAGGAAGAATCGTATCGACGTGCAGCGCGCAAGATACAGGCCGCCATGTCCGAGATCGATGGACTCGAGCGGGCCGCGGACATTATTGAGGATGTGCTGAAAATACGGATGCACGCGTGTGCCGAGGCCCCGACGCGCGCCTAAGCCCCAAACTGACGCAGATGATGGTCCGTGTGCAGATATCCCCAGCGCATCCACTCCTTCTCAGTCATCTGACCAAAGAACGGATGTGCCTGTCGCTCAAGTCCGTTGGGCAGTGTCGTAAACCGGTCGAGGAATGCGAGGAGCGCGCCTTTGTCGCGCTCCAATTCAGTCGGCGGAGTTCCCCCCATGTTGGCATCGCACTCCGGCACGGTGGGGACACCGTGCGGCCACGGAAGCGGAAACCATAACGCCAACCACCTCATCAGCGGCCCGGAGTAGCGGCTCCTGATCGGCTTTACAGGTTTGTCGCCAAGGGCGGCGCGAAACGCATCGCTCAGATGACAGATCATCTGACCAACGGTCATTGCGCCCCATCGACGCCGGCTCGCGGGACCGATCGACGCAAGCCGCCGAACGATTTCTGCTTTCACCTGCGCATTGGCTAGTGTCTTCATCGCTCGCGGTGAGAGCTCTTGCCGGTTGCAGGCGTCACCAGGTCGTGGCGACACGACTTCATGGGGGGGTGAGGAATCGCTTCGCGTTGGACAGAGACGCCTACTTCGCGCTTGCCGGGGGCACAATCCCGTTCATCCGCAGATACTCCACCATCTGACCGTAGTGGTCGAACGCATGAGAGACGCCAAAGGAAGCAAGCGTTCCGCGCGTCGCGAAGAACGGCTCCGGCGTTTTGATCACTTCAAACACGTTGGCAGGCGTGAGCGTGGCAATCGCCTTGTGCGCAAATGCAAACGAGCCCGCCAGCGCCGCCACGACATCGTCCTTTTTGGTCAAGGTCGAGAGCGCTCTAACATCAACGTCCGTCTTGAGCCCCAACAGCGTGCCGTAGAAGTAATTGGCCTGCGCCACATGCGTCGCCTGCTGCGCAAAAGTCCTCACCGTAGCGAACTCGGTCTTTTGCCCCGGCACAAAGATCGCCTGGCTCGGAGCAAAATCGAATTTGTCGGCCGGCATCGCCTGCACCGCGCCCATCATCTCGATCTCAATCACGCTCAGCTGCGCATCGAGGGCATAAGCCGGCGTAGCGATGGTTCCAACTGCCGGCCCGCTCGCAGTGCCGCCCATCTGTGCCGCCGCAGTCAACGAACCCAGGCCCAACAAACAGCAAGAAGCAATCCACCGAATCTGCATTGCAAAAACCTCCGGGTGAAGTATCTTCCGCAAGAATTCACAGGTTAGCAGATGGAAGGCCGGGCAGACATGCACAGCTTTCCTGGCGCGATGCGGGACGCCGCTCCTTTCCCGGCGACGGCAGAACAGCCCAACCGTCAAATGGCGTCCTACCCGGAGCCTTCGAGACTCGGAGATGGCGCTTTCCGACAGCCGCGGCTGCCAGTACCGCGCCGCCTCTCAGAAATTGAAACGCCCGGTCAGTTCCAAACTGCGCGGGCCGGCGCCCTCGGCAGTCTGGAGCGCCGTGATCGAGCCGAAGCCGGCGGAGTCGACCTGCATGTTCGGCGGCTCGTAGTTGCGATGATTGAAAACGTTCGCCGCCTCCACGCTAAAGCGGAAGCCAGTCTGCTCGCGCAGAGAAATGTTCTTTATCAGCGAGATTGAGAAATTCGCCGTGCCGGGGCCGACCACGCCGCCCACCGGAGCATTGCCGAAGCGGCCAATGCCGGCCTGGTCCGGCGAGCCGTAATTCAATGCGAGATTCTGATAGGGAAACGCGCCGGGATTGAGCCACTGAGTCGTAGTGCGCTGCGTTGCATAGAGCGGAACGTTGTGCAGCTGATCGGTGCGCGCCAGGCCAACGGTGGTCAGGATATTTGTGTTGGCCGGATCGACGGACTGCTCGAAGGGCGTGAGGAACGGGCCGGACTCGAGGACCGTGACTCCGGCCAGTTGCCAACCGCCGGCGATCGCCTTCGCCATGCCGCTCCGCGTCAGCCAGCGCTGGCCGTTGCCGAAGGGCAGATTGTAAAGATATGTGACCAGAAAACGGTGACGGCGATCGTAAATCACGTTGCCGTAGTCGAGGCTCGGATTGAAGCGGTCAGTGACGAAGCTGCCGCCGGCCACGGCGAACGCGGTAGGCGCCACTCCTGCCGCGTTCGACAGGTCGCGCGTAAACGTGTAGCTGGCGTCGAAGCTGATCGACTTTTCGCTGTGGCGCGAAAGCTCCGCCGTGCCGCTCGCGTAGTTGCTCAACCCCGCATTCTCCACGCTCTGGATCACGCTCCAGCCGGGGTAGGGGCGACTCGCGGCAACATTCGAGTAGCCAAGAGTGTTGGCTGGCGCCTGGTTCAGATCCTCCATCGCTTCAAGATTCGCGCCGTGACTGCCCTCGTAGGAAAGCTTGAGGCCAGTGCTCTGGCCCAGATTCTGTTCGAAGGTCAGGTTCCACTGCTGCACGGTGGGATCTTTGTAGTGGATGGGAAATGCGTAGTAGAAGCCGCCGGTTCCCGCAGCGGCGGGGTTGAAGGGATCGGCCAGCGAAAGCAGCGGAGTGACTCGGTCGGAATCGTAGTCCTGATTGTAGGTGGGCACGTAGCTTGCGGCCACCGCCCAGCCGGCAACCAGCGAAAAGCCGAGCGGCGACTCGATGAAGCGCCCCCATCCGCCGCGAAGCACCATCTTGTCGTTGCCCAAAGGCCGCCAGGCAAAGCCGAGGCGCGGTCCCAAATCGGTGTGATCGGTGAAGCGGAGCGACTCGGGTATTCGCGCCTGAGACGCGGTCAGGATCGGCGTGGGCGCAATACCGGCGCTGAAATCCTGCGACGCGTTCTTGCTTGCCTGCGCGTTGGGAACAACGACGGCGCCGTTGACCGTCGTCGTGCCGTCAGTTCCGATGCCCGTCCAATCAGGCAGGAAGGTGGCTGTATTCGAGTGGGTCTCGCGGATCGGCGGGTGGAGCTCGTAGCGCAAGCCCAGATTCAGCGTCAGATTCTGCGAAAACTTCCAGTCGTCCTGCGCAAATACCGCCCAGGAGTAACCAATGCCGTCCATTGTCGGATCGTTGGTGGAGCTCACTTCGGTGTAATCGGGATAGCCCAGCAGGAACGCGGTGTACGGATCGCCGATTGCTTGGCCCACGTCGGAGCTGCCGTTGAAGACGTACCAGCCGGAGCGATAGTTGCCATAGACATTGTCGTCGTGATCGGAGACCCGCTTGAAGTCCGCGCCGAACTTGAAGTGTATGCGCGTGGCGGGTCCACGTGACGTTATCGAGGAGCTGGATGATCTGCGCCGCGCTGCATGCCCGGATTGCCCGCGCCGGTGGACATGAAGCCGTTGATCAGCACTTGCGGCGCTTCGGACCACTGCAGGTCCGGCTGGGGAACGGCCGAGGCGAATCCGGTTTGGGCAAGCAGGTCCGCGGTCGAGTAGCTCTGCGTCTCTGAAGCGTGCTGAGCATTGAAGCCGCCACGAAACTCGTTCAGCAGACTCGGATTGAAGATGTAATTGTGCGCGAAGGTCAGCCCTTCGTCGATCTCGGGCGTGTTATATGCGCCTTGCAGTGGGCTGCCGGCCTCGGCGCAATACGTGTAGGTGCAGGCGGCCGAGGGCGCAGTCAGCACCTGGCGATTCTTATAGGAGAAGCGCGCGAAGACCGATTGGTGCGTTGAAATTGTCTGGTCGAGGCGAAAATCGCCCTGGTTGGCGGAGATCGGCGAGGGAAAGTTGATCTGGTAATTGTTCGCGTAGGAGTCGGGCGAGCCGTAATTCGGCGCCGGAAACAGGGTACTTGCAGCACGGCAGCGGCAACCGGACCTGGCGTCACCTGCGATGGATCGAGCGGAGTTCCATCCGGCATGGAAATGGAACTAACTCCCTGGCCGGCGAGATAGCTGGTCAGATCGCCGCTGCGCATTGCCGCCGACGGCACGCTGAGCAGCATGGGCGTTTCGCGCGGCAGGCGAAGGCCTTCGTAGCTGGCGAAGAAAAACGTCTTGTCGCGTCCGTCCAAGAGATGCGGGATGGTCAGCGGACCACCCAGCGTGCCGCCAAAGTCGTTCATGATGATCCGCGGCTTGGCGAGCGCAAAGGGGTCGTTCGAGTTGAAGACGGTGTTTTCGTTGTTCTCGAAGAGGCCGCCGTGGTAGCGGATGGTGCCTGCCTTGGAGACGGTGGTGATGTCGGCAACGCCGGAAAACTCGGCGTTGTTGTTCGATTCCGAGACGCGAATCTCCTCAATGGAGTTGAAGGACGGGAACATCTCGTTCACCGGGCCGGAATATTCGACGCCCACCGAGGAGATGCCGTCGATGGTCACGCTGAGCAGGGCGGGCGTGGCGCCCATCACCGCCAGGTCACCGCTATCGTCGGTCTGCACGCCCGATTCCGTGGTCAGCGTGGAGATGGGGCTCGTCGATCCGGTGGAGCGCGAGTAGATGGCCACGGGAAGATCCACCAGTTCGTCGCCCAGCTTGGTCTCGGCCAGGTTCGAGACGTCGGTGGTGATCACCGGCACCGCGTCTTCCCTCACCTCGACGGTCTCGCTTTGGGCGCCTGGCCGTAGCGTCGCGTCAATGCGCCGCGTTTCGCGCGCGGCAAGCGCGATCTGCGGCAGCGATTCGGTGGCAAAGCCCGGCGCGGCAATGACCAGCTTGTAGGAGCCCACGTCGACATTCCGGAAGGCGTAGTTGCCGGTTGCGTCGGCCATGGCCACCAGCGTGGTCTGGGTTCCGGTGTTCTGGAGCGTCACGTGCGCGTCCTGAATGCTCGCGCCGGTCGAGTCGCGCACGATGCCCAGGATGGAGCCGAAAGTGGATTGTGCCGGAAGACGGCCCGCGGCCGTCGCCGCCAACCAACAGACGAGAAACAACCTCCAGGCGAAGCGCCCTCGGGACCGCGCAGAGCGGGAGAGACTTTCCATCGACTCACCTTTCGAGCAAATTAGCGAGAAACGATCTCTTTCGCTGCTTTTGTGAAGATTGAATTAAATTCAATGTAACCCCTGTTGAATGCTCAGAGTGCCTCTCAATCGCTCCAGCGAAGATTTCCTGTGGAAAATCGGACGTGATTTTGGCGTCAGGTCCCGAGGTGTCCTGCGAGCCAGTTTTTGCGGTTGTTAGCGCAGGGTGAAGAGAGGATTAGTGAGAGTGGAGGTCGGTTTCGGTTGATCGTGCGGCGTACGCGGCAATCTTCACGCCCTGCGCTGCGCCGCCTCCTCATACACGCGCACGTACTCCTTCGCCGGGCCGGCCCAACTGTAGTCCCGCGCCATGCCGTTGCGCATCAGGCGCGTCCAGCTCTTTTTGTCGCGGAAAGCCTCGATGGCGCGGTCGATCTCAGCCAGCAGGTCCTCGGGATCGAAGCCGGCGAACTTGAAGCCCGTGCCGGTTCCCTTCTTTGCGTCCCACTCCTCGATGGTGTCGTCGAGCCCGCCGGTTGCGCGCACGATGGGAACGGTTCCGTACTTGAGCGAGTAAATCTGGTTCAGGCCGCAGGGCTCGTAGCGCGATGGCATCAGGAACATGTCGGCGCCGGCCTCGATCTTGTGCGCCAGGGCTTCGTCGTAGCCAATCTGCACGGCCACTTTGGCCGGATGAGCGGAAAGCCCAGCCGCGAAAGAGATTTTCGTAGTACGGATCGCCGGCGCCCAGCGCGACCACGGCCACATCGCGCTCGGCGATCTCGTCAGCGATCTGCGCCACCATGTCGAAGCCCTTCTGCGTGGCCAGCCGCGAAACGATGCCGATGACCGGAGTGGTCTCCGCCACCTTTTCCAGCCCGAAGGCATGCAGCAGATCGGCGCGGCAGGCGCGTTTGCCGTCGAGATGGTCCGGCGTGTAGTGCGAAGCAAGATTGCCGTCGGTGGCCGGATTCCAGAGCGCGTAGTCCACGCCGTTCAGAATGCCGCGCAGATCGGCCGCGCGCTTGTGGAGAATGCCGTCGAGCTGCTCGCCGAACTCCGGCGTCTGTATCTCCTCGGCGTACTTGCGGCTCACGGTGGTCAGCAGATCGGAAAAAACCACGCCGCCCTTGAGGAAGTTGAAGCGGTCGTACTGCTCCACCTTGTCCATGGTGAAAAGCTCCCATGGGAACAGGAGCTCCTCCGTGGTATCGGGCGGAAACTTACCCTGGTAGGCGGCGTTATGGATGGTGAGCACCGTGGCCGCGCTGCGGAGCACGGGATCGGCGGCGTAAGTCGTGCGCAGATACACCGGAATCAGCGCGGCCTGCCAGTCGTGGACGTGGAAGACGTCGCGGCACGCCCAGCTGCTTTGCTGCCTCCATCACGGCGCGGCAAAACAGGCCGAAGCGCTCGGCATTGTCGGCATAATCGCCGCCACCGTCGCCATAAAGCTCTTTCCGGTCAAACAGTTCCGGACAATCGATAAAGTAATACTGCACCCCGTCGCGCTCCCCTGCGTCGACGACGCCAACGAAGCGGTTGTAGTAGCGGAAGGGGATGGTCAGCGAGCGAATCGCGTACTTGCGGCTCGCCTTCGATGTGCCGGCGCACGCTCGGGTATAAAAGGCAGATAGACCGACACGTGGTGCCCGAGCCTGACCAGCTCGCGCGGCAACGCGCCCACCACATCGGCCAAGCCGCCGGTCTTGGCAAACGGCGTGCACTCCGAGGCGGCAAACGCGATCTGCATTCAGGAATCCCCCTCCTGGCGGGATCAAGGCCAGTCTACTACGCGCAACATCGGCGCTCTGCGGCGCTGGGGCTGCCACCTCAATCCTCGTGGTCCCCTTACCATAGGATGACCGGACACAGTATTTCCGAAACCGCCGTAGCGCGACAGAGGGTTCGTTCTGACTTGCGGGCAACTGGTACCATACGATTGCGGCGGTATTTCGAGTGAAGATCAACACGGTCCCTGGAGGTCCTCAAGAGAGCTCAGTTACGCCGGTGCGCGAAAAGAGCTGGCTGCGGCAGCTTCTTCCCGTCTTCGCAGTTGCGCATGGCCATTCGCTTGATCGTGGTGGTGTTCACCTACCGCGATCTGCCCGATGCGGACAAGCACTATGAAGCATTCGGCTGGGAGATGGGTTGGATCGCGCGCGCGCTGGCCAGCGGACACGGCTTCTCCTCGCCCTACTATCCCTGGAGCGGGCCAACCGCCATCATGGCTCCGCTCTATCCCGGCCTGCTCTCGCTCGTCTTCCGGGCTCTTCGGCATCTATTCCCTCACTTCGGCGTTTGTCATTCTCACCATCAACAGCATCCTCTCGACGCTTACGTGCATTCCTGTCTATTTCAGCGCCAAATACTCCCTTGGCCTGCGCGGCGCCAAGGTTGCCGCCTGGGTTTGGGCTCTTTATCCCTTCGCCATTTACTTTTCCGCCAGCCGGGTTTGGGAGTACGCGCTGACCGGCCTGCTCTTCACCACCTGCTTCTGCATCGCTCAGCGCATTCACCGTTCCGCAAAACCGCTGGCGTGGATCGGCTTTGGCGCGCTCTACGGAATCACCGCGCACTCCAACGCCTCCGTCATGTCCACGCTGCCTTTTCTGCTCGGCTTTGCCCTCTATCAGGCGCACAAGGCGGGCAAGCCCTGGGTGCTCAACGGCGCGCTCGCCCTGCTCACGTTCTTCGCTCGTGCTCACCCCGTGGACCATCCGCAACTATCGCGCGTTCGGCATCGATTGTGCCCATCCGCGACAACATCTGGCTGGAGATTTACGCTGGACGATTTCGGCAAAGCGTATCAACGACCACACCTCGCCGCCCACCTGCGGCAGCCGTGGTATCCGGCCGACAGCCCCGGCGGAGTTGCAGAAATATCTGGCCATGGGCGAAATGGCCTATCTGGCGGAAATAGCATGCAATGGCGCTGGACGATCTGCGCCACAACCCGCAGTTCGGTTTTCTGGCGCTCAAGACGCTGCGCCGCATTGTTTACTACTGGACCGGCTTCTGGAGTTTTTCGGCCGATGAGTTGCGCGATCAACCCTACACGCCGGAGAACGTCTTTTATGTCTCCACCGTAACGCTCTTCATGCTGCTCGGCATTCGCAGCCTGTGGCGCACGAATCGCACCACGGCCATGCCGTACTTGTTGCTCATCGGCTCTTTCCCCATCACCTACTACCTCACGCATCCCATGATGGACTACCGCCAACCGCTTGAACCGGCTGTGATTGTCCTCGCGGTTGCCGGAGCCCTGGCGATTGCGGCGTGCGGAGGCCGGCAAATTGGTTCGCGCAGCGGATCATCTCGCGCCTCAATCCAAGTAGCCACTCCCCGTGGCCACGAAGCGGTCGCAGGCGATACCATCAAGGTCGATGGCTCCAACCGGCGAGAAACCGCTGACCCTGTCCTCTGGTTATCTCAGACCGCGGCCCAATCCGGCACTGCTTTCAATCGTTGTTCCCTGCTACAACGAGGAGCAGAGCCTGCCGCTGTTTGCCGCCGAGATGACCCGCTTCATCGATGCATCGCTGTATCCGTGTGAAGTGGTCCTGGTGAACGACGGCAGCACAGACCGCACCATCGAGTTGCTGGCCGAGTGGAGCGCGCGCGACAGCCGCATCAAGGTGCTGAGCCTCTCGAGAAACTTCGGCCACCAGCTGGCGGCGACAGCCGGGGTCGATCACGCCATCGGCGATGCGGTGGTCCTCATCGATGCCGATTTGCAGGACCCGCTCGACGTGATTCACCAGATGGTGGCGCAGTATCGCAATGGCTACGATGTGGTTAGTGGCCAGCGGACTTTCCGCGCCGGCGAGAATGCCTTCAAGCGTGCCACTGCATGGCTCTTTTACCGCATGATGCAACTCTTCTTCCTCAAGTCGCTGCCGCACGATGTCGGCGACTTTCGCCTCATGTCGCGCCGTTGCGTCTCACAGCCTGCGCTCCATGCGCGAGTTGCATCGCTTCCTTCGCGGCATGGTGGCCTGGGTCGGCTATCCGCAAATCTGCGTGCGCTACGAGCGTCAGGCGCGGGTGGCCGGGACGACGAAATACCCGCTCAACCGGATGATCCGGCTGGCCTGGACCGCCGCCGTCTCCTTTTCTCCTCTACCGCTGCGCATTAGTTTTTTTGCCGGCGGATTGATGGCGCTGCTGGCCATTGAAGAGGCCGTCGGGGCCCTCGTTGCGCATCTCTCCGGTCGAACCGTGGCGGGATGGACCTCGCTCATGATCGTGCTCTGCATGAGCAACGCCGCTTTGCTGATCACTGTCGGCATTCTGGGAGAGTATGTCGGCAAGATCTTCGAGGAAAGCAAAGGCCGGCCGCTATACATCGTTGCCGACACCTGGAACGTTGCGCCCCGATCCGAAGCAGAAACGTCAGCACGTCTCACTGAATTCGACCACCAACCCGCCGCGCCCGAGCGGCGCTAGCCTCAACTCCGACCCATCGGCTATCCTGTCGTTGTACCCCGGAGGTTCACGGATGCTTTCCCCCGCCGTCCTTGCGCCCGCCACACCCACGCCCGTTGAAGAGATCGCTGCCGCCCTCGAACACATCGGCCCCCTGCACGACCTGCCCTTCGAAGACCGCCTCTGGCTCGCCCGGCATGGACAGGAGTCTATCGCCAACCCGGGCGACATTCTTGTTTGAGGAAGGCGCTCCGGCTGAGCACATGGTGCTGATCCTCAAAGGCGAGATCCATGTGCGCCGCCAGCACGGAGGCCCAATGGCGCTGTTTATCGGCCGCGCCGGGCAAATGACCGGCATGCTGCCCTTCTCGCGCATGAAGAGCTATGGCGGGCAGGGATTTGCCGTTTCTCCGGTGTGGACGCTGCTGATTCACCGCTCGCTTTTTCCTGAAATGCTGGCGGCGATTCCGTCGATGGCGCAGCGCGTGGTCTCCACGCTGCTCGACCGCGTGCGCGAAGTCACGCGCATCGAGCAGCAGGCGGAGAAGCTCGCGGCTCTGGGACAACTGGCCGGCAATCTGGCGCACGAGCTGAACAACCCCGCTTCCGCCGCGCAGCGCGCCGCGGCAACCCTTCTCACTGCATTGCGCGCCAACCGAAGCAATCGCATCAAGCTGATCGCTCTGCGCCTCACCGAAGAGCAGATGGAGAGGACGGTGGCATGGGAGGAGAAGATCTTCTCGCGCACCGGCGAGTCTCTCGATCCGCCTGCCGAGGCCGATGCGCTGGGCTTCATTGCCCGCGAGGAATCGCTGCGCGCCTGGCTGAACGGCGTGGGATGCGGAGACGCCTGGGAAGTGGCGGCACAATTGGCCGAGCAGCGCGCGACCACGGCGGATCTCGACGAGCTGCGCGGATTTCTCAGCCCGGCCGAGTGCTGCGTCGCCCTGCAATACTTCGCGCGCTACCTGCGCTCCGCGCGCGCAGCCGAGACCATCGTGAACTCCACGGCCCGCATCTTCGACCTGATCGGCGCCGTCAAGGACTACTCCAACATGGACCGCGCGCCGATTCTCGAGGTCGATGTGCCGGCCGGGCTCGACGCGACTCTGCAGATGCTCCGCTCGCGCATGAACAACGTGGAGATCGAGCGCGATTACGCGCCGAACCTGCCGCGCATCAGCGCCTATGGCGGCGAACTGAACCAGGTGTGGACGGCGCTGATTGAAAACGCGCTCGACGCCCTCGGCAACCATGGCCGCCTGCGCGTGGCCTGCAAGCTTGAGGCCGAGATGCTGCTGGTGGAGATTTGGGACACCGGCCCCGGCATTCCTCCCGAACTGCAGGAGCGCATCTTCGAGCCGTTCTTCACCACCAAGGCGCCCGGCAACGGGCTTGGCCTCGGCCTCGACAACGCCATGCGCATCGTGCGCAAGCACCGCGGCCATCTGAGCGTGAAGTCCGAGCCGGGATCTACGTGCTTCAGCGTGCGCCTGCCGCTGGATCAGTTGCAAGCGTATTAGCGGCACTTTCGGCTGTCAGCCGTCAGTTTCTTCGCTGCCAGATTCAGCCGGTGCGGTTTGCATCGGCGGGACGGAGCAGAGCGCTGAGAGCGAAAGCCAGAAGGCTGCTTTTCAGGATGCAGCGCCTGCCTGCTCGGCATCGTTTTTCATTGAATGATGCGCAACAGTGTGATATACAGGCTGCGTCTTTCCACTCAATCCGTTCAGGGCCCCCAACATCGGTCACGAGTGAACGAAAGGAGTTCTCGCCGTGCGAATTTCCTTGGGTATTGCGGTACTGTCAAGTGCTCTTCTTCTCTGCGGTTGCTCGGTCATGCCGGTTACAAACACAATTCAGACGAACTCTGTTCCCGGCGCGCCCTTCTCCGGTAGAGTCCACGGCGGGCAGCAGCCGATTGTTGGCGGGCACGTGTATCTATACGCCATCAACAACACCGGCTACGGCAGCGCCGCGGTGTCGCTGCTGAACAGCGGCGGGACCAACACCCACATCGATGGAAGCGGCAACTACTACGTGACCACGGATTCGAACGGCGCTTTCACCATCACCGGCGATTACACCTGTCCCAGCGCAACTCCGGCCACTTACGTCTACGCGGTGGGCGGCAGCGCTGGTTCGGGCGCGAACTCAGCCGCGGGGTTGATCGCTGGAGTCGGGGACTGCACACATTCCGGCTACACCTCAAAATACGTGGTCGTAAACGAGGTTTCGACCGTATCGGTTGCGTATGCCGTCGCCGGCTACACTGTCGATCCAACGCACGTGTCCACTTCGGGCACCGCTCTGAGTGCGACAGGCCTCAACAATGTGGGCAATGCCCTGGACAACCTCTATACGCTGAACACGGGCTTGGCCCTTGCCACCACACCGGCGGGTAACGGGACGGTGCCGCAGAGCGAGATTAATACGCTGGCCAACATTCTCGCGGCATGCGTCAACTCAAACGGAGCCGTTACGGGTGGGGCGAATCCAACGCCTTGTTATACGCTCTTTACAAATGCGTTGTCGGGCGGAACGACCGGCACGCAGCCGACCGACACGGCAATGGCGGCGATCAACATTGCGCACAACCCATGGGCGAACATCGTCAACTTGTATAGCTTGCAATCGGGAACTTCGCCCTTCCAACCCATGCTTAGCGCCGCGCCCAACGACTTTACCATCGCCATCAATTACACCGGCGGCGGATTGAACTCTCCCCAGGGCATAGCCATCGATGGCTCAGGCGATGTGTGGACGGCCAATACGGGAAATAGCACCCTCAGCGAGTTCAGCCCCGGAGGCGCTACGATCTCGGGCTCCGGCTATACGGGCGGCGGGCTGGCCTTCCCATGGAAGATTGCGATTGATAGCTCCGGCAACGTGTGGGCGACAAGTTACCCTTCGATCAGCGAAACCGGCTCTAACGGCACAGCAGTTTCCGGCGCCAGCGGTTACAGCGGCGGCGGAATCAGCCACCCCGTTGCTGTCGCCATCGATACCTCCAACAATGCCTGGATTACAAACTTCAATGCCGGCATTCTGAGCGAGTTCAGCTCCTCCGGCACGGCCAAGTCCGGCTCCGGCGGCTACAGCGGCGGCGGCCTCGCTCAAGGCGGCGGGTTCGCCGCGATCGACACTGCAGGCCATGTCTGGGTGGTAAACACAAACGGAAACGACATCAGCGAGTTCAACTCTTCCGGCGTGGCGATGTCAGGCGCCTCGGGCTATACCGGCGGCGGCTTGAGCTCCCCAGGGCCGATCGCGGTTGACGCCAGCGGAAATATTTGGACTGTGAATTCCGCCAATAGCATCAGCGAGTTCAATTCTTCCGGAACAGCCATGTCCGGCACTTCGGGCTACACGGGCGGAGGCCTGGGCGCCCCCTTTGGCATCGCCATTGACGGCTCAGGGAGAGTCTGGGCCGCGAACAACCAGGCCCACAGCATCAGTGAATTTAGTTCCGGCGGCATACCCATCTCGGGCTCAATGGGATACCAGGGAGGTGCGCTCGCTCTTCCCTATGACCTCGCGATAGACGGCTCAGGAAACGTCTGGGTGATCAATTATGGGGGCGGCAGTGGAAGCCTCACCGAGTTTGTCGGCGCGGCAACGCCGGTGGTCACGCCCATCGTTGCCAACCTCCTGGCCCCTTACGGCTCGCACGCTGTCAACAAACCCTGATTGGGCCTGGCCGGGCGCGCCTTTACCCGGCCATTCACCACGCACTTCGGATCGCATGATTTTCGAGGACGCAACAAACAGGAATTCGAGGACGCCATGAACCTGAAAAAAACGCCTCTTGCCGTTGGCTTCGCGCTGACGATCGCGGTCGCTCTTCCGTTGCGCGCGCAGACAGGCTGCGACGACTCGCCCGAAGATCCCACGATTGTGCTGGCCTTGGTGGGCGGCGCAGGCGCGTTTGCCGCAGGCGTGTGGAGATCCCGCAGCCGCAAGCGGTAGTGGGGACGGACGCCAGCCTCTCACTTCCGGTGTTTCGTTCTTACCGTTTGGCAGCCGGTTCCGGCCCGCTCCCTACTCCTTGCCCTCTGGATTCACCTTGCCCTCTAAGTTCACCACTTCCACGCCCCGCCAGAAGGCCACATATCCCCTGATCTTGCGCGCGACAGGCTTGGGATCGGGGTAGTACCAGGCTGCATCCTGGTTATCCTGCCCGTCGATCACGACGGTCATGTACCGCGCCTGGCCCTTCGCGGGATCGGTGGAAGTGGTGGAGCTGGGCCGAAAGTACTCGCGCTTGAGGCTGGATTCGGGGAAGTAAACGTTGCCTTCCACTTCCAAGGTCCGATCGCTTTCGGCAATCACTCTGCCGTTCCAAATTGCTCGCGCCATGTTTGTCCGGTCGCTTCCGGTCGATGCTGCTTTCCCTTCCCGGGACGGCGCGAAACCGTCCCGGCAAGGGGAACCGATACGACACTACCAGAGTTTGCGCGGCGTGGCGAGTACCAATCGGGTTCTCGAACGCCCCGATTGCCTTACTTTGCTGCGGCAACCGTGTCGATATGCATGCTCTTGTTCGCTGCATCCTCGGTCGCCGTCACGGTCACGTGAGCGCCGTAAAAACTGCTCGCCACCGCATCCGGGTTGTCGATGGTCCAGACCTGCTTACTGGAGTCGACGAACACCGGCTTCATCCCGCCTTCAATGCACTTCTTCACGCAGTCCGCGCCTGTGCCCGCGTGCTTGGCGCCGCACATCGAGTCGGAAATCCAGCCTGTGCTCTTGGTCGAACCCGCAGCCTGCGCCATCAGGACGGCCATCGCAAAAACGGCCGCCAACAAGGAAAAACTACGCTTCATGGAAAAACCTCCGGGGGAATTGATGAGCCTTGGCTCACTCTTATCATGATCTCACGACCCGGCGCTCGACAAGTGGCGCCTGCTGCCTGCGCCAGTTTGCCGCCCTTGCCCGCCTATTTCGACGCGCGCCCGCTCCGCGCCGCGTCCACGCGCTTCAGGGTCGACTTCATAGCGCTGCGCCGCCGCGGAGAAGCGGTGATCAACTCAGAGGTCTTGCTGAAGAAAGTCGGGTTCTTCTCCCGGATCGCCTCCAGGATGTGCGAGAACTTTGCCATCAGGAAAAAGCCCTCGCCGTTGCAGTCCACAAACAGCTCGGCTGAAACCGCGCCGTGCAAAACCATCGCCGCGGCCATCTCCCAATAGGTCAGCACCTGCCTGAGCCACGGATTGTGCGGGTCCGCGGGGTTGTCGTACACCGCAAAGAACTCGTCCGCCGTTTTGGGCCAGAACTCGCCGCTGATCCACGCGCGCGCCTGGCGCATCACCGCCTCGGTGCGCAGTTGATAAAGTTTCAGAATGATTTCGGCATCGGCCGGTGTGGCCAGCATTCGTTCCATAGGGGCATCTCCGCAGCCCATACTACAGGATCGGCCGAAATCCTGTCGCGCCGTTCGCTTCCGGTCCGCGCACTGGAAAGAGCTTCCCGGCTCAGGCAGCCGGTTTTTGGGCCTTCGGTTCGGGCTTCTTCGGCTCTCGCTTTTTCATCCCGCCGGTCGCCGCGCCCGTGGCCAGCTCCTCGTCGGTGTAGAAGCGTCCGGAGCCGTCGAGTTCACCTGAGCTGAGGCGGCGCTCAACCTCCGCCAAGCGGTCGTCTACGGAATCCAAGAGTCTGCCTGAACCGTCATTTTCAAAGGGCAAGTTCCTCCATCTTGGACCAACGTTCCGTATCGAAAACCTTGAAGGGAGATCCTAACTCTTTCTCGGCAATCAAGATTCGCCGCTCACCACCATTATCGTAAATCGCCGCGTATCCGCCGGGGGCAGATACAAATGGCGCATGTTGCAGAGCCCGCTCTGTACCTCCGATAAATGACCTCGGCCGGAATATTGTGCCCACCCTCGGCAACTCTCTCGGATACGCGAGCAATTGAGTACTCCGGCGAAGGCAGCCAAAAGTAAAACAAGGAGATGCTCCATCCCCTCTCACTTGCATTGTCTCAAGCAGTCGGAATATACGAGCGTCCAGCACAGGTCGTCTCCAGAGCAAAGCTGTCTCCGCCTCGAATGAGTCCTGCGCATTCGAGCAATCATTCTCGCCCCGCGGCCATTGCGGCGCTCTCCGGATCTTCAGGCGAAATCCCGCGCGCAATCTCGTCGGCATTCAGGAAGTCGCTCTCGCGAAAGGACTCCGGCAACAACACTCGCGCCGCAGTCGTCTTGCCCGCGCCGTTTGGACCGCCGAGGATGAAGATATCCTTACCGCCTTCGCTCAACGGCCCGCTCCTGGCCGAGCCGGATTGTCGAGCTCACGCCGGCTGCAGCTCCTCGCTTCTCGTCCTTCTTCTCCACCACCGGCCCGTGCGTCTCCGCGGTGGGCGGGGGCGGCGCATCGCCGATCCGCTTCGAGTAGGTGCACACCACCTTTGCGCCCTCTTCAGCGCGGCCGCTGGCTTTCTTGCCGCGCTTCTTCGGCGCTGCCTCTTCTTCGGCGGTCTTCTTCTTATTCGGGCACTCCAGAAACACGCCCGACTTGCAGCGTCTTCTCCACGCAGGTACGGGCTGCCGCACTTGGGGCACTTCTTCGCCACCGGCTTCAGATTCGAGGTGAAGTCGCACTTGGGATAATTCGTGCAGCCCCAGAAGACGTTGCCCCGGCGCGCGCGGCGCTCGGCCAGGTCGCCCTCGCCGCACTTGGGGCACTTCATCCCTTCGATCAGGTTCTGCTTCACGTATTTGCACTTGGGATAGCCGGAGCAGGAAACGAACTCGCCGTACGCTCCCTGGCGCAGCACCAGCGGCTTGCCGCACACCGGGCAAGTCCTCGCCGGTCGGCTCGGGCGGCTTCTGCTGCTGCTTCTGGCTCAGCTTGCGGAAGGTCTTGCACGGCGGATCGGCGTTGTAGTCCGGGCAGGCCATGAACGGCCCGAAGAGCCCGCGCCGCATCACCATCACCTTGCCGCAGTTCTCGCAGTACTCCTCGGTATCGCCGGCCTCCTGCGCCTCCGGCGTGTTCAGGTCGGGCTTGGAGGCGATGTTCTCCTTGGTGAAGGTGCAGCTCGTCGGATCCTTCTTGTTGTAAGCCGAGCAGGCAAAGAAGGTGCCGAACTTGCCCCACTTCAGCACCAGCGGCGATCCGCACACTTCGCACTTTTCGCTGGTCACCTGCTCCATGCGCTTGATGTTGCGCATCTTCTTGCCGGCGTCCTTCAACTCGTCTTCAAAGTGGTCGTAGAAGCCGTTCAGCAGATCGGTCCACTTCTCCGTGCCTTCTTCAATGTCGTCCAGCTCGGTTTCGAGTTTGGCCGTGTACGCGGTGTCGAAGATGTACGGGAAGTTCTCCACCAGCAGGTCGCACACCACCACGCCGATCTCGGTGGGATAGAACCGCCCGCGCGAGCCGCCGTGCTTGACCACATACTCGCGGTCCTGGATGGTGTTGATGATCGACGCGTAGGTCGACGGCCGGCCGATGCCGCGCTCTTCCAGCTCCTTCACCAGCGAAGCTTCGTTGTAGCGCGGAGGCGGCTGCGTAAAGTGATCCTCGGGCAGCAGCTCGTCGAGCCCCAGCGTCTTCACGCCGTCCAGGCTGGGCAGCCGGTTCGCGGTCTCGTCGTCTTCGTCCTTCTTGTCCTCTGAAACTTCGTAGACCTTCAGGAATCCGTCGAAGCGCATCACCGAGCCGCTCACGCGGAAATCGTAGGTCTTGCCGGTTTTGGCTGAGACCGCGGCGATATTCGCCGTGGTCACGTCGTACACCGCGGGAACCATCTGCGAGGCCACAAAGCGCTGCCAGATGAGCGTGTAGAGCTTGAGTTGCTCGTCGCTCAGGTAGCGCGCGATCGACTCCGGCGTGCGCGCTGCATCGGTAGGCCGGATGGCCTCGTGCGCATCCTGCGCGTCCTTCTTGCCCTTGTACGCATTCGGCGAATCGGGCAGATACTTCGTGCCCAGCTGCTTCGCCGATCCACTCGCGCGCCGCGGTAATCGCCTCCGGCGCCACGCGCGGCGAATCGGTACGCATGTAAGTGATCAGGCCCGTCGTGCCCTCGGCGCCGATGTCGACGCCCTCATAGAGCCGCTGCGCCACGCCCATGGTGCGGCGCACGTTGAAGCCCAGCTTGTTGGCCGCGTCGCGCTGCAGTTGGCTGGTGATGAAAGGCGCCAGCGGCCGGCGCTGCTGCTCGCGCGCCTGCACGCCGGTAATCGACCAGTCCGCCTTCTCGAGCGCCGCCAGCACCTCGTCCATCTGCTTCTTGTCGGGCAGCGCGCTTGCGATGAACTGCTCTTTGCCGTCCTTGTCCTTGCCGTTCGCCACGCGCGCCGGCTCGCCGTCGATGCCGATGAACTTCGCCTTGAATTTCTGATCGGCCTGTTTTTCGGGATGGAGCAGCGCTTCCAGCGTCCAGTACTCGACCGGCTGAAACGCGCGAATCTCGCGCTCGCGCTCCACAATCAGCCGCAGCGCCACCGTCTGCACGCGCCCGGCCGAAAGCCCGCGCCGCACCTTGTCCCACAGCAGCGGCGAAATCTGGTAGCCCACCAGGCGGTCGAGCACGCGCCGCGTCTGCTGCGCGTCCACAAGATTCTGATCGATGTCGCGCGCGTGCTTGAACGCCTCCTGCACGGCCTTCTTCGTGATCTCGTTGAAGGTGACGCGGCGAATCTTCTTTCTCTCTTTGGCGTTGGTTCCCAGCTGCAGCGCGAGGTGGTACGCAATCGCCTCGCCTTCGCGGTCCGGGTCAGGCGCAAGATAGATCTCGTCGGCCTTGGCCGCCGCTTTCTTCAGCTGCTCAACCACCTTCTCTTTGCCCGGAGACACGATCAGCTCCGGCTCAAAGGTCCGCTTCTTCAGCTCCACGCCGAGCTCGTTCTTGGGCAGGTCCATGATGTGCCCGACCGAGGCGCGCACATCGAATCCCTTGCCCAGATATTTTTCGATCGTCTTCGCCTTGGCCGGCGACTCGACGATCACCAGTGATTTGCTTGTTGCCATCCTTTGACCCGGTTCCCTCTCTCTTACCTGCCCTTCCGGCTCGCCGATCTCGTTTGACTCGCCAAACCAGGCAATTCCGTTCCGGTCGAGCGATCGCGTTCAACTCTGTCGCGCTGCGTCTCTCGGTCCCTTCCCGACGCTCAACCCGAAAAAAATCAGCCGCAAGTGTTGCACCCTACCACGGAACACCACCTCATTTCCACCGGCAAGGCAAGATTTTTCTTCGTCTGCCGTCCCATTTCCGCGTGCAGGAAATCCCATCTTGCGGCCCGCAAACCGCCGCAAATCCATCCTTTTGCATCCATATACGGAGGCGCATCCGGAAAGTAACTTCCACCAATTCGGGAGTCTAACCTGCCAGAATCGAGCCTTCCCGCGGCCATGCACACTCTCAGCCGGCCGCGAGATGCTCGGATCTCTACTCCCTGCTCGCTGCTCCCTGCTCCCTGCCTCTTACATCGTCCGCACGTAGTTCTTGCCCGGCAGTTGCCGCACCCGGCCCGCCATCTCCAGCTCGAAAAGCGCCGTAAATACCTCAGAAGAAGTGAGTTGCGTCTCAAGCAGGTCGAGAATCTCGTCGATCTGCAGGCTCTCGTCGGTGCGCAGGACCTCCAGCACCATGGCCTCCTGGGGCCGCAGCACCGGGTCAGGCAATAAGGATGCGCCAGGCTCCGCTTTCGATGCAGCCGGAGCCTCGCGCCTCCAGCTCCAGCCGCACCTGCGAGGGCAGGTCCTCCCACACGTCCTCCCAGGTGGCCACAAGCTTAGCCCCCTGTTTTATCAACGTGTTAGGCGTCCAGGAGCCTTTATTGGTCACATTGCCCGGCACGGCAAACAAGTCCCGGTTCTGCTCGGCGGCGCATCGGGCGGTCACGCGCGTTCCCGAGTTCTCGCCCGCCTCCACCACCAGCACGGCCACGCTCAACCCGCTCAGGATGCGATTCCGCCGGGGAAAATTCTGCGGCGCCGGGAAACGTCCCCATCGGCACCTCGCTCACAATCGCCCCGCCTGTGGCCAGAATCTCCTCGGCCAGCTTCTTGTTCTCCTTGGGATACACCACGTCGATCCCCGTGCCCCACACGGCCACAGTAGGCATGCGCGCTGCCAGCGCTCCTTTGTGCGCGCAGGAGTCGATGCCCCGCGCCATCCCGCTCACAATCAGCAGCCGCCGCGCCGCCAGATCCCGCGCCAGCATCTCCGCCACGCCGGTCCCGTAGGGCGTGGGATGCCGCGTTCCCACCACGGCGATCGCCGGCCGGCTCAACAGCTTCACGTCGCCGCGCACCCACAGCACCGGCGGCGGATCGTAGATCTCGCGCAGCCGCTCCGGATACTCCGGGCAGCGAATAGCTGACCAGCGTCGCGCCCTGCGCAGCCACCCGCGCCCACTCCTCTTCCGCCGCGCGGCGCCCCTTGCCGTCGAAGAGGAACTGCGCCGCCTCGGCGGGAAACCTGCAGCCCTTCAAGCGCCGTGAGCGGCATCGTGAAGATCTGGCTCGGCCGATTCAAGCTGCTGCGACCGCATCCAGAATCCGCTTCGGCCCCAGTCCCGGCGCCAGCGCCAGCGCCAGCCACGCCAGGCGATCCTCGTCCAATTGCGGGACCTGCGGAGGTTCGGCGCTCTTCGGCTGCGCCGCCATTGCGGCCACGCCACTGTCTGAAGCCGCAGCGCTGTCTGAAATCGGTACAGTGTCCAAAATTCGCACACTCCGGCTCTTGCCTGAGAAAATTCAAAGGCAGATCGAAGGGATGTGGCCCACGTTACAGGCATGCGACCCGGAAGTCAAGGATCCGGGCACCCTCCGATGAATGTCGCGAATCGGTTGCGCTGCTAGGATGATATGGGGCCGCTGGGGGCTGGGCCCTCCCGTACACATACCGGATAGTATCGTGCGAGTCGGCGAATGCGTTTGACTCCGGTGCAGCCTAATCCGACCACGGGTATCAGCCCCCAATAATCCAAACTGACCTCTTCGGCCACGCAGCCTCTCTCGCAGCCATTCCTGCATCGTCGGCGACACGCGCTCCATCGACGCCAGACGAAACGTAATCTTCTCCGCCTCGATGATGTGATCGTGCCCGGCCAACTCAACCATCGCATCCATGCGCTGCTCGACAAGCTCGTACGAGGGCTTGTGCTCTCCCTTGAGGCTTGAAGCGGCGGCAAGGCAAAGATCGGGGCGCAGGCAACGCAAGACGCTGTTCGACTCAAAGATCGCTCCCGCTGGCGGCGGACATTCCCGGAGAATCTGCCGCACGATCAGTTTCCAGCGTAGCCTCCTCCGCAGTCACGAGAAGCGCCCGCCGCGCTCCGGCGGCCAGATAGCGTGCCGTGTCGGCTCGTCTCCCGGCGCGGTCTCCTCCCAGATCGGCGTGGGGTTGCCGTGCGCGTGGCTCGTGATCTTGATCGCGGTCCAGGGAATCTCAGGCAGAGCGCGAATCAGGCCGCAGATCAGCGCGGTCTTTCCCGCGCCGCGCCCGCCGCCGCCAACCACGATGATGGCCATCCCACCAGCCCAATCCGAGCTGCTAGCTGCTAGCTTCTAGCCCCTAGCTTTCACTTTCGAGAATCGATATAGCCGGTTCAACCGCAGCATAGCTAGAAGCTAGAGGCTAGAAGCTAGTGGCTGCTTTTCTGCCTCTTCGCCAGCCTCGCCAGCGTCGCCTGCTCGCGCAACACCTGCCGCAGCGGCCGCGCCGGCGTGCCCCAGTGAACGGTTCCCGGCTTCAGGCCTTCGTTGGTCACCGTCTTGCCGCTGAAGACTCCAGCCTGCCCGCCGAGAATCACGCCGGGCCCGACGTGCACATGGTCGCCGATGCCCACCTGCCCCGCGAGCACCGCACCCTTGCCGATCGTGCTCGAGCCGGAGATTCCCGTGAGCGCGACGAGAATCGCATCTTCGCCGATGTCGCAGTTGTGGCCCACGTGCACAAGGTTGTCGAACTTCGCGCCGCGCCGCACGCGCGTCTCTCCCAGAGCGCCCCGGTCGATGGTCGAGTTGGCGCCAATCTCCACGTCGTCTTCAATCACCAGCGTGCCCTGCTGCGGAAACTGCGTGTATGCGCCGGTCGCCGCATCGCGCACGTAGCCGAATCCGTCCGCGCCCAGCACCGACGCCGGCGTGAACCATCACGCGATTGCCGATCGTAGGTTCCGGGATAGATCACGACGCGCGGATAAATCCGGCAATGTCGCCGATGCGCACGCCCTCGCCGATCACCGCGCCGGCCTCGATGCGCGTCCCGTCGCCAACTAGCGCGTCCTTCCCGATCACCGCATGCGGGCCCACGGTCACCCATCCGCCCAGCATCGCCCCTTCGCCGACCACCGCCGTCTCGTGGATTCGCTCGCAATTCAACTCGGGCCGCAGCATCTTCGCCGCGCGCGCAAACCACAGTCGCGGCTGGTCCGACTCAACAACCGCAATGTCGGGGTTCGCCGCGTAGCTTTGCAAACATCCCCGGCTTGAGCACCACCGCGCCTGCAGGACTCTCCAGCGCCGCGGCAACGGCTGACGCATCCTCGGCAAACAGCAATTCCGTCGTCGTCACGCGCTCACGCCCGTTCACGCCGGTGATCACCGTCTCCGCGCGGCCCTGCGCCAACTTCCCGCCGAGTTGTTCAATCAATTCCCCAATCGTCATCGCTGCCTCTCGTTCGCCGTCCACTGCTCACTTCTTCACTTCTTCACTTCTTCTCTGTTCCTCGTCCGCGATTCACGATCCACGACTCACGAATCACGGTCCACTTTACCCTGTTCACTTCCCGTACAGCCCCGGCTCGCCCGCCGGCCGCGTCTTCCATCGCCGGTGAATCCACAACCACTGGTCAGGATAGCGCCGAATCCACGACTCCAGCACAGCGGTGCACCGCGCGGTGCCTTCCAGAATATCCGCGGCGCGGTCGGCGGTGTGGGGCATCTCGACCTCCGGGCCGAAGCGCAGCACGTATTTCCTCTTCGCCTGGCTCCCACAGCATGAAGCCCGGCAGCACGGCCGCGCCGGTCTTGCGCGCCACGTGAGCCAGGCCTGTCCCGGTGCAGGCATCGATGCCGAAAAACTTCACGAACTCGCCCTGCGGCGGCGTCATGTTTGTGTCCATCAGGATGCCCACCGTCTGCCCGGCGTGCATGGCCGTCAACAGCCCCCGGCCAAAGTCATCCTTCGACAGAACAAAATTGCCGTGCAGGCAGCGGATGCGGTTCACGTACTCATCCAGGCGGCGATTGTCGAGCCTGCGGATGACCATGCCCATGGGATAGCCCATCAGCGAGTGGTAGAAGCTCGAAAGTTCCCACGCGCCCAGGTGCCCGGTGAGGATGAGCACGCCTTTGCCGCGTGCCTGCGCCGCCAGGTAATGTTCCAGCCCCTCGGTCCGCATCCAGTCGCGCGTGTTCTCCGGCGTGTAGCGCGTCATGCGGCAGAACTCGACCAGCTGCCAGCCAAGATGAATGTAAACGCGCCGCAGAATTTCTTTCCTGGTTTTGGAGGAAAGCTCCGGCAGAGCCATCTCAAGGTTGCGCACGCCCACTCGGCGCAGCCGGCCAAAGCACCAGTAAGACGCGAAGGCAAGCAAGCCGGCGAAGCGGCGCGCGACTCCCCGAGGCATGCGGCCCAGGCAGCGCGCGACGGCTACGACCAGTCCATACTCGAAGGTTTTCCCGCATCGCTGAGTAAGGATCAGTGTAGACGCTCAACGCAGGCCCTGGCGGCCTCGGACGGCAGAACCGCTCCGCTCCGCCATCCTCCCCGCGTGCCATGGGCGGAAAGGATAGAAGCACGGTGGACCGCGCTTCTCACGCCGGACCAGGAAGCCGCGTCGTCATTGGTGTGCCTTGGCCTGCACGAAGTACTGCGCGACGTCGCGCACGAACGCCACCGCGCCCGGCGGCACGGCAACATCGCCCTTGCAGAATCGCTTCGAAGTGGTGCGGAGCGCCGTAGTACAGCTCCGTGTCATCGTGGTTCTGGCTCACGCTGGTGCCGTCCAGATCGATGCCGGCAAAAAGGCCCTTGGCGCGCGAGTAACTGAGCAGCTCCGCGTTCATCTTCCAATCCGTTGAAGCCGTTCCGGCGCGGCCCACCGGACCGGCTGCAGCCGAAGCGTCGCCGCCGATCTTGAACTTGTCTCTTGAGCAGATCCTGCATCCCGCGGTCATTCACGGCAACCAGAACCAAGTCGGTGGCCTGGCCGCCAATCTGGAATCCGAACGATCCGCCGGCCATGCGGATGAACACCGGCGCGCTCCAGCCGTGGCCAGTGCGGCAGGTTACCACGCCCTGACCGTACTGGGCGCCCACAAGAAACGCGCCCTTCACCATTCCGGGAACAACCGCGACGCACGTGGCCGACTTGAGAATGTTGCTGGGGATGGTCCTGTCCTTGGCGCCCATGATCTGGTCCAGGACCATCTTGGCCGAGTCGATGCGCGCCTGCAAATCCTCCTTCGAGGAGGCGGCGAACGGCTGTGGATGTAAGCAGAAGGCTGAGGCAAATCGATGCAATGGCCTTTTTCATATCCATGTCCTTTCCGTTCCGCCGGCTTTACGCCGGGGATGCGAGAACTCTGAGTTGGAGGCATTCCTACCGCAGCCAGGGAAATCGATCAGGAGGGTCTCAGGGAACAACGGCTGGCAGGCGATGCCGAATCCTCCTCGAACAGCCTACAGCATTGGCGGACTAAGTCGCACGCTCCACCTGTGCAAACGCGGCGCATGCGGCAACCGGGTACTTAACCTGTACGATGCCAAACGCTTAGCAGGGCTAGACCAGGGAGCGGCAGTGGGAAGCAGGATATCAGGAACGGAAAACCGTTCCTGACGTTCCGATGCCAGAATGTGGCGGGGGGAGGGCTGAAGAACCGATCGCAGATGGACTTCTCCGCGGAAGTCACGAAAAAAGAGGAGTTCCCAGGCTTCATGGAAACATGCCGCCTGGGAACTCCTTTCCCCAGATCTGCGTTGTTTCTGTGAACAAGCATGTGGAAATTCAGGGCAATTACACAAGAGTACTTAGGGGCTGTGGCTGAAAGTAACCTGAATTAACCTAATTTGAGGCACTTTCTGGCGAGCCACCCCTGCCGCGCCGGTCATGTGCTCTGCGGCAGCAAGGGAACGGTTCAGCGCCGACATGGAGAGCCGGATGCGGTTGTCGGCGCCTGTCTTGCGCATCAGGCGGCCCACGTAGGCCTTTACGGTGCGATGCTCGATGCCCAGTCTGACTGGCGATCTCACGCGTTGAATGCGCCCCCAGGATGAGTTCCAGGACCTGTTGTTCTCGCTGTGTAAGCTGTTGTCCATAGGCAGCTTGCGATATATTAGGAAACCCCAGCAGACGGTCGATTACGCGGCAAAGCAGGCGCCGAGGAGCCCATATCGACCCCACAGTCACCACATCGATCGCTTTGCGCACCATCTCAGGGCCCGCGGATTGCCCTAGGTAGGCCCTGGCCCCGGCGATGATCGAACTCAAAACCAGTTCATCGTCGCCCTCCGGCCCAATCACGATCGACCGGATGTCCGGCCGGTCGCGCCGAATCGTTTCCAGTGCCTCCAGACCGCCCAGAGTGGAATGGAGGTCGACAACAATGTACTCGATGTCGTCGAGCGCCAGCAGTTCCCCCAGGTTCCCGATGACTGGAACGAGTTGCGCTTCGCCATCCTGCCCGGGCTGATCAAAGATGCTTGCCAGGCCGGCCACGCGAATCGGTTCATCCGCCGCTACCCCGATGCGAATTGCGCCAGAACCGTGCTTCGACGATGTCATCGCCACATCCCGTCTCAGGCCAGCCAGGTCGCACCGGTCCTGCTGGAAGTCCACTGTCGATCTAGCCTTTGGTGATCCGGGAGAAGAAATATCAGTGCATCTGAGGTCGCGATTGAGCAGATTCGCCGCGTCTGCTCCAAACAGCCGCGACGATCTGGTCTCGATGTTGCCTGTTTCGGCCGGCATGTCAAGAGCGCTCACAGGCCGCAGCGTACGACCGTGCCATGGCCGGCCCGGTGAATCCGAATCGCACGAGTCCAGCCCGAATGGGTCGATCTGAACCCAAATCCGAGGAAGGCGTCCCTGAATTGAATCATTGACGGTGTGAGCCGAAACCGGAATACAACCAACATCTGGCGGCTGAGAAATAGGTGCTAGGGCGTTGACGCTAAGGTGGCATCCGGACATCGTTCATCATTGGGGCCCTCGTGGATCGATCCTCGCTGCTTCGGCGTGGCAGGATTTCGACAACTACTTCTACAGCTTGGGCAGCACGATTCCCTGCTGCTTTTGATACTTGCCCTTGCGGTCCGCATAGCTGGTCTCGCACGGCTCATCCCCGTGGAAAAACAAAATCTGGCACAGTCCTTCGTTGGCGTACACCTTGGCCGGCAGCGGAGTGGTGTTCGAGATCTCCAGGGTGACAAAACCCTCCCACTCCGGCTCGAACGGCGTCACGTTCACGATGATTCCGCAACGCGCGTAGGTCGACTTTCCCACGCAGATCGTCAGCACATCTCTGGGAATACGAAAGTACTCCACAGAACGCGCCAGGGCAAACGAATTGGGCGGAATGATCACCGAATCCGCCTGCACCGAAACAAACGACCGCTCGTCAAACGCCTTGGGATCGATGATGGCGCTGTTCACGTTGGTAAAAATTTTGAACTCGTTGGAGACCCTCAGGTCGTAGCCGTACGAAGAAAGACCATAGGAAATCACGCCGCTGCGCCACCTGCTTTTCGCTGAACGGCTCGATCATGCGATGCTTGAGGGCCTGTTCCCTGATCCATCGGTCGCTTCTGAATCGACATGCGTCTCCTGTTCCGGTGCTGAGGCCTCCGGCGATGTGGCGGAGTTGGCTACGGACTCGAAAACTCATCTTACGCAACGCCCGCGCCGATTGACAATCGCGCCGTTTCCGACTCGCATGTCCTCGCGACCTCACGCCACTTCACGCGTTCCACGCGATCCATGTTCCCTCGCTCCCTCAGTTCCCTTGTTCCCTGTTTCCTAATCGCAGCAAAATCTGTACTATGAGCGGTGTAGGTGCGTTTGACAGGCAACACCCAGTTCACGGCGAGCGAGGAGACTCCATTGATCAAGCAGGATATCGTTCACAACGTGGTCGAGCGCACGGGCCTGCCGCGCACCAAGGCCGAGGCGGCAGTGGACACGGTCTTCGAGGGCCTGAAACAGGCTTTGGCGGCCGGCGAGCGCATCGAACTGCGCGGATTCGGCGTCTTCAGCGTCCGCGCGCGCAAAACCGGCATCGGCCGCAACCCCCGCACCGGGACTGAGGTCAACATCGCTCCCGGCAAAGCGGTGCGCTTCAAGCCGGGCAAGGAACTCCACGCGCTGGAGCCGGGCGCGCCGAGCAGCTAGCTGCAGCGTGCGGCAAGCCGAAATCAGACGCCTCGTGAGCGACTGACCGCGGGTGCGCCCAGCCGGGAGGTCTGCGCGTGCGTAGCTCCATTCTCGGTCGGCTCACCCATGGTCCCTCGAACCATGAGTCGCGATAAGGAAAGGTGCCGGTTGCGTTCACTTTTCGGGAGTATGGCTTGCCGGCTGCTGCTTCTCGCCGCCAGCATCGTCACCACCACCGTGAACGGCGCACGGTTCATGCAGAACTTCCTCGAAGGCTTGCCGCCGGTGGTGCGCGACAGTGACCTGTGGCCCTGGGCTTGGCTCCTTCGCCATCCCGGCCTCTTCGCCTCGGGCTTTGCTTATTCGCTTACGCTGCTCGGCATCCTCCTGATCCACGAGTTCGGCCACTACTCCGCCTGCCTCGCGCACCGCATTCGCGCCACTCTGCCCTGGGTGCTTCCCGCGCCCACGCTCAGCGGAACTTTCGGCGCCGTCATCCGCATCCGCTCGCGCATCCCCAGCCGCGATGCGCTCATGGACGTGGGAATCTACGGGCCGCTGGCCGGCTATGTCGCCTCGGCGCTGGCCGTCGCCGTGGGACTTCTGCTGAGCGTGCCCAAGCCCGGCGGCGCACCGCAGTCCCTCGTCCGCTTTGGCGGCGACCCGCTGACCATCCAATTGCTGCATCGTCTGCTGATGATGGAACCCGTCGTTCCCTCGTTCCATCAGGCTGCGCCGCATCCGGTGCTCGTGGCCGGATGGATCGGCCTCTTCATCACCGCGCTGAATCTCATCCCCGGCGGCCAACTCGACGGCGGACACATTCTCTACGCGCTCTCGCCCCGGCTGCACCGCGCTGGCGACCAATCTCCTGCCCTTCCTCCTGTTCCTTGCCGGAGCCGTCTACTGGGTAGGCTGGATCTTCTGGGGACTGTTCCTGCTCATTCCCGCCTTGCGCCATCCCAAAGTTCCCATCGACACCGACCTCTCCCCCAGCCGCGTCGTCCTCGGCATCCTCGGCATCGCCCTCTTCGTGCTCACCTTCACGCCCACGCCGTTCTACGACAACTCGCTCCTGCAGCTTCTCAACATCGACCCCTTCACTGCACTCCCGCTAGCGAAGTCCGTGCACGCCGGCAAGCCACGGTCCCGCAGCGATCGTGCCGTTTGTCTATCAGTGGTTGGTCGGCGTACTTTCGGCGTCCCCGCGGCGCACTTCACAAGCGTGCGCAAGCAACGGAAGCAGGGAGCATTCGATGTGTAGGTGCGCAAAGCCTGAGCCAGCCGCCGGTTGCGCCCTGGTGAGCGGAACGTGAGGCGGATCGAGACTCGTGGTCTCCCGGGTCTCCTGCCCAGCGGCGAGACCCGGGCCGCCCACGTTACTTGCAGAAGCGGAGATTTGAGACCTGGGCCGCGCGCCCAAAAGAGCATATCGAAGGGGCCTGCTCCCTTCAGAATCCCGCTCACCGTGCCCGCGTCGAACTGCAAAGCATGCAGTTGGCAGACATTGATGCCTTGCGTGTATGTTTGAGAGGTTCCGTCACTGAAGACCAGCTTGAAATCCTCGTGGCACACACCGCGCCATGAGGGCGGAAAGACGATCAACGTTCCCATCTCCGCAGGCAGAGTTGCACGCCCCAGCACATCCGTGCCCCACGAATTCTGTGAGTGCGGCGAAACATACAGGTTGTGCAGTTCCTTCCCGGTGTTGTTCAGGAACCAGAAGTTCGCCCGGCTCTGTGGGATCGCCTGCTGCGGAAGCACGCAGACCAGCAGAATCGCGGCTAGAAACACTCTCGTAAAGGTTCGCATATTCTCCTCCTCAAATCGCCAAAAACCCACTCAGGTCGTGCTGCCCATCTCCCTTCCCAGGGAACAAGGAACTTCACGCCCATGAACAGGGCCCGCGATTTGTTGAACGCTGAGGCAGTTGGTCGGCGCCCCCATGGTTGCTGCGCCAACGTTTGCCGGGAAAGGACTGCGATCCGCCCAAGGACAGCTTCCAGAGTCCACAGACCGCGCTTGCTCATGACCGCGCGGAAGCTCGTTCCGCTCTCAGAAAAACGGAAGCCATTACGCGCCGCACCGCCGGGCCGCTCCGTGCCAGAGTGCGGCGGCCTCTGAGGCGCATCCTCGCGTGCAGCCTCCCCCTCGACCGATGGCCAACCGGGGGAATTCGAGGACCAACCGCACGCCTACACGATGAACTGCCCCGGATCATACCGGCCATATCGATTTTCAGCAAGCGAATAATTTCGCGCGCCGTCGCCGGGCGCCCCATCCTTACTCCCCGTCTTTCTGTCCCCTGCTCCCCGCTCCCTTTCATCCCGAGCGACCCGCCAACGGCCGGCGAGTCTTGTATCAGGGCTTGGCTGGTAGGTCGGGGCTTCAGCCCTGACTGCCGAGCGACGCCCCAAATAACTACGGGGTTTAGCCCCTGCGGAACCACCCGGAGGGAGCAGCGACCTTCAGCTCCCTGAAATCCGCAGTCGCACAATCAGGCCCTTGGAACTCCAGATTCAACGAGTAGAATCTTGATGCATGGCTGATCCACTTTCGATCGCTATTTCAGTGCTGGCTCTCGGCGTGTCCTCTTTGACCGCTTGGCTCACCCTATTTCGTAGGGGGACGGTCAAGATGACTCAGCCCACGGTCATCTTCTTCGGCCCTGACGCTCCTCGTGCGCACGACGACGCCCTGCTCCCAAAGGTTTATTTGCGCACACTGCTCTTTTCCACATCAAAACGTGGGCGCGTCATAGAATCCATGCACGCTACCCTCTCGCGGAACGAGACTCATCAGAATTTCAACATTTGGGTATACGGTAATGACCGACTCGTTCGCGGAAGCGGCCTATTCGTTGGCGAAACCGGCATAGAAGCCAACCATCATTTCTTAACCCTAAGGACGGCACGTCTTTCAGCTTTGTAGAGGGCCGTTATCGGATGGACATCTTCGAGCGTCTCCTTGGCGATCGGAAGCAGACGCAACTTTTTTCGCAAGAGCTTGAAATTTCACGGGAACTAGCAGCCTCGCTCAAACAGCCAAACGCCGGTGTGTATTTTGATTGGGGACCGGATTCTTCTCGTTATCTGTCCCATGTAGACGAACGGCCACCTTCGCCAACCCCGGATCAATTTCTCAGAGCATTGTTAGGCATTGAGCAGATATCGGAATAAGTCCTTACTATAAGAGCAGCTGGCCCACCCCCTCTTCTGATTTTCTCGCCTCAGCCATAAATCTTGGTGCCTCAACCTTCACGAGGTTGCCGCGGCGGTCGAAGGGCGTGATTGAGGACCGCCCGCCGGCTTTCCCTCCTAAGCCGCCCGATGGAACAGCTCGATCTTTGGCTGTTTCCTCTTGGAGGCCTGCCACAAATCGTAATCGGTTTGCAACTCATACCAGATTTCTGCGTGGGTGCCGAAAGCGGCGGATAGACGCAGCGACATATCGGCCGAGATACCGGCCCTGCCATTGAGGATGCGGGAAAGCGTGGCGCGGGAAACCTTCAAATGCTTGGCCGCGGTCGTTACGTCCACGTCGCCTAGAAACTCCCGAAGCACTTTGCCTGGGTGTGGCGGATTGTGCATGCGCATATCGATTCTCGCTGTCAGAAACTTAGTTACCCGGCAATATCGCCAATTTGGAAATGCGGTTGCGAATAATCCTCACCGATTTGAAGTAGCCTTCCGAGAATTTATCATTGTTTTTTGCTGACTGAAGGTATCCGTCTGTTTTAAGCGAATCCGGTCCAGCTTGTTTAATTGAGTTGATCTCCATCGCTGCTGTCTTCCAGCAATCGTTTATCGATTCGTATAACTCCTCTGAATAGAATGGCGCTTTTGATTCCGATGTATTGAGCAACTTGTCGGTAGCGATCATGAGTATTTTAAATCGCTCCGATAATCGTTTGAGCCTTTCGTCCTGCGTTTCGTCGGCAGCTTCTATCGCAAACATGGGGCGAATAGCATTCATTGCAAGCCTCACCTCGGACAGACTGCTGAAGATATCCTTCATAGCCTCAAATTCGGTTTCAAAATGCGCACGGGTCACGAATACCGAGCGATCAATTTCAGCTTGTGCCTGCCTTTGTGAACGCTGAAACTCATGTTCGAGCGTCGTGAGTTTCGCCGTAAAGCTCGCCTCATTTCGCTGGAGCGAGAGCTTGCTGAAGTGGTTCCATATAGCGGATATTACAGCGCCCGCAACGCCGCCGGAGAGTATCCCTGTCAGAGTTGAAATGCCGTCCATGGGCAGGATTATACGTCAGGTCCTGTTGGGTTCGGCGTGCCAGTTCTCTGGCCCGCCGCGGGGATGCTGGCTCGCTACATCAGCCGCAGCGCATCCACATCCACGATCAGGTTGCGCCGCGGCACATCCTTCTCCGCGGCGTGCGCCAGCATGCCGCGCAGCGCCTCATTCAGCGCCTTGCGCGAGTCGCGCTCTTCAGAATCATGTGGAAGCGGTAGACGCCCTTGATGCGCGCGATGGGCGCGGTGCACGGCCCCAGCACGCGCACCGCTCCGCGGTTCTGGTTTTGGACGAGATATTTGCCCAGCACAGACGGCCCACCCCGCCGCCTCTTCCAGCTTTTGCGACTGCACCAGCACGTTGGCCAGCGCGCCGAACGGCGGATAATGCATCCAGCGCCGGTATTTCAGCTCGCGCTCGGCAAAGGCCGTGTAGTCGTGCGTCGTGGCGGCCAGGATCGCGTAGTGATCGGGATAGTAGGTCTGCACCACCACGCGGCCCGGCAAATCGCCGCGCCCCGCGCGCCCGCTCACCTGCGTCATCAGCTGGAAGACGCGCTCGGCGGCGCGAAAATCCGGCATCGAAAGCGCGTGGTCGCAGCCCACCACGCCCACCAGCGTGACGCTGTGAATGTCGTGGCCCTTGGCGATCATCTGCGTGCCCACCAGCAGATTGATCTCGCCCGAGTGCAGCCGCGCCAGCAATCTGCTCCAGATCGTAGCGCCCGCGCACCGTGTCGCGATCCATGCGGCCGATGCGCGCGCCGGGAAAGATCTCCGTGCAGCCGCTCTTCGCCCTGCTGCGAGCCCGCGCCGAGATAGTACAAGTGCTCGCTGTCGCACTTGGGGCAGCGCGCCGGCACCGTGCGCCGGTAGCCGCAGTAGTGGCACTCCAGCCGCTGCCCTGCGCGCGCTTCGCCGCAAGTCCTCCGACCGGCGCCTTGTGATGCGTGAGCGCGATGGCGCAGTTCTGGCATTCGAGCTTTTCGCCGCAGGCGCGGCACATCACGGCAAACGAGTAGCCGCGCCGGTTGAGCAGAATCAGCGCCTGCTCGCCGCGCTCCAGCGCCGCCTTGGTCTGCTCCACCAGCGATCGCGAAAAGAGCTGGTCCTGGCCCGTCTCCTGGAACTCGCGGCGCATGTCGATCAGCTCCACCTCGGGCAGCGGCCGGTTCATCACGCGGTCGCGCAGTTCGATGCGCGTGTACTTGCCCTGCTCCGCATTCTGCCAGCTTTCGAGCGACGGCGTCGCCGAGCCCATCACCACCACCGCGCCGGCCAGCTTGGCGCGCATCACGGCCACGTCGCGCGCGTTGTAGCGCGGCGTCTCTTCCTGCTTGTAGCTCTGGTCGTGCTCCTCGTCGACCAGAATCAGGCCCAGATTCGGCGCGGGCGCAAAGATCGCCGAGCGCGTGCCCACCACAATCGGCGCCTCGCCGCGGCGAATGCGCCGCCACTGCTCGCTGCGCTCCTCCGGCGTGAGCGCGGAGTGCAGCAGCGCCACCGTTTGCCCGAAGGCCTGATCGAGCAGGCCGGCCATCTGCGGCGTCAGCCCGATCTCGGGAACCAGCAGAATCGACGTCAGGCCGCGGTCGAGCGCCTTCTGCATCGCGGCAAGATAGACGGCCGTCTTTCCCGAACCCGTTACGCCATAAAGCAAAAACGGATGGAATCCGCCCGAGCGCGGCGGTGATCGTCGCCAGCGCGTCGGTTTGCGCCGCGTTCAGGCTGAATGGCGCGGACGCGGGAGTCAAGCCCGCCCAGCCGAAACGCCTCCGGCCGCTCCTCGATGCGCACCAGCCCGCGCCGCACCAGAGTCTGCAGAGTCGACGAAGGCAGCTCGCGCCGCCGCAGCTCGGCCAGCGGCAACTCGCCGCCGCACGCCGCCAGCTCGGCCAGAATCGCCTGCTGCTTTTCGGTCAGCGCGGGCAGCCGCGCCGTCGGCAACCAGCACGGCAAACCGCTCCATGCGCCGCGCATCGCGCTCGGCGGCCGCGGTCTCGCGCGCAATCCACTTCTTGCGCACCATGCCGGCCAGCAGCGGCAGCGATGCCGCCGTGGCCGTGCGCAGCGTGGACACCTTCACCGGCTCGCCCGAGGCCAGCCGCTCCAGCACGCGCCGCTCCATGTCCTGGCCTTCGCTTGAGAGCTTGCGCGCCGGCCGGCGGCCATGCGCTCGCGATTCCCTTCGCCAGCTGATTCGCCGTCCCATCGGCTCGCCGCCAGCACATCGCGCCCCAGATCCGTGATCCGGTAATAAACCGTGCGCCGCACCTCGGCCGCCAGCGGCAACATGGCGCGCAGCACCTCGCCCAGCGGCGCCAGGTAGTACTGCGCGGTCCACTCCGCCAGTTCCAGCAGATGCTCGCTGAGCAGCGGCTCCTCATCGAGCACGGCTTCGAGATACCGGACCTCGACATCCGGCGGAGCCTTGGCGTCGAGCGCCGTCACCACGCCGATCAGCTTCTCGTTGCGGAAGGGCGCAATTACGCGCGCCCCGCGCTGCGGCGCCTGGCCCGGGCGCACACCGTAGGTAAACGTGTGGTCCAGCGGCACCGGCAACGCGACTTCGCAATAAGCAGGCATGGGAGACAAGATTCAGTGTAGGGGATGCGGCGGGGCGGTGCGCCGAAGCGCAAGACGTCATCCCCAACCTCTCTTTCATCAGTTTCCTGTTGACTTTAGTTCGTTTATAAACGATAATATGCAAGTGTATGAGATTCGCCATTACCTGACGAAGAATGACAAAGACGTCTACATGGAATGGCGGCGGCAACTCCGCGACACACGTGCGAGGATCGCGATCGACCGGAGAATCAACCGGATCGAGCTGGGCAACTTCGGCGATCATCGGTTTTGCCGGGATGAGGTTTGGGAGCTTCGTATCGACGTCGGGCAGGGCTATCGAGTTTATTACGCTGTCGCCGGCAGTCAGGTGGTTCTTCTGCTTTGCGGAGGCGACAAGCGAACCCAGGATGCGGACATCGAGCGGGCCTGTGGATATTGGGCGGACTGGCAGAGGAGGATGGAGCGATGAGAGACAGGACCCACGACGAAGCCATGGCGGAGTTGCTCAAGGAGGACCCCGCCTATGCTCTCGAACTGCTGAACAGCATCCTTGAGGATGGGGAACAGGGCGAGCTTCTCATCGTCTTGCGCCAGATGACCAAAGCCTTCGGCGGCGTGCAAGACGTTGCGAAGAAGGCCAACCTCAATCCAACCCAGCTCTACCGCACGCTCTCCGAACAAGGAAATCCGGAGCTGCGCAGCCTCACCGCTATCCTCAAAGCCATGGGCCTGCGGCTGGCCGTCGAGAAGGTGCGAGCGGCGTAAAGGCAAGAAATTGATGGCGCCAATGGCATCCTGGCTACTGTAGTGGCTTTCGCCACATGCGTTTATTCGCAATTAGTCATCGCAATGGTTTTGGTGCCTTTGGTCTCCTCATCGTGGAGGATTGTCACACCCCGTGCAATCACTTCGTGGAACAAGGCGATTCGTCCAGCAATCTTCACACGTTCCGGCACTTTGATCTGTTCCGCAAGGTTACGCATTCGGACTAACTCAGTGAAAAGTGCAATATCCTCAGGGAGCATAACGGGATTGTGCAAGAGTTCTTCGTGACACTCGTAGCAGAATAAGCCAAACTCTCCTTCGCATCGCCACGGACACTCGTTAAATATGCCTTCCGTTTTTGTGCCGCGTCTGTTTTTGGAGCGCCCGAAAAATCGTTCGGCAATAAAGTGATGCTTCGACGCACCACTACGCCCCTCAATTGTCGGCCGTGCGTACGTGCCGGGCGTCCGGTGAAGTTGACATCCGCAAATCGCGCAGTGTTCTGTGAGGGGCGGAGTTTTGCGGCGTTTGTTCATCACTTCGCCGGCGCCTTCAGCCCCAGCTCCTTCATCGCAATCTGCAAATCCGCCCAGGCTTCCTTCTTCTGCCGCGGATCGCGCAGCAGGAACGCCGGGTGATAGGTCACGATGAGGCTCATGCCGCGAAAGGCGTGCACGCGGCCGCGCAGCCCGGCCAGCGGCTGCCGCGCGCCCAGCAGATACGTCGCCGCCGTCGCACCCAGCGCCACCAGCACCTGCGGCCGCACCACGTCAATCTGCCGAAAGAGAAACGGCGAGCAGGTGTTGGCCTCCTCGGGCTCGGGCGTGCGGTTGCCCGGCGGCCGGCACTTGACCACGTTGGCGATGTAGCACTCTTCGCGCTTCAGTCCCATCGCGGCAATCATGTTGTTCAGCAGTTGCCCGGCGCGGCCCACGAAGGGCAGCCCCTGCGCGTCCTCATCGGCGCCCGGCCCTTCGCCCACAAACATCAAGCCGCGCGGCGGGATTGCCCACGCCAAAGACGATGGTGTTGCGGCCCTTGTGCAGCGCGCAGCGCGTGCAGTCGCCGAGGTCTTCGCGAATCAGTTCTGAACGCGGCGGCGCGTTCCTCCGCGGGAACGGCGGCGGCGATCTGCGGAGGCGCGGAAAAGCCTTTGCGAGGTTTGATCGTGGGTTCCTCTCCGAAAAAGTTCTCCTGCTGTGCCGCGGGTTCGATCGCAGATTGTGCCGCAGCCGCAACCGCTGCCTGCAAGAGCCCCTCTCGTTCCGCCAGCTCTTCAGCCACGCTTCGGCCCAGCCTGGGATCGTCGACTGCGATGGCCGGCTCCACATCTCTGCGGTAAAAGTCGGTCAGCCCGAGATCGCGATAGAACCTCAGCCGCTCGGCGAGAGCGTCGCGAGTGGCGGGATCGAGCGCGCGCGGCAAGCTGCTCACTCCACGATGAGCTGGCGTCGCGCAGCGCCGGCGGGAATGCTCTCGTCCAGCACGCGGTCCTGGATGGCTTGCTTGTCGCTGCGCTTCCGCATCCCGCTCGTCATCGAGCTCAACGCACCACAGGCCGCGGGCGGCGCAGAGTGAGAATCTCGTCGAGGATGCGGTCGGCGAGCTGGCGCTTGGGCATCTGCGGCAGTTCGACGGCCGTGGCCCGCGTGAGAAATGTCGCCGCATTGGTGTCGGCGTCGATGCCCACGCCCTCGCCGGCCACATCGTTCACCACAATCGCGTCGGCGCCCTTGGCCAGCAGCTTGGCGCGGCCGTTTTCCATGCGATTCTCGGTCTCGGCGGCAAAGCCGACGATCAGCTGCCCCGGCCGGCGGCGGCGCACCACCTCGGCCAGAATGTCTTCGGTCGGCGCAAGCTCGAGCGTCATCGGACCGGTGCGCTTGAGCTTCTGCGCGGAGACCGCGACCGGCCGATAGTCGGCCACGGCCGCGGCCTTGATCACCAGCGTGGCTTCGTTCATGCGCGCGAGCACCGAGTTCCGCATCTCGTCCGCGGTAGTCACCTTCACCAGTTCGCAATGCGCCGGCGCATGCAGGCTCGACGGCCCGCTGATGAGAATCACCTTTGCGCCGCGGCTGCGCGCCGCCTCGGCCAGCGCGTAACCCATCTTGCCGCTGGAACGGTTGCCGATGAAGCGCACCGGGTCGAGCGCCTCGCGCGTTCCGCCCGCGGTCACCAGCACCACTTCGCCGGCCAGATCGTGACGCCGCCCGAGCGCGCTCAGCACCGCTCGCGCAATCGCCTCCGGCTCCGCCATGCGGCCCGCGCCCACCATGCCGCAGGCCAGCTCGCCCGTCCCCGGCTCAATGATGCCCACGCCGCGCTGGCGCAGAATTTCAATATTCGCCTGCGTGGCCGGATGGTTCCACATGTTCACGTTCATTGCCGGCGCGACCATGACCGGCGCAGTGGTCGCCAGATACAGCGTGGAGAGAAAATCGTCGGCGATGCCGTGAGCAAATTTGGCCAGAATATTGGCCGTCGCCGGAGCGACAACCAGCGCATCGGCCCATTGCGCCTCGGCGATGTGGTCAATGCCGTTCTGCTCGTCCGCGGCATCGCCCGCGTCCCACTCCTCCCACAGGCTGGTGATGACTTTGTGGCCGGTAAGCGCGGCAAAGGTGAGCGGCTGCACAAACTTCTGCGCCGCGGCGGTCATCACCACGTGCACTTCGACCGCCTGGCGCTGCAAGGCGCGCACCAGCTCTGCTGCCTTATACGCAGCGATTCCGCCGGAGACGCCTACGATCACTCTCATGATGTCGATTGTAGTGCAGTGGACAGCGGACAGCGCGCGGTTTTTCGCTCATGGTCCACAGTTCGCGGTGCGATCAGGCTCAGCCGCAGTGACCGATGGGACAACTGCCGCGCGCGCAGACGTCTGCTGCTGACACGATCCGGCTATTAGCTCAGCAGGATGGGGATCGCCGGGCCCTCCACCAGCGGCTTTGTCACCTCAACTTCGTTCTTCACGTAAGCAATCTTCCCGGCTTCGATCTCTTCCTGCGCAATGCGGCAAGCCTTGTCGATCGAGTGGGGACCAGCGCCTGGGAGCCGTTCTGCAACTGGCGGGCGCGCCGGGCAGCCACCAGAACCTTGCGGTAGTTGGAATCGAACCTGGTCTCAATCGTCATCGGAGTCATCTCCAAAAGGAAGTTGCTGCTGGCCGGAGTCGCCATCGATGCCAAAGGCCTCCAGCACAGGTTTGAGCCGCTCCTGCGAGTTCGATTGCAGGCAGGCCGCAGCGACCTCCAACACCCGGCGCGAACGATAAGCGATCACTTCGCCATTGCGATAAAAGCGCTCAGCCAGCACAATGGCTTCCAGTTGCGCTACCGCCCGGTCGAGAACGTCATTGACCAAAATATAACCGTATTGGCGATAATTCTCAATCTCCTTGCGGGCCTGGCCGAGACGGCGAAACAATTCGTCCTCGTCCATCACGCCTTCGGCGCGGCTGCGATTGCGCAAGCGCGTGCGCAGAACCTTGGGGTTGGGCGGCAAAACGAAGATGCCCACCGCCTCCGGCATTTTGGCGCGCACCTGCGCGGCGCCCTGCACGTCGATGTCCAGCATCAGGTCGTGGCCGGCGGCCAGCGCGTCGTCGAGAGATTGGCGAGGCGTGCCGTAAAGGTCTTTCCCAAAGACTTCAGCGTATTCCAGAAACATCCCTGCGTCGATCATGCGCTGGAACTCTTCGCGGGTGGTGAAGTGATACTCGCGCCCGTTTTCCTCGGACCCGCGCGGCGCGCGCGTGGTCCACGAGACGGCAAAGTCGACGCCGCTCACCTGCTTGCGCAGCTCGCTCACCAGCGTGCTTTTGCCCGAGCCTGACGGCGCCGAGATGATAAATAGAATTCCTGCCAAAGTTCGTCGATCCCTTTCCGTTCAGCGTTTAGTGTGAGTGCGAGTGTGAGTGGTCATCGATCGGTGCACACTGTCCATTCACACTCACACTCACACTGTTCCCTAGCCCTTGTTCCCTGTTTCATTCCACGTTCTGAATCTGCTCCCGCGCCTTTTCGATCTCGGCTTTCATCGCCAGCCCCAGCTCGGTGATGCGCATTCCCTTCCCGCTCACGCCCGCGCGTCTTGGAGAGCAGCGTATTGGCTTCGCGGTTCATCTCCTGCAGCAGAAAGTCGAGTTTCTTGCCCGCTTCGCCGCCCGCGCTCAGCAGCTCGCGAAAATGCTCGATGTGCGTCGTCATGCGCGCCAGCTCTTCGCTGATGTCGCTGCGCTCCACAAGCACAGCCACTTCCTCAAGCACTCTCTGCTGGTTGAACTCCGGCCCCACTGCCGCGGTCAGCCGTTGCGCAAGCCGCTCCTGGCAGCGCTGCTCGATCTCCGGCCGAAGCTCCGCCACGCTGGCCGTGGCTGCGGCAAGCCGGTCGAGCGTGCCGCGCAGAATGGCCTCCAGCGCCTCGCCCTCGCGGGCGCGCATGGCCTTCAACTGCTCCAGCAGCGGACCGATCTGCTCGAGCACGTTGGCCGCCAGCGCCGCCAAGTCGTCGTTGCCTGCGATCCTCGGCCTGCAGAGCGCCGGGCAGCCGCAAAGCCGCGTTCAAGTCCGGCTCTCCCTTCAAGCCGTGCTCGCGGCGCGCGGCATCGAATGCAGCGAGATAGCCGGAGATCAATTCGCGATTGTATCCGGCCTTGGCTTGCGAGGAGCGGTCGACTGACAGCGTCAAATCGACGTGACCGCGGACGAGATTTTCCTTCAGCACCCTGCGCAATTCCATCTCCAGCGCGTCGAGGCCGGGGGGCAGCCGGAACTGAAGATCGAGAAAGCGGTGATTCACGCTCTTCACAGCGAGCGTGTAGCTGAGCTGCTCCTCATCGCCGAGCGGCACGCGGATCTGCACCCGCGCAAACCCGGTCATCGAAGAAATGGCCATTCTTACTCCTGCGCCCTCGTGGCAAGCGCCGCCCGTCGATCGAACGGCAGATACTGCGCCATTGGATCGGTCGCCTGCGTTTCCGGCGTCTCGGGCATGTCGATGAACTGCAACTGATAGAGCCTCTGATAAGTGGGCGAGCTGTTGAGCAGCTCCTCGTGCGAGCCGATCGCCGTGATGCGCCCGCCCTCGAGCACCGCAATGCGATTGGCGCGGCGGATCGTCGACAGGCGATGCGCGATCACCAGCACGGTGCGGTTCTGCATCAGGTTGGCCAGCGCCTCCTGCACCAGCGACTCGCTCTCAGAATCCAGCGCCGATGTGGCTTCGTCGAGAATCAGGATGGGCGCATTCTTGAAGATCGCGCGGGCGATGGCGATGCGCTGGCGCTCGCCGCCGGAGAGCCGAAAGCCTTTTTCGCCGATCACCGTTGCGTAGCCCTGCGGCATGTTCAGGATGAAGTCGTGCGCCAGAGCGTTGCGCGCCGCCTGCTCCACCACCGCGCGCTTGGCGTCGGGCTGACCATACGCGATGTTGTTGTGCACCGTGTCGTTGAAGAGGATCGTCTCCTGCGTCACCTGCGCCACCTGCCGCCGCAACGAGGCCAGTGTCAAATCGCGGACGTCGTGGCCGTCAATCATGAATGCGGCCCGAGGTTACGTCGAAGAAGCGCGGAATCAGATTGACCAGCGTGGATTTTCCCGCGCCGCTGGGACCGACGATGGCCAGCACTTCGCCGGCATTCACCTCCAGATCGACGTTGTGAAGAATCTGATGCTCGCCTTCGCCGGTCGAGTACGAGAACCCAACATTCTCAAATTTGATCGCCTGGCGAAAGCGCGTGAACGTGGCGGCGCGCGGGCGCTCTTTCACATCGTCCTCGGCATCGAAAAAGGCAAAGATCGATGCCGAAGCGCCCATCGCCTGCTGGAAGCTGTTGTAGAAGAAGGCGAACCGGCGCAACGGATCGTAGAGCTTGAAGAGCAGAAAGATGAAGGCGCCGAATACGCCGATGGTCATGTGGCCGCTCTTGATCTCGTTGCGGCCGATCCAACAGCAACAACGCCATGGCGATCGCGCCGACTGTATCCATCAGCGGCGAACTGATGGACTGAATGCGCACGCTGCGCAGGTTGGCGCGGAAGAGCCGCTTGGCCGCGCTCTTGAAGCGCAGAATCTCCCACAGCTCGGTGTTGAACGACTTCACGATGCGGTTGCCCGTCACCGTTTCGTGCAGGATGTTCTGCACCTCGGCCAGCTTGTCCTGGCCGGTGCGCGTGCGGGTGCGGACTTCGCGGCCGATCCTGCGCGCCGAGGTGATCACCACCGGAATGAAGAGCACCAGCGCCCAGCTGAGGTACCCGCCCAGGTTGATGATCAGAACGATCGCCACCACGAAAGTGAAGAACTGCTGCAGAAAATCGCCCAGCACAGAACTCAGCGCAGTCTGCACCCGGTCCACGTCGTTGATGAGCGTGGAAAGGATGGTGCCGGTGGGATGCTTGTGGAAGAAGCTCGAGGAGCGGCGCAGCGTAGTTTCGTAGAGGTGATTGCGCAGATCGGTAATTGTGCCGAAGCCCGCGTAGTTGACCAGATAAGTTCCCAGATAATCGCACAGGCCCTTTAGAAGCGTCGAGACGACCAGCGCAAAGGCCACGACATCCCAGGCGTTGTGCATGTGCAGGAAATGCGGAATCAGGCTCCTGCAGGTCGAAATGCCACTGCGACTTCTGGAAGACCGAGAAGGATCGGGCCTTCGGGCGCGCTCGGGCCAGAACACGATCGAAGATCGGCTGCAGCAGCAGGATACGAAAGGTGTCAAGCACGCCCACGAGCGCCGACAGCATGACCCCTGGCAGCCATTCCAGCGTGTACGGCAACCCATAGCGCAGCAGGCGCAGAAATTTCCTCATGCCGGCCTCGCCCGCGCCGCGCATCCGGTTGCGCCTTGAGGATTTCAATCGGCGCCTGAAGATGGGTGCGGAAGTCCATCCCAGTATTGTATCCGCGTCCCGCACGATACGCCCCTTGCGCGCGTTACACTCCTCAGGCGGCGCGAATCTTCCCCGTTACGCAGAACAGATTCGGTTCGCGTCAGCCGGCTCGCGCGTCATCAGCTCACACAACATGCGGGGCTCAATACGCCTTCAGCTCCACGATGGCTTTGAGAATCGTCTCCGGCTGAGGCAGAATCGCGTCTTCCAGCATCGGCTGGTAGGCGACGAAGGCGTCCATGGAGCCGATGCGCCGCACAGGAGCATCGAGTTCGTCGAAGAGCTCATCGCCGATGCGCGCCGCAATCTCCGCGCCGTAGCCCCAGCTCAGCATGTCCTCGTGCGCCACGATCACGCGATTGGTCTTGCGCACCGATGCGGCAATCGCATCCCAATCGTAGGGATTGAGCGTGCGCAGATCGAGGATCTCCGTTTCGATTCCGATGGTCGCGCTGGGCGTGCTGCGCGGCCTGCAGCGCGCGCGGCACCAGCGCGCCATAGGTGATGAGCGTGAGGTCCGCGCCGGGACGAACTACTTTGGCCTTTCCAAACGGAATGGCGAACTCCGGCCCCGGATACGCCGCGCGGCCGTATGTCTCGCGGTAGAGCCGCTTGTGCTCGAGAAACAGCACCGGATCGTCGCAGCGAATCGCCGTGCGCAGCAGGCCATTGGCGTCGAGCGCGTTGGAGGGGAAGACGACGCGCAGGCCCGGAATGTGGGTGAAGATGCTCTCGCCGGATTGCGAGTGGTAGATGGCGCCGCCGGTCAGGTATCCGCCGATCGGCGCGCGGATGACGACGGGCGCGGCCCACGCGCCATTCGACCGCCAGCGCATCAAAGCCAACTCATTGCGAATCTGATGCATAGCCGGCCAAATATAATCGAAGAATTGAATTTCCACCACCGGCTTCATCCCGCGCAACGCGTACCCCACGGCGCGCCCAACGATATTGGCCTCAGCCAGCGGCGAGTTGAAAACGCGCTCAGAGCCGAACTCGGTTTGCAGGCCAGCGGTGAGCTTGAAGACTCCGCCCTTGCCCTTCACTTCGGCCAGAGCCTCCGCGCGGCTGGCGTCGGCCACGTCTTCGCCATAGACCACGATGCGCGGATCGCGGCGCATCTCGTCGCGCAGGCAGGCGTTGATGAGGTCGGCCATCGTGCGCGGGCCCCGGCTCCCGTTTTGCCCACCCGCCGCGGCGGACCCATTCGTTTTTGCCGCTGGTTGCGGCTGCTCGGTGGCAAAAGCCGCGCTCGTGGGATCGAGATCCTCCGAGTAGACGTGCGTGGTGATTCCCTCGACCGCAGGCAGCGGAGCCTCCAGCGCGCGCTCGGCCGCCTCGGCTGCTTCACGCTCCAGCTTCCGCTCCAGTTCGTCCATTCCGCGCTCGTGGCAATGCCTTCGCCGATCAGCCGCGTGCGCATCCGCGCGATGGGATCGCACAAAGCGTCGGCCTCCCGCTCCGCAGCCGAGCGGTAGTTCTTATCGTCGTCGGAAAGCGAATGGGAGTACAGCCGCACGCAATGGCCATGAACCAACGCCGGTCCGCGTCCCGCGCGGCAATGCGCAGCCGCTTCCTGAAAGGCACGCAGGCAAACCACGGGATCGTTGCCGTCGATCTCGGCAAAGTGGAAGTTGGGGAAGTTCGCCACCAGCCGCGAAATGTTTCCGCCCGGCGTGTTCACCTCGACGGGCACGCTGATCGCGTAGCCGTTGTCCTCAACGCAGAAGATCACCGGCAGCTTTCGATTCGAGGCGGTGTTGATCGCCTCCCAGAACTCGCCCTGCGAAGTCGTGCCTTCGCCCACGCAAGCCAGAGCCACTTCGTCGCCGTGGAAGTCCACGTCGCGAAAGGCGCGATAGTCGCCCTCCACCTTCGCTGCGGCCTCGGGGTGCCGGCTGAAAGCCCGCCCAGCCTCGGCGCAGCCCACGGCATGAAGCAACTGCGTCGCCGGTCGAGGACGAGGTGCTCACAATATGCAGCGGACGGCTGCTCCAGTGGGTGGGCATTTGCCGCCCGCCGCTTGCCGGATCGGTGGCCGCACCTACGGCCTGCAGCATCATCTCGTAAGGCGTAACGCCCAACGCCAGGCAAAGTGCGCGGTCGCGATAGTACGGGAAGAACCAATCGTAACCGGGGCGGAGGGCCAGCGCCGCGCCCACCTGCAACGCTTCATGGCCCGCGGCCGAAATTTGGAAGAAGATCTTCTGCTGGCGTTTGAGAATGATTTCGCGGTCGTCCACCGAGCGAGAGAGAAACATCAGCCGGTAGATTTCAACCATCTGCTGCGCGGTCAGCTCGTCCCCGGCCGGATACGTTCCGGACGCACGAGCGCTGGAAATTGCCACTTCCATTCCGGTCGACCCCCAAAGACCGTTTTTCCGGATACTGCCTCGCTTGATTGTAGCAATCCGCGGGCAGCATGCGCGTCCCGCTCTTGACCGGCGCCAATCCGCTTCGATCGGACGCGCATCGCTCATTCAGCCAGGCGAGTAACTGCGCATGGGTACCGGGCTGAAGGAGCGGCGGCGCCTGCTGCGCCCTCGCGTCATCGCCATCCTTCCTTCACGCTGCGCGCCAGCTTCTCGATCTCGGCGATCTTGCGAGCTGGTCCGGTTGTGAAGTCGATTTGTAGGCTGGTCGCACGTCGTCATTCAATTCCTTGGCGAGCTTGAGCAGCTTGTTGGTGTCGGAAACCATCTGCTTCTGGCGTTCGGTGTTCAGCGCGTTCAGTCGCCGCTCCGTTTCGACGGGATCGTATTCACCGAGTATGCGGAACGCGGGTCTGTCGGCATCGGGAGGCAGGCCGATTCATGATGTCTGTCGGCGTCCCGGACAGGCCTGCCGGCACCGAGGCCAGCGCAACAAGCGGCAGCCAACGCCAGACAGCAACGCCAGTGCCGACGCCCCATGCGCAGACCAAGTCCTCGCGATTGCCGAGTCCCTGCTTCCATCATGTCCTGTTCCGATGCCGTTCATGGCAGTTACGCTTGCAGACCGGTTCGCCTCAGTTCTTGCCGTGACGTCCGGTTCTCACCTTGTGCGCCAATTGCTCAATCTCGCCCGGCCTTGCGGACCACGGCGCACCGAAAGCGTGTCCTTGTTGGATTTGTCCACTTCCGTCTTCAGCTCCGTCGCCATCTTCAGCATGTCGGCACACTGCTTGGCGACCTCCGGCTTCGCGCATCTTCGCGCCGGCGGCGCCTCGGGTTGTGCGCCGGCTGACGCGGTTGGCGTTGTCGTGGACGCGGCGCGCGACGAGGCCTTGGCCCCCGGAGGATTGATTGCCGGAAGCGGAAACGACTCTTGCGCATGGGTCCGAATCAGTCCCGAGCCCGCCGCCATCAGCCAGCGCGGCAACGCATCGCAAGAAAACAGCAGACCATCGCGCCAGCCGTTTGCAGCCGGCGTTGCTGAGCTCTTGCTCCGCTGCTGATCTGTCATCATTCGCTCACTGTCCGCAAGGGAAGATTTGCCGGACGGACAAGACCGGGGTGTCCGGCCATTCCTGCGCACAGTCTAGTCTAGTAGAAGTGGAGTTTTGGCATGTCTCGTTTTTTGTCACGCGGCAGAATTCCTTGCTGATCGTGCGCTGGGGCTGGTTCCAGCGAGGGCCGATTCCTGGGCCGGGTGCTGGACGAGTGGATCGACGACAGCCAGGAGTTTCATCCACACCAAGCTGCCGCGCCTGATCGTGATTGCGATCATCGCCTTTGTTCTCAGCCGCTTGCTGCGTCTCCTCACCTCCCGCATGATCCGCGTCGCCGAGCAGAGCGGCGCCGGCCCGGGGCGCCTTGCCGAGGTCAAGACCCTGGCCGGAGTCATCCGCGCCACGGGGCTGGCCATCATCGGCCTGATCGCCGGCCTGCAGTTCCTTGACGCCATGGGCTTCAATCTCGCTCCGCTTCTGGCCTCGGCCGGGGTGGCCGGCATCGCCATCGGCCTGGCGGCGCAAAACATCGTCAAGGACATGTTCAACGGCATTCTGATCCTGGTGGAGGGCCAGTTCAACGTGGGCGACACCGTCCGCCTGGCCGGCGTCACCGGCACTCGTCGAAGCGCATGACCCTGCGCAAAACCACGGTGCGCGACGCCGACGGAACTCTCTACGTCATTCCCAACTCGCAGATCACCACCGTGGCCAACCTGAGCGCCGGCTACTCCGTGGCCACCGTCAATGTGAGCGTGGACTTCTCCGCCAATCCCGACGAGGTGACGAAGCTGCTGAAAGAGATCGCCATGGACGTCCGCAACAGCGAGGAATTCAAGCAGATCTTTTCGTGGCCGATCCGCAGGTTCTGGGCGTGGACGCAGTGAAAGGCTCGCAGATGATCTTTCCCGGTGGTCTTCAAGACCCGCGCCACGCAGCAATACGGCCCCATGCGCGAGTTCCAGCGCCGCGTCCGGCTGGCTCTCGAAGAACACCACCTGCTGCCCGGCGATCCGTATCGCGTCTTCACTGCCTTCACGGCCGAGCGGCAACGAAGATTGGCGCAGGACGCGGCTGCCCGCAGCCAACCGAGAGCGCGAGGCTGGCCCGGCGCACGATCCCACCACGCTCAAGCCGCAGGAGACCAACCCTTTCAGCGGCGAGTGAGCAGCCTCCGATCCGCCATCCTGCGGCTATGGCGTGCGGTAAGCAGCGCCTTCAGCAAGCGCTTCCGCATCGGTCACCGGCGGCAGGCACGTGCGTCCGCGGCAGACCAGCGCCCATGCTTCGGCACCGGCGGGCTCGGGAACCTGCAGCAGCGTTTCCGCCAGCGCCTCGGGAATTCCGCCGGGCACCAGCCGCGAGGGCGTCAATCCGCATCACCGTCTTGTTCACCGCGAAGCCGCGCCACCGCCGTCGCCTCAAGCCGTCCGCCTCGGCCCCGAGCCCACAATCACCACCTGCACCGGATCGAGCAGCAAGCCGCTCCGCGGCCAAGCCGTAGCTGCCGGCATAGAGACCAAAGTGCTCCACGATCCCGGCAAAGCAGGCCAGCGTGTCTTCGGCGATCTCGCGATACTCCTTGCGCCCGCTCAGTGCCTCAAGCCGCAGCAGCGCCGCGGCCGCCGTGGGATTGCCGGCGGGCGTGGGCGAATCCTGCAGCGGCTTGCGCCGCGCCGTCAACGCGCCCAGCGGAATCTCCGCTGGCTCGTCGTTGAGCGGCGCGGACGTGTCGAAGAACCCGCCGGCAGACGCGTCGTGAAATTGCTCGATCATGGCGTCGGCCAGCTTCACCGCCGCGCCGTAGAACTTCATCTCGCCGCTCGCCAGCCACGCATCGATGCAGGCGTTCACGGTGAATGCATAATCGTCCAGCGTGCCGGGAGCGCTCTCTCGCGGCGAGAGCCCGTCCGGGTACGCGATCACATGCCGCAGCGTTGTCCTTCCGTCCCAGGCCTCGTCGAGCAGCCGGTTGAGCGTGAGCAGCGCAAACTCGCGCGCCTCATCCATGCGCAGCACGCGCGCCGTCTCCAGGTACGCCGTCACCGCCATCGCGTTCCAGCCGGTGTAGAGCGTGCGGTCGATAAACGGCGTCGGCCGCTGCGCGCGCGCCGCCAGCAGCTTCGCGCGCGCCGAGTCGCGCAGCGCGCGCAGCGACTCTCTCGCTCGTCGCCGGCCTGCGCCGCCATCTCGGCCAGCGTATTGCTTCACATGCAGCACGTTCTTCGCCGGGTTGTGGTGCATGTCGCCCAGCTCGCCAATGTCCCAGTACTTCGCCGCAAATTCCAGCTCCTCGCGGCTCGAGCACCGCGCGCGCCTCGTCCAGCGTCCACGTAAAGTAGTCGCCGTCGTCGTCCAGACCCACATCGGCATCCTGCGAGGCATAAAAGCCGCCGCGCTCGCGGTCGGTCATCGTCGCGTCGAGCCAGGCCACAATCTCCCGCGCCGTCTCCAGAAAATCCTCGCGACACAGAAGCTCTGGAAGCCGTGCACGTAGTTGCGCAGCAGCTCGGTATTGTCGTAGAGCATCTTTTCGAAGTGCGGCACCACCCAGCGCTCGTCCACGCTGTAGCGATGAAACCCGCCGGCGAGCTGATCGTAGACGCCGCCGCGCGCCATCTTTTCCAGCGTCGTCGTGAAACGCCTCGCGCGCCTGCTCGTTGCCGCGGTTCACGGCCACCTCAAGCAGCAGGTCAAGCGCCGCCGGATGCGGAAACTTGGGCTGCGAGCCAAAGCCGCCATTGCGCGGGTCAAACTGCGCAACGATCGAGCCGGCAATCTTGTCCACCAGCGCCAGGGTCAAGCTCGCCGCCGCGCCCGGAAAAGCTTTCGTTGTGCTCGATGGCCGCCATCACGCTGCCCGCGGTTTCCAGCGCTTCGTCGCGGCGCTCGCGCCACACCTGCGCCATCGCCAGCAGCACGCGCCCCATCCCCGGCCGCCCGTAACGGTCGTCGCGCGGAATGTAGGTGCCGCCGAAGTACGGCCGCCCGTCGGGCGTCAGAAACGCCGTCAGCGGCCAGCCGCCCTGCCCGCTGATCGCCGAGACCGCCGCCTGGTAGCGCGCATCCACATCGGGCCGCTCGTCGCGATCCACCTTCACGGCCACAAAATGCTCGTTGATGAGCGCGGCGATCTCCGGATCCTCGTACGACTCGCGGTCCATCACGTGGCACCAGTGGCACCACACCGCGCCAATGTCGAGCAGAATCGGCTTGTCTTCAGCCTGCGCGCGCGCAAACGCAGCCTCGCCCCATGGCTGCCAATGCACTGGCTGATGCCGCGCCGAGCGCAGATAGGACGAAGCTGCGTGTTTAAGCTGGTTGCCGGCGCCGGCGGCAGGGGAATCGCCCTGGTGCATGAGGTGAGCATACATGGCCTGCGTCCCGCCTCGCCAGAGCGCGGATCCCTGCCGCGCATCGATGAACCTCGCTATCATTGAAAGTAGGCAAACGATGGCAACCACAGCGGGCGCCCCTGTGCGTGCAGGCTCCGGAAACAGCAATCCAGTCACAATCGGCGTGCTCGCCCTGCAGGGCGACTACGAGGCGCACGCGCGCGCCTTCAAGAGCGCCGGAGCGCGCACAGTGCTGGTGCGCAAGCCCGAGGAGCTCGTCGGCCTCGACGGGCTGGTCATGCCCGGCGGCGAATCGACCACCATGCTCAAGTTTCTCGAGAAGGACGGCTTCTTCGACGCGCTCGGCAGACTTTGTCTCGCACCACTCCCTGTTTCGCCACCTGCGCCGGCGTCATCCTGCTCGCACGCGAGGTTCTCCACCCAGCGCAACGCAGCCTCGGCGTGCTCGACGCCACCGTCGAGCGCAACGCCTACGGCCGCCAGATCGACTCCACCATCCTCACCCTGCCCACCGAGCTTCCCGGCGGCCCGCTGGAGATGGTCTTCATCCGCTCGCCGCGCATCACCCGCGTGGGCGAGGCGTTCAAGTGCTCGCTCGCCGCGACGGCTTCCCTACCCTGGTGCGCCAGGGCCATCTGCTCGCCGCCACCTTCCATCCCGAGATGACCAGCGACACGCGCGTGCAACAGTTCTTCCTCGATATGGTGCGCGCGCACAAGGCTCGCTGAGAGCCGCTGGTTCTTGTTCGATACGTCTTCAAGAAGCCTGGCTTCGCCGCCCCAGCTTCAATGCAGCCTTCCCACTTGCTCAAGCTCTTCCAGTGACTGCCCTTTGGTCTCCGAGACGGAAAGGATCACAAACACCGCACCCGCAAAGCAGATGCCTGCGTAGATGAGAAAGGCGCCCGAGGTGCCCAGCGACCGGTTCAAGAGCGGAAACGTACAGGTGAGCACAAACGAAGCCGCCCACAATGTCGCCACGGAGATTGAAACCGCCGAGGCACGCAGACGATTAGGGAAAATCTCAGTAATCAGGACCCAAGTGACCGGCGCAAGCGACATCGCATAGCACGCGATGGCGCACAGCGTGAGCGCCAGCACCCAGAAACCCTGCATGTGCGCACGGTAGGCAAGACTTGCCGCCAGGTGCGATACGCCAATCGCCAGGCAGCCAAGGATCATCAGACGCCGGCGGCCAAAGCGGTCAACCAGCAGCATGGCGACTACGGTAAAGAGCAGATTGACAGCGCCCGTGATCACGATGTTGAAGAGGATGTCGCTCACGCCATAGCCAGCGCTGCGGTAGACCTCTTCCGCATAGTTGAACAGAACATTGATGCCGCTGCCCTACTGTCCGGACAATCCATCCCGATCAGCCCCTTGCGCCCTGCGCGCCCCGTAACTCCTTCCATCGGACCCTTTCACCATCGCTCGCGACTGTCTGCTGGATTGAAGCGAGCTCGAGGCGCGCATGGCTTTCGCCGCCGATGCGCCGTAATACCTCCAGCGCCTGTGATGGTCTGCGCCGGAGAGCAAGCCAACGAGGGCTCTCAGGGAGATTTGGCGCTGCGGCGAGCAGAATCGTTGCCGGAACAGCAACCGCCGTAAACATCCACCGCCATCCATATTGTGCATTCCACGTGGCCGCCATCGCCGCCACCGGCAATCCGGCGGGCACCCTATCGGCGATGCTCCAGTTCGCGATCTGCGCTGCCAGGATCCCGACCACGATGGCGAATTGATTGAGGCTCACGAGCCGGCCACGCCACTGCGCCGGGCTGATCTCGGCAATGTACGTGGGAGACACATTGGAAGCCAGGCCGATCGCAAGGCCGCCTGTGATGCGCCACGCGATAAACGACGAGAAATGATGCGCCCAGCCAGTAAACACCGACGAAACGGCAAAGAGCAGCGCTGCAGCGGCAAGAGCCTTCTTGCGTCCCATCTTGTCGCTCAACGGACCCGCTACAAACGAGCCGGCGAAGCAGCCCACGAGAGCGCAACTGTTGGCCCAGCCGATCAGCGCTTCGGAACTCAGATGGAAGTACGCTTCATAGAAAGGCTTCGCTCCGCCGATGACCACCCAGTCGTAGCCAAACAGCAACCCGCCCAGGGCCGCGACCGACGCGATCGTCCACAGATAGCCCAGGCGCAGTTCCGCTTTGGCCGTTGACGGCGGCAATGTTGCAGAGGATGGTGTGTGCACGCTCAACGCACTGCGTTCGCTTTCCATGCTTTCCTGGTTGTGCGCCGCCGAAAGAAATTTTCCCACGCAGCTCAGCGATGGCGCGGCACCTGCACTTCGATGTGAACGCCTTTCCCCGGTGCGCTGCTTAGTCGGAACTCCCCGCTAGAGCGTTTAATTCTCTCTCTCATGCCCTTGAGACCGAAGTGATGGCCGTTCCCATTTTCCATTTGCTGAGGATCGAAGCCGCAGCCGTCATCGTCCAAATCCAGGACCAGCTCGCCGCTTTTGTAAGTCAAAGCCACATCCACATGCGTGGGATGGCCATGCAGCATCGAGTTGCAGACCGCCTCGCGGGCCACCATCAGCAGATCGTGCGCCACGGGCTCGGTCACCGGGAAGGGAGTGCCGCTCATCGACCACGCAACGGGCACCTGAAACTCGCCAGCCACCTGCCGGGTCATGCTTTCGAGCTTTTCGCCCAGACTGCCGGCATCGCTCTCCTGGCGGAGATTCCAAATGGCCTCGCGCGCCTCATTGATCGTGCTGCGTAACTGGAGGCGCGCGAAATCCATCAGGCCGGTGTCGGCGCCATCCTTCGAACCATTCATGGAGAGCGCTTCAAGCACCGCGGAAACTCCCGTGCACCCCTGAATCACAGTATCGTGCATCTCGCGCGCCAGGCGGCTGCGCTCTTCCAGAACCGCTTCGAACCGAGCCCGAACATGCCGCACCCGGTATTGATAGATGGCATAAATCAGCAGCGCAATCAGCGCCACGCAAGCGGCGATAAACCACCACGTGCGATAGAAAAACGGCCGCTGCACAATGGCGATCGAGGCTTCGCTGACCGCGCCGGGGTTGCTGACCTCAAAGGTCTGCACGCGAAAGCGGTAACGGCCCGCGGGCAGGTTGGTGTAGTCGGCCGTGCGCGCCGACGTGGGTGTGCTCCAGCCCTTTTCGAAGCCATCGAGCATGTAGCGGAAGCGCAAGCCATCCTGGGAACCGAGCCGGATGGGCGTGAAGGCGAACTCCAAGCGGCCATTGCCCGGCCGCAGCGCGACCGGGCCATTCATCGTCACCGGCCGACCATCTGTAACAACTGCCTGAATGAGCAGCGGCGGCGGCGGCAGCGGCTGGCGCTGCCGGGAAAGAATATGGATGGGGCCGAGATTGCTCGGGAACCAGACGTCGCCCGCCGCGGTGATGCAGCCGGAGGACTGCGTGCCGCCGTAAATCTCGGTGTTGGCCGCCATATCCGCGGTCGAGTAAGACGTAAGCGCCAGATGGCGCGGGGAGGACTCGGCCTGAGCGTCAAGCTCGTGGCGGCTTACCATCGAAACACCATTGGGACCGCTAATCCAAAGGTGTCCGGCGCCATCTTCGAGAATCTGATAGATGGCGTTGCCGGGCAAGCCGTCGGCGGCGGAAAACTGCGCGATTTTGCCGTCACGGTAGCGGAACAGGCCGTTGTTGCGCGTGCCGAACCAAAGACCGCCGTCAGCATCCTCGTGAATCGCCCAGATCTTCATCTGCGCCAGGAGCTTGGTGGCGGCGTCGAAGCGGAAGCCTCCGTTGTGCATGTGGCTTACGCCGCGGTCGGTTCCGATCCAGAGATCGCCGTTGTGGTCTTCGAGCAGGGCGCGGGTGCTGAAGTAGGCCAGACCGTCCCGCACCTGATAACTGACAACGTGTGCGCGCGCACCCTCCCAAACAATGTGATTCAGGCCCTCGTCGGCGGTGACCCACATGCTTCCGTCCCGGTCCTGCGTCATGGCGCGGACAAAGTTGTTTGACATCCCATCGCGAGTGGTCAGATGCGTGGTGTGGCCCTCCGCGATCCGGTAGACGCCGTCTCCATCGGTTCCCACCCACAGCGCGCCGGAGCGATCCCGATACACGTTGCGCACGTGCACCCCGCCCATGCCCGGCAGCACCTGCGGCGTTACCACCCCGTCCTTCATCCGGAACAGCAGCGTGGAGCCGATCCAGAAGCTGCCATCGCGGTCCTGGTAAATGGTTCCGAAGTCGGAGTCGTTCGCCTTGGGCAGCGGAATAATGCTCACCTGCGCCTGCGTGAGCCGCAACATTCCCGATTGGGTGCCGATCCAGAAGTTCTTCTCCTCATCCTCGAAAAAGTTCAGCACCGTGTTGCTGGGCAGCGATGCGGGAGCGGTGATCTGGGTTAACCTCCCGGCTCGATACTGGTAAGCTCCCTGTCCGATGGTTCCCATCCAAAGCACGCCGTCCGCGGTCTGGCGCAGGACGCGCACCGTCCCTGTGATTCCCGCGACCCGATCGAACCCTTTCTGTCCGGGAGCCATCCGGTAGAGTCCTGATACCGTGCCCACCCACATCGTTCCGTCCTGGGTTTGCAGAATCGCTTTCACGCGGTTCTGGCTGGCCTCTCCGCGCATCGTGTATTCGGTAATGTTGTTGCCGTTCAGGCAAAGCAGCTTCGAACCGCCCACCCACAGGTTGCCCCCGCGATCGGGGTAAATGGCGTGCACGGCCAGCGCGGGCACGTTCCCTGCCCCGTCGACGCGCACAAACCGGTCGCCGTCCAGCCGCAGCAGGCCGTTGTCCGTGCCGGCCCAGAGGTTCCCCTGCGCGTCCTCGGCGAGTGTCCGCACAAAGTCGTTGCTGAGCCCCTCATGCGTGGTCCAGGAGCGGAACGCACCGTGGGAATAACGCGCCAACCCGCCGCCCTCGGTCCCAATCCAAAGAGCGCCATCGCGGGCGACCATGAGGCAGAAGACGCTATTCTCATGCAGCGCGGGAGTATTTTGACGGTCGAAGACCATAAAGTGCACGCCGTCAAAACGCACCAGCCCGCCGCTTGTACCGATCCAGAGAAAACTGTCAGGAGTTTGGGCAAAGGCCTGCACCGTCTGCTCCGGCAGTCCGTCTGAGGCCTGCCACACATGGCGTGTGTATCCGGCAAGCGCGCCAGCCTGGGCTGCGGCGCAGGCAGCCGCGCCCGTCGATGCCCAGGCGATCAACGCCAACCAGGCGGCAAACACGCGTGATTTTTGCATAACGGCGCTCAGTATACCGCGAAGCAAGTGCAGACGGAGCAGCGAAATAGCCCAGAAAATCAGTCCGCGATCCGACTTTCGGCGGATTCAAAACAGCCCGCATGGGAATACAGTGGTCTTTCTCGAAGGCGATGGACCAGAGCCAAGCTTGGAAAGGATCGGCAGGCACGGAGCCTATCGCAATGTTTTCTTGTATACGATTCATCTCGAAGGGCTCACGGGTTTTCGCCGCGGAGGAGCTGTTTCTTGCAGGCGCCATTCTGCTCGCCGCCGCTTCCGCGGCCTCGCCATCGCGCGCGCAAACGAGCGGCACAGAGATTCACATCGATGCCAGCCAGCCCTATCGCGAGCCTGGACCGGCGCGCTATGACGAGGGCTCCGCGACCACCCCCTCCGGAGTCACGCTTGGCCTCAACGACCGTTATCTCACGCGCAACGGAAAGCCTTGGCTTCCGGTGATGGGAGAATTTCACTTCTCCCGCTATCCGCGGGAGCAATGGGAAGACGAAATCCTCAAGATGAAGGCTGCTGGGGTGAGTATCGTTGCCACCTACGTGATCTGGATTCATCACGAGGAGATCGAGGGCCAATTCGACTGGGACGGCCAGCGCGACCTGCGCGCCTTTGCCGAGCTCTGCGCCAAACACGAAATGTACCTGGTGGCGCGCATCGGGCCGTGGGATCACGGCGAGGTGCGCAATGGCGGCCTGCCGGATTGGGTTCTGAACCAGGGTCCGACCCGCGTCAACGATCCCGTCTATCTCGCCAGCGTCCGCGCCTGGTATGGGCAGATTGGCGCGCAGCTCAATGGCCTTCTCTGGAAGGACGGCGGGCCGGTGATCGGCATCCAGCTTGAGAACGAGTACTCCCAGCGCGGGCCGGGCGCAGGCGAAGCGCACATTCTGGAGCTGAAGAAGATCGCCATCGCCAGCGGCCTCGACGTGCCGCTCTATATCGTCACCGGATGGGATAACGCCGTGGTGCCGCAGCGCGCGGTCATTCCCGTCTACGGCGGTTATCCCGACGCGCCCTGGGACAGCTCCATCGCCAAGCTGCCTCCGGCGGAGGTCTATGCCTTCCGCTTTCAGAGCCGCGTCGCAGCCAACGTGAATACCGACAGCGCCCGAGGCGAACCCGGCACAGGTAGATCCGTCCTTGACCAACTGCCCTACCTCACCGCCGAGATCGGCGGCGGCATCGAGGATACCTACCACCGCCGCCCGGTGATTGCGCCCGACGACATTGCCGCGATGGTTCCGGTCCTGCTCGGATCCGGCGTGAACCTCTATGGAACCTACATGTTTCAAGGCGGCGAGAATCCCAACGGAAAGCTGTCCACGCTGCAGGAGTCGCAGCAGACCGGCTATCCCAACGATCTGCCCATCAAGTCCTACGACTTCCAGGCTCCGTTGGGCGAATTCGGCGAGGAGCGGGCCTCGTTTCGCAAGCTGAAGGTCTTTCAATACTTCCTCAACGATTTCGGCGCCGAACTGGCTCCGATGACGGTGCACGCTCCGGATACGCTGCCCCGTAGCTCCGCCGATCTCTCTGTTCCGCGCGCATCCGTGCGCTCAAGCGGCGATTCCGGATTTATCTTCTTCAACAACTACGTTCGCGGCTACGCGATGCCCGCGCGGCCCGCGGCGCAGTTTCTCCTTCGTCTGCCTGGAGGCACGCTGGCTGTACCGCGCCATCCCGTCGATCTGCCTTCGGGCGCTTATTTCATCTGGCCCTTCAACCTGCGCGCGGGCGGAATCACGCTTCGCTACAGCACCGCGCAACTCTTTACGCGCATCGAAAACTCCAGCGTCCCGACGATCTATTTCGAGGCGCTGCCGGCAATCCCCGTGGAGTTCGCGATCGATGCTGCAACCGTGCGCACGGCGAAGGCTTCGAGCGGAGAGACAACGCGGGATTCCGGCACCATCTACGTGAGCGGAATTCAACCCGGCGTCGAGTCCTCGATCGATCTCGTTTCCTCCCAGGGCAATCCTGTGCGGCTGGTCGTGTTGACTGCGCGCGAGGCCGAGAATGCCTGGAAGGTGCAGATCGGCGGCAGCGATCACCTGCTCATCACCGACCAGGATTTTCTCGCCGATCCCGATGCGCAGCCGGCGCGCATCTGGCTGCGTTCTCGCGCCACGCGGCAATTCACCTTCACCGTTACTCCGCCGCCCGCCGCTCCGCTTGAGGCCAGTGTGCCGCTCACTGCAACGCCTACGCCGGGGCAGGCAGAAGCTTTCATCGCGGAGGCGCCGCTATGGAGCGCGGCCTTGGAATGCCGGCAGATCGAGGCCGCTGGAACTGCGCCGCCGGTCAAGTTCGGACCCTCACTGCCCTGGCGTCCCCATGGCGTGGCGCAGGCGCCCGCGGCCGAAGGCCTTCCGCAGGCAGCCCAGTGGGAGATCACTGTTCCCGCGGGAGACCTCAACGGTCTGAGCGAGCTGTTTCTCGAAGATCAACTATCAGGGCGACGTGGCGCGCCTCTCCGCGAACCACCGGCTGCTTGATCGACAACTTCTCCAACGGCAAGCCGTGGGCCATCGGTCTTGAACGCTTCCTCGCGCCACGGGGCCTCAGCACTTTCGAACTAAGCATTCTTCCACTGCGCAAGGATGCTCCGGTCTACTTCGAGCTCGCGGACGCCTCCGCAATTTGCTCCGAACGGCCAGATCGGCAAGCTGGATGACATTCGCTTGATCCCCGAATACCAGGTTGAGGTCACCGCAGGAGGCAAGTAGGCGATCGTGCGGAATGCAGGCCCATACCGGCTGGTCCTGCGGTTCCCGAGAGCACGGGCTTCGATGCACCCACCGCGCCGTGAACCCTCCTTTACATCGGGCGTCAAAAAGGAGCAAGCTGGAGGCATTCGGTGGATGAACAAAACGGCATGAAGGAAGCGGCAAAGATTCGGGTCCTGGTTGTGGACGACCACCCCATCATGCGCGTCGGCATCGCGGCCATCATCGATGCCACCTCCGATATGACGGCCGTGGCTCAGGCAGGAAGCGGCGAGCAGGCCGTCGAACTCTTCGAGAAATATCTTCCCGACATCACGCTCATGGACCTGCGGCTTCCGGGAATGAGTGGCGTGGAAACCATTCGCACCGTGATATCCCGCCATCGCGACGCCAAATTCGTCGTGCTCACCACCTACGAGGGCGATGAGGACATTCATCAGGCGCTGCAGGCCGGCGCGCGCAGTTACATCATCAAGGGAATGCCGCACGACGCACTGGTGAACGCCCTGCGGCGCGTCCATGCCGGCGGCCGGTTTCTTCCGCAGCCCGTCTCGCGCGCCCTCAACTCGCGCATTCCCAACTCCGACCTGAGCGCGCGCGAGCGCGAGGTGCTCGATCTCATCGTCAGAGGCAAAAGCAACAAAGAGATTGCCTCCGGTCTGGGCATCACCGAATCCACGGTCAAGTGCCACGTCAGCGTCATTCTCATGCGCCTCAACGTGAGCGACCGCACGCAGGCAGTGGTTACGGCACTGCAGCGCGGTTTGATCCATCTGTAGCTGTTGCCTTGCCCCGGACGACCTTCAGGCTCAGCAAACGGCCGCCGCGTCAGCGATTCGCTCCGCCTTTCAAAAAACCAGATCGATGGTTTGAATGTCAACAAGACCGTTGCAGCCGTAGATGGCGGGGAGCACGCGCTCCGCGGGATAAGTGCGGCGAAGCTGGGCGACTTTCTCTGTACCGCATCGATACGCAGGCAGATACATGCGGCCCAGTAGCGGATGGCGTCCCCAGGCGCCGGAGAGCTTATTGGCACGCTCTTCCGAGACCAGAAAATCGCGGCGCAGCGTGGAGGCAACTTCCTGCTGGGCGCGCTCTTCGCCCCAGGTCATATACGACGACTGGTTCTTGGCATCGTCCTGCAGCAGCGCGAGGAGCACGCCGATCTGCAGATCCTCGTCAGGCAACTGCTCGACCTCGGTAACGCCGTGCGCGATGAGGATGGCGTTGTTGGCCAGTCCCTCAAAGAGCGTAGCGGCGCGCGTGTTCATGGTCAGAATCGTGGCTTCGAAGCCGGCCTTGCCGCGAACGTAGAGATCCTGCAGGTAGGCGAAGGTGGTTACGTGGCCGGGAACGACTTCGTGGCTGACGAGCTGCTCAAACTCCGGATAGGAAATTTCGCAGCGAGGCGTTGATTTCATAACTGGCTTCGTACTTCGGAGCTCCGGAGCTGGTGCGTGCGCGGCCGATGTAGTTCATGGAGCCGGAAAACCAGGCATCCTTGATGGGCATGAAGTCGATGTTGGCGCGGGGCACGGCGGACAGCTCTTTGGGAAGGTAGGGAGCGAGATGTTCCGCGCTGAGCGCGTCGAATTGCGCGATGACCGCCGCGCCCAGAGCCCGTACGGAGGCCAAGGGACTAATGCGGTCGCGGCGCCAGGCATCGACGGCAGCCAGGATTCCGCCGGCTTGCGAAGATGGATATCCGGCACGGCCGAGCAGTTCCGCGACGCGTTCGCGCTTGGCTTCTGGGCGGGAGGGTTCAGGCGGCTTGCCGGTTGAGGCCTCGACGGCTCGCGTGTAGGGAACCGGATCGCCCTTGCCGGCGACTTCCATGGCCAGGTCCCACATGACGTCGAGGCACAGCGCCAGCCCCTTGAGATAGGAACGGCGCGGCTCGCCGCAGCCGGCGGCCTCTTCGCGAAGACCTGCGATCGCGCCCGGAACGTTTACATCGCGCAGGTAGGCTTCGACAGCATCGCGGTCGATGGTTTTGGCGGCGACGCCGCCGGACTGCCGCAAACGCGCAGCGGCCGGATGTGTGTAGGCAGCAGGCAGAGGCTCATCGGAGAACCAGGTATCGGCGATGAAGCGTCCCGTGCCCGAGGGACACATCACGTCGCCGCCCCAGAGCGTGTCGATGCCAAGGGTCGCGTCAGCGATATGCATCTCCAGTTGGTTCATGACTTCTCCTTCTCCTTTTTCAAAGCGCCGAGCCAGACATAGAAACACAGGCCAACAAAAAGCAGCGCGGAAACTGACTGCGCGGCGAGATCGTTGGAATAGAACGGCGTTTGGATGAAATCTTCGTGAAACCCCGGGAAGAGCCGCAGCGCCGCGCCCAACACGCCGCCGAGCGCGCCGCCGGCCATGAGTCCCGAAGCCAGAATGACGCCGCGCTCACGGATGCCGTTGCCGGGCTCGCCGCCGGCTTTCTGCGCACGGCGATTGACGAGATGCGACAGAAAGCCGCCGGCCAGAATGGGGGTGGTCAGCGCCAGGGGAAGGTATATGCCGAGAGCGAAGACAAGGGAGGAAGTGCCGAGCATCTCCATGACCAGCGTAATGAGGGCTCCGATGCCGAAGAGAAGATAGGCGACAGGCTGGCGGCTCATGAATCCAACCACCAGAGCTTTCATGATGGAGGCCTGCGGCGCGGCGAGAACGGGCCGCAGGTCGCCGGATGCGGCTTCACCGAACTGAAAAGTATGGGCCAACAGGACGATGGTGAGCCCGGCCGCGGCCGCCGCAGCAACAACACCCAGAAACTTGACCTTCTCTTGCGCCGATGGGGTGTTGCCGAGCCAGTAGCCGGCTTTCAGGTCGGTCATGAACTGACCGGAGACGCAGAGAGCCGTGCACACCATGCCGGCAATCGCCATCACGAAAAACATGCCCGTGGTTCCCGAAAGGCCGAACTTCAACAGCACCACCGAAGAGATGATCACGGTGAGCATGGTCATGCCGGATGCCGGATTGTTCGCAGTCGTGGCGATCGCGTTTGCAGCCACTGAAGCAAAGAAGAAGGCAAAGAGCAGCGTCAGCGCAAGGCCCCAGGCGAGGATCGTCCATGAAACCTGAAGGTGGCCGAAAAAGACGGCGACCGCAACGGCGCTGGCAACGATGCCGAGGAGAATGGAGAGCACCGGTATGTCCCGGTCGGTGCGCTCCGATTGATCGGCCCCGCTGAAATGAAAAGCGCGCAGCGCGATGGCGAAGGAGCCGGCAATCACTCGCAGCGACTTGATCACACCGATGATGCCCGCCGTGGCGATGGCGCCAACTCCGATAAAGCGCACGTAATTGCCGTAGATCTGGGCCGCGGTCATATCGGCAACGGGCGCGGTTCCGGGATAGACGGCCATGTTCATGTGGCTGCCGAGGAACCAGATCAGCGGGACCAGGACGAAGTTGGCGAGAATGCCGCCGGCGCAGAAGATGAGAGCGATGCGCAGGCCCATCACGTAGCCGAGGCCGAGGATGAATCCGATGGCGTCGAAGTTCAAGACCATGCGGCCGCGATCGGCGAGAGTGCGCAGAAGCGGAATGAACTGCAGGTTCAGATACTCCCGCCAAACGTGAAACGTGGTGACGAAAAAGTCGTAGAGTCCGGCAATGAGCGTTGCCTGCAGCAGCAGCTTGGCCTGCGAGCCGCCTCGCTCGCCCGTCACCAGCACCTCGGTGATGGCAGTGGCTTCAGGAAAGGGAAACTGGCCGTGCATCTCGCGCACGAAGTAGCGCCGCAAGGGGATGACGAAGAGAATGCCGAGACATCCGCCAGCCAGACAGATGAAGACGGTTTCGACCGGATGGGGATTGAGGTGAAGAATGTAGAGCGCAGGGAGGGTGAAGACCGCGCCGGCCACAACCGCGGCCGACGCGCCGCCCATTCCGGTGATGATGACATTTTCGAGCAGGCTGGAGCGGCGTTTATAGGCTCGGGCCAGGCCGATGGCGAGGATGGAGATGGGGATGGCGGCCTCCATTCCCTGCCCTACTTTCAGCGTTGAGTAGGCCGAGGCAACGGTAAACACGACGCAGAGAAAAGCGCCCCACAGGATGGCGCGCGCCGTAAGTTCCGGCGCTTGCATTCGGGCGTGAATGATGGGCGTGTAGGTTTCGCCGGCCTTCAGCGGCTTGTAGGCATTCTCGGGAAGAGACTTGGTTTCTTGATCACTCATCGAATCGGTCCCTCAATCGGCAACCCACGGCACAAACCGCCGGAGGTCAAACAAGCTGGCTTTCGGCTGAGCTCGTGGCATCGAACGCGAGTTTCGCGTCGCGCTTGCCGCGGAGTTAAACCAGGCACGAGATTGTCCTTGTTTCGGATAGCAAGAGTTTACCGCTTGCGGCGCGGTTTTCTTCAACCGGTGCTTTTAGCCGCGAGGTAGCCGTGGCCGCTTGGGCTTGTTTCAGAAGCCAGCGGTTACGAAAACGGTTCCATTCGAGTTGGGCGCCGATCCTCTCTTGGCGCTGGAATAGAGTCTGCCTTGCAACATCGGCGAACTTCGGCGGCGGAGATGCGGGCTTCCGCATCCTGCCAGCATAACCGTTGCGAATCGCGGCTGTCCGGCGTCAGTGAGAGCCAGCGGATGCGCCGGATCCGGGGCCTAATCGAATTGCAGAGTGACGCCGGGCGATGGCTGGCTCCCCGGTTTCAGATATCGGAGCGGAAGTCGAGTCAGCGATCGGAACCTGGGTGATCATCTTCGGCCTTGGGGACGTTGGTTCCATGACAGTCCGCACACGCTGTCGCCGTAGGCTTGTAATAGAGGACGAGAGTTCCGTTCACCGGTTTCTTGAGTGTGTGGCATGCGGCGCACGCAACGTCTTCATGCCCTCCCTTGAGTGGAAATTTCGTCTTGTCGTGATCGAAGAGCGATGGCTTCCATTTGTTGCTGTTGTGACATCCGGCGCAGTCGCTCGCGCGCTCGCCAAACTGGTCAGCATGGGGGTTCTCGTGACACTCGCTGCATTTTGTGGAGGCGGAGGTGAAGTCAACATGCTCCATCGTGACTTCCATATTTGGCGGCTTGTGGCAGTCGGAGCATGTCACAGCCCGATGAGAGCCGATCAATGGAAATTGCGTTTGATCATGATCGAATCCCGAAAGATCCTTCCAGTCCTTAGTCGAGTGGCACGCCTCGCAGCCCAGCGGTTTCCGCGCCGCATTGAGCGCCGCCATTCGCTTTGCGAACTGACCCTTATGTATATCCTCATGACACGTTGTGCAGTCAGTTTGCCTGAAGTGGTAGGGCACTACTTTTGAACCGGCTGGAGCCTTGTGGCACTGGTCGCAAGGCACTGCTTCGTGACCGCCGGTAAGTGGGAAACTAGACTTGCGGTGTTTCGCAAGAGTATAGCTTGTGGTTTTGAAGGTGGCGCCATTGTGGCACTGCTCGCAACGGTTCTGCCAGGGATCGCCTGCAAACTGCCCGTCGTGCTCGTCCTTGTGACAATCCACGCAAAGCGCAAACTTGATCTTGTAGCGCGTATCCTTTCCTGCCGGAACATGGCAGGCAGCGCACTTGACAGATGCATGCGGAAACGCCAAAGGAAAGCCGGACTTCGCGTGATCGGCCACGCTGTACGTGGATGGGCTCCAACCCTGCACGGTGTGGCAGCTCTCGCATCGCCCCCCATCGGCGCGCTTTAGAAATTGTCCACCATGTGGATCCGGCTTATGGCAATCCGAACAGGCGTTGTGAGCAATGGGGGTCTTGAAGTCCCCATCCAGATGGCAGCTCAGGCAGGGTACTTGTAGATGTTTGCCGAGCAATGGGTATTTGGTCTTGGAATGGTCAAACGTCTCCGTGAAGCTCGACTTTTTCCACGTAAACGTTGTGTGACAGGAAGCGCATTCCTGCTTGAACTCGCCCTTGTGAGGATCTCGATGGCAGTCAGAGCAGTTTGCGAATGGTATGCCTGCGTAGCGGGGCTGGCCATCCGTACCGGCTGTGTGGCAACTCTCGCACTTCACATTGCGATGCTCGCCGGTGAGCGGGTAGCGGGTTGTCGAATGGTCGAAATGTTCACGGTCGATAGTCGCCGCCTTCCAGTCGACGGTCGAATGGCAGCGGGCGCAATCGGCGCCAAAGCGGCCCTTGTGTGGATCCTCATGGCAGGTAACGCAACTCGGCGACAAGCCAAACCAGGTCCGATTCAGATCTTTACTCGCGAGCAGTGTGCGCGCCTGAGCGGAGATGTGTTGCACATTGTGGCACGAGCGGCAACCCACGCCAACATGCTTGCCGTCGAGAGCATATCCCGTCTTGGTATGGTCGAATCCGCTCGCAGTGGGAGTCCAGTGCACCATCTGGAAGTCAACCCCGTTGTGGTCGGAGTGGCACTTTATGCATGCTGCGCCCGGCGTTGCGGAACGTGGATAAGTCGCATGAAGCCCTTTGTTCTGCTGGATCTCGGCGGCAATTTCCCGATGGCACTCGAGACACCGGAATACCGGTGACCGGGTGGAAACCTCGTGACACTTGGTGCAATTTTCAGCTCCGTTCAAGCTTTGGTGTGCCTTGGCAAGCGGCCCTGGAGAAATCTGCGCATTTGCGCCACCAACGAAGCAAAGCCCGAGGCCAAGAACCCAGGCCCACTTGAGAAAAGGGGGTTCCCTTCTTGCGTGGGCACACTTCCGGGGCACAGGACACCCCTGCACCCGAAAACTCTCGAAAGAACTTCTCATTGAATGGATCATTGCGTTCGTTCCATTAAGCTCTGAGCCTCTTCAGTCTTCAACGCGCCGCTGCATCATCGCAAGAGCAAGGACGACGCCGTTCATTTGAATAGGAGGGCCCAAGGCAGAAGCGAAATCGGAGAGGTCAACTGGCCCACATACAGGTACCTAAAGAGATGATGGTGCACATACCAACTAGGATGCTTGCACGACCTCTCATGGTTGGAGTATGCCAATTCGTCCTTGAGCTTGGCTAGTTCGATCTTGTAGGGAATACGACTCCGATCCTGCGAAATCAGAGGCGCCTCCAGGATTTCGCAGAGCAAGCAAATGTTCCTAAAATGCTTGGGGATGACTGCGGTGCAGCGTTGGATCGACGGACCTTTGGGCGATGCCCAGTATAATTAACAATCTAAATGAGTTATTTTGATTCCCAGCTCAAAGCACATCCTTTGAGAGAAAAGTGGAAAAGCCTTTCGGCTAGGCTCAGATCGAGTTCGCCGGACCACGCCAGGCTTTGTGCCGAGCGTTTGGCTGCCGACTGGAGGTGCACCGGTGGAGCACAATTCCCAAGGACGGACGAAGAATTTCGAACCATTGCCTGCGCGGAGAAACGACGCCGCTCAGTCGCAGCCAATTGAGGCGCGAAGGGCGAAGCAAATATGCACCAGCCGCTATTTCGGCGACGATGTTTGATTCGAGATCATTTGACGCCGCTGCTCAAACAGTTGCTCCATATTGGTGATCTGATTCTCCGTGCTGCCGGATTGCGCAGGAGCTGGAGCAGCATTTGGAGCGGTTTGCGCCGGGTGCTGAGTTGGAGCTGGACTTGCCTCGTCGGGCGCGGGCGCCGGCGTTGGATCGGTCGCCGCGGCCTGATTTGCACTGGCCGCGGGATTCTCCGGCGGGGCGGCTGGCGTATCGTCGTTTGCCCCGGCATTGGGATCCACTACGGGCGCCGCAGTGTCATCCACGCCCGGTATTCCCTTGGTATTGAAATTCTGCCGTAGCTGCTGGAACACACGGCTGCCCCGCGTAAGCGAGCTGCCGCCGGCAGTTTCCGCCGATTGGCCCTCCGATAGGCCCGTAGCGCGCGCCATTAGCACAACCGTCTCGACTTTTTCGGGGTCTGAGGCTGAAATCCCGATTATGTAATCGAAGCTTGACGCGCTGAGCAGTGACGCGAGAACCTCCCGAACCGGCCCCGGCCCAATGGTGTCGAAAAAGCGGCTTTCCCCTGCGCCATTCGGGATATCGATCTTCGCGCCGATGCACTTATTGACCTCTGCGAGGATGCTTGCCAGAGTGGAGTTGTCGGCCGAAATCGTAAGCTGGTTATCTTTACAGACCACACGAAGAGGGCCGGTCAAGGGTTCAGCCGGTGCGCTCGTCGCCGATTCAGGCACAGCCGGCACGGTGACGTTGCTCCCACTGCTGACCGCAGGCTGACCACTCTGCCCTTGCGCAACTGAGGCCAACGGCCCGGCAAGCAGGATCAAGCAAAAAGCTCGGGTTAAATTGTTGTTCCTCACGACTCATCTCCTATCCAAGCCGGTCGGCGCCCCCGCCACTGTGCCACACACCAATTGCTCTTTGGTGCAAGGCTAAGTCGACATCAGAATTGCGGGCACCGGTTCGACTTGCTTTGTCTCGTCTGGCAGCGCACTTGAATTCCGGTTCATCCTTGCCAGAGTTCTTCGCTTCCACAACTCGTAGATCGCGGGGTACACCAAAAGCTCAAGTGCGAACGACGTAAATATCCCACCCACCATGGGCGCCGCAATGCGCTTCATGACTTCGGAGCCGGTCCCGATAGACCACATAACCGGAAGCAGGCCGATGCAGGTCGCGGCGAAGGTCATAAACTTGGGCCGCAATCTCTTTGCGGCTCCGTAAAGGACCGCCTTGCGCAAATCGATAAACGTTCTCATCTTGCCGCGAAGCATAGCGTCTTCGTAAGCCAGATCCAGATAGAGCAGCATGAAGATACCAGTCTCGGCATCGATACTCAGAAGCGCAACGAAGCCCACCCATACGGCCACACTCAGGTTGTAGTGAAGCAAATAGATCGACCATACGGCGCCGATTGCGGAGAATGGCACCGCCAAAAGCACAATCATCGTTTTGATGGCTGAGCGCGTATTGAGGTAAATAAGCACAATCACCATCGCGATGGTGATCGGCACGACGATCTTCAGGCGTTGATTCGCCCGCGCGATGGCCTCGCTTTGCCCGCCCCAGGTGAACGCGTATCCGGCAGGCAGGTGTACGTTTTGCTGCAAAACATTGGTTGCTTCAGCGATATAGGTGCCCGCATCGCGGCCAGCCAGGTCCACAAAGACGTAACCGGTTAACATGCCGTTTTCATCGCGAATCATCGCCGGCCCGCTTGCGGGCCGGACGGTTGCCAGCTCCCTGATGGGAATCTGCCGATCGCCTCCGGCGGGAATCAGGACGTCTCCCACGTCATTCGCCGTGCTCCGGAAATCTCGCATATACCGGACGTTGACCGGATAACGCGCCAGTCCCTCGTACGCAGTGCCAATGTCTTCGCCACCGACGGCATTAGAGAGGACATCTTCCGCCGTCTTGATACTGATGCCGTATCGGGCGAGTTCATCTCGGCGCCAAGTGACGTCGAGAAAGTACCCTTCATTGGTGTGTTCGGCGAATACTGCGCGCGTGCCTCTCACCGATGGCAGGATCGTGGCTATTTGCTCACCAATCTGCTCGATTTTGCCTGGGTCGTCCCCTGAGATTTTGAGTCCGACGGGCGTGCGAATGCCGCTGGTCAGCATGTCGATCCGGCCTCTGATAGGCATTGTCCAAGCATTGCTGAGGCCCGGGGCCTTGACTGCCGCATCCATCTGGCTGATAAGTTCTTCAGTCGAGATGGTGTCGGGCGTTATGTGCCGGAGAAGGCCTTTGGTCCATTCCGGCGCCCATGAGGAGTACCAGGTGTGAACATGCCGCCATTGGGAGCGGGGCTTGAGCGTAATCAGCGTTTCCAGCATGGAGAGCGGAGCCGGGTCGGTGGCCGTTTCAGCTCTGCCCGCCTTGCCAAGGATCTGATCGACCTCAGGGAATTGCTTAAGAACAAGATCGGTGGTTTGGAGAAGCCGCTGAGCCTGTGCGATGGAAACCCCCGGCATGGTTGTCGGCATATAGAGAATCGTGCCTTCATCCAGGGGCGGCATGAATTCGGAGCCGAGCGACAGAAATACCGGAATGGTGACAGCGAGCAGCGCCACCGCCGCTCCAAAGACGACCCACTTATGTCGCAGCGTCCACGAAACTGTCGGCTCGTACACTCGCATCAGGCTTCTGCTCACCGGATTTGAGTCTTCTCTGCGGGCTCTTCCGACAAGAAGCACATTGGCGATCCGGCATAGCCAGGCGGGCCTGAAGTTCAGCCTTCCCACTCGAGTCACTAACAGGCGAAGAGCCGGATCGAGAGTGACCGCGAGAAGCGCGGCCACCGCGACAGCCAAGGTCTTTGTGTAAACCAGCGGGCGGAACAGGCGCCCTTCCTCGCCTTGCAGCGTCAGCACAGGAAGGAACGCAATGGCAATCACCAGCAAAGCAAAAAAGGCGGGCCTCGCGACCTCCTTGATCGCCAGCAGCACAACATCGCTATGCGTGCCTGGCCTTCCGTCTTTGTCCCATTGTTCCAGCTTCTTTTGAGTCTGTTCCGCGACCACGATGGAGGCGTCAATTAACTCTCCAAGCGCAATGGCGACACCGGCGAGCGACATGACGTTGATGCTGGCGCCGGTGAGCCGGAAGGGAATGAACGCGATCAATACCGCCGCCGGCATGGTGACCAAAGGAATGGACGCACTGGGAAAATGCCACAGGAACACAATAATGATCAGCGCCAGGGTGATAACGAGTTCAAGAATCGTCTCTTCGGTGCTGTCGATGGTGCGGTGAATGAGTTGCGAGCGATCGTAAATGGGAACAAGTTTGACGCCGGCCGGCAGACTCGATTGAATCTCCTTTAATCGCGCTTTCACGCGATCGATCACGTCGAGGGCATTCTCGCCGCTGCGCATGATGACAACGCCCGAAACCACCTCTCCGGCGCCATCGAGATCGGTGACTCCACGGCGTAGATCCGGCCCTTCGACAACCTCTCCCAGGTCGCCGACCCGGATTGGCGATCCCTCTTCGGGTGTTGCGACAACGATATCTTCGAAATCCTGGATGGAGCTCGCATACCCTCTGCCGCGAATTGTGTACTCGGTTCCGCCGAAATCGAGCATCCGGGCGCTGGACTCGGCGTTGCCTCCCTGGACAGCTGCGACGACCTGAGGAATCGTAAGTCCGTAGCCGCGCAAACGGTTTGGGTCGATGTTGATTTGATACTGGCGCGTATATCCACCCACCGGCGCGACATCGGCAACGCCGGGAACCGACAGGAGATGGTATCGCAGAAACCAGTCCTGGTAGGAGCGTAGTTCGGAGAGGCTGTGTCGGCCGGTCGTATCGACGAGTGCATATTGAAAGACCCAACCGAGACTGGTTGCGTCCGGCCCCAGCTCCGTCTTCACGCCCTCAGGCAAACGGCCGAGAACGCCCGAAAGATATTCAAGAGTGCGAGAGCGCGCCCAATAAAGGTCGGTGTTGTCGTCGAAAATCACATAAACGTAGGAGTAACCGAAATCGGAGATGCCGCGTACGGCTTTAACATGCGGCGCGCCGAGCATTGCGGTGACAATGGGATAGGTAACCTGTGCTTCAACTAGATCCGGACTCCGGTCCCATCGGGAGAGGATGATGACCTGTGTCTCGCCCAGCTCGGGAAGGGCATCCAGACGCGAATGCATGATCGACCACCAGCCGACGATGCATGCGACCGCGACGACAAGAATGATTGCCAGCTTATGTCGAATTGAGAACTCAATGACCCGGTCGATCACTATTGAGGCTCCCCTGCACCCGCCCTGCGCCGCCGGTCGCGGCCGAATAGGTATTCCGGAAGCAGCATTGGATATCGGACTCTATGTTTGCCGCTTCGCATACTAGCCCAGATACTGCGCTTCGTTATCTCAGTTCATGGAATGCTGTGCCGGATGGTTTATTGTGGAGGCCTCTGTCATCGGCCCGCTCGCCTTGCCGGCAGACTGCAATCTGCTCTCCGAATCGACCAGGAACGTGCCAGAGGAAACCACAACCTCGCCTTCCTTCAATCCTTTGACAATCTCTACGCGGTCACCCAATTGCCAACCGGTTTCAACGGTCCGCGATTCGAATGAGCCTTCTGAAGCCTGCACAAACACACGCTTGGACAGGCCGGAATCGAGGATCGCGTCCGCCGGTACGCTCACACCCGACGGAAGCGAGACCGGCATCGCAACGCTTACGAACATATTGGGACGAAGCTTGTATCCGGGGTTGTCGGCCTCCAGGCGGACCTTCAGGACACGCGTGTTTGGATCCACCTCCGGCAGCACATCGCTCACCTTTGCCCGAAAGCTCTGGCCGGTTTCGGAGAGGGTTGCGGTGACCTCCATTCCGGGACGAAACGCCTGCGCATCGCGCCCGAACACTTCCGCGATGATCCATACGCGGCTCAGGTCCGCGATCGTGTAAAGATCGGATTCTCTTTCGAACCTCAATCCGGGAGATATGTTTCTGGTGAGAATGAATCCGTCGGAGGGAGAAACAACATAAACGTCTTCCGGAAGCTTGCGAGTCTTTGTTATTTCGTCGATTTGAGCATCGCTCATGCCCAGGTTCCGCAGCCGATCCATGTATCCGTTCAAGCTGCTGGACCCTTGCGTCGAAACGGCGCCAGGAAATGGAACCGTGCGGTTCCCGTCGCTGCCGACCGCACCTGGCACCCGTTCGCTCGCTGCGAGGAATCCGGAAGCCACTGCCAGGAAATCCGGCGAGTAGACCGTGGCAATCTTTTGGTTCTTCGCCACATGGTTCCCAACTGCGTCGTCGTGCGTTTCTTTCACATAACCTTCAGTACCAAAATTCACATGATAGATGCGCGTTTCATCGGGCACAACACGTGCGAAAACTTGAATCGTCCCTTTCCCCTGATCGCGCTCGGCTTTGGCCAGCCGGATACCGTAAAGCTGTTGCACGGCAGGATCGATCGCGGCCCCTCCCTCCGGCGGCTCCGAACTGGAAACCAGCGACTTGCCGACTTCGTCCGCATACACAGGGACAAGATCCATGCCGCAGTCGGGTGCTTTACCCGGTTTATCGGAACGATAAGCTGGGTGCATCGGATCCTGGTAGTAGAGAATCCTGCGCGCGGTATTCAGCGTTGGCGACGGGCGAAGGTGACCCAGTGCAAGTCCGCCGATCAGCCCGACCACGAGCAGAAGCAAGTAGAGCCCGTTCCTTATCACTCGATTCCTCCCTGTTGATGTGGATTCGCTCGCGACGAGAGAAAGAAGGTTAAGGAGAGCGAAGTGAAATTGGAAGGTGCGCTTTGTGCCGGCTCGCGAAAGCGCGCCCTCCACGCCGATCTGGGGTTAGTCCACAATATTTCAAACGGAGCCGGGCATGGTTGGTTGAATTGCGTGCGGACATGGTCCGACTCCTAATTCTTGCCTGCATGCCAAGAGGAGCCGTTCGATTGCACAGCGAGCAAGCTCTCAATTTGGCGCCCAATGCTCTGTTTCCGAGATTCGACAGTGTGCGTGGCACAATGATCGCCAAAGCACCGGCAATTCGCGGCTGAGCACCGCCTGCGCTATGCCGATGAAGGCTACGCTATCACCCTTGTTTGAGGTGAGTACTTGCGCTGGAGCAAGTGCTCATGCGGACTCGCCGCGGCCGCCAGACAAGGGGAGAAGGTTCGACGAAGGCACACCGTCGAATCGCAGCGTTTGCAGCGCAATCGTACCCGCCGGCAACGGATCCGCCAAAAGCGCCGTGAGTATCGAGCAAATCACCGAAAAGGACAGATTCGGAGGATAAATAAGATTGCTCGCTGCATTTCAATGACTGCTCATGGGCAACCGACCGCACTCTTTGCTCCAGTGCTAGATTCGGATGACGGGAATCCGCCCAGTTCAAGCAAAAAGGGGTGGCCGTCAGTCTTTCATTAAATGAAAACCGCATTCACTCTATCGAACGCCTGAGCTGGAGAGCGTGACATGATTTTCTTGTGTTGTTTGCGCTTGCGCAAATAGCCGAACGATTGCTCTAGGTATTTTCAGTTTATTCCCCGCCAAGGCCGCCGTTGGGGATTGTTCGGCTTGTTCTTTTGGGGTATGAATCGCGAGATTCACGGGAACAGGCGCGTATCGTGGAAACAAGCCTTGACAATATCACACAGAATGCCATACTAAGAATCTCAAAACTCAATTGCGGAAGTTCATTTGCTGTCTTTTTGTGCTCGCCCCTTCGAGTGGATTTGGAGAGGTTGTTCGATCTTTAAGGCAAGACCACTCGCTGGGAGTTGAGTCCGCGACGAATTGTATGCTTGGCGCGGCAAGCGGCGTTTGAATCCTTGTGCTTTGGTGATGACAGATGGCGTCAGGTCGTGTGACGGCAGTGCGTTTGGCATCCGCCGGTGCGTCTAGCCCAGATTCAACACTTGCTGACCGAGTCGTCCTGATGTGCGCATCTGCGCTCTTCTCAGGCCTTAGACGCGAGGAATGCCTGGAGATCGCCTCGTGCGCCAGAGCGAGAAACTTTGCACGTGACGAGCTGCTGTTCATGCAGGGACAGCCGGTGCAAAACCTGGTTCTCCTCCAGACAGGCAGCGTAAAGCTCACGCAGCTTAGCTCCAGCGGGAATGAAGTCATCCTTTGGATGAATGGCAAAGGCGACACTATCGGCGTAAGTCCCGAAGTGCCAGCCTGCAGCCACACGTGTTCTGCCCGCGCCATGGAAAACTGCAAGGCCCTGACCTGGGAGTATTCCCGTCTGCAAACGTTCTTGGCGGACTATCCCCAGATCAGGAAGAACATCAACCAAATCCTGGCCGGCCGGTTACAAGAACTCGAAGAGCGGTTCCGCGAAGTGGCCACGGAAAAGGTAGCCAAGCGTTTAGCTCTAAACCTGCTTCGGCTGCTCAAGAGAATCGGCAGCCAGCATCACGCCGGAGTTCAGGTTTCGCTCTCGCGCGAGGAATTGGCGCAGATGACAGGCACCACGCTATTTACGATCAGCCGCATCCTGTCGAAATGGGGCGAGGAGGGATTCATCCTGCCGCGGAGAGAAGCGGTGGTTGTGCGCGACCCTTCACGCCTGAGCCAAATCGGCGATGAAGAGTCCTGACAGGATACAGGCATAGGTCTGATCTCGGGGCATCCCTTACGCATTTGAAGTTTCCATAGCGGCAAAGGCCGCTGCGAGTAAGCCGTCCAAATTCCAACCCATCGTTGAATCCCTGAGAATCTCTACGGAAGAACGCACGGAAACCGACGAGGTCCGCCGGACCGCTGGTGCGACCCAATTCTGAAAAGAGGCGAGACTCCTCTCTTATCGCAGGCAGCGCTGTTGGCAAGGAATCTGCCTCAGGTGTCGCTCAAGATATCGCGCCTTAAGTCAAAAAGCGCGGCTGCGCGAGCTCCCAATTTGGAAAATATCCGAAAAGGGTCAACGCTGGTCCGTCCGGCGCGGCTTGCAATGAAATCCGGCCTGCACCGGTTGGGCATAAGATCGCGTCACATGAAACCGGTCCATTACGACATATCGCGTGCGCAGGCCGCCAACGCTCTGCGGCATTTGTGCCGGCAGCATCCTGCGATCCACATAGACGATCAGCGCCGCCTCTCGCGGATTGTCAAGGCTTTGTCCGACGCCCACTGCGAAGAAAGCCGGGGTCGATTTCATCAGGGCAGGCGCGTATTGCTGCTTAATTGCGACGGCTTCATTCAGAGTCGTGAACGGAATGGCCGGCGCAGCAGCGTTAGGACCAACAAGCGGCGCCGTACCGGAACCCGCAGCATGTCCATTATTTGAGATCGGCATGGTGCGTACGCCGCTCACACTGTCCGATACCTTCGCGTTCATATTCCCATCTACGTAGATGACGACCGCGGCTTCGCCGGGATGGTCGTTGCTTTTTCCCGCGGCCACACCAAGAATCCCTGCCGCTGGATTGACCAGCGCTCGCGCTTCACTAACGGCCTGCTGGGCGCGCGCCAACTCGGCATCGGATAACGAGAGCGCCTGCGCCGCATCCACGGTGCTATCGCCATAATTCAGACAACTTACCGGATGGTCTTGCGCCCCAGCGTAAGAGTACGTAATCTCGCCGCCATTCTGGATGCTTAACTCGCTCAAGACATCGGAGGCAGGGTTGGCCACTGCTTGGCTGACCCCTGTGGCGTCAATGCCACCGGCGAAGTACAGACCCACCGGCTCGGCGTTCCCAACATCCAAAACCAGCGATCCCGAGTCTCCGGCGTCGCTGAAACCGTCGCCGCTAATCATCAGTTGGTGGGTAAAGGTTTTACTCACGTAGGGCTTGGTTTCCGCGCAATCCAGGTAGTAGTCGACGTTAACATCCACGTCAACCGCTGTAATTACGGCGCAAGTTTGACCGGTTGTGCGCCCGCTCTTCGCAACCTTCAGTTGCAAAGTGCCGGTCTCCCCTTTGCCGCCCGATGAGGTAATACCCGGAGGAGCGGCTGCCAGCGCGCCATCTGGCTGTCTCGAGCCCATCTCTTGAATGCTTCCGGCTGGGTCGATGGCGTTCGATCGCACCTCGGCTATGGCCGCGTCGGCGTTGGTCGTCCTTGAGTCCAGTGGAACCCATGCTGTAAGAGAAGCAACCGGGGCGGTGCCTGAGTACTGCGGACTCGGCGCGCAGTTGTTGTCGATCAGCCCCGGCTGCACGATGGCATCGCCGACATTGGCGTGATCGGTTCGCGCAAGGACGTGGTTGTTGCTGAGCAGGTATTGCTTGTTGTCGGAGCCCCTCAGCAATGCGCCCAGCGTGCCGCTACAGCAATCCACAACCTGGTCGTGCACCTGGTCATAATCGCCGACGTTGCCGCCCGAAGCGCCCAATTGGATGGGCGATGCCATTTGCGCCTGGTGGGTTGCCGGGTTGCTCGATATTCCCGCCGGGTTCAGAAGAATTCGCGTTGCCATTCTCGCACGCGACGCCCCAACCGTTGCCACGACATAGACGATTGCCGTGGAGGCGATCGACGGCGGCGCAGAGTAGATGACGGTGCAGGATGTGAATACGCCGTTTTCGCGATTGCATGAAGTTTCGCGAAGTGTTCCCAACCCTGGGCTTCCTCCGCCCGCAGAGCCGGCTAGCGTAAAACTGATGCCGGTGCTGCCGCCCGCTTCAGTCAGAAATCCAGTGATGCCCACGTTTCCGTTCGCCCCAATCGCTGCGTTTTCGGGCGTGAGTGGCTTGAGGAATCCCGGCGTCACCGTGACCGTCGCAGAGGATGTCACAGCGGGATCCGATCGCAGTGAGGCGGTCACCACCACACGCGCGCTGTCTTTAGTCAGGTAGCTCGGAGGAGTGTATTGGCCATCCGAACCGATGCTGCCGGGACCGGAGATTGGATCACCGCCGGAAACCGACCAAATTACCGGCGCCGGACGAGCACTTGGAAACGTCGCGGTGAATTGATCGACAGGCCTTCCCCATGTATCAGCCGAATTACAGCCAGTGCAATTCGTGTCGATTGCGCTGGTTCCGATCGAAGAAGGATCGGTGGAATTGGCGGAAAGCGAGATAGAGAAGGTGGAATTCCGCGAGGTCGCATTCATCGCACCGTAAATGCAACCAGTGAGCGTCACCAGCCCGAGTTGCATGAAGATCAAGCAAGAACGAACTACAATGGCGGATGGCCGCTGCGTTCTACCATGGCCCCCGGTGAGGAGGTCATGCAACAATGGACCGCCGCGCATGCTGCAACTTGCTCCTGTGCGCTCCAAGGCTCTTTCACCTCCCGGGTTCACAACGCGAGGCAGGGCTTCAATTCACCGGTGCCGAGTCGAACAGACCCTCTTCTGCACTCTGCGCATAGAGGTAAGGCGTGCCTGATTCGCAAGTGCCAACTTGGGCCGAGGCCAATCCATCAGGCGCCATGCAATCACCAGAGCTACGGCTGCAAAACAAATCTCAATCACGATTCACCTCTTTGCAGTTCCCGCTCCGTGGCGAAGGATCATCTTCCATTGGTTACACGGACCGCCCGCTTTCACACCAGCTCGCGGAAATGGGCATCGGAAATGCCCCATTTGCTCCCATGCTGCCCGGAAAAACAGTTCCCGTACTTGCCTCGGAGCAAACACGCTGCACCACTATCCTCCAAATCCACCGTCTCCTTCGGTGGGCCCCAAACACAGTGGCCCGCTCTGGTGAGCGAAAAGGCCCGGGCGCTTGCGAAGAGGAGGGGATTTCGTCGAGCCCATTCGCGCTTCATATGGGCCGATCTCGGCATATTGACCTTGCGCAAGGAGACGGCGAGGGCAACCGCTTAGAGTGTCTGCTTAAGGGCAGCTACACTCCCTTTAAAGAGGCAAGAATGATGCGATCCCGGCTTCTGCTCTGGGCGATATTGGCTTGCACGATTGCAGCGCCGGTTCTGGCCGAAAGCGCCGAATCCGCGTTCAAGGCTGGAGAGCGTGCAGAAAAGAAAAACGACCTCGACACCGCATTTCAAGCATTTAAGCGGGCGCACGACGACCGGCCAAACGACCCGAAGTACATGGCGGCCTACCTGCGACTACGGTCTTATGCCTCGTCAAATCACATCCACGCGGGACAGGAATTGCTCGATGAGCACAAAACGCAGGACGCTCTCGCCGAGTTCCGCATTGCCACGCAGATCGATCCGACCAACTTCGAAGCTCTCGGGCTGGTTCGGCGCGCCTCCGACGAGATTCAGAAGGAAATTCGAGAAAAGGAGACCACCGCCGCATCGAAGGATCAGGATTCAGCTCTGGAACAGGCCGCGATGAACGCCGCTGGCCCGGTGACTTTGGCTTACAAGGGCGATATTCCGGTTTCCATTCACATGACCAACGCGCCGGTCGACATGATCTATAAGACACTCGCCAGACTTGGCGGCCTGAATATCTTGATGGATCCGGATTACAAGCCCCCAAAGGTCACATTTGAACTTTCAGACGTGCCATTGCACGACGCTCTGGATATGCTGGCTATCCAGACGAAGACGTTCTGGCGTCCCTTGTCGTCTAATACAATTCTCATTTCTACTGACAACAGCTCCAAGCGCAAGGAACTGCAGCAGAGCGTAATGAAGACATTCTACCTGCGCAATGCATCGACCCCGGCCGACTTGCAGGAAGCAGCTGGCACGCTGAAGGGAATTCTCGACATCTCTCATATTCAGGCCACGCCGGAACTCCGATCTCTCACCATCCGCGGTACCCCAGATCAGATGGTCCTTGCTCAGAAGCTGCTCGGTGATATCGACAAGGCAAAGCCCGAAGTCCTTGTCGACGTTTTGGTGATGGAGGTAAGCCGCAACAAGCTCAGCACCATTGGTTCGGTACTGCCCACGACGGTCAGCGCCTCCATCGCGCCAATCGGCACTTCATCGTCCGGTTCGTCGGGGTCGGGGCTCACGTTGAATTCGTTCTCAGGGCTTACGGCGGGCGATATCTCCGTGGCGGTTTCCGGCGCAAGCTTCACCGCCTTGGCGTCAGACACCAATACGAAGGTCATTCAACGCCCGGAAATCCGCGTCATGGATAACGAAAAGGCCTCGCTGAGAATTGGCGACCGCATTCCAATCGCAACCGGTTCGTTTCAAAGCGGCCTTACGCAGGGAGTCAATACACAGTTCCAATACATCGATGTGGGTGTGAACATTGACATTACCCCGTGGGTCCATGCCGACAACGAAGTAACGCTCCAGGTGGCGCTCGAAATTTCAACGGTCACGGGCGAGACGTCGGTTGGCGGAGTAACGGAACCCACGATTGGACAGCGGCGTATCGAGCACACGGCGCGCCTGGCCGATGGCGAAGTCAATCTAATTGGCGGAATTCTCCAAGACACTGAGACAACATCCCTCAGCGGTTACCCGGGGATTCTCAATTTTCCCATACTCAAGTACCTCTTCGGACAGGTAGGCAAAACCCGTCAACAGTCCGAGATTGTGTTTGCCATCATTCCGCACGTCATTCGCTCGACGGAGGTGACTGACCAAAACCTGAAGATGGTTGACCTTGGCTCCGAAAGCTCTGTGACATATCACAAAGCTGATACAGCGGCTGGTCCGGGTTCATCGCCGCCAGCACCGGCTGGTCAACAATCGACGGAGAAACCCGCGGAGCCTGCGCAACGCCCGCAGGTAGTCCGTCAATAGAACTCGCTGATGGGGCCATCCTATTTCGGTTGATCGGCTGCCCCATCTTGTGATGGCTGACCAATTAGTATGTCGAGGCATCATGGAATTGTATCGGATCCAGAGCAAGTTCAAACTCAATTCGCGCTACGCCGGACGTCCGCCGGCGGTTGTCGAGATTGCGCCTCGGGGAGTTCTGGCAGCTTCTCTTCCGATACTTGGACACACGCCAACCTATGCGTTCGAGGCTCTGGGAGCTGGCACAGTCGTGCCGGGAATCGAGGAGCCGAACCTGCGTCCACCGGAGACGGTGACGGACGCTGTGCGGTCCACAATGGAGAGGGTTTCTCCCAACTCTCGCGTCGTTACAATTGTGCTTCCCGACGCCACGACGCGCGTCTTCATGCTGGAATTCGACGATCTGCCTGACAGGGTTGATGAGGCTGTAGCCATTCTGCGTTTCAGGCTTCGAAAGATCGTTCCTTTCGATGTGGAGAACGCAAGGATCAGCTATCAAATACTCCCGCCCCAAGGAATGAAATGTAGGGTACTGGTCGCGGTGATTCCAGGGCTCGTTCATGCCGAGTACGAGGCCGCGGTAAATGCAGCGGGATATGAGCCCGGAGCGGTGCTCCCCACGGGCCTGGCTGCGCTTGCGGCACTCAGTTCGTCCGATCCGGTGCTGTCGGCCTCCCTGAGCGAGATGTCGCTTACAACGTCAATCTCCAACTGCAATGACGTTTTGCTCTATCGTACGCACCTGCTGTCCAACGAACCGGTGGAGAGGGCTTCCGAGGTGCGTCGCGATATTGCGGTCGCAGTCGCCTATTTTGAGGACAAACTGATGACCCGGCCACAATGTCTTCATTACGCAGGCATTGGCACAGCCGAAGAGTTTGCGTCCTCCATGCCTGAGCCGGAACTGCCTGTGGTAGATCTGGCTCCGCGGCCTCAGGTTGCCGATGGCGTCCTGCCTGAGGACACAAACATTGCCGGCGTAACCGGTGCGCTGGCTGGAGCGAGGTAGTCGCATGGAAATCACCATCAATCTCGCGAGCCATCCCTACATCAATCTGCGACCGATACTCAAGTCCTTGCGGACTGCCATGGTGGTGCTCGCTGTGCTTGCACTTGCCCTCGGAGCTGCGGAGTGGTTCGTTCACCGGAAGGCTCAAGAGGCCAACCGCGGTATTCACTCGCTCCAGGCCGGGATTTCAAGGATCGCTGCGGAACGGCAAGGCTACCAGGAGATGATGCGCCGTCCGGAGAACGCTCAGCTCCTGAAGGAAACCGACGATCTCAACCAGCTCTATGATGCAAAGGCGCTTTCCTGGACTTTGGTCATGGAGGATCTTGAAACCGTACTGCCCAGCGGTGTGCAAGTGACTGCCATCGACCCCACGCGGGCGAAGGACGGCAACATCACGCTGCACGTGCGCGTTCACGGTCCGCGCGACAAGAGCATCGAGTTGGTGAAGAATCTCGAACTTTCCAAGCGCTTCCTCTTTCCTCGCATCGTCGGCGAGTCAGCCGATACCAACGTAGGGCTCAATCAGAAGCTCGAGCCAGTGAGTGTTTCCAACACCACGGAACTCGACCTGCTGGCCGAATACAACGCGGACTCGCCTGACGAATTGAGGCCTGCCACGGCCGGGAATGGATCCGCAGAGAGCGCAGTGAATGGAACTGCGCCGCCTAAACCCATTACGACACTGCAGTATGTCGCTCGCACTGGTAACGGTAAATCCAAGCCTCACCCAACATCTCACCTTGGAGGTGCGGAATGATCGGCCCTCCACTAGCTCCCTGGCGCCGCCGCCTCAGTTCCCCGCTCGCTTTGCATTGTGCGGGATTGACTGTGCTTGTTCTCATCGTCATCGGGCTGGTAGTGCGACTTGGCATCGACTGGACGGCGGCGAACAGCCGCGCGACTCGCATTGCGGCCAGCGAAAGGGCCGACCTGGATTCTTTGACGACGGCGACTGTGCCACTGCGGGGACTGGACCACCGCGTTGCCCAGACGCGGGGGCAAATTGATGACTTCCTTGCGCAACGCATCCCAGCCAATTATTCGTCAATCGCAGGCCGCATCGGGGAACTTGAAGTCCAGTCGGGAATTCGGCTTTCGCGCGTCGAGTACTCTCAGGGATCTCGAGGATCCGATCTGACCGAAATCTCAATCGACTCTGGCGTTAGTGGCGAGTATCCGCAGATCATGCAATTTGTGAATGGCCTTGAGCGCGATCGAATGTTCTTTGTCATCCGTTCCATGACGCTTACCGGCCAGCAAGGCGGGCTTGTGGACTTGCAGTTGCGTTTTTCCACCTGGCTTCGTCCGGCTGAGGCGGCAGCCAGCGGATTGCCCGCGACTGCCTTGGCCCCAAACAACCCTGGTCTTGCCAGCGACAACAAGAAGGAGTAATGGCAGCCATGCGCGTGGGAACAGAAAACAAGCGCCAAATCTACCTGCTCGGCGGGCTATGCGTTGTCATCGTTGCAGTCGCAGCATTCGAGCTTCACAGTACCCCCGCGACCCATTCCATTGCGGTCAATCCTTCGGCGACGCATAGCACGATCGCTGCCCAAAACAGAACGGATTTTGCCCGCAGCCTGAGCAATACCGGCCTGGAACCAATACTGCGCATCAATCAGCTGACTCGGAACGAGCAGGTAGCGTATGCATCAACGGGCAGGAATATTTTCTCCGTCGAGTCGGCGCCCGTGCCTATCGAAGCTCCAATTGCTCCTCCCCGGCCAATCCTGACAACTGCAAGCTTGCCCGCACCTCCGGAGCGGCCCAAGCCCCCCGCAATTGACGTAAGGTACCTTGGTTACACGGAGAGCACCGATAGGACTTACAGCGCCATCCTGGTGCGGGGAGATGACAGTCTGACAGCCAGGAGCGGCGAGATCATCTTCCATCGTTACAAGGTCGGCCCGATTCACCCGGCAAGCGTCCAAGTAACAGATTTGAGCTTCAACAACACTCAAACAATCAGCATCACTGAGAAGTGAGCGGGAGCGCTCGTATGAAGGTCTGCCCCGGGACCCGCCGTCCCCACGCTCAGGAGGAAGGCTACGTCCTGATCGTTGCTTTGCTTGCAGTGGCGATCTTTGTGATCTCACTTGCCGTTGCGCTGCCCAAGGTCAAGGAAGAGATTCAACGCGATCAGGAAGCCGAGACGATGCACCGCGGCAAGCAGTACATTCGCGCAATTCAGCTTTACTACAGACGATTTCATGCCTATCCGCCCAGTGTGGATGCGCTGGTCGACACAAATGGAATACGCTTTCTACGCAAAAGGTATACCGATCCGATATCCGGTAAAGATGACTGGCTACCTGTCTCGTTGGGGCAGAACAAGGCGCCAACTGCCATGGGCTTTTTTGGGCAGCCACTTGACCCTGCAGAGGCGGCGCTGATGGGAAATGGCCCAGCCACTTCACCCGCTAGTGGCGAAGCACCTTTGGGCTCCGGAACAGGTTCCACAGGCAATGCTGGTTCGAATACCTCGGAACCGAACGGGGGTTCAACCGCGAATGCCGGGACGGGTGCAACCGGACAGATTTTTGGGGGAGCAGGAATCATCGGGTTCTCGCCCGCAAGTCCCAGGCGGTCGATCATGGTCTACAAGACCAAGAATCACTACAGCGAATGGGAGTTTGTGTATAACCCGCTCGCCGACTGGGGCATACGAGGTCAGCTTCCCATGTTGCCGCCGCCCGGACCTCCGACGAATTCCGGCAGCCCTGGCTTTAATCCCGGCTCGGCAGGGGCGAACCAGCCCGTCGGAAGTCCGCCGACTGCGACAGCAACACCATAGGAGACGGGAAGGATTCCAGATCCTTTTCGGCCTTTAACGGGACGATTACAAAACGCGCCAGGCATACCAGGCTGCAAATAGGCAAAACGCAGCCGTGCCCTCGATTGCAAATGCCCACAGCAAGCCCCTGATGGGGGGGCCAATCGCAGGTGACAGCTCTCGACAATCGGAATCAATAGCCGAAGCGCCAAACGAACCAGACCGCCTCACTGGTACTACGTCGCGACTCACCCAGTTCGATGACAGAAATGGAATCGGTGCAGAGCCTAATGGCGATTCATGGCCCCGATGTTTGCGCCTTTCAACTCCCCGAGGGATATTGACGCGGGAATAGCGCGGTGTCTGCGACACGTTCATCTCTCCAACCGGCGTATCATCCATGCTGCAGCACCTATCTGCACCCGTGCGCTCGCATCGCCCTGCCTCTATGAATGCAACTATCGGTCTTACCGGTCTCATGGGCTCGATTCCTCTTCGGGGCATCCACATACCGGTTACCCCTTGGGTTCGCAGTCCGCTGTTTCTGGGGTCCCAAAACTTTCATTTCGTTTGCGGTATTTTCGCAGCCCGTTCTCACTAGTTGGCCGGCAACCCCCCCGGTCCCAACGAGGCATGACTCGAGGGTATCGCCTCTCGATACAGCGAATCCGGTATCGCTATTGTCGGCGGCCTTTCTCAATCGAAATTGGCGGGAGATTTGCCTTTATCGTGACCGCCATTGCCAGTTCGTGCTGAAGCTGCGCACCGAACTCGCGGACCAGTGCCGCTCGAGTCCGGCGAAACACCTGCCATGAAAGCCATGGGACTTCAAGCTGCTCGCCGATGGACTTCAACCGGCGCGCGGCAACATTGATCTGATTGATCGGTTTGCCAGCCCTGGACTCAAGAACAAAATCGTTCCAGCCGACGTTTCTCGCTTTGTGGAGTTGGAGGAATGCTGACCTCAAGAGGTGAGGAATAGGAACATGCTTTCTTCGGCCTTCCGGCACACTGCTTAATTCGCCGCGGTACCATTGCTCTCTAACGCTGATGCTCCTTGGCGGAATCAGCTCCCCTTCCCGGTTCACGAGGTGATCCGTCAGATTTACGAACTTCCACTGGAGCCCGCAGATCTCCGCGATGTTCATCCCGGTAAGGATTGCAATCAGCGTCATTTCCCATTCCGGGTAGCGCATCGCTTGCAGCACGTTCACCGTCTGCTCAAAGGTCAACGCGTAAGCTGTTTTTCTCAGCATGCCGGGTGGACTTACCAGAATGGCTGGATTGCTGCCCAAAAAGCATCCCTCTTTGATTGCGTGAGAAATGATCGCGCTGACAACGTTCCGAATATGCTTTGCTGTTTGCGTTGAGTATCCCGTTTCCAGTGCGACGGAGATAAGGCGCTGCACGTCTTCGGGCTTTATATCGCGGAGCCGCACGTTGTCCAAATAAGGCCAACTGGGGTTGGTCTTGAGTTTGGCTTTTGAATTCTCCACATCGACGCGGAAGATCCGGTTCACTTCGTCAGGCTTGAGGATATGCTTCAGGATGGCTTGATAATGCCTTCGGCCAGGAGTGCGCTTGGTCGCTATATGCTCTGGAAGGAATTTCCATTCGACGAATTCGGTGATCGTCATCTCCAAAGCCTTTTTCCGTTCCTTGCGGGCAGTGCTCGACTTGGGCGCCCGCGGAGCCAAGTCCTTCGCTGGCTGCTCCGGCTCTATTGCACTTCGATCCCAGTACGGCTGGAGGCCGTTCTGGTCCTCAATCCATCGCGCCGATCCTGCCATACTCCGCTCCCATGCCGACCACGAGAATGCATAAAGGCAGGCCCAGGACTGCTTCGCCCTTTCCCGATTCAAGCAAGATCGCTATTCACCGAGACGATCCGCGCCCCGGCGGGACCGTCCGGCTTCTTCGCGATCAAATGCGCCCGGGGCGCGATAGGTTAACCAGCGTAGGTGCAGGAGACTTTCAACGGCGATCTTCGAATGAGATTGCAGTTGCCTTTCTCGCTCCCCGCACCTGATTTCAACTTGGGGAATGCGCTGGAGTCCCGGGTTGCAGATCCTAGTCCTCGGTATGCACAGTTAAGCCCTGCAGGCTCCTCACAGTCCCTGGTGGCGCGGCGGCGCGGTAGTTTCCGATTGCCGGCTTCGAGAACCGCGAAGCGTCCAGCTTGGGATTTATGACAACCTTGTCGATGACGATCTTTTCTGGGGGAACGCGGGCATCATTGACACGGGACCCGGCATTCTCAAGCGGAAGCACCCTAGTTTCCAGAATGAACGGAATCTGAAGACCGTCAACTTTGCGATAGTCCCGGTAATAAACCTCTACCGGATGCATCTTCCCATCGAGCTTTCTCGGCGCCCCTTCTATCTTGGTTTCGAGAAAGCTCTCGGCGTCGATCCAAACATGCAGGACCTGGCCGTTCTTGGTGGTGAGCTTCAGCTTGTACGTGGGCCGACTCTCCACGTTTTCCATGCCGTCCAGCTCCACGCGCGTACCCTTGGCCGCGTAGTCCACCAGCGGGCCATCGAGATCCGACTGCAACGAGGCCAATTTCAACTCATCGGCGGTATAGGGCTCGATCTCAAGCCGGTTAAGGTAGGGCCGCAGCTTCCAGCCGTTGGCCCCGTCGTAAACCTGAATGGCTGTTTTGCCTGCGAACTGCAGTTCAAAGCGGACTTTGCGGGGGCGCTCCATCTCCATCAGGAACGGCAACTGAGCCTCACTAGCAAGCCGCGGAGAACTCGGCATAGGCTGTAGTTTCCCGGCACCACCCGGTGGCAGGACGGCCGGAGTCGAGATCGCTTCCCGCTGATCGCCCCCAGCGCCGAGTTTCCCCGACTCCGATATGGTCTGGACCGCAAGCCATGCCTGCAGTCCGCCCCGAGCCGCTACGTTTTTATTGGCTATCTCGGCCGCGGAAAGATTGGCGCGGGCTGTGGTGGTATCCACTGCGCCGAATAGGAAATTAGCGAATCCAAAGACCAAACCGATTGCAAGCATCTTGCGTACCATCTGACTTGCTCCTTACTAGCAGGCTTTGCCTGCTGCGGCATTAAAGGCGCTCCCATCCGGCGTTTCTAGCCGGATCCTCATAGCCGTTGCACGTGACTCATTGAACCACAAGGCCATTGACGCGAAATTGACCTATGACAACGTTCACGCGATCCCCGCGTTTTACCGCATTGCCCGGATTGGAGAAGGCCATCCAAGAGGATGCGCCAGCTTCCGGCGTGTTCTTAACGCGCATCTTCCCCATGAAGGGCACCTCCGGCACCACCAGTTTCACCTGAGCGGCCGGGTCGATCAGGAACGGCTCGATTTTCTCGTCGTTGAGCAGCCTCGCTTTACTGGGATCCAGCACGCGCCAGGTGAAGCGAATTAATTCGCCCGACTCCGCTGCCTTCACACTCAGGGAGTCAATTCCCCAGAAAATGCCGTAATACTCACGCTCCCGCCTCGGAGCGGCAGGCCGGTAGGTGCTCGGAGCGCTGGTCACAGATGGCTTTGCAGAGGTTTCGGGAGTTGCCGCCGACGCAGATTCGGCGGCCGGCGCACTCTGAACGGCCGGCGTCGCTCCTTGCGCCCGGGGCGGACAAACGAGAATGCCGCCGACAAGAATTGTCGCCAGCTGCATGATCCTGATTCCAGGGTACTTCTGCCAGTCAGGCCGGAACTGCGAACCTCTCATGAGGACCCCAATTGTTCTTTGCCAGCCGGACACCCCGGTGTCAGTGTCCGGCCGGCTGGTTTGTTGTTAATTCACCGTAAACGCGCCGTTTAGTGTGTTCGTGGTCCCTTTCGGCGTTGTCGCGGTCACGTTTCTCGCCGTATGCCTTGCACCGTTCGTTATGTTGCAGTTCCCGGAGATGGAAGTGGCTGTTATTGAGCTGACAGTGCAGCTTACCCCTCCCCCTGACACCGTAATTGCAGTGGCTCCCTGGAGGCCAGAGCCGGCCAGGGTGACCGGCACGCTGGTGTTGTGAGTGCCGGTGGCAGGGGCGATTGAGGTCAATGTCGGCTCGGTCACCGTAAACGTCACGTTGTTTGTTGTGCCACCTGGCGTGGTCACGTGAACGGTCATGGCGCCTAGCCGCGCACTCGCAGTGATCACGAATTTCGCGGTCACCTTGGAATCGCTCACCACGGTTGCGCCGTTAACAGTAACCCGTGTATCACTCACCTTCACCGCAGTTGCGCCGGTCAGGCCTGCACCGGTCAGAGCTACAGGAACCGTTGTACCGCGAAGTCCCGAAGCCGGGCTGATTCCAGCCAGCGACGGCCCTGTCACTGTGAATGCACCGCCGTTGCTGGTCCCGGCGGCCGTGGTCACGATCACATTTCTGGCCGTGAGTCGAGCGTTCGAAGCGATAGTGAAGGTTGCTTTAACGGTAGTCGAATTCACAATGGTGATTCCGCTGACCGTGATGCCCGTACCGGAGACGTTCACTGCACTCGTTCCGGCTAGGTTCGTGCCGGTGAGAGCGACGCTGACTGGGGAATCGCCGCGAACCCCTGAACCCGGTGCGATCCTGGTTAGTGACGGAGTCCGAATTACTCCCTGGAACTCGATTGCGCCGATATCAAAGTGACTCGGGTTAGTCGTATCCGGCCTTGGATTGCCGAAAAAGTCCTTCCTCGGAACCAGGCTGTAATTCGTCTCGCTCGTCGGAACGTAGTCGATGGCCGTGGACCCTCCCGCCAGGGCGTAGTTGCCGAGCACCGTCTCGCTGGCCGGGCTCGCCTCGCTCGACGGGCTGACGAGGGAAAGCGGACCCCAAATCATGTTGATCCAGTTGTTGCCCTCGTCCACTGTTGCGGCGGGCGCCAGGTTGAAGAGCGGATTCGGCAAGGCGGCATTCGAGATACCCGGAGGCAGGTTGAAGCTATTGGCCCCAAGCTCCGGAGGAACGCGGGAACCGTTGCAGTACTGGCTTACGAGCGACGAGTTTGTGGCTGTCAGGTTGTGCGAGCCTGTCCCTGTTTCAATTGCGTTTGTAAGCAGTGAGTAAGTCGGTGCAAGCGTGAGGCCGGAGCCGTGGTTACCCGGTCCGGTATCGCCGCGTGCGCCGATATCCCAGTAGCTGGATCCGTTGACGCACTGGCCGGTGGTCGTCTGCGGTACAAGAGTCGTTCCGGCCGTCGGGGTATTGAAGTTCGCGTTGTACATCGTAAGCACGTTCTGCTGATACTTCGCGCTCAGTGAACCGACACCGGCATAGAACGCACGGTTCTGCCAGAACAGATCGTTGGCGATGAAAGGCACGGAGAATGTCGCGCAGTTCGGACCATTGTTTGCCGGGCAGGTTAGCGGCGCTGTAAGCGCCGCGAGCAGTTGCGGACTGTTCGCCATTGTCACCATGCCGGCAGGTTGCGGCGCGGTTGTGGTGCTCGAGGTGGTTTGTTGACCGCCCGGCGCCGCCGGCGCGCTTGCCAGCGGCGCTCCAATGGTGTCGGAGAGCACGCCCGCCGTCGCTGTGGTGTCGTTGGATGCGATGGTATTGTTGACGATGCTCGTCGCCAGCGCATCCTGCAGCGAGATGCCACCACCGTCCCAACCGGCAACGTTGTCGGTGATGATGTTGTTTGTGATGTTGACCGTGTACCAGTACTGCGGGTGCGACGGGAAGCGGGCAATTTCAGTACCGCTGACGGATTGGAGACGAATGCCGCCGCCGCTGCCTGCTTCTGCCGCGTTGCCCTGAATCAGGTTGCTGTCGATCACCAATCCGGGTCCGGTGCCGTCGCTAAGTCCGGGAACGCAATCGTTGCCGGTGACGTTGCCGCACCCGGTGCTGATGCCGTTAACGAGATAGTTGCTGTCCGGCGCCGCACCCATCGCAATCACGCCGCCGCCGTTGGTGGGAATGGTCGGGTTGAGGCTTTGGTTGAAGAGGAACGAGTTGTGCGTGATCGAGCCGTTCTTGATGAATCCCCGGTGAACCATTCCCCCACCGTCGCCGGTGCTCATGTTGCCGCAGACCCAGTTGTAGTTGAACAAGTAGTAGTCAGAGCCCGTGCAGAAGGAGACTCCGCCTGCCCCAGCCGGCGTGTCTGAGAACCGCTCGTCGCTGATCGATGTATTCGAGGTCACTGCGTTGTTGTGCACGTTGACGTTGACCTGGAGGCAGTACGGCTCTTGCGTGTTGGCTGGATCTGCAGCTCCCGACTCGCAGGAACCGGGGTCCTTATTCAGAGTCGTACCGTTCAGATACGCATCGGGGAACTTGCCCTGGCCGATGTTGATGCCGCCCGAGAGAGCACCGATGTTCGCGTAGACGTGATTGTTAGAAATTTCCAGGTTATGCGTCCAGGCGTGGGTGAAGATGCCGCCGCCGCCCATCGATGAGTTGGTGACCGTCAATCCATCGATCCGCGACGGGTTGCACCAGAAACTGCTCGGGTTCGGGTTCGTGGCGGTTCTGGTGTTTGGCCCGCAACCGGTAGTCACACTGGTGGTGTTATCGAGGTTAAGGGTTCCGGTCGGGAAGCTCGCCTTGTTTCCGCTTCCGTAGTAGCCCAAAGCCCCGGCCGGGGGAACATAGACGCCTTTACCGAGTACCGTGATGCCGGCGCCTCCATACGCTCCCATCAGTGTCGGCTCCTGCAACAACCGGGCCAGGTTGCCGTTTTTCGTGGTATCCCATCCCACAATGCTTTCCCGCGGGATGCGATCGACCTGTGGTGCGTCGGTGGCGCCGACAAAGCCAGCCCAGACAACGCCGTTGCTCGAGCCGCAAGTGTATGTCCCCGACGGATCGTATGGATGGCCCTTGGGATACTGGGTAGTCTTTTCTTCCAACGGCGTGCCATCAAGAGCCATTCCAAAGAGACAGTTCACCTGACGCCGCCACGGATCCATCTTTCCGGCGGGTTGTGTGTTCGCATCAATGGTCACCGATCCCGCGGCAACGCCTTGCAGCCGGACCGGTTTCCACATCAGCAGCATCTCGTAGTAAGTGCCAGGCGGGACCATGATCAGGTCGCCCGGATCAGCCGCGTCGATCGCTTGCTGGATGGAGCCCGTGCCGTGGGGCGAAAGTGGAGTATTGCCCGCTACGTAAGTCGGCGCCTTGCCGCCGATGGTGACCGTTACCGCGTCAACAGACTGTTTGCCATTGCCCGCGGTCACGACCAGCTCGCCGCAGTAAGCTGTGTTGCCATAGAGCGACGCTTTGCCGTCCTGCTCATACTGCAACTGCTGTTGAACCGCACAAGCATGAACCCGACCCGCCGCTGCACCGACTGCCGGCACGGTAATGGTGATGGAGGTATCGCTCCAGGCTGTAATTGGAGCCGAAACTCCGCCAATTGTTACGCTGGACGCCGTGCTGCATGTGACGCTGCCCGAAGTTGGTGTGGTGCACCGGGCGCCGAAGCCATAGTGCCGCGTGATGGTCTTTTGGTTGTACGGCCCTGTTTTCACCTGCGGTCCCGAGTATCCGTAGTTGTTCACCAGGTCATCGCCGAGTGCCTTGATGGTCATGGTCACGCCGGGCGCGCTTGCCCACGGTCCCGGCCCCTTGTCACCATCCACTTCGGCAATTGCCGGCGTGAGATCGGGATAGGCGCAGTCAGGATGGTTGTAACCGGCCGAGAATGCCGATGTCGGAGCGACCGGCGCATCCAGGTACTGGGTCTGGCCAGGCAAATCGGGCAGTTCATAGCAGAACTGGCTGTATGCCGGGTTGTACAACGGATCGGTGGCCGGACTTGAACTTCCAGTGGTGGCACTGGCCGCTGGCGCCTTGTCGTTCATGCAGAAAACCATCCTATTCGGCGAGTAACCAGTCGGGTTGGGTGGATTCACTTCCCAAGTCGAATAGACCAGGCCATCGAAGTCGCCCCACCAATCGGAGTACACGCGGCCGATTTCCTGACCGGTCCAGTCTTCGACCGAAACCGGCATGTTGGGCGGCGCATACTTCTCACCAAACTGCGGCGAGAATGGATCGAACTCAGAGGTGAAGTCATCCGTGATGACGCCGGTGAACTTCGCGGCCTTGTGGGTTGAGGTGTAGATGTAGAACTCGGCGACTGAGCTCGCTCCGCTGCTCAGCGTAACTTCCTTGCGGTCGCAGAGGTTGCGCGTTGCCCCCGCGAACGGCGCTACCTGTTGAGACTGCGGGAAGAGGCTGATGTAGTCGGGCACGACGCGCGCCTCGCCTACGCACGGCCAGGTGGGCTCAGGAAGGAATCCAGGAACCTCCTCGTTCGCCGGCCCCATTTCAAGCCTCTGGGTGGGGTTCCGCGGGTTATTTGCGCTGATAACCAACGCCATCTCAGGGTTGTAAGTACCGCTGCCGCTGGAGGCAACCGATGCCTGGTCGGGAAGGATGAAGATATTACCGAGACCACCGAACTGCTGCGTGACCGGCGCGATGAAGTTATCGCCGATGAGGATGTTCTTGTCCTCTTCCTTCACGATTTCATATCCCGGAGGCGGCACCACTTCCACCACATATTTGCCGGCGGGCAGCATGGGAATGCCGGCATACATGTCGGTTGCCGGATCGGCCACGCAGATCTTGCAGTTGCTTCCGTTCGGTTTCCCGTTTGCGTCGTACGACGGTCACGCTGGGGAACGAGTACATGCCGTCATAAACCGCCGGCTGGAGTTGGTTCCAGTTGTGCATGCCGTCGTAGCACTTGAACTGGGAGTGGTACGGAAGTTGGGTGGTCGATCCGGTTCCACCTGGATGCAGTACGTTGTTGTAGAGGTCGAGGTACTGGGGCTGGTTGAACAGCGAGAAATAGAACAGATCGCCCGTCGTCTGGCCCGGGCAGTTCATGTTGGGAACCTTCTCGCCGCCGGGCCCAGTGTGGAAGCCCTGCGCCCAGTCGTCCCAACTGCTGGTCTCGGTCGTGTCAACCAGGGTCAGAGTTGGGGTTACGCCGTCCTTCGCCACACCCTCCTGATACAGGTTCATGGTGACATGCGGAACCAGCGGCTCCCACTGCGTCTGGACCAGCATCTGGGGATCGTCGAACGGACGGGTTGAGGCATAAACTACATGGCCGCGGATGCCGCCGTTCTCTTTGGGAGCGTAAGGCGTTTACCGAACTCGATAAAATTGCCCTGCCCGGAGAAACCCTGCCAGCCTTCCACTTGGCCCAGCCAGGGATTGTCGATGCGGCCCGTAGACACAGCCGTCGAGCAGGTCGTTACGCCGTTGGTGTTCTTGCAGGTTGGGTTCTGGCTTGAAGCGGAGGTGCTGATCGAGTTGCCCGTACAGTCCGCATCCTTGCAGTAGATCGAGCCCGGCACGAACAGGTCGGACGGCAACGGAATCGTTTCGTAAGTATTGGCCAGATATTTGCCGATGATGGAGGTACCGCAAAGCGGAAATCCCGAGGTCTGTTGTCCGCACAGGCCCGATCCATCCGCAGGACCGCCTGCGTCATAAACCGTGTGTGTGCCGGTGTTCTTGTAACGAGTGGTGTCGGTCTCCACCACATACCAGTTGAACAGCGGGAAGGTCTCGTTGAAGTTGGCCGTACCGGTGAGGTCGGTGACAAGGTCATTCGCCAGGCTGCCGTCGCGGTAACGCACCGTGGTGTTGATGAGCGCGACACCGGCGGAGTCGTTCGAAGCGACGCCCGTTTCTTTGTCGTCTATAAAGGTCTTGGTATAGACGTTAGCATGCCACTGGTTGGTGGCAATATCGCCCATATCGCATGTCGTCGCGCTGGTCTTTGGCCCCGTGCAGGCTGGGCGCTGCTGCCCACCGCGACTGGGGTGGAAAGCCCGTCGACGATCATTTCGTTCCATTGGTCGAAGACTGTTACGCGCCAACTGCCTTGCGGAATGCCGGTCAGAGTAAAGTTGCCATTGACATCGCACTTGGTGAACGCAAAGTCCTCGCCGTCCGGGTCGCCCATGCTGACGTAGCACTGCGTCCAGTAGAACGCGTCGTAGGAACCGCTACTGTAGAGCCGCGCATCGGGCGTGCGGCTCATGCGTTTGTCCGTAATTCTGCCCGTCACCATGTATTTGCAGTTGTTCGCCTGTAGGTTGGGGTCGCTGCCGTTGCAAATACCTGCCAAGCGGCTGTTGATGATCGCAGGATTGGCAAAGCCGATTGACACGTGATAGTTCGCCGGACCGAATTCCTGGAAGTACGCAGGCTCGCCGATGCGCAGGAAGGAATCGTGCGCCTTCTGGCCGTCCAGCGTATTGGTCTGCAGCCACTCTTCACCGCGCGCGATACGGTCTGCGCCCGGAATCGCCTGCACGCTGAACCGGCCCGGCATCAGGTTGGCCACTACGGCCTGGCCTGCGAGGGGAGACAGCGTCTTCCCGTCCGACTCGTAGGTCGGGCAGACGGTGATCATGCCGGTGATGCCTGGCGCCTGCTTTGTGATCGGGCAGGCATTATTTCCGGTGGCAGGATCGATCGTGCCCATCCAGGCTGTTGCGCAGCGGCTGGTTGAACATGTCGTAGGTCATCTGGCCGGTCACATCGCCAGAGCCGCCCATATCGTCCCAGAGGACAACATTGAAGTCGCCCAGGCTTGGCTCGTTGGTGGCCAGGATGTCCATGCCGCCCCCAGAATCCTGCTCGCCATTCAGCGGGAAGTCATCCTCGAACACGTTGATGGCCAGCTTTGCTGGCGGGAACGGATTCTGCTCCACGAGCACGGTAACCGGATTCGGTGTCCTACTAGGTTTGCCCCCAGTCGCCGGGAACGAGATGGGAGCGCCGCCCATGCTGTGACCGCAGTTCGAAGCCGTTTGCCCGCCCATCGTGAACGTTCCGCAGTTGGCAGTGGTATTGCCGGATGTGAAAGCATTCGCGGAGTCGCCCGGAAGCACAGAGATGTAGTACTTCTTAGTCGGATCCAGAGACACCTGGCCTGGAAGTATCGGCGTCTTCTCTGTGGCGGTGGTCCTGCAGACGCCGTTGCCCACGTCACAGGCCGCAGCGGTCCCCAGCACCGTCTGGCCGGATTCGCACGAGAGCGGTCCCGTGCAACCCTGCGCCACATAAGTCATGTCGCTGGTGTCGAAGTTGACGCCAAGAATCGGGACTGTTCCCGCGGATGTTTGGATACAGGGTAGTCCGGTCACGGTGCTGTTTGCGGGCGGAGGGCTCGACGTACAGCCGGGATCGATGTAGAAGCTCTTGTCTTCTTCAATGATCCAGCGGTAGTCGCTGATGGCCGCGCCAGTCTTGGGGTCCGTGACCGTCACTGCCAGGTTGCTCGGCTGCGGGAAGATGATCGTTGCACTGCCAGATGCTTTTGCTGACCACGCCCTGGGAGTTTTGCGCCGTGAAGCTGATCGTCTCCGAAAGACCTGCAGATCCGGTTGCGGTAAATCCGCCATTCGGATCTACGATGATGGGGTTGGGTAGGGCCGCTAGAGCGGCAATGGACGCAGGCGCCACGGTCAGTAGAAACCCAGTCGGATCAACAGCTCCCGTCAAAACTCCTGGAGGCGGAACCTTGATATAGGTCGCCGCTTGCGAGTGTTCCAGGTCGTGTTTTGAAGCGATATCGCCCCGGCGCTTTCAAGCGACTCCAGGTTCAGCGTAACGTTCGTACACGCTGCGCCGGATCTCGCGCCGTTGCCGCAGTATCCAAAGGTGTCGGGACCGGACCAGTTCCCGTTCGCGGCATAGGTGAACGTGCCGTCCGAGTTGAGAGTCAGATGGCCTTTAGTCGGCCAGGTAGAAACCTGGACCGCATAGATCTTCAGGTCGTTGGCGATTACACCCTTGGACGGATCGGATACCGTGAGCATCTGCCCAGAAATGACAGCGTTGTACTTATCCGGATTTGCTACCGCCTTAACCGCCTGTGCCGCAACGGTCGAGCCATTCACGCCAATGTAGGCAATCATGCCGGAATCGCGATTGACACTACCGCCAGAGAGGCTCAGCTCGCGATCATATACAGGAAGCGCTGAGCTCCCGAAGGCCGGAGCATTGATCATTACGTCGTAAGTCTTTCCGGCAGCCATGAAGACTTCGCTTTGCACTCGAGCGCCGGCCACAGTGCCTACTCCTGGAATAACGTTGCCGTCTTCTGCGATGAGTTGGAATCCCGTAGCTCCGTTAGGCGCCTGCGATCCCACAATGGACGGAACGTGCATGTGCGAACCAGCATTCACAAAGCGCACAAGAACATTCCCCTTGATGGTGCCCGTAGCTGTGCCTTGCGTTACCGGAAACACTGACGTTCCAGGACTTGCCTTGCTGAACGCCAAGCCATTGATCAGATAGTAGAGCGGCGTGTAGTTCACTGTCGGCGGATAGCAGGCTGAAGGCGCAGGAAGAGGACCGTTCGGGCCCTGGCACTGTCCAAGCGCGTTCGCCTGAAGATTCAAGGCAGCTTGTGCTCTGGCTCCTGTGCCGCCGCCGCCCGAGATGGTGACGATGGGAGTGCTGGTGTATCCAGTCCCGCCGCTGGTAATCGTGATGCTGTTGACGACGCCTTTGGTTACGACAGCGGTTCCCGTAGCTTGGTCAGCCGGCGAAGCGCCACCTCCGGAAAACTGCACGGTTGGAATGCCGGTATAGCCGCTGCCTCCTACCGGCACGCTCACTGAGGCCACCGATCCACCGCCGGTGATCAGTCCATAGGTAGCGTCCTCGTTAAACCCAACACTGTGGACGGCATCCTCGACACTGACATTCTGGTTCGGGTCAATTTCACTGAAGATCAAAGGCACTTCACCGTAGTAAGTGACCGCCGCGACGTTCTTATTCAGATATCCCGTTGGATAAGCGATCCCTTGAGCACCCGTGGTCGGAGCTTTAGTCACGACGACCATTCCGATAAGACCCATCGTTCCTTGAATCGAGGGGTGTGTGCCCGACTCCAGAAGATAAGTGCCCGGGCGAGGAGCCTTCCAGATAAGTGCATTATTCGTTGTCTCACCTACGGCAACTTCCGTGCCGAACGACTGCACGCGTGGCCCCTGAGCCGGCGGCGTGAACACTTCGCCCGCGGCATCGATTGTTGGCCACGTCACAGGCTGGTTCACGTGCTGCGGGCTGGGCGAGTATGTCGCGCCGGATCCGAGACCGCCGCCCACTTGGCCCACAATCATCAGTGACGTGGGAATGTTGTTCGGGGTCGTGCTTCCATTAGGCAGGAACGAAAGATTGTTGGTCAGGTTGATCTGCAGGTTCTGTCCGATCGGCACAGTGATAATGACCGGCGACCAGGAGTTGGGCGGGACCTTCGCATTCGCTGCCGCGCAGGTTGCGGTCGAGCCGCTCACCGGCGTGCCGCAGAAGTATCCCCACATCGGCGTCCGTGTACCATCCGGTAGAACCAAGCCCGTCCCCGAGGCGGTCAGATTAATCTGCTGCTGCGCTGCAGCCGCCCCTGCTCCCAGAAGAAGAACCGCCGCCCCCCACGCTGCTGTCTCGATCATGGCCTGGGGTGGGTTGATTCGCATGCCTGTTTTCCTTGCCTATTTGGATTCATCGATGACGAATTCCCGGGAGTCGACGAGCATCATCATCATCATTCCGCCTGGGAATACGTTGTTTGTGGTGGTCTCGCGCTCGTTGTGGGAGTGCCACATGAACGCCCAGCCCCGCTCTTTGGCCGGATTGGCTTGCGTGTTCGAAGGCGGTAGATTGGAGCAGTTCGCTCCGGGGGTGGTGCTGCACCCTGCCGAAGCATTGGCGCCGCCGCTTCCGTTCGCTGTTGTGCGAAGAGTCGTGGTGGCGCGCAGGGTCGCATCAGGTCCCAGATAGGGGCTACCGCTATACCAGTTGCCGTGGGTGAGAATCAGCGGATTGGGCAGCGTCGCTGGTCCGCCGCCATTCACGTCTCCGAACGGTGCTGCTTCCAGCGGTTTGTCATGGTCCTGGCACCACTCAAAGTAATTCACCGCACCTGTAGCACTCGTGTTGTATCCGTTCGCATCCGGAGTGCAGGGCAGTTCGGCCAGTGGATCCCCGCCAAACGAATTGGGAGTATGGCCGTACATATCCCAGTTCAGGCCGCGGCCCGTGAAGTAGAACATCCCGTCCATTGCCTGGCCTGGAGTCGTCGTAGTGGTAAATAGCGGTGCGCCAGCCAGTGCGTTGCCATCCGGCGTAAGAATCAGATTTGCGTCGCGTGCCAGAATGCGGACGTGATTGGCTTGCTCGTGGAACGGATGCTGCCATCGCCCTTGTCCGATAATGCGCAACAAGACTTCCTCGCCAGGATGCAGGTGCGGGTTTCCGTTATAGGGCTGGTGGGGATACTCGACGCCATAGTTGGCGTCCATATCATCGGGCATCGAGCGGCCGTTGATTAGGAAGTACGACGGATGGTAGGGCTCGGTGGGGACGTTGAGGTCGCATCCGGCTGCGCCAGCTGTGCAATTCCCCATTGCCGTTACCTGAGCCAGAGCTTGGCTGTGGATGTTGGCATCTATCTCCGCGAACTGGAAGAGATATTCCCGGTCATAACACGTGTTGGGATTGTCATAGGCGGCCGCAGCCAGCCGGAAATCATGTTCTGCCCATGTCCCCTGCGCTTTTGCGTTCCCTCCGGGATTCGTAAGCGGCAGACCGGCGCTACACGCTGAGGGCACGTGCGCGGGCAGCACGATGATCGCGCCATACAGTCCCATCTCGACCTGCAAATCCCCTTGCGTGCCGCTGAAATACGAGCGGGTCCCGGGCGACGAAGCCGTGAACGTGTACGTGACGCTGCAGCCGTTGGCTGCTTCTGTCGTCAGCACGCCTTGGGACGCGGCCGCACATGATCCAGTCTGGTCTGGCGTTGCGGAAGCGGCAACCTGGAAGCCCGGGAAGAGGATGGACGTGTTGCCTGCAGGAGGCGGAAGTTGGTTTAAGAGGTTGACCGTCACCGTTTGGCCCTCGGTGACGATCAGGGTGGGTCCCGGAACCTGCATCGGATTACAGAACGTCGTGGTGATTGCGGCGGGCGCAAAACCCACAGGTGGGTGACTGGGATCGCACCCGTATCCCCACGAGTAAACCGAAGAGCCGTCCGGCTGGGTCAAGTGCGCCGGTTGCACAGTCAGGTTGAAGGTAGCGGTCCCACCGGTTCCGCCTGTGATGCCAGGAGCCGCAGCGTGAGCCGTCGGCGCCAGAGACGCCACTGCGACCAATACGGGCATAAGCAGTCTCGTCTTCAGATACGCGATTTTCGTGATCATCGGCTTTATCGTTGCTCTCCTAATTGATGTGGACCTCGGTCATCAACCCGCCAAAGTTCTCCTGGTCGTTGGCCAGGTGGTCCAGCTGAGGAGTGAACAGGTAGAACACGCTCCCCCGCGGATACAGGGTCGTGTTGCCGGCATCCAGAATCAGGTCCAGCGACTCGCCACCGCCCAGCGTGATGGAATTGGTGTAGTAGTCCGTGTTGTTGCCCTCCTGGTCGCGCAGCAGCTTGGCGTTGTGGCCAATCACGTGCATCGGAATGCCCAGTGAAGCCAGCGTCTGATACTCCGATACGTCAAGGTCGGAGATGCGCAACAGCGCCTTGCCGCCGGCGGGGATGTTGATGATTGAGGGCAACGGCTGCGAGATGTGGTTCCTGTCGTCGGAGCTTTCGGTGGTCAACGGGCCCGCCGTAATCGTGTCGGGATAGCTGCGCCCGTTTAGGAGGAAGAACTTGTCCTTCATGTCCACGAACATCTCGGGGTTGAAGGTCATGCCCACAAAGTGGAAGTTTGGATCGAATCCGTGGATCTGGATGGGGTATTCCACGTCGTAAGCGGTCGATCCGTCGCCGTCGTTGTACGCATACTTGTAGGGCTGGCCGTAGTTCGGGTTGGTCCTGGCTGATCCGACGTTATCCACCGCCTGCTTTACGCTGTTGCTGGATGCCGGCAGCGGATTCGTGCAGAGAATGTCGGGACTCTGATAATGGTTCCCTAGGTTGGCCTGAGTGCACGCGGTGCGCAGATCGTTCTGCTGCAGGCCCAGTGAGGCGTACAGGCCGGTGCCGACAGGCACGCGATTCTGCCGCGGGCGCACGTAGATCTGGCCCACCATGCCCATTTGCAAATGCTCGGGAGGAGTGATGTGGCAGTGCCAGAAGTAGGTCCCGGCATCCGGCGCCAGGTAGTAGTAAGTAAAGCTCCCGCCGATGTTGATCGCCACAGAGTCGTCTGGCACGCCGTCATAGAAAGAAGACGCGTTGGGATAACCATTGAAATGGACGGTGTGCTGCTCGAAGGGGTCGGGCCGCATGATCATGCCCACATTGGTCAGCGTAAGAAAGAACTCGTCGTCTTCATCAATCGCCATCAGCGGCGCGGGGATGTTGCCATTCATCACGCCGATGTCCATGATCTGCCGGGGATCCACGTGCCCATCCAGGCCGTTTGAAGGAATCGTGGGTGCGCAGGTGCGGTCCGCAAGGCAGCCCGTATCGGGCGTCAGGCCGACGGCGCCATTCCAGCTGAAGGGAATACTGCTGCTCCCCGTCAGATTTGTATTGGAATAGTAGTTGTACGGCGTCACGGTGTTGGAATCGTCTGTCGTTGCCGGATCGCCGGGCAAAAGCGTCCCAGGATACACGCTGTCGAAGACGTTCGGAAACTCTGTGCCAGGCAGCCCCTTCGCAATGTCGGCCAGCCCCGATAGCGGTCCGAACGAGAACATGAACGTCTGGGTGCCATTGGCCATCGTCGAATAGCCGTCACCGCTGGAGATCTGTTGGCACTTGATCGCGCCGTTCACGTTCGAACTCGGTGCCAGGTACCCTTCCGAGCCAAGGGACTGAACCGTCGCGCCCGTGTAGTTTGGCTCCGCGCTCACATTTGTGAGGTTGCTGGGGTGGGTAACGGTGCTGATTGGACACTGAACTCTGAACGATTGTGGAGATACCGCCAGGGCCGTAAACCCGGCCTGCAACAGCACAAACGTGGTCAAGGTTCTTCTCGACATGCGCCTCCCTCCTACGCGCAGCGGCTTTATTCCCCTTTGGCTCCGAACGCTGCCGCCGTCCTCATACGGGGAAAGTATTTTGGATTCGTCAGGGTATTGCTCGCTTCTCGTCAATCGTAACCTGAAAGACGCAGCAAAAATCACAAATTTGAATGCTTGCTTGTGCGGATTCGCTCTCTGGCGGCTCGCTTCGACTGTTCTCTTTTGCCGGCAGCTCGCAACGAAGCGTGGCCTTTGATCTCGTTCTCGGGGCCAGACTGACACTCGCGACTCTCCAAATTCGATTCCCGTCGGCGGATAAGGTTTGAGCCCGTGGCGATGGCATTGCCGCGAACTTAAGGAAGCGATGACATCGGGCTCGAGCCCAAACGCCCCCGACTCACGGATTTGCCCTCGGCGCCGAATCAGAACGGAACGATATTCGGGGAATTGGCCAGCGCGGGACCTTGGGAGCGGCCCGGTAGAGCAATGCGCGTTGTTTGGTTGTGCACCTGGCTCTGGAGTGGCTCGCAAAGCTCCCGGCAAGCGACTGCACAATCGGAGATTCGCTGTAGAGTCGGGGGAGGAATAGCTCCAATTTGTCACACGTCAAACTCGCAGCAAATCGCGGCTGGCATTCTATGTAGGGCGGGAATCGTTTTCAGAGTCCCGTTCTTCTCCTGGTGCGCTTCCATGGCTCTTCTTCTCAAAGAAAGGGTTTCAAATGAATAAGATCCGATTTGCAGAACAGGCAGCGATCACGGCTGGATTCCTTCTTCTTTCCGCGGCGCTGGCGGCGCCGCAGGCGCAGAGCTCCCCGCTAAGCTCGACGTCAGCATCCGCGCAAAGCAGCTCGCCCCCCCCGGCGCTCACACAGGACTCAAGTCGCCCGTCGAGCGCCCCGCAGCGTCCGCAACACGCACCGCTCAGTGCTATGCGCACAGCCCCGCAAGGCCATCCTGCTTCAGTTGACGACCCCCTTGCCGGCTTGACATTGACAGAGGGCGAGATCGCAAAGATCGATCAGATACGTAAGGATATGTCAGCCCGTATGGAGATTGTGGCCACGGATGAAAAGGAAACGAAAGACCAGAAGGGGGCGATGATCCAGGGATTACAGCGCATGCAGCGCAGCCAGATTTACATGGTTCTGACGCCGGAACATCAATCGGAATATCGCAAGAAGATCTCGGCGCAACGCGCAGCGGCGCAGGACGCGAACAAGATGCAGCACGGGTCACAGCCAAGATAAGTTGGATCGAAGCATCCGATCGGGGCTCCGGTCACTTTAACAGCAGTGGGGACCGCACGAGCGCCGGGATTCTGTGGTTTGTGGTGCGCCTCGATCGAGGCGTACGACCGTCTCGTCTAAGTTCCAGCTTTCTCCTTCGGCCTCAGCGCCCTTTTTAGAACCGCCTGAAGTCCAGCCTTCACTTCCGCGTACTCTTTCTCCGATAACTCGCCGCTGAGCTTTTCGCTCTCAATGGCAAACAACTCGTCCTTAATCACGCTCAGCACCGTCCCCTGTCCGCCGATGCGCGTGGGGACGGGGACTTCCGGTTCTGCCGGCGCGTGTGAACGCGAAAACGCCCGCAACGGCCGCGATTCAAACACCGCATCGTGCAGTTGCGCGCCCACGCCTGTTGTCACAGCCGCGCCTCGGTTGCGGAGCAAATATCCCGCGCCGGTAACCAGCAGCAGGACCATGCCGCCAAGTATCCACCACTTGTATTTGCTGAGCGGATCGGGTGTGTCGATAGGGACGCCAAGGCCGCCACCTGGCTTGCCGCCGACGCCTGTATCCGGCATCGCTCCACCCGCCTGCGTACCTCCGCCCTGCGCATCGGGTGGCATCTGCCCCTGCCCGGAAATAACGAACGAAATCCCCTGCCCCGGATGAATATCTTTGGCCGCGAATGTCTGGACCCTGGGATCCTCTTGCCTGGACTGGAATGCTGCCCCCTGGGCTGCGCCAAAGGTCATGCCCGATGGCACGTATATCACGAGGTTATCGGCCGGCATCTGCAGGTGCGGCGCAAACGTCAGCTTTCCATTGTATGGAAGATGATATTGCACCTCAAAGACCGTTTCCTTTTCGCCCTTGTCAGGCTGAATGGGAATGTTGAAGGTGTAATGTCCCGATTGCCCTACCGGAACAAGGCGGGTGTTTGTGGCCAAACCACCGGGACGGGTTGCCGCCGCTCCATCAAGCTCCGCGCCGTTAGGCAGTGCGATTTCGAACGTATCGTTGCTGAACTGTGCTTTGGGAGGAAGGCTTCTATTCCGCACCATGTATCGCTCGTGGACGCGCAACATGTCGCCGCCAGCCTCCACAAGAATCATGTCGGCATCAATCGCGACTCCATCCACTTTTGGCGCCACATCGTAGACCGTCACGTCCCCGGGCCCACCGCCCTGAGGCGCGGCGATGAAGTAGGTCCCGCCCTGATGGTTCACCCGGACAAGGTATGTTCCCATGCCCGGCGATTGCAGCGAATAGTGTCCGTGCGCATCCGTGGTTGCGGTGGCGGTCTCCGCCATTCCAGCTTGTACGTCAATGAGCACAAGGTTGTCCCCGGCCGACGGCTTGCCGTTAGTCCCGTTTGTCACCGTGCCGGTAATGGTGGCAGCTCGAGTGGTGGCCCCATACAGCAGGAGAGCAAGGAGCGGCCAGAAAAAAGAGCGTTCAAGCGTTTTCACGATCATCAGCTAATGCTCCGATGGGTGGGATTTGTGTAAATTGACAAAAAGCAAAGAGGCCGATTCGTTGTCACTTAGGACCAGATTCACACGGACAGGCCCAATCTGCCAACTTTCGCATCGGGCCAATCGTTTTCCCGCTCGTCGTGGAGTTGAGCAGCGTCGAGCCAGGCGTTGTTATACGCACACCGGCGAGGGACTGCGCTCTTCTTCGTTCACCACGCCAAACGCAATGCCTGCCGCCTTCAGAAAGTCCGACGGTGGAGTGCCTCCCGCAAATATCCAGACAAAGTCATTGGGTATCTCACGTATCTCTCCGCCTACCTCAATTGATGCGCTGCCCTCGCGAAACTCAACGGGTATAGAGTTGAACAACACCTCGACCTTCCCGGAACGCACATGTTCCTCAATGCGCTTGGCATTGCGGTCCTTTAACCTGCTAAATTCGCCCTTCCGGTAAGAAAGAGTTACCTTGTTATCCGCCTGGTGCGCCAAACCCATTGCAGCCTCGACCGCGCTATCTCCCCCGCCCACGATCAGAATGTTTTTTCCCGTGTAGGCATCGGCCTCAATGAGGCGGTAAAGAACATGCGGCATCTCCTCGCCCTTGACGCCCAGCTTCCGAGGCGTGCCCGCTCTTCCCATGGCCAATACCACTGCGCGCGCCACATGTTCCTGCAGCGAAGTGCGGACGCGGAAGAGCCCGTCGGCATCCTTCCGCACCGCCTCAACGCCTTCCAGTGTGTGGATGTTCAAATCCGTTCGCTGCATGATCTTTTCCCAGAACGCCAGAAGGTCTTCCTTGGAGAGTGCGGTCTTGCTGAACCTTCCATGTAATGGAAACTCGACGGGACTGGTCATGACAAGCTTCTGCCGGGGATATTTCGACACTGTGCCGCCGACACTTTCCCGCTCAAGCGTCAACGCGTTGAGCCGGTGCTCGGCTGCGCGGAGTGAGGCGCTGATACCAGCCGGTCCCGCACCGATAACGACCACATCGAGCACCCCTGCCTTGTTCTGTCCGACGCCCTGCCCTCCTAGCCGCTGCGCAATTACGTCGATACAGTCCCTCCCCTGGTTGACCGCATTCTTAATAAGCGCAAGGCCGCCGAGCTCTCCCACGATGAACAGGTTCCCCACGCTGGTTTCCAACTCCTCGCTGATGATCGGGAGGTCCGCGCCGGAACTGGGCTTGGCCATCACCATGACGATCGCGCCAACCGGACACTCCTCAGCACAGAGTCCATGGCCGATGCACTTGTGGCCATTGATGATCGACGCCTTACCGTCAATAAGTCCGAGTACATCGCCTTCCGGGCAAACCGAAACGCATGCCCCGCAGCCGATGCAATAGTCTTGGAGAATTTTTGGATGTTGCGCCTTGGGCCCATCGGAATAAAGCGCCCCGTGCTCCGCGGACTCTCGCGCTTTCGTCTCACTGTGCTTGTGGGCGCGCCAATAGCGAATTACGAAGAACCCGAGAATCCCCCCGACGATCAGCCAGGTGATAAGCGTTTCCATTGATTACCGTAGCCCCAGTGTCACAAAGCCCAGGCCTCCAACCACCACAATATGAATGATGGCAAGCACAGCAAAGGTGTAACTGAACGGGCGATGAATCACGTGCCATAGATGAAAGACACGCTGTGTCTGACCCAGGAAGACCACTCGTTTTGAGAGTGCAGCTTTCTGCCGCACCAGGCGCACGACCTGCTCAATCTCGCGGTTGCCGCTGGAAAGGAAACCCCCTAAGGAGCGGAGCTTTGCGCCAAAGCCCGAATGCGCGCGGCGCAGGCCGGCCACTTGGAACAGTAGCTGCACGTCAAGTGCAATCATGGCCCAGATGGCCCGCAGCGCACCCATGCGCCGGATCTGCTCGCCAGATGGAACATGGAGCACTCGAGCCAATTGTTCTGCGGAAAAGACTGATTGTCGCAGCAGCGCTTCGGCAAATTCGTGCTCATTCGATTGCAACTCCGTTAGAGAAATTTCGGCGGCGTTGCGTGAACGCGGAATCTGAGAGTAGAGATAGCGTCCGATCACGCCGCTTATCGCAACGGCCAGCATGATCCAGAACGCAATTCCGGCAAGACCCCGAAACTTGAACGAAGCATGAAATGCAATCACGATGGGAGCAGTGATTCCCAGGATCACGTGAAAGTCCATCCAGTGCTTCGCTGTGCCGTATCGCCCCAACCAGGGAATCACCTTGCGCAAAGCGTAGAGAAAGATGAGGAAGAAAAGGATAGTGCCAAGAACTCCGAGATTGACGCCTATGGTCCCGCTGGGTTTCAGCAGCTCATACTTATCGGAAAACGGCCGCTGCTCTAGCGGCAAAATATAGTAGCTTGCCCCATAAATAGCGATGGATGCCACCAGGACAATCGATGCCACACACGCCAGAATCACGCGGATTCGATGACCGGCTTCTTTATTCCGTTTTTTTCCCGCCTGCTTCGCTGTCGGGCCAATCGCTTGAAGCAATGACATCTTTACGGTTTCTCCTTGGGATCTGTGGAAGTGCCCGATGCGCTGTCACCGTTGACGGTCGCGGGATTCTCGGCGCGTACTTTCACATTTGCATTCTGCTCGACGTTAATCGAAAAACTCTTGTAAGCGTCAAAGACATGAGTATTCCGCCAATGTTGACGGGAGGTTGTCACATCGACGACTGCCATAGCAGGCAGATCGACAGCTGAGACTGTGTTTCCGACCGGAAAGGGTTTGTACTCAACATGAAGTTTCAGCGCGCGCAGGCCAATATCGCTCATGTCGTTAAGCAGCCCAGCTTCGATCCGGACCACTTCGTGGGAGTCCTTGTCGACCCAGGCTGTCCCTTGGAGTTCCAGTGGATACTCGCGGCCGCGAAGGGCAAGAGCAGCCGGTGAGCGCCGTCCGGGGATCTGTTCGAAGTGGATAGGAACCAAATCCCGGCCGCCGGTTGTTTCGTCTTTGCCAATCTCGAATCTGAAGCTGTCGCGGTAATAAGGGTGGAAAATCAGTAGTGAAGTAGCAATGCCGTTGCTGACCAGCATCGACACCGGCGATGATTTGGATTTTCCCTGCGACAATGCGACACGCGTTTCATTCAACTCAAAGTCGTCATTGCCTCCCTGCATCATGATGAGATAGTCGTATTTCGCGCTCTCCGCCGTCTCTACGTGGCCATTGGAAGCCAGTTTTTCCTGGGTGACTGACTCCGCGCAGTGAAGATCCGCAAGATTGTTAAGATACGAGGCGATCTTCTGCTGCACCTGATCGATGATTCCGCCGGCAGGTGGAGATTGGCTTGCGGCCAAGGCCGGCGCAAATACCATCAAAAGACCCGGCACCACACAACTTCGCTTAAGGAAGGTTGCCATGTGTTTCTCTCCTGAGCTTCGAACGGTTGTCGAACCTATACCCTAAGATCGTTGTCCATTGGTTGTAATTCGTGCTTCCTCCTCGCTGAGTCGTAAAGTCCCCTTCAATAAAGAATTTGGAGCCTAGATTGACGTTGCTCAGGAGGTTTGCAAAGTAGGAGTTGTTGCTAGCTGCCAGCGATGAGTTGTAGATGTACTTGCCAACCTGCAAATTGAGTTGGACTCGCTCCCCCACATTTCTGATGAGGCTGATATTGCGATAACTTCCCGCGGCGAAGGCGCTGTCAAACTTCGAGTACTGCACGTCGGCCTCGAGGCCGGTCTTCCAGATATTGGCCATCGTGATCCCGAAAAGATCGTTGAGAGAGCTCTTGGTATCGCTCGAATCGCTGCTCTTACCCAGGCTGAAGTAGCCGGTAATGTGCATCGGAAAAGTCACGCGCGCGCCACCGTTGATTCCCTGATAGAGGTATTGGTTCAGCAGCCCCGTTCCCACCAGGGCTGAATCGTAGGTGGGCACGCCGCGGAAATAGGTGTCGCTCAGTTCCAGAGAGATGCGGGGGTGGGGCTGAACACGAAGTGAGACCAGGCTTTCGCCGATGCCCGTTCCTACCGGCGCCGTCCCCGGGTTTGGAGTTGGCCGGTCGACCTGCAATGCCTGGAAGAAACTAACGTAGTGTTTGTAGGAAATCTGATTCTCGGTAAATGCGAACGGCCGGTTCGTCGACCAGTGATAGAGTTGTATGCCCGCGCCGGCGGTGGTCGAAATTCGGAACCGGTCGAAGTCGCCTGCGTGGACATTGAAGAACGAGCCGCCAATCCTTCGCTGTGGATCGTAATTCCATGCCGTTGGATCCGGAGTGGTCCCTGCAAAAACTCCCACCAGCGTTTTCGAAGATATGCTCCGCGCGACGTATGTCCCGTCGATCGTGTCCAGGCTGCTGGCCCACGGCAGATACAAACGCCCGATTCCCGCCGTCCAGCGCGATTCCGGATTGACATATGTCAGGCCGATCAAATAAGTGCGGTCGATCAGGTCCTGGAGCGTCGCCGTCGATCCGGATCCAGTTTGCCGCTCGCCCCGCCAATATCCATTCAGGTTCCAATGCGAGCCGAATATGCGCGTAAAATCGACGCGAACAACCATCCCGTATTCGGTGCTTGAGCCGCCTCCCTGGCCCAATTGCTGGATGTTGCTCATATCGAATCCGATCCTTCCACGCGCCTGATTCACCTCCGGCAGCGGCGGACGGGGTATCTTATTGCGGACTTCTTCGTCCAATGGATCGCCGGCGCTGAAACTAATCACCATCGGGTACTTGCGCGTATTGCCGATCGTGTTTTTTTCTACGATTTTCTCTACTTCGGAATCGGGAAGGGACACCGTATCGCCCACGGCGAGATCTCTCGCTTTGGCGGCCACCTCGCATACCGCGGAAGTTGAAGCAACCGAAACCACCTTCAGTTTGGCCACAATGCCCGGCTCAATGGAGGCATTCGACGGGTCGGTAGTTGGTTTAGTCGGATCTTGTTTGACGATTAGTTGGGTGCCTTCCTCCAGTCCCGCATCGCGACCGCCATTGATATACACATCTGGCCCGTCGATATAGTGCACTTGAAAGCTGGTTTGCACCGTCGCAGCTTCCGAGTGTGCCGCTTCCTGCGGCGACACCGCGGGTTGCTGCGCCACAGCGGACTGCGGCGCCACGGTAGATTCCTGCGCCACAGAGACCGGCGCCAAAAGGAGAACAAGCGCTAATGCTCCCGATCGCATTCGGCCTACCCTCCTGAACCATTCTTGTGGCACGCATAGCAGTTCACGCTGTTGTAGACATACCCGCTGACATTCGGATGGTTGAAATTCGCCGCGTTATTCCCGCCATGGCAACCGGTGCACTGGAACACCGAATAATCCGCCGAATTCGTGTGGCACGTGGCGCAAACTCCATTTGCGTTGCCGTGGCTCAGCGGGAAGAATGTGTGGTAACTCGTAGGCAACGTCGCTGGAATCCACGCTGTCGTCGTGTGGCATGTCACGCATGTTGTGGGCCAGCCCGCGGCCGTGTGATTCGGGTTCGTTGTCCCGGTGAAGTCCGCCTGGTGGCAGGAGTAGCAATCCGTCGGCGTTCCGGCAAACACGTTGTTCACATGACATTTGATGCAATCGACCGTCGTATGCGCACCGGTCAGCGGGAACGGCGTGTTGTTGTGATTGAAGGTCGCCCCCGTCCAGTCCGTCGTCGTGTGGCATGTGTCGCAGGTCGTCGGGAAGCCCGCAGCCGCGTGGTTGGGGTCGGTCGTTCCGTTCCAATCGGTTGTGTGGCAGCCGTAGCAGGCAGTGGGCAAAGTCGTGAAGTTGTTGTTCGTGTGGCACTGCACGCAGGTCAGCGTTGCATGCGCACCCGTCAGCGGAAATACCGACGCATGGTTGAAGGACGACGGGCTCCAGGCGGTGGTTGTGTGGCAAATCGAACAATCGGTCGGGAAGCCCGAGCTCACGTGATTGGGATTGGTTGTGCCCGTGAAATCGGCCTGGTGGCAGGAGTAGCAGGCGGTCGGCGTATTCACGTAGTTGTTGTTGACATGGCATTGCACGCACGTTAGCGTCGCGTGCGCACCGGTCAACGGATAGTTCGCATAGGTCGCGTGATTAAACGTAACGGTCGTCCAGTTGCTCGTGTTGTGGCATGTGTCGCAGGTGGTCGGGAACGCCGCGGAAACGTGGCTCGGATTTGTGGTTCCAGTGAAATCCGCCTGGTGGCAGCCATAGCAGTTGGTCGGGAGTGTTGTGTAGTTGTTGTTGGTGTGGCACTGCACGCAGGTCAGCGTCGCGTGCGCCCCAACCAGCGGGAAGACCGAAGCGTGATTGAACGTTGACGAAGTCCAGTCCGTGGTCGTATGGCATAACGTGCAATCGGTCGGGAAGCCGGCCGACACGTGGTTTGGATTTGTAGTCCCAGTGAAATCCGCCTGATGGCAGCCGTAACATGCCGTCGGCAGGGTTGTGTAGTTGTTGTTGACATGACATGACGCGCAGGGTACCGTCACGTGCGCACCGGTTAGCGGGAACGCAGTGTTGTTGTGGTTGAAGGTTGACGTCGTCCAACTGGTGGTCGTGTGGCATACCGTGCAGTCGGTCGGGAAACCGGCCGACACGTGGTTTGGATTTGTAGTTCCGGTGAAGTCCGCCTGATGGCAGCCGTAACATGCCGTCGGCAGAGTTGTGTAGTTGTTGTTGACGTGACATGACGCACAGGGTACCGTCACGTGCGCACCGGTCAGCGGGAACGACGTGGTGTTGTGATCGAAGGTGGCCTGGGTCCAGGACGTGGTGTTGTGACAGGTCGCGCAGGTTGTGGGAAACCCGACCGCGGCGTGGGCGGGCGCGTTCGTTCCGGTGTAATCCGCCTGATGGCAGCCGTAACATGCCGTAGGCAGAGTTGTGTAGTTGTTGTTGACATGGCACGAAGCGCACGGTACCGTCGTGTGCGCCCCTGTCAGCGGGAACGCAGTGTTGTTGTGATTGAAGGTTGACGTCGTCCAACTTATGGTCGAGTGGCACAACGTGCAATCGGTCGGGAAGCCGGCCGTCACGTGGTTCGGATTGGTGGTCCCAGTGAAATCCGCTTGGTGGCAGCCATAACATGCCGTCGGCAAGGTTGTGTAGTTGTTGTTGACATGACATGACGCGCAGGGTACCGTCACGTGCGCGCCGGTCAGCGGGAACGACGTAGTGTTGTGATCGAAGACGGCCTGGGTCCAGGACGATGTGTTGTGGCAAGTCGCGCAGGTTGTGGGCATCCCGGTCGCGACGTGGTTGGGTGCGGTGGTTCCGGTGTAATCAGCCTTGTGGCAGGAGTAACAGTCGGTCGGTACCGTCGTGTAGTTGTTGTTCACGTGACATTGCGCGCAAGGCACGTTAATATGTGCTCCCGTCAATGGGAACGCCCCAGTTGAATGGTTGAACGTTGAGGGACTCCAGCCGATGGTGGTGTGGCAAAGGGAGCAATCCGTGGGGAAGCCTGATGAGACGTGGTTTGGAGTGGTGGCTCCAGTAAAGTCCGCCTGATGGCAGCCGTAACATGCCGTCGGCAAGGTCGTGTAATTGTTGTTGACGTGGCACGAAGCGCATGGAACATTGATGTGCGCGCCGGTTAGCGGGAACGACGTGGTGTTGTGATCGAAAGTGGCCTGGGTCCAGGACGTGGTGTTGTGGCAAGTCGCGCAGGTCGTAGGCATCCCGGTCGCGGCGTGGTTGGGCGCGGTGGTGCCCGTGTAATCCGCCTGATGGCAGCCGTAACATGCCGTAGGCAGAGTTGTGTAATTGTTGTTAACGTGGCACGAAGCGCATGGAACAGTGATGTGCGCACCGGTCAGCGGGAACGACGTGGTGTTGTGATCGAAAGTGGCCTGAGTCCAGGACGTGGTGTTGTGGCAAGTCGCGCAGGTCGTAGGCATCCCGGTCGCGGCGTGGGGGGGCGAGTTGGTGCTGGTGTAATCAGCCTTGTGGCAGGAGTAACAATCGGTCGGTACCGTGGTGTAGTTGTTATTTACGTGGCACTGCGCGCAAGGCACGTTAATATGTGCTCCCGTCAATGGGAACGCCCCTGTTGAATGGTTGAACGTAGATGGAGTCCACCCGCTGGTGGTGTGGCAAAGGGAGCAATCTGTCGGGAAACCGGCCGTCACGTGGTTTGGATTTGTAGTTCCAGTAAAGTCCGACTGGTGACAGGCATAGCAGGCCGTCGGTGTGTTTACGTAATTGTTATTCACATGGCACTGCACGCAGGTCAAGTTTGCATGCGCCCCCGTTAGCGGGTAGTTCGCATAGAGCGCGTGATTAAAGCTCGCATTCAGCCAGTTCGACGTTGAGTGGCAGGTACTGCAGTCGTGGGGCAGTCCAAGCTGCACATGCGACGGATTATTCGTGCTTGTAAAGTCGGCCGTGTGGCACGAATAGCAGTCTGAAGGCGTGCCCGCGAACACGTTGTTGATGTGGCATGCCGTACACGGAAGCGTAGCGTGCATTCCCGTCAGCGCGTAGCCGGTATATTTCAAGTGGTCGAATTTAGCGTTGAACCAGCTGTCCATGGTATGGCAGCTTTCACACGTGGTAGGGAATCCGAGACCAACGTGATTGACCACCGGCGTCTGGAAGTCCTTCTGATGGCACGAATAGCAAGCCGTTGACAGTCCCGTGAACTGTCCGGCCGCGGCGTTCTTATGACACTCGTCGCACTCTACTAACGCGTGTGCCCCTACCAATGGGAAACGGTTCTGGTGATTACGGATCGCATTCAGCGAAACATTCCATCCTTTCACCGTATGGCAGCTCTCGCAGTTAGCGCCAAACTGGCCGCGATGAATATCGGCATGACAATCGGCGCAGTGCGTGCTGACTTTCTTGAACTCGAGACTGGTGTGGCACTCGGTGCAGCCGACTTTCTCATGCATCCCCCGCAACGGATATCCTGTTTGATCGTGATTGAACTCGGGGTGCGAGCGAATCGGCTTCCAACTTGTATATGAATGGCAATTCTGGCAAGGTGTCGAAATCGGTCCGTGCGGATTGGTCACTTTGGCCTGGGGGCCGCCCACGTCGGGCCGGCCCGCGTCAGGAGGCTGCTGCAGCGCCATTAGGGCTGCCAGCGGTAGTACCCAAAAAAACATGGTCATAAGCCAACGCGGCCTGGCCATTGCCTTCTCCTAGCAAAAATCTGCCGCAATTCAGAATTGGAGCTTACCCAATCTGCGAACGCGCCGCCAGCTCAGCTTCATGGGGAATGCATGCTGGCAGCAACCGTTCTACTCGATGCCACCGTCCGTCCCAGCACTCAATCGCCGCGGATTCATCTATTGCCCGATTCCGCAGGGCCCTAAAGCCGAGAAAAGCAGCGAGCATCGTCCCTGTCGTTGCGATATGCCAAGCTCAGAAATTCAAACATTTGGAGAGCTCCATTCGGCATCAACCGCAGACAGCCGCGCCGCTCTGTAAATTCGTCCAAGACCAGACATACAGAACGATGCGTATACCTTGGAAAAAAGTTGGTTCCGGTTCCAGACATTCTCGGCGGGATACTGACGCAACCTGCATGTCGGTCTAGCTGGCATCAATAGGAATGGGCTGTGCCTCTTGAGAGTCTGGAATTCGGCGGTCCATGTCAAAAGGCAACTAGGAATCAGGGAAACGGTGTTCGCTTGCTCGTCAGAGCCCGGGGAAGTGCTTGGCCTGAATATGGCCCCGTTCAAAACCAGCTTACAACAGTTTACGTATTCCGTCCATTGGAAACCTCGCTGCTCGAATTTGTCTGGCGAAAATCTCGCAATCGGAATCCAAAATGAATGCTTGCTTGGCCAAACCCTTCGTTTGCTCGATCAGCGTGCCAGCAGGTACGAAACTGCTTTGTTCGATGACAATTGGCACAAGCAAGGTTGTTTCGCCGTCTAGTCGGTTTACCAAATTGCAAACAACAGGTCACTTGAGTACCGCGAAGCGGAGTTGTCAACATTCTGGCAAGTCCCTATGAGCCGCCTGATCGCCTTTTCACCGTCGGAACAGGAAAGGTCGCCACCGGTTTCTCTCGCCGCCCGAAGCACAATCGATCGCGCATTCAAAGCAGACAGGCGTGAGGATGCTCGCGGCCGTCTCCGCATCGACTGAATAGACTGGCGAAGCGCACATACGTTAGCCCATCCCCATAATGGAACGGTGAATCGCCGTTGGTGCCGGCCGGCAATACAAGAAAACCCCTGCAGCGGAAGCCGGGTCTGGGCGTGACTGAACTCGTCCAAAACATCCCGTTCCTCCATCGTGTGATCACCCATCAACGCGCTCTAATGAAGGGCGATGATTGTACAGATCAACCAATCGACGGCCCACACCGAATTAGATATGACAAGTCAGCCCAGGAACTTGTATCCGATCCCGGGGACAGTGATAAGCATTTCCGGCTTTTGCGGAAAGCGTTCCAGCTTCTGACGCAGACTGGCAACGTGCATATCTACAGTTCGAGTGAACGTTCCAACTCGATGGCCCCAAACGTCCCGCAGCATCTCATCGCGTGTCAGCACGGCTCCTCGGTGCTCTGCAAAATAGCAGAGCAGACAAAACTCCCGCGCTGTCAAATTGACGGGCTCTCCATTCCGGGTGACCTTGGCCTTGCGGACGTCTACGATAATTGTGCCGAATTCGTGCACGGCCGCGTTCCCTTGTGGGGCCGTTTCTGTCTTAGCCGGAGCACGGCGCAATACCGCTTCGATGCGCGCCATCAGCTCTAACGTGTCGAAGGGCTTCGTAACATAGTCATCTGCGCCAAGCTTAAGGCCCACAATCTTCTCCGCCGTCTGACTGCGCGCGGTCAGCAAAAGGATAGGAGTCGCAAGGCCGGCACGACGTATGTCCGTGCACAGATCGAACCCGTTGCGATAAGGCAACATCACGTCGAGGATAATCAAGTCGAAGGGGAACTTCGTAGCTTTTTGAAATCCGGCTTCTCCGTCGCCCGCGATGTCCACGGCATATCCTTCGCTCCGGAGTCGGTCACCCAGGGTGAGGCAGAGTTCTTCTTCGTCTTCGACAAACAGGATGTGTCCGTTCATGGGGTTACGATGGAGTCGGGGAAGCCAGTAAGGTTCCCCTGATCGTCTCCTCTCCTTTCGCAATTTGCAGGTGCAGGGTAAAAGTGCTCCCGGCCAAATGTTCGCTTACGACAGAAAGTCCTCCACCCATAGATTCGGCAATTCTCTTGGCCAGGGATAGTCCCAGACCGGTTCCATGAATCTGTGCCGCCCGGACACGCGGGCTCCGGTAGAAGGGATCGAAGATGTGAGGGAGTTCCGAGGGTTCAATTCCAATTCCATGATCTGTAACCGAGATGCGGACTTCGCCGTCAGATCCACTCCCACCAGAAACGGCGGATGCTCTGAGAACAATGCGCCGGTCAGGACCGCCGTATTTGACCGCGTTGCCGATAAGGTTCTGCATGCACTGCGAGATGCCCGTACGGTTTCCTAAAATGAAAGGGAGCTGAGAATCGATTTGTAATTCAAGCGTAGTCCCCGCTTCCTTCGTAAGTCGTTCTGTAGTGGAAACAATCGAGTCGATAAGCGGCGCAACCTCGAGAGCCTCCAGGGTATAGTGCTTCTTGCCGTCTTCAGTGGATGCAAACAGCAGAATCTGGTCCACCAAAACGCCAATGCTGCGGCTTTGATGCTGAAGTATCGCGCCATATTTATGTAGAGCGGCCTTCCCTTCAACAAGCCCATCGGCGAGATTGTCGGCGGCAGACATCAGCACCGCCAGCGGTGTGCGCAACTCGTGTGAAACTGAAGCCACAAACTCCATCTGCAACTTGGCGAGTTGAATCGTGCTTAACATAAGGCTTCTTTGAATCGCCCAAACCGCGGCGCTTGCGAGCAGGAACGTGAAACTGAGGATTCCGATCAACCTCGACACGGAGCGGCGGGAGGAGGCGGCGAGGTCCGCCTGACGCCGCGCGGCGTCCTGATCGTAAAGATGCTTCACTTCATCAAGATCCTGGCGGACACGTTCGAACGCCGGCACGCCGCCGGAGATATCCAGGCTCACGGCCTCTTTGATGCTTCCTTCGAGAATCGACGCGATGACTTCGTCGCGAACAGAAAGGTAGCTCGCCCAATCGCGCGAAAGGCGAGCAGCCAGCTCCGTCTCTGCCGGTTGAGTTGCGCGGCTTCCATACTCCGCGATGGCATCGCTCACCCGCTTGTCGGCATCGCGCGATCGGTCGGCATATTCGACCTGCAAGTTGCTGTCGCTCGTAGTCAAGGCATAGAGAGTCGCGCGGCGAGTTTCCTGCGCGTCGTATTGCAATCCCCCAATTCGCTGCAGGCCGTAGACCGAACGCGCGTAAACCTCCCGTGCTTCGAAGTTCGCCGCCTGCAGATCGCGAATTACAAAACCGCCGATCACGGCGACGCCGCAGCACATGATGAAAAGCAGCATCATCGCATTATGGCGCGAGGCAACGGCCAAAAGTTGGTCAAAGAGCTGAGCCGGACGGAACGACCGCAATTTGAAGCCGAGTTCTTCCAGTTTTCTCACGTTGAATCACCGCCTGCTATTGCACGTGCAACCTGTAACCCCTATCGCCTGGAAGCAGCTCATCGATGCGAATGACCTTCACAGTCGCATCCACGTCGCTTTGTCGTAAGTACCCGATCGCACCCGGAACATTGAAAATGAACCGACGCACGCCCAACGGCGTCGATAGAGTCTTGGGCGTCACAAGAATTTCACCGGTATATAGGCCGCGAAGAAAATGAACCTTGAATTGGTCTTCATTCATGCCGCAGACGTCGTGCAGGATCACTTTGCGTTCGGGCTCTCCCGGCTCGCGCATGACGAGAGTGATTCGCCTGCCGTCGCTCCAATGGTTGCGGCTTCCCAGAAAGATCGCATGTAGATCCGCAGACGACAAATTGTCCACCGGATTTACGTGGTTTGCGACAATCACCAGCGGCTCGGCGGATGCGCTTTGTTCCGCCATCTCCAAGCTGGCGCCGGCGGCAGGCGCTCCTATGGCGTCAGCTCGCGGCCAGGCCACGATGGCCAAAACAAGGGAAACTGTCATCAGTCGTCTCATCCTCGGCTAACTTTTGTCAGAAAGTAAATCCAACTTGCGCTGTAAGGCCGTTGATTCCGGCCTGGTTCCGCAGGAAGGTGTACTGGTATTCAAACTTCAGTGCCACTGACTCGTTCGCATCGTAACGTATGCCTGCTATCGGACCGTGCCGCAAAGCCACGTCGGGAAATATTGGCTCATTCTTGGCGACGTTTACGTACTCATACCGAAAATAGGGACGGTAGGAACCAAGCTGCCTCGATACCTGGGTGTAAAACCCTGGAGAATGGAAGACAGTGGATGCTCCAAAAGGAGCGTGGCGATCAAGCAATGCTTCACTGAGCCACTCATATTTGGGACGGATAAGGATCGCGTGAGCGGCAAGGATCGTCTCGCCGATCCTCGGCGCATTATTGGGATTGAGTATGTCGCGATAGACCGAGAAGCCGGACTGGAACCCGCGAATGCCATCCGGCCGGGCAAAGAGCGCAAGGTTGAATGCCTTATGGTTCTGGTCGTCAATTTCGTTTTGGACCGGTTCGCTCTGCAGCGGGTTTCGCGATTCACGTCCGTTTCCAATTTCGGCAACGTAATGCAATCCCAACCGCCCCGAAGGCACCATGCCGCTGGCAGAGGCGCCAACCGTATGAACGGGGAGAATGCCTCCTCGATCCTCGAATTCGAATAGAAATGGCCGGTCTGTCGTTGTCTGTAGCCAGGTACTGTGGTGATAGGCGGTGTTGTAATAACCAATCGCTGTGTGTCCCCGTCCTACAGCAAGGTTGAAGTAATCGTTAAGAGAATACTGCAAAAGGTATCTCTCAACATCCACGCTGAATGAGTTCTCGGGACCAACCTGCACACCGTAGATATTGTCAGGCCCGGCTTCAAATACAACCTCGCTGAGAAACCTGAACCGGTCAGACATATCTGAAGTGATAAACAGATCGAGTTGTCCCAATTGAAAAGAAGTAGTATCGCCGTGCTGCGTGTCGCCATTAAGATTCACGTCGCCGAATCCGCGAATTCGGAGCAAAGTCTTGCTTAAATCCATCCGGTCGTTCATGGCGCTTTCTGGTTGTGCTTGTTCCGCTTCCGCGGGAGTTGAAGCAGGCGTTTGCGCTGGAACCGATGCTTGAGATGAGGACTCGCGGGGCCCTGGACCTGTGTCGGCAACGTTCTTTGTTGGCGCATCCGCCGGAGCAACACTGGGCATGGTATTCTTCGTATCCGCGTTCTTTTGCTTGGCCTCTAGCTGGCTGACCCGGGCCTCTAGCTGGTCAATCCTCTGCAATAACTGCCGCACCGTTTCTTGATTGACCGCAGGCGCCTCGGTTGCTTGTTGTGTCCAAGAGGCGGGACAGCTCAACAGGGCCAAGAAGCCGGGAAGGAAGAATCGACCTGTCCAACCAGCAAACCTAACCAATAACCGCTGCATACCCATTCTCCTTCAGACCGGAATTCGCGTTGGTTGCACTGCTCCCCGTTGATCGCTGCTCGAAAGCGTGCTACACGGAGCCAGAGCGCATAGCAATGGCCCATCCTTTTCAACTCGGGCAATAAAGACGGATCTGTTGAGTCTCTGAAGCGCTGAACCGGTCAAAGTCGAAGATGGGACAGATCGACAATGACCGTCTGCCCGTGTCAGCCCTCCGCTAGGATGTATGAATCGGCGGATGGCGTATTTGCTTCATAGCAAGCAGTCAAGCAAGGACTTGTGGTCCAGAGCGTTCCTCAATTCCGAGCGATTCTGGCCCGCCCTTCCCTCCCAACCGCTGCTGATGGAAGCATGGATGGTTTTGCGAGGAAATGATGCAGTGCGGTAAGGAGAAGTGGAGTGCCCGGCAAATCCTCTGCCCGCGTGGTTGAGACAAACGGGTAGGGTAGAGAGTCTGGAAAATCTGTAGGGGCTTAGGAAGAAACGGCATTCAAAGAGCTGATTAAGCTACTGAAATGGCGAGAGTCAATCGGTATTTTCGTTTTTCGAAGATTTCCGAGGCCCGGTTCCGCTCGTTGGTGCGCTGCTGGTATGCGGAGAACGCGGTTGCCCTTTTCGGCGACCAGGTTACTGGCAGCGGAATTCAGGCCGAGGGAGATGCCGCCGGTCAAAAGCGCGGATCTTGATACGAATTGGTGGCGGGTGGTGGTTTTTTTCGGAGATTATCATGGCAGTCCATTCTATACAGTGCGCTCGGCGAATCGCTGCATACAGGTCGAATTTCAGAGTGAGCCGCAAGCATGGACTGGCTGGCGAGGCACCCAGGGCTTCGAGGTTCTTGCCTGCTGCTGCGCGGCGTCGGCAACTTCGAGGTCGGAGGGCCGGAGGGCGAAAACAGCCTTTCCGGCAAGAAGCTCGTCGTAGATGCCTACGGGCCGCAAGTTCCGATTGGCGGCGGTGCTCTATGCGGCAAGGACCTCTTCAAGGCCGACCGCGATTCGTCAAATCCCGGGGAGAGCACCTGGAAATCTTTGCTCTGGGCGGAGACTTGTTCCTCGGCTCCCTGCCAAAGCCGCCGCAAGCACAGGTTGCTCGTCTTAATCACCGAGGCAGGTCCCCAACCGGCGGGCCGTCTCTACCCATGAATGACCGTGCGGAACTGATTTTCGCTTGCCTGCGACTTTATCCAGCGGCACCGGCTCCGTGCTTGTCGCCGCGAGCCGCCACCATCACGCCAAACTGTCCCTCGTTGATGAGATCGGCGCAGGCGGTGCCGAGGCGCGTTGCCAGCATGCGATCCGCCGCGCACGGCGTGCCGCCGCGCTGCACATAGCCAAGAATCGTCACGCGGGATTCGAGGTGGGTCAGTTCCTCGAGCTGTCGGGCCAGGCGCATCGTATTGCCCTGATGCCGGACATCAAGCGCGGCGATTTCGCGCTTGGCCTCGAGCTTCTCGTTCAAGGTTTTGGCGCGTTCCAGTTCCTTCTCGGCGATCTCAAAGACGCGCGCGTCGTCGCGGCTCATCGCGCCCTCGGCCACGGCCACAATGCTGAAGTTGCTCCCACGCTTGCTGCGTTGGCCAATGGCATCGGCGATCTTCTCCACGTCGTAGGGAATTTCGGGAATGAGGATCACGTCCGCGCCGCCCGCCAGTCCCGCGCCGAGCGTAAGCCAGCCTGCGCGATGACCCATGATCTCGGCCACGATGATGCGGTGGTGGCTGTGGGCGGTGCTGTGCAGGCGATCAATGGCATCGGTGGCAATGCCCAAAGCGGTGGCATAGCCAAAAGTGGCATCGGTCATGGCCACGTCGTTGTCAATGGTCTTAGGCAACGTGATGACGTTGATGCCAGCCGGTGCAGGCGGAAGGCGTTCTTCTGCGTGCCGCCTCCGCCAAGGCATACGACGCAATCGATTCCCCACTTCTTGAGATTGTCTTTGATGACGCCGGTCATGTCCTTCGTTCGGCCGTTAATCACCATGCGATGCGGCTTGTCGCGGCTGGTGCCGAGAATCGTGCCACCGATCGTCAGAATGCCGGAAAGAGCGGCGCGATCCAGATTGATCCGCCGGTTCTCGACCAAGCCGCGAAAACCGTCACGAAAACCGACGATCTCCCATGCCGTAATAGCCAAGCGCGGCTTTGCCGACGCCGCGGATGGCTGCGTTCAGACCGGGGCTGTCGCCGCCAGCGGTGAGAATGCCGATGCGCTTGATTGTTGTGGTCATTAGAAACAAATATGGCCCACGGTAGAGCATTTGTCGAGCAGGCCGCTGCCCCTCGCGCCGGTGCCAAAAAGCTCGCCGTCCTCACCTTGCGCAAGCCTATGGGCTCGGCCTCCTCCCACCAAGGCGGGAATTGAGCCTGCTGAACAATCACGAGCCAGGTACTGATGCAACATTGGCCTTCAGCGCTTGTGCCCGGCTTCGCGCCAGGTCAACGAACTCCTCGCTCCCGGCCGACTCGGACTTGATCGACTCGAGATTGATCTCCACATTGGCGATTGCCCCCGCCATTGCTGCTTTCGCCAAAGCGATCGCGGTCGTCAGGTCCGACGCCATGTTGGGATTGGTGATGGGTTTCAGGGCAATCGCGATCCGTACGATTTCCGCGGCTCGCTCAGCCACGCCCAAAGGCACTTCGGCTGCCCGCTGCAATGCAGCGGCAATCAGGTGTGGGCCGCCGGTTGACTCCTTTGCCGCTTTGTATGCCTTCACGACCGCGCTGTACGCCTCGGCGTCGGCGTCAATGGCCGATTTCAACTCCTCGCGCAGATGGGAAAGCTGCCCGAGCGCCTCGCTAAGCCGAGATTCATATTGCGCATAAGCTTTCTTGCCGCGCGACATGGATGCAACCATGCAAGCCAGACCGGCAGCCATGGCGCCACTGGCCGCCGCCGCGCTGCCTCCGCCCGGAACCGCGGTTGGCGCAGCCAATTGCTCGATGAACGGCTCAACTCCCGCGCGTAAACCTGCAACGGCTGTTTTGCCGCCGACCACTGCAGCCAACCGGTTCTCCAGGATCAGCGAGGAATCGAACTTCTCCAATTGCAGGAACCACTCGGCGGCCAACTCAATGGCGCGCTTCGGAATCAGGCCGACAATCTCGCTGGAAATCGGCAACACACCGCAGCGCTCAGCTTCCCGCCTCACAGCCTCGAATACGCGATGCAGCGGAGTCTGCTCAAAGTCGGTCAGGTTCATCGAAACCTGCGCCAGCCCGCGCACCAAAAAACCCGACGCCTTCACGAAGGGCATTCCGCCCGAAGAAAATCGCACTGTCTTGGCGATGCTCTTCGCAATAGCGACGTCCGGCGTATTCAGATAGATGTTATAGGCGATCAAAAACTTCCGCGCGCCCACCACGGTCGCTCCCGCCGTCGGATGCAAGCGCGCATCGCCGAAGTCGGGCTTACGCGCCGGGTTAGTAACGATCTCGTTGCGGACCCCTTCAAACTGTCCGCGGCGAATGTATTCGAGATTCTGGCGCTCGGGCGTGATTGCCGCGGCTTCATACAGATAGACAGGAACCTGGTAGCGCTTCCAGATTTCTGCTCCGACGTGGCGCGCCATCGCTACACAATCCTCGATTGTCACGCCCTCAATCGGAATGAACGGGACCACGTCCGCAGCTCCAAGGCGCGGATGGGCGCCCTGATGATGATTGAGGTCGATCAATTCAGCCGCCTTGCCAACGCCGCGAATCGCGGCTTCCTGAATGGCATCGCGCTCCCCTGCCAGCGTGATGACGCAGCGGTTGTGATCGGCATCCATCTCCCGGTCCAGCAGATAGACGCCGGGCAGCTTCATGGCTTCCACGATGGCATCGACCTTCGCGGAGTCGCGGCCTTCAGAGAAGTTCGGTACGCATTCAACTAATGTGTTGGGCACGGAAGAGAGGATACGATTCGCGCCTCGATCCGGCAACCTACGCACAGGCGCCTGAGACTCTTTCCCCGTCCCGTCCGCGCCAATTCCCTACACTCGCCGTCCACGAAACCAATCACAACACACATCGATCCGCCGGGAGTATCCTGTCTAGCAGTCTCCGAGACCGCGGCGCGATGTGCTATTCCGCCGCACTCGCAGCTCTCCTCGGGAGGAGCCCATGGCAACGACTGCAGCTCCCATCGTTCGCGCACCGCGCGGCACACAATTGCGCTGCAAGGGATGGCAGCAGGAAGCGGCGCTGCGTTGCCTGATGAACAACCTTGACCCGGAGAATGCCGAGCGCCCCGCCGATCTTGTCGTCTACGGCGGCATCGGCAAGGCGGCGCGCAATTGGGAGTGCTATCACGCCATCGTTCGCGAGCTGGAGCGGCTGGACGACGACGAAACGCTGCTGGTGCAGTCGGGCAAGCCGGTCGCCGTGTTTCCCACGCACGAAATGGCCCCGCGTGTTCTCATTGCCAATTCCAATCTGGTGGGCAAGTGGGCCAACTGGGAGCACTTCAACGAGCTCGACCGCAAGGGTCTGATGATGTACGGCCAGATGACCGCGGGAAGCTGGATCTACATTGGAACGCAAGGCATCCTGCAGGGCACCTTCCAAACCTTCGCCGCCCTCGCGGAGCGGCACTTTGCCAGGTCTGGCGGACTTGGTTCGCTCACAGGCAAGCTGGTGGTCACCGGTGGAATGGGCGGCATGGGTGGCGCGCAGCCGCTTGCCGTCACCCTCAACGGCGGCGTGGTGCTGGTGATCGAAGTGGACCGCAGCCGCATCGAGCGCCGCGTCGCCACGCGCTACTGCGATTCGATCGCGGAGGACCTGGACGAGGCTCTACGGCTTTGCGAGCAGGCGCGGCGTGAAGGCCGCGCGCTTTCTGTGGGCCTGGTGGGCAACTGCGGCGATGTACTGCCCGAGATTGCGCGCCGCGGCGTCCCGGTTGACGTCGTCACCGACCAGACCAGCGCCCACGATCCGCTCAACGGCTACATCCCGCGAGGGATTCACGCTGGATCAGGCTGTGGAGTTGCGACGCCGCGATCCGGCCGAGTACGTGCGCCGCTCCACGGCCACCATGGTCGTTCACGTCGATGCCATGCTCGCCCTGCAGCGCGCGGGCGCAGTCACCTTTGATTACGGAAACAACATCCGGCGGTCCGCATTCGACGCGGGCTGCGCCGACGCCTTCCTCATCCCCGGCTTTGTGCCCGAGTACATCCGCCCGCTTTTCTGCACAGGCCAGGGTCCGTTTCGATGGGTGGCGCTCTCGGGCGACCCCAAAGACATCGACCGCACCGACGAGCTCGCCCTCCAGCTCTTCCCCGAAAACGAAATCCTCACCCGCTGGCTGCGCCTCGCGCGCGGCCGCTTCGCCTTTCAGGGCCTGCCCGCGCGTATCTGCTGGCTCGGCTACGGCGAGCGGGCGCTGATGGGCGAAGCGATCAACGAACTTGTCCGCAAGGGCGAAATCTCGGCGCCCATCGCCATGGGCCGCGACCATCTCGATACCGGCTCTGTGGCCAGCCCCTATCGCGAGACGGAAAAGATGCTCGATGGATCGGACGCGGTTGCCGATTGGCCGATCCTGAATGCGCTGCTCAACACCGCATCGGGAGCGACGTGGGTCAGCTTTCACCACGGCGGCGGCGTGGGCATGGGTTACTCGCTGCACGCCGGGCAGGTCACGGTCGCCGACGGCACCGGCCTGGCTCAGCGGAAGATCGAGCGCGTGCTCAACAACGACCCCGGCCTCGGCGTCGTGCGCCACGCCGACGCAGGCTACGAACTCGCGCGCCAGACCGCGCGCGAGCGCGGCATCGCAATCCCCATGGTGGAAGACAAGCCGTGACCGAATCGCTCGCCATCGTCAACATCGGTCAGCTCGTCACGCTCGCCGGTCCGGCGCGTCCGCGCGTAGGTCCGGAACTCCGCGAGCTGGGCCTCATCTCTAATGCCGCGCTCCTCATTGCAGACGGCCGCGTCGCTGCAACTGGGCCTTACGCAGAGTCGCGTGCTCGCATTCCGCCGAGGCAGTCGTGGTCGATGCCCAGGGCCGCTGCGTTACGCCGGGTTTTGTTGACGCGCATACGCACCTGGTCTTCGCGGGCAACCGCGCTGCCGAATTCGAGCAGCGCATCGCCGGCGCCAGCTATCAGCAGATTGCAGCTGCCGGGGGCGGCATTCTGAGCACTGTGAAAGCCACGCGCGCGGCTTCGGAAGACGACCTGCTGGCCGAGTCGCGCCGGCATCGCGATTGGATGCTTCGCTCTGGCACGACGACAGCCGAAGCCAAGTCAGGCTATGGATTGGAGCGCGCGACGGAGCTGCGCATGTTGCGCGTGATGGCCCGCCTCAACGCCGAGGGCCCGATGCGTATCGTGCCCACGCTGCTGGCAGCGCACACGTTGCCCCCAGAGTTTGCCGGCCGCCGGGACGATTACGTTCGCTGGATCGCCGAAGAGCTAATCCCCGAGGTTGCACACCTCAAGCTGGCACGTTTCTGCGACGCCTTTTGCGACGACCATGCCTTCACCGTCGAAGAAGCGCGCGCTGTGCTCACTGCCGCGCGTGCCCATGGCCTGGAGCTGCGCCTGCACGCTGAGCAGTTCCGCCCCGGCACGGGGGCCGCTCTCGCCGCCGAGCTGCATGCACGCACGGCAGACCATCTTGAAACCGCCACTGCGGACACTCTCGATGCACTGCGCGCCGCCGGCGTGCAACCGGTGTTGCTTCCCGGCTCGGTGTTTGCGCTCGGGCGCACCGCTTATCCGCCCGCCCGCGCGATGGTCGAGCATGGCCTGGCCATCGTGCTGGCCACGGATTTCAACCCCGGTTCATCTCCGATTCCATCCATGCCGTTCATTGTCTCGCTCGCCTGTCTCTACATGGGGCTCACGCCGGCTGAAGCGCTTTCCGCAGCCACCATCAATGCCTCATGGAGCCTCGGCCTGGGAAATAGTATTGGCTCAATCGAGACCGGCAAGCAGGCTGATTTCCTCATCCACGAGTTCACCGATTACCGCGAGATCGCCTACTTCATCGCCGCGGCAGAACTTCCGCGTGTGTTCGTCGCAGGCCGGGAGGTAACTCCCGGCGATCATTCCTGACAACTCAACATTGACCTTCGCAGCGGATGTGCTGCGCATCCGTCATTGCGCCGCGCAGATTTCTACAAGCCGGCAACTGCGACAAATTTATCTTCGCGAATCGCCTGTACCAGTCTGTTGATATCTGTTGCCGGGGGCCGGTCCTCTTCGAGACGCGGAACGATCGTGCGAATCATCGCGAGCACCTGTTCAATCTGCTTGCCCGGCCTCAATGGCTTCCGGATAATCCAGCCCCTGCGCGGCGCAAAGGAGTTCGATGGCAAGAATCTGTTCTACATTCTCAACAATCTGCCGCAGCTTCAGCGCGGCGGTCATACCCATTGAAACGTGGTCTTCCTTCCCGCCGGATGTCGGCACACTATCTACGCTCGCCGGATGCGCCAGCACTTTGCATTCGCTCAGCAGCGCAGCGGCAGCCACATGCGCAATCATGTATCCCGACGACAACCCGGCATCGTTCGACAGAAATGGCGGCAGTCCCTCGTTGATGTCCGGGTTGATCAGCCGGTCGATCCGGCGCTCGCTGATACTGGCAAGATCGGTCAGCGCTATTGCCGCATAGTCGAAGGCATAAGAGAGCGGCGCGCCGTGGAAATTGCCGCCGGAGAGCACTTCACCACTCGCTGCAAAGACGAGCGGATTATCTGTTGCGGAGCCGGTTTCAACCTCCACGATTGCGGTTACGTGGTCAAGGACGTCGCGGACCGCACCATGCACTTGCGGCATACAACGCAGACAGTAAGCGTCCTGAATGCGCGGGTCGTTCGTGCGATGCGATTCGCGGATCTCGCTGCGGTCGAGCAATGCCGTCAAATGACGTGCCGCGGCTGCCTGTCCCCGATGAGGCCTTGCATCCTGGATACGAGGGTCGAAAGCGGCAGGTGTGCCGCGCAGAGCCTCCAGGGCCATCGCGCCGGCAACGTCGGCCAGCCTGACAAGACGCTGTGCGTCGCAGAGAACCAGTGAGGCAACTGCAGTCATTCCTTGCGTGCCGTTCAGCAGCGCAAGACCTTCTTTTGCTTCCAGCCGCAGCGGACTCAGCCCGGCCCGCTGCAACGCCTCACTGCCGTTGATGCGCTCTCCCTGATAGAAAGCTTCCCCTTCGCCAATGAGAACCAGCGCGAGATGCGCCAGCGGGGCAAGATCGCCGCTTGCGCCCACAGAGCCCTTTTCCGGCACGACTGGAATAATACCGATATTGAGCAGGCTGATCAGCATCCCGATGATCTCTCTGCGAACTCCGCTTAGGCCCTTGGAGAGGACATTCGCGCGCAGCAGGAGCATCGCCCGGACTTCCGCGTTCGACAGGGGTTTGCCCAGCCCGCAAGCATGGCTGCGCAACAGGTTCACTTGCAATTCAGAAAGATGGCTGCCCGGAATGCGGACGTCAGAGAGCTTGCCAAAACCGGTGTTCACGCCGTAAACGGCCTCTTCCTTGTCGAGAATCCTCTCGATGGTCTCGCGAGCCGCATCCACGCGCGCCAGAGCGGATGGCGCGAGGCCCACTTGCCGCCCTCCGCGAGCTACGTCGTGAATTTCCTCGAGGCTGAGACTCTGACCTGAGAGCAGAAGCGGAGGCGACTGGTTCATTCTGACCTTTCAATAGCGGCTAAACCTGCCGCATCTGCCCTGTTGAGCGGACGGTGCGCAAGAACGTCTCCAGCCGCGCACGATACCAAGAACTCCCCGCCCGAAAAGTAAGCCATCAAGCGCCTCACTTGCAACCCGTCCCACGTCTTATTTCCTAAACCGCCCTTTCGGAAACGCCGACGCAGCGGTGCATTGCGCAAAGCAAGCCCCGCCCGAAGGCGGGGCCTGGCGAAGCAGAGTACGAAACTTCCAGCCGGGGCTAGTCTGACTCTGAAAGGATAGTGATTTCCGGCGACTGGCCTGAGGCGTCGATGCAGGCGAGACGCCCCTGGGTGGTAGATTTGGTCGCCTTGTCTACGCTGATCGCGATGCAGTAAACCTGCGTCGTGGTCGTACTGCCTTGCGTGATGTTCAGATCGAAGATGCCCAGCGTGCCGTTCGGGTCAAGCGTTGTGTCGGGAACGGAGACGCCCGTGGCCGCTCCTCCTCCGCCCTTGCCGGAGAGCGATTCGTCCCAGCTAGCCCAGCTCTGGCTTCCGGAATCGCTGGCGAAGTTGACCATATTGCCACTGCCGTTCAACGCCGAAGACTCCAGACTGGAATCCGCTGTTGTAGTCGCCGTTCGATACCTGACTCATAAAGTAGCTGGCGGCCAGGTTGCTTACGGCCCAGGCGCCCGAAGTGGGGGCCGTCTGCGGCTCGACCCAGCCGATCTGACTTTCCGTTGTGGTTACGCTGCCGCCGCCTGGTTCCGCGAAAAGCGCCACGGCGGAGTTGGTGTCATAGATGTAGAAGATGATCCCGCTTTGTCCGGTGAGCGTGGTACGGCCGCTCGGAGTGCTGGTTGTGTAACTCAACGTACCAGGAGATGGCGTTTTGAGAGTGCCGCTATTGTTCTCGATGACCTGGTGCACGTTGATGGATGTGGCGCTGGAACTGCCCGTAAGCTGCGCCAACTGGGCATTGTAGGTGGCGACGTCGCTGTCCAGTCCTGATGTATAGAACACCGCCGGGCCATTGAATGGATAGGCCGCGGCCACGTGCGCGGCATTCTGCGCTCGCGCTTCGCCAATCAGGAAATCGGCATTGTTGGCTGCGTTGTGCGGGTTCGCGCTCATAATCAGGGCCTCCCCGACCGCATTATTGGTCATATACATCACCGAAGGATTGGCCTCTGAGGGTTGACCGGCTGGACCGATCGTTTGGGTCATACGGCCGTAGGCATCAGCCACCGAGGTCGTGCTGCCGGAGATGTTCATGGGCCCCTGATAGGTTCCTGCATCGACCATGTCTATCACTCCAGATACAGCGCCGCCGCTCCACTGACCGCTCCCTGCCTGAGCTTCAAGGTTGCCTTGGTTGTCCTCTCCTCTCATCTCCCAGACGGCGCCGCCGCTGGGCTGCATGCCGGACAGGCCCGTGGTGTTTTGCAGGTAGCAATGGCCGGTATCGGGTTTGCCCGACGGGCTGGATCCCGCGTCGTCCATGCCCACAAACGCAAACTCGGAGAATTGGCCGCTACTGTTGAGATTGCCGCCAGCAATGGCATCAATACCCGGCGTACCCTTGCCGGCGACGCTTGCAGGAAGCACTTCGAAGTAACCGCGGTGATCCGAGCCAACCACGTAGGAGCCGCTGAGGGCGCCCCAGGTGGAAGCGCTCTCGTAGCCCTTCTTCGGGTCATTTGTATCCATTTCGCCGCCGGTAATATTGCCGTTACCGTCAGCGGCGATGGCCATGACTGCGCCGCCACGGTAGAGTGTTTTGCCCGCGCCCCCAGTCACTCCACCATCGAAGTTCTGCTCCATATAGCAGGCGTATTGTCCCTTGATCTCGCTGTTGTTGGCCGCTACCGTCAATGGCACGACCGGCAAAGTGAAGGTCGCTGTCTGCTGCTGCGCGACGGGCGTAGTGCTGTCAGTTGCCTTGACGGTGACCGTGGTCGAGCCAGACGCCGTTGGCGTGCCCACCAGCTTCCAGGTTCCGCTCTGCAACGACAGTCCAGCCGGCGCGTTCTGGTAGGTAACGGTGTAGGGGCTTACGCCGCCGGTGATACTGAGGTCGCCGAACGTGTAGGGCATATTCACCATGCCCTGCGGAATGCCGTTGATCGTAATTTGCATTGTGGAAACCGGGCTCACCGTAATCGTGTAGCTCTTGGTGTCGCTTGAGTTCGCGCTGTCGGTCACCTTGACGTTGGTCAGCGATACGGTGCCGGTTGCGTTCGGCGTTCCGCTGAGCATAAGTGTGTTGCCGCCCGAGCTGGTTGCGCACAGGGTGCCATTGCTCAAGCTGTAGCACGATGATCCAACGCTGGTTCCGTTGATCGACCATGTGTACGGGCTCACGCCGCCAGAAGCGTTGATCCCTGCGTTATAGCTTTGATTGACGGTCACAGATCCAGGAACGCTGGAACTCGGTGCCGGCAAGCTCACCGGGGTCGGATTGCTGATGGTGATGGTATAGCCGTTCTGAGTGACCGTAGCGTTGGTCACCGTGTCGGTAAGCGTCACGTTGAAGGTAACCGTTGTGGCCGACGTCGGTGTTCCGCTGATAGTCAGCGTGCTGCCGTTGGTCCCGCCACTTACATTCAAGCTGTCCGATGGCAGGCCGGTGACCGACCAGGAGTAGCTACCGCTTCCGCCGGAGGCATTGATGTATCCGGTGTAAGAAACGTTCGTGTAGCCGTTCGCCGGTAGCGAGGAGGGATCGGGTGTGGGCAACGACAGGGGACCGTTGACCACGATGGAATAGGTGAACGGCCCTGCGCTCAGGTTGCTCGTTGTGTCGGTCACCTTTGCGGTGAATTGCACGGTCTGCGCAGAAGTCGGCGTTCCGCTCACAGTCAGCGTGGCTCCGCTTGTTGAGGAACTCAAACCATCGGCGGGCAGGCCGGTGATGGTCCACGAGTAGTTCCCGCTTCCGCCGGCCACCACGATCGTGCCGCTATAGACCGAGCTTGCATCTGCCGGGCCCAGTGTGGCCGGGTTGGGAGATGGCAATGTCACGCCGCTATAGACCGAGACGCTGTAGTTGTAGGGCCCCACGCTGGTATTCGTGGTGGTGTCGGTCACCTTGGCGGTGAACGTGACCGTGGTCGTCGACGATGGAGGGCCGCTGACGGTCAGCGTGCCGCCACTAGTGGAGTAATTGAGTCCGTTCTGTGGGAAGCCGGTCACGGTCCAGGAGTAGTTGCCGCTGCCGCCCGATGCCACTACCGTTCCGGTATAAGACAGATTGATGGTCGCCGGTCCCAGCGTGGAAGGATTCGACGAGGGCAGTGTCAACGCGTTGTACGCATTGATGGTGTAACTCGTCGGCCCCGCAGCGTTGCCTGCGCTGTCTGTTGCTTTGGCGGTGAACTGGATGGCCTGCGCGGATGTAGGCGTACCGGTGATGTTGAGTGTTCCATCGGTTGCTGAATAGTTCAAGCCGTCGGCGGGAAGTCCCGTCACCGTCCACGTGTAGCCGGTCCCGCTGCCGCCTGAAGCCGAAATGCTCCCGGTGTAGGCCGTATTCACGGTCGCTATCGTGGGCAACGCCGAAGCGTCGAGTGTGACCGGGTTGTACACCGTGACTGTGTAGTTGTACGGCCCTGAGCTGGTGCTGGTGGTCGTGTCCGTCACCTTGGCCGTGAACGAGACCGTTGTGAGTGAGCTGCTCGGCGTCCCGCTGATGGTCAGCGTTCCGCCGGACACGGAGCCACTTAGGCCGTCGCCGGGCAAGCCGGTCACCGTCCATGAGTAGTTTCCGCTCCCGCCCGCTGCGGTGATGGTTCCCGAGTAAGGGGTGCTCACAATTGCAGGCCCAAGCGTCGAAGGATTCGTCGCCGGCAACGTGACCGTGGCGTACACGTTAATCGAATAGGTGATCGGCCCCGCTGTAATGTTTGTTGTTGTGTCAGTCACTGAAGCCGTAAATGTAACGTTCGATGCCGATGTCGGCGTTCCGCTGATCGTCAATGTGCCGCCGCTCGACGAAGAACTCAGACCGTCAGACAAACCGGTAACGGTCCAGGAGTAATATCCGCTCCCACCTGAGGCCGAGATCACTCCGTTGTAGGCAAGGTTCGCCGTCGCGGTGGATGGCAGAGTGTCGGGATTGGTCGAAGGCAACGTGACCGCACTGTACACCCTGATGCTGTAGGCGAGTGCGCCGCCGCTGTTGGTGTTGTTCGCATCGTCCTTGACGGATGCAGTGAAATTGACCGTTCCCGTCGAAGACGCGGGACCGCTGACGGTCAAAGTGGCGCCGCTGGCGGTGTAGCTCAGGCCATTTGCCGGCAGACCGTTCACCGTCCACGTGTAGCCTGTTCCGCTTCCGCCTGCCGCTGTCAGCGTTCGCGAGTACGACTGTCCGTAGATTGCCATGGGCAGGCTCCCCGCCGCTGGCGCGATCGTCACTGCCGGATAGTCGACAACGATGCTGTAGTTGCCTGAGGTCGCCGAATCTCCGTAGATGTCAGTCGCCTTCACCGCAAAGGTGAATGTGCCGATGTCGGCAGCCTTGGGAGTTCCGGTGATGGCGCCGCTTGTGCTCAGGCTCAGATCGGGAGGCAGGGCGCCGCTGGCCAAGCTGTAAGTAAGCGTGCCCGCGCCGCCGGAGGCCGTCACGGCGCTGGTATAGGCCACGTTAAAGGTTGCTGTCGCACTTGGCGCGCTGCCGAACGTTATCGCTGGCGCCGCCGCGATGGTGATGCTCATTGTCCCTGAAGTCGCAGTGTCTCCAAATGCATCGACGACCGAGACGGTAAATGTGGCCGTGCCCACGTCTGCAGCCTTGGGCGTTCCGGTGATCACGCCGGTGCTGGTATTCAGGCTCAGGTCGGCTGGCAACGCGCCGCTGGCGAAGCTGTAGGTGGTGGCGCCCAAAGCGCCTGTGGCCGCCACACTGCCCGTGTACGCCGTGCCGACCGCTCCCTGCGGAAGCGTTGGCGAAAACGCAATCGTTGGCCCGGTGACCGTAATTGTCTGGGCCGATGACGTGGCTGCGAGGGCGTTGGATGTGCCTGAATCCGTCATTTTGAACTTGATGCCGCTATAGACACCTACACAAGCCGCCGTTGGTGTCGATGGGGAGGAAAGCACCCCCGCCGAACTCAGACTCAGACAAGGCGGCAGACTGCCGCTATCGCTGGTGAGCGCCCAATTCTTATAGGGGGAGACACCACCTGTGCCGGCCAGTGTCACGGAGTAGGCAGTGCCCACAGCCACTGACTGCTGGGCGGTTGTGAGGCTCGTGATCGCAGGCGCAGCCGGAACGGTGATCGTCGCCGTGCCAGTCTTGCTTGTATCGGCCACCGAGGTCGCCGTCACCGTGATCGTCTGTTGCGAACTTGTCGCCGCAGGAGCGGTCAAGGTAGTCGATGTCGTCGTTGAACCAGACAAGGTCCCGGCGCTGGCAGTCCACGTGACTCCCGCAGAGTTCCGGTCGTTGGCGACCGTGGCGGTCACAGTCGTCGCGTCTGTTCCATCGACGGTCGTTGCGTTGGCCGTTACCGAAATCGAACCGACTGCTGGTGTGCTGCCGCCGCAGCCAGTGAGCGTGGTCAGAAAGACAAACGAAACCAATGCAGAAACGACGATAAACAACGAAAACCTTCGATCAAACACGAGTCGATCCCCCTTATGCGCTTTTGCAATGCAATGAGTACCTTGATCTTCGCGTTGGACCATTCGCGAACAATCGACTGGCGGACCTGCTTTGCACGGCAGGTCTGGTCCCGCCTTCTGAACCGGAGTTTTGCTGAATTGCGCGATCTTGAATGGCTCCATGTCGTTAGCCCGGGTTTCTATCGGAGCATTCGAACACGCGTGCGCGGCATCGCGCCCCGCGCTCCGCGCAGTCCCACGCTCCAGTAAATAGCTCTCGGATTAGCACGATTATTGTTTGCCCTTGGCGGGTCATCGCGCAATACGTCTTTTGGCGCATTGCTTGGCAGGCAAGACCGCTGTCGCAACAGCGGGACCGGCATTTATCTGAGACTCTGCTAACTCGATCGCTTTGCGAACGACCGCCCCGGCCGGGTATTTCGCGCAATCAAAAATGAGTGTTCTTTATTGGCGTCTTCCATTCATCCAGCCTGAGAAGCGGAGCTCCCGCGCATGACCCTGCTCACTTGCCTCCCGCCTGATGCTACCCTGTTGATACCGTGGTCTTTTCGCCCGTACTCTCGGCTCCTCGCGTATCAGTGCATTTTGCAAAGTTAGGAGAGAAGATTTGGTATGACTGTAAGCCGTAAACTCTAGTCGGCCCCGAACCTCAGGTGGCCCCCGGACCGCCAAGGACCGGATCGGAAATTGCTCAGCAGTTTCCGCAAACTGCTGCGACAATATCTAGAGTGGCCCCGTAGCTCAGGTGGATAGAGCAGCAGTTTCCTAAACTGCGTGTCGGATGTTCGAGTCTTCCCGGGGTCACCAGCCTTCTAGCCCGCCATCCGCCGCACGCTTTCCTCAATCACCGCGCTTCCTGCCCTGGTCTCTTCTTCCTTCCGCCTACACTTTTGACTTCCCGCGCCATCCCGCTATAAAAGTTGATGTCATGGAAGTCGTTTCCATGACATCACTGCTGCAGCCCTGCGCTTCAGCGCAACTCATCACCGCGATCGCCAGGATGCTCGGGAAGGCGGTGAAATTCCGCCACTGCCCCGCAACTGTGAGCGCACCTGCTTTCGCCTGCCGTCGTATAACGAGGCAGGAGCCAGACAGGATTTCAGCCCAGGCGTGTTCCGCATTGAGCGGAAGTGCCATCAAGCCACTGAAGTCGAAGCCATTCGGTTCGGCTTTGGGAAGGCGGCTGAATCGAGCGCAAGTCAGGAGACCGGTCCTCGGCGCACCCAACCGCTTTCACGTTCCGAGGGGAACGAAGGAGCTCACATGCCGGCTTCCAATTTCTTGCGCTCAGCTTCCGGCCGCGCCCTGCTTCGGGCGCTCGCCGTGCTCTTCCTTGCTCAACTGCGCCGTCGTCTGCCCCGCTGCGTCCATCCGCGGCGTCGTCACCGATGCCACCGGCGCCAAGGTCACCGGCGCCAGCATCTCTCTCATCAGCAACGGACAAGTCATCGCCTCGGCGGTCTCCACGGCCGATGGCAGCTTCCAGATCCTCACCGGCGCCGCCGGCCGCTTCTTTCTCGTCGTCTCCGCCAAGAGCTTCCGGCAACTGCAAACGCCGGACTTCTACGCCGGCCAGTTTGACTCCATCGAGCGCAACGTGGTGCTTGAGCCCGCCTGGGTGCGCGAGTCGATCGTGGTCACCGCCACCGGCACGCCCACGCCGCAGCCGCAAACCAGCGCCGCCACCACCGTGCTCGGCCCGCTCGATCTCGCTCTTCGCGACGATCTGGTCAGCGCTCTGCGTCTCATGCCCGGCGCCTTCGTCGTGCAGGATCGGCCAGCTTGGCGCGCAATCCTCGCTCTTCGTCCGCGGCGGCGACTCCGACGACAACAAGATCCTCCTCGACGGCGTCGATGTCGGCGACCTGGGCAATCAATTCGATTTCGGCTCGCTCTCCACCACGGCGGTCGAGAGCGCGGAAGTCTATCGCGGGCCGGATTCCAGCCTCTACGGCGCGGGCGCTGACTCGAGCGTCGTCAGTCTGACCACCCCGCACGGCACCACCAGCTTTCCTTCCCTGCTCTTCCAGGGCGATGCGGGCAATCTTCTACACTTCGCGCGAGGAGCTCGAAGTCGCCGGCGCCCACAAGAAGCTTGACTACCTCGGCGCCTTCAGTTGGCTGCAAACCGCCAACGATCTGCCCAACGACGAGTACCACGTCGCCACGTCGGCGGCCAACCTGGGCTGGGCTCTCAGCGGAACCACGCAAATCCGCGCCACGCTGCACTACGGCGTCGACGCAACCGGTGTCCCCAACGCATGGGACTTCTATCACGTCGCCGACGATGCCACCGAAAAGGACCAGGACCTCTTCCTCAGCGCCTCCATCGACAACCAGACCACTGCAAGCCTGCACAACAACGTTCGCTACGGCCTCACCCGCAAGCGCGAGCAGGTGTCCCTCTGGTCGCAATCAGGGAATTCTGTCCCGGTCTCCGATTACCCCACCGATTACTGCTTTGGGCCTGAGACCCTCGGCAACACCGTCACCATCACCGGCGCCAACGGCTACTCCGCCACCGGGCAGGCCGTCCTCGATTGCTCGACATTTCGAGCCCAGTATCGTCTCCAATCGCGACCGTATCGGCTATCAGGGCGACATCACCATCACGCCGCACCTCATCGGCCTCGTCGGCTTTCAGTACGAAGACGAGCGCGGCGCGGAGCCGGGCAGCACCTACTACACGCCCGTCGAGCGCACCAACTACGTCTATCCCGCTCGCGGTGCACGGCGACTTCAAAAATCGATTCTTCTACACGCTCGGCGGCAGCCTCGAGCACTACTCGCTGTTCGGGCTTCAGACTTCGCCGCGCGCCGGTCTCACTATTATCGTTCTTCGCCCGCGCAGCGGTGTCTTCAGCGGCACGCGCGTTCTCTTCAACTTCGGCGAAGCGGTGCGCGAGCCAAGCTCACCGATCAGGACGATTCGCTCTACAGCTTCCTCGCAACCTGACAACCCATCCGACCATTCAGTCGCTCCACATCAGCCCGCTTGCCGCGCCCGCAATGCGCACTTACGAGGGCGGCGTCGAGCAATCCTTCTTCAGCCAGCACATCATTTTCAAGTCGAGCTACTTCCACAACGAGTTCGGCAAGGAGATCGAATACGTCGGCCTCGACCTGGTTCCCGCGCTTCTGCCCAACCTCACGCCCGCCCAGCAGCAACAGCTTGAAGCAAATCCTGCAGGCCAACTTCGCCTACGAGCTGACCATCAACTCCGAGGCCTTCCGCGCTCAGGGCATCGAGACCTCCGTCGAAGGCGGCATCGGCTCCAACCTGTTTCTCCGCGGCGGCTACACCTACCTCGACGCCGTGGTGCAGCGCTCCTTCACCAACGACGATCAGACGCTGCTCGGCCCCATTCCCACCTTTCAACGGCATCCCGATCGGCCCCTATTCGCCGCTCGAGGGCGCTCGCCCCTTCCGCCGCGCGCCGCACACCGGCTACTTCACGGCCACCTACGCCGACAAACGAATCACCGGAGTCTTCACCGCGGCCTTTGCCAGCCGCAGCGACGACTCAACCTATCTTGAAGGCGAAGACGCCTCCGGCGCCAATGCGAATGGCCTGCTCTTGCCCAACCGCAATCTCGATTTCGGCTACGCCAAGCTCGATCTTGGCGGCAGCTACCAGTTGCTGCGATTGGATCGACATCTACGCGCAGGCCGAAAATCTTCTCGACAATCAGCACATCGCGCCCATCGGCTATCCCAGCCTTCCCTTCACCGTCCGCACCGGCCTGCGCATCCGCTGGGGTCCCGGCAGCGGCCACTGATCTGCCTGCTCTCGGACCGACACGAACACACAGCGCATGGAGCGCGGTATGCATCGCCCAACCTCTCCAGCTTCTTCTCCGAGGGCTGGGGCTCGCGCCGAGCCTGCGCTCGGACCGGGGGCTCCTTCTGGAACCCATTCAATTCGCCTTGTTTTCCACAATCGCATTGGATTTGCCTCATTTTCCACAACATCGCCGCCAATCACGCGATTTCTCCTTGATCTATGTGGATATTTCGCATGATCCCCACTGGAAAACTCCTTGCCACTGGCCTACAATTGGCTCTCCTGAGAGATTGCCGTACCCCCGTAATGCCACGTATTACGGGGTATTTCCAGCCCACGTTTTGGGGTGCAGTTGAAGCTCCATATGGTTTCAACCGCGCGCCGGTGGCGGCGCGAAGGCGCAATCGCGAACTGCGCGACGCCGCTTCGCTTCCGCGGGCTGGGTTTGTTTCCGGTTCTGGACATTCGAGTTGCTTTACTTGGATTGCATTTGCGCGAGGGCATGACAGCAGACGTTCGCAGCCGGTCAGTCGGATTCATCGATCCTCCATCCCATTGCCCGGTGTACTCACCGGCCGCTTGCGGCCCTGAGCCATCGCTTCCTGCTTACGCGATTCCGCTTCGCTTTTCACCGGAAGTTCATCGAGAGTTTGTAAGCTGGTATTTTCGCGAAGTCGCGGCGAGTGCGGCTCATAGGCCGCATTTCGGGCCTCCAGCCGTTCGCGCATGAATCGAAGTTTGTTCGCGTCCTGCGCGTTGACCGCAGCGCCGATTCATGGCGCCGGCGACGACGCTATAAATTCACGCGTGATCGGGTCAAACGCAAACCACTACTTCGGAGGGCAGTTATGACATTTCAACGAATTCGCCTGGGTATTCGCTGCCTGGCGCTTTTCATCCTCGCTGTGTGTTTCAGCTCCATCTCCTTAATCGCGCAATCCACAACGCAGGGTTCCATCGCCGGTTCAGTCCTGGATTCCTCGGGAGCAGCGGTCCCCGGCGCCGCCGTCAGCATTCAAAGGACGGCCACAGGCTTCACTGTCAACCTCGTTTCCGATAGCAGCGGCTACTTCAAAGCGCCTCTGCTCGAGCCCGGAACGTATACCGTCTCCATCTCGTCTCCCAACTTCGCCAAATACCGCGCCGACACCGTCATCGTCGTCGTTGGCCAGGTGACGAGCCTCGTGCCGCGTCTGGCCATCGCCTCGTCTTCCGCCGAAGTCGTCGTCACCGAGCAGGCCCCGGTCATGAATCTCGAATCGCCCGATTTCACCGATACCTTGAACACTACGGCGCTCCAGAATATTCCCATCAACAACCGGCGCTGGTCGGCTCTTGCCCTCACCACTCCTGGCGTGACGGTGGACGCCAGCGGCTATGGCCTCATCAGCGTCCGCGGCATCAGCACGCTGCTCAACAACGTCGAAATCGACGGCGCCGACGACAACCAGGCTTTCTTCGCTGAGGAGCGCGGCCGCACCCGTGAGGCCTATTCCACTGCTGGCAGCGCAGTGCGAGAGTTCGCCGTCAACACTGGCGTCTACTCCGCCGAGTACGGCCGCGCGGCCGGTGGCGTCGTCACCTCGGTGACCAAGAGCGGCACCAACCAGATTCACGGCCAGGCCTACTTCTATGACCGCGAAAGCAACTGGAACGCGTTTAACGACTATGCGTTCCTCACAACCTTCGCCAACGGCGTCTCAACCAAATCGCACATCAAGCCCGAGGACCTGCGCAAAATCTACGGCTTCACCGTGGGCGGCGCGCTCATCAAGGACAAACTCTTCTGGATCTACACCTACGACCAGCACACCCACGTCTTTCCGGCGCTCGGCGTTCCATACAACCCGTCGCAGTTCTATACCCTGCCTCAGACCGCCCTTTCCTCGGGAGAGACTTGCAACACAACAACCGGCGCACTGGCCGGAGCTCCAAGCGCTGACCTCAACGACACCAACGCCTGCGCATTGGCCGCCCGCCAGGGCATCAGCTACGCTCAGGCCTCCTACGACTGGGCTGCTCTGCTCTACGGCAGCACAAACGTTACCGTCGGCAGCTATGCCGGCGCAACCGCACTGACCGATCTCGGACTCAACTCCGAGCTCGGGCTGGTGCCGCGCTTCGGCTTCCAGGAGATCAATACCCCCAAGCTCGACTGGCAGGTAAGCCCCAAACATCACGTGAGCGTGCTCTTCCACCGCCTGCGCTGGGATTCGCCCTCCGGCGTGCAGACTACGAACCCTGACATGTACGCCCAGGATTCGCAGGGCAACGACTTCGTGAAGCTCGATTACGGCGTGGCCAAGCTCACCAGCCTCGTTACCAACAGCATCAGCAACGAGGTGCTCTACCAATACGGCCGCGAACTTGACTACGAGACCCAGCAGCCGCTTACGCCCTACACCAAGGCCGACATTGCCACCAGCAACAATGTCCCGCAGCTTGAAGCTGGTTACAACTACGGCATCAATGCCGGCTCCGAATACTATGCGCACCGCGTGGCCTACCCCAATGAGAACAAGTGGCAGGTCGGCGACATCCTCTACTGGAACAAGGGCAACCACAGCTTCAAGTTCGGCGTAGACGCGGTTCACAACTACGACTTGATGAACAACACCTATAAGAGCAATGGCGACTATCACCTACAACTGGGTCGGCAACTACTTTAACGACCTGCTCAACCTGAAGCGAAGCATAGTCCCGTCAGTCGCCAATCCCGTCGGTTGCGACTCTGCCGGCTCACAAAACGGAAGTGCCGTAACCGGCATCTATCCCTGCTACACAACCTTCGTTCAAGGGTTCGGCAGTCCTATTTTTGACTTGGCCACGATGGATACGGGCGTCTTTGCTCAGGACAACTGGAAGTTCAATCCGCGCCTGACCTTCGAACTCGGCTTACGTTGGGATCACGAAACGATCCCGACGGCTATTCCCAACCTGACCTCGGCCACCGGCAGCTTTGTACCCTACAACGGCATCGCCAACAACCCAAGCGACTGGATGAACTTCGGTCCCCGCATCGGCTTCTCATACGATGTGTACGGCGGCGGCGACACCGTGCTGCGCGGCGGCTGGGGCATGTATTTCGGCCGCATCACCAACGGCAATATCGAAAACGTGCGTCTCGCAACGGGCAGTCCGAACGGTCAGTTCACGCCGACTTGGAACGCCAACACAGCCGGCGCCCCAATCTACCCGAATATCATTGCTTCAGGCTCGTCCTCTGCCAAACCAACCTCCTACTTCATGGCGCCTAATTTGAAGCTTCCTGAGGTTCAGGAGTTCGATCTTCAGATTCAGCAGGCCCTCGGCAGCGGCACGTTCCTCTCCGTGAGCTATCTTGGCGGATTGGGCCGCGAGTTGCCCAACTTCCTCGATGTCAACCTCAACCCGACCACCACCGCCAAGACGATTACGGTCGCGGGCGACCCCAACGGTTTTGGCCCCCTGGGTCCCAATGGATCGACGGTGACCGTCCCGGTATATACCGCCTACGGCAACACGGCTCTTCTCGGACCGTCGGCCACGAATTTCCAGGCCATCACTGAGATGATCAGTAACGTCAACTCCAGCTACAACGCCTTGGTTGGTGAGGTCCTCAATCGCTCGCTCAAGAGCATTACGTTCGACGCCAACTATACCTGGTCGCACTCGCTTGACTTCGCGCAAAACGCCAATACTCTAGGCGCAGGCTCAGTCCTGGTACGATCCTTACGCCAATACCCATGTCAACTATGGAAACTCCACCTGGAACATTCCCAACCGCTTTGTCGCATACGCCATGTACAACTTCCCCAACCTCCACGGAGGCAGTCCGTTGAAGTGGCTGGTGAACGACTGGAGCCTCGACGATAGCTTCCAGATGCAGAACGGCTTGCCCTTCACGGCAGGCGGCAGCGGCAGGCCAACAAGCTCAATTCTCAGCAGTTGGAACGGCGCCGGCGGTCCCTCGATCATTCCTCAAATCGGGTACGACACTTATCGTTACCCGCGCCGCATCGTGGACGATGTGCGTGTGCAGAAGGCGGTCGTCTTCGAGGGCAGCAAAACCGTCCACAGTGTTGACCTGATTCTCAACGCCTTCAACGTCGCGAATCATCAGAACATCACAGGCTTTTCGGCAACCTATCTGTATAGCTTGTCGTCAACCACGGCAACATACACAGGAACAAACGGCACTGGAAACAAAAGCTTCATGGTGCCGAACAATTCAAACAGCAGCAACTTCACCTACTCGCCGCGTAACGTTGAAATTGCCGCCCGCATTAACTTCTAAGCCAGCGGAACAAATCCTCACCACGCGGCGGCTTCGGCCGCCGCGTTTTTTTTTTCGCTTTTCTTTGCGATTCTCTGACTGCCGTGGAGCTGAACGGGTGCCATCAAGCGCCGTCTCCATTCTCGTCGACGCCGCAGACGAGTCTTGATCCGGGGTGTAAAGGCCGACACCATTCTTCCCGGCGGATCACGTCGCCACAGGCCCCAAAGAAGCCCGAGAAGTCCCGTACTTCCTCCGCCCCATGGCCGATTCAACCCTTCATTTCTGGTTTCCGGCCTCGGAAATCATATGTTCATATAACCGATAACTAATGGAGTATTATGAACATAGATGTTACTATCGTGTATTTTTGACGCCAATCCTGTTGAAAACTCGCCCGTAAATCCGTTAGATTGAATCACTCTCCTAATTTTTTTGGGGGGTTCCGTTCTTTTCGGACCTCCTGAGGTGTTTGTATGATCTGCCCCAAGTGCCAATCTGCCGCCGTTTCAGTCGTCCCGGCAGAAGTCAGGCTATATCGCAACAGCCCGCGCACTTTGAGCCATCCCCCAATGACTCCTTCCCCTGATATTCGTGTTTGCCTCGATTGCGGTTGGTCGGAATTCGTGATCCCGCGAGCGTGGCTTTCTGCTGGTTGGTTGCGGTCCCTGCGCCCGCAACCTGCCGTAAATGAGACGGGAATCGCGCCCGTTGGCGCATCCGCCGTGGTCATGTAGCGCGGAGACAACTTGATCGACCCGGCCCACGGTTGGGCCGTGAAGCGGCATTTCCACAACTGCCTCGCGTCGGCAGATTTTCTGCGCACAAAAAGGCCCCCAGCTTCCGCTGGAGGCCTTTTGCTTTATGCGACCGGTGCCGTCTCCGGTGCCTCAAAGTGGCACCTTCTCGAGCGGCGAAATGAATCCGATACCAGGAACATCGAGATTTGTGCAGGTTGCTGGTCGTTGGTGATGAACAGGTCCACTCCGAATTGAGCCGCGCAGGCCAGTTGGATCGCATCCGCGTTGCGAAGCTCGTGAGTAGCGCGCAACGATGCGTAACGCCAGGCGACTGAGGCGTCGAAACTCACGACTTGCGCGGTCGAGCGGATCGCGCGATCATATTGCATCGATCAATGAAGTTTGGCCCAAGTTTCGTTGGCCTAACTAAAACCTCGCCAAGTGTCATCGCCGATGTAACGATGCGGTCTCCCCGGTCCATCATTCGCTTTCGAATCTCAAGTACCCGGCTGCGGATTCGGCTCCAAACCCTCGAACATGTAAATGAACAGATTGGTGTCGAAGAATATCTTGCTCAAATGTCTTCCCTCCGCAGGTTTTCAACGTATTCGTCGGCGTGCTCATCAGCCCAGATGTGGCGGCCCGAGCCGATCAGGCGAATGAGAGGATCGTCGTCATACCTCACCATTGAAGTCTCTGCCGTCGACTTTCGGGCCCAATCTGCATACCAATCGAGCAGAGAATGATACCGCTGAGGGATGTCCTGAGGCCGCGGAATTATTTTGGATGGCTTGCGCAGTTGCAGACGCGCCGGATGCGTGAGATCTCCCGGTCGAAACAAACGCAGCTCGCCGTCAGCCGTTTCGAAGAGCATCCGATATTTGCCCGAAGAGGGCGGCACATTCGCCACCAGATGCTGATCCATATGCGCGTGAATCGTCCCGCGCTCTGCGCCGGCAATCAGGCCCTCCCTCTCCATGCGCTCCAATATTTCGCTCTTGCTGAATGCGGCGCGCGATGGATGGCCCTGGTGCAGAAGTGCGGTTGCGATCCAGATCCTATCGGCGGTCCGAATCTCACTTTTAGGCGTAGCTCTCACCGTCCATCTCCAAGAATTTGGTATACCAAGTATACCAGTTCGCCCCTTCCTTGGGAGCGCTAGTGACGAAAATACTTGAAATAATAATAATAAGTATAGATAATATAGCTAAAGGAGCGATCTATGAGTGAGACATTCAGAATCGGAGGTCAGAACATTTGCTTGGGGCGCGAGGAGGTCCAGAGCAGATTACGGAACGTCCCTCCCGAGAATATCCGTGATCTTTCCGTAACGGTCAACGGTACACGGTACCCCGTGAAACAGGCCTTCGCCGCAGCGTCAAGTCTAGAAAAGGGAGATTTCACGTCGCACGAAGCGATGCGAGTGTTCCGCCGGCTAGGATTCATGGCGGGAACCGGCTCGATTTTCGACACGACCGAAGAGTTGCTGTGCCCCGCGTGCAGAAAGCCCTATGTATTCCGGGTGAATTCCAAGCAGGCCGTCTTCGAAGGTTGTAACTGCGCCATATCAAAACTGCCAGAAAATATCCCGAAAGGATCGATTATTAGTTGGATTGGTACAAACGGGATCGCCTTCTTAAGGGTGCCAAAGAATTCCGAATAGAGCGATGACATGGATGATGAAAAAAGGCCCCCAGCTTTCGCTGGAGGCCTTTTGCTTTATCGGCTTCGAATCTCACAGACGGCCAATTCAGCAGTTCCAATTGCTGCGAACCGTGAACTGCCAACTGTGAACTGTTCTTAGTACATTCCGTCCATGCCGCCGCCGTGGCCGCCGGCCGGCGCCGCAGACTTGGGCTCGGGAATCTCAACCACCAGGGCCTCGGTGGTCAACAGCAACGCCGCGATCGAGGCCGCGTTCTGCAGCGCCGTCCGCGTCACCTTGGTGGGATCGATGACGCCGGCCTTCACCAGGTCCTCGAACTTGCCCGTTAGCGCGTTGTAGCCGTAGTGCGCTTCCTTCGACTCCAGCACCTTGGCCACCACCACCGCGCCCTCTTCGCCGGCATTGGCGACGATCTGGCGCAGCGGCTCTTCCAGCGCACGCAGCACGATCTGCGCGCCGGTCTTCTCGTCGCCTTCGAGCGTGCTCGATCAGCGTCTCGCACCGCCGGCATGCAGCGCACCAGCGCCACGCCGCCGCCGGGAACGATGCCTTCTTCGACGGCCGCGCGCGTCGCGTGCAGCGCGTCTTCCACGCGAGCCTTCTTCTCCTTCAGCTCGGTCTCGGTCGCCGCGCCCACCTTGATGATGGCCACGCCGCCCACCAGCTTGGCCAGCCGCTCCTGCAGCTTCTCCTTGTCGTAGTCCGAGGTGGTCTTCTCGATCTGCGAGCGGATCTCCTTCACGCGGCCTTCGATGTCGGCTGGCCTTGCCGGCGCCGTCGACGATCGTGGTGTTGTCCTTGTCGATGGTGATGCGCTTCGCCTTGCCCAGGTCCTCGAGCTTCACGCCTTCCAGCTTGATGCCCAGATCCTCGGTGATGGCCTTGCCGCCGGTCAGAATCGCGATGTCGCCCAGAATGGCCTTGCGCCGGTCGCCGAATCCCGGAGCCTTCACCGCGGCCACGTTCAGCGTGCCGCGCAGCTTGTTCACCACCAGCGTCGCCAGCGCCTCGCCTTCAACGTCCTCGGCAATGATCAGCAGCGGCTTGCCGCCGCGCGCAACCTGCTCCAGCAGCGGCAGCAGGTCCTTCATCGCGCTGATCTTCTTCTCGTAGATCAGGATGTAGGGCTCGTCCAGAACCACTTCCAGCCGCTCTGCATCCGTCACGAAGTAGGGGCTCAGATAGCCGCGGTCGAACTGCATGCCGTCCACGGTCTCCAGGCCGGTGTGCATGGTCTTCGACTCTTCGATGGTGATCACGCCATCCTTGCCCACCACCTTCACCGCCTCGGCGATGATGTCGCCGATCTCCTCGTCGCCGTTGGCCGAGATCGCGCCCACCTGGGCCACCGATCCCTCGTTCACCGGCTTCGACAGCTTGCTCAGCGCGCCGTCCTGGTTCCACTTGCCGTCCTTGTCGCGCGTGCCGTTGATCACCGTCACGGCCTTCTCGATGCCGCGCTTCAGCGCCGTCGGGTTGGCCCCTGCCGCCACCGTCTTCACGCCTTCGCGGAAGATCGACTGCGCCAGAACCGTCGCCGTTGTCGTGCCGTCGCCGGCCACGTCCGAGGTCTTCGAAGCAACCTCGCGCACCAGTTGCGCGCCCACGTTCTCCATCGGGTCCTTCAGTTCGATCTCTTTGGCCACCGTCACGCCGTCCTTGGTGATGGTGGGCGAACCAAACTTCTTCTCGATTACAACGTTCCGGCCCTTGGGCCCGAGCGTCGCCTTCACAGCGTCCGCCAGCGTGTTCACGCCGCGCAGAATCGCCTGACGGGAATCCTCACCGTGCAGAATTTGCTTTGCCATTTCTCAAACTCTCCTTAGTCAGTTGTCAGTCGTCAGTTGTCAGTTGTTGTCAGCTCTTTCCGCCCCTCGTCAGTGCCGCGACCTCAGCACTTCGTCATGGCCCAGCTGACAGCTGAGAACTGAAGACTGACAACTCGTCCGCCGCAGCGGACGGCTACTTCTTCAAAATGCCGAGAACTTCTTCCTCGCGCATGATCAGAAACTCCTCGCCGTCGATCTTGATTTCGGTGCCGGAGTACTTGCCGAACAGAACGCGATCGCCCGCCTTCACATCCAGCGGAAATACCTTGCCTTCGTCGTTCGACTTGCCTTTGCCCACGGAGATAACTTCGCCCTCCTGGGGTTTTTCCTTCGCGCTGTCGGGGATGATGATGCCCCCACGAACCGTCTCGCCCTCTTCCACCCGGCGGACCAGAATCCGGTCGTGGAGCGGAGTGAATGTCGTCGTTGCTGCCTTTGCTGCCATTGCTTCGCTTCTCCTTGTCGCGCGCCGGTTGTGCCCGGCACGCGGGTCTTGGTGATTGGTAAAAACAAAGAATTCGGGAGGTTGCGGAGTGCCGACCGCCAGAGGATTCCAGCGCACCCAGTGAGCGCTCTCACCGGCCGCGCTAGCACTCTCGCCTTCCAATTGCTAACGATAGGGAACGAGTTGACATTTGTCAAGTATCTTTTCGCCACAATATGAGTGCTTTTCGCTCATATAGTATGATAATCATGTTGATGCTCCGGCCGTTCTGAATCTCGCCGTCAACCTCCCTGCTTCTCTAACTCCGCCAACTCCGCCAGCCCTGGTTACCCCGCTAGCTCCGCCCCTTGCCAGCTCACTTCCTTTCTCGTTGCTTCTTTTCCCTGGCCCCTGTCTTCTTGTTCCCTCGGCCCCTCGGGCCCTTGTTCCCTGTAAAATGAACCCATGTTCCGCCGCGCATTCTTCGTTTCCTGCGTCGCTCTTGCCGCTTTCAGCCTGATCGCAGCTTCCCTCGCTCTCCGCGCCCAGCAGGATGACTCCCACCATGGCCGCAAGTACAAGGCCCCGCCACTCTCGTCGCGGATCGAAATCACCGTGGTGCGCGATTACAACGGAAAGCCGATCAGAGATGCTCACGTCATCTTTCACCCCATCGAGGGCGACAAGGATAAAGGATCTCTCGAGCTCAAGACCAATGAAGACGGCAAAGCCCTCATCAACGTGATTCCCATCGGCGATACAGTCCGGCTGCAAGTCATCGCCAACGGCTTCCAGACCTACGGTCAAGACTTCAAGATCGATAAGCTGGAGATCTTGATGGAGGTCCGCCTCAAGCGGCCCGGTCAGCAGTATTCCGTTTACAACAACTCCTCCGCGAACTCCGGCTCAGGCAACAATTCGGGCACGGACAACAACTCCGGCTCCAACAAGTCCTCGAACTCGTCCCAAGATCCCGCACCGCCCGCCTCCGGCAGCAAACCATCCGGCTCCGCCGGTCCATCGGACGCTCACCCGGATGCCAGCCAGCCTCAGCCCAAACCCAAATGACCCGCATCGCTCCAGCTCTCGGACCGCTAAGTTTTGTACCAAATGGGGGTGCCCCATCCTGGTTCTGCTAGGGTGGGGTAGGCCACCTTGCTCTCCTGCTTTCTCACTCCCTTGCTCCCACGCAAACTCGCTACACTGAACCTGTGACGCCTTCTGAACCTCTCGCCGGCAAATCGGTCCTCGTCACGGGAGGCGCACGCCGCCTCGGTCGCGCGATCGCGCTCACCCTCGCGCGCGCCGGCGCTGATGTCGCTATCTCCTATCGCGCCTCCAGGACCGAGGCTGCGGAAACCGCTGCCGTCATCGCCGCCCTGAGCCGCCGTTCCCTCACTGTCCCCTGCGATGTCCGCTCCGAACCGTCCGTCCGCGCCGCCATCGCTCAAGTCATCGCCGCCTTCGGTCGCCTCGACATCCTGGTCAACAACGCCGCCGTCTTCGGCTCCGCGGCCCTCGAGAGCCTCACCCTCGATCAATGGGACACAGTCTTCGAAACCAATACCCGCGGCCCATTCCTCGTCGCCCGCGAGGCCCTCCCACATCTGCGCGCCGCGCGGGGCCGCATCGTCAATATCGGTTCGCTGGGCGGCCATCACGCCTGGGCCGGCCACGCTCATTACTGCGCCTCCAAGGCCGCCCTGCACATGCTCACCCAGGCCATGGCCAAGGCTTTTGCGCCCGAGGTCAGTGTCAATTGCGTCGCTCCCGGCTGGATTCAGTTCGACGATGCGCCTGATCTTCCCGCCCCCGCCGAGGCAGTGCCACACCCTTCGCGCAGCGAAGCGGAGCGAAAGGTGGACTTAGAGGCGTTTGCTCCACCTGGGCGCCCTCTGGGCACGGCGTCTTTTGCCGGAAGGGTGGGTTCACAGGCCGCCCGCTTCGCCGCCAAGACCCCCATGAGTCGCAACGGCGACGCCAACGACGTTGCCCAGGCCGTCCTCTTCTTCGCCTCCGGCCCGCACTTCGTCACCGGCCAAATCCTCACCGTCGACGGCGGCCTGGGGCTGGCCTGACCTCTTCGGCGTTCCGCGCGCTCCGCTCTAACTGCGCTACCTTCTCTGCCTCGCCGGATGCCTTTATGTAGCGCCGGTCTCCAGACCGGCGGTCGTGCGGGCGTCCTCGCCCGCACTCGCTAACTCGCTAACGCCCTGCCTCGCCGAATCGCTAACTCGCTGACTTGCTGACTCGCCCGCTCTCCAGCGCCTCGATCATCGACGCAAAAATCCTCCACCCGTCCGCCGACCCCAGCATCGCCTCACTCGAGCGGTCCGGATGCGGCATCATTCCCAGCACATTCCGTCCCTCATTCAATATCCCCGCTATGTTGCTCAGCGACCCGTTCGGATTCGCCTCCTGCGTTATCTCGCCCCTCGCGCGTCGCGTAACGGAATACAATCCGATCCTCGCTCTCCAGCCTCTTCAGCACCTCCGGGTCGCAAAAATAATTCCCCTCCATGTGCCCGATCGGAATCTGCAGCACCTCACCCTTCTTCAACTGGCTTGTAAATGGGCTATCCGTGGTCTCCACGCGCAGGTGCACCTGCTTGCAGATGTACTTCAACCCCGCGTTTCGCATCAGCGCGCCCGGCAGTAATCCGGCCTCGGTCAAAATCTGGAACCCGTTGCAGATCCCCAGCACCAGCCCGCCGTCCGAGGCAAACCGCTTCACCGCCTGCATCACCGGCGAAAAACGCGCAATCGCCCCCGTCCTCAGGTAGTCGCCATAAGCAAATCCACCGGGAACCAGCACCGCATCCACGCCGTCCAGCTTCTCGTCGTCATGCCACAGGAACTCCACCGGCTGCCGCGCCACTTCGGCAATCACGTTGTACGCATCGTGATCGCAATTCGACCCCGGAAAAACCACCACGCCAAATTTCATGAGTTCAGGGTATCAGCCCGACACGTTTCTCCACTCCAGGGCAATTGCATGAGAGAAATTCATTGACTCCAATGGTTCCGATCTGCTCGCGCCGTAGGCGCAATGTTCGTTAGCCCAGCGTTTCAACGCTGGGAAAGCGGACAAAAATTGGTCCCGGAGCCCCGTGGGGGCGGCGCAAGCGGGCAAGTGCGGCCGGGACTGCCCGTTCATGCGATTGCCCTGTTCTCTACTCTTGCTGCAGAGAGCGATCTCTGGAAACCCGCCAACCTGGCAAACGGACTCAGGCTGTCTTGATTGCAGCGCCTTCAGTGAGCCGGCCGCCAACAAGCCGTTCGCCCGCCTGAAGTTCCCGCACCGCCCATCCGGCGATCAGCACGCTCGGCGCGGCTGCAGGCTCCACTTCGCCCAGCGCGCCGAGAGTTGTATGCACCGCCCGCTGGCCCGGTTGAGCCGCGCGCGAAACCACCGCACACGGAAGATCGGCTGGCAGGCCTTCGGCCAGCCATTCGGCGGCGAGCAACGACAGGTCCGGGCCCGGCATGTAGACCACGCGCGTGCCCGCCTCAACGGCAGGCAGCGCTTCGCGGTTGTGCGACTGCGCATGATGCCCGGTCGTGAGAATCACGTGGGAGGCCCAGTCGCGATCGGTAAGCGAGCGGCCGATGGCCGCAGCCGCAGCAAACGCAGCCGATACACCCGGCACAATCTCGAACGGCACGCCAGCTTCTGCCAGTGCAGCCAGTTCCTCGGCAGCCCGGCCAAACAGCAGCGGATCACCGCTCTTCAGCCTCACCACGCTGCATTCCGCGCGTGCGTGCTCGATCATCAACGCGTTGATCTCGTCTTGTGTGATGCATTTCGCGCCGCAGCGCTTGCCCACGTTCACGACTTCGGCGCCAGATTCAGCACCGGACCTATCGCCGGATCTGGCCAAATCGAGAATCGCCTGCGGCACCAGGTCGTCATGCAGAATCAAATCCGCACTTTCAATCAGCCGCACCGCCTTCAGCGTCAGCAATTCCGGATCGCCCGGACCGGCTCCAACCAGGTAAACGCTGCCTGAAACAGCCCTCGCCGCTTCCCTGCCCGTCCGCGCCAACTGCTTTGTCGCGCATAAAGCGGAATCGCAAATCTGCCGTGCAGCGAGCTCATGCAGCAGCAGCCTGCGCTCCTCGCTGCGCGGATGTGTTGCAAGCACCTCGCGCCGCAACTCACCCAGCTTCGCGAGCCACGGCCCAAGATCTTCCGGTAACTGCTCGTCGATTTCCCGCCGCAGCCTCTGCGCCACAGCCGGGCTCTCGCCAGCAGTCGAAATCGCAATCTGCAAATCGCCGCGGCTCACTACCGACCCAAAGAAGAAGTCGCAATTGGGAATGTCATCCACGCTGTTGCACGGAATCCCGCGGGCCACAGCCTCGCGATAAACGGCCGCATTTACCTCCGGCACATCGGTCGCGGCGATCACAATGAAATTGTCGTCGAGGTCCGCAGGCTGAAACTTCCGCGCGACCCACTCGAGCTTTCCTTCGGCAGCGAGTTCCTTCACTTCCGTCCGCGCTTCGGGCGCAACCACGCGCAGCCGCACGCCCGTCTTGAGCAGCGACCCAATCTTTTCGAGCGCGACGGCACCCGCGCCCACCAGCAAACACCGCCGCCCATCGAGTTTCAAGAAGATCGGAAGTAAACTCATGTCTTTCATCTCAGCAATCCGCTTTCATCTTGTCTTTCTCAGTCCCGAAGCCCCGCAGCCACTGAGTCCGTCTGTCTGTTCCCTGTTCCCTGTTCCCTCGGTCCCTTGTTCCCTGCTTTCATCCCTCCGCCACCGCATGAGGCACAGGTCCCGCCGGCAAGTCGCGTTGCACCGCCTCCAAAAATTCCCCGGCGAGGTGTGCGCGCAACTCGTCGTTCGTGTGCCGCCCAAACCACGCCCGCAGATTCTCTTCTGCCTTGCGCTCCGCCAGATACTGCCGCAGCAGCCGCTCGATCGCCTCAGGTACAAGTGGCGCAGGGCAACGGTATCCCACCGGCCGCGAGATTCCAGCGTGTTGGCCCACTGCTCCGCCCAGGCAAAAATAAAATGCGTCCGTCAGCTTGCCTTCGTACTTGATTTTCTTGCCTTCCAGGCCGATGTCCGCGATCCAATGCTGCCCGCAGCCATTGGGGCAACCGGTCACGTGCAGCTTCAGTTGCTGATCGAACTGCGGCAGCCGCTCTTCCAACTCATCGACCAGCCACCGCGTGAACCCTTTCGTCTCAGAGATGGCGAGCTTGCAAAACTCCGTTCCGGTGCATGCAACTGCCCCGCGCCAGAACATCGATCCTTCCACGTGAAGCCCGATCTGGCCGAGCTCGCGCGCCAGTTCGACGGTCTTCGCCTGGGGCACATCGATAATCACCAGGTTCTGCGAAACCGTCAGGCGCAGTGCGCCACTTCCGAACCGTTCCGCCAATTCTGCCGCCGCCACGAGCTGCTCACCGCTCAGGCGGCCGCGCAACACGGACGCACCCACGTACGCCAAACCCGGCTGCCGCTGCGGATGAATGCCCACATGGTCGCGAAGAACGTCGTCGGGAACCTGCTCTTGCGCTGCCGGGTCGAGCTTGAATCCGATCTTTGCGTGCAGTTCGTCAAGAAAGCGCTCCGCCGTCCATCCTTCGCGCATGAACAAATACTTCAGCCGCGCCCTGTCGCGGCTCTCGCGCAGTCCCTGCTGTTCGCGGAAAATCTCTGTCACGGCGCGCGCCACGCGGATCGCCTGATCCGGCCGCACAAATGCATCGAGCTTCACAGCCAGGTGCGGTTCGTTGGAAAGCCCTCCGCCAACGCGAAGCGAGTAGCCTACCTCACCGTCGCGCACCGTCGCCGTCAGCGCAATGTCGTTAATCTCGGGATAGCTGCACCACGAGGGGCAGCCGGTTGCGCAAATCTTGAACTTGCGCGGCAGATTGAAGAACTCGTTGTTGGCCGTCAACTCATGCGCGATGCCGCGCGCGATCGGCGAAGCATCGATCAGCTCGTCGGCAGCCACGCCGGCCAGCGGGCAGCCCGTCACGTTGCGCACCACGTCGCCGCAAGCGCCTTTGGGCGAGAGCCCGATCGAGTCCAGCGCGTCCACGACTTCCGGCAGCGACTCGATAGTCAGCCAGTGAATCTGAATATTCTGGCGCACCGTAATGTCGGCCAGATTGCGCGCCTGTTTACGCGTAATTTCACCGATCGCGCGAAGCTGACTTGCGGAAACGATCCCGTTGGGAATGCCGATCCGCATCATGAACCATTCGGTCGCCAGACCTTCTCCGCCCTTGCCCCCGGTCGCGCCCACGCCATCGCCCTGCGTATAGACACCCCACCATTTGAAGTATGCGGAGGCCCACTCCGGAACCACGCTCGACCGCCCCGCACGAGCGAAGGCACGAACCTCGTCAAAGGCCTCCCATGGGTTCTTATCCCGCTTCAGCCGCTCCATCCGCTGGGCTTTGGTTTCTTTTGGCGCAAGTGTTTCGCTCATGTCCTCTCTTCTTTCCTGCTTCACTGCAATAAAATGCCCGCGAGAGCTATGGGCTCAATCGCGGGCATCGGGGAAACCGTGGACTTTAGCTTCGGAAGTTCAGACCCGGGTCACCGTTGCCGCGCGAGCAGCATGCAGCAGCGACAACAGGCCATTCCTTCCATAAACGGAATATTAGACCAAATTGGTCCGAATTGCAACCAAGGACAGCAAAGAGATACGCGTAAACGAGGATGATTTTCAGGCATCGATGCTGTCAGCGCGTCTTGCCAAGGATTTTTGGACAGCAACTTGCACCGCTTGCCAGGTCCCGCCATTCCATTTACGATGCGGTTATCAAAGCGGGCCTTGCTTCACAAAGGACCATCGGAATGCTGCACCCATTGCGGCTCCTTCTCTTCCTGGCGCTCTCTCTTTCCTTCGCATCGGCACAGGAAACCCATGACCACGGCGTGCCTGAGAAGCTGGGCAAGGTGTCTTTCCCGATTTCCTGCGCGCCTGCTGTCCAGGATGAGTTCAATCGGGGCGTCGCACTGCTGCACTCCTTTGCATATTCTGCCGCAAAGAGCGAATTTCAGAGCGTGGCCACGCAGGATCCGCTGTGTGCAATGGCACATTGGGGAGTTGCGATGACCTACTTTCATCAATTATGGGAACCGCCGGTTCCATCCGCGACCAATGCAGCCGCCGAAAAAGAAATCAAGTTAGCGGAGCAGATCGGCGGCGGCACGAAGCGCGAGCGCGGGTTGATCCGGGCGCTGGGCCTGATCTTTGAAAACGCCGATACCGTTCCGTACTCGTTGCGGGTATCCCAGTACGAGCGTGCAATGAGCGTTGTAGCCTCACAGAACACTGGCGACATCGAGGCCCAGGTGTTCTATGCGCTGGCGTTGCTCGCAGACGCTTCCCCTGCCGACAAAACGCATGCGAAGCAAAAGCAGGCAGCGGAATTGCTCGAACCGCTATATCGCGCCTATCCGCAGCATCCGGGAATCGCTCACTACCTGATCCATGCCTGTGACAACACAGAGATGGCACAGAGGGGACTGGCGCCGGCCAGAGCCTATTCTCAAATTGCTCCGTCTGCGCCGCACGCGTTGCACATGCCATCACACATCTTCACGCGGCTGGGATTGTGGGATGACTCGATCTCTTCGAACCTTGCAGCGAGGGAGGCAGCTCACAGGCTGGGCGACATCGGCGAGGAATTGCACGCGATGGATTACCTGGTCTATGCGTATCTGCAGAGCGGGCGGGACCAGGAGGCAAGCCGGCTGGTTGCGCAGTTGAAGGAGATGCAGGGGTTGAGCCAAGGCGAATTCAAAATTGCTTACGCCTTCGCTGCAATGCCGGTTCGCTACTTTGTGGAGCGCGGCGATTGGTCAGATGCCGCTACCGTTGTTCCTGTCGAAAATGCGCCGCCTCAGGTGGTTGCGGTTGCGCTCTGGGCTCGAGGTCTAGGCCTTGCGCGAATGGAGCATCCGGGCTCAGCGCGCGTGGAAATCGAAAAGCTCGAGCGAATCGAAGAACAGCTTCACACGGCTGGCGCGGATTATTGGGCCACTCAGGTCGCCATTCAGATCCGTGAAGTGCAGGCGTGGTCCGCGCAGGCAAGTAACAAGCCGGATGAAGCTGTGGAGATGCTGCGCAAGGCAGCCGATGATGAGGATGCAATCGAAAAGTTGCCAGTAACGCCGGGACCGATTATTCCTGCCCGCGAACAACTCGGTTATTTGCTACTGGAGCAGAATCAACCTTCCTTGGCATTGAACGAGTTCCAAACTGTGCTTTCGAATTCCCCTGGCCGTCGCGGAGCTACACTGGGAGTTGCGCGAGCGCAGCAACTTTCTAATTCAAATAGCGGTGGATTAAGCCGGAGCGTCCAATTCCCCTAAAATCTCGCGCTCACGCGCCAGCAACGCCCGTATTCAACTCCGCAAGGATCTTGCCGACTGCTATCTCGGCGGCCTTAGCGCAATCGGCGGACAGTTCCATTGAAATCGCCTGTTTGGGGTCGATGGCGATAGCGTACAGTACCACCTCGCGTGTTCCACCCTGCATATAGAACGCGTCGAGGAGATCCTTTACACCGATGTCGTGGGCCGTGAGCGTGGGCGGATAATCGCGCGAGAAGCGCGGCTTGGTGCGGGTGACGGTCCCGGGAGGATTTCCGTCCGCCGCCGCGTCGATCAAGATGATTCGGTCAGCGTTTTCGAGCGGCTCCAGCAGAATGAAGCCGCCGGTCCCACCGTCAAGGCACTCGACGCCCGCCGGCAGCGTGTGCTTTTCCAGCGCCCGCACAACATGAACGCCAACGCCCTCATCGCCCAGGATGACGTTGCCCAGGCCGAGCACAAGTGTCTTCTTATGGCTTTTTGGGCTCTCCGCCACGCTCCACCCTGTCAAACTTCCATCCGCCTATGATCGAGGATACCGTACCCCGTCCCTCGATGTAGTCGTGATAGAAGGAAAGATAGATGTGCACGATGATAAACGTCACGAAGAACCACAGGAACGTGTGATGCCAGAAGCGCACCCCTGCATCGCCGCCCAGCAGCGGCACTACCCAGTTGAACAACTTCGGCACCCACGACGAGCTCATCGAGGAGTAGAGCGCAAAACCGGTGATGGTCTGGATGCAAAACGCGATGAACGTCAGAAAATAGATGAACGCGGCCAGTGAGTTATGCCCGGTGGAGATCTCTCCGTGCATCTTCACTTGCAGCACGTCGGTCTTGATGACGTCCACAATTTCCTGCTGCTGCCAGCGCTTCAGCGGGAAGAAATTGGTCCACTTCGCGTATTTGTTGCCGACGAAGCCCCAATAGAGCCGCGCCAGAAAGTTGAAGACGTAGACGTATGCGGCAGCAAAGTGGATGAACCGCACCCATCCAAACCAATACTGCTGGTAGGCCTCCGGCGCATTCGCCAGGTGCATCGGGCGTCCGATCATGTAGCCGGTGATGCACAGCAGGGTCAGCGCGATGGCGTTGATCCAGTGATACGCGCGCACCGGCAACTCCCACACGTACACGCGCCGGTATTCCACCGGCGCACCGCCGTTCAGCCGAAAGATGTCTCTTGGTCTAGCGCTCTGTGTGCTCATGCGGCTACTCGAAGGAAATCTGGTGAAGGTGCCGTCCCTGCGGATCGTATAGATGCACGGCGCAGGCCAGGCACGGGTCAAAGGAATGGATGGTGCGGATAATCTCCACCGGCTGCTCCAGATTCGCCACCGGCGTCCCGATCAGCGCCGCCTCGAACGACGAGTGCTGTTGCTTGGCGTCGCGCGGCGAGCCATTCCACGTCGTGGGCACCACCAGTTGATAGTTCTCGATCGCGCCGTTGTGAATCTTGATCCAGTGCGCCAGCGCGCCGCGAGGAGCCTCTTCCAGCCCCACGCCTTCGCAGTCCGCCGGCCAGGTCTTCGGATCCCACTTCTCGCCGTTGAATGTGGACACATCGTTGCTCTTCACGCGGTCCATCAACTGGCCAAAGAACTCCTTCAGCCAGATCATGGCCAGCGCCGCATCGATGCCGCGCGCCGCGGTGCGGCCCAGCGTGCTGAACAGCGCGTCGACCGGCACGTTGAGCTTGCCCAGCACCATGCCGACGGTTTCCTTCACGTCCGCGTGGCCGGCTGCGTACGACACCAGCAGGCGCGCCAGCGGTCCCACTTCCATCGCGTTCTCCTTCCAGCGCGGCGTCTTCAGGAAGGAGTATTTGTCGAAGCCTTCCAGGCGTCTCGAAAGGCGGCTTCGGGCCCGGTGTAGTTGATCTTGGTCTCGCCCGCCCACGGATGCATGCCCACGTTGTCTCCGCCCTCGTAGGTGTACCAGGAGTGCGCGATGTACTCCTTGATCTCCTGCGCGTCGCGCGGATTGACGGGATACACCGTGCCCAGGTCGCGATTCAGCACCGCGCCACGCGCGTATTTGAATGCGTCCGGTTGGTTGTAGCCCTTGGTCGGAAACTCGCCGTAGCAGAGATAGTTGTGCAACCCGCCGCCGTACTTCGCCCAGTCCTTGTAGAACGACGCCACCGCCAGCAAATCGGGAATGTACACTTCGTTGACGAACTCATCGGCCTGGCTGATGAGCCGTGAGACCAGGTTCAGCCGGTCGGAGTTGATGGCCGCCACTTCATTCACGTTGATGGAGCAAGGCACGCCGCCCACCAGATAGTTCGGGTGCGGGTTCTTGCCGCCGAAGACAGCGTGAATCTTGACCACTTCCTTCTGCCATTCCAGCGCGTCGAGATAATGCGCCACGCCGATCAGGTTTACCTCCGGCGGCAGCTTGTAGGCCGGGTGGCCCCAGTAGCCGTTGGCGAAGATGCCCAGCCCGCTTGCGGCAAACGCCTTGATCTTGTCCTGCACCGCGGAGAAATACGCGGCGGTGTTTTTGTCCCACTTGGAGAACGACTGCGCCAGCTCCGCGGCCTTCTTGGGATCGGCCTTGAGCGCGTTGACGATGTCCACCCAGTCCAGCGCGTGCAGGTGATAGAAGTGGATCACGTGATCCTGCACGTACTGCGTGGTCAGCATGATGTTGCGGATCAGCTCCGCGGTGGGCGGCACGCTGATGCCCAGCGCATCCTCAACCGAGCGCACGCTGGCCAGCGCGTGCACCGTGGTGCACACGCCGCACACGCGCTCCGTGATCGCCCAGGCATCGCGCGGATCGCGTCCGATGAGAATCTTCTCCAGGCCGCGCACCATGGTGCCGGCGCTGAATGCGTCGGTGATGACGCCGTTTTCCACCACCGCCTCGATCCGCAGGTGGCCTTCAATGCGAGTTACGGGATCGACGACTACACGCGTTGCCATATCGATTACGACTCCTTGTGATCTTCAGCGTGCACTTCCGCAATCACGCTGCGCTTGCGTATGTTGGTCACCAGCGCGTGGGCCGCAACTCCGGCCAGCGTGGCCACTCCCACCGCCGTACCCACCGTATCGGCCGTGCTCTCGATGCCGAATCCGGGGAACGATGCCAGATGCTGATAGAACGGCCCGTTGTCCCAGAAGCCTGCTTCGCTGCAGCCGATGCAGCCGTGCCCCGACTGGATGGGATAGCTCGTGCCCTTCATTCCACCGCACCACCGAGCAGGCGTTGTAGGTAACCGGTCCCTTGCAGCCCATCTTGTACAGGCAATATCCCTTGCGCGCGTTCTCGTCGTCCCACGACTCGACGAAGAGCCCGGCGTCGTAGTTCGGCCGGCGATAGCAGGTGTCGTGCACGCGCCGTCCGTAAAACTCCTTGGGCCGGCCCTGGCTGTCGAGCTCCGGAATCGAGCCCAGCACCAGCAGGTGCGTCACCACGCCCATCATGACGTCGGCGATCGGCGGGCAGCCCGGTACGTTGATCACCGGCTTGTTCACCAGCTTCGAAATCGGCGTGGCCCCGGTCGGATTCGGCTTGGCTGCCTGCACGCAGCCATTGGACGCGCAACTGCCCCAGGCCACAATCGCTGCCGCATCCGCGGCAACAGTTTGCAGAATCGACTCCGCCGTCTTTCCGCCCACCATGCAGTACACGCCGCCATCTTTGGTCGGCACGGCGCCTTCCACCAGCACGATGTACTTGCCCTTGTTGTTCTTGATGGTGTCGCTCAGGCTCTTTTCCGCCTGGAACCCCGAGGCCGCCATCAGCGTCTCGGTGTAGTTCAGCGAGAGCACGTCCAGCAACGCGTCCGCCACGATGGGGTGCGACGACCGGATGAACGACTCGCTGCAGCAGGTGCACTCCTGAAAGTGCATCCACACCACGGCCGGTTTTTCCTTCTTTTCAAAGGCCGAAACAACCTGAGCCACACCCGTCTTGCCCAGCCCGGCCATTGCCGCGGCTGCGGTACAGAACTGCAGAAAATCTCTGCGGTTGTAGCCCTTCTGCTGCATTGACTGCCAAATGGAATCGCCCATGCCTACCTCGCTCACGCTGCAAGGCCGGCGAATTCACGGATTGCTAGGAGGCCGTTCTCAATCCAGGAATCCGCCGGTCAATGTGAGCGACGTTACTTAGCACAAAGCACGAGTGGCTGTGAGCGTCATCACAGGTGTTGCACATCACACGCTGCTATTCGGTGCCACGATGGCCTCGTGACTAACATCACGCATTCTGAGAAGTCGCAAGCCTACTCGCGCTCGGAATGTCGTGCCTCCCTGGTCTGCTAGCACTGCTTGCATTGCTAGCACTTTCGTGCTAGCATCTTTTCATGGCCACCATCGTCATCCGCAAACTCGACGAAACGGTAAAACGCAGGCTGCAGGTACGCGCCGCCCGCAACGGCCGATCCATGGAAGCCGAAGCGCGCGAGGTTTTGTCCGAATTGGTGGTCTACGAGACCCGGCCCAGTAGGCACGGAGGCCTCGGCACTGCTCTCCAAAAGCGTTTTGCCCGCTTTGGAGGCGTGGATCTTCCCATCCCGCCACGCACGTTTTCCAGCCGCCCGTTGCCTAAGTTCGACGAATGATCCTGCTCGACACCAACGTCATCTCTGAGTACCTGCGGGAGCGCCCTGACCCGTCTCTATCGGCATGGCTCGATTCGCATCCCGAAGAGGATTTGTGGACCACATCCGTCGTGCTCGCCGAACTGCTCTCCGGGGTCGAGATGATGCCCTCGGGGCGCAGACAGAAAGGCCTGCGCGATGCCGTTGAGAAAATGATTTCCGAGGACTTTCGTGGCCAGATCCTCACTTTCAACCTGCCGGCCGCGCGCCAATACGCGCAGATTCTCGCCGCACGAAGAAAAATCGGCCGCCCAATCCGCGAGATGGACGCGCAGATCGCTTCCATTGCGCGCGTTCACAGCGCCACTCTGGCAACTCGCGATGTAGATGATTTTGCTGGTTGCAACCTCGCCGTCGTCAACCCATGGGATCGGAGCGGCAAGACGACGGCTGGCTAGCCGTCAAATTACGCCGTCTTCTCCACCGGCGTCGCTGCTTTCTCTTGAACCTTCTCTGTCATCCGCACAGGCCGCGCCGATGCCCACCAGGTCAGTGCGATCCCCACAACCACGGCCCCCGCGCTGGCCAGTTGCGCATTCGATAAACCCCAAAGAACCTTGGGGTTACGGCGGATAAATTCAACCAGAAAGCGAGCCATTCCAGCTCAGCGCGAGGTACTGGCCCAGAATCGCGCCCGTCGCGTGCGGCTTGCCCAGCCGCCACCACAGCCACCATCCAATCAGCAGACCCGCGGCCAGCTCATACAGCGGCGTCGGGTAGACCGGAACCAAAACCGGCTCGATCCCATTCGGAAAGGCCATTCCCCAAGCGCGAAATGTGAACCCGAGAATGTGGACCGGTTTGATCGCAATGCCATAGCAGCCGTCGCCGGAGAGAAAGCACCCGATGCGCCCCACGCCATAGCCAATGGCCGCCGCCGGAGCAGCCAGATCCAGCATGCGCACGCGCCCCGATCTTCGCCCGCCAGCCCTGCAGCACCAGCGCCGAAATGCCGAAGATCAGCCCGCCGTACCAGGCAAATCCAGCGTTATCCCACAAAACATGCCAGCCGATGGCCCGGAATTCCTCTGGCGAGTCGAGGATGTGCCAGATCTTGGAGCCAATGATGCCCACCACCAGCGCGATCGCCACCATCCCCACCGCATCCGCGGTCACCCGCGCCCGCTTGAACGCGCGGTCAACGACGATCGCGGCCGTCACAGCGGCCACCCACAGCATCAGCCCGAAAGTGGGCAGGTTGAACGATCCAATATGCAAATAAGGAAGCATCTCTCTTTAAGTATAGACGTGCGCCGGTCCTATTTCGCCGCCCTCGCGCACTGGCCCCGCTAGCCCCGCGGAGTACGCCGTTCCGGCTCTGCTGTTGCGGGGTCCGAACTCCGCTAGCCCCGCTAACTCCGCTAGCGCCGCTAACCCCGCTGTATTCCGTCATTCCATCCCCGATTTACACAGGTGGCCCCGGATTGAATTCCGCGCGATACTGTGTGCATGGCTACCATGACCTACCAAGGCCTTGACGTTCTTTATTCCCGCCAGCAGATCGCCGAACGCGTTGCCGAGATGGGCGCGCAGATCACGCGTGACCTGAACGGCGAAAAGCTGGTGATGGTCGGCGTGCTCAAGGGAGCGGCGTTCTTTCTCGTCGATCTTTCCCGCACCATCCAAGCCGACGCCACCTTTGACTTTGTCGCCGTCTCCAGCTACGGGAACGGCCAGCGCTCCTCCGGCGCGGTCAAGGTCATCAAGGATCTCGATCAGCCCATCGAGGGCAAAAACGTTCTCATCGTCGAAGACATCCTCGACACCGGCCTTACACTCGCCTATCTGCGCAAGCTCTTACTCCAGCAGCACCCCAAGACATTGCGCATCGCCACGCTGCTCGACAAGCCCTCCCGGCGCATCGAAAAGATTGAGGCCGACTACGTGGGCTTCTCCATCCCCAACCTCTTCGTCATCGGTTACGGCATGGATTACGCCGAGCGCTACCGCAATCTGCCCGACATCTGCATCTTGGCGGCCGGCCAACCCGCGTAGCGCATCGCAATCTCGATTCCCACATCGCACGAACCATTCCACACGATTCTGCGTCGATTCATTTGGTCCCGGCTCTGTCGGCACCGTATACTCATCTCCCGGAGACCGCGGAGGAGCCACTCAGAGGGCAAACTCCGCTGATCGCAAGGAGTACTTCCCCATGACCGCTACCATTCCCATCCAGGAATCTGACCTCGAATTTGAAAATGGGACCTTCGACTCGGCCGCTTTTACCGCCAAAACGCTCACCGGCTGGCAATCTCTCGCTGCAGTCATCGACCACACACTCCTCCAGCCCGGCGCCACGCGCCACCAAGTCGAGAACCTCTGCGCCGAAGCCGCCCGCTACCGCTGTGCCAGTGTGGTGGTCAATCCCGTGTGGACGGCCGCCTCAGTCAGTCTCCTTGCCGGCTCCGGCGTTCCCGTCGGCGTGGTCATCGGCTTTCCCTTTGGTGCGTCGCTGGTCTCCACCTTGCGCCAGGAAGCCGCCGCGCTCATCCGCCTGGGCGCACGCGAGCTCGACATGGTCCTCCCCATCGGCCAGCTCAAGAGCGGCAACCATCACGCCGTCCACCACAGCATTCACGCTGCCGCAACAATGGCCCATCATCACGGCGCCCTGTTCAAGGTCACGCTGGAGACCTCCCTGCTGACGATGGAAGAAAAGCTGCGCGCCGCTGAGATTGCCATTCAGGCAGGCGCCGACCTCATCAAAACCTCCACCGGATTCGCTCAAGCCGGCGCGACCGCAACCGATGTCGCTCTCCTCCGCGGCGTGGCCGGCGCCCGCTGCGGCGTCCAGGCCTCCGGCGGCATTTGTTCTCTGGCCGATGTTCGCGCCATGCTCGAAGCTGGCGCCAACCGCATCGGATCCTCAGCTTCCGTCGCGATTCTCCGCGAACTCGGTGCGGAGTAGGCAGGGACCGAGGGAACAAGGGACCAAGGGAACAAGAATGCTTATCGCCTCAATTTGTTGATCAGAGCATTCAAGAGTCGGCTAATGTCCGCAGAGAAACCCGCAGCAGACCTTCGCGTTTCCTCTTCGCCAAAGCCAAGCGCCTCCGCAATCATGAGTTGCGTCTGTAACTCGCAATTCGAGCCCCTTGCGTACCCGAGGGACTGCAAATACTCTCCCCTGGTCGATCTGCCGTATCCTTCTGCAATATTGCTTGCGATCGACACAGATGCGCGCCTCAATTGATTCGTCAGCCCGAATTGCTCAGCCCGCGGAAACGACGAGGTGAGACGATAGATTTCAGTACTCAGCAGCAACGCTCGCTGCCAGACAACGAGATCCTTGAACGATGCTCCCGCGATTGGCCCCTTTCAACTTTGCCTTGGAAGGTATCGTTCAAAGATAGGCCAATACTCATGTCTCTGGTGTGACTGAGCGCACTCTCGGTCTTTGCTTTCTTGTTCCCTTGTTCCCTTGGTCTCTTGTTCCCTGTTACTGCTGTATCATTCCTTCGACCCCAAATGGCTGACACTCCTCCATCGCCGCCGCCACACGAGTTCGAGGGAGACTATCGCCCTGTCGACTCTGCCGACTCGCCGTCTTACCTCGACCCCATCAACGCCCGCATCGAGCCGGCCGATGTCGCCTACCTCATGCGCCTCACCGACGCGCTCAACACCACCCTCGACCTGCAAACCCTCCTCGCCCGCACCGCCGAACTCGTTCGCGCCCTCATCCCTTACCGCATCTTCGCAATTTTCCTCCTCAATGAGCGCACGCATGAGCTGCGCATGCGCTTCCAGATCGGCCACACGCCGCAGGTCGAGCGCGCCCGCGTTCCCCTCGGCAAAGGCGTCGTCGGCCAGGTCGCCCTCACGCGCCAGCCCATCCTCCTCAACGACGTTTCCACCGCGGACTTTTACATAGCCGCCAATCCCGACGTGCGTTCCGAGCTTGCCGTTCCCCTCATCGCTAAAAACCGCCTCATCGGCGTCATGGATCTCGAAAGCGACCAGCTCGACTTCTTCCGTCCCGAGCATCTGCACGTACTCACCATGACCGCCTCGCGCATCGCGCAATCGATTGAGAATGCCCGCCTCTACGCCCGCATCTCCCGGCAGGCGCAGACCCTTGAAGTCCTCAATGAAATCGCCGTCGAGCTCGCCTCCATCCTCGATCTCAATCCCCTCCTTGAGCGCATCGGCCAACTCCTGCGCCGCCTCATTGACTACCAGATGTTCACCATCATGCTGCTCGACGAGAAAGGCGAGACTCTCATCACCCGCTACGCCTGGCGCTTCGGTTACTCCCATGCGCCCATGCGCCGCATTTCCATCAGCAGCGGCCTGGTCGGCGCCGCGGTCCGCGAGTGGCGCCCCATCAACGTTCCCGACGTCAGCGAAGATCCGCGCTACCTGCCCATGAACCCCGAGACCCGCTCGGAGCTCATCGTCCCGCTTTTCTACAAAGGCCGCATCATCGGCGTGCTCGATCTCGAACACACCCGCCCTTGCTTCTTCAACGAAGAGCACGAGCGCATGTTGACCACACTGGGCTCGCAGATCGCCATCGCCATTGAGAATGCCCGCCTTTACCAGGCCGTGCACCGCCAGGAGCGCCAGCTCGAGCGCGACATCGCCATGGCTCGCGAGGTGCAGCTCCGCCTCCTCCCGCCTGAGGCTCCCTCGCATCCTCATGCCGACATGGCCGTCCGCTTCCTGCCCGCGCGCACTATCGGCGGCGACCTATACGATTTTCTCGATTACGGCCCCAACCGCACCGCCATCGTCCTCGGCGACGTCAGCGGCAAGGCCGCGCCCGCCGCTCTCTTCGCCGCACTCGTCAGCGGCATCATGCGCGCCGCCGCCGCGCAGCAGCCTGGGCCGGCCGCCATGCTCGCCCTCCTCAACGACGCCCTCCAGGAGCGCAAGCTCGAATCGCAGTACGTCACCATGCTCTTCGCGCTCTGGAACGACGAGAATCAGACCCTCCAGGTCGCCAACTCCGGCGCTGTCCAGCCAGTCTTTTGCCGCGCCGGCCAGTCGCTTCCCGTCCTCGCTGAGGGCTTCCCATTGGGCATGTTTCCCAACGTCACCTACGAAGAGTTCAACGTCGCCACCCAGCCCGGCGACGCCATCGTCTTCGTCTCCGACGGCATTCTCGACGCGGAAAACGAATTGGAAGAAATGTATGGTCAGGACCGTCTCGCCGGCCTCCTCTGCTCCAGCCGCGACCTCCCCGCCCAGGAGATTGCCGAAGCCATTCTCGCCGATGTAATTCGCTTCCAGGGCGCCCATGACCGCTTCGACGACGAAACCATCATTGTCCTCCGCGTCCGCTAGGCCTTTGTACCGCCGGTCTCTACTTGTAGCGCCGGGCTCCTGCCCGGCTGTCGTGCGGGCGTCCTCGCCCGCACACTCCCCCGCTCGCGCTTTTGCCGCCGGGCCGCCTCCCGCGCAATAATCTGCTCGGACCTTCAGAGTCAAACCATGATCCCCATAACCATCATCGAGCCCTTCCGCATCAAAAGCGTTGAGCCCATTCGCTGGACCACACGCGCCGAGCGCGAGCAGCGTCTTAAGGCCGCGTACTATAACCTTTTCCTCCTTCCCGCTGACGATGTCCTCATCGACCTGCTCACCGACTCCGGCACCGGTGCCATGTCAACTCATCAGTGGGCAGCCATTATGGAGGGCGACGAAAGCTACGCCGGCAGCCGCAGCTTCGATCGCTTCCGGAATTCCGTGCAGGACATCTTCGGCTACAAACACGTGATTCCCACGCACCAGGGCCGCGCCGCCGAACGCATCCTCTTCGGCGTCACCTGCAAGAAGGGCGACGTCGTTCCCAACAACACGCACTTCGACACCACCCGCGCTAACGTCGAATACACCGGCGCCGAAGCTGTCGATCTACCCATCGCCGAGGGCCGCCAGCCCGCCTTGCTGCACCCTTTCAAAGGCAACATGGACGTAGCCGCACTGGAGCGCCTCATCGAGCGTGTGGGCCGCAGCCGCATTCCTCTCGTCATGATCACTGTCACCAACAACTCGGGCGGCGGGCAGCCGGTCTCGATGGAAAACGTGCGCCAGGTCAGCGCCGTTTGCCGCCGCCACGGCATTCCGCTCTACTTCGATGCCTGCCGCTTCGCCGAAAACGCGTGGTTCATTAAGTTACGTGAGCCTGGATACTCGTCCAAAAGCCCGAAAGAAATTGCGCAGGAGATGTTCCGCATGGGAGATGGATGCACCATGTCCACCAAAAAAGATGGCATGGCCAACATCGGCGGCTTCCTCTGCACGAATAACGATCTGCTCGCCCAGCAGGAGAAGGATCTCCTCATTCTCACCGAGGGCTACCCTACTTACGGCGGTTTGGCCGGCCGCGATCTCGAGGCCATCGCCGTAGGAGTTCAGGAAGCGCTCGAAGAAGACTACTTGCATTACCGCATCGCCTCCACCGCCTATTTAGGCAATCACGTTGCCGCAGCGGGCGTGCCCATCGTCCAACCCCCGGGCGGCCACGCTATCTATCTCGACGCACGCGCCTTCCTCCCGCACATTCCCTCGGCCCAATTCCCGGGCGTGGCGCTGGCTTGCGAACTCTATCTCGAAGGCGGCGTGCGCTCCGTCGAGATCGGCACGCTGATGTTCGCCTCCGCCGCGCAAATGGACCTCGTCCGCCTCGCCATTCCGCGCCGCGTCTACACCCAAAGTCATATCGACTATCTCGTCGAGGTCATCCTCGAAGTCTGGAAGAATCGCGAGCAGATCCGCGGCATGTCCCTCACCTACGAAGCCCCGTTCCTTCGCCACTTCACCGCGCATCTCGAGCCGCTCCTCTGAAGTTCGCTCCAAAACATCACCTGTCATCCTGAGCGAAGCGGAGCGCGCTTTCTGCGCTCTGCGTAGTCGAAAGCCCGCCCTGAGCGAATCCGCGGTGGACGAGTCGAACGGGGATCTGCGGTTGCTTTTCAACAGGTTCTTGAACCTGTAGCTTCGCTTCCCTCTTGAAAGGGCACGGCACCGGAGCGCCGGGGTACCGGAGCGCTCCCTGGGTTTGTCGGTGCCGGGCGTACCGGCATCCGAACCTTACCGCATCGATTACTGCCCAACAACTAATGGATCATGACCACGTTCATGCTCCAGGGCGTCAGCGTTAACGTCAGCGGCAGTGCTTGGGCGCCAAGGTTGGTCATCGAAGGCGGAGCCCAGGTGTTCGTGGTTGCCGGATTTGACATGTCGTAGATTGCCTTGTCGTAGGTCTCCACGGTCACCGTGGAAGCGGAGGATAGCCCGGAGAGCGTGATCGCGACCGGCGCGCTGGCATTTTCGTTCAGGTTAAACAACACCAGCGCCGTCCCTCCGTTGTTGGTTGCCGCATACGCGCGCACGTTGGTTTTATCGCCGGCCACGGTCGCCGTCAGCGCGTATTCGCCGTTGACGGCCACGTTGCTGAAGAGCTGGAACGCGCGCGCCGTGGGTGACATGGTGCCGATGGTGCCAGCGTTCGGACAGGTGGGATCGGAAGATCCATCGGAAAACACATTGTAGGCTCCGAAACTCTGCCACCCATAGACTGAGGAAGTATCGTTTCCGGCGGTGCCGTTGCAATTGCCGAACCCGATCCACCAGGTCAGGCGCGAGACTCCATCGTTCATCATTTCGCCCAACACTTGACCGGCGTACAAGCCCTGCGTGATCGACCAGCTCTGCTTGCCAGGATTGCTGAAAGGCCCTCCGATCTCGCCCACGTAAATGGGCGTGTTTGGTTTCCCGGCTGTGTTCAGTTCGGACTTGATCGTGTTGATGTTCGCGGTCAACTGCTGGGCCGCCTGCTGCACCAGGAAAGTATCGTTTTCCGAGCCAGGCGTCTCTGGGTAGAAGTGGTATTCCACGAAATCATAGGGCGCATTGGCGAGCACCGTCGGATCCCACGCCGGAGAGTTGCCGGGGTTGACGTTGACGCCGACCAGCGTATTCTGGCAGCCGCTGCACGCGTTCTTGATCACCGCATAGTAACCGGTGGTTCCCGCCACCGCGGCGGCGTAGGTTGCCGCGTTGTTCTTAAGGGTGTGCAGGTCTGTCTCCCAGCTCCCGTATTCTTCGTTGCCCACCGTCATGCGGCTCACCGTGACGCCGTCCGTGAGCGCAGCAGCCACCCATGCGGCAGCCTCGGAAGGCTGGCCGGGTCCGTTGCAGGTCGCATTGGTGCCGTAATCGGCGGTGAGGGCAAGGTCGTAGCCTCCGCCCTGCACGATGCTGGTGACGAACTGCGCGAAGGTGCTGTAGCCGCCCCAGGCTGTGGTTCCGTCTGGAACCCCGGTTGATAAGTTGTTGTGGCACATGAAAGGCAGACTGGGATTGGACGAGCTGTTGGGCGTCTGCCAGTGATATTCGTCAGACCACGATCCCCCCGGCCAGCGAATCGCCTTGATGCCCGCCTGCGCGAACGCGCTATTGACAGCTCCCGCATTGCCGACCAGGTCGTACCAGGCAGCCATGTTCATTCCGATCAGTTGATCGGATACGGCCGGGCCGCTGATCGACAGGTTCACCGAAACCGAACTCTGTATGGAGACCGTGGCTGTCTGCGTGATCGCAGTGCCCAGCGTTGGCGTGACGGTCAGCGTATAGATAGTTGTCGTCGTGGGGCTCACGCTCACCGGCGTTCCGCTGGTGACAGTCAGATTGCCTGGGGTGATCACACCGGCGCCGTTCGCAAAAACTGCCGTCAGGCTGGAGCTTGTTCCGGACGTGATAGTCGCTGGGCTGGCCCCGAAACTGGTGATCGTCGGCGGTGGAACCACGGTGACAGTGACCATTTGCGTGACCGCCGTCCCGCTGGTGGGAGTGACGGTGAGCGTATAGGTAGTAGTGGCCGCAGGGCTGACGCTGACTGCAGTTCCGCTGGTGACCGGGAGATTGCCCGGCGTGATCATGCCGGTGCCGTTAACGAAATCAGCCAAAAGGCTCGAGCTCGCGCCTCCGCCGATCGTTGCCGGAGTGGCGTTGAAGGTGGTGATCGCCGGCGCGGTGGCGCTATAAGTCACCGTCGCAGGCATGGTCACCGCCGTTCCGAGGGGATTGGTGACTGTAAGGATGTAGTTCGTGTTCATCGTCGGGGTGACTTTGACCGGTACGCCGCTCGTGACCGGAATGCTGCCCGGCGTGATCACTCCCGTGCCGTTGGCGAATACTCCAGTCAGGCTCGCGCTTCCTCCCGGCCCGACGAGTGTTGGATTGGCGACAAAACTGGTGATCGTTGGTGCGGGATCGACTGTCACGGTAACTGGCGCCGTGATTGCCGCCCCAACGGAAGGAGTGACCGTCAGGGTATAGATCGTGGTCGTAGTGGGGTTGACATTCACCGGCGTTCCGCTGGTGACGGCGCCAACGCCCGGCGTGATCACGCCCGCGCCGTTGGAGAATACTGCTGTCAGGTTCACGCCCCCGGCGGCTCCCGCCGTGATCGATGAGGGGTTTGCGACGAAAATTGTGATGGTTGGCGGCGGCGGATTCACAGTCACGGTTGCCTGCTGTGTGATCGCGGTTCCAACCGGAGGAGTGACCGTGAGGGTATAGATGGTGGTCGCCGCAGGGCTGACGCTCACTGCCGTTCCGCTGGTGACGGCGATGTTGCCCGGGGCAATCATGCCTGTGCCGTTGGCAAAAACTGCCGTCAGGCTTGAGCTATCGCCCGCGAGGATCGATGTCGGATTCGCCACGAAGCTGGTGATTGTTGGCGCGGGACTGACGGTGACGGTTGCGGTAGCCGTGACCGCGGCTCCGCTGGACGGCGTGACGGTGAGCGTATAGGTTGTCGTTGCTGTGGGGCTCACAGTCACCGCGGTTCCGCTGATGGCCGGAAGATTGCCGGGAGTGATGACGCCCGTGCCGTTCACGAAGACACCCGTCAACGTTGCGCTTGCTCCTGCGGTGATGGTCGCTGGATTCGACACGAAACTGGTGATGGAAGGTGCAGGAGGAGGCGGCGTTTGGGTGCTGGACGACCCGCCGCAGCCAGCCAGACTTCCCAAACACACACTCAGCGATATGGCGCACGCCACAGGAGCAAGAATTCGTTTCATTGGATTCCCCGGCTACTGCAAATTTAGACGAATCTGACCCCCCACATGATAACGTTCCCGCGGATTTTATGCCATGCCTGAATTCGGTCTTTTCCCCAAAGCCTCAATCCGGTCCAATCGCCGCTTTCTCAGCCGTGCTTCTCAGAATGAGACCGGGCCCCCATTTTCGATCCCAGGCTCCTCATTCGATAAACTCTAGTAAAAGACCGACCATCCCGGAGTTCGCTTGGCCCACGCCGCTCACGAACGCCTTATCCGTCCCGCTCGAAATATCATCGGCAGCCTGCGCTTGCCCGGCGATAAGTCTATCAGCCACCGCTACGCCATGCTCGGCGGCTTTGCTGAGGGCTCCTCGCGCTTCACCAATTTCTCCACTGGCGCTGACTGCGCTTCGACCCTTGCCTGCATGGAGGCGCTGGGCGCAAAAGTCAACCGCATAAGCGCCGACTCGGTCGAGATCACCGGCGTCGCAGGCCGCGTCTTTCCTGCCGATCATCCCCTCAACTGCGGCAACTCCGGCTCGACCATGCGCATGATCTCCGGTCTTCTTGCGCCGCAGACCGGCCGTTTCACCCTCGTAGGCGATGAGTCGCTCTCGCGCCGCCCCATGGAGCGCATTCGCAAGCCGCTCGAAGCCATGGGCGCGCGCATCGCGCTCACCGGCGGCCACGCGCCGCTAACCATTGACGGTGGACCTCTCAGCCCCATCGACTACACCACGCCCGTCCCCAGCGCACAGGTGAAAAGTTGCATCCTGTTCGCCGGCCTGCAAACCGCCGGAACCACCACCGTCCGCGAATCCGTGCGCACGCGCGATCACAGCGAATTGGCGTTACGCGCCTTCGGCGTAAAGCTCTCGCGCACATCGGATTCGGTCTCGATCGCAGGTCCGCAGGCGCTTCACGCGATCGACGCCGCCGTTCCCGGCGACATCTCTTCCGCCGCGTTTTTTCTTTGCGCCGCGGCGATCTTTCCCGGCTCCAGCCTGGTCATCGATTCGCTCGGCCTCAACCCGACCCGCGCTGTCCTTCTCGATGTCCTCATGACGCTCGGCGCAAAAATCTCCGTGCTCAATCTCGAAGAAAAGCATTCCGAGCTGGTGGGCATCGTACAGATTTCGGCGCCGCCTGAGGGCCTTGGATCGACCGAAGTGAGCGGCGCGCTCGCCGCGCAGCTCATCGACGAGCTGCCCGTGTTGGCCGCCATCGCGCCTTACACCAGCGGTGGCATCCGCATTCGCGGCGCACGGGAACTGCGCGTCAAAGAATCCGACCGCATCGCGCTGGTGGCGAAGAACCTGCGCGCCATGGGCGCTGAAGTCGCTGAATTCGAAGACGGGCTCGACGTCCCCGGCGGCCAGACCCTCCACGGCGCCGCCATCGACTCCGGCGGCGATCATCGCATCGCCATGGCCTTCAGTGTCGCCGCCCTCCGCGCCACGGCGACACCCTCATCCAGGGTGCCGAGTCCGCCGCCATCAGTTTTCCCGAGTTCTTCGACCTCTTGGATCTCGTCGCCGAGCGCTGACGCCGCAGCAGCTCTCGATCTTGTACCGCCGGCGTCCTCGCCGGCTGTCGTGCGGGCCTCCCGGCCCGCACTCGATCGCACGAGCACTCACAAACAAAATGGCCCGGCATTTAACCGGGCCATCGCGCCGTTCCACTCATCCTGGATGCCCCGGTCCCTCGCATTTGGGGACCTGGGATCCCACTGCCCCTATTGCGTCGGAGGCGGCGCTGTCGGCTGCTCCGGCGTCGCCGGCGGAGTCATGGTCGGCTCATTGCCCGGCGCTGCCGGCTGCACTCCCGTCACCGCCGGCGTCGTCGTCACGGTTCCTGCAGCGGCTTCCGGCAAGATTGATCCCGTAATGCTGCAGCGTCGAAGCCAATGTCTGGTACAAGCCCGCGCGATCCTTCGCATAAGCCGCGTGCGCGGCAATCAGGTTGTCCTCAGCCATGGCCAGACTGCGCTGCTGCTGCAGTACGTTGGCAGTGGTCGAAGCGCCAAGGTGCAGCTTCTTCTGTTCCGCGTCCAGGCTCTGCTGGTCGTAGTCGCGCGCCGCCTGCTGCCGCCTGCACCTGCGCCCGGTCGTTGGTCAGCGCATACATCGCGTTCACCACCTGCATGCGGATCTGCGTGTGCAGTTGCTCCAGCCGCAGCTCCGCCTGCCGGTACTCCATCAGCGACCGCTCCTGCACGCTCTGCGCTTCGCGGTTGCGGATCGGAATGGTCAGGTTGAAGCCGACGCCTTTGTCCGGCGAGCTGCTGTTGACCAGATTGCTCAGCAACACGTCCGTATACCCGCTGCCGCGATGATGCCCGCGCAATTGAAGAGTACCAGGAAATGGCAGTTCACATTCGGACGCACCGCCAATCGCTCGCGCCGTAGAACCCGTAAACATCCAGTGTGGGCAGCAGCGCATTGCGCGCGCCCTTCAGCGTGATCTCGTCATTGCGCAGCGTCAGCACCGCCTGCTCCAGCTCCGGCCGCTGCTGGAATGCCTCCTGCACCAGCGCCTCCACGGGCTGGCTCTCTTCGGGAATCGCATCCAGGCTCACGCGATCCGTGGGAATCACCGGGGCCGCCGAAAGCGCAGGATCGTTCAGGTTGCGCGTGATCGCCTGCTTGATGATCTGCTGCTGGTAGTTCAGCGCGCTCTGCGCGCTGATCAGCGCCTGTTGGTCCGTGGCCACGGTCGACTCCGCGTTCACCACGTCCAGCGGCGCCATGGTCCCAATCTCCAACTGCTTCTTGTTGTCTGCGAGCAGCTGCTTGCTCTGCGTCGAGCGCGCGCTCCTTCGCCTGCACGTCCTCATAGGCCTGCACCAGTCCCCAGTAAATCGTCTCCACCTGGTTCACGGTGTACAGAATCTGCTGGCGGAACGAAGAGTCGGTGATGCGCCGGTCGTTCAGCGCCTGGTACATGAAACGCTTGTTCACCCAGATTCCCGCGCCCTGCAGCAGGTGCTGGGTCAGCGTCGCCTTGAAGATCGAAGAGTAACTGCGGGCTGTAGCTGGTGAACGGGTACGTTGGTCGTGCGGCTGTTGTTCCAACCCAAAGTGCAATGCCGGTGCCGGTAACAAAGCCCTGGTTGAAGGTGAAGTTGTACTGAGTCCGTGTTGGTGAAGCGAGCGCGGCTGAAAATGCGCGTGACTTGCGGCGATTTTTGCCGCTCAAATTGAATCGTTCCCGTGACCGACGGATCCAGATTCTCGGGCAACGGTCCCGCGCCCGCCGTGGTCAGCGTTAGTCCGCCAGCGCCCGAGCCCGCGCCCCCCGAGCCGCCCGCCGTTCCACCCGGTCCGCCGCCTGTCGACAGCGTCGACGTCGACCCGCCCAGAGTTCCTGTCACCAGACCCGACGGCGCGCCCAGCGGCGCCGCGCCGGTCTTGGTGCGCAGAATATCGGTGTCCGCAATGTCGAGATCGTAGCGCGCAATGGCGATGTCGTAGTTGTTCTCGATCGCCAGCGCAATGGCGTCCGAGAGGCTCAGATAAATCTTGCCGTCCTTCACCAGATCGGCCAGCCGCACCGAGTTGGCGAAGCTCGCCTTGGGAATGGTCGTGGGCCGGTAGATATTGATCGGATTGCCCAGCCAGACCCCGAACGGCTTCGAGTAATCGCGGCTCGAGGTGCGCAGCGGAAACGGCTGCGTCGGAACCGGCGTCGGCGCCGCCGGCAGCTCGCGACGCCGCCTTGTCCGGCCCATTCGACCCGGCGCCCGTTCTGCTGCGCGTATCCCGGCGGCATGGTCGCCGCCAACGTCAGCAGAACGGCCGCAACAGCGCGCAACCGGCCGCTCGCCCGCCGCCGCGCTCTCGTGTTCTGTTTCGTTTCTTTGCGTTCACTGCCTGCCGCACCCCGCTCCCCGTCAAATACACCAGTCCTGTAAAAATGCATGTTCCCTCTCCACAAATCGTAGCGCCGCCTGGTTGCCCTGTCTCGATCGTTGCGCCTCCGGCCGGCCATTCCGCCGCTTCGGATGCAAGTTTCAGGTGTGTCAAAACGATTATCGCTTCCTCGTTGGCCTTCGAGGCTCATCCTTGATTACGAAAAGGATACCTTTCTCGTTCCCGGCGTCGTCCCACGCTCCCCCGGCTGTCCCAACAACATTTTCTCCCGCCTTGTTCGTATTCGTAGACCAGAGGCCGGGCGTTTCGTATGCCAGGATTCCTTGCGACATTTTAACTAACTGGTTAGTAAAATACCGCCAGACCCGTCCCGCGCGCAACCCCTCTCCAAGCTGCCGGGCTTTGCGTTGTCAAGCCCCTTGCGCCAAAATAAATCGGCTCGAGTCGGCTAAGTCGTTTTATTTTCCCCTCATACATCTCTGGCCCATCTTCTCGAAGTTTGCGGATTATTTCTTCAATTTCGCTACACTTGTCTTATATGCAGCGAACCCGCCAACTTGCGAACACGTGCTTCAGCGCGGCGGACTGCCAAGGTGCAAACGCGCGAGCAATCAACCTGCAAACACGTGCGTGTGCTCTTGGCCGCCGGTTTTGGGACCTGGGAAACCGTGCTGGCAGGGGCCCCGGAGCAGAAAAAAATATTTTATACCCCTTGGGGGTGCATTTTCTACCATAACTCGTTTGTAATCAACAAATCTACCGCAGAACCGTCGTCAAATTTCGCGGATTTTCTTGAACGATGCCTCGGTTCTCTTAGGGGTTTCGTCCGCCCCTTGGCAGAGACGATGGGGAGATCGGGGGGCCACTTAAGCACCGGCCTTGGCACGGACCGGGCACATGCCTGACAGATTGAACTGGGGCCACCGCAACCCTCCGATCTTTAATCGTTGCGCAGATTCTCGCCCGCCCTTTTCCGTCGAGTACGCTGAGATACAGCGATTCCAATGACCGATCAGCCTCAAATCGATTCCAACTTCCAGACCTGGAAGCTCACCCTCGCTTACGACGGCACAGATTTCCAGGGCTGGCAGGTGCAGCCAGGCCTGCCGACGATCCAAGGGGAACTGCAGGCCGCCTTGGGCCGCATTACCGGCGAAACACCGTTGCCCCAGGGCTCGGGCCGCGCCGATGCCGGAGTGCACGCACTGGCCCAGGTGGCCAGCTTCGCACTGCGCGCTCCCATTCCGCCGGAGAACCTGCGTCGCGCTCTCAATCGGACTCTTCCCCCATCGATCCGCATCTCCGAGGCCAAAACGGTGCGAAGCACTGCATTTCACGCCCGGCACTCGGCGATCGCCAAGACCTATGAGTACCGCATCTTCCGCGGGGCCGATTGCCCGCCCTTCCTGGCTCGCTATGTCTACGCGTGCCCCTGGGCTCTGAATTTCGACGCGCTTCAGGCTTGTGCTCGGATCTTTGAAGGCGAGCACAACTTCCTGAGCTTTGCCGCAACCGATCCGGACTCGGCGCACCGCTTTGTCGCTCCAACCACAAATCTCGTCCAAGACACAGAAACGCCCACGGCGCTGTCATCGCCGGAATCCACCGTCCGAACCATCTTTTCTTCAGCCTGGGAAAAGCGCTCGGCCGGCGACGGCGAACTTTTGATCTACCGCGTCCGTGGCAACGGGTTTCTGCATCACATGGTGCGCAACCTCGTGGGAACCATGGTCGATGTCGGCCGCGGCCAGCTCGTCTTGGAAGCGATTCCACGTATTGTCGCGGCACGATGCCGCTCCGCAGCCGGCCCAACGGCCCCCGCTCGCGGCCTCTTTCTCCATTCGGTAGAGTATCCCTCTGAGTCGTAAGCACTTGAATGCGCCGCGCTGGACTTCTGCGGTCCATCGGTCTATAAAAGGACTATATTTGGGCCGCAAGGCCGGGAGGAATTCACCCATGCGTTACTCGACCCAGATCAAACCGATCAGCTACGTCAAATCCCATGCCGCGGAGCTTCTGGACAGAATCGCCGAAGAGCGTGAGCCTATCGTCATCACGCAAAATGGGGAAGCTCGCGCGGTACTGATGGACATTTCCAGTTATGAACAAACGCAGGAGACGCTCGCTTTGTTGAAGGTTCTGGCCATTGCAGACAAGGAGATCGAGGCGGGAGATTCGGTGCCGATCGAAGAAGTCCTGGCCGAATATGACATGAATACGAAGCGAGCCTGATGCGCCCGATTGTCAAGTTCACTCCTGGTGCGCGAAAAGATCTACGAAGCATCCACGACTATATCTCCGTTCATGACTCGCCGGAGAAAGCTGACTACGTGGCCAAAAAGATCGTCGAGGCAGCCTTATCGCTGCGTGAGCTTCCCCATCGTGGGGCCTACCCTCCCGAACTGCTTGCCATCGGAAAGCGGGATTATCGGCAGGTATTCTTCAAGCCCTACCGGATTCTCTATAGAGTCCGCGGAGACACCATACACATTGCCGTTGTAGCCGATGGCCGCAGAGACATGCAATCGTTGCTGGCGCGACGGCTTCTCGATTCATAATCGTGCTTCGCTTCTCGTCGAAGTCGCCGGCTATCGACCCTGCTACTCTGGATCCATCTGCGATGCCGGTTCTTTCCCCAACCTCGGCATTCTCGCGAATAACGGCGCTGGCCGCACAGCGGCCGATTCACGCCGCGTTTTCCTGGCTGCACGTAAATCCAAAGACCATCATGGACTGGCAGATGCAACTGGCGGCGATTCCCGCGCCGGCACACGGGGAACAGGCGCGTGCGCAATGGCTTGCACAGCGTTTCACCGATGCGGGACTCAGTAGCGTTGAGATTGATGCTGCCGGCAACGTCCTTGGCATTCTGCCCGCTAAGCGCGACGCGTGCCCCCGGAAAGCACCGGGCCCATCGTCCTGCTCTCGGCCCACCTCGACACTGTGTTTCCCGCCGGCACGCCGCTCCAGCCGGTGCTCAACGGCGACCGCCTCGAGTCCCCAGGCGCCTGCGACAATGCTGCCGGTGTGGCGGGAATGCTCGCTGTCGTCTCCGCGCTGCTCCACGCCGGCGTGGAACTGCCCGGCGCCCCTTGCAATTCTGGGCAACGTCGGCGAAGAAGGCGAAGGCGACTTGCGCGGCGTGCGCCACATCTACGAGCACAGCGCGCTCGCCGACCGCATTGCCGCTCACATTGTTCTGGACGGCCCGGGCGCGGACTGCTGCCGTGACCCAGGCGCTGGGCAGCCGCCGCCACCAGGTGACCGTTACCGGCCCCGGCGGCCACAGCTTTACCGATGCGGGCACGCCAAACCCGATCGCGGCGCTGGCTTCGGCGCTCTCCACGCTGGCGGAAACGCCGCTGCCCGAGGAGCCGCGCACTACGCTTAACCTGGGGACCATTCGCGGCGGTATCAGCGTGAACTCGATTCCTGAAAGCGCACAGGCCACCGTCGATTTTCGTTCCACGGACCCCGGCGAGCTCGTGCGCCTTGAAGTCGCGTTGCAACGCGCCGTTGAGGACGCCGTCGAGCATTGCAATGCGAAGGCGAAGGCCGCAGAGGCAGGCTCGCGCAAGCGGCTATCTTTCGAGGTTTCGAAAATCGGCGATCGCCCCGCCGCGCAATTGCCCGACGACTCCCCGCTGCTCGCCACGTTGCGCGCCGTCGACCGGCATCTGGGCCTGCGTACCGATCTCCGGCTGGGCTCCACCGACGCCAACCTTCCGCTCTCGCTCGGCGTTCCGGCCTTGTCGATGGGCGCGGGCGGTGAAGGCGGCGCTGCGCACACGCTCCACGAGTGGTACTCGCCGCAAAGACCGCGAACTCGCTCTGAAGCGGGTCCTGCTGCTCACTCTTGCCATGCTGGAATGGGCGGCCGAACAATAACACCGCTTTGCCAGACCGTGCGCACCACCTGGCGCCACGGCACGGCTCTTTTCGCTCGATGCCGCGTCTAATTCATCAAGGCGCGGCGTGCGCGGCACCTTTGGCGGTGCGCCTGCGGTGCGCTTCAAGGCAAGCCGACAGGCTTGTGGACGGCTATACTAAGAGATGGCGCCATCAACATGCCGGCCGTCAGGCCTGGGCGCCTTACGAGGTCATTGAACTCTATGAAATTGCTCTTCGAACGGCTTCGCTCGCGCCGTCTCACCTCGGCATTTGTGCTGCTTGCCACGCTTTCGGCCGCCATTGTGGCCGGTTCGTTTGCTGCCCACGGGGTCCGCGGCCAGGAAAAGCAGAACGACAGCGCCGACGCCACCCCTCTCAAGGTTGTCAACGTCGCCAACCCCGCCCAATGATTTTGTGAGAATTGCCAAAGCGGTGGGGCCGGCGGTGGTGAACATCAACACCCAGACGCTGCCCAAGCAGTCGGACAACCGCGGACACCGCAACTTCCATTTCCACGACGCAGCCCAACCCGCAGAATCCAGGCGACGATCGACGACGATCAACAGATCAGGACAACGATCAGGCAACAGCAGGGGCCGGACAATTTCCAGGACTTCTTCAACCGCTTCTTCGGCGGCCAGATTCCCGGTGGCCCGGATGAGGGCGACAACGGCGCAGGTGCAGGAGTCGCTCGGCTCCGGCTTCATCGTCGATCCCAAGGGCTACATCATCACCAACGACCACGTGATCGACAAGGCCGACAAGATCTACGTCAAGCTCTCCACCGATCCCGACACGACGGATCCTGGGCCGTCCGGCGCGCGTGATCGGCACCGACAAGGCCACCGACCTGGCGGTGATCAAGATCGACACCAACACGCCGCTGCCGACGGTCAAGTTGGGCAACTCCGACACGCGCAGGTGGGCGACTGGGTCGAGGCCATCGGCAGCCCGTTTGCGCTGGCGCAGACCGTCACCGCCGGCATCATCTCCGCCAAGAACCGCACCATCGACCAGGGCGCGCCTGGACAGTTCCAGCACTTCATCCAGACCGACGCGGCCATCAATCCCGGCAACTCCGGCGGCCCGCTGCTGAACATGAACGGCGAAGTCATCGGCGTGAACACGGCCATCTACACGCAGTCGGCCGGCTATCAGGGCATCGGCTTCGCCATGCCGTCGAACACCGTGGTTTCGGTCTACAACGACCTGATCAGCCCCAGCCACAAGGTGACGCGCGGCTCCATCGGCATCCAGTTCCGCGAGGGGCTCTCCGGCGCGGTCAATCGCGTCTACGGCTTCAAGAACGGCGTGCTGGTGCAGGAAGTGCAGCCGGGCGGCCCGGCGGACAAGGCCGGCCTCAAGCCGGGCGACATCATCACCACCATCGATGGGCGCCCCATCAAGGACGGCGACGACCTGGTGAACGAGATCGCCAGCCGCAGGCCGGGATCGACCATCCGCCTCGGCTACCTGCGCGACGGCAAGCCGCAAGACACCACGGTGACCATCGGCGACCGCGACAAGGTGTTTGCCGATCTGAATAATCCGCAGCCGGCAAACAACCCGGAAGGCGGCAGGCGACGCCGGCGAAACCAAGCTGGGCCTGGTGGTTCACGATGTTTCGCCGGCGATGGCTGCCAAGATCCACGCTTCCGGCGTGGTCATCGAGTCGGTGCGCACCGGCTCGTTTGCCGACCTGCAGGGCCTGGAGCCGGGCCTGGTGATCACGCATGTCAACAAGCAGCCCACCGGCACCAAGGAGCAGTTCGATGCCGTGGTGAGCAAGCTGAAGACCGGCGATGACGTGGTCTTCGAAGTGATCGACCCGCGCCATCCCGAGCAGGGCATCAACTACATCGGCGGGACGTTGTAGCCAACTGGATACCGGCGCCGGCTGCGGCGGTCACGTTGCCGGCAGCCGGTTCCCAAAGTAAGTCGCTTTGGTGATCGGTTTGATCGGTTTTCCGCTTGCCGGAATGTGATAGCTTTGGTTAGACTGCTACGAAGAGTTCCGAAAATATTGGCTTATTTTAGGCGGTAAGAGCATGTGTGTTCGTCTCATGCAAGTCTGGCATTGTTGATTTCCGCGGCCCTTCTTGCGCCGCCCGCCTTCGCGTACGACCGTGCACCGCTCGCCCACCAGTGGCCACGGCCAAAGCACCGCTTCGCACAAACCCAAGCACGGCAAGCGCGGATCGCACCGCGTGCGCGGCCAGCAGGCCATCGAGCCGGAGCGCGTGACGCAGATTCAGCAGGCCCTGATCCGCGAGCACTACCTGACCGGCGAAGCCGACGGCAAGTGGGACGCCACGACCATCGCCGCGATGCAGAAGTATCAGGCCGATCATGGCTGGCAAACCAAGCTGATGCCCGACTCGCGCGCCCTGAAGAAGCTCGGCCTCGGTCCCGACTACTCCGAGGCCATCAACGCCAAGGGCTCAAGCTTCTGCGCCGCCGCCGTCCGGCGACACGCCTCCACCGCGCAGACTGCCGGTTTTGTCGCAGGCATCGCGGCGTGAATCAGTAAGCCGGCGGTCCTCGTGCACTTAGCGGCTTGTCTGCCGGCATGATTCCTTCAGCAAGAAACTCATAGCGCGCGCGTGTCGTGTCCGGGCCGCGGTGATCTCGCTGATCGAGATGCATGGACTGCGCCGTCCTTGTCGTAGCGCGGCCACTCCGGCAGTCCCGGCCCGTTGGGATCGCCGGTCTTGGCGAAGTTCGTCCAGTAGCCCATCATCTCTTCGCTCAGCTTGCGGTCCTCGGGCCGCCACACCGCTCCGGGCCGCGTATCGAGCGTGCCGAATACATACTCGATATCGTCGGAGTGAAAGGCAAACCAGCCGGGATGGAACTTGCTGGGCGGCGCGGCCAGCTCGAAGTGGTAGCGGTAGACCGGCGAGTCGCCGGTCTTCACCTGCGCCTCGATCCACTTCCAGGTGCCGAAGGCGATGAAGTGATCGCTCGTCGTAGTCGATCGGCCGAGCGCAGCGCCTGCTCGTCGGTGTCGCCGGGATAAGACGCGAGGAACTCGCTGGCGTGCGTCGCCGAAATGCTCGCGGCGCGATCGCCTTCCACTTCTCCGCCGTCATGCCTTTCGACAGGTGCCAGCTCGCTCGTCGCGATTCCATCCGGCCAGCAGCGGCACATGCGCCTGCTTTCCCGCCGCGTAGGTGTCGGCAACCGGTTCGGTCAGCAGCCTGCCGTCGATCACGGCCGGGAAACTCGGCGCACCCTTCGCTTTCGCGGCCTCAAGAATCGCGTCCGTGGGCAGCGCGCGCAGCTCCGCCAGAGTGCTCGACGCCCAGCGACTCCACCCACGCCTGATCGCTGCTTCTCGCGATCGGCCTGAGCCTCGGGTCCGTGCCGAGCTCGCCGATCCAGTGCGCGCGCCGCTTTCGCCGATGGCCTTTTGAAACAGCCCCTGCGCCGGAGCGGCGGCCATCAGCGTGCTCACGGCAAATGAGCCGGCGCTCTCGCCGAAGATCGTCACGTTGCCGGGATCGCCGCCGAAACTTCGCGATGTTGCCGCTGTACCCATTCGAGCGCGGCGACCATGTCCATCAGGCCGTAGTTCCCTGCTGCGCCGCCGCCCTCCTTCGCCAGATCTCGCTGTCGCCAGAAAACCGAAAACGCCCAGCCGGTAGTTGATGGTGACCAGCACCACGCCCTTGAGCGGCAGAAAGTCGCCGTTATGGCGCGGCTCGGAGCTGATCCGCCGCTACGTAGCCGCCGCCGTGAATCCAGAACATCACCGGCAGCTTGCTCTTGGGCTTCGCGTCGGCGGGCGTGTAGACGTTCAGGAAGAGGCAATCCTCGCTGGGCCCGCTATCCTGAAAGACCATGTCGGCAAAGAAGTGGCCCTGCACGCAGCGCGCGCCGTACTTGCGTGGCGTCGCGCACGCCCTTCCATTGCGCCGGCGGCTGCGGCGCCTTCCAGCGCAGATCGCCCACCGGCGGCGCAGCATACGGCAAGCCGAGAAATGCCCGCACCTTGCCATCGTTGATGAGCTTGCCGTGAACCTTGCCCTGCTCTGTCTTCACCTGTCAGCGAATCAGCATGAGCAGGCACGGAAAGTCCCAGCGCAAACGCCGCGAACGCCAGTGCGCAGATCCTATGCACTGCAAATTGCATCGAAAATCTCCCGCGCAACACCATAGCAGGGTGACCGCTCCTGATCGCGGGAGAGCTTGAGATGCCGCCTATCCGTGTGCGCCCCAGGGCGAGCCGGGACTTCAAAGCACTTCCGGCGCGAGCAGATCGGCCATGGTTTCGCGGCGGCGGATGAGCCGCGCTTTTGCTGCCTTCGACCAGCACCTCGGCGGGGCGCGGGCGGGTGTTGTAGTTGGAGCTTTGCGCCATGCCGTAGGCGCCGGCATCGAGCAGAGCCACCAGTCGCCGGGCTCGACGGGCGCGAGCTTGCGGTCGCGGGCAAAAAAGTCGCCGGATTCGCAGACCGGGCCCACCACATCGACGATGCGCGGCTTCCCTGCCCTGCGGCCGCACCGGAACAATCTCGTGATGGCCTGGTAGAGCGCGGGGCGGATGAGGTCGTTCATGGCGGCGTCGGTGATGACGAAGGTCTTTTTGCCGTTGCGCTTCACGTAGAGCACGCGCGCCACCAGCGCGCCGGCCTGGGCGACGAGGAAGCGGCCGGGCTCGATCAGCAGGCGGCCGTCGAAACCGCCGAGCGCGCGCTTCGAGCGCCGCGGCATATTCCTGCACTTTGGCCGCGGCATCGAATGCGCCGCCGTGATAATCGATGCCCAGGCCGCCGCCGGCATCGATAGCTCTGAAGCGCGATGCCTTCGCGCCGGAGTTGGCTGCACCAGCTTGCTCACGCGCTCGATGGCCGCGCCAAACGGATCGGCGGAGCGAATCTGCGAGCCGATGTGCACGCTGACGCCGTGCGCCTCGAGCCAGCGATTGCCGGCGGCGCTCTTGTAGATCGCGGGCGCGCGGCGGATGTCGATGCCGAATTTGTGCTCGCGCAGGCCGGTGGAGATGTAGGGATGCGTGTCGGCAAAGACGTCGGGATTGACGCGCAGCGCGAAGCGGGCGCGGACCTTGAGCTTGCGGGCGCGCGCGGCGAGCAGCTCGAGCTCCGCCTCGCTCTCCACGTTGAATTGCAGGATGCCGGCCTTCAGCGCGAGGTCGATCTCCGCGGCAGTTTTGCCCACGCCGGAAAAAACCACGCGGCCGACAGCTTCCGGCGCGGCGGCCAGCACGCGCTCCAGCTCGCCGCCGGAGACGATGTCGAAGCCGGCGCCGTGCTGCGCCAGCAGCTTGAGAATCGCCAGCGCGGAGTTGGCCTTGACGGCGTAGCAGACAAGATGATCCCGGCCTGCGAGGGCCTGCTGAAAGAGCCGCAGCGCGCTCGGCAATCTGGTCGGCGGAGTAGACGTAGAGCGGCGTGCCGAAGCGGCGCGCCAGCAGTTTCCAGCGAGACGCCGCCGCAATGGAGCGCCGCGCCGGGCTGCGGATGGTGAAACGGGCGCGAGGATGGGTTTGCAGTTTGAGCCACGGATTGAGTTCCAAAGCCAGGAAAATACTGTTTTGAGCCTACAGCATCCTCGCCGAAGCAGGATACTCGCTGTGGCCATGCGCACAACGGCTCTCCGCCCGCCCATTACAATAAAGGACTGCATGACTGAGTTGCCTCAAGTTGACCTGGTGGGCGTGGGACTGAACGCGACCGACACGCTGATCCCGCTGCCTGCATATCCCGAACGCGGCTCGAAGCTGGAGTACTACGCGCCGCGAGCGTGATGCCGGGCGGGCAGGTGGCCACGACCGTGGTGGCCTGCCAGACATGGGGATTGCGCACGCGCTACGTGGGCAAGCTGGGCGACGACGATGCGGCCCGGCTGCACGAAGAGGCCTTCGAGCGCGCGGGCGTGGAGGCGCAGCTGATCAAAGTGCCCGGTGGCGTGAGCCCGCAGTCGCTCATTCTGGTGGACGCGGGCGGCGAGCGCACCGTGCTTTGCCGGCGCGACGAGCACATGACGCTCAAGCCCGAAGAACTGCGCCGCGAATGGGTGATGAATGCGCGCGTGCTGCACGTGGACGGGCACGACACGGCCGCAGCCACTCTGGCCGCAAGCTGGGCGCGCGCCGCAGGCATTCCCGTGGTGGCCGATCTCGATGACACCTATCCCGGCATCGAAGAGCTGGTGGCGAACATCGATTATCTGATTGTCAGCAAAGATTTTCCCTGCCGGTTGATGGACGACGACAACCTGGAGCGCGCCTTGCGCCGCATGCACTCGCGCTATGGATGCCGGCTGAGCGCGGCGACACTGGGCGAGGACGGCGTGCTGGCCTGGGACGGCAAGCAGCTGCTGCATTGCGCCGCGTATCGCGTTCCGGTGGCCGATACCACCGGAGCCGGCGACATTTTCCGCGCCGGGTTCATCTTACGGCTTGCTGCAGGAGTGGCCGCTGGAGCGGCAGCTCGATTTCTCCTGCGCGGCGGCGGCCATGAACTGCATGGCGCAGGGCGCGCGCGGCGGCATTCGGCCCGTGGATGCGATCGAGAACCTGATGGCCGACGGTGGCGCGGTACGAGAGCGCTTACGACGTGCAGACGGCAGACTGAACCGTGACGGCGCCGCTGCAACTCCGGCGGGCTTGCCATCGTCAGATTTAGAATGGAAGCAGCGGGTCAGGCACTCTGCACGAGCCTGAAGAATCCTAAACCTCGCTTTGAACGACGGAGACATCTCATGGCATTGATCAAGACATCGAATCCGGCGCTGGGCCAGAACACCTTCAGCGACTTTGCAGCGCAGCCAGTACGGCGGCAAGCCTTGTGGACGCCTCGGCGCGCATGACGCTGAGCGGCACGGTGAACAAGACCGGCATTCTGCTGCTGTGCGCGATGGCCACTGCGGCGTGGACGTGGAATCGTTCATGCAGACACGCGACTTGAGCGTCGCCGGTCCGGCGGTGATGATCGGCGCCTTCGGCGGACTTGATCGTCGCCTTGGTAACCGCTTTCAAAAAAGACATGGTCGCCGGTGACCGCGCCCATCTATGCGCTGCTCGAAGGCCTTGTGCTGGGCGGCCTGTCGGCGATGTTCGAACTGCGCTATCCCGGCATTGCGCATGGAAGCCGTCGGCCTGACGTTCGGCACGCTCTTCGTGCATGCTGCTGCTCTACAAGTCCGGCATGATCAAGGTGACGCAGAAGTTTCGCATTGGCGTGGTCGCAGCCACCGGCGGCATCATGCTCTTCTACATGGCACAGATGCTGCTTGGCTTCTTCCACATCTCCTTCTTCGGTTCCGTCTACGGGTCCGGGCTGATTGGCATCGGCTTCAGCCTCTTCGTGGTCGCCATCGCGGCGCTCAACCTGGTTCTCGACTTCGACTTTGTCGAGCAGGGCGTCGCCTACGGCGTTCCCAAGTACATGGAGTGGTACGCGCGCATTCGGCATCATGGTGACGCTGGTGTGGCTGTACCTGGAGATGCTGCGGCTGCTGTCGAAGATGCGCAGCCGTTAGCAGAATGGCAATTCACAATTGATTGCTTCCTGTTCCCTGGTGCTCTGTCCCTTGTAGCGCCGGCGTCCCCGCCGGCTGTCGTGTGGGCGTCCTCGCCCGCATCCGCGTCCCCGTCCTTCACGTCCCCTGCGGCGAGATCAGTGTAAAGGTCACGATCCCAGCGGTGCTGCGCTTGTGCGGAGTGCCTCGCGGGATCACCACCATGTCGCCTTTGTTGAGCGTGACCGTCGTCGCGCCTTCCGATTCGGGTGCGAGCCACTCGCCAGCCTTTGGGCTGTGCGCGTTTTTCGGTGTTCCGCCGAGCTCGTAGACCGTCGATCCTTCGAGAATCTGGAACACATGGTCGCGTCCTTCGTGCCACTCGAACTCCTTGGCGCTTTTTGCGGTTTCGGTGGTGAGCACGACGGCAAAGTTCTTCCCCTGCACGAGATTGTTGTTGCCTGGGCTCGCTGCGAGCGCCTTGATGTCGTCCTGAATCTGCTCCGCACTGAAGACCTGAAAGGCAGCCGCGCCCGAATTGACCGTGCCCTGCTGCGCCGCGGATGCCGCGAACAGCGAACCATCCGCGATCGCCAAACCGCCAACTGCCAGGGCCGGAACGGCGCGCAGAAAATCCCTTCGGCCCGGATCGTTTACCGCTTCGTTCTTCATCGCATTCTCCCTGAGACGGCAATTCATCCCGTGCCAAATTCTAGCAGCCACATCGACGCCGCGCTCCATCGTCGCCCCTCGCCTCAGAAATTCACAGTTTCTGTGAGACTGTGAAACTGTGGCCGCAAGCTGTTGATTTGAAAGGCTCCACAGTTTCACAGTCGAGCCTTTGATGGGTGGGAGGGGGTTGGAAGTCCGTCGAGGTGATCGATTGCAAAGGCCTGGTCCGTGCCGAGACGCCATTTTCACGATCATTTCCGGCGTAATGGGACGTTCTTTGAGCCGCAAAAAATGCGATTCGGAACGAATTTTTGCGCACAACGGGCGTTGAGACGTGGAGACGGCAGGGAGTCCCTCTGCGATCGAGTTCCGGATGAGTGCCCATGGAATGATTATGCGACAAATGCGGGTAATGATCTGCAAAGTTGACGAGGGATTTTTTGCGGCGCAAGGGGAGCGCAAGGTCGTTCTAATCAGCAAGTTTGCGGCGAGTAATGGGCGAAGAGGTCCGCAGTTAGCTCTTGACACGCGGAATGCGAGGCACAGGTATCGGAGGTCAAACTGCCCGCGGCGTCGTATCGGTAGCTGCTGTTGGTAATTTCATTGGCCCCTTCCCGCCCAAGCAAAGCTTGGACGGGGCACCCGCACTCTACGCTTCAAATTGCCGCAGCCAGGGCGCCATGAGCGCGGCAACCTTCTTCGGCTGCTCGTAGGCGGCATAGTGGCCTGCGCCGGGCAGCACGTAAAACTCGCATTCGCCGGGAGCGGCGCGGAATGCTTCCATGTCAGCGGCGGTGACGTTGGCATCCTCTGCGCCCGCAATGGCAAGCACCGGCACGCGGATGGTGGACACGGTGGGAACCGAGTCCGGCCGCGCGGCCAGGCCCGCCTGCACGGCGACCACAGCCTCAGGCGTAAGCGTCATCTGCGCCCGCACTTCGGCGACGACCTCGGGCCGCTCACGGCGGACGGAAGGGGCCACGGTATTCTCCGCCATTCCGTCGAAGAGCGCGGAGACGCCCTCCGCCTGGGCCCGCGCGATGGTTTCTACGCGCCTGAGCAGGCTGGCCTCGGTATCCGGCTGCGGCTTGGAGCAGACGAAGACCATGCCCATCATGCGCTGCGGCGCCCTGCGCCAGAGCTCCAGCAGCACGTAGCCGCCGATGGAACAGCCGCCAAATACGGCCTTGGGGACGCCGAGGCGATCGAGAAGGGCAACGGTGTCGGCGGCAAGCTGCTCCATGGACAGCACGGGCGCGCTGGGAACGCGTGCAAAGCCGCCGGACGGCAGCGATGAGCCGAGCTCTGAGTATCCATGGCCGCGCAGGTCGGGAACGAGGGCGCGGATGCCGGCTAGCTCTCGCGTGAGAGGGCGCCAATAGTCGCGGTCGAGCGGTGTGGGATGCAGGAGGACAACCGGGAGGCCTGTGCCCGTATCACTGAAGCTCAACCGGGCGCCATCGGAAAGATAATTACCACTCATATTCGAGGAGGATACCCTCCTGGATAGGGCGACGTCTCCTCCGGAATGCCAATCCAGGCCGCTATGTAGGCCACGCCGACCAGCCCGCTGGAGAAGAAGAAACCGAGCACGGTAAGGATACGAACCAGGGTGACATCCCATCCGTTGGCCTGCGCCAGTCCCAGGCAGACCCCGCCGATTTGGCGGCCTATATGCGGCCGAATGAGCGGCCGGCCCGCGATGGGCTGCGAAATGGCCACGGCCGCGCCGCAGTTGGAACAGAAGCGCGCGGTCACGTTCAAAGCATTCCCACAATGCTGGCAATAGGCAGTCATCTTCGGTCCTCCATGGATAGGTGCCCCTTGGCGATGATACGGAATTGCGTCCGCTGCGGTTCCAGGCTTCGCCGGAGCCAGGATCGCTACGGCGGTTCTCCTGCAACTATGTGCCATTTCCGGCGTATTTCAGGGTGGCTTTTTCTTGTTGAAAAAGCCACTTAGCGATTGTGCCTTGTTCTACACCTGCAGGAGAACCGCTTTAGGCTTCTCGTTCAGCTTCCCCGATACGGACTGCGCAGGTATTTCCGCGCCTGGTCGCCGCGGGAGGTATTGGGTCCGGCGTCGATCGCGGCCTGGTAATCGCGGACAGCAAGCTGGCGTTGGCCAATCAAATCTTGACACTCTCCGGCATCGAGCAGGGAACGAATCTTAAGCTCTGGACCGACGCCGCGCGACCAGGCGGCCAGCTCATAAGCCTGCGCCGCTTCATCGTAATGGCGCTGGCCGCGAAGGGCGTCGCCGAGCCCAAAGTCCGCCAGTTCCATGCGCGCATCGGCGTAGTAGCCCGGCTTGGCGTTGTCCGTCTGAATCTGCCGGTAGGCGGCAACCGCCCTCATGCCCTCGCCGGCGTCTTTGCGCAGGTTGGCCTCTTCAAGGCTGAAAAGGAAGTCGCGCGGGTACTCCTTCTTCAGCCCCTGCACCACTTGAATGGCTTCTTGATACTTCGATTCGCGGCGCAGGAAGAGGGCGATGGCCGTGCGCGCCTCCATGTTGGTGGCAACGCCACGATGCGCAGCGTCCCAAAGCAGCGCCAGACCCGTGGCCTTGGACCCGGTAATGCCGGCAAAGCCGATCATCAGCTTGAAGGGCCAGGGGAGCGCGCCGACGACGTACTCGTAGACTCCAGTGATGAGCTTCGCGTCCACATAATCCGGGTCCAACTGCAAAGCGCGCGCGGCGTCGTCCTTGGCCCTTGTCGCCAAGCGGAAGCCGGTGGCAAAGGCACGCTCGACCATGGCCACATAGGTGCATCGAAGAGCGCGCACCCAGGCTCGGGCAAAAAGCGCGTCCACGTCGTTGGGATCCTTGCTCAACCGCCAGTCGGCTTCGTGCACGGCCTCGTCGGCCAGCGCGAAGATCTGGTCCCGCTTCTTTGGGTCTTCGTCGGTGGCGTGGCGGCCGGTAAGGAAACCGTCGTTGGCGTAGAAGGTAGTGTCGAGCAGATCTAGACGGTAGAGTTCCTGGAAGATGAGGGCGTCAAGAAGATAGGCCGTAGCCTGCGGGTCGCCGGGATGGGCGGCGTGAAACTGTTCCAGTTGCGCGACTGCGACGGGAAAATCAAGGTTGTAAAAGCGATCGTAGGCCGCTCGAACCTGGGGATCGTAGTTCATGGGGTTGGTATCCACGCCCGCCGCCCAGGCTGGAAGGGCCAATGCCGTCAAGAGGATACCGGCCATCCAACTGCGCATGTCAACCAATCCAATCTTCAATTCGCGATCCCCTCTTCAATTTACTCGTTGCCTGCCCATTGGTTCCACCGGCGGCTCCCAACTTGGGCTGGACGTTCCTGTTGTGGTTACCGGGCGGTGATTAAAAGAATCTGGCCCCACGGTAATGTCGACTGATTACCTTTTTGTCTATAGCATTGATCCGACATTCGTTTGTCGGGTTTTTTCCGTAATGAGGCTCTTGGTTTATGGGCACCCTTCGTTGCAGGGCTAAAGGGTTTATGGCGCTGGTATTGCCGGGCTCATGGTTTGAGAGAGTGCGTGGGAATGTTCCGTGGGTTTCTTTCGTCGCCTTCTATGCTGTCCTCGCAAATATTCCGTATTGGTTCGCGTCGCGCGAGTTTGGGTTTTCCCCGCTTGGATGGTTTTGTGTTCAGTATGTCGTGGTCGGCCTGGTCGCCCTGGTTGTGCCGCGGTTCGTATCTGCGAGTTTGCTTTTAGCGATCATCTTCGCAGATCTGATGTGCGGAATCTGTCGCTCCTATAACCTCCCGATTCAAGCAACGCTGCAGAACATCAGCGCCGCGGACGCATTCACGGGCACCCGGCTGGCTTGCGCAGTCGCAACCGTTCTGCTCGCCGTCCTTGCGGCTGCAATTTCCCTATTCCTGTTCGGCAACGCACTCGCAAAGAACCAGCGCCGGCGCACCGCGGCGTGCCTCTTGGCATTTGGGCTTTCCATTGTTGGCACCGATATTTTTTCCATCCATTTAGCGACCGGCCACCTCCCGGAATCCCTACGCTCGACGACTGGCATGGACGGGGTCGATCTGCGGATGTCACAAATGCCGAAGCTTGCACGCATTCCAGTGATCCGGCTGGTGCGCCTGGTGGTGGCGGAGCACGCTATCCGCGTGGCGGAAAAGATCGATGGGGCGTCAGTAGCCGCTGTGCCAAGCGCGATGGAGGTCGGCCTGCGCAATGCTGGAATCGTGTCCGACAGAAGATCCGGTGAATCGCCCAATCTGGTGCTGGTTGTGGTTGAATCCTGGGGACTCGCTGGGGACTCCCAGCTGAGGGAGGCGACGGTCCGGCCGTATCTGCAGCCGGATCTGCTCGCCAGATATGAAGTGGTGCAGGGGAGTGTTCCCTTCGACGGGATGACGATTCCCGGCGAGGCCCGCGAGTTGTGCGGCAGCTCATTTGGATTCCATCTTCTGAATGCCACGGCAAGCGAATTGAAGGGCTGCCTCCCGGACCGGCTCGCCGCACGTGGCTATTCCAATATCGCGCTCCATGGGATGAGTGGGCACATGTTTAACCGCTCAGAATGGTACAGAGCCATTGGATTTCAGGAGATATGGTTCCACGAAGGATTCAAACAGCAGGGAATGCCCGACTGCATGGGAGCGCTGATCGGCACCTGCGACGCGGATATCGCCGCCTGGATCGGCCGGCGCCTCCAAGAGGACAGCCCCCAACCATACTTCATCCATTGGATGACGCTGAATTCCCATCTTCCCGTGTTTGTCCCTTCGACGCTCAGTCATGGGGCTCCCTGCCTTGGGGATTTGTCCCTGTCGCCGAACACGCCGCTGTGCTCGTGGTACCAGTTGGTCGCGAATGTTCACCAATCGGTGTCGCAGATCGCGATGGGCAAGCTCAACAGGCCTACGGTATTCATCATCGTGGGCGACCACGCGCCACCGTTTGGCGATCCAGCCCTGCGCAACCAGTTCTCGCAATCCGACGTGCCCTACGTGGTTCTTTTGCCTCGCAGCGATCACTTCCCGTCCAATGCTTTGCTGGCTCACAATGCCGCGAATCTCCATCCCTAGGGCGGCCAAGTCTCCCCGGCAAAATCCCTGAAACGGCCAGACGATGTTCCATTCGGTAGCGGTGTGGTGAACGCGCCGAGTGTTTTGCACTGGAGCGTTGAGTTTGAGCCTCGCGGTTCCCGGATTGCGGATTTTCAAGCCACGATTTGAGTTTCCTGTAACGGCTCCGCAACGCAGGATCGGTTAGCATTTCAATATGCCCATCCCCGAACGGCTGAAACCCAGTTTTGCCGCGAGGCGTCCGCCTGTGCCGGACAAGACGGAGGAGGCGCGGAAACGCCTGATCGTCGCTCTCGATGTGCCCAGCGTCAAGGCTGCTGCTGAATTGGTGAAGCAGCTCGAAGGAACCTGCCAGTGGTTCAAAGTGGGGCTGGAGCTTTTTGCCGCCGCCGGGCCCGCCGTTCTGGAACCGCTGGTGACGCGCGGACACTCCGTTTTTCTCGACCTCAAATTCCACGACATTCCCAACACGGTGGCTGGGGCAGTGCGCTCCGCAGCCGGATGCTGGGCGTGCGCATGATGACCGTTCACGCCGCTGGAGGGCCGGCCATGCTCGAAGCTGCGCGCGCGGCGCTGGACGGCGTATCCAATCCGCCCGAACTGCTGGCCGTGACCGTGTTGACCAGCATGGACGCGGCACAATTGAGAGCGGCCGGGGTGAGGCGCTCGCCGGCTGAGCAGGTGGAGTTGCTGGCGAAGATGGCGTTGCAGGCGGGGATTCGCGGATTTGTCTGCTCGCCGCATGAGGTCGCGGCCCTGCGCGCGCTTACCGGCCCGGAGGGAGTGCTCGTGGTTCCCGGCATTCGTCCCGCCGGTGGTTGGACCACCAGCCGAACCGATGACCAGAGGCGGATTGCAACGCCTGCCGACGCGCTGCGCCTGGGCGCCAGTTACCTCGTAGTGGGCCGGCCCATCACGCAAGCGCCGGACCCGGCCGAGGCTGCGAAGGCAATCATTGAGGAGATGGCGAAAGCGCTCGCTTAGCAGCGGGAGCGTGGTTCGGAGAATGGAAAAGCCCGGCGTGGCCGGGCTTTCTTGTGGATGAAAGCTCGAGGAGCAGTTAAAGCTTCTCGTAGAAATCGCACGCGGAGCAGGAAATGTAGACTCCGCCGGGAACGCCGCGCTCGCGGTCCTTGACGCGCTTGACGATGCGCGTGGGCTTGCTGCACTTGGGACAGTCGGTCGACTTCGTCGTGTCCATCACCTTCTTGCGGTCGCCGGTTTTTGCAATTTTGGCCATGGGTGAGGGGTCTCTCCTTATGGGGTGTCTCTGCACTCATCCCGCCCTAGCGGGACGGCTTCAACGGCGCGGCCACCGCTCGCCGGACGCCGCAAATGGAACGCAGACCACATCCGATTCGCGTCGAGAGAGCGGGACTCGCTCCTTTCAGTTTATATGAGGCTGGCGGTGGCTGGGCGAGCGAAGGATGGGTTCGAAGAGATCGATTGCGAGGGCGGTTTTTTGTGCGGGCGCTTTGACCTTGCCCTCAGAATGCGTATCCCATAGCAGGCGGGTTTTGACGAGATTAATTCATCTCGTCGTAGTCGTCGCGGCGGTGGGAATGTGGAAATCGGCTTGATCGATTTCCATATTTCCACCGCCTGCTTCGGTCGCCGCATCCATCACGCGGCAGCCTGCGAGCCTGCGTTCTCCGAGCGGCGTTCGAACTCTTCCGGACTGAGATAGTTCAAGGTTGAGTGCATGCGTTGCCGGTTATACCAGAGCAGCCAGGCCAGCACCGTATCCTTGGCCTGTCGGATGGTTTCGAAGCGCTCACCGTGTAGCCGCTCCACTTTGAGCGATCCGAACAGGGTCTCGGTCACGGCGTTGTCCCAGCAGTTGCCCTTGCGGCTCATGGAAGCCAGGATCTGGTGCTTTTCCAGCACCTGGCGGAAATCCTCGCTGGCATACTGGCTGCCGCGATCACTATGGAAAATCAGTTCTCCTTTCCGTGGACGGCGTTGAAACAGGCTCATCTCCAAGGCGTCGATCACCAGGCTGCGATGCAGGTCCGGTCGCATCGACCAGCCCACCACCTTGCGGCTGAACAGATCGATCACCACGGCCAGAAACAACCAGCCCTCCTCGGTGGCGATGTAGGTGATGTCACCCGACCACGCCTGGTTGGGCGCCGGCCGGAGTGAAGTTGCGGTTCAACAAGTTGGGCGCGATAGGCAGATCGTGCCGGCTGTCGGTGGTCACTACGCGGAAGCGTCGCTTGCCGCGGGCACGAATGCCGTGCTGCTGCATCAGCCGCTGCACCCGCTGCTTGCCCACGCCAATGCCGCGCTTCACCAGCTCCCGCCAGATCCGCGGCCACCCGTAGGCCCCGCGATGCTCCGCATACACCGCGCTGATATGCGCCAAAAGCGCCGCATTACTCAGATGCCGGCACGGCGTCGTCCGCCGTCGCCGCGCAAGGTGTTGATGAAAGCCGGACACGCTCACCTTGAGCACCCGGCACTGCACACAAATCGGCCAGAGGCGCCGATGGCGTTCAATAAAGGCATACTTCACTTCTGGCCCTTTGCAAAGTATGCCGTCGCTTTTCCCAGGATGTCGCGCTCCATCGTTACCCGCGCCAGCTCCGCCCGCAGACGGCTGATCTCCATCTGTTCGGCGGTTACGCCTGCCCTACCTGGAACTTCCTTCAGCTTGCCCTCTCGATGCGCCTTGACCCAGTTCGACAGTGTCTGCTCCACCACGCCCAAGCTGCGCGCCGCCTCCGCAATCCTCTGGCCCGACTCCACCAGCCTCACCGCTTCCTGCTTGAACTCCAGCGTGTACCTGCCTCGTTTCCCGTTCCTCATCTACGTCTCCCTTCGCTATTACAGCAGCTCGCTAAGGGGTACGTTTTGCGGGGGCAAGGTCACTTGAAACGCGGTAAATCAAGGCAAATGTTCGCAATAATGGTGCGGGAACCCCCTCAAATGTTCGCTTAGATGGTTAGCTTTTGCCCCCAAACCTAACCGCGGAAGGTTGCACTTTTCGGGGACATGCACCTAGAAAAGTTGTGTTATAGAAGATTCGTAACCTAGAAAAGTTAGCATTTGAGGGGTAGTCGCACTGACCTTGCCCCCGCAAAACGTACCCCTTAGCGAGCTGCTGTAATAGCGAAGGGAGACGTAGATGAGGAACGGGAAACGAGGCAGGTACACGCTGGAGTTCAAGCAGGAAGCGGTGAGGCTGGTGGAGTCGGGCCAGAGGATTGCGGAGGCGGCGCGCAGCTTGGGCGTGGTGGAGCAGACACTGTCGAACTGGGTCAAGGCGCATCGAGAGGGCAAGCTGAAGGAAGTTCCAGGTAGGGCAGGCGTAACCGCCGAACAGATGGAGATCAGCCGTCTGCGGGCGGAGCTGGCGCGGGTAACGATGGAGCGCGACATCCTGGGAAAAGCGACGGCATACTTTGCAAAGGGCCAGAAGTGAAGTATGCCTTTATTGAACGCCATCGGCGCCTCTGGCCGATTTGTGTGCAGTGCCGGGTGCTCAAGGTGAGCGTGTCCGGCTTTCATCAACACCTTGCGCGGCGACGGCGGACGACGCCGTGCCGGCATCTGAGTAATGCGGCGCTTTTGGCGCATATCAGCGCGGTGTATGCGGAGCATCGCGGGGCCTACGGGTGGCCGCGGATCTGGCGGGAGCTGGTGAAGCGCGGCATTGGCGTGGGCAAGCAGCGGGTGCAGCGGCTGATGCAGCAGCACGGCATTCGTGCCCGCGGCAAGCGACGCTTCCGCGTAGTGACCACCGACAGCCGGCACGATCTGCCTATCGCGCCCAACTTGTTGAACCGCAACTTCACTCCGGCCGCGCCCAACCAGGCGTGGTCGGGTGACATCACCTACATCGCCACCGAGGAGGGCTGGTTGTTTCTGGCCGTGGTGATCGATCTGTTCAGCCGCAAGGTGGTGGGCTGGTCGATGCGACCGGACCTGCATCGCAGCCTGGTGATCGACGCCTTGGAGATGAGCCTGTTTCAACGCCGTCCACGGAAAGGAGAACTGATTTTCCATAGTGATCGCGGCAGCCAGTATGCCAGCGAGGATTTCCGCCAGGTGCTGGAAAAGCACCAGATCCTGGCTTCCATGAGCCGCAAGGGCAACTGCTGGGACAACGCCGTGACCGAGACCCTGTTCGGATCGCTCAAAGTGGAGCGGCTACACGGTGAGCGCTTCGAAACCATCCGACAGGCCAAGGATACGGTGCTGGCCTGGCTGCTCTGGTATAACCGGCAACGCATGCACTCAACCTTGAACTATCTCAGTCCGGAAGAGTTCGAACGCCGCTCGGAGAACGCAGGCTCGCAGGCTGCCGCGTGATGGATGCGGCGACCGAAGCAGGCGGTGGAAATATGGAAATCGATCAAGCCGATTTCCACATTCCCACCGCCGCGACGACTACGACGAGATGAATTAATCTCGTCAAAACCCGCCTGCTATGGGATACGCATTCTGAGGGCAAGGTCACACCAAACAAAGTTAGGGTCTGCATTTTGATGTGCTCGCCCATCCGGTCCGCACCGAAGAAGCCTGGTATTTCGTACCCTTCTAGCTCCGAGACCCAGTGGTCATGCGATTCCAAAGCGCCTCAAAACGGGCATCGCTCCGCCATGCGGACCACTTCGGGTCCGTTGCGATCGAAATGAGAAATGGCGAGTGGGCCTGGTAGGCTCTATCGAGCCACGCGAAGGTGTCTTCTCGATCCTTCAGGCCGAGATAGACCACCGCCATTAAATATGGATCCACATACGCGTGCTTTGAATCTCCCTGAAGCTGCTTCAGAGTCTCCATGGCAGCGTCGCGATCCCCCGAGATCGCTTCGGTGAATCCGATTTCCGCGGTAATGATGGCCGGTTGAAACCCATTCAACTTTTTGAAGCGTCTCAGATCTTCGAGCGCATCTTTGTAACGGCCTTCGCGTGCAAGCGATCTCCCCATCCCCCAATAACCGAGTACGGCACGCGGATCGATGGTAAGAGCTCGCTGGTAGTAGCGGATGGAATCGTCATAATGGCCGGAGTAATAATTCACGCAACCGAGCTCGGCGATCAGCATTCCTGAGTGCGGATCGAATTCCAGCATGTTTTCCAGGTCCTCTTCGGCATGACGGTATCGTCCGTCGATCGAAAGCAGATGAGCCGTGCAGCCGAGTTGCCAGATCGCATTGTCTCTGGTGTCGGCTTGTTCCAATTCGCTTTGTGCAGAGGGAAGATTCCAATCGTAGAGCAGGTTGATCAGCCCCAGGATGCCGTGGGCCTGGTGCATCGACGGATCCAGTGCAAGCGCGCGCTGAGCATATTGGCGCGCGAGCGGCATGTGGTCACGTGGCGCCTCGTAATAGATTCCCAGCGCCAGGTGGGCTTCCGCCATCGACGAAAACGCAAATGCAAAGGAGGGATCGAGCCGTACGGCTTCCTCAAAGTCATGGATGGCCTCGTGCAGATTCGCGGGGTCATCGCGAAGACGTGCCGCAGCCTCGCCGCGCAGAAAATCCTGGTACGCAGCCGGACTCGATGTTAGTGCTCTGTGCGCCCCCGCTGCCTGGGCGGTGTCGAGTGAAATGCCAAGGCCCTTCACGGCATCTCGAACGATATCGGCCTGGATCGGGCGAAGATCCGCCTCGTCAGGAATGTATTGGTTGCTGCGCAGGACCATGCCATTGTTCGCATCGCTTAACTCCGCGTTCAACACGAGCCGGCCTTCGGCACTGCGCTCCAGCGCTCCGGTCAGCAGGTAACCGACGCCGAGCTCGCTTGCCGCATTCTGCTTGCTCACGCGGTCTGCCGCAGCACGCGAAATGACCCTTAGGCCAGGAATCTGCGAAAACTGGCGGATAAGGCTTTCCGTTATGCCCTCGGTCAGATAACTGTTGGCATCGGCTCCGGTATGGTTGGAGAAAGGGAGCACCGCCAGCACTTTCTGTCCGTTTCCAGCACCTGCGACGTGCGGGTTCCGCTTCTTCCAAAACGCGATGCCGGCGATTGCGGCGATGAGGACGATTATCGCCAGTGCCAGGGGCGCCACCCTGCGCCGTCCCGGCCTTGCCGCGTGTTTCTGCGCGTCCTTCTCGCCTGGGGCCGACTCCGCCGGTGCGATAGCACCGCCCGCGCCGGCACTTCGCACGGTAAACGTCGCGCAATAGCCTCCCTTGGGTAGGCCGATGACCACGGGATCGTTGCGGCCCTGATCGGAGTAGTAGTCCCGCAGCCGCGATCGCAGCCTACCGGCTTCTACCCGCACGGTGGCGTTGACGGACGGATCATACGAAGAATCGCGACCGAAAACCTCAACCGCAATTGCATACTCTTTGGGGGAGCCGCCCGGAGCCTTCAGAGAGCCCTCGACGATGTAACGCAGGAAGGCCAGGCTGCGGTTCGATTTGGAAAAAGGAATCGAAGCGAGGATTCGCTCAAGCTGGACCCGGATATCCTCCGGTGTCGGTATCTGGCGCGGTTCCATCGCAGCCTCGCGAATCTCGGGAGAGTTTTATTACGGGTGAAATGGGGACGTAACTTACATGATGAAACTTCTCATATTGTCGCATCATTCGTACTCTTCGTAAACATGAGCGGCCCTGAGGGGCTGCCTTTTGAGCATAGGAGGGAAAGTAGATCATGAACATCCGAAAAGTTTTACCACTGGCAGGCGCCATTCTGGCGTTCTGTGCGGCTTCCACGGCAACCGATGCGCAAAGCCCATCGCCGAATGTGACCGTGTTCGCAACAGGCCTTAACAATCCGCGCGGTCTCAAGTTCGGGCCGGATGGTTATCTCTATGTAGCCGAAGGCGGCGCCGGCGGCACAATATCGACCGTCGGGGAATGCCCGCAAGTCCCCGATCCTGTCGGCCCCTATACCGGAGGATTCACTTCGCGGATCTCAAGAATCGACCGCCACGGGGATCGGACGACCGTTATCGACGGTCTTCCCTCCAACGAGACCAGCGCGTCGCAAGGCAATCTGGTGAGTGGCGTTTCCGATGTGGCATTCATCGGTGACACACTGTATGCGCTCACGGCCGGATCCGGATGTTCGCACGGCCTTGAGGGCACGACGAACGGCATTTTCAAGGTGAACTCGAACAACACCTGGACGATGATCGCGGACCTGAGCGCCTACCAAAAGGCTCACCCAGTCGTGAACCCTGACCTCGCAGACTTCGAGCCCGACGGCACCTGGTACAGCATGGTTGAGGTGCGCGGACAATTGATCGCTGCCGAGCCCAATCATCAGGAAATCGACAGCATCGATCCCAGCACCGGCGAAATTCGACGCTTGATCGATATGTCAGCGTTGAGTTCCACGTGGCTTGGCCCTACGTCCATTGCTTATCACGGGAATCTCTACATTGGAGATCTGACTCCATTTCCCATCGTGGAAGGTGCGGCCAGCGTCTTCAAACTCACTCCGAGCGGTGAAATCAAGACGGTGGTTACTGGCCTGACCAACGTTCAGGGTGTGGCATTCGACCATGAGGGTTATCTGTACGTCCTCGAAAGCACCACCGATAACCCGTTTCCGACCCCCGGTACCGGCAAGGTCTTGCGCGTTACAGACAGAGGACTTGAAGAAATTGCTACTGGATTGTTCCTGCCAACGGCGATGACCTTTGGGCCGGATGGCGCGCTCTATGTATCGAACGTCGGCTTTGGTCCGCCACCGATCGGTTTAGGTCAAATCGTCAGGATTACGGTCCCCCGGGTGAGGGAATGAAACGAGCCGATTGAGAGTCAACGATCCGTTGCGACCGCCAGTTCGTTGTTTGACAGCCCCAGTCAGTAGATGAGTTCGTTTAACCTCTCGCACAGCAGTGTACGGACCCGCTCGCATGGTGGTGTGGCAGGGGCCGGCAGGTGACCGCCGCCCCTGAGCGAAAGAGTAAAGGGGTCAGGGATCAGAAAAAACCAAGTTTGCCGATTCATTTCGCCCGTTTGGCACACAACGATTCCATTATCGACGCGCCTATTGGGGCTTTTGGTGTGCAGTTTGAGACGAAAGCGCGGACGAATGTCCGGGCCTAAAGGCCGCTCGTTGACCCGCCGCATCCCGGAGACCTGAAGGCCCCCGCTCCCTCCGGACACACCCGGCCCGGAGCCAGTCCAGTGTCAAGCCAAAAATCCCTAAGTGCATGATTCTCCGCATCTACCGATTGCCGCGCGTAGTGCGGGTTCGTGGGCCGAAAGAACTAAGCCAGCCCGACACGGCGAACCAGGTCCGCGAACCGCGGGTCGCCGCGAATCGGGTCGAAAAATGGGTGTGTCTTCAGGAACTGCAGGATGTTCGATTGCTCTCTGTAAGCCTGCTCGAGCCAATAGAATGCCTGATCGGTGTCGCCAAGCCCCAGGTATGCGTTCACAAACGCAGCCGCAGGAATATAGCCCGCCTTCTTGCGTCTTTTCAGTTGCTCGAGGAGCTGGAGCGCATCGCGCGCCTGCCCGGCATGGGCGTACGCTCTGATCAGCACGCCGATGACAGCAGGACTACCTGGGGATAGAGACAGATGCCTTCTCCAATACGCAATTGCGTCTGCCGGCTGATTGTTGGCGATCAGGGCAAATCCCAGGCCCATTAGAGTAGTTGCGTCATCGGGTTGCACGGCCAAGGCGCTGCGCGATTCGCGGATGGCCTCGTCGTACCGGTGGGCCTGAAAAAGAATCCATCGATACGCCGCCGCCGGAGATCCGCAACAGGGTCCAACGCCCGGGCGTGTCTCAATCCACGCGACAGCTTCGTCCGTACGTCCCTCGCATAGCAGCCACAAAGCAAATCCAGCGTGAGCATCGGCGCCGTTCGGGTTCAATTCGAGAGCGCTCCTGTATTCCGCTTCCGCCTCAGTCCATTGCCATTGTTCCTGCAGGACATTTGCCACGATGACATGGGCTTCAACCAGATCCGGATCGAGTGCCAGGGCCTTTCGGGCGAAGCTCTCGACTTTCGGCCGCGTCTCTGCGGAGGATCTCCAGCGAAGACCGTTCCGAGGCGGGTGTAGGCCTCCGCCAGGCCGAGGTAAGCTGGCGCAAACGTCGCGTCCCCCTTGAGGGCGTCCTCGAAATAATGAATGCTTTGTTGATTGCCATCTCTGTTTCCGCGGCCTAGAACAAACCTGCCTTTCAAATAGCTCTCGTAGACTTCGGGGGCGACAGGACGCCGCAGCGGCTAAGCCGCTGCATTTCATTTCCGGTGACGGTTACTTCCACTTTTTCCGCGATGGATTGCGCCAGTTCGCTCTGCAAAGTGAGCACATCGCGCATTTCGCGGTCATAGGTTTCGGACCAGAAATGGTCGTCGGTTGGGCCACGGATCAACTGGGCTGTGACGCGAATTCGATCGCCTTCTTTCATGACAGAGCCTTCGACGAGTGCGTCCACGCCCAGTGTTCTGGCGATCTCCGGTATGGGAGAGTTGCGAGTTTTTGAAGCGCATCACCGAGGTGTGAGAGATCACGCGCAGGCCGTGGATGTTCGCGAGGCGCCCGATGAGGGCCTCCGTGATGCCGTCGGCCAGGTATTCCTGCGCCGGATCTCCCGACAAATTCCGCAAGGGCAGCACGGCGAGCGACCGGATCCTCGGCTGAACCGCAATGGTTGCGCGATGCCGGAACTCGATCCAGGAAGCAGCCAGCAGGCAGATGCAAAGAACGGCGCCAGAGCAAGCCACAGGCGAGCCCTCCGCGCGGGCTTTGCGCCTCGATCGCTCCGGATGGCTGGGGGGATTTCCGCCTCAGGCTTTATTTCGGGTGCGCCCAGGCTCAAACGGCGGCTCTGGATCCAGGCATCGAGCTCCTTCGTCAGGGAATACACGGAGCCACGCTTCTCGTGCGCATGCCGGTGGACCGGCATTCCCTCCCGTTTCTCCCAACGCTGGACCGTCGTAACGTCTCGATTCAGATACGCTGCGATTTCCTTCCATGAATCGAGCCGCTTTTCCGGCGGCCCCTCCAAAGGCGGGATGTCAGTCAGCGATTCACCCATGGGGATCTCCGGAATATCCCAGCATTTCACAGGGGAGATAAGCCGATTGTAACCCTGTCCGCCAGAACGGCAAAAGACAGCATTTGACGGCAAGCGACGGTTCCGCGTGTTGCTGCTTGACCTAACTGCTCAAAGTACACGAATGTGTTGCCAGTTGAGGCGCAAAGCCGCTGAAGTTGGATTCACTTCCATCGCTTTCCCGCAAGCACGGCCGTCGGGCAGCCTGCGAATCGTCAGTGACTCAGGCGCCAACCCCAAAACTGGAGACCCACATGAAAATCAAAGCCATAACCCCGGCAGTACGCGTGCTCTCACTCTTCTTGCTGGTTTCAAGTGCCTGTGCTTTGGCTCAGGAGCGCAGGTCTATGCACTTCAGCGGCGCGATCAACGATTTTTCACCATCGAGCGTCAAGGGCGGGCCTTGGGAAATGAATGGTCAATGGTCGTTGGACCTCCGCGAAGAATGGGCTACCGCCGACTTCGCAGCGGATATGACTATGTCCGACCTTGGCACCTCAAATGGCGCCCTCGATCCAACACAACCCGGCCAGAACGCCCATACCCATCACATCAAGCTGACGAACGCCACAGTCACCTTGGACATGACCGGCTGCCCCACCGTCAGCCCAGCCACAAAAATGGGCTTTCAAATCAACGGCACGGTCAGCCTGATGACAGGGAATGGAACCAATGCCCCCTTCGAGACGACCCCGCCTTCATCGACACTGCAGATCTGCGTCACCGGAGGGGACGACGTCCCGTATTCTGTCACGAACTCGAACGTCTCGCTGGTGTTCGGAGGACCTGCGACGAAACATTTCGGGACGCAAGCCATCCATGGAGTCGTGCGAAACGTGTCTGTCGAGCCGACCGGGAAAGATCAAGAAGTCCTTCCATGAACGGCCAGTCGAAATGATTGCGCCACTCTCGGTTTGGGTTGCCGATTGAATCTGCTGCAACGTAAGCGCGGCGGTCATTCCGAACAGGTTTTCTGCCGAGTGTGCTTGCGCTGGTACTCCTGGCGCAGCCGCTCTGGCAGTGGCCGATTTCATTGTAGATTGACGAATCCAGCTCACTGCGCTCATCGAAGGGGGTACTCGCATCAGGGCCGATTACTACCCAGAAGGGGAGTAGGGACTAGCCAATCGGGAGTAGGGAGGCAGAGCGCGAGGGGTAACTCAGTTAGCGCCGCCAACACAGCTAACTCTGCTGGCCCGCTAGAGCGTGTTTCATAAACGGCCACTGTATCCCGATTGTCATCCCTCAGGTGTTAGACAAGTTGCGGAAAAAGGCCTGGCCTTGGGCGGAGTTCACGAAATGCATCCCGCAGGGCCTAAAGGCCCCATTGATTTTGCTGCGCTTGCGGCGCGCGACCCACCCACTGGGTGGGTTCCCCGGTCGTGCCCTCACACTTCGTGCTCCTCCGAGGCAGTTTTTGCGCAAGCAGTAAAGCCGAAATCATTTCTTGCAGCATTTGCGGCCTGACTCAAGCCACCCCTGCGACGAGGACCTGTCGCCGGGACCCCGGCGAGTCGTGCCCTGACACAAAACAGGTTCATGAAACACGCTCTGGTGTGGTGAATCAGAAATTCGTAGATTAAATTGAGAGCCCCGAAATGCAGGTCCTTCGACTCGTCCCGGCACGCCGGGACTCGCTCAGGATGACAATTCCTTTTTGATGCAAACTTTAGCCTCGGGACGCTAGCCGGTAGTGCCCGCTGGGGCAGAAGTGGGCGGAGGAAGCCACACAAATATTCCCTCCACCTTGTCGAATGGATACGGGACGCGGTTCAGCACCACTTCAACCAAGGTGGTGGTGAAGGGAAAGAAGAGCGTCGCATTCTTGTTCTTCAGAGGATCGGTGATGTCGATGGTAACCGGATCGCTGTCCGCGCGCATCTCCATCTGCGAATTGTTGCTGCCGTATCCCTGGTACGCGACCACCTGGGTGCCCGTCGATGCCTGAAAGCGGATCTGCATCGGCCTTGGCGTCGTCGTGATCCCCTTGGGCAACTGCACGTGCAGGCTACGGAAGCTCGGATCCTTTCCATAGGCATGCACGTCCACTGAGATCTCCTCGGCCCTCGTCCACGTCTCTCCGTCGGGGCCCAGCTCGAAAACCTCGATCATGTAGTCGGTAACCGGATCGCCATGTCCGTCCCGCGCACGGACTACAAATTGCTGCCATCCATCGAGATCCTTGGTCTCCCAGAACGTGAACAGGTGCCCCTTGCTCTTCAGCATCTCCTGGCGCGCCGGCGTGCTCCATATCTGCGCTTCGCTGAGCCAGGTGTTGTATTGGCCGCTATCCGCGATGTTGAGGAAGCTGACGATCCTGTCCACCATTTCGGGATCGGGGTTCGAGATCAGCGAGCCATGATCCCGGTTGTTCACGGCAAGGATGGGCACATCGAGCCGGGAGTCGTTGGCCCATTCGCTCATGGTCACCCGCTCTCTTGGATGCCCTTCGGCGTCGGTCGGCGTCTGCGTCAGGTCGAGCGTGATCTTGCGCGTGTTGAGACCGCATCCCGACCATCGCACCGTCCCGTCCGTGCCCGGATCGTCGGCCACGCTGGCAATCCCCGTGTACGGCGTGTTGCCGATGAACACTGCGACATACGGGGTATCCGGCCCGGTGCCGAAGTAAGGCTTCGGGCCTAACAGATCCGTGTGCGCGAGGTCCCAGGTGAATTGGCTACCGAGCTCCAGCCCATCCAACACCAAGTCTCCGGCGTTGAGGAAATCCGGTCCCGGCGTTTTGTCGCCCTTCACCAGCGCGCCCAGCCATGTGCGGCCCTTGTGCGCTTGCGGCGAGCCCCACGTCGCCGGGGCCAGGCCAACCAGATGCTTCAGTCGCGCCAGCCGCTGATTTTCACCCGGCGCAATCTTCTGGTGCGCCAACCACGCGCGCACCACCAGCATGCCCGTCGAATGCACGATGGCATCGAACTCGTCCGCGTTCTTCAGGTCTGTCAGGTTGATCGCTCTCTCGAGCCCTTCGGAGATGTCTGCAATGGTGATCTCATTATTGAGGGAAATGTAATTGCCAACATTCAGCAGCTTGGCATCGATGTTGCGGCGGACCAATTCCGCGCAAAGATTCGAAAAGTCCAGGCCAGTGGCTGAATAACCATGAATCAAGAGAAGCGGTCGTGGCATAGGTCCCTCCGGGGCAAGTCAATGCAGGATTCGCGGTGACAGGGGTCGTGGGTCGTGAAACGTGGGCCGTGGATCGTGGGTCGTAGCTAGTTCGTCACGGCATCCGCCGTGCCTGCCGACACCAGTTGATTCGACCCGGCTGGCGGCGTATTGCCGGGAGCCGGCGCTTTTGCCGGCGTGGACTGCGGCTGCGACCCGCTCGCGGGCGGAGTGGAAGCGCCTGGCGGCGGAGTGGCCGCTGGCGGAGTAGTCGACTGCTCGTCGGGATTCGCGCCCGGCATCTCGTCAGGATGCGGCTTGGGGAATTGCACGGGGCGCATCACGCCGGTGCTTTGATTGTCGGTGGGCAATTTTTCGCCGGGATTGCGCAGGCTGGGCGGCGGAGCGGCCTCTTGCTTGTTGGGATCGGTCTCGACGTCGCCCTCGCGGACGGTGCGCGTGTTCGATTCAGCGGTCAACACCGGCGAGCCGTCGCTGCGCATCATGCCGGCTACGACATCCTTGGTGAAGATCTGCAAGGGTCTGGCCGTCTTTGGCCACCTCCACACGGATCACGCGGTTGCCGTTGATGCGAACAAAGTCCACTTCCTCGGGCGGCGTGCCGTAGATCCACTCCTCGAAGGGCATCTGGCCTTCCATCTCGCGCGACTTGGTGAGGGGCGGCCCCTTGGCGAAGAGCACCATGTCCGTGCTCATTCCCACGAGCACCTTGTGGCCGAGGATGGCATCCTTCAAGGCCGTCGGCAGGGTATCGGTGAAGGCCTGAATCGGGCGACTTGACATCGAAGGAGATGAGCGGAGCCAGCAGCGCCTTTACCTGGGCCGGGGTCAGCTCAGGAACATGATCGCCGAAGGCAAGCGTGATGCGCGCACCGGAGGGATCGCCCGCCTGATCGAGCAGCGAGGGATCCGCGTTGGGGTCGCCCATGTCGGGGCCGACGCCGATCTGGATGTGGCGCAGGAAGCGATGCTTGGCGTCGGGCCCTCCGTCGAAGTCCAGAATGATCCTTGACTTGTCGATCTTGATGTCGGTGATCACCACGCGCGAGCCGGGCTTGGCGGAAAGCCCCTCGTTGACCACCATGTTCAGATAGCTCACTCCGGCCGGCTCGAGCTTGCCGTTGGCCTGGAGTGTCAGGCCCTTGTGGCCGCGGGGAAACGGGCGGTTGGCGAAGCCCTGCTCCGCTTGCAGGGCGCGGATGAGCTCGGATCCGCGCCTTGGGATCGAGTTCGGACTTGGGCAAGTCAACGTGGGTGGGCGCGATCTGCGCATATTGCCGGTCGACCTGCCCGTTGCCTGCAATTGGCCCCTTGCCGCTGGTATCGACGGTGATGACCTGGGCGCCGGCGCGGTGCGGCGGCCAGACAGCGCAGCCAGCGCGCACGCAGCCACCGGCGCACGCCATGCAGCCCGTGAAACTACGCTTTGCGATGGATCGAGAACGTCGCGCCAGGTCCGAGACAAGGAAACGCCGCTTCATGGGAGCCTCCCATGCGTGCGAACTGCAATAAGCAAACGTTAGCGCCAACGGGGAGAAAAGGCAAATGGGGGAAGGCAGGGAGTAAGGAGTGGGGACTAGGCCGTATCGACTATAAGCAGGCGCCGGTGGAAGGAATACCGCGGGACACACAGGGAAATTGTGGGTGATGCGAGCAAACAGCAGGTCCTTCGACTCCGCTTCTCGCGATAGAGCCGCGAGAGGCTTCGCTCAGGATGACGAATTCTTTGATGCATCAAGAATTTACAGAAAACCTAAATGTCGATACCTAGTCCCTCGGTGCCCCGATCCCAGTTCCCTGCTTTTCGATTTGGACGAGCGTGGGAGCCGCGGGCGCGGGCGGCGGCCCATCGCGGCTTCGTGCTGCGCGCGCGCGGCGGCATCCAAATCCACGGGAATGCCGCCGGGCACGATCACCGGGGCGTTATAGCGGAAGTCCAGGTCGCGCGTAACGCGATAGACCACGGGCAGCGCCGCGAGAAGAGCGAAACATGCAAGCCAACTGCCATCGAGACCGAAGGCTCCGCCGCTGAGCCAGAGCGGCGCCATGGGGTCGCCCTGCACCACCGGCGAATGGCTGGTGACGCCGCTAACGGCGAGCCCGAAGACCAGAGCGCGGCTGGCCTTCCAGCCGAAGTTGACGCCCCAGCTCACCCACAAGGCGCGCGTGCGCAGATAGGCCGTGGAGAGCAGAATGCTGAATGCCAGCGAGACGATGAAACTCGTGCGGCTGGCGCCGGGCATGAGCTGCTGCACGATGGCGTAAATGGCGGCAAAGCCCAGCGTGGCCCCAGCGGGGCCCACGGCGCGGACAAAGCACTGGAAGGCATAGCCGCGGAAGGCGATCTCTTCAGCCAGCGCGGCCAGCATAAAAAATGCCGCATCGGCAACCAGCCAGCCCCATGAAGAAGGCTGCGTGGAGACATACGATTGCGATGCCGCCAAACACCGCCAGGGGCAGCACGCAGACCAGCGCCACACCCCAGCCGGTTGCCAGGCCCAATCCCGCCTCACGTGGCCAGCCTTCGACGGCGCGGCAATCCCTGCTCGCTGATGGGCCGGATTTGGCGATCGAGCCAGAAGCCCATGGCCGCAAAGCCCAGCAGCAGCAGAAACGACCAGCATGGCCTGTTCCGACGAGCGGAAACCAGGCGTCACCGGCCAGCCCACGCGCTCCGTGAAAGGCCAGCGACCGCGCCAGAAAGAAGTAGAGAATCGCGCCCAGGAACTGCAGATAAGCGCGCAAACGGCCGCCGGTATAGCCGGGTTCGCTCATCCTCGCCTCCGGCGCACGCGCAAGCGGCGGCGTGCGGCGCGATTCGCCGCGCGTCGTTTGCAACTCAGGTTCACTTGGTCATGCATCATGGCAATCGTATGGGCATTGTGCCCGCCGAACCGAACCTCAGGGAATGGCCCAGGGGAATCAGCCTTGCGCATAGAACTGCGCAATGTTGCGGAACTTCTGCTGCCGCGCGGCCACCAAGGCGTCAACGGGCGTTGCCTGCAATTCGGCAAGGTGTTTCTTGAGCACCGATCCCAGCAATCCGGATCCTGCCTCGCGGTCGCTTGCATGCCCTGCCGGCGGCTCGGCAATGATCTCATCGACGCAGCCCAGCGCGGCGACCTCGGGCGCGGAGATGCGCATGGCTTCGGCTGCCAGAGCCTTCTTGTGCGCCGCGTCGCGCCACATAATCGACGCGCAACCCTCCGGCGAGATGACAAAATAGAGCGCATTCTCGAGGATCAGCACGCGGTCGCTCACGGCCAGCGCCAGCGCTCCGCCCGATCCGCCTTCGCCGCTGATTACCGAGATGGTGGGCACGCGCAGCCGCGACATCTCGCGCAGGTTGCGGGCGATGGCCTCGGCCTGACCGCGCTCCTCTGCGCCCACGCCGGGATACGCGCCGGGCAGGTCGATAAAGCTGATGACGGGCCGGCCGAACTTTTCGGCGAGCTTCATGGCGCGCAGCGCCTTGCGGTAGCCCTCGGGATGCGGCATGCCGAAGTTGCGGCGCACCCGTTCCTTGGTGCGGCCGCCCTTGCGGTTGCCGATGACCATGACCTCTTCGCCGCCCAGCCGCGCCATGCCGCAGGCCACAGCTTCATCGTCGCCAAAGGCGCGATCGCCGTGAATCTCGCTGAAATCGGTAAAGATCCGCTCGATCAATTCCATGGGGTAGGGGCGCTGGGGATGCCGCGCCCGCTCGATCCTGTCCCATGCCGGCGAAGCGGGCTGCGTCTGGGGATAAACCTCTGTTTCCTGTTCACTCATCGATTTTTGGGAACTGTGCGAGCGCGCTCACCGGCCCTCAGATCATTCTACAGGGAGCGGAGAACAGCGGCGGGGTTAGCGGAGCTAGCGGAGTTAGCGGGGTTAGGAGCACTTGGCGCCCAGGGACCGAGCCGGCGACAGAGTAAGTCAGCTATCCCGCTCAAGCAGCGCTTGGACGGGGCACCCGCCAAGGCGAGCAATTCGGCGAGGCGGCGGGTCAGTGTCCTCCGTTGGCGGGTCCGGCACGCTGCGTGGCCAGGCGGCTTACCTGCTCGCTTTGCTTCACCATCTCGTGGACCGCGAAGCCCTTTTCCGCGAGCGCGCCGGTGGGGCAGGCCTGCACGCATTTGCCGCAGGCGGTGCAGTTGCTGCGCCTTGCCCCAGTCGTCTTTCAGGTCGCTGACGATGCGCGAGTAGATGCCGCGCGACGAGACCTCCCAAACATTCGCGCCTTCAACTTCGGCGCAGACGCGCACGCAGCGCGTGCACAGGATGCAGCGATTGTGATCGAGGACGAAGCGAGGATGCGTCATGTCGACGGTCAGGCGCGGATTGTTGTAGGCGTAGCGCACGTGCGTGACGCCCAGCGACTGCGCCATCGACTGCAGCTCGCAGTGGCCGTTGGAGACGCAGGACGAGCAGATGTGGTTGCGCTCGACGAGCAGCAGTTCGACGGCCATGCGCCGGTAGAGAGTCAGCCGAGCCGAGGTGGTCTTGATCGACATGCCCTCCTGCACGGGCGTGGTGCAGGCGGGCAGCAGGCGGTCGGTGCCGGCCAGTTCCACCACGCACAAGCGGCAAGCGCCCACCGCGCTCAGGCCTTTGAGATAGCAGAGTGTCGGAATGTACTTTCCATTGGCGCGCGCCGCATCCAGGATGGTGTCTCCTTCGTGCGCGGTCAACCAGCTCGCCGTCGATGCGAACGAGAGATGTTTTTGGTTGCCTTGTTGTTCGTGTCCATTTGCTACCGACTTTCGCTCATAGGGCTCAAGCCCGTTCTAGTTCTGCCGATTTTCCACCTTTTCCACAAAAAGTGCGGAAAAGTCGAGGCAACCCTTCATGACTGCCATCCACGCATTAACCGGCTCCCGGGGTACCGCGCAAATCGCAACGCAGGCAGCGGCGGCACTCTTCCAGCGCTTCCTGCGCGCTGAGCCCGGTAACCACTTCCTCCTGCGAGCGCGCGCGGCTGCCGGCGGGCAGCGAAGATGCGGCGTGACGTCGCGACAGGCTCGGCTCTCCCGGCGCCTGATGGCTGTATTCGAATTCCGGGAAGAGCTGTTCCCACCGGTCGATATCCGGGGTGCCGATTGCCTGGCCCATCAGGCGCTCGTCGATCTTGCGCGCCGCCTGCTTGCCGCCGCTCATGGCGTTGGACATATTGGAAGCGCCGGTGATCACGTCGCCGCCGGCATAGAAACCCGGCGCGGCTGGTCTCAAACGTGAAGCGGTCGACGACAATCGTGCCTTCCTCCTTGAGCTCCAGGCCGGAGGCGCGGCAGAAATCCATGTCGAAGGTCTCGCCCACGGCAAGGATCACGCTGTCGCATTCGAAGCGCTGCACCTCGTCGGTGGGAATCGGCCGGCTGCGGCCCGATTTGTCGTATTCGCCGAGGCGCGTCTTCACGATCTCGATGGCCTTCACGCTGCCGTCGGCGCCGCCCAGGATGCGATGCGGCGCGGCGAGAAAGACGAAGCGCACGCCCTCTTCCTCCGCCGCCTGAATCTCCTCGTCGATGGCGGGCATGTCTTTGCGCTCGCGGCGATAGAGGATGGTGGCTTGCGCGCCCATGCGCAGCACGGTGCGCGCGGAATCGATGGCCGCATTGCCGCCGCCGATGATCGCCACCCGGGAGCCGATCGGCCACCTTTTCGCGGCGCGCCACTGCTTCAAGGAACAGCAGAGCCGGATGCACGTTCTTCAGCTCGGTTCCCGGCAGATAGAGCCAGGACTCCTTCCAGGTTCCGATGGAGATGAAGACGGCGTCGAAGCTGCGAGGCCAGATCGTTGAGCGGCAGATCGAAGCCGACGCGCGTGTTGAAGACGAACTTCACGCCGACGCCCTCGATGAGATCGAGTTCGCGGCGCAGCACGGCCTTGGGCAGCCGGTACTCGGGAATGGCGAAGCGCAACATGCCGCCGGCTTCGCTGCGCTCTTCGAAGACGGTGACTTCGTGGCCGAGCATGGCGAGATAGAAGGCAGCGGTGAGGCCCGTGGGGCCGGAACCGGCGACGGCAACCTTGCGGCCGGTGGGCGCGAGCTTGCGCTCCAGAATGCGCTTGCAGCATGGCGTCGAAGCGATCGGACTGGTAGATGGAGTCGGCGATGAGCCGATGCACCTCGCGCATGTTCACCACTTCGTCGAACGATTGGCGGCGGCAGCGGTTATCGCATGGATGCTGGCAGACGCGGCCCGTCGAGGCGGGCAAGGGATTGTCGAGAATCACCGATTCGAATGCGTCGTCGAGCCGGCCCTCGCTGTAAAGCTCGAGGAAGCGCGGAATGTTCATGCGCAGCGGGCAACTGTTTTCGCAGGGCGAGAGCGCAAGTTCCTGGCACACGCCGGCGCGGCAGCGATGGGCGACGATGTGGTCCTCGTACTCGTCGCGGAAGTGGCGGATGGTGGTGAGCACGGGGTTGGGCGCGGACTGGCCCAGCGCGCAGAGCGAGCAGTCGCGGATCATGCGGCCGAGTTCGTCGAGCAGGTTCATGTGCTCGGCGGTGCCGCTGCCCGTGGTGATGGCGTTGAGGATGCGCAGCGCCTTGTTGAGGCCCACGCGGCACGGCACGCACTTGCCGCAGGACTCCGAGTGCGTGAACTCGATGAAGTAGCGGGCGACGTCGACCATGCAGTTGTCTTCGTCCATCACCACCATGCCGCCCGAGCCCATGATGGAGCCGAGCTGCGCGAGGCTCTCGTAGTCGACCGGCGTGTCGAGCATCTCGACGGGAATGCAGCCGCCGGAGGGCCCGCCGGTCTGCACGGCCTTCACGCGGCGGCCGGCGACCGCGCCTTCGCCGATGTCGTAGATGAAGCTCTTGAGCGGCGTGCCCAGCGGCATCTCGACCAGGCCGGTGTTTTGCACCTTGCCCACCAGCGAGAAGACCTTGGTCCCCGGGCTCTTGGCGCTGCCCGTTTCAGCGAACCAGGCGGGGCCGCGGGTGACGATGGGCGCGATGTTGTACCAGGTTTCAACGTTGTTGATGTTGGTGGGCCTGCCCCACAAGCCCTTTTGCGCGGGATAGGGCGGGCGCGGACGCGGACGGCCGGCGAAGCCCTCGAGCGAGGCGATCAGCGCAGTCTCTTCGCCGCAGACAAAGGCTCCTGCGCCCTGCACCAGCTCGATATTGAAGTTGAATCCGCGATCGAGGATGTTCGCGCCCAGCAGCCCGTACTCGCGCGCCTGCTCGATGGCGCGATTCAGGCGGCGCACCGCGAGCGGATACTCCGCGCGCACGTAGACGATGCCCTCGGTCGCGCCCATCACGTAAGCGCCGATGATCATGCCCTCGAGCATCGAATGCGGGTCGCCTTCGATCTCGTTGCGGTTCATGTAGGCGCCGGGATCGCCCTCGTCGGCATTGCAGATGATGTACTTGGCGTCGCCCTTGGCCTTGGCCAGAAAATCCCACTTGTTGCCGGTGAGGAAACCCGCGCCGCCGCGCCCGCGCAGCCGCGAGGCTTTGATCTGCTCGATCACAGCGTCGGTGCGGCCGTCGATGAGCACCTTGTAGAGCGCCTGGTAGCCGCCGACGGCGATGTACTCCTCGATGTCCGAAGGGCTGATGAGGCCGCAGTTGCGCAGGACGATCTTCTTCTGGCCCTTGAAGAAGGGAATCGCATTCCACGCGGGAATGTCGGGATAGCCCTGGCCGTAGCGCATGTGCGCGGTGATGTGATCCCACTCCTCGATCTTGCAGTAGATGAGATCCTGCGGCAGGGTCCCCGAGGTGACGCCCTCCAGAATGCGGCCGGCGTCGTTGGCCTGCACGCGGCGCAAAATCACCAGCGGATTGCCGGGAAGGCGAACGCCCACCAGCGGCTCCTGAAAGCACGAGCCGAAGCAGCCCACGCTGGCGAGCACGCACATCGAGGCCGCTGCGTTGAATGGCTTCATTCAGCGCGTGAAAAACCTCTTCCGCACCGTTGCCGCGGCCGCATGTGCCCATGCCCACCGTGATGCGGGGAATGGCCGGCGTGAGCTTGGCAAGCCCGGATTCACGCACCGCGTTGAACGCACCAATATCCTGAATGCGCGGCATCACTTCCTCCCTTGCGTCAACGACTTCACTTCGCGCTGCAGCGTGCGCTCATTCACGTGGCTCAGAATGTGGTGGTTGACCTCGACCACCGGCGCCAGCGCGCACTGGCCAAAGCAGGCCACGGTGCGAATGGTGAAGCGGCGGTCCGGCGTGGTGATGGCCATCTTGTCGGCCTCGCTGTTCTCGTCGGCTTCGCGATCGCTCACGCCGAGGTCGAGGCAGAGCTTATCCAGCAGGTCGCGGGAGCCGCGCGTGTGGCAGGCCGTGCCGCGGCAGACGCAGATCACGTTGTCGCCCTGCGGATCGAGATTGAAGAGCGCGATAGAACGTCGCCGCGCTGTAGACGCGCGCCGGCGGAACGCCGGTCTCCTCCGCGATGTAGCGCAGCGCATCCATGGAGAGGAACTTGTGCGCGTTGGCGGATTGAACGGCTTCCAGAATCCCCAGCAGTGCTCCGGGCTGGTTCCCGTGTTTGGCGATGGCCTGATCGATCAGCAGACGCTCGTGAGCGTCAAGGACTTCGTGGGCAACAGCCTGGGCGGCACTTGGCATGATCCCTCCCTGCCCGGTCCAGAGAAAGTGCATGCTCCGGACCCTCCCGTACGTGGACGGACCCTCCGAGAGAAGGATGAAAAAGAAGGAAAAAGCCCGTACTGCTTGCGCGCCGGAGGCTGGTCAGACCGGCACGTTCCCGGAAGACACACCACCACGCTCCAGACTTCTCCTCAGAGAAGGTCCGTTTGGAACTTTGAACCTTCCCACGGTTCTTGCGATGTGCCTGGGGTCACATTCGATGGTGACGATTGAACTTACGCGCGAAAGCAGACCAATTCTCTGAGGCTGAGGCTGATAGCAATGTTTAAAAGAGGGGTGATTGCCGAATACGAGCAGGGCGCGGCCTTATCTCTTCCGCTTGCGCGGGGGCCTCTTTGACCGCGCGGTTCCCGCTTTCGGCGCGGGCGCCTTGCCAGAGTCTGCCGCTGCGATGGGACTGAGCAGCGCGTCAATGCGATAGCCTGCGGCCTTGGCCGAAGCCAAAGCCGCTGCGACGGTCTTGCTCAACTCCTCCACTGCGGCGCGGCTCGGCGCGGTCTCACCCGCGAGGCGCAGCAGCGACGGCATGAGCAACCACCAGAGCAGTTCTTCATAAAGTTCGCGGATCAGGTAGAGGTGGCCCTCCGACTCATGGACGCCGCAGAGCCAGCGCACAGTCGGGATCGAGCCAGAGCGCGGGCGCGAGCGGCGACGGTTCGCGTGCGGGGCTTGCGGGATCGCCGGATTCGGGCTTCCCTTCTCCGGTCCCAGAAGCGAGACCCTTCGGCAAGCTCAGGGCAGGCTCAGGTGGCACTCCGGCCGCCTGCTCCTTGCCGACGCCCGCTCCGATGAGCAGCAGAACCTTGATGCGCGCCGCCACGCGCCATGCTTCTTCGCCCTCGAAGCCGAGCGCGGCAAAGGCATGGGCAAACGGCTCGCGCAGGCGGAGGCGATCGAAGAGATCGAGCGCGGTGCGTTCAGGCTGTTCGGGGATCGATCGACTTCGGCGAGCAACTGAAGCGCGCACCAGCCGAGGACCGGGCCCCACATCGCCGTGGCCGTGAACTGCGGGCTGGGGCTGGGCAACATGCGGCGGGCGGCAGCGGTCCACGGCGCCGGGAAGAGCGCCTCGACGGCAGGCATGCGCATGGCGGCGCGCAGGAGCTTGCGTGAATCTCTGCGACTGCGAACCCGGTTCGGCCGGCACTTCGCCGCGCACTGGCTGATTCGCCTGCCGGAGCCGCGCCGCGTAGGCCGCTTGCGGCCCGCGCAGAAATCTCTCGCCGTGCGCCCATGCGTCCTTTAGAAATTCGCTGCGCTGGCGCTCGAGTGTCCTGGCCGCATCAGCGCCCACGGCGCGCGGAATGCTCGGCAATGTCGGCGAAGTGCCGCACCACGCCGGGATGCAAGAAGCTGGCGCAGCGCATCGTGCACGGGGCTGCAGCTCCAGATTGACGAGCTCGTCGTCAAGGTCGGGCACGCCGCGGCCGTTGAGCCAGTCCGAAAGCCGGTCCCAGGGCTGCTCGCGCCGTGGGCTGCAGTTCGCGCCAATCGAGGAAGACGTGGCACTGGTATGCGTGGAGATCGAGAGTCAGGCCGCGGTCGAGCAAGTCTTCGGCGCGGCGCAGATATTCCAGGCCGGTGAGCGAGTCGCGCCAGGCAACCACGGCGCCGCGGTCCCCGCTCAGGCCCAGTCCTTCGCCAAGCGCCGCTGGCGAAGCTGGCCCGATCCTTTGTCGGCATAGGCGGCTGAGAAATCGATGGTGCCGTGCGCCTGGGCGATAGCGGTTGTTGTAGACCACCAGCGCGCGCTCGCCGCCGTTGCGGTTGGAGTAGGCAAAGACATCTTCGTCCACCGAGCCGTTGGGAGTGAAGAAATCGTAGAGCAGAAAGTTGCTGCTCTCGGCAAACAGCCAGCGGCGCTTGAGCAGCGGCGCGATCTCGCGCTCGTGGCGCTCGACCAGCCAATGATCGGGATTCTCTTCGTAGCGCGGCCAGCGGTACTCCATGCCGTACTTTTCGGTGAATCCCTCGATCTGGCCGTGGCCGAACATGGGCAGGCCGGGCAGCGTGGACATCATGACCGCGACGCCGAAGCATTTGTCGCCCTTGCCGAACTGGTCGATCGCCGTGCGCTCATCGGGATTGCTCATGAAGTTGACGTAGCGCTTCATGATGTCGGGATCGAATTCGAGCGTGTTCTTGATGACCGAGCGGTACTTGGCGTTGTCCTCGTCGCGCAGCATGATCATGAAGGCGCTGTTGTAGACGCGATGCATGCCCAGGGTGCGGACGAAGTAGCCCTCCATGAGCCAGAAGGCCTCGGCCAGCAGCAGCGTGCCGGGAACCTCGGCGGCCACGCGATCGACCACCTCGCGCCAGAACTCGTGCGGCATGGCGCGGTCGAATTCGGCCTGGCTCATGCCGTATTCGGCGCGCGAGGGAATGGCGCCGCTCGAGCCGGGGCCGGGAAACCAGAGCCGATGAAAGTGGCGCTTGGCCAGCGTCATGGCGGCGTCGAAGCGAATCACGGGAAACAGCCGCGCCACGTGCAGGATGGTCTGAATCACCTGCTCGCGCACCGCCGGATTCAGGTAGTCGAGCTGCGCGGTGTCGTTCCAGGGAAAGCTGGTGCCGTCGTTGCCGTGGTAGATGTAGCGCGTTTCGCCGGTGGCCTTGTCGCGGCGGCGGAAGACCACGGCGGCATCGGACTGCTCGTAGTAGTGGTCTTCGATCTTGATCTCGACGCGGCCGTCGTGCGAGAGATCGGGACCGTTGAAGCTGTAGGCGGGATAGGGCGAATCCCAGCGCGAGATGAACCACTCCGGATGCTCGACCACCCAGGGCGAATCGATGCCCATGTGGTTGGGCACCATGTCGCTGGCCAGGCGGATGCCGTGCCGGTAGGCGCGGTCGCGCAGGTTGATGTAGGCCGGCTTCGCCGCCCAGATCGTCGGCGATGCGATAGTCGAAGAGCGAATAGGCCGAGGCGACGGCGTCGCGATTGCCGCAGAGCTGCTTGATGGTCTTCGACGCGCGGCTGCGCTCCCACACGCCGATCAGCCAGAGAGAATTGATGCCGCGATGGGCCAGCGTGGCCAGTTCCTCGTCGGGAATCTCGTCGAGCCGCCCGATGTGCCGGCCATATTGCCGGCTCAACTGCGCCAGCCACACGTAGGTGCTCTTGGCCATCAGCACCGCGCCCGGCATCCAGGCCGTGTCGGGCGAAAACTTCTCGTATTCGTGCAGCGGATCGCCGAAGGTGGGCACCTCGGCATCGGCTCACGAACGACGGCCACTGCTGCGGCCCGCGCCTGGTTCCCGGCGGATTGAACTGCGCCCAGATGGCCAGTTCCTCTTCGCGCAGAATCTCGCGCGGCCATCAGCAGGAACCGTTCCAGGCTGTCGCCGAGCAGCGGCTTCCAGAGCTGGCGAATGATCTCCAGCTGATCGCTGAGCGACCGTGGGCGAACGCAGCGCCGGCGCGCGCAGCAGATCGAGCAGGCTGATCGGCTTCGCGCCCGGCAGCGGAATCAGCGGCCGCGTGGCGAAGTACTCCGGCATCTGCGCCGTCACCTGCCGGTAGACGGTCTTTTCCGCCAGCGTCCGATCCTCGAACAGCTCTTCAAACGGCTTGAACGCCTCATTGCGATTGGCCGACCAAAGCAGCAGCAGCTCTTCAAGCGCGGCGGCGCGGTGCGGCATGCCGCCTGTCTCGCCCGCGAGCCATTGCGCGGGCGTCTCCAAGCCGCGCATCACGCTCTGGCCCGGAAACTGCTCCACGAAGGCGAGCAGCATCTTGTCCAGATTGTCGGTGCCCACCTGCGCGCCGAACCAGTCGAGCGCCGCGGTCATCACCTGGGGATCGAACTGCTCGCGATAGCGCGCCATCAGCACGTGGCTGGCCTCGTCGATCAGGCCCATGGCGAAGAGCTGACCGGCATGAACGGCCTGCTCGGGATGCTTCTCGACGTCGCGCACCTGGTTCATGCGGTGCGCAAATTCGCGGCAGGCCGGCAGGTTGGCCAGAATCACGTTGCCGTTGTAGGAGAAAAGCGACTCCGCGAACCCGTAGCGTTCCCGCGCCTTCCGCGAAATGTGGAACTCCATCGTCAAGAACTGAACTCCCTCGTGGTCCCGCTCGCCGGGGCGGCGCATCTTGCGGGCGCAACCGCAATCCATGCTAACGGTACACCAATGGGGTGGGACCGCCGGAAACTGTGATTTTATCCTCACCGAGCCTGACGCCGCAGCCCGCCTCCCAGGACAACGCCCGCATCCGGGCGGCAGGGACCCTGCACGGCAGCGGTTACAAATCATAGCGGCGCAGAGTGGGCAGTTCCCGCGCAGCAATTGCGACGCCTATTCGGTTGTTCGCCGGTAGTTCCCTATGATTTGACCTTCGGCGAGAACATGCCGATTGAGCGCGGACTCGACTTGATCTCTTGCCGCGCCGGGCGGCAATTCGAGGCGGATATCGAGCGCATACAGCCGGAACACATAATGGTGGAGCTGGCCGGCGGGCGGGCAGGGACCACCATATCCGAGACGGCCGAAGCTGTTCCTGCCCTCGGCGGCCCCCTGGTGGGAGGCGGCATGAGTCGAAGCGCCCTGCGGCAGTTCCCGCACCTCAGGCCCAACGTTGTATACAAGCCAATGCGTAAAGAGGATTGGTGCGTCGGGATCGTCCATTATGATGGCGAGGCTTTTTGTGTCGATAGGCGCGGATGGCCAATGCAACTGCGGCGAAAGGTCAGCACCGTCGCACGTGTATTGATCGGGAATCGCACCACCATTGGCAAAGCTGGTGCTCTGAATCTGCAAAGTGGCGCGCACTTGTCCTTCGACCGAAGCAGAATGGCGATGCGCCAGAACAAGAAACACCGGCAAACAAACTATCAGCGGGATCATTGCAGCAATGATCGGTAAGGTGCGGCTCCCGGCCCTGGCCTTTCGCATCTCCGGGCTCATCGCACCTCCCGCAATCGATAGCGCAATTCTGGGAACAGCCAAGCTTAACTGGCGCGATCCATCTTGCGCAACAGTGCGTATCGCGCCGCGCAAAATGTAACCAGAGGGGAGACCATCGAGACGCATAAGATGTAACCCGGCTCAGAGGGGCATTTGAGGAGGGTTGGGTTGGGACACGAAGCGAAGTGGGAGTACTTTGTGGTGATGTACGGGAGATACCGGGAGGCAGAGCGAGGGGAGCGGCAGCGGCTGCTGGACGAGTTCTGCGCGACGACCGATTACAACCGCAAGTATGCGATCCGGCTGCTGAACGGTGCGCCGCCGGCGAAGCGTCGGGCGCAGCGACCGCGGGGGCGCAAGCCGCGTTATGGGGCGCAGGCGGTTTCCATCCTGGCCCAGGTATGGGAGGCGGCGGGTTATCCCTGGTCGGTGCGGCTGAAGGCTCTGCTGCCGCTGTGGATGCCGTGGATTCGCCGGCGCTACCGTCCTGGGGCGGAGGTAGAAGAGCAGCTGCAAGCCATGAGCGCGCGGCAGATGGACCGGCGGCTGGCGGGGCGGAAGCGGGCGCAGAAGCGGAAGATCTATGGGCGCACCAAGCCGGGCACGCTGTTGAAGCACCACATTCCCATCAAGACCGACAGTTGGGATGTAAAGGCTCCGGGGTTCGCCGAGGTCAACCTGGTTTCGCACTCGGGCAACTCGGGCGAGGGGGAGTTTGCGCACACCTTGAACCTGACCGACATACACTCCGGCTGGACCGAGTCGCGGGCGCTTTTGGGCAAGAGCGAGATTGCGGTGCAACGCGCGCTGGACGAGATCCGCGCCGCGCTGCCCTTCCAGCTGCTGGGGCTGGATGCGGACAACGGGTCGGAGTTTATCAACTGGCACCTGAAGCGGTGGTGCGATGGGAACCGGATTCAGCTGACCCGAGGGCGGCCGTACAAGAAGGACGACAACGCGCATATCGAGCAGAAGAACTGGACGCACGTGCGCAAGCTGCTGGGGTGGGACCGCTACGACTCATCGGCTGCGGTGGCGGCCATCAACGATCTGTACCGTGCCGAACTGCGACTGTGGATGAACCTGTACCTGCCCTCGGTGAAGCTGCAGACCAAGGTTCGTGTGGGGTCCAAACTGCGCCGCGTGTACAGCCCTGCCGCGACGCCGTTGCAGCGGGCGCTGGCTTCCGGCCAAGCCAACGCGCGGCGCGTGGCGGCATTGCAGAAGCTGCGCTCCCGGCTGGACCCGTTTGCGCTGAGCGCAAAGATCGACGGCAAGCTGGAGCGGATTTACACCTTGACCAACCGGCGCCTGAGTCCAAAACCAGCCGCGGCGCGCGACGGGGCAACGGCTGTGGAAAAGACGCGCGGAGGAAAAGTCAAAGAACAGACTTTCCCTCTGCGCTTGCAAATCGCGCCAAGAGCGCGCGATTCGCACTTTCCCACAGCCGCGGCGACGGCGAGCAAAGTTACATCCTTTATGTCTCGATTGCCCCGCTCAGGGTTACATTCTCAAATGGCTTGACGCGCAGTGCCGTTGCCGCCCGTGCGCCGCTCGATCGCCATGCGGTATATTGCGGAAGCCCCTGGTGGAAGACGTGGCCTGCGACCAGAAACAAACTTCAGTCAGGCGCCTCTTGACGCGTGCCGCCGCGAATGATCGACTGGTTCAGGATTATGGCTGAGTAAACCGATGCAGGTGCCCCAGTTTACCCTCGATGATTACGAAAAGGTCTTTGCCGATCGTCATCTGTTGCATGGCGTGGTGACGAAGTGGGCGAAGGCCAAGCCGGAGGCACCTGCGATTGTCAGTGCAGAGGGCAATCGCACAGTCACTTGGAGTGAATTCGACCGCATCACCACGGCGCTGGCAAAGGAACTGTTGCGCCTGGGCTTCGCCAAGGGCGATTTCCTGGTCACTTTGTTGCCGTTGTCCGTGGATCACGTGTTGCTGGAATACAGCTGTTTCAAAATCGGGGTCATCGTCGCTCCGCTGGATTTGCGTTTGTCCTCCGACGAGGTGATTCGAGCCCTGGAGATCCTCCGGCCCGCCGGGTTTGTCAGTCTTGGCGTGAAAGCGCCGTTCGATTTTCGGGAACTGTGGCGCACCGTGCAGGCGCAGTGCAACTGGATCCGGCATTCCATCGTAGTGGAATCGGAAGAGGCGATTCCCGGCACGCGATCCTTCGCGTCGATTGCCGAGCCGGCGCTGCGCACTGCGGCGAATGCAATCCCAGGGACGGAACCAGACGCTGCTGCACTGGCCGGGGTCGCCTCCACTGTGACCGAGGACGATGGCGCGCTGGTCATCTTTACCACCGGCTCAACCGGTTCGCCCAAGCCCGCCCTGCTTTCGCACCGCAACATCACGGTGCAGAATATGTGCCTGTGCGGAGCCTTTTTTGGCGGAGACCGCGGCACCCGCACCCTGGTCAATCTGCCTGCATCTCACGTAGGCGGCCAGACGGAGGTGATGATGAGCACCTTCTTCGGAGGAGGCACGGCGGTCCTCATAGAGGTCTTCGATGCCGGCCGATCGTTGCGGGCCATCGCGCAGCATGGCGTAGAGATCCTGGGCCAAATCCCGGCCATGTTTCAACTCGAGTGGATGTTGAAAGATTACGGTCGCCACGATCTCTCCAGCTTGAAGTTTGCCGCCTATGGCGGACATGCGGTTTCGCGGCCATTCGCGGACCAACTCGCCACCATGGCGCCCGTGATCGGCACCGGGCTGGGGCTCACCGAAGCTGCCGGCTTCTGCACCTATATTCAGGTGAGTTCGACCGAGCCGGGGACGCTTCTCGCGGGGCTTGGCCAGGACATGCCGATCTATGCGTGCTCCATTCGCGAACCCATGCGTGCCGATGGCAGCGCCGGCGATGAACTGCCGTCCGGCAAGATCGGCCATTTGTGTTTTCGCGGGCCACAGACGTTTCTTGGCTATGTCAACGATGCCGCCGCAACAGCCAAGACAATTTCGCGCGACGGCTTTTTATATACCGGCGATCTTGGCCGCAAGGACGCCGCGGGCTTGCATCTGACCGGCCGGGAAAAGTGGGTGATCAAATCGTTTGGCTACCAGATATTCCCCGGCGACGTGGAATCGCACATCTCGACACTTTCGGCGAAGGTAGCCAACTGCGTTGTGGTCGGCGTGGATCATGCCGTGGCCTCCGAAGCGGTTGTGGCAGTGGTAGAGAAGCGGCCGGAGGTTGAACTGAACCGGCGGGAACTGGAGCGGCACGCGCGATCCTTGCCATCCTACATGCGGCCGCGGCATTGGATCATTCTCGAACCCGGCCAGATGCCGCTGAACCGGGTGGTCAAGCCGGACTACGGACGCGCCCAGGAAATGGCTCGGCAGGAGATCGCGCAGTTGCGCGCCCGCGGCGAGTGGGACAGAGGCCACAGATAAAACACTGGCCCGCATTTCTCGCAGCCGCCTCGACGGTGAGTAAGATGGCAGATTTGCAGTCGTCATCTGCCTTGCGGGGGTCAGGAGACCGGCGGTACTGGTTTTTAGCGCCGGGTGAGAAATGCAGGCTGGATGAGCTTCGCCGGGTTGATCGGCTCCGGCGCTTTGAATCTGCGAGTGGAACGGGAGATTGCTCTCTGTTGCGGCGCATCGCCGCATCCGTCTTTGCGTTTCTTGGGTTCGCGGTCTGTCAGCCGTTGATACCGGGAGTGGTTACCTGCTTCGCTTTGACCATCGTGGGCTTCTTCACCTTCGGAATGCCGTGCTGATGGCAATCAGTGCACTTGACCCAATGAATATTGTGTGCGCTGGTCGCGCTTGCATAGGTGGTGTCCATCTTCTCCACGTCGATTCCGCAGTGGGACATTTGCTGGATGACATGTTTTGCACGAGGCCCGTGCGTTCTGGTTATGCCCATCGTGGCAGGAGATGCAGCTCAAGCCCTCGTGCACGCCCATTGGCGTGCGATCGTCGCCTGAACCCACCTGGGGACCCCAGGCATTCGCCGCCGCAATGGAACCCGCTTCCGGCATTCGCGGCGCATGGCACTGGTAGCAGAGCGCCTGCCGCGGGTCCTGACTCACCGTCACCAACCGGGCGCCGTCGTACAGTTGCGGAATGGAAAGCGACGTTGCGGCGAAGTGAAGGGTTTCGCGCCGGTCGTAGAAGGCGAGCGAAGCAGGCACGGCCGCGCCTGCTACGGAGATGCGCGAGGCAGGCTTGGTTTCCTGCGCGCCTTCGCGATGGATCTGGTGGCAGGTCATGCAGGGCATCGCCGGCTGATCGGCCAGGCCCGAGCGAATCAGTCGCCAGGGCCCTTTCGTGTTCAATGGCTGGACCAGGTCGCGAATCGATCCGTTGAAATACATGCCGTGGCAGCGGAGGCAATCGTCCATGAGCATCTGTTTGGAGTTTTGTACGGGATCGGTAAATATCTGGCTGTAAGTGGCGCTGTGCGGGCCCGCATGCCAGCTTGCATATTCCTGCTGGTGGCAGGCCTGGCAGTTCGCCGTCATCTCCTGCACATCCACGTCGCGCAGGCGGATGTTCTCGGGAATGGCGCCGAAAGTATGAATCCGGATGTGGCGCAGCTTGGTGGCCAGGCTTGCCTTATGGCAATCCATGCAGTTCTCTGTCCGGTGGGGTGCTGCATGAACCACGCTGACGTAGGAGGCCATTTCGTGACAGCTTGCGCAGCCCTGGCCGTATTGCGATGTGTAGTAATACGACGCGCCATAAGATGCCGCCGACCGCAAGCAGAGCCACTGACCCAACGGCGATTGCCGCAAACTTGAGGAATCGCTTCATGAGCGGAATCCCGTACCCTTCCAGTTGCGGACCAATGCATGCAGAGGCAAAGTAGGCGATGGCCATGATGGTGAGCGCCGGATTGAAGCCTCCGTTGGTTACGTGCACGCTCGAATCGATCACGAAGACGTTGTCCACGTCGTGAAGCTGGCAGTTGCGGTTCACCACCGAGCCTTGCGGATCGTTGCCCATGCGGCAGGTGCCGGCCTGGTGCTGGCCGGCATACACGGTCGTGGACCTGCCCGCGTTGATGAGCGTGCTCACCGCCCCGGCCTCCTTGAGCCAGGCTTCGGCGCGACTGGGCCTGCACAAGGCCGATCTCGTAGGTTTGGGGATGGACGTTGCCGGAGATGCGCGCGACCGGCATTCCCCACTTGTCTCGAACCGTTGGATCGAGAGTGACCCTGGCGTCGGCGGTGGGAATCTGCTGGGTCGGCCCCATGACGACGATGTTGCGCTTGTAGAAGTTGCGCATGGCCTGCTTGTGCGCGAGCCCCCAGCGGGGTGTGCCTGCCAGGCATCCGGTCGACCATTTGAATGGGAAGGCGGATGAATTCATTGGCCAGCATTCCGCCGCCGCACAGGCCTGGAGTGCCGTGGTTGTAGTCGCAGATGGCGATGCTGGCGCCGGGCCCCACATCGTCGTAGGTGTCGAAGTCGAAGAACCCGATCGCGCCGGTGTAGTGGTGGCCTTGCAGATTGCGGCCAACCTGATCGTGGCGATTTCCCAGCCCATTGGGAAAGAGGCGGCTTTTGGAGTTCAGGAGCAGGCGGGCTGACTCGATGGCGCAAGCGGAGACCACGACGATATCGGAAGGCTGCTCCTGCAAACGCCCGTCGGCATCGTAGTAGGCTACGCCGCGCGCGCGTCCCCGGTCGTCGGTGAGAATTTCCTTGGCCATGCACTCGGTGCGCAGTTCGCAGTTTCCCGTTGCCAGCGCGACCGGGATCACGGTGTTTTGCGAACCGTTCTTGGCATCCACTTCGCAGGCAAATCCGACGCACCAGCGGCAGCGCATGCACGGGCCGCGGCCGTTGTAGGGTACGCTGTTGCGGGCCATGGGAATGGGAAAGGGATGCAGGCCGAGGCGTTTGGCTGCCGGCTCGAGGATTTGAAACTCGCGATTGGGCGGGAGCGGCGGCATGGGCAGAGGACGCCGGCGCGGGCCATGAAAAGGAGTGCCCGAGTCATCTCCGGAGATGCCGATCTCGTATTCGGCCTTCTCGTAGTAGGGCTCCAGATCGTCGTAGGAGATGGGCCAGTCTTCGAGCGAACTCCCGGCAGGCGCTCCGTAGGTTGAGCGCATGCGAAAGTCCTGAGGCATATAGCGCCAGGCCATGGCTCCATAGCTCAGCGTTCCGCCACCCACACAGGCGGCGTTGTTCTGGTAGCCGCCTTCGCTGGGCAGCATGATGTGCGGCGCGCCTTCGGCATCGACCGAAACGCGCGGATTGCCTTCATCCTCAGGCCCAAAAGCGTTGCCCAGCACGGTGGTGCGCTGATTGCGCAGGTCGTCCTTGCGGCAATCGTTCGCGGTGTACCACTTGCCCCGCTCCAGCAGGACAACGCTCAGGCCCGCAGCCGACAGCTCCTTGGCGACAATGCCGCCGGCCGCGCCGGCGCCCACAACAACTGCATTCACTCGTTTCATGAGGCCGGGCCCTTTCTCAGGTCGTACTGCGCGCGGCCAAGAACGGGCGGCTCAGCCAGGCCGAGCATCCGCCAACTCACGGCATCGCGATTGCCGCCGTGCCGCGGCGAGCCGTAGTAGCCCTCAAGAGTGTGGCTGCGCACCAGATCGAAGAACTTGCGATCCTGCTGTTCGATGGCGCCGACAATCTCAACCTGCTGCGGTGCGGGCAGCGCTGCCAGATCCCGGCCAAAGCGCTTTCGGCTCATCGCATCGGCCTGCTCCAGCCCGTCCCGGTAAGCATTCCGATGGCGCCTGTAGTGTCCGGGCGAGTTGGCGGTCGATGTAGGTGACGACTCCGGCTTGCGGAGGCGCTGGGAAAGTCATCCGCGGGGACAATCCGATCGCAGATTGCGGCCAGCGTCAGGGCCTGGCCATCGCTGAGGAACTCCCAACCTCCGTGGCTGCGCGCAGTGCAGCCAACAGCGAGGGCCGCGCCGCCCATGGCTCCGGCAGCCACAAATTGCCGCCGCGTGAGACGAATGCCATCCTTGCCCGATTGCATTGGTTCCCGTCCAAAAAGAAAATCAGCTCGTGACTGAGTACAGCCTGGACATTCCGAAGAATTCCTGACTAGGTCTTTGACCGCGCGAATTCGAACTTTACGATTGTCAATCCCAGGTCCCAAAATCGGGACCTGGGGCACCAAGGTTCGTACAAGATCGAGCGGTCAGAGACCTAGGCCATACTTTGCGTGTATGGCCAGCTCAGTCTGTGCCACGAATCACACTCGGAATTGGCGCGTCCCGGTTCTCCGCACTCTCCTACCGTGAGAACGGAAGATTGCGCCGATGAAGAAGCGCTTTCTGTGGGGCAGATCGTAGGGGCGTTGACGTATGGCCCCCGCCGTATTCTCTGCGGCTTCGGAACGCCCATGGCCCGCTTATCCCGGATTGTCAGGCCGGCCTCATGCGCCCAAGGCTTCGCCGAATGAAGCAAGACGTTGACGGGCAGGGATGGCGTTTGGATTCGTCCGCCCCTGGCAAGTAGGATGGGACCGGCTCTCGGAAACGAAATCAACCGCAATTGCAGTGTCGAATCCTTGAACAATCAACATTGAGCCGCACGACCGGAAAGGCAGGTCCTGAATGAATTCGAATGTCGAAGGCGCGATTGCTACTGTCCTGGATGCTCACGGAACCATCATTCCGATGAGGCCGCGCTTCCTCGCTGATCGGCGCCTTTCTCGAAACCGAATCATGGTAGCGGCAGCATCCATGCTTCTCCTCGGCGCCGGGGCACGTTCCTATACCTATGCCCAGGCGCCGATAGGCCGCATGGATCAGATCGTGGGCTCGTATTCCGATAACCATCAGTTCATGGGTTCGGTTCTTGTCGCGCGAGGCGACAAGATTATCTTCGAAAAGAGCTATGGAGACGCGAATCTGGAATGGAACATACCCGACGATTCGTTGACCAAATTCCGGATCGGTTCGATGACCAAGCAGTTTACCGCGGCTTCGATCCTCTTACTGGAGGAACGGGGAAAGCTCAGCACCGATGACTACGTGAAGAAGTACATGCCCGACGCCCCGGCCTCATGGGAGAAGATCACAATCTACAACCTGCTAACCCACACGTCGGGCATTCCGAGTTTCACGTCCTTCCCGGATTACCACACCAGCGAAGCCGCCCCGACAACCGCTAAGGGCCTGGTGGACCGTTTTCGCGACAAGCCGCTCGAATTCCAGCCGGGAGAGAAGTGGAGCTACAGCAATTCAGGTTATGTGCTGCTCGGATATCTGCTGGAAAAGATCAGCGGACAGAGTTATGCAGATTTTGTGACGGAGAATATTTTCAAGCCGCTGGGGATGAAGGACTCGGGATACGACTCGAACTCGGCAATCATTCCTCACCGCGCCACCGGCTACTCACCTAGCCCGACTGGCCCGGTCAACTCCGGCTACGTCGACATGACCATACCGTTCTCCGCGGGAGCACTGTATTCGACCACCCACGATCTGCTCCTCTGGGATCAGGCTCTGTATGGCGGTAGGGTCCTTTCCGCGGCGTCATTGAAGAAGATGACTACGCCCTATAAGGACAACTACGGCTGTGGCCTGATGATCGCCACCACAAAAGGGCATTTGCGGTATGAACACGGCGGCGGCATCGAGGGGTTCAACACCGAGATGGCCTACTACCCGGATGACAAGCTCACCGTCATCGTGCTCGGCAATCTGAACGGCGGCGCGCCAGGAGACATCGCCGAGAAACTGGCAGCGGTGGCCCATGGCGAGAAAGTGGTGCTGCAGTCAGAGCGCAAGGAAATCAAAGTCGCGCATGAAATTCTGGCGAAATATGCCGGCAGCTACGAGCTGGCGCCAGGAGTCTTCATCACCATGTCGGTGGATGGCGATCAGCTCTTCACACAATTGACCGGACAGCCGAAGTTCGAGGTGTTCGCCGAAACCGAGAAGGACTTCTTCTTGAAGGTTGTGGATGCGCAGCTAACCTTCGAAAGGGACAGCCAAGGCAAAGTGATCGACTTGGTTCTGCATCAGAACGGGCGCGACCAAACGGCCAAGCGTAGCGAGACCGGGCCCCCGCCTCCCAAGGAACACAAGGAGGTGGCCATCGACCCCAAGATTCTGGATAACTACGTGGGATCGTACGAACTGGCGCCCAATTTCATTCTTACCGTGACTCGCGAGGAAGATCACCTGTTTACGCAGGCGACCGGACAGGAGAAGGTGGAAGTGTTTGCGGAGAGCGACCACGACTTCTTTCTGAAGGTAGTCGATGCGCAAATAACCTTTGAAACCGACAGCCAGGGGAAAGCGACCGGCCTGGTGCTTCACCAGGGCGGGGACCATCCGGCAAGCCGAATCCAATAAGCTTGTAGTTACCGTTGAGCCTGACAAAAGATCGTCGCGCCAGCAGCGAATGCTTGTTCCTCCTTCCTTACAGGGGATGGTTCCGTTGCTTCCGGATGGAAGGTCACTCGTCCGGAACATAGAAATGCGCCAAAAAAGATTTGGGTGACGAGGTCGATTAGCAACCTGGCGATCATGCGCTCACTGATCGTTGCATTTCACTTCTCGCCAATGCCTTTGAGAATCGGCTGCATGAGCTTTTGCAGTTCGGTGACACTCGACCGTACAGGCTCCAACTGAATTCGCTTCCCCAGTGTCTGCATCCGGTTCGTGCCGAAATCGTAAGCGGGCCACGGGAGAATATCCGGACCGCCGGGCCGGCCGAACTTGGCAAAGTTGGTCCAGTATCGGCGCAGAATCTCGCCAAAGGTATTCTCGCCATTCACAGTCACCCAGTCGCGCGGAAAGCTGTTGCCGAGGAAGTAAAGCTCTTCCCCGTGACTGGCGCCGAGCCGGGCTCGCTGGCCCGCGCCGGACCATGTGAAGAGATAGAGATAAGCCGGTTCTCCGGCGCGGGAAGTGGCGCGCGCCATCCCCCAAGCGCCATAAGCGAATGTGGCGTTTTGGAGCTTTAGGTATTTCTCATGAACCTCAGCGTCCGAAGACACCGGCCACAATTGGAATTCCTTCTCCGCCCAGGCTCCGGTGTCGGCGCGCAGATAACTCCAGTAATCGGAAGTCGTCACGGGTCCCGGCCCAAAGACGGTTGCTTCGTCCGCGTTGCTGCCAACCAGGACAGGAATGTGGACCTGTCTGCCTTCAGCGAAAATCCTGGATGGCTGTTCGGGGATCACCCAGCCGTCAACGATCGCGTTAAATTGAACGCTTTGGTCGTGGCTCCAGGCCTGCAGAATCGTCTCGGCGGGAAGGTCGCGGAGTTTTCGCATCGCATCAGGACCGTCGGCGAGCCCCAGATCGTCCGCCAAGCGCTCGCCATTGCCTTCGCCCGTCCCACGGATACCGTTGAAGGGAACGGGGCTGCGAATGTCGCCAATCAAAGTGCCCTGGCAATCGCCGCTCTCCATAATGGCGCGCTGAAACAGTCCACGCGCAAGCGGAGAAGCCATCATCAGGCAGACATCGAAGGCTCCAGAAGATTGCCCCATGACGGTTACGTGGCTGGGGTCGCCTCCAAATGCTGCGATATTCTGCCTGACCCAGCGCAGCGCCTCGATCTGGTCGAGAATCCCGTAGTTTCCCGATGAGTGATGCGACGAGGCCGCAGTCAAACCCGGGTGAGCGAAGAATCCCAGCGGTCCAAGCCGGTAGTTGGCGGTAACAACCACAACTCCGAGCGGAGAAAGGGCCGAGCCAAGGGGAGTGAGCTGGCTGTAACCGGCACGATTGGACCCTCCGTGAAAGTAGACGATCACCGGGAGTCTTGCGTCGCGTGAGAGCTTCGGAGTCCAAATGTTGAGGTACAGACAGTCTTCGCTCCACACCGGATAAGGCAGCCATCCGGCAGGTAGCTGAGGGCACGCGGGGGCGAATCGCACCGCCCTGCGCGCGCCAGCCCAAGAGTGCGGCGGCCGCGGCGGTTCCCAGCGCAAATCGCCGACTGGCGGAGCTGCATACGGAACACCGAGGAACGTCGCGCCGTCTCGGCCGGCATTGAGACGCATGCCCTGCAGTGCGCCGGCGCTTGTTCGAACCTCCGGCGCAGCTGCATCAATGTGCGCAGCAGGAGCGCGGCTGCCGGCGAACGCGAGCACGATCGCGCAGGAGACCCACCAACCTGACAGGCACTGCATCTGGCCTCCACTGATCACGGTTGCTTGCGCGTGTATTCCCCGCTGAAGGCGTCCGTCCACGTCTTGCCGTGATTGGAAGACTTCTCCCAAATCTGCTCGACGCGATTATCTGCGATGCAGCGGATGGTCACCCGATTCAGCACCGTTTCTCCCTGCGGGCCTCGGCTGGGGCCGGAGAACTCGGCAGAACCAGAGGCCGCCTTGCCATCCACAAAGATGTGGACGCGGCCCTCATTGTCGGCAAACATTCCGTGCCAACTGTTGTCGTCCGCGCTGTAGGCAAAAAAGTTCTCTCCGCTGTGGCCGCGTCCGCCGTCCCAGCGCTCCACGACCATGCACGTGTCCAATTCGAGGGTCACTTTGCTGGTTGCGTTCGGCGATCCGCCAGGCGCGGCGATGGTCCACTCGCCCAGCCAGAAGTCCAGTGCCCGGTTTTCTTTGTTTGCAGCGCAAGCCACCGCGTCAGCCGCCTCCGAGGCTCGCGGCGACAGGCCGAACGACGATCCCGCGAACACGGCCGCAAGAAGTATGATCGACCACCGGGTTTTCTTTACCGATCGATTTTTCATTGGGGATTCCTCCTGATTCAGAGCCGGCAGATGGGAGTTCATCCGGCTCGAAGGGTTGATGAATTCACCTTTGTTGCTCACGTTCCCTCCGATCCTCCGCGCCCATGTGTTCAAGCGGACGCCGTGCATGAAACCGGAAAAAACCTGCGGCCTTTTCCACCTGGATCACCTCGAACCCCGCTGCTTCCAGCCGGTTGGCAAAACCGTCCGGATCGACCGGAACGAAGGTGTCGGCAAGGTGAATCAGCCGCATGAACGCGCTGGGCAGGCTATCGCTCCCCGCCAGTTCGCCGCCCGGGCGCAGCACTCTTCGTAATTCGCGAAGCACCCTGTCTTGCAATTCCGGCGAAGGCACATGATGCAGCATGGTGAACGTCGCGCATCCCGAAAACGCCGCATCGGGAAAGGGCATCGCAGCCGCGTTGCCGGTGACCACCGCAACGTTGTTACCGCCTAACCGCAAGCGCAGTGACGCTGCCAGCTTTGGTTCCGCTTCAATGGCCGTGAGGCGCGCAACTCGTCTGCGAAGAAAATCGGAGGTGAGGCCTGGGCCAGGTCCAACTTCCAAAACTTCGCTGCCCAGCTCCGCTCCTGACAGAATCCATGGCATACGGCGCTCCAGCGTACGCCGCCAATGGGCTGAGCTGCACAACCAGTGATGGAGACGATTCACGCGCATTCTCCCGCGAAAGCACTTACACAACGTTCAGGGTAGGACCTTGCGGGCGAGTCGGACATTCGATATTGTGTCAAGTAGTGTTGAATAAGCGACAAACCGCCGTGTTCGATCGCTTGCCAGCCAAAAGCGCTCCCATCGTCACGCTGACCCACGACTACGCGGCAGGGCACGTGATCCCGTTGCATTTTCATGATCGCGATCAACTGGTCTTTGCATCCCGCGGAGTCATGACAGTAGCCACCGGCGACAGCGCGTGGGTGGTCCCCATGCATCGTGCCGTGTGGATTCCCGCCAGGACCGCGCACACCGTTACAATGTCGGGCTCCGTTGCAATGCGGACACTCTATTTCAGGTCGCGGCTAGCTGCCTCGCTGCCTCGGGAATGCTGCGTTGTCAATGTCCCAGCCTTGCTGAAGGAGTTGATTCTCCATGCGTGCGTTTGCAGCTGTCTCCGGCGCCGGCTTGCCTGGCAGAGTCACCTCATCGATGTCATTCTCGATCAGCTCCGCATCGTTCAGGTCGCGCCGCTTCAGCTTCCGGGCCCCAACGATCCACGAGCGCTTCGGGTTGCGGATGTGCTCATGGCAGACCCGTCCGATCGAAGGCCCCTGGCAACAATCTGCCGGCGAAACGGCGCCAGCAGAAGGACGATCGAGCGGCTTTTTCTCGCCTCCACGGGGATAACGTTTGGAAAATGGCGTCAGCAATTACGGCTCATGCAAGCCCTACGATTGCTGGGAGGAGGCGCAAAGGTGACACACGCGGCGCTTGAAGCGGGCTACAGCACACCCAGCGCAATGATTGTGGCTTTCCGAAAGACGTTTGGCACGACGCCAACGCGATACTTCAGAGTTTCTCCCGGCGACTGAGTTTTCCCGCTACGGCAGCGCGATGATGCTCGCATACCGCTCGGAGCAGTTGGCTGTTGCGTACAGGCCAATGCGAACTTGGAGCCCGATCGCAGCCATTTTGGAGCTTCGGGAGGATTGCCGGCTATCCTTCCGCAAATCGGTCGCGAAGGACAAAAATGGCGATACTTCGGGAATGGCGGTCAACCGTTTGGAACCCGACTTCGCGCTCGATGAGTGTATCGGCGATTTATCGACAGGCTCGTGACTTGAGGCTACGGGCCTCAACTCCCGGTCATGGGAACCGTTCACTGCTTTGCAGCCCCTCGGAATGACACGGATCAACAACCACCAGGGGCGCCTTCTGATATCTTGATTTGTGCTGCGGGAGGAATTTCATGAACAGCCGCTGGAAATTGAGGACGGCACTGGCTTTGGTAACCATGATCACAACCATTTGCAGCGGCCAAACTCCGGCCCAGCCCAGCGGGATCGATCCGGCCCTGATGGCAAAGGCAAACGCCGGCAACCCCGACGCGCAATTTCGGATCGGAGTGCAATACGAGCTTGGCGCCCATGTAACCCAGGACCCGGTCGAGGCCGCGGTATGGTACCGCAAGGCTGCCGACCGCGGCCTCGCGCGGGCGCAGCACAGCTTGGGAGTACTGTACGAGTCGGGCACCGGCGTCCCGCTAGATCCTGCGACGGCTGCGCAATGGTATCGCAAGGCGGCCGACCAGGGATTCGCCCCCGCGCAATTCTCGCTCGGATTCTGCTACGAGCACGGCAAAGGAGTTCCGCAAGACTTTGGGCAAGCGATCGCGTGGTACGAAAAGGCGGCGCAGCAGAATAATTCCGACGCCATGATGAATCTGGCGTTCCTCTACCACAACGGCCAGGGCGTCACCAAGGACGAGGCCCGGTCCTTCGATTTCGTACGCCGGGCCGCCGAGGCAGGCTCGCCCGATGCGCAATTCCAGTTGGGGATGGCCTACTACCAGGGCGAGGAAGGTCTGCAGCCGGACAACGATATTGCGAGGAAGTGGCTCTACCGATCGGCGCAACAGGGCGACGCAGCGGCGCAATTCAATTACGCAATGCTGCTTAAGGCTGAGCCGGCGAAGGTGTATTTCTGGTTGTGTCTTGCCGAGCCTCATTTCACCGGCCAGACAAAGGCGAAAACGACGGAACTTCGCACCGCTGCGGCAGCAAAGCTGAGCCCCGCAGAGAGGGCGGAAATCGACCAGCAGGTGAAGCTCTGGCGTCCAGTCGAGGACCAACCCTAGTGGGGCGTAGTCACCATATCCGGGCGGATCATTCCGCATCCACCGCCGCGCCGCCGTAGCTCGCCAGTACCGCTCCCTTACGGTCCAACAGCAGCACCGCGCCACGCTGCGCCTGCATTTCGAAGTGAATGTGCGCGCCCGTGTGCGCATCGACGATGTCCACTGTCTGTGGATCGAGCGATTCGTTGCTGAAGCTGTAGATTTCCGCGTCGTCCAGAACTGTGGGAAAGGCCAGCACCGCCGGCGACAGCCGCTCCACCTCGCGGAATACCGGTTTCAGACCGGCCTCGTCGAGCGCCCACTTATACAACGCAGCGACCGCCGTATATCCCTCGGCAAACTCCACCGGATCCGCCGCCCACAGAATCCGGCCTTTGCCATGAGGAACGATTTCCACGGATTTCCCATCGGCGAAGCGCATGGTCCATGTCGCCGCCTGCTGCACGCCGGCGGGAAATCCGAGCGAATAAGTGCTCCCATTCGGCAACGTCAACTCCGACCCGCGCACCGCCAGCGGAGCAACGGTTGCCGTCACACCCAGGTCCGCCGTCCGATTTACCGGCTGCCAATGCTCATCGCGATCGACCGGACCGGTTACCAGCAGCGTTCCGCCGCACGCGACGTAATCCAGCAGCTCGCCCCATGCCTTTTCCGTTAGCCCCTGCGCCGACGGCAGAAACACCAGCTTCGGCATTCCCAGTTCCGCCAGCCGATTTTCCGGCAACATGCGCAGCGGCGTGTGATCGAAGTACGCCATTGCGCGCAGTGCGCGCTTCTGAGTGTCCAGCGCCAGGCCGCCCAGATTCGAATACAGCAGCGCTTGCGACGTCACCATGGTTACCGCCGGCGGCTCAACCTTCGTAAAGCTCTGAGGACTTTTGTTGGCGAACGCGGCGTAGCCCGCCAGCACGTCCGCTTCCGGCTTCTCCGTTCCGTCCGGGCGCACGGCGCCGATGGTGATTTCATTGTCGTTGGCCATGTCCGCATTCATATTCCACACCCACTCCAACGCTCCGGCCCCCTGTGCAAATGCGATGGCGATCTTGCGCTCTAGTTGCCACGCTTCCACCTGTGCGCTGAAGCGCAATTGGCCGTCCAGCGTGAGCCTGCGCTGCTCACCCGTCTCCTGGAGCAGCATCGGCTTGCCGGGAAACTTCGGCGCCAGCGAGGCCCACAGGATCGCGTCGTAGTCCCACCACGCGTGGTCCGCCGTAAAGTCGATCTGCGGCGAATAGAATGCGGGAGAGACGCGTCCCGCTACGCCACCTTCATCCTGGCCGACGGTAATCAATTGCTCCGAGCCGGTGCTGCGGATCAGGGCTCGCATCCTGCTCACCCAATTGGCGAACACCCACTGTGTGAAGAGCGCGTAGTCGAACTCCTTTAGCGGATTGAAGCCGCTCCGCACCGCATCCGGTGAAAACGATCCGGCCCTGGGAAGCGCCAGTGGATCTTCGGCCGCCATCTCCGTTCCCATGACCGTCGGTCGCGCCTGCAAATCGCGCCCAATTCCCAGCGACGGTTCAGCCCAGTCATGCAGCAGCTTCGCGCGGTCCGGGGAGCGATCCGCGATCCACTTGCGCCACGCCGCTTGCTCGAATGGATCGTAATCGGGCAGGGTATGCCACAAGTTCCTGTTTGCGCTCGGCTCGTTGATCAGGTCCCAGGCCAGGAACGGCACTGCGTGAAAGCGCTCGACTAGCGATTGAGCGTAGAGCGATTCCGCGTGGAGCGCCGCCGGATCGAGGTAGCCATTCTCTCCGCCAAACTCGTCCGGGTAGAACGCAAAGAGATTGAACTGCACCGGCAGGTCGTTGTGCCGAGCGCACATCAGAAACGCCTCCACCGCTCGCATCGCCGGCTCGCTCATCTGCCCGTCGGGAGCCAACTCGTGTTGCCAGGTCGTCCACAATCCCGTGCGGATCATGTTGAGTCCCGCCGCATGAATCTGCGCCATGTCGCGGTCCCACACATATGCGTTCGGCAGCATGAGGTAGAGCCGCGACACATCCCCGGACATGTACGTCGTCCCAACCACCGGGAGCGGCTTGCGATTCAACTCGAAATAGTCAGTGCCCACCGTCAGCTTCGGCCCCGACAGGAGATACTGCCAGTCCCGCATCCAGAATCCGGACCGGTACGTGCGCAACGGTTTCCCGTCTCGGAGCAGCGTGGCTTCGACACTGTGTAAGCCCTTGCCTTCGGCCGCGCTTTCGGGCAGCGTCATCGCATGTTCCGCCGGATCGGTCTGGTCGTAATGCACCCCGCCGTCTTCTGAGGTCACGCGAACGTGCAGTTGCTCGCCTGCGGGCTGTGTCGCCAGCGGATCGGAGGATGTGTAATCGAACTCCAACGCTTCACCCGGCACGAAAAGCGGCACACGTGGCCGGAAGGTAAAGCGATCGTTCTTTCTTACCGCCAGTTCCGCAAGGGTCGCCAACAGTTCTCCGTTGCTGAAGAAATCCGCATCCGGCTCGCACGCCACCAGGATCCACCGCCCGCCAACGAATCGATAAGCGTTGTGGTCCAGCTCAAGCACTGGGGCCGCCAGCTTGTGCCCACTGCGCTCGCCCCAGGCGAGTGTGGTCAGATCCATATCCTCGCCGCCGGTGGCGCCGCCGGTCGCATCGTAGTTAATCACCGAGAGCCGCACTACCGGGCTGAACGCCCGACGCCATCCAAACGAAGCAAGCTGCGGAAACACGTCGCCGTTCGGCGTGAAGCGGAGCCCATCGGATCCCGGCGTCTCCTGGTACCCGTCGATAAACAGCTCCAGCGTCTGCGCCGTGCTCTCCGCGCGCAGATGCCATCCACTAGCGTCCTCGTAGGCCGCGCGTGTGAACGGTTTGCCACCCAGAGTGAGCAGGTTCCCTCCATGGTCCAGGTACTTCAGAATTGCATCCCAATCCACCTCCGGCCACGCCGATCCGTAGGGCAGTATCAGCAAGTCCGTGTCCGCAGCAGTCAAGGCGCCGGGCAGATCGGCAGCATTCGCAAACCCCGCGCCAGCAAAGGCTGCGCGCAATCCCGCTTCATTCGGTGCAGCAGAATCCGCCGCCGGAAATCCGGGCTGCCAGAACACGACCGTACTTGCAAACGTGCACGCGGGCAAGAGCGAGAGAACTAGCAGAACGAGAAGACGAAATACGCAGCGTTGCGCCATTCGAACCTCCACTGCAGCGGGTCAACCATAGCACAACGCGCGGCGAAGCGGCCGCAGTGCACTTTACCGGCGCACAGCCTTTGCAGGCGCCCAGTCCGCCCGATCTGAGCTGCGCACATGCGCTTACGCCGACAAATCCGGGACCACACGTAGACCTGCGATGTCACCTGGTTCCGCTGCAAGCCGGACGGCAATTGGGTTGGAGACAGATTCTGCGAGGACCACAAACGGTTCAGACTTGGACAACGCGCTTCGGACTACCGCAAGGCTCCCAGGAACATCGCACCACACGGCCGGTTGTGTCCCTCCGATTTGAGCTCTGCCCTTATGCATTCTTCTCTCTCCCATCACGTGGGGAGAGGGATCGAATTTAGCCGGGAGTCCCGAAAGGACGACGGACGCAATCTGCGAGGTGAACATTTCTTTTTACAGTTCTTAATAGCCCGTACGTTCGAACACCAATATCGATAGGGCCTCCGCCCTGTCGGTTTTCCCTTCAGCGACGGCCGAATTCACGCAATCCGCCCCCAACCTTGTTTCCGCAAGTGCGCCACCCGGTTTGCGCGGCATTCGACAGCCCATGTATGGTTGTCTGGTTGTGGGAAATCGAGGCAACCCATGCTCTTCAGGACTCTTGCTGCTTTTCTCATCATTCTTTCCGCTGTCGCCGCGCGCGCCCAGTCCGCCCCCGCTCGCCCCGCCATCACCGGCATCTCGCACATCGCCATCTACACATCCGATCCGGTTGCGGCCGACCATTACTACCGCGAAATCGTCGGCGCGGTTCGGCAGCCCGATCCCGAGATTGTGAAAGGCGTGGACTACTGCCTGAACCCCACGCAGTTTATTGAGGTACTGCGCCTCCCGCCCGGCTCGGGCATTAACCGCCTCGACCACATTGCCTTCAACACGGCCGATGCCATTGGCTTGCGCACATACCTTGCCGCCAGCGGATGGCGGGTCCCGCAGACCGTGATCCGGGAAACCGACGGCACCCTCTGGTTCGAGGTGTTCGATCCCGAGGGCAATCGAGTGGAGTTTGTGCAGCCGGGCGGCAGCTTCAAGCGGTCGGTGAATGCACCCGACGCCATTGGCCGGCACATTATTCACCTCGGTATCCTGGTGCACAGCCGCGAGGCCGAAGACAAGTTCTATAAGGACCTGCTCGGCTTCAAGCCCTACTGGTTCGGCGGCATGAAAGAAGGCCGGCTCGACTGGGTCAGCCAGCAGGTTCCCGACGGCCACGACTGGCTCGAATACATGCTCTCGGCTGGCCCGGGCACTGGCATTCCCGGCGACATGACCCAGAACCAGCTTGGCGTTCTCGATCACCTTTCCATCGGCGAAGCTTCGGTCCCCGACGCCTACAAGGTGCTCGAGGCCGGCAACCGCCTAACCGGCCGCCACGATCCGGCGCCCAAGATCGGCCTCGACGGCAAGTACCAGTTCAATATGTACGATCCCGACGGCATTCGCCTCGAGCTGATGAACTTCCACGCCACCAACAAGCCGTGCTGCTCGCCCTTCACTGCCGAAGACCCGTCGGAATAGGGATTTGGCTTTTTCCTGAATGTGTACCAAGTCGATTCGACGAGCAAATGAAATCGAAAGCGTATTGAGTAACTTTGCACCACCAGCATGCCCTTCCGGCGGGTTCGTGATCAGGGGGCCGCAAGCAGTGGCCGCGGCCCAGCCTTGCCGCGATCGAAAATCCATCGGCAGGTCGCGCCCACGGCGGGGAGGTTTCTGCTTTCTCTACGGAACAAAGCGGACTGCATATTCTCGGTCCCAGGTCTTAGCCGCGAGGCCTTTCGACTTCGCTCAGGGCGTGCTCTGGGCATCCCTTGTTATGGCGAGCTTGAGTTGCAAGGATCCGGATCCCGTGCGCTCATATTTGGGTTCCGAGCGTATCGTTAAGGATTACAAGTGGCATTGCAATCGCCATACTTTCGCAAGTAGACTGGTGATGGCGGGCGTGGATTTGCATACGACTGGAGAGCTTCTGGGGCGCCGAACCACAAAGATGACCAAGCGGTATGCACTCTTGAGCGTGAATCACGCGCAGGCCGCGGTGGAGCAGATTTCCGAGGACGCAAGTGCCATCAAAACTGCCAGTAGCAGACGGAAGACTTCCCGAGCATTTCGTAAAATGTTGTAAACAAATCGGAGAGGTGGCAGAGCCCGGTTGAATGCACCTGACTCGAAATCAGGCATACTCGTAAGGGTATCGGGGGTTCGAATCCCTCCCTCTCCGCCAGCTTTTTGGGTCCTTCGGCTGCGCTCAGGATTTCGCCTGCGGGCTCCCGCTTCGCTCACGCCCGCAAAGCGGCTCAAGTTCGAATCCCTCCCTCTCCGCCAGCTTTTTGGGTCCTTCGGCTGCGCTCAGGATTTCGCCTGCGGGCTCCCGCTTCGCTCACGCCCGCAAAGCGGCTCAAGTTCGAATCCCTCCCTCTCCGCCAGCTTTTTGGGTCCTTCGGCTGCGCTCAGGATTTCGCCTGCGGGCTCCCGCTTCGCTCACGCCCGCAAAGCGGCTCAAGTTCGAATCCCTCCCTCTCCGCCATGATTGCAGGTCCTTCGTCCGCAGCGGCGGACTCAGGATTTCGCGTGCTGGCTCCGGCTTCGCTCACCCCTGCATAGGCGGTGCTTTGAGACTCACCGAGGGTCGTTCTTCGTGATCCGGTCGAGCAGCAAAGTCATGAAACCACTTTCATCGGACTTAAGGCAGACCTGGGCATTCGGCGCGCCTTCCACCGGTCTCGTAAAGCCCTTGTCATCTACTTCAAGCCGCATTGGCGTTGCTGGACATAGTTCGGGGCGAATGGCATAGGTGACGGCCACGGGATCGAAGAGTGTCGGTGTGCGCCATTCGCTTGCACCGGTCCACTCGTGATAAAGCAGGGTCAACTGGTCAGTGAGGGGGGAGCCTTGGGAAAAGATTGCCCCTTGCGCCGGAGTTTTCAAAGGAATCTGGGTCGAATCGAGCGGCATCACGAAGACCGGGACCCCGACAGAAAAGAGAGCCCGTGCTCCTGCCGGATCGCATTTGATGTTCCATTCAGGATCCGGAGGCCGGGGAGCTCCGCTCTTATCGTCGCCGTAGCCCCGGTAGATGCTGCCGCCCATAATCACCACTCGCCTTAGCTGGCGAACGGTAGCCGGATCGCGTTCAATTGCCGCCTGAACGTTGAACAGCGGGCCGATAGCGATCAGCGTGATCTGGCCAGGATGGGCGCGAATCTGGTCGAGCAGAAACGCAACCGCATCCGGGTGCTTCCGCTCGGGCGCCTGATGCGCATAGGCCGCCTGAGTGAAAACATTATTATGAGGCGTGGCGACGCCGGCAGCCACCGGGATATCGGCACGGCCTATGGCGCCAAGATATCGATCGAGTAACTGCGCACGCAACTCCGTATCACCGTAGGCCGTTGTAATGCCCAGAATGTGCAGCTCAGGGCTGCGCAGCGCAAGAGCAAGCGCAAACGCATCGTCGATGTCGTCGCCGATGTCGGTGTCGATGATTGCAAGTTGCGGCCCGGCGTCAGTCTTTGCTGGGTGGCCGTGCGCGAGCGGGGCTGCGGCAACGGCCAAGACGATAGCGCACAACGCCGAATGAAATCTCAGATTTTTCACATACGGAAGTATAGACGGGTCGAAGCACAGACTGCGCGACGGAAGCGGCAAACGAGTTCTGGTCGATGATGCACGCGCCAAATCAGTTGAAATCGAGAGTTCTGAACAGCAAAGAATTTGACGGCGAAACCATGCTGCAAAAGCAAAGAGGCTGACCAGGTTCGATCCCGGTCAGCCTCGAAAGCACTGCGGACGGTGGTTGCAGGTTGGGTTCCCGCGAGCCCCGCCTTGGCGAGGAAGGGCTCGCGGATTCTTGTTGCGAAGACAGCCGGCCGCGCAGCTTATTTCGCTGCCGCACCCTTCCTCTTCGGGTGACGCTCCGGCAGCGGCTTGCGTACCTGCGGCTTCACCGTCGTCTCGTCTACCGGCGTTGTGCTGCTCACATCGGCGCTGAAGTTCGCTCCCGCGGGCACCAGGTAGTTCTCTTCCGTCTGCCCCTCGGTCGCGCCCGTGGCTACGCTGATGCGCGAAGCATCGATGCCCTGCTCGGTCACCAGGTAGTCCTTGGCGTTCACAGCGCGCTGCGCCGCAAACTGGTCTACCTTGGCGTGCTTGTGCTTGGCAGCGACCTTCTGCTCCTTGGCGGTCTTGGCGTTCTCGTCCGAAGTCTGCTCGCCGACCACCACGGCTTTGGCGTCAGCCTGCTGCTTCAGATCCAATGCCACCTGGTCGAGGCAGGCCTTCGCTTCATTGTCCACGCGCATCGGCCGCTTCTTGTCGGTGGCAAAGCTGATCGAGCACAGAGCCTGCGTCTTCGGTGCCGGCGGCACATACGGCGCCGTGATCGTCAGGCCGGTCGAGGCAGTCGCCGTGTGTGCCTTGTCGTCCGAGACATTGCACGTGATCCCCACCGCTCCTGTCGGCGCGCCAGCCGAGGAGTACTCCGCCGTCGTCCCGGTGCCCGTGATGGTGCCCGCCGAGGCCGTGTAGCTGTAGGTCAGCGGCCGGTTCTGCGGGCTCATGCCCACCGAAGTGACGGTCGCCGAGTCGCCCGGCTTGATGGTGCTGGGGCTCGCCGAGCAGCTGATCGTCGGCGGCTCGAAGGCCTTCACCGTAATTCCTGCCGTGCCGGTCGCCGCTTCCCACGGCTTCAGCCCTTCCTTGCCCGGCTTGCCTTCCTTCACGTTGCAGGTCACCGTGTACTCGCCGGGCGCCAGCGCGCCGGTATCCAGCTTCACCGTCGTGTCGCTGCCGGTCGCGCCCGCTCCAGACCAGCTGTAAATCACATGGTCCTTCGGGTTCAGGCCGCCCGCCGTCGCCGTCACGGTCACCGGGTCGCCGGGATAGACCGATTCCGGGCTCGCCGAGCAGGCCAGTGTGATCGGCGCCGGAGGTGCGATGGAACCAACGTGGAACACCACGCCCGTGCTCAGGCGCGCCGCATCGATGTTGGCGCGGCCGCCTGGAGGAGAGGCCTGGGGACCGAAGTCGGCGTGCATGTACTCATAGTCGGCCTGGAAGAGCCGGATGGCCAGACGATGGTTGAACCATGGCGTCTCATAGTCCATACCCCCTCCCACGGTGAGGCCAGGACCCCACGTTTTGACCTGATGGTATGGCCCATCGATCAGCGCCCCACCCACGAGTCCGTGCGCGAACGGAGTAATATTTCCGTAAGGAAAGCGAAAGATCACGCCACCTGCGATGGTAATAAAGCCGTCATCGTTGCCATGTGTGCCGACGGGATTGCCGCCCACGCCGTTGCGTTGGTCACCATACTCATGCTCGGCAAACTCCGCCTGAACACCGACAAAGCGGTTGAAGAAATACGCGCCGCTAAAGAGCCCACCTACGTTCACGGCATCGTAAGAATAGGGCACAAAGGTGCCGTTCGGATAAGGGACCTGCACCGTCCCCTTGGGGGCAAGATAGCTGTAACCTGCAAAGATATCCCACCGCGACGGAGAGTCATTGGTAGGCCCCTTTGCAGATGGCGCAGCCTGAGCCCCAAGAGCCAGGGGCACAAGCGACGCAGAAACCAAGACCAAAACCTGACCGACAGATTTCAAAGCAAAAGTTCGCATGCGTTTTTCCTCCGCAGATTGGCGAATGTAACTAGAATGGAAACATGCTGTTTGTGAGCACGACACTTGGCCCACGCTCTACCGATTTCGCGCGACTTGCGAAACGCAAAGGCTTCTTAACAGCACAATCAGCGTACCACAGGGTCTTCGCCGAGATCACATTTTTTCAATGAGTTGCTTCATGTGAGTACACTCGACACGAGAGCATTACCAGCATTTATTACTTTGGTAATGTCGCCAAAGAATGCGTTTCCCCATGCATCCCCCCAAAGGACTTCGCAGCGTCAGGCGCTGCGTCCTGTCATCTTGAAGATTCGTCGTCCTCCAAACTCGCTCTGTCGCCCTCCGGAAGGAGTGCCCGGCACCTGGTACATCGTGGCAGACTCAGGAGAGTGAAGCAGGCGCGGTGCTATTGGTTGATGGCGGCAGAGGGACAGCTGAGGCGAGAAGTGTGGCGGCGACGTTGCCTGGGATCGGGCCTCGCATAAGCGACACAAAGTCAAAGCCAAACGTCAATGTTTAGGAGTCTGAATTTCGTGCGATTTCCAAATGCAAAAGTTCAGAGGCGCGGCATCCCGAGAAATCCTTTTCTTCTGTTAATGCTCGCGGCCCTTTCATCTCTCTATTGCAATCTCTTCCGTTTTCCTTTCATTCCAATATGGGGAGGATTCGACCAAGTCGGGTTTTTCATTTTGGCCTCAAGCCGCTTTTGGGCCGGAGAAAGGTTCTACCTGGACTTCTTCGATCTGACAACGCCAGGCATTGAATTGGTGCATGTGTTTTTCTTTCGCTTCTTCGGCCAACGGAATTGGATTCCTAATGTCGATTTGATTGTCGTAGGCCTCGTACTTACAGCCTTGGTTGCATTCATCGGCTGCAAAGTGATTCGAAGAGGCCGCTTCCTGCCCTTGCTACCCGCCTTCCTATTTCTTGCATTCGGATTCTTGCCCGTGATGGTGGACTCGCATCGTTGGTTTAGTTCCGCAGCTTCATTCGCGGCCCTGGCTGTGGTCATGGAGGAAAGAACACTTAGGCGTTTGGCGATTGCGGGCGGGCTCTGTGGGATCGCTTCGTTCTTTACGCAAACCCAGGGAGTCTTTGCAGTTGCTGGCCTTGCGGTTTTCCTGCTCTGGGAGGGACACACAAGCAGATCTGGCTGGCGGAAGCCGTCCATGAAGGTAGCTTGCATTGTGGCCTCTTTCATTGTCGTTGTTTTAGCGACAGAGGCGTATTTCGTTTGGAAGGCAGGCTTAGAGGTTTTTCTGGATTGTCTTTTTCGTTTCCCCGCCGTATATGCTCCGCTCGATCGCGCCGATGACTCCTTCCATGTGTACCTGAGCGAGATTCCTCGTGGTTTGCCTCTGGCTCATTTACTCATTGCGCAGGGCCGTTACTTTCTCATTCACGCCCTGGTTCCACTTATCTATCTTGTTTTTTTGATTTGGCATTGGCGAAAAGGCAAAAAGAACGAAGAGGGAGCCCGGTTGATGCTCGTGAGTATCCTGGGGCTGTCCTTCTTTGCGGGTGTCGCCCCGTCTCCGTCCTATTTCAGATTGTGCACAGTTTCCGGACCCGCCCTGGTTCTGCTGATCTACTTCCTTCAGAAGCAGCGGACACTTCAGCGGACAGCGATCTTTTTCCTTTGGATCGCGGCATTGTTCTCCCTTGCCCATCACCCCATACAGATGCAGACCTCACCCATGAGCGTTTTGCAGTTGCCTCGGGGACCGTTTGCCTTTCCCAACAAGGATTTCCCAGATTACCAGCTCCTGGATTGGCTTTCCGCTCACACTCGACCCGGCGACATTTTCTTTTCCGCAGGAGAAACAGGCGTCTTTTACCCGCTGGCTCTCCGGCCAATGGACAAGACCACGGGCTATGACGATACCGGATTTACTCGACCTCAAGATGTTCAGAATGCCATCGCGACTCTGGAAAAGTGTCCTATGAGATTCATTGAATGGCCGCCCGGCATCACCGATCCAAAGTTCTACCATGCGGAAGAAGATCATCTGGGGCCACTAAAGAGATACGTACAAGTGAACTATCATCTGGTGAAACGATTTGATAGCCTTGACGGCAGTGAATCGAAGGAGATTTGGCAAAGGAATGAATAAGTGAATTGGCTGCGCTCCACTTGTTCCAGGTCTGCATTTGGAATCTGAGCATCCAGGATCCACATTGAAGGAATCCCGTGCGAAACAGGAGACGAAGCTTGATCCCGGATGGAAGTGAGGGCGCATGAACGCGCAGGGACATCGCATTCGCAAGTTCATCCAGCCGGTGCTGTTTGTCTCACTCGCTCTATTGGTTCTGCTGACGATCGCGCATGCCTGGGTCAGTTGGCATACAGACTTCAATATGAGTGGCTCTGCCGGAGCTTGGACCGCGCTGGCCGCGGATTTGAAGAATGGCGTTTTCTACAGGCCCCTATACGGTCCGCTGGGTTACGGGGGAACTCGCTACTTTCCGCTTCATTTTGTAATTCAAGCTGGTTTGATGAGCATGGGGTTGCACGAAGTGGCGGCGGGCCGGTTGATTGAATTGGTCTCGTTGGTCATGCTTCTGATTGGTATCTACCTGCTTCTGCGGAGACTGGGGGTGCAGGCATGGCTTAGCGCTTCTTCGGCTCTTGTGGCCCTGGCCACACCATCCGTACAGACAGTTGTGGCGAACATCCGCGGCGACGTGCTGCCGGCATCCTTGAATCTTCTTGGATTGGTTCTTTGCGTGAAAGAAGCGCCGAGCTGGCGGCGGATTTTCGCAGCTTCGACTTTATTCACGTTGGCTTTTGCCGCGAAACCGACAACCGTCTTTGGCCTGTTCACTGCGGTCGCCGCCTTCCTCCTGACTCGCCGCTCCAAGGACGTTTGGAAGCTTCTCGCAATGACCGCAGGAGGTTATGTTCTGGTTCTTTGCGCGATTCAATTCGCTAGTGGAGATCGCGCATTTCACATTTTTGCTGCCTGCGCTCTCAGCGGTGGAAACTGGGTGTCCATTTTTCTTAAAGGACCCCTTAACACCGTAATTGCGGCCGCGGGCGACTCGCCCCGCAATGGGGTGGCTTTCATGGTTCTGGGGTTTGCCGCCCTTCTGAGCTGGCGCGCCGATTTGGGGCTCATACCGCCACTTTTCCTGGCATCGACAACGTTGGTCACCGCCGTAATCATGGGCACTCCGGGAGCCGATGGCAATCATCTTCTGGATCTCTACGTGGCGTCGATCATCGTGTTCAGCACATGGCTAAACAGACAGTCAGAGCGCGGCATGAACATCGGCATTTGCCTCCTGGCTGTTGCAACACTGTTCACTTTGCCAGAGCAACTCGTGACGCTTCGGCATGATGTTATAAACGGAGAGTCGAATCGCCGAAATTCTGAGCGGGTTTTGCAACTGGCGGAGAATCTGCAAAGGCCCGTCCTGGCAGACAACCCCCTGCTATCCGTCCGCGCAGGACAAGTCCCTTATGTTCTAGATCCCTTTTTCTTCAGCGTAATCAATACGCGAGATTCCTCTTTCGCGGAGCCATTGTGGCAGCAGATACGGGCGCAGGCATTTGGCGCCGTTGTGCTTGACACCGATCCGCAATCAGCCTTCGGGCAGTCTTGGTACGGGTCTGTCGATTTCGGCCCCCGCTTCCTTGATGAGTTATACCGCAGCTACTACCTCGCGAATCGCATAGGCGATCAGGTTATATTCCTACCCCGAGAAAAATGAGGGGCTGAAGCATTCCCTGTTTATGTGCACCCTAGCTTGGGAGACACGACCGATGTTGCCAACAAAACAGAAGATCGTCGCATTCCATTCCAAGATCATTGATATTCCGACCGGCCTCTTCTTACTTGGCGTGCTGAGTTTCCTTTACTGCTTTCTCTTTATTCCGCCCTTCCTCCCTGTTGAAGGCAATGGCTTTGGCGATGTTTTCATTTGTCTGGCTCCAGGCCAGCGGATGTATCAGGGGGAAATGATCTACCGGGACGTTTTTGAGTTTTTGACCCCGGGCACAGCCCTTGTCAATTTCTTCATGTTCAAGCTTTTCGGGCTTCGGCTCTGGATTCCCAATCTGTTGGTGTTGCTTCTGGGGCTTGGGCTGGCCTGGCTTGGCGTCGTGATCTCAAGAAAGCTGATGCGCCCCGGCCTGGCACTATTGCCGAGCCTCATGTTCCTCGTTGGAGCACGCGAATTTCTGTACGACCCTACCCATCATTGGTACAGTTTGCTGGCCTCAACCGCAGCTATCGCCATACTGATGGAAAGGCGAACTGCGGCACGGATTGCTGCCGCCGGGGTCTTTTCCGGCCTCAGCTCGTGCTTCACCCAGACCAGCGGAGTAGCTGTTGTCGTGGGGCTTGCTCTCTTCCTACTGTGGGAATCCCGGCAAAGGCAAGAGTCGTGGCGCAGGTTGCTCAAGAAGGAGGTTTCTCTAGTCACCAGTTTCCTTACAATCCTTCTGGCCGTGAACGCCTATTTTATTTGGAAGGCAGGCCCGGCCCGTTTCTTCTGGTGCACAATCGTCTTCGTCCTCAAGTACTACCCCAAACTGGCCGATGTGAACTCATCCCAGGCTCTTAAGACATTCTTTCCCGCTTGTACTTCCCTGCGCGAGTTTCTTCATCGATTTGCAGCTTGGCTATTTTTGTTTGCCGTGATTCCATTCGCCTACATTCTATTCTTTGCTCGTTACTGGCGAGAGTGCCGTAAGAAGCCTCTGGAGTATTGGGAGCGCCCGATGTTGGTCGCAGTCGTGGGTTTCTTCATGCTTCTGAGCGCGGCCCCCGCCCCGGACTGGGTCAGGATGGCGGCCGTTTCGTTGCCCGCGATCATTCTCCTTGGTTGGTTGCTCGATTCCCCACGAAAGCTCGCTCGAACGCTTGTGTTGGTATTGACAGCGGGTACCTTGCTCGTGGCCCTACGTGCGGTAGCGAGACAACGGCCCATCCCAGTCGGTATCCTCGTAACCCCCCAAGGTAAACTCGCCTTTACCGGCCAAATCCCATTCCAGGTAACTACTTGGATCCAGCAACATACGCGGCCATTGGATTATTTTTATGATCCGATAGATCAAGAACTATCCTTCGTACTAAACCTGCGCAACCCGACGCCACTATCGCTCACCATGAACAATGGCTACACGACGCAAGAGCAGGTGACAGAGGTAATTCGGGGCTTGGAACAACATCAGGTTCGCTATATTTTGTGGTCACCGGTTGGTCTGGACAAACTCCCAGGATGGGAGAATCCTTCTGACGACCATCTTGGACCGCTGCGTGACTATATCGACAGTCATTACACGCGGGTCAAGGTTTTTCCGGACGCCGACGAAATCTGGGAGAAACAGGCTGAGCAGGACCGGTCGTCTTCAGTTCACTTCAAGGTTCCCGGTTCTGTGTTCCCGCGTGAGTAGACAGCGAGGACCTGCAACGTCCTCTCGAAAGATGGGAATGAAAGGCCGTGACCCCAAGGCAACTTTTGCTCTAGGATAATCGAGGAAGTCTTTGCGATCCGGAGATTCCATGCGAAATTCCACGGAGAGGTATTACCGTCCCGGATTGGATGTGGTGCGGCTCATCGCGTTCCTGATGGTCTTCCTCGATCATTCGCTGCCTGCACCCGACTCGCGGTTCGTCAAATACCTCGGGACCGACGTGACCACGCTCTATAATGTGACCGACCAATGCTGGTTCTTCGGCCTTTCCTTATTCTTCACGCTAAGTGCGTTTCTCATATTCGAACTCCTCCAGCGTGAGCGTCACTTGACTGGAAGCGTCGGGGTTAAACAATTCTATTTTCGACGAATCCTCCGCATTTGGCCTCTTTACTATCTGGCACTTTTACTTGGCGTATGGTGGGCATTTCGCTTCGGCAATGGTGCGCACGATCTGCCATTACTCGGCTGCTTCGCTTTGTTTCTCGGCTCCTGGTATGTTACGACCCATGATTTTATCGTGAACGGAGCCAACCCTTTGTGGAGTATTTCGGTCGAGGAGCAGTTTTATCTGTTCGCACCCTGGCTTGCGAAGTACTGCAGCCGCAGGCTCCTTTTCGGTCTCTGCGCCCTTGTCGTGGTCGTTGCCAATTGGACTCTGTATCTCGTGGCGAGAGAGCCGGATACGGGTCTCAATACCTGGACCAACTCCCTGGTTCAGTTTGAATGTTTTGCGGCCGGAATGTTCCTTAGTTTGTTTCTAAACGGCAGGATTCCGAAGATTCGCGCGGGGTTGCGAGTTCTTGCGCTGGTGGGGGCGGCCATCTTCTGGTTGGTCGCGGGAAGCTTGTTCAACGCATTCTATGATCCGCGCACGCACTCCGGGAGCTGGCAACTCATGATTGCCTATGGATTGGCGGCTGCTGGATCGAGCCTGACTGTATGGGCCATGCTCGATTTCCAGGTGGGACAATACTCCCTATGGGCCGTTCATCTCGGGCGAATCTCGTATGGCCTGTACGTCTTCCACGATTTCTCAATATCTCTTTTTGGAATGATCCCAATGGGGAAGATGGGGATGAATGCACTGCATTCCCACGTTCTGAGAGCCGCTCTAACTCTAGCTGTACGGGTCGCCGCGCCGTTGCTCGCCACCTACGTCCTCGCGGAACTCTCTTACCGTTTCTTCGAGCGTCCCTTTCTGCGCATGAAGGAACGTCACACAGTGATCGTCAGCCAGCCGTAAGAAACCCCCTAAACATCAACTGTTACCGATCCGAGCGAGAGAGCGAGCTGCCGCAAATCGGTCAAGCGTTCCGACATCATGAGGCCTAAAGAAGTCACTCATCACAATGTTATAAACAAACTCAATAACTTAGCCCCGCAGAATCCGGCGATTCGAGGCAGAGTCTGCAACCCTCGCACAACTATCACAGCGCCATACAGCGAGCCTCATTCACGCTCGAGTCTCGTTGCAACGCCGACGGCTTGAGTCAATGCGTCGACAGAGTTGCATTGGTTAGCCAAGGGAGTACCGAAATGTCGATCTTGTCACCGGGGAGGGGGATTTGCAGGTTCTCCTTGTCGGGGTCGCGCACCTCGCCGGCAGGCAGCGGGTGGAGTTTGAACAGCAACAGGACCTGGCGGCTAGGATCCTCGAAAGCACGGAAGCCGGCAACCTGTTCGAGAGAAAAATGGGTATGAATGACCTCGAGGGTGTCTTGGTCGATGCCGTCCCATTCGGCATACCAGCCTGGCTGGTAATGAGCGAGTTCAGAAGCCGGGTCTGAAAACGAGTCGCATGGCATGGATGTAGGATCGCAAAGCGTGGGCAGGTTGGTAACCAGCGCGATCTGGTCTCCGCTGATTGAGACCAGCAGCCTCTTGCCGTTGGGGTGATCATCTATATATTGGGTGAGCTGCCGGGCCGCGTTAACGAACGTAAACTTCGGGTGGACGGCGTAATTGATGGTCCGGGCACCATTGATACTCAAAGCCAGGACGGCCACTCCGATCACGGACCAACCTAGTAAGCGGGTCCAGGCTAAGCGCTCCGTTGGAGACCGGCTGCTATTGCGATCTTGCGCAGGAGAGATTTGACTAAGCAACGTTCCGGCGCCCTGCGCAACGATCAGAAAGCAGAACACTGTTACCACTGCAAAGTAGCGCGGAGTGACATAGCAATGGTAGATCATGAACAGGAAATAGCCGACGACAGCCCACACGCACGCTCCAAAGACCGGGTCCATCAGAAGCATGCGGCTCCGTGCGTAGCGCGAGGCGACTACGGATCCCAACACGACTCCAGCGGCCAGTGGAATTAGAATGTGGTCCGCACCCCATGCAGTCTCAAGCGCAAAATGGACAATGCCCAGCGGCCAATGGAGATTTTTCGGCCAGGGGAATGAGTTGATAAAAAGGAAGAATCGGTAGTCGTGGAGCATGCCAGAGCTAACAACCAAAACCATCCACAGGCCATAAATGACGATGCTCGATCCCGTGGCAGCAATCGCGCATTTCAGAGCTAGTTTGCGGTCCTTCCATAGCGGCCGCATAATCGCCCACACCAAAGCCGGCAGCAGAAAAACGGCTGAGGTCTTGGTGAGCGTCATCAGCGCAAACAGAAGGCCAATGCTAATTGAGACCCAAACCGGACGCTGGAATCGCGGCAGTCTGACCGCAAGGTTCAGTGCCGCCAGCGTCAAAGCCGTCAGCGGCGGCTCCAGAATCGCTAGCCGGCTGAAGGAATAGAGAAAAGGGCTCGTGACCAGTAAGCTAACCGCCAATAGCGCGACCCAGCGCGGGCCTGTCGCTCGCAGCAACAGATAGCTCAGGAACAGGCTGGCAAAGAACATTGCGATGGCAAGGCCCCGCGCCGCCTCGATCGTTACCCCGGTGAAGCAGAATAGGACCCACTCTAGAAAAGGCCACAAAGGCACTGCCGGCGCAGGGTTGTAGTCTAGCGTCGGATACCAGTTACCGGTCAGGTGCGCGTGGATGGCTGCGTTCGCCCACCAACCCTCATCGGTATACATGGAACCGTCGAAGTTCAAGGGTGGATAACTGGGAAAATCGGCGCGCAGATTGAGCGCGTGAAGCACAGCGAAGCTGCAGATCAGGACCAGCCAAGCGGAGTAGAGCCAGCGTTTGAACGAAATCGTCATTGGATTTGTGATCGCGAAAGGGTCCCCAATGCGAATCTACAAAGTGATGGTACTGGGGCCTTGCCAAAGAACTTGTCACGTTTGCTAAGGCGATCGATGGGTGGTGAAAAAATGTGCCATTGACCGATGGTAATATTGCGCCGCTCCCTGGCCGTAATAATGCGCAACCCCATCGCGCAGACACGTTTGTGCAGGCCCGCCGAACGAGAGATCGTAAAGCATCAAAGTCACAAAACTGGCCACAATGCTTACCGCCAAAGCCGCCCTTATCCATCTACTGAACCGGGCAAATGTCGCCAGCATTGCCTTGTCGGTCACCGTAAAATACAGTCCCAGAAAAGCCAGAAAATCGATTTCCGGATAGAACTCCATCCGAAAGCGGTAAGCCACGTAAACAAAAGTGAGCATGAGCAAGCAAGGCACGAGCAGGCCAATCCCAATGGCTACCACCTGGCGCAGAAAAGGCTGGTCAACGGGGCGGCGCCGCCACAGAGCAATCGCGAAAAGCGCGATAAAGCACAAGGGAAGCAGATCGGTAAGGAAGAAACTACTCGGAGGTAACTCGACGTAATCGAACAGCCGTGTTTGCGTCCTTTCCATGAAAAGCTTGCCGTTACTTCCATGCAGCACCCAGACCGGGAAGAAGTAATAAATCAGGCCGAAAGGAAGGCGCTCGAGATTGAACAAGGCGGAGAGGAACAGGTGCTCCGGATCGTTCGAGCAACGATCGCAATACTGCGAATAGTTGACGAAAGCCGCCGGGTTCCCCCAGCGAAAGTAGTTGATTAATCCAGTAACTGCCACAAGGAGAGTGAGGATTCCCGCCGCCGCGAGAATGCGGCGCTGAGTAAGTGACCGCCCCAGCTGCTGTATCGACACCCAACGGCCCTTGGCTTCGGTCATTGCAGGCTCGAGTGCGAGCACGATGAGCAACAGCACCATCGCCATCAGGAGGCCGATGCCCGTGGAGACCCGCGTAAGCATGGCAAGTCCGGCACAGAGCGCCATCGTGCACAGCGTTGCCATGTCAAACTGACGACTCACAAGCCCTGTAACCGCAAGATAAACAAAGGTCGCGGCAAAGGCGCTCGCCCACAAGATCACTTCCTGATAGATGGAAACCCTCAAATAACCTACTTCGCTTCCCCCAAGGAGGACATAGGCCAGCACGAGGCCAATTGCCCACCCGGCAAACCGACCCTGTGCGCCGTGGCGCCGCACCAACAGCACCGCGCGAACCTTTGCCATTCCCGCAATGCAAACGGCGGCCAGGCAGGACCACATGGTCATATCCATGTCCATGCGGCGCACGATCCAAAGCGGGAGCCGCAACAGAGCCGGCCAAATACCCCAATAGGCGTAGACGCGCCCGTTGTGGGAATATCCCTCATAAAGGACGATCTTCGGGTCCACATCGAATTGCCCATGCAAAAGATGGCTGAGCATGCTGTTGAAGGTCAGCCGGATTGGATCGCTCCATGCGAGCCTCCATGAGATTCCCAGCAACGTGCCATAACAGAGCAGCATGAAGACAAGCAGCGCAAGTTGCAACTGGTGGTCGCTGCGATAGACGCTGCGAGCCATGGCCGCAAGTCCTCTGCCCTTTGAACCCGGGTGGCTCAGACCTCCGCCGCTTGATTGCTCAGCCGGGAATTTGTGCGGCGAGCCGCTGGTTTTCATCATCTCGGCCATTGCGGAATCATATCAGCCAGGATTTCCATTGCCATTAAGCGGCCGTGCGCTCCGTGAGATTGGCAGCTATCGAGCGTTCGACAAACCCAGTAAGTCGGGGAGGCACCGGCTTCCTTGTGCGGAGTCCACTTCTCGCTAAGCGATTAGAATCCATACCATCACGTCAGCGCTGATGCTCTTGCAGAGCTACGGGCACGACAAGGGCTCGGGCACCAAGTCTTGCCCAGTCCAGCGAAATAGAGCCGTTCGTTCATCGAGCACCCACCTTCGGCTGGGTGCGCTTCGCGTCAGGTCAGCTGAATCGTGCAATAGAATCGTGTCTCTCTTGTCGATGCATTCCACCTCTCCGGTAACGAAGACGCTGCACCGATCGCATCGCTCCCTTATTGCATAACCGAGCAAGGAGCCGTCCTGCTCATTAAAATACGATAGCTCGACTGTTCCATGGCTTATAGAACTCGGCGCCGCCACCACAACAATAGTAAGCCCACTTAATTCATAGGGAGATGCGGAGAGCCAGCGATTCAGTTGGCGAATCGTCTGAGCTTCCGCGGTGGAGGTCATTATATAGTGAACGCCGATACCTGCCGACGTCCACCCTAACACTGCCACAATGGCCAATATCATTACTCCACCCGCAGCGCGCAGCCAGTTGTTAACATCTCCGCTATGAATCAGGGCCGATACAACAGCGATCACGACGACGGCAATACCCATGCTCGCGGCGTAGTTTTCACGCGTATCGTAGCGCGATATATACCCCTGTAAGATGAGCGCTATTCGCGATCCTAGAAAGATCGCCCATCCCAAAAGCACCGAATGCCAAAGCGGAACACTATTCTGCGTGAGATTGCCTTCTCGACATTTCCGTATCCAGCCGTAGCCGAGCAACAAAAGAATTGCGGCCTCACTCGCAAAGCACAGTGCGCCGAACGTCGAATGAAATGCCGTATCCGCATATTCGAATGCCCAGCGCCACTGCGTGTCCAGCGGCCATTGCGCTACCCGTAAATGAACAAGGGCGAATAGAGCGGGGAGACGAGCAAGCCTCAACCCAATCCTGTCTGAGATCTCTGAGCTTGGGGCCATCCAACAAAGAACCCCATATACGACGAACGGTACAGCGATCTTCCCATAGCGCCACGAACTGTCATAGTTCCTCTGTAAGAACCTCCTATCCACGGCGGCTAGATCACTTTTCTCAGTGTTCTGGTGATACCAATCAAGCCCCGCAAAGAAAATGAAGCCACCAAGCCAGAGTTCATATAACAATAAGCTGAGTAAAACCAAGGATGCATAAGCAATTAGCCAGGCGCGGGAATGGCTCTCGCGCCATAAGATCAAACAGTGCGCCGCTCCAAGCGCTAATATTGTCGCCCAGATTGTCGTGGCTGCTGCCCACCAATAAACGGCCTGAGAAATCCAAGGAAAAGCACAAAACAACATTCCCGCCGCAAGGGAAGCTGCAGTAGACCATTTGACACGTTTCAGAAGAGTGTAGAACAGAATGGCACAAATAATGTGACTCGTGAACTGAAGAATGTGAGCATAACTGGGGCCTAGCCAGCAACCAAGATATCCCTCGAGAGGGTATTTCAATAGCCTATAGGGCGACCAGTGTCCGGCACCGCCCATCATGAATGCTGCTCGCCAACCTGGAACAGCGGATGAAACGCCGAATACCTCGTTATAATCGTCGCTAAGCCAACCGATTCGTGGGGCGCATAATCCATAGGAAAATATGCAGGTTGAGATTAGTGCGAGGATCGGAACAACCTGGGAAACGGGTCTGAAGCCGAAATGCAGCTTGGCGAAGGTTCTTTTCATAAACGCCTGCTGAGGAGGCTTTATCATTGGTGGCATGACCTTTTGGCCGTCTCGATCATGCGATCAAGCCCAGCGAGGGAGTTGATCCTTTTGACTTCAGGGAGACCACGGAGATCAGTTAGGAATTGCGCGTGATACTGATGCTGCCGCAGTTCTCTGGTCCGATGCCAAAAGCCGGACCGCCTTTTGCTTGGACTCAACCGTGCAACGTCCCAGCGTTGCCTTCGCAATATTCGCCACCGTTTCGCAAATGCGGTAGTTCGCTGGAGTACATTTGGCGTATGAGAGGTCACTGCCATCGATGAGACAACACCTGGATAATGTGTCTGAGACCCCTCTTCAACCGCGTGCGTATGGCAAGCCTGACGCGCAAGTCGCGGAATCTCTTAAGCCCTCCCCAACGAACTCCAAGCACAAATTCAATCAGTGAATCGTCGGGGCTGATATAGATCCGCCGCAGAAGATGGGGGTCGCCGCGGAGATAGTTCATACCCTCTTCCACACCGAACGCCAGGTCGAACTCCCCTTTGACCAGTTCGTAAACGGCCTCGCTATACTCTCCGTGGGGATAGGCAAACGAGACGACAGGCGAACCCAGCAGGACAGCAAGGTCGTTCTTGCTACCCACGATCTCGTCCGAGAATTCGCGTGCAGACAGTTTTGTCAAATCAGGGTGCGTGCGGCTGTGCGCTCCAAACTCAATTCCCTGCCCTGCCCAGTATCGAATCTGTTCCGCGGTCATCAGTTGAAGAGTACTGCAACCTCGAGCTTCGTCCCACGTATTCGTTCCACCGATTCGCTGGGTGACAACGAATACGGCGGCGCCAAATCCGTAACGACGAAGAATAGGTAAGGCATACTCGGCTGTATCCGAGTACGCGTCATCAAACGTAAGGAGGATTGGCTTTGCGGGAAGCCCTGTGCCTTCTCTCCGCCAGCGAAGCCAATCGGAAGGTCTGATACCGGCATAGCCCTGGCGGGCAAGCCACCGGATCTGACGCTCGAATCGCTTCGGCGACACTGTCCACTCGTGAAAAATACCGGGGCGCATAGGCCCAACGTGGTGATACATGAGTGCCGGACAACGGCGTCCAAACTCACCTTCCAACGCTTTCCATGAACCGGCGACGCTCTGGGCACTGCGCAAGCGCGCTGTTCTCTCGGCAATATGAAGCAGACGCAGCCCTGCCCTGCGCATCGGGACAAAACGATAGAACCACTTCTCAAAACGAAAAGGGGCGGCCAGAAGCTGCACCGCAAATGCCGGCATCCCCAGCAATGCGCGCCGCAACCACCTCTTTAGGAGACGCGTTTCTGCGACGGGAGCGAGCAACGAATATGGCCTATACTCGGGATGCTTGCGGCAGACGCGAAGATCACCAGGGGCCGCTGTTCTCGACTGCCACTCCAGGTATTCCCGGGAAGTTTTCACATAGTATTCGTACGCGATCGCGGTGGGCCGGAAGCGAAAGGGAACACCCATCTTCCACAATCGCAAACCTAATTCCAAATCCTCTGACACCCGAATCTCCTCGTCGAAACCCCCGCAGCGAAGAAAAGTATCTCGGGGCATGGAGCTGTTTGCAACAGAGGACAGGACCGCAATGGAAGGGGCAAAGTTGGCCGGATAGCGCAACTCCATGTTTGGATCGAGAGAACGATAGTAATCCTTATAGCCAATCTCAAAGTAAAACCGGGGAATGGTCTCAGAACTTTCGGGCGCAACGTAGATAGGACCGTGTACCACCTGAGGCTCGGAACCAGAATGTGCTGCGCAATGCTGCCGAAGAAGATCGGGAACTCCCATGAGGTCGTCATCCAGGAAGAGCACCAACTCACCGACAGAGGCTCGAATGCCCAGATTCCGTGCCGCGCTCGGACCACCGTGAGGCGCTTGCAATGCGCGAAACGCACACTTTAACTTCCAGTCGCGCAGCAACTCAGCCGTGCCGTCCGTCGATCCGTCTATGACTACGATCACCTCGTACTCTTCCAGCGGAAAATCCTGCGTCAATAGCGCCGGGAGTGTGCGCTCGAGAACATGCCGGCGGTTGAAAGTGGGAATGATAACGGAGAGCTTAATCATCACGAACCCGAGTCAGACATTTGGCTTCACAAACACATATGACAAATACGGAGAGAAGTATTTATCGATGCATTCGATTCTAAACTCGGAAAATCCTCTTTTCTCGAGCAGTCTCAGGCCCAGCGCCTCGGTCTGCTTCACCACAAGGCCCGGTGCTGCGTAAAACGTATGCACGCCTTCTTCTAACACGTATGCACAATCTTTGAACGCTCTGGAGCTGTTGCGCAGTTTCCATCGCAAGCGGTTGCGGTAGTACGGCGAAAACCAATGCAGAGATTTCACATTGTGCGAGGAATAGATGAAGGTCCCTCCGGGCTTGAGGACGCGAGCACATTCCCGCAGAGCTGCGATCCTTTGCTCTACGGGAAATGCATAGTCAATTCCGTTATGCGAGATCAATATGTGGCAATATGATGAGTCCGGTTCATTGATTCGATCATAGCTTCCCACCTGTAAGTCCAGATATGGCAAGCGCCGTTTCGCTACCTCGATGAAGACATCGGAACGGTCGACCCCTCGCACGGTGAGTCCCATCTCATGCAGCAACAAGGTCGTTCTCCCCATCCCACATGCGAGATCGAGAACATTGTCTCCGGGCTTGTAGTATTTGGAAAACAGGTACTCTTCGTCTGGATGCAGCCGGTAGTAGGCGAACTCCGCGACCGCACTTGAAGTCCGAAAAGCCGCAAGATTCTCCGCTAACTCCAAAGGGACTTCTTCTCGCACGGGGGGTTCTCCTTCCTTCCGGATAGCAAGGCTCGCTAAGCCTCGCCTTCGTTGCGTTCTTTCAGAAACTGGTGAAGGATGCCGTTTCTCTCGGACGCTATGCCAGTGAAGATGCTAGCGGGCGGACGCGCAACTTGAGATAGGCGAAGGCACAAAGCCTCGACTTCCAGCGCCGGTTCCAGATCAGCAACCGGTAGGTTTGATGGTACCCGGTGGACCATCGCATCTTATAGGACTCCTCGCCGTTCAAGAAATCGAATTCGTCAAACCCATGTGTAAAGCCATAATCGATCACCACGGGAATGAGCATTGTGCCGGGTGAAAGTCCGGCGAAGTGATGATCGTAAGCGGTGAGATAGCCCCAAAGACTCTTACCACAGCGGTACAGAAGCTGCCAAGCCACTAACCGATCTTCCCATTCCACAAGTACAACGGAGATCCAGCCTCGTGGACCCAAGGTGTCAAACAAGAGTTGAAACACTTCCGGGTATTTACCGAGAAAGGGCGGCGACGGCTTGCCTCCGACGTGTTTCTGCGCCTCTATAGCAATCAACCTTTCTAGCAACTGAGGCTCCTTCTGCGGATATTCAACGATCCGCACTTTCAACCCTTTTCGAGTCATTTCTATAAACCCTTGATACACGCGCCGGGTGGAACGAGAATGACGATTTGACATTTCCGACCATGGGCCATCAATCGGCATATATGGACACTTCTCCCGTTCAGGACAAAGCTGATACGACAATCCCGCACGCGTTAAGATGCTCTCAATGTGTGCGATCCGGCCCCCGGTGTCGCGCAGGTCCCGAAGATCGATTAGTTCCCATTCTTTGGGGGTGTGGTTCAAGAACTCTACTACGGCTTCGGTTTGTTCCTCAACATCGCCCCCCAGCACTAAGTCGTTGTAATCCCATTCGTGCTCGCGGGCCAGAAACTGGAGCCGCCGCAGAGAAAAGCCAAAGCGCGAGGAAATTGTGCGGATAAGGGGCGATATCCCAGTTAGGGTCCCGTTCTTTCTTAGCACCAGAATATTTGGGCGATGTTTGATGGGGCTTTCTTGTCTGGCAAGACACGTGTACCAGGCCTGAAACCAGTCAAAGGTCATGAAGACATTAGGACTATCGGAGGCGAGGCTGAGGCGGTTCCACTCTTCCTGGAGATGAAGGATTTCATCTACGGCGGTGATGGTTTCGATAATATAGGGTTGCCTTGTCACGGCGCGTTAATCTCTGTCGGGTCGCGTAATCCAACAAACATGATTTCCCGCAACGATCATTTCTTAATCAACTGCGTTTACATAAGAGCCAGTTAATTGCTGACCTGAGGTCGTAATAGATGAATTTACGAATTCGCGATATTGTTCGTCGATTCCAAATTAACACTCGGAGCCGGCGATGACATCCGGTGCCCCAGATCATCTTGTATGGTTCTTCGCCACGCAAGAAGTCGTACTCGCGAAATCCACGCCTAAAGCCGTAGTCCAGCAGGGCCAGCAGCAGCAAAGTACCCGGCGCAAAACGAGAGAATGACCTGTCATAGGCTTTGGCATAGTCCCAGAGCTTGTCTCTGCAGCGAAAACCAAACTGAAAAGCAACCGGCTGGTCACCCAACTCGAGCAAAGCTACATAAAGCCAGTTATGCGGCCCCAGGTCGTCAAACAAGGACTGAAACACGCCGGGGTACGCGCCGATGAAGGGAGGGTGCACGCTTCGGAGATGCTTTGTGTATTCAAGACCTATGAGTTTCCCTAAGAGATCGGGATCTCGTTCGGGGTTCTCGATAATTCGTGTGCGCAAGCCTTGCGCCGCAGCGCGTACGCTTCGATTACGAAGCGTACGCCGCACGTGGCCAGAGAGTCTCTTGGTCGTTTCCGAAGCGTCTCCGCCAATTGTCAGGTACGGGCAGCTGTTCTGTTCCTGGAAAAAGCGATAGGAAAGGCCTACATATGCCAAAGCGCGCTCGATCAACGCAGCTTGTTCATCTGTATCACGTAAATCTCTGAGGTCTACCACATCCCATTCCCCGCTTGTTCGGGCCAGATAATCCGCGACGGCCATCGTCTGACCCGCCGGATCTTTCCCCAATACCAGATCGTTGTAGTCAGCGTGAATCGATGCGAACTCAAGTTTGCGGACACGAAAGAATCGGGAAGCTATGTGCCGCACAAGGGGAGCGATGCCAGCGACTGAGCCGCTCTCTTTTAGCACTAGCACATAAGGTAGGAAACGACCGCTGCGATACTCCAGGGCAATTCGCCTAACCCAGGCTCGAAACCAGCCATAGGTCATGAATGCGTTCGGATCACCGGTGGATTCGCTGAGCCGGTTCCAGTCAGACTCAAGAGCCGAAAGTCCCCCCTCAGTCGAAACTGATTCGATCGTATATCGAGGTTCTCTCTTTTCGTTGAGCGAATCACAAGCTTGGCCAGAGCGCATCTCAGCTCACTTTACGGCTGCTGGGAGAGGGGAGACAAGGTCAGTCGTCCACTTCAGATTCGGCCTCACCGCACCCGGCCAGAAATCGTGATAGAACCCACGCAACTCACTGGCGGCATCGTGAACTTCGAAGGCTATAATGTCCTCCCAGTGGGCAACCTCTGTCATGCCACCAAGCAACATTGTGAGATGTATCCGGTAGGTGCCACTGTTCATCAAATCAGCCGGCACAACAAACGAACTCCTCAACAAACCGGCCGGAGCCGGAGCTTCTGCAAACCTCGCGGTTGCAAACACGTTGACACCATGGTCGTTGAACACCTCCGCGGCCAGGTCCAACAATGTATGCGCCGCGAGCTTCCAGTATTCGAACTCCACAACCAGGGGAGTTCGAACTGTAAGCCTGTCCTGCGAAGTTCCATCTACCGGGCGAACACACGCGCGATGTAGCCGGACTATATCGTTGCCCGGCGCGGTGTTGATGTCGTTGTGAACCACTTCCGTGAATGCCGGCAACCAAGTTTGCAGATAACGTGAGGTGACTAATCCGGCCGGTCCTTGCAATACGACTCGTCCTTCGTGCAGGCAGATGGCGCGCGTGCACAGACTATCCACGGCTAGCATGTTATGGCTGACGAACAACACCGTCCGGCCCTGGCTTGCGGCATCGCCAATCTTGCCCAAGCATTTCTTCTGAAAGGCAGAGTCGCCCACGGCCAAAACCTCATCCACCAGCAGAATCTCCGTTTCCAAATGGGCCGCGACCGCAAAAGCCAGCCGGACGTACATGCCGCTGGAGTAATGCTTCATGGGAGTATCGAGCAGGCGGCCGCATTCCGAGAACTCTACGATCTCCTCGAATTTGCGTTCAATCTCCCTGCGTCTCATGCCCAGGACCGCGCCATTCAAGAAGATATTCTCTCTGCCGGTCAGTTCCGGATGGAACCCGGCCCCCACCTCAAGCAGCGTACCGACACGACCCTGAATTTGCGCCTGTCCTTCAGTTGGTTTCGTAATACGCGACAAGATTTTCAACAGTGTTGATTTACCAGAACCGTTTCGCCCGATGATTCCCAGGACTTCGCCGTGCGGCACTTCGAGCGAAAGATCTTTGAGCGCCCACAATTCCGGGTTCCGAGCGGCGGCACCAACTGGCGAACGCCAAGCCGAGACGGAACGTCGAAGCGGGGCACTTACCATCTCCGTGAGCGCACCCCGCAAGGTCAGGTAACGTTCTCGCCGGCCGATCCGGTATCGTTTGCCGACTCCTTCACAGCGAATCGCGACTCCGTTGCTATTCTCAGATGAAGTCGGCAAAAGTATCCTCGGTTCGCCGGAAGTAGTAAACTCCACCGATTAGAATCATCACAGCAACGCCCGCGGAAACCGCCAGCAAACGCACAGGGGCAGCACCTGTTCCACGCAGAGTCCAGCGAAAACCTTCCACTACTCCGACCATCGGATTGAGCCCGTACCAAACCCGCCAGCGTTCCGGCACGACGCTGATAGGGTATGCGATTGGAGTGGCCAGAAACCAAAACTGTACAAGAAAGCCTAAGGTGTAACGCACATCCCGGTACTTTACGTTGAGGGCAGCGAGCCACAGCCCAACGCCCAAGGCAATCAACACTGCGAGAAGCGCCATGAATGGCAGCATCGCAATCGTTGCCGTCGGCACGATTCGATAATAGATCAGGAAAACAACTAAGACGATCAAACTGATAGCGAAGTCCAGCAAACTCGCCAGCACCGCAGACAGTGGAGCAATCAGACGCGGAAAATACACTTTGGTGATAAGCCGCTCATTGGTCAGCAAGCTGTTGCTGGATTCAGTTAACGCATTGGCGAATAGCTGCCATACCACCATAGCTGAATAGGCAAACACCGGATAAGGCAGTCCCTCCGATGGCACTTTGACTAAGCGGCCGAGAAATAGACTCAGGGTGAGTGCTATTGCCAAGGGCTGAATGACGGCCCACGCCATTCCCAGCACGGTCTGTTTGTAGCGGACTTTGATGTCCCGCCAAGTAAGAAAGTGGAGTAACTCACGGTACTGCCAGAGATCCCTCGGCTGCAGGCTCCAAGAAGACTCTCCTCCCCGGATGATCACCGTGCCGGCACTCGGGACTTGCGGCAACTCTGATGAGGATGTCATACACAGACTGATGTCGACGGTGATTCTGGAAAGTCTATATATAATAATAGCAAAGTGAATAGTGAGAGCAAACAGCGCGCCGGAGATGAAGTGAAGGCACCGCACGCCCCGCCGGAGCAGGCGGATCCCCTCCGGTACTACTCATCCCACTCCGCAATTGAAGAATGCTCCGTTTATCGTCTTTGGCCTGAGGAAGAGAACCTTATCAACAAGTATTACCATTTCGGAGAAAGGATCCTTGACCTCGCTTGCGGCATGGGGAGAACAACCCTGCGTCTGTACGAAATGGGTTTTTCCGTAGTCGGAATTGACCTGTCGGAGGTTCTCATCAACGCTGCCAGAAAACGGTTCCCTTATTTGGACCTGCGCGTCGGGAGCTTCACTTGCATCGAAGAACCGAATACCACATTTTCCCATGTGTTGATCTCAGCCAATGCGATTGACCTAGCCCTTCCCGGGTCCAATCGCACTGCGGCCCTGCGTGAGTGCGCGCGCGTTTTGCGGCCGGGGGGAACGCTTATCTACTCCTGCCATAACCTGAAGTGCCTGCACTTGCTTTCCCCCCGCTACTGGCGTCGCCCACTTTGGAAACTGCGCCACACCTTGAAAGCATTCAAGTCGCTCGCATACGTTTCTGAGGATGGCCTGCAGGCCATTTTTGCCGCACCCGAGATGGTTATCCGGCAAACCGAGGACGCCGGGTTCAGATTTCTGGAAATGAGAGGGCGTGGAATGTCTGCGAAGCCGTGGTTTAATCGGTGCTTCTCTCACTACATCCACTATGCGTTTCGTAAATCCTAGGCTTGTGGCTTCGATTCGTATATCCTGCTAAGCCGCGCGGTGCTTCCTACGATCCAGAAGCCGGTCGTAGAGTTCAGTGGTACGGCGCGCCATAAGGTCGGCGGAGAAATGCCGTCGCACTCGCTTCCACCCTTCGGCCCCCATAAGCGCTAACCGTTGACGATCGCTCGCCAGTTCCGCGATGCGATGAACCAGGGCGTCAGTATCTCCAGGAGGAACAAGACTTCCGGTCACTCCATCGACGACCAACTCGGAAAGACCTCCGACCCGGCTTGCAACAACTGGCCTCGCCGCTGCCATCGCCTCGAGCACGGATAGCGGGAACCCCTCTTCGAGCGACGGGATCACGAGAAGATCCCACGATGCCAAAAGCCTGTCAACGTCCACTTGCCAGCCCAGAAAGCGCACCCGATCCACCAGCCCAAGACTTGCGACGAGATCCCGAAGCGAGATTTCCGATGGACCAGAGCCGGCAATTTCTACCTGAACCTCAATCCCCATGCTTGCCAGGCGCGCGGTGGCATTGATCAAACTCTCGACGTTCTTTAGCGGAATCAACCGAGCAAGAACCCCCAGCTTGAGCGGCCCTGTGAGAGCCGCCGCCACAGGTGGATGCGAAGTAGCCTCGATGCCCGCATAGATGACTTCGGCATGATGTCCGGGGAGGCAATCAGCCACAGCCTGCGAACAGGCGATGATCGCGTCTACGGCACGAAAATCCATCTGCGAAATCGGAGCGCCGGTGGGCTCGAGTATTCGGCCGTGTATGTGCTGCACGATAGCGCCCACACCGGCCATGCGACACACGGCCCGAACCGCCAGCCCTCCGTGATGCACGTGCGCGATCTCCGCCGGGTGTTTCCGCAACCAACGCCATACCCGCCAGGCGCCACCCAGGTCGCGGCGAGTCGCCGCCCAAGAAACCACATCCGCAGGAATACCTGCGTCCTTCATCGCCATGACCAGAGGCCCCTCCCCAAAAAAGAGCACCGATATTTCGTATCCGAAGGGGTGGGAGTGTCTTGCTATGCTCGCGATTATATGGCAGATTCCTGTGCACTCAGGGTGCGCGTTCTGCAAGATGTGGACGCAAATCGGCAATGAATTCCTTTTCGCAAGCAGCATGCAAGCGCTCCAGTTGCAGACTGGAGGAACAAAATGAATATGATCGTTGGCGGCGGACTTGCTATTTGTCCCTGGGCTTCTTGGTGCGGAAGAAGAGCAGAGCCGCGCTAACACTCGCTGCCAGCAGCACACGCCACCCGCTGGTAACGATTTCACCGGGGTCGGGGGCATCTCGCGACCAAGTCAGTGGCTTGCGCCGCATGCGGCGAAAGAGAAATCGCAGTAAATCCACGCGGCGACTGGGAAACTCAGAAAACAGCAACATCCAATACGCAATCCTATTGCGCGCCTCTTGCGCGACCTCGAGCGGCTTCAGAGAGGGATGGAAGACGGTCGCATCAGGAAGGTAGACGGCAGTGTAACCGCGCGATAAAAGCAATGCGAGAGCGTAGTTTTCCTCTGAAATCTGGAATGGCGCCCCCCTGCCCAGCCGCTCATCGAAAACTCTTTGGCCGGCACATGCTTTCTTTCGAAGCGCCATATTGCTGCCTAGGCCAAAGCCACCAAAAGTAACAATTTCAAACCATTTCGGGTCTTTGTTACTGAGGAAGCGAACCGTTTGTCTAACACGGTTTTCAAGCGGAGACTGCGGAGTAACAACCCTGCCGGCCACCGCTGCAACCTGCGAATCTTTAAACGGCCCGAGTAGGTTTCTGAGCCAATGCACGTCCGGCGTTGCGTCGTCGTCCACGTATGCAATGATCTCGCAGTTACTCTCAGCTAATCCTCGATTGCGCGCTCGGCTCAGACCTGGGATTGGCTCAAATGTGTAGCGCGCGGAGAGCTCCATCGCTACTGATTCTGTCTCTTTGTCTCCCGAAGTGTTATCGACCACGATCACCTCATCTGGTGCGCGCTCCAGGTGGGCGATACTTTCAAGGCATTTCCGCAAAAGAGCTGGCCGATTCCGGGTACAGATGACAATCGTGGCTGTCACATCTGATTCCTCGGGCGATGGAGGTGAGTCGGGCTGTATCGGATGACGCGCCGGCGATTTCAACCAGTAAGCCTCTCGTTCAAATTAAAGGCACGCCAATCATAAGTTCCAACCCTTGCACGGTTTCTGACCAAAACAAGACACGCAAAGCAACTGATTCACGCTTGAACCGTGAAAGGATTCTATCAGGCGATCGAGAGAAATGGCTCAGGATGATGTACATTCTCAATGTAATCGCATATCAATGCTGCGATGATGACTCCACCGGCGGTTAACGCAGGGGTGGCAAGAAGTTCTGGAGTCGGCTCGATCGCGTTAAGCCCTTCATTCACCCCGGCTTGATTTGAAGGTACAGAGTTGTCAAGAAGATTGACCTGAGAAGGTTTCGGCGGGGTCACTGAGCGCCAGTCCTCTACGGGTTACAGAAAGTGGCCTCGACGGTTTTGGCAATACAACCCATGTGCACTGACTTGTTCGGACAACTGGACAAACACCCACCATCTATAACTTCTTTCAAGGAGATTGCCCGCACCGCTCTAAGGATTCGATAAGATCGTCTGCCCCACCTGACCTAAGGGAATTAATCTGCCCCAACGGACGCCCCAGCGAGTTAGTGACACAGGCTCGAAGAAGCGATCTTGCAATTACTCGTTGCTTTCGCAGGAAGGACTTGCTCTGCTCGTTCCACGCAACCAGATAGAGCTCCATTTCACTTTCCGCCGAACCCTCCAACTGACTTGCGAGAGTGAGCCTCGTCTTGTCCCACCACTGAGAAACGGGGCAGCAATAAACTTCCGGCGCCTCAACGATGGACAACTGCGAATAACGATCTGCCGCCGTAAAGGGCGCCTGCAGCGCGTAAGGCAAATACTCCTCTGTCCACTGGGATTCCGCCGTGCGCCCCCCCGGAATCCAAATTACGACCAGCGCCTTGCCGGGTAGACCCTGCAACGAAGCCGGCAGTTCCGGCGGAGCATCCAGCATCTCTCCCCAGGTGTGCGCCCAGCGCATATTCTCGGCCCACAATGTGCTGCCGCACACACAAACCAAAAGAAGAGCACAAACGAGGCGAAGATAACCCGCCCGCTTTCGCACTTCCACAACGATCGGCATGGCCAAGAACGCAACTGCGATGCACGGTCCAATTGAAGGAAGGTAAAGATGGCCGACACTTAAATCGCTTGCCATTAGGGGCGCGCTAGAAATGAAATACCATACCAAGCCGAAATAGATAATCAGTTCGATCGTCTGTCGAGACTCAGGCCGGCGTAGCAAAAGCGAAAGAGTCCAAGCAACGCCCAGGCCCAGGACAAGCCCCTGAACTTTCACCGGGAATGGCAGGATGAGATTGCGAAGGTTGAAGGTATGGATGCTCCATAAATGCCGCGCCCCTTGCGCGAGTAGATGCAGAATGCCCGTCGTTTCTGAGCTTTTGTTCTGCGCGACGAGTCCCCAAGTGTCTGACCATGTGTCTTCTTTGAGAAAACTCCCGAAAACGATTCTACGCACCGCCAGATAGCATAAGAGAAGCGTGAAAAAGGGTGCGTGTGGCAGAATGAACCGCCGCCAGATCTTCTCTCCCGGCTGCTTACAGGCGGCCGAGAACAAGCCCTTTCCCCAAACAACAAAGAACAGATCGTAGGAGACGAGCATGAAAGGCAATGTGACAGAAGTCTCCTTGCTGAGCAGACAAGCGGCAAACGTCATCGCGGATAACACGAGAAATCGAGTCAATCCGGAGCGACGAAACACTATGAAACACAGAAACGCGGCAAGATAGAACAACGTTGGTACCGCCTCGGTCAATGAACCATTAATAGAGCCAAGGTTTTCAGCATTCGCTGGAAGCAATGCAAAAAGCAACCCGGCAAATCCTGCTCTCCAGATGCTATCTGGAGCCATTGTTCTGACGATTAGGAAAACCGTAGTAGCGTTGAGGAAGTGCAGGAGTATACCGTCAATGTGATAACCCACTGGGTTGAGGTGCCAGAGGGAATAACTGACCGCGTAGGAAAGACCGTAGAGGGGGCGAAGCTCCTGTATGTTCACCCCTCCAGCGCCTTGCGACAAATCCGAATGGAAGAGCCGCAGGAACTGATTCAACGACTGAACGTGAAACAGGTGAATGTACGCAATTGCATCGGAGTTGAAGTTGACCTTGAGACTTGGAAGATAGGCGGCTAATGTGACGGCAAGAATCGTTATCACGGGCATTAAATAGTGCTGCAGAGAATCCCATTGTATGGTTGGACGGGCGATGTATCGGATTTCGAGGCGTTCCAAGGCCAGAAGCAAGACGCCTGACAACAGGGCAACCAGGAGAACGACACCATTACCATGACGGAATAGGATGATTGCAACCGCGATGAACAAGGCTGAGATCGACACGAATAACATAGCAACAAGCCAGCGATCCAATGTCGATAAGCTGCGCACTGGAGAAATGCGATCAATATCGTTGCTTCTAGTCATTTCAGTTGCTTGTGGTTCTTGGAAGCTATACTAAACTTGGCCACTAGGGCGCTCTCTGTAAGCCGCGACGTCAACGCGCCTTCAAACACATGAAAGGGTGCTTCCGCAAGGATGAAGCGGAGTCGATGCAGGACTGAATGGCAAACAAACACGTTCAGGCTCGAAGATGCATGCAGCTGCCCTCATGGCTGGGAACTCTTGCCATCGTCGTGATCTATGCGGCGGTCATGATCAGCACGAATACCCGCTTCACAATACTGGACGATGAAAGCGACAGCATCGCGATGGCGGGCCGGCCAGCCGTTGCCGCCCTGCGGTCCTTTTTCACGGGTGTGGGGTTTCATGAACTGCACCCCCCAGAGGCCAACCTCTTCTTGCATTTCTGGTTAGTGACGACTCACTACTCATTTTTCTTGCTCCGGGTGTTTGCAAACATCCTCTTCATCGCCGCGATCCTCTTCACTTCCAAATCCGCTGAAAAAGTTGCAGGAAAACCAGCATACTGGGCCACGCTGCTGCTTGGCTTTGTCTGGCCCCTTACGTTTCCGTATGGACGTATTACGGGATGGTACTGCTTGTCGATGCTTCTCCTGTCCTGGGTGACGTTGGCTTACCTCGGGATAATCGAGGACCGAGGCTATCGACCGTGGGTCACATTTGGGATCGCCAGCGTGCTTCTGGTCTGGTCCAACTATTTTGGCTTTGCCTTTCTCGCTCTGCTGCTGGCCGATTTCCTGATCTTCCACCGAAATCTGATGTTGAAGCGCGTTCGCCCGCTCCTGATCGTCATGGCAATCATTGTGGCAGCTTTCTTGCCGTTGCTTAAGGTTGCCTTACAGGACGTGGCGACCTACATATCTCCTGTTGCGTCCAGGATGGATTGGAAGAACGAGATTGCCGTGGCTGGTTATCCCAGCTTCGCGATCTTCGGCTCAGCCGCCATCGCGCCGTGGTTTCTGCCCTTAAGCATCCCGGTCTTCCTGTCCGTTCTTGTGTTGTTGGCAGCGATTTGGTTTAGCCAAGGCCGGCGATGGCTGGTCTACTTTGTTCTTTCCATGGCCCTGTTGGATGTCACCGGGAATATCAACATTAAGCGAGTCCTGTTCATGCTTCCATGGTTGTTTCTGGCCATGGGAACGGCTATTTCAAGCCGCGCCTCCTGCTATCCCCGGCTGGCACTGTCCGCAATCACCGTCATTGTCGTTTCCGGTTGGATAGGGATCGCGTCTGGAAAGCACTACGCCACTGCAAACCTGTACGAGCCGTGGGGTAAGGTTGCCGAATTCGTAGCGCAGGATGCGCGCCGAGGCGCGACTATCGTTAGCGTAAACCCGCCATTCTTTCTTTATCTCGACTACCAGCTTGGTCTCGAATCTGACACCGAAGCCGCTGACGGATCTTACCTTGGTGAGGGTCTCTATCGCTCCCAGGGGTATACAATTCTGCAGCCGGGCGATTGGCAAGCATGGGCTGGAAACCTCCGTGGCAAGGTCGTGCTGGTGAACGGATCGGCGGTCTTAGCGCAGGTAGAGGAAGAGAACGCCTTGAACGATGCATTGCGTCTGCGCTGCAGAGTCCTGGGTGAATACCATAGCGCACCGGATCCTGCCGCCCTTTGGAAAGCACGATTCGTCAAAGACGCTCCCGTTCTTGCCTACCGCACCAACGTGATCTGGTACGACTGCCCGCGCTGAACCTCCAGGGCAGTCCATGAACACTCTTGGTTCGCCGAGTGCTCCAAGTCCCGCTTTTGGAGCGCGGGAACTACAACGCACATCTACATCGCTTCCCGCAATTCCATATACGTCCATGCTGCCCTTGAACAATTGTTCAGCACCTTGCGCGCGGGGCTCCCAATCACAAATTAGAGCGTGTCCACCCCGCACTTTTCGGAAGTTCCGGGTGAGAATGCACCAGAACTGAAGAAGAACCAATTCAAGGACACGTTGTCCCTATCGAACTGCTGTCCTAGTCATGGTGTCGTTGGCGTCAGCCGGTGCTTTGCTTGCGCGAAACGCACTGGACACGACAATCTCGGCGACCATGGGGACTTCCATTGAGCTGGCACTACGGTCTATCTTTCCTCAGGCCCGATGGTCTGAAGTCGTATGAGGCGCCGACGGTAAAGCCGTTGGGATTGAGGTCGTGAAACCCGAAGGTGTGGTGCCAGAACTGGTACTCGTAGTCGCCGCGTATCCAGATATGCCCCCAAGCGTGGTACTCCACCCCTCCGCCGGGAGAAAAGACACTAAAGGTGTCATGTGAATATTTCCCGGCAGGGGGAAAGTCGACGCTGCCAATGCCGACGAGATACTTGGCGTAAGGGCGGAAGTTGCGAAAGCGATTCCAGGTGTAGATCGCCCCGCCCTCGCCGGTATCCTGACGCATCCTCGATATTCCCGCGGGGCGGCCATAGTTGATATCGTGTCCTGCGGCCTCAATGCCCAGGCCGTGCAAAACTGCCGGCAAACTGTTGGGGTACCAGTCGACCCACGCTGAGATGCCCTCCATTCTGGCAGTGCCCCAATCCATGCTGAAATCGGAGAAACCGGCGCCAACTACGATCGGCACTCCACCCTGGCGGGCAGTAGGGGCCACCTGAGAATGGACGGGAAGTACCGCGGCGACAAACAGGGCTGCGGGGATGAGCTTAGAGATCAGCATCAAACGCATAGTGTCTCCTTCAGAGTTGACGGACACTCTCTCCCGAGGCGAGGCCTCTTTGGGGAGAGTCAATCATTGCTTTTCAAGAATTGCAAGGCAGAAACTCAACAGTTGCGCAGTGTCTTGCGGGTGAACGTTCTGCAACAGATCTCCATACCTTTGAGGCCCGAATCCGGAACTAACATTTGGCTCTTCAGATCATAATTGAATAAATCGCCAGATCACTTGGCTCGCGATCTTTCTTGCATCCATTCTAAGGCCGAAGGCCCGGGTGTGCCCAGCCTGGCCTTTGCTGAGAACAAGAAGCGATGAGTCGCCCTATTTTCAAAGCGATTTCACGGCCGCTTCCTCGCCCTCTCCCCTCTGGCTTAGAGATTCGTGTCGTTAACCTGCCAAACCTATCCAACTGGCAGCAATATTGCGCGGCGCGCAAAACATCAGACTAGAAACTAACCTTCCGCCCCGGAAACCAGGTGAGTTGGATGGTGGTAGTGGTCACGGTTTGCTGGCCGGAAGATAGATCGGAGCCTTCCAGTGCTCATACGGCGAAGTTGCCGTTGATCTCGAAGTCTTTGCCGACGCGCTTGACCACCTGGAAGTTGATATCGTTCAGGGTGGTTCCGTATTCAACTGCGGGGACGCCTGAGGTGGTTGCGGTGCCCGGAACTCCCGGAATTTCAAAAAGTCCTTCGCGGCTTTTTGATTGCGCATGCCCAACCTGAATCCATTCATTGCCGCTCAGGTGATAAGTAATCCAGCCCTGGCCGCCTTTGTCCTCGCGGCCAATCCAGTCGCCGAACAGCTGACCGTTGTTGGTATACCCCTGGCGCTGGATTCCCTCGTAGTACATGAAGTGACCGCCGTTGCTCCTCGATACGGGCGGATCGGTGGAGGCGGCTTCGACGCGCACGTCCAGCTTGGGAATGCCGGGCACGTGAGATAGATATAGACCGGGCCGCCAGGATGCGCGGCGGGGAGCGTCGATGGGCGAGACATCGTCATGCACTTCTGAGTCAGCAGTAGAGCGTGAGCCAATTGCGGACGAAGGGAAGCCGGTAGGAGAAATCGAAGGCGCCAAAGCGGGCGCCGGGGTCCTGAGGGCTGTCTTTGATCGGCAGCACTCGGGAGCAGCGAAGCTGAAGAAACTTCTCAGGAAAGCTCTTGATGGTGATCGGCTCGTGGCCCTTGCCTCCCCAGATCACGGTGCGCTCGAAGCCAAATTCGAGATTCTGCGTTGGCCGGAAGCTGACCTTCTCCACATGCACCCAGGGATCGATGGGATAAGTGTGCCTTTCAGATGGGCCCACCAGAAATTCGTAACGGAAAGGGCCGGTAAGCCGGGAGAGCAGTGGCACATCCAGCGGCTCGATGCGGTTGATGCGGAAGGCGTAGATTTCTCAGCATTGTTGGAATAGGACATGGCGCCGCCCAGTCCAGGGCCCTGCCAGTCATCCTGTTTGCCGAAGGATATTACGTGGTTCAGATACTGGGCGGAGACATAGGCCTCCATGATGCGTCCCTGGTGGTCGCGGCGATTGGTCCCACCGGCATCGTCGTCTGCTGATTGTTGCGGGATACATGCGGTGCGTTGGGGTTGCTGAGCCGCATAGCAGGTCCGGACTGAAGAGATCGGTCGTGTCGTCAAGTGCTGCAAGTTCCTGAACCAGCGCGGGCGAGTAGCCAGCGGCCGAGGGCGCGCCCTGAAACTCACCGCGCACATAGAGGAGGAACCGGCCGGCGGACGCATAGCCACTGGCGCCGGAATAGTTATTGAAGCCGTTGGCGTAGGGCCGGCCATAGTCGTTCACGATGGTCGAGCCCAGATGATAGCTGTCGCGCAGCGGCGTGCCGCTTATACCGCGCACCACGCTGTAGACCGACTCGACGCGGACGGTGCCCTTGTTTGACTACGCAGGAGTCTCCACGTGTCATCGCGTAATTCGCGTTTGAGTGCATCATATATTCCTCTCGGCTTCGCTCGTGGCCGGCCCTTCATCCACATCCTCGAGACGGTCCTCGGTCTCATCCAGCATGCGGCTCAGACTCGCGCGCGTCCACGGGCGCATGCCCAGATAGACTGTGTCGACATAGCCCAGCGCATAAAGCCGCAGCACGGCCGGATAAACCCAGCTGTCAACCGGAATGTAGGGCGAACCCCGCGTGACAGGCTGGCAATCGGATTCCGGCACTTTCGAGGCGCTTGCCAGACTGTCCTGCGCCGTCCTGCGTTGCTGGTTGTTGCAGCGGCAGAGTATGCCGGCGGCAATCAAGGCCAGCCCAGCCAACACAGCCGCACATCGGATAGAGGCCGTCTCGACCACTTTTCTGTTCACGTCCTTACCCCGGTTCTCTTTCATGAGCCGCGCTCAATTACAGGATAAGACACGCGGCATGTTGAAGATCAGCTTATAGAAAACGATTCGGCTTGGGCTGCCCGGTAACTTGTACCAAAGTGAGTGTTAGTAGAGCGCTGACAGTCTTGGGCGGTCGATCTCATCTCGATCAGTCCCGCCTGCCGTTCGCAAAAAGCTGTAAGTGTCACAACATCCAAGAATCTCACAGCATTTCCGTGGGCTGCGTGGAACCGAGATACCAATCGATTGTCTTGCGCAGGCCAACCTCAAACGGAGTTGCGGCGCGGAACCCAAACTCCCTCTCTGCCCGGCTGACGTCCAGACACCGGCGCGGCTGGCCGTTCGGCTGGTTCGTGTCCCACACGATCCGTCCCTTGAATCCGGTCATCTCCGCGATTGTTGTTGCCAGATCGCGAATCGAAATCTCCATTCCGCTGCCGAGATTCACCGGATCGGATCTGTCGTACTGCTCAGTCGCCAGAAGGATGCCCTCCGCTGCGTCTTCCACATACAGGAACTCGCGCGTAGGCGACCCGTCGCCCCACAGCACAATCTCCTCGCGCCCCGCCTCCACTGCCTCGACGCACTTGCGGATCAGCGCAGGGATCACGTGAGACGAGTGCAAATCAAAGTTGTCGCCCGGCCCGTAAAGATTCACCGGCAAAAGGAAGATGGCGTTCATTCCATACTGCTCACGATAGGCCTGGCACTGCACGAGCAACGCCTTCTTGGCCAATCCGTAAGGAGCGTTGGTTTCCTCCGGATACCCGTTCCATAGCTCTTCTTCGCGAAATGGCACCGGCGTGAACTTCGGATAAGCGCAAATCGTGCCCAGAACCACCGTCTTCTCTATCTGCGTAACGCCGCGCCGCCTCGATGAGCTGGATACCCATGATCGCGTTTTCGTAGAAAAATCGGCCCGGGTTTGTCGCGATTTGCGCCGATGCCGCCCACAACCGCCGCCAGGTGAATGAGAATCTCCGGCCGATGCTCATCAAACATCCGTTCAATCGCATCGAGGCGCGTGAGGTCGTATTCGCTGTGTCGCGGAACGAAAATGTTGTGGCAGCCCATTTTCTCGAGCCTGGCGATCAAGTGACTTCCGAGAAACCCTGCCCCGCCCGTGACCACAATTCGCTTGTTGGGCAAATCGAATCATGAGTTTCTGCCTTCAGCAGCGGCGGCAAGCTGAAGAGCCTCGGCCCCGCCCTTGAGACGAGCTTCCAGCTCCTTGATATCGGCCTCAACCATGATCCGGACCAACTCCGTGAAGGTTACAGTCGGCTCCCAGCCCAGGGCCTTTCGCGCCTTCGAGGCATCCGCACAGAGGTAGTCGACCTCGGCCGGCCGAAAGTAGCGAGGATCAATCTCCACGTACTTCTGCCAATCCAGGTCGGCGGACGCAAAGGCAAGTTCGACGAATTCGCGCACCGAATGTGCCTCTCCGGTGCCAATCACGTAGTCGTCCGGCTTTTCCTGTTGAAGCATCAGCCACATGGCGCGAACGTAATCCGGCGCATAGCCCCAGTCGCGGCGCGCTTCCAGGTTACCCAGAAAGAGCTTTTGCTGAACTCCATGTTTTATGCGCGCCACCGCACGGGTAATCTTGCGAGTGACAAAGGTCTCGCCGCGGCGCGGAGATTCATGGTTGAAGAGAATGCCGCTCGAGGCATGAATTCCATAGCTCTCGCGATAGTTCACGGTAATGTTGTGCCCGAAAACCTTGGCGCAGGCGTACGGACTGCGCGGATGAAAAGCCGTCGTCTCGCTTTGAGGAGGCGGCGCGCTTCCGAACATCTCGCTCGATGAAGCCTGATAGAAGCGGCATTTCACGCCAGTCAGCCGCATGGCTTCGAGCAAGCCGCAGTGTTCCGCAGGCCACCACATCCGCAGTGAACTCCGGAATCTCGAAGCTCACCTTCACATGGCTTTGCGCGCCCAGGTTGTAAATCTCGTCCGGCTCAAGGTCGTGTAGAAGCGAGGAGAGCGAGCTGCCGTCCGTGAGATCGGCATAGTGCAGGAAGAAGCGGTTGTCGGATTCGTGAAGATCCCGAAAAATGTGGTCGACGCGATCGGTGTTGAAACTCGACGCACGCCGCTTGAGCCCATGGACTTCGTAGCCTTTGGCGAGAAGGAACTCGGTCAGGTATGAGCCGTCCTGGCCGGTGCAGCCGGTGACTAAGGCTTTTCTCATATCACAAATTCGATCCTCCGATCCTCAAACAACTATTTCACCGCGTCAGCGATCGACAGAGTTTCTTCTAAAGCTGTTGCCGCGTTAAGCGGGCAATCTCGTTGTGAATTTCATCGCTGGATGAAGCGTTTTCTACTGCTGCTTCCAGTTCGCGAAGCTTTGCACCAACCAGAAAGCGGTACCAAAACCCTTGCAGGACGTGATAAACAAGGCCCTGCCGACCGTCTAGAAAACCCAGCTGGATGATATATCGATACAAAAAATAGGCAACTGCAGAGAATTCAAACGGAATCCGATTGTAGACCGATTCCTTAACCAATCGCTTAATACTTGCCTGCCGCGCCGTCGATTCGCTGGTGAGGGCGCACGGTGGTTCAAATAGATGAAGACGCTTGTTCAGCACATCGAGCGCTTCCCTGCTTGCGTAACGATTGTGCTTGTCAGTGAAGAAAGTCAGGTCTTGCAAATTGTGGTCCGCGAATCCGCCACTGAAGGTTACAGAACGACCCTCCGCGAGAACCATATGTTCGTCCATCCAGCGATCTTCGATGTGCGCCTTGCCACGGCGCCAGATGCGAAGAAGTGTCAGCGGGTATCTTCCCCCGTGACGGATGAATTTGCCCTGAAAAATTGTCTTGCGGTTGAGATTCACTCCAGTAACATCGGAAAGAAGTTGGGGGAGCTTCGCCACAATCTCTGCCGCAAGGTCGGCCTCAACAACTTCGTCGGCGTCAAGGCGCATCACCCATTCGGCAGCGATCGGCGCGTTATCGAGCGCCCATTGAAACTGCTTTGCATAATTCTGAAAGGGATGCTCGAGAACATGCGCGCCGTGAGCCCTGGCCAAGTCTACGGTCCCGTCTGTCGAGAAGGAATCTACCACGAAAATCTCTTGCGCAAAGCCCACAATGTGCTCGAGGGCCCGTGACAAATGCAGAGTTTCGTTATAGGTCAGGATAATAACTGCGAGACTCGCCCTTCCACTCATCACAAAATCCTCGCGCACAATGGATGCAAATTACACAGTTCCTGAGGGGTATTGCAAGCCCATGAGTGAGCTGTATCCCCGATCCAAGCAGATGAGCAATTCGAACTCAATGTCAATGTTTAGCGTTTCTTTGCCCTTATGACCATACTGCTCCAGAGAAAGGGCGCTCTCCCGGCACCCACAAATCGTTCCACTTCAAATCCCGCTTCCGCGAGTAGCGCCGTGAGTGTGCGTCGAGACCAGAACTTGATATGTCCGTAATCCCAGAGAGGGCCGAAGTGGAGATCCAACTTTCCGAACAAAGCCAAAGCCAGATTCTTTAGGTACCCATGATACGGCGTCGAGATAATGAGAATGCCGCCGGGTTTGAGGAAGCTGAAGCAGTTCTTTATATAGAGTCGTGGGAGGAAAACATGTTCAACCACCTCGGTGCTGATTACCACATCACATCGCCCAATCAAAGGATGAGACGAAAGATCGGTCGTCAAATCAGCACCACTAAACTGAATACCGGAATAGGCCTTCGTCGCCTCCTCGATACCCGAACGAGACATATCCATGCCGTAAAGCTCCCAACCATACTGACGAAATTGCGCCAAGAAGGAACCGTTGCCGCACCCTAAATCAACTACAACACTCAGTGGCGGAATACCCCGTATCAATTCTCTGACTACAGGAAGAAGATACTTGCTGGCGCACTGAAGCTCTGCGTCTGGGTGGACATATTCACTCATTCCCCTGCCCCGTTCTTCATCCAGTGAGATCTCTGAAATCATAAAGAGAAAGTCTTCAGGTATGTGCCCGGTCTAAAATGTCAGTTTTGCGTCCGGCCGTTCATCGACATCATTGGAAACCCGGTGTCTGCCCTGAACCTGCCTAATTAAGGTGTCCTCGGAAGAAAACAGCCGATCGAGGGTTGCCGCCGTTCGGTTCAGCGTGAACCGCCTTAGGAAACTAGGCCGCGCACGGGCCACCATGGCGTCACGTTCTGCCGGGAGCAAATCGAACCAGCGACGAAGCAGCCGCTCAGTGCCTTGCAACGTATCGTCATCGACCAGACCCACGCTGTCACCCTCGATCTCCTGCCATATATTCACCTTATTGCTGATGAGCACCGGGCGTCCTACCGCGAGCGATTCGGCCACCGCGACGCCGAAGTTCTCTGTGTGGGATGGCAGGACTAAGGCATCGCAGGCCCGCAGCGCACCCCATTTTAGGTCATCGCCAATGAGGCCTGGCCAATGTACTCTGCCGGCAATACCAAATTGTTTGGCCATGTGCTGAAGCTTTGCCTGCATTCCCATTTGGTCCGGACCCGCCATCACGAGGTCCACTCCCGGGACAGAGGCCACGATCTTCGCAAACGCCTCGAGGAGCAGGTCGCAGCCTTTGATCGCATGGATGCGGGCAAGGAACAGCAAATAGCGGCGACCACGGAGCTCAGGAAACCTATAGTGAAATGCCTCGATCTGGCACACGGGTTTTCCTTTCCTCTCTTCGGGATCGGTGATCCCAAAAGGAACGACCACGCTGTTCCATTTGTTCGGATGAAAACTGGTGTTCGCCAGATCTCGCTCAGATTCGGCCGTAAAGAGGACCGCGCGCGCATCGCGCAAGACGGGATACTGTACCGGCCAGTAAAGCAATTTCTTGAAATGCTTGAGCGGATACTTCCGGTCAAACCAGGGATTGAGCGCACCGTGGACAAATATTGCGTAGGGTCTTCCAGCGCGGCGCGCCGCGAAACGAAGGGCGACACCGGGAAAGCTCCATATCCCATGCATTACGATGCCGTCGAAGCGGCCTGCATTCTCACGGAGCCAGCGCCAGAGGCGGGGAGAAAACGCATACCTTCCCAGATAGGACTGACCAAGAGCATGGACTGGACAGGGAATCCCCTTCAGGAACGGCTCATCCGGATTGTCCAGACAAACCACCTCAATCCCGGCACCGACTTTGAGATACGCCCTTGCAAGCTCGCGCACGGACTCCGGCGGACCGCCAGCCGCCGGCGAAAAGCTATCGATAATGTGAAGCGTGTTCATGGAACCTACATTCCGGAATCGAGCAGGACAAACCTTCGGCAAGACACGATGGTCCCATTCCTGCGCTGTTCGAAGCTCACCGCGGCAACCGGATGGACGGCGCCTTTCCTGAGGAGAATTGACAAAAGTCCCGCGGTACCCTGAATCGTTCGGACTTCCTCCACCTGACCGATTGCAAGCTCTGTGCGGACACGCCGTTGATGAACATCGATTCCAACCAAAGGCGATTTATCGCCATCGTGCCCCAATCGGAGCAGGCTGTAAGGGCCGATCGAGGCCACTCAGGAGCCTCTCACTGGCAAGCGATCGCGATAGCGCAGCATCAAGGGTACCAAGCGCCAGGCATCCAAGTAGCGGGGGACATATCGTCTCGGATTGGAGATGCAGCGCCATAGCCAGCCAAGTCCCAGATTGTCAATCGATACGGGAATTCGGACCTGATCGCCGGAGAGAAATGCGATGGCGGCGCCCACGCAATGAATCGCCGGCCGATAAGTCAGGTTCTGCTTGAGATAGAAGCCGAGTTGCTCCTGGGTTCCGCCACCAACGCCGAGTACCACATGCCTGGGACGGCGCTGATCAAGCCGCTCGATGAGTTCAGGATCGCGAATATCGGCGCCGTAGATTGGCGCTAGGTACACATCTTCCTCGGCAACGGAAACGCCGTTCCGGCGCAGCCAAGCCGCATTGCGCTCGGCCGACGCCAGGGATGGCATCACCCAATAGCTGTTGCCGGGCTGACGGAAATCCGGCTGCTGGATCAGCGCACGCAGGTATTTTAGGCCTGAGAGCTTGGGAATTGGATTGCGTTGCGTCAGGTTCCAGAGCAACACCATCAGGGAGCTGTCAGCAATGGCGAAATCCGCGCCGAGCAGCGCATCCCGGTACAGATGGTCGTGGGCAAGATTCTTGAGCGTGGGTGCGGACGGTACCACTACCAAGCCGCCTTGTCGCGATACATTATCGATTGCTTCCTGAGCAGTCCCCACAAAGAAGCGAACGCCCAGGATTATCTCGTAGCGAACAGGGAATGAGATGAAGGAACTCATAAAGTATCAGAGGGGTTGGGCTGACGGCACCGCTGGAATCGTTGCGCCTGCGATGGTGCGCTTTCTCTCTTTTACTTTGACAGCTGGCACACCCTCATATACTCCCCACGGCTCGAGGTCGCGGGTTGCAACCGACCCCAATCCAAGCACGGCCCCTTCCCCCACGTTGACTCCAGGGCCTACCGATGCCCGCGCGCATATCCAGGCGTAGGCTTCGATGACCATGGAAAAAGCGAGCAAGGGGAATGCGGGGTCCTCAAAATCGTGGCTTGCGCCGCAGATATATGCGCCTTGCGACACAATTGCGTGCGATCCCAATCGCATCGGCGCCGGGCAATAAATTTCCGATCCATCGCCTGCCGTGACCTGGTCAGCGCAAACCAGATTCCACGGAGCCCAAACCTTCGATCCGGGGTAGAAGTGACAGTTCGGCCCTATCTTCGCCCCGAACGCCCTGAGCAGCAGAACACGCCAGCAATGGAGCGGGCGCGGCGATGTTCGATAGAGGAACAACCAACAGATGTTCCAGGCCAGCCGTCCAAGCCGGTCCCTGAGTGTAAAAGCCGGGCGGAGGTATGGATCCGTTGCCGTATTCGCCGAGATATGCTTCGCAGCGTTGTAGTGAATCTGCCTGGTCATTCGCTCATCACTCGATTAAGTCCTGTCTTCTCCAAAGTCACGCCGCAGGGTGTGAAGGTTCCCGCATCTTTTGGCGCGCCAGCGAGAGCAAACGCCGCTGTCTAAGACATTCCTACAAACATCTGCAGATCGTCTTGCCTCGTTTGCTTTCCTATTTTCGCGGCCAGCACATCTCGCGAAATCCAGGTTACATGCTAGGGCCTGTTAACGTTTCTGGGATGGCGGCGACGGGAGCCAGTTCTTCCGAGTTCTAGGAGAGAGGAGCGACGCATACCGGGTGTCTGGAAGCGACGAACGACAACGAAATCGGGAAAACTGGCCCCGTCCCCTCGGGTTGCGGCGCAACGCCCTCCATCCCAGTAGTGTTAGCAGACCCTAGGGTTCCGGAACTACTGAGGGGTTCAGTCGCCTACGCCGCCATCCGTTGATCCAACTCCACAGGGCCGCCGGCCAGTTAGGATCCATGAAGACTCGCTCAACCCATACGTAGTACACAGCGCAGAGCAGCAAAACGGGCAATCCGGTGAACAGAATCTGAATTAAGAGTGATACCAGGTAGTCTCCCTGCACAATAATGTGACGCGTAAGCTTGAAGAATACCGCGATTAGTAAGAAGTGGAGCAGGTAGATCGAGTAACACATGCCTCCAATGATTGCAATCGCCTGATTGGAAAAGAAGAACCGCAGATAGCGGCCAAAGAGCGCAGCCGCGCATAGCAGAAGCAAAAGAAACGGGAAAATGGCCTGTGTCCACACCGAGCCGGGAACTCCGAAGTAAGTGGACCACCCCACGATCGCAAATCCATCCCACCAACCTGACTGGCGCTTCAAGCTCAACAGATACAGATCGGCCAGGAGGAGCCCAGCCAAAAAGTATTGGACATAATAGGCAATGGTGAGTTGCGCCAAGGCGCTATTTTGCATGAATAGAGCCTGCACGACGCCGCAAGCTGCGATCAGAAATATCGTCAGGCCGCGCCTGAATGTGGAATTTCGAATGCGAAACAGCAATGCGAATAAGGGAACCAGAATATAGAACTGGATCTCAATCTCTAAACTCCAGGTCACTGGGTTGGCTGGGTTTACCGTGTGGAATACGAGGCTGTTCAAATAAACGATGCCGAGGCCGACATGTTCCAGATAGAGGGGCGTGATCCTCGCCCCGCGCGTATATGCCTCGATGAGTAGAGTTGCGACCAGATAGGAAACGATGTACGGGGGTTCAAGCCGCGTCAAGCGGCGCAAGAAGTATTTCCCAAGCGAAACCACGCGTCCCTGCTGTAGCCACTGGCGCGCAAACGGAAGACTGAGGATGAACCCGCTGATGACGAAGAACAGCGGGACACCGCGGTTGCCTTGACTCAGGAGGCGGGTTAGCCAGGCATAGCGTGGCTGCACAGGGACAATGCGCCCGGAGCGCAACAGCAATTCACCATGAAGGTGAAAGAGAACGACGGAAAAGATGGCGATGAAACGTAGGCTGTCGATCTCCGGAATCCATCTACCGTCCCGCGTAATCCGGCGCAATCGAGCCAACAACCTCGCACCTCCGACCTTCCTGCCGCCTTCTTATCGCTCCTGATCGCACGCTCTATCACGGTCAAGAAGTCTGGCCACCGGCCCTCGTTCCCAGTTCTGTTACAAAGACAGCCCCGTAACTTACCTATGACCCAAGCACACTCGGTGGCAGCTTAACGCTGCCAGAACGTATCAAAGCCTTGAAGGAGCGTGTCGGCCCATCGCACCGGTGAAAACTGCTTTGAGAGTAGATGACTGGCCCGGGACATCGCATCGAGGCGCACATCGCTCAGATCGCTCACATGAGACATGAGTGCAGCGAGCCCTTTCACATCCCGACAATCGAAAATGTATCCGTTGTAGTTATCCTGGACGAGGTGAACCGCTGCGCCAACAATCTCCGATGCAAGAATCAGCAGCCCCGCGGAAGCCGCCTCGTGAACCACAACTCCCCAGTGATCAATGCTGCTCGGCAGAACCAGACATCCGGCTGTGGCCAATATGTCGCATAGGCGGTCCGGCTGCACAAACCCTTCGATACGAATCCCGGGTCTGCCTTCCAGAAGATAGCCCAGAGGGCCGGCGCCGCAACAGACCAGAGGCCAGGGATCGATCGATCTCTCCCGGTAAGTCCGGTAGGCTTTGACTAGTTGATCCACTCCCTTGTGGGAGGCGAAATCTCCCACGAACAGAAACGAGCGCGGGACGGCACGTCCATGAGCCAAACGCGAAAGGTGCACAGTTTCGATCGCCGGCTGATCGCCGGATAGCAGACCCCAGAGAATCGCGCGCTGCTCGAAACCCAACCTCCTGGCGAAAGCTGCCTGCCGCTCCCCTGGAACCCAAATCATATCGGCGAGGGGGCGGATGTACCAGGGCGCGATGAGCGTTCCCATCCTCTGCCTCACCGTAGCCATCCACGGGTTATCTATGCTCATCACGCGCCAGCACCGCTTGGCCAGTTCCTTCGCCATCCGACGATAGGGTGGTACATGCCATCCGGAAAAAACCAATATCTCCGGATCAAACGCGTGTAGCCGCGCTCCTAGCAGAGCCAGATCAGCGCTCGATCGCCACACCAGACGGTTCGGTATCCATGCATACTGCTTGTCCTTAAAGGTCTCTTGCTGTATTGGCGCCTGGTGGCTTACAAACAATTCCACTCCTTCGCGGCTGGCGAGCTCCTTCAGGCACGCATTCAGGTATCCCGATAGGCCTGTCCAGAGAACGGCAACTCTCATGCAGCGGTCCTCTTTCCAGCCGGAACCCTCGACCATAACCCTGTGCGGAGAAGAAGACCTTCGATTCTATAGAAGAACCGTATTAGATCGTCGGTTACACGCCAGTCCCGCCCCCGAATCTGTCGAAAAATGCGCCTGCAATCCTCCCGGTAAGCATCCAATAACCTGCCGGTTCCGGAAATGGATGCGTCGTGAATTCTGAAGGCGGCAAGGTCCGCGTCGATATAGCCGGCATTCGCTCCCATCTGTACCATGGAAACGAATAACTCGCCATCCCAGCTGGTACGATTCTCGGCATTGAAGCCCGGCGACAGCCGGAAAGCCTCGCGACGGAAGAACGTAGACTGCTGAAGCCACCGCGCTCCGCCATAGAGATAGCGCCGCGCTGTGAAGTCTCTCGCCCTGATATGACGCAGATTCCGTCTCTGGGCGTTAACAACATACCCGTTTCCCAAAGCTAGATCGCATTGCGGACGCGACTCGCAATACTCCGCGACCCTGCGCAGAGCGCCCGGCAGCAGAAAATCATCGCCATTCAGAAATCCGAAAACTTCTCCAGTCGCTCGGCCAAACCCTTTATTCAGACCATCCGCAGCGCCACAGTCCGCTTCGAAGACGACCTCAGATACCCGCTCTCCGTAACTCCGGATTATCTCCCGGCTGCCGTCCGTCGAGCCAGGATCGACAATAATGTACTCCACGTCGGTGTGGTCTTGTTCGAGAACCGAATCGATCGCTTCCCGCAGAAAGGGCCCCTGGTTATAGGACAAAGTAACAATGCTAATTCTCATGCCATCCCGCGCCGCTTACTCTGAGTCATCTGTTTCACGAAAGCGGCCGGATCAACTCCAGGCCCACGGCTTGAATAGGTGGGGCGCCAGTTAGAACGTTGCGTTCGTCTCACGGTTCCCCTCACGCGCGGTATAACCCAATTCACCTGGCGCCACGAACCGGGATTCCGGCAAAGATGCCCCTCCATGTGTGCTTTTCATGAAGTTCGAAACCACATCAATCTTCAATAAGATCCCCTTTTTCGCCAGACGCCAAATACGCGCTGGGTCCCGTATTGCGATGTAGCGCTCAAAGAATTCTTTGATCTCGCTATCGGAACAATTCCTGGCCACAAGTGCAAGTCGATATCTCAGATAAAAGGCTTTCAGTATGATTCCTTCCTGCCGCTTTTGAAATTTCGCAGCAAAATAGGCGCCATCCGGCATATCATAATGAAGTATATTACCCAGACGCATGTTACGGGGCGATCTCACATAACGCGTCCAACCATGCGTCCCAAACGTGAAGTTGAAGAATGTTCTTATTCGAATGAAGGCTTTATAACTGCTGTAACCTAAGAAATAGCCGGCCGGGATAAGGCGTCCGCTTCTGGGCTCGCGCATCAATCGAGGAAGCGCCCCGGCAAACCGAACCTGGTAGAAGATATAGTCATACCAGGCGACGAGCGCCGGCGATCTCGAGATCCGAATCAACAATGCGCGGGAGTATCGCCAAATGAATTCAGTCACAGGAAAACGATTCATAAAATATACGCAATCCGAAAACGGGTTCGTGGACTCCGCGGAGGTAGGCACGGAGTCAAGATTCGGCAAAAGTAATTGGTTGACGTTGTCCGGTACACAACGTAGATGTTTCGAGATGTGGTCATGATTTATTGGACCGTTCTTCTCCATCAAGATCAACTCATCGGGATCAAGACTAATCAACCAATCAATCCCCTCGATTGCGGCGCTCTTCGCCGCATAATATGTGTTAATGCATTTGCGAACATCCATATCGGTTTCCCACGCGCAAAGAATCCTCTTTATCCATAGCGGCGCGTCTTCGATCTCGCCGGGGGTGATGGAATTACGGGCTACAACCGAAGGATATGCAGAATGCAACGAATCTGCGCGATCTGATGTTCCGTCCCAAAAAACATATATGCGGGAACAGCCAGCGGCGATGTGATAGTCGATCGCAGACGGCAATAACCTTGACTCATCCTTTACGGTGTACGAAATCGCGAATTGAAGCGACGACAAATCGCACCTCATTCTTGTAGCTGCCCCGCGGCCAGGTTCTGGTCTCAGAAATTTGGAGCCCGATCCAGGCTTTGCCGTCGCGCCAGATCTCATTCGGAGTCTCCTCTCGCGCGGCGCCGGTCATATAGGCAGCGGTCGTGGCATTTTGCTCGGCGCGATACTCCATGCCCCACCGTTTCCCGCGGGCACCCCTGCCCAAAAAATGCGACCAGTTGCTCGCAAGCATCGCCCTGGACGGCCTGCGTACTTTGCGGAAAGGCTCCGGTAGTTTCTCATATCTTACGGCCGAGAACCTCAACTTTCTCGGCCGTCACCAAACGATTTGCAACAAAAGGCCAATCTTTGACATACAAAGAGTTCGATGATTTGAGATGAATCGGATTTCGATCCAACTTGCGGCAAAACGGATCGTAATAAGCCCTTTCAAAATGACTTCGAGCTAGAAGGCTAGCGCTCTCTGACGTAACCGTCTCCAACTCAACGACTTTAAGGCAAGGACTTGCGAGAAGCGCCTTCGCCCCTTGAAGGACATCTTCCTCGGCACCTTCGACATCGACTTTGAGCATAACCGGCCGAGAATCGCCAATAACTGTGTCGAGCCGTTCCTGGCGGACCCTTCGGACATTCTTGTCGTTGGCAGTCGCAATTCTATTCACGGTGTCGAGGCCGAAAGTAAACGCTACTTCACCTTGCTCCGCTCCCAAAGCACATTCATAGACCTTTACGAGCGCGTCCAGTCTATTTACCGCGATGTTTCTTTTGAGGTGCCGCACAGTATCGGGGTCTGGCTCAAAAGCCCACGTTTTTGCTCGGCAGATGCCGGAAGCGAGCACCGTGTAAGTGCCTATATTCGCTCCAATGTCCAGAAACAAATCACCTTCCCGGAGGAGATGAAGCGCAAGCATCATGTCCGCAAACTCATGCAAGCCAACGTAGATATTCTGTGTTGCGCCAACCATACCGTGTTGGACCACGAGGCACTGTTCTCCAACCCAGCGGAAAAGAATCTCGTCCTGAAGCCAACTGCGTAATTGCCACCACGAGAACCGCGCCCAAGCTCCCAGAGGCGTATCACGTGTGAGAGGATGAGTTGCAAAAAAGCGTTGCAAATTCTTTAGATCGCTGATGCCTTTCATCGTTTAAACCGGATTCAGATCAGTGCTGCGGCCGGGGTGTCAACGCGGCATGGATCTTCCTCTTCGCGTTGCCGGTAGCGGCGCGAGTAGCTTTAAGAGGCGCCATACCCCAACAAACCATCAGGGTCACGAAGTAGTACGGAAAAACGACGCGCTCCGTCGCGCCGTACGGGGAAAACAGAATATCCCAGAGCAACGAAAATGCCATAAAAGACGCAACCGGGAGTAGCGCAACGGTAGTAGGATAGACCCGCATCAATGTTCTTGCCGTAAACACGAAGACCCACGCCCAGAAGAGCGCGCCAACAACACCTGCCCATACCCAGGCCTGCAACAGGTACGAGTGCGCCGGAATGAACCCTCCTTCGATATCTTCATGCGTCAGCTCGAAAGCATCGTATCCCATCAGGATTAGCGCCTGTTGCTCCGCCAGGATATAGGTCCAGCCTTTTACCCATGAACCATGTCCTAAAATGGGCGAATCATAGATGGCTGGAATGGCTCCCAACAAGTCCGGCCGACCGCCAATCAGTACTCCGTAGTCCCCCTTGGCTTGCTGTTCATACTTTTCTCGCGCGTCCTCACCCAGAATCCCCGCGGTGGCCGAATATCGATAAGCCCACGCAATGCCGGCAACGCCCAGTATGATTGAAGCAGCTAAAGCCACTATCGATCCGGTCCTCAACTTGCGACTCTCTGAGCCCTTTCCACGCAACAAGTGAGTGGCTAGAAGGTAGAAGGCCGCGGCCAGGCAAACCCCGCCCTGGCTACGGCTTCCCAGGAAGATGTTGATTATGCCGAGAAACGCACTCAACAGGATTCGCCAGTGGCCGCGGCACTTCTCGCTGGAAATAAAGAGGAATACTGTCAGGTTCACTGGAAATGACAATCCAAATTTCCAGGGCGACGCCTCGGCAAACACACTGGGACTGATAAAGAACGTGAGCACAGTGCCCGTAACTAACCCCCAACCATACAGCACCAGCCGCCGCGGCTGTCCATACAGCAGCGTATAGAGCACAATAAAACCGATGAGAGTAAACCCAATCATGCTCCAGCCGCGCGAATAATCCACGAAAGCGGTGTGTCTGACAATATCTGTCACACATTGCGAAACAAGCCATAACGAACAAAGAACCAGGAATCCCTTGCCAGCCGGCGTCGAGATCCTAATCTTCCCGCGGAATGCAAGGTAAAAGAATACGGCCAGTAGCATCACGTCGGAGCCATTCAAGATCCCAATTACCTTGACCTGAACAAACTGCAGACAAGGAATGAGAAAGACCACAATGTCAACGGGATCACTCATTTTTGAGTGCTTCCGATTCGGCCTTGTGTTCGGCTTTTCCGTTTGCGTCACTTCTGCTTTCACCTTGATCGACCGCCGCTCACCTACAGCCGGCTGCTCTTGCCGTTATTCATCCTTCGCGAAGGAACACGTTACCGAGGCTCCGCTCGCGTTAGGCCCGCCATGCGTGGCGATGATGTGATCGATCGACCACATCTGCACGCGTGCGATTACCTATAATGCAACGGAATTCTACTCGGCTCTCACATACCAATCGTCAAAGTCCGAGATTCGCTCGAACAGCCGACGATAGCCCTTCTCCGTTAGCAATGAGGATATCTTCTCTCTTTGTGCAGAAAAGTTATGTTCGCAGGTAATTACCCTGAACTCATACTTACTGAAATTGAAACCACTCAGTATTTCGTATTCACTGCCCTCAGTGTCAATAGAAAGGTACTCGATCGTTTTCGGTGCATTGTACTTGTCTAGCATGTCTTCTAGGGAAACTGTGCTGACGCCATATTTTCTTCCCCGTGTTCGTCCTTGCTTGTGCACATCTGATGAGCTATACGAGTCGATCGTCGAATACTCGCCCTGATCTGTTTCATTGAACATCAAAACAGAATGGGAGTCGCGCCAAACGCACCTCGATTCAATATGACAATTCCGATTACTCCTCAAGTCCCTGTGCCAACCTACGGCGGGTTCGGCGACAATTCCACGCCAGCCGAATTCCTTCTCCAGAACGTGGGTATTGCTTAAACTGACGCCATTTGTCGCACCGAACTCGACGAAATAGCCGTCCGTTTTAAAGCCAAGTTCGAATAACGCAAAGATGTCCTGCCCCAGCTGAGATTGCGAATGCCGCAGGGCCTTCAGTAACTGCCCACCTTGCAGGCCCAGTTGTTCAATATGCGCATACCGGCCTTCCAAAAGCATTTCCATAACATTGGCGGCCTTCGTGTTCTCTTCAAGTTGCTGAACATAACGATAGCTCGCAACGCGAATATCGAATCTTTTCAACGTCCTTTTCGCGAGGCTCTTAAGAGCAAGATGCATTTTCCCGATGCCTTTCGTAGAGCGTCTTTCCAAAAATGGCCGCGCCTCAAGGTAATTGCCCTCGATGCTGGTCACTTTTCGAGTCGCTTAAAAAGTGACACAGCACAGAAGAGGATGGCAATCCGCGCAGCAGGACAACGCGTGCTGGAGGCGAGCGGCATCACGAGCTAGACTCTTAGGAAAGTTCCATCGATTTGCAGTGTATAGCCGGTTTCGGGTTCAGAAAACACCGGCGCCACCCCCACCAAGCGAAAGCCGAGCTGATAGATCGTGCTCATCATCTCGTCGATCAGCAGCTGCCCGTCATATAACGGCACGAGAGAAAGCTCACACTCCAACACTCGGACATGAGGTATCAACCGCGTGGCGCCCTTAAGTACTTCGGCTTCGTAGCCTTGAGTGTCGATCTTCAACCACACTTTGTCCTCAAGGCTCAAAAAGGGCATGACGTGGTCATCGAGGGAGCACACGGAAATTGTCTCCTGCGATATATATGCCGCGTCAGGCGCATTTGCAGAACACGTTTGAAGCATCGGAAGCAGCGAACTCGAAGCGCTGTTTTTCGCGACATTGATCTTAGCGCTGCCAGCCTCGGCCCCACACGCGCAATTTGCTGTTTTCCACAAATCGTCGCCGGCGGCGGCTCTCTCGAGATCTGCAAAGGCTTCGTGCAGCGGCTCGTAAGACCAGATCCTGCCCTGATACCCACTGCGCCGCAGCTCTAACGCGTATCCGCCGTCGTTCGCCCCCACATCGAGCACTAAGTCTATTCCGAATTCCTGCATCATCTTCAGCCGGCGGGCAGGTGCAAACCACGACAGCCGATGCGCGTCGTATCCTAACCTATTTAGGAGAGAGTGAATAACTCGCTTCATTCAAGTCGCTGCCTTTCCGAAACCTGCCGCGTCGCCAAACTCCCTTCCGCTACTTACAAACGATCAAACGCGCGGAAGCACCGCTGGCCGAGACCAGGAAATTGGCGCTGCCCGCCTTGGCCCCACACGCGCAATTTGCTGTTAGCCACACATCGCCGCCAGCGGCGACTCTATTGAGCGGACATTTGCACTTCATAAGAACACTGACGGTTTACCGGCAAACCAGGAGTTAACCAATTCAGTTGCTGTCAGGTGCCCAACGAGCACCTCAGTTCATGCTGAGACTCGATCCACTCCCGAAGATTGAACGCGAGGATAAGCACAAACGAAATGAGGAGCAGGCTAAGATCGCGAAATTCCCCCGGTTGGCAGAAAAACAAGTAAAACGGAATGTTAATGACGGCTGCGATCTGTGCGTGGCGCTTAAGCCAAGGCGGAAGAAAACGCCAGCCTCGCCATACGGTCCAAATCAGGAGAGCTATGCCGATTGGGCTGCTTATTGCGGGGAACATCAGGTCGTAGGTCCTGTCGATCCAAGTGCCGAGCCGAAGGGGATGCAGGAAGAAGACAATCTGATCCTTGAAATGCCACTCGAAGTTTCCGCCCGGGTTATGCGCGAAGTGGATACGGATGGGAACGTAAACCGCGGCACATACTGCAACCAGGACGGAAACTCCGAGCAAGGAAATCAGCGGGGAACGACGGCGGCGGAAGAGCGGATACAGCGTGAAGACGAATAGTAGGAACGATTCCTTATTCCAGGTTCCCAGCGCGGCAATGGGGATGATCCACCACCAATCGAGCTTGAGCGCCATCCAGACTGTCACGGTCATGAAGAGCAGTTCTGGATAGTCGAAGAAGTACCCGCCCTTGACCCCGATCAACGGAAAGATGAGCATGAACGCAACGGTCGCAAAGAGTGCCGTGAGCGGTGGCAGGTTGACTGCTGTGCACAGCCAGTAAAGAGCAAACGCCGCGAGCAGGGCGGACAAATAGGTCGCGATGTAGACGATCACATATTGAACCGGGTGCACCTTGCCGCGAAGGTCGAGGCCAGCGCTAATGCGGAGCCCGGCGTCTTCTGGCATTCGGCGGGTGATTGCATTGACCGGCAGCACGCGAGCGAGCCAGTTGGCAGCGTCGGGCAACAGTTGCCGGTAGATGTAGGGACGACGAGCCGAGCCATCGATCATTCGATCGAACTCGACACCGGCATAGGAACCACGCGTTCCCAGCTCGCGGAAATGCCACTTTTCATAGAAAGCGCTGAAGGAGGCCGCGGACGCCACGATCAACAAGACCATCAAGCAAATGCGATGGTAGAGCAGAGCGCTTCGGGGCTCGTTCATGCCATGTTCCGGGTGTTTGAAAGGAGACATGATGGATTCTTCATGAGGGGGCACCGGCGCACGCGGCGCTGACGAAGAACCCTCGCAAGTAGGGGTGGGATTCATCCAATGATCCTCAAGTTAAATCAAACCGCAATTTGCCTGTTGGCTTTCGGCTGCGAACCAATTCATTCCCGTTTGCCTCCGCTCGCAATCTTTCTTGCATCGGTTCCAAAGCCAAAGACCCGCTCGTGGGCCACACGGCCTTTGCTGGGGCCAAGAAGCCACGATTTGCCCTATTTCCATGCGATTTCTCGGACACTTCCTCGTCAACTCCCCTCCTCCGTCCAGATTGGATTCGCCTGGCTGCCGCGCCTGTCCGCCGTCGTTCGCCCCGACATCGAGCACTAAGTTCATTCCGAGTTCTTGCATCATCTTCAGCCGGCGGGCAGGCGCAAACCGCGACAGCCTATGCGCGTCGAATCCTTCCGTATTTAGGAAGGAGTGACTTACTCGCTTCATTCAATTCGTTGCCTTCCCGAAACCTGCTGCGTCGCAAAATCCCGTTCCGCCGTCAACAAACGATCAAACGCGCGGAAGCACTCATGTCAGCGGCTAGGAAATTGGCGCTTCCTTTAGAGATCTTCAGTGCGCGTTTACGTATCCGCACCGCTTCCCCTCAAAGGATTAAAGTTAGGAAGTGTATTCTTTGAGCGAACAAGAAAGCGGATACGCACCCGAAGATACAGCGTGGCGGAAGCTGATGCCACGGTAAATGCCATAGCTGCCTCGCCCACCGTGATGCGCTTGCTCCATAGCGCAATGGTCAATAACACAAGAGCATTCACCGTAAACTGAATCGTGGTGCTATAGGTTGCGTCGCGCTCTCTCCCCAGTCCTATCAGCATGAAGTAGACCGATGATCCCAACAAGCCTGCAAACCCGCCGACGAGAGCGATTCTGAAAGTGCTTGGCAGTAGCGGATTGAAGCTTCGATGGAGCCATAGATGAAGTAAAGGATTCATCGCGATCATCAGGCCGACGAAGACTGGCAACGCAATGGCAAAGGTTATCAACAAGGCCTTACGGTCAATCGATCTCACACGGTCATGTAGGTTCGCATTCCCCTTTGCCCGGAGACCGCTTACCTCGGGAATCATTGGCCTGAAGGCGCCATCGAAAATGCCTCTTAATCTCATGCTGCCTGTCAGGCACATATCATTCACTGCGACAGCTTCGAGCCCCGCGTAACGAGAGAGCATCAGCCGGGTGAATGGCAGAAACATCATGGTGCTGACGATGCCGCCCAGCATCCATCCTCCCGTGCTAAGCAGCTGCCGCACCTTATCCCGGCTGATGCGTGTGCGCGCGATGAGCGCAATGGGCATGATCCTTTGCACTTGTATGAAAGAGATCACTTGTGCGACGCCGTATCCGGAGAGCGTGCCAGCCACCATGCCGCGCAGATCAAGGCCCAGATAAAGCAGAAACGCACAAAAGACGATGATAAAGGCCTGTACAACCGCTTCATTGTAGCTGGTGAGGTCCATCCGCCCAAGCCCGCCAACGGCGGCATTGAATGTGGAAAATAGCAACACTAGTACGGATAATGCAGCGACATACGGGAGCATGGCGTAAACGATTGTTGCATCAGCACCACTGAGCTTGAACAAATAAACGATATATGATCGCATCAAGATCACTGCACCGAGAAAGATAGCGCCGACGGAGAGAATAATGCCACAACCGATATTGATATAGGTCTTAGCTCCCTCCCAGTCCCCATGGCCATGATCCTCCGCCACCAACTTCATGAGCGCCCAGGGTATCCCGAGGTTCCCCAACTGCGCCACCGAAACGACGACACTTAAGACAAGCCAGAGGCCATAGCGATGATATCCGAGGTAGTGGAGATAGACTGGATAAGATATGATATTGAGGCAAGTTCCAATCACGGCCATGACTGAACCAGCCCCCATGTTCCTGTTGAACTGAGAGCCGCCAATTCTCGAGAAAACGTGGCCGAGAGCGCCGATCAAAACCCGGACTCTTCTGGCAACCTGATACTTCAGTACGCCGGCTGTTTTCTGATCACTCATGGAATGCGGGTGTGGATGGTGGATAATCGACAAATGCAGTCCTTGTTTCTCTGCTGCCGACGTGCTAACCAGCCTCTTCTGATCTCTTTAGGCGCATGTAAATCCAGCGGACTGCCGACAAGTTCTAAAACCACTGTCGGGGATGCAGTGCGGTATCGATAGCCCCAGTGATCAGCCGTTTCGGCTCATTCTGCGGATCCATGCTTTCCCAAATCATTCCCACAAGAACCGCGATAAGAGATAAAGCCAAAGAGAACATCGCACCTAGCTCTACAATCAACCGCCGCGAAGGCGAAGTCTTCCACTCAGGGACATTCGCGACGTCCAAAACCTGGACCGTTGGAATCTCTGCCGCCTCCTCCACCTTAGCCGCTTCATACTGCCTTGTGAGGGCCTCCCAAAGTGCTTCCTCCACACGCATCTTTCGCTCTAAGTCATAATAAGTAAGCCCTAAAACTGGCAATTCATCCGCCGTGGGATAAGGAGATTTTTCCGCATCGGCCTTCGCACCGGGTTCCTGAGGCAGTCCACCCAACTTGTCCAGTTGCCGCTGCAACTCTGCGTTACGCGCCTCTAGAGCACGTACTCTAAAGTTATCCTCTGAATAACTTTGCCGCAGCGCCGCAACTTGACTGCGGCCATCTATCAGCTCAGCTTGTATTTTGAGCCCCTCATCCACCATCGATTTTGCCTGGGAGGGCATGTCGATTGTACCGCTCCTGGTAGAAAACTGGCTAAGTTGTCTAGCTGACTCATCTAGTTGCTGCTTAATATCCTTTACTCGTCCTTCAAGAAAGATCCGCTCACGGCGTGCGGCGGAAGTGGTATCGTCGGTTACCACGCGATTCAGCTCTTCTACATACCCCCGGGCCATATTTGAAGCAAGCACTGGATTCCCGACCGTAACACTAATGGTAATTACTCCATTCTTTCGATCTTGGTCGATTTTGGTATCGCCTGCCAATGACATCCGGGCGGCCTCCATACTGCGCGTTTTGTAGTAACGAGCAAGATCGAGGCGATTTATCAAGCCATCCTCGACATTCCGACTTTCCAGAATACTGACGTACAGTTCGCCGTGGCTCTCCAGTCCCAGCGCTTCACTTTCAAAGCCCGCCGCGGAGCCGCTAGGCGACAGGACACTCATTATTGCAGAATACGAAGAAGCGCTGTGAGGAGGCATTAGGGTTGTTGTCGATGTGTACTTACTCGGTAGGGAGAAAGCATATAGCAATGAGCCTAGAATGCCGACCGCGAGAATGCCAAGGACCATCCTTCGCCGCGCCCAGAACGTCCGTAGGAAACGAGCAATTTTCAGGCCCAGGGATTCGCCCACTTCTTCGGCGCCGGCTGATTCAACCTCATCTGTCTCGGGCAAGAGTTCCGAATCTGGTGTTGTACTTTGAGGATCGTCCATTGGAAACTCACTCTCTGGGAAATTGTGCGGCACCGAAGTCGCCGACTGCCAACTAGGTCAACGTTCGCTTCGAAAGCCGACCAAGAGCTGTCTCGCCGCATTCGCGCCAGCTTCCCGCCTCGTGGGAAAATGCCGCCGAATTCGGCCGGGTTCTTGAAACTACTTGAAGGAGGTCACGGACTTTGTCAGTAGCTCCCGATGATAGCGATCGGCAGGGCAGCCGCTGCCATGGCCTGCGCCACAGCCGTCACGTTCTGCCAGACCGTTGAGCCGCCGACAATCCTTTCGGGTACGAAGATCGTATCGCCTGGCCGCATGCGAAGGTCCATAAAGTTATTGCTTACCCAGCTATTGCCACGTGGCACTACGGACCCATCGGCGTGAAGCACGTAGATATCTTTCTTGTTGCCGAAAGATGTCGCGCCGCCCGCCTTGCGCAGATACCAGGCCAGATCTCTCCCGGGAACGTAGCTTATTGCGGCTGGGTTATACACCTCGCCGCCAACCACGACAAAATTTGGCCGCTTGGGTATGAACAGGCTATCTCCCGCACGCAATTCAATATCCGCGGGTGTACCTTCCCACCTGCTGACGTCGGAAGAAATGTTGATTATCAACCGGCCACTGGCGGGAAGGCTGCGAAGCTTCGCGAGGATATCTTGGCGCTGCATCTCAAGTGATCGCTGTATATCCGATGCTGCTTGCGTGGGGATCGCCCCTTGTCTGACTTCGGCCGGTGTATTCTCGATTCGTTGAATCATCTGCTGACGCGCTTGCTCGGCCAGTAGACGGACTTGTGCCCGCTCCAAATCGGCGGCGGGCGGATACGCGTCCTCTCGAAAACCTCCCGCCCGCTTTAACAAGGAGCTAAGATGCTCTCCAGTTTGTATCGCGTAACTGCCGGTGTGCTCGACCTCGCCGCTAATCATTACGGATGAGCCGATATCCTGCCAGCCAGCCAATTGCTGAATGCTAACGACGTCCCCTGGATTCAGCGCCACATCCGCGTCCTTGTCGCCATCCAGAGCTTTCTCCACCGCGACGATCCTATGGCTCACTAGTACCTTTTGACCATTTTGCACCACATAACTCGAAAGGTCGGCCTCATCCCGATAGGCGCTACGTATGAACCCTCCCGCCATCCTCACCAGTCCGGCTACAGTCATACCCTGAGACATCGGATACGTGCCGGGGCGAAGGACATCTCCCTTGATGGAAACCATGGGCGGATCGATCTCATAGCGGCCAAAGACATGAATCAAATCGAAGGGTTGGAGGAGAAACGAGTCATTACCAATCAGCGCATCGTGCAGGCTAAAACTGATGAAATCTGGCCGGAAGTCGGGTGGCAGAAGGCGAACGAGCTCCGCATGGTCAGCCGGTTCGGGCAATACATCCTGGAACGAATGCAACACATCGCTAATCGTCATCCCGTCCTTGTAGGGATACATGCCAGGCCGATAGACGTGTCCTTCGAGGTAAACCGCGTCCTGGTTGTAGGGCAAAATCCGCGAAATTACAACGTCGTCTCCACCCTGCACCGGGAAGGAGGCCAGCTTCTCGGGTATCTCCTCCGGATTGTTCGGGAGTTGGAAACTTAACATGGTGCGGCGCTCGTTGGCCACAATTCGAGCAACATTAATTTGTTTCATGCTCCCGATAGTCAGAGTCCCTCCCGCAAGATCGAGAACCTGTTTCAGTGTTTTCTCGCCGTTCAGTTCGTATATCGCGGGGCGATGCACCATTCCTTCCACCGAAACTTGCGGACCGACCGGTGGTACCAGGAGAGTATCGCCAGGCACAAGACGTTCAACGTCCGAGCGAACGCCCTTCAATAAAAAGTCGTAAAGGTCGATTTGACGAACCAGTTGATCGCCGCGGTACTGTCGCAGGAGGCGCAGCGACCCGCGACTGGTTGGGCCACCGGCGGCGTAAAGTGCGCTCAGCGGCGTGGACAAAGAGCTGACGTCGTAAGCGCCGGGCCGCTGCACGTCTCCCACCACATATACGCGCACCGTGCGGAGCCGTCCCAGAGAGATTTCGACGTGCTCATTCTGAAACTGTTTGCTCAGGGCATGTTGGATGGCACTCTGCGCCTGCGCGATTGTCATTCCGTTAATCATGATTGAGCCCGCTTCAGGGAGCTCAATCTGGCCTTGGCGGTCGATCGCCCTATTCAGCCGGTCTGACAGGCCGCCCCACATATTCACGATCAGGCTGTCGCCCGGCCCAAGAACATAATCGGGACCGGCGGGGAGATCCATGGGCAATTCGTTCGCGTTCCCCGTGCCGAGAACAAAGGCGTTGCTGCCGAAGCGCTGCAGCCGGCCTCCGGCGGATGGGATCTGGGTGTAAAGATCATGCAGCGAGGGCAGGTTCTGATATGGACTGGGCTGCTGTATCTCCTGGGGTTCACTTTGGCCGCTCTCGGAACCCATTCCTTCAGGCGGAGGATGCGCACCTGTTCCTTCTGTGCGCCTATTTTGAGCTGGCGCTTGGGCCTCACTGCTCCGCGCACATGCCCGGAGGCAGCTTTCTGCGTCGCTGCTCTGGGCACATGCTTGAGCACAGATCTCGGCATTACTGCTCTGGGCCGCTCCCTGGGCGCCACTCCCCGCGGCATATGGTGCTTGGGCCTCATTGCTCGGGGCAGATGCTTTGGAGGAACCCGCGGCGTCACCGCTCTGGGCAGGTGCTCGGGCGGAACCCTCGGAGTTACTGCTCTGACCCGTTCCCTGGGCGGCACCCTCGGCGTTACCGCTCGGGGCTGATGCTTGGGCGGAACCCTCGGAGTTACTACTCTGACCCGTTCCCTGGGCGCGGCCATGCTGGACAGCGATGACGCCACAAATCAATACGGCCAATCCGAAGGTAAACATTAGATCGCGGATGTGGGTCCACTGCGGCCTCGATTCAGACATTCTTCGAATGTAAAGCAATACGCTGCGCATTTCTTAACCTTTTGACGCGTCGGTTTGTTATTCCATGTTAATCGCTTAGAGCTTGCAATCTCATACGAGCTCAATGACTCACTTCTCACAGGGTTTTCATCCCGAGGGGAATACAGAGTAAGCGAGCAACGCTTGCCTCTGCCTTTCCAACCTCTCAGGCAACGAGGGTGACAGCGAAGCACCAAAACGGTGTGGCTCGCTTTGACCTGAAAACGAGGAACCGCGGAACCGAACTCGCCATGCGCCGTTTCCAGCGAAGACGACGCCGATCATGCGCGTGATGATCTTGAAGAACTGCGGCAGTTCGTCCAACGGATCGTTGCGCGGGATTTGGCCCAACCGCGTGACGCGCAGGTTCGTTGGACATCTTGCAGGGCACGTCGTCGCGTTCGTTCCGATGCATGTTTTCGGCGGGGTGAATATCGGAGGCGTGGATCACGATGCGGGAATTTACACACCGAAATACAACTCCTTTCAACGGACGACTTCGGCCTTGAGCGTGGTGATCTTCGCCTCTAGCTGCTCCACCTTTTTTTCCAGACTCTTCATGTCCGCGCGAAATTCGTCGAGATGACGTCCAACAGGATCCTCCCGATTCACATCTCTCAGGACAGTGCGCATCGCCTCGCGCGTGAGGTCCGATACGCTACGTGCGCCGGTCAAGGAGCAGACGCGTCTGAGAGCCACATACTCCTCTTCAGAGAGGCGGACGCTTATCCTGCGTGATCGCAGCTTCAGAACCGTCATATTCACCCCAGAGCTTGGTTTGAGATGCGGGAATGCACCGGTCACTCGTACCTATCTTTTAAATGGCGAGAAAAGAGAGGAGAATACCTCGGCACTCTCTCAACTGACGAGATTCAAGGACCGAGACTCGGCATCGGTTCGGGACAGGCTCCGCCCCTCTGGGTCCCAGGATTTGGTGGAACCCTAAATTCGGCAGGTACGCTGATGCGAAAGGTGGCGACAAGCTCCGCCTACCCGTTGACCAAGAGGCCACATCGTCCTTATCGGATTGAACCGACGTTCAGAACAGCCAGAGAATAGCATGGCATAGCGAGGCGCGCAAGAAAGTACGTGAGACAAATGCCCGACAACTTTGAATTAGTACCAATTCATATCGCTCTCATTCCACATGCATTAATCAACACAACCGGGTCATGCCGAACCTCTGATGTGCGACAGAGTATGGCATTTGTATGACATCGGCCGGCTGCGGTCTGGCCGGTCTTTGTGCCACCGGATGTCATTGGGCCTCGCGCAGAATTGAGCCATCCTGGCCGCAAGAAGATCCTTCCGGCGCAGGGCTCCGGCTTCGTCGTGCTTGCGTGCCATTACGGTAGAGCGTTCCTGAATCCAACTAAGGGGCAATCAGCAGCTTTTAGACAGCATTCCTCACGGCCGCCTCGACGGTGGGGAGAATGGCAGATTAGGAGCCGTTACTTGCCCGCGGGGGTCTGGAGACCCCCGATACAGCCGGTCTGGAGACCGGCGCTACAGATTAAGACCGGCGCTACAAGTTAATTGCGCTGCGCGAGAAATGCAGGATAAGGCATCGGCAGCGGGAACCCTCGCCTTCCCAGCACGCGACACTTTACATCCCATTACATCGCTGCCGAGCTATACTTTTGACGTCCCGCTAAGGACAGTCACAGTGCAAGCTCATAGATTCACCGTATCCCTCCATTTACGGCAAGAAACTTCCGCTGAAACTCTGGCGCCGCGGTTTACGTCGAAGAAACGCAGGGAAGAGGCCGTGACGAACACCTTTTCTTGCAACGCTTTTTCTTGCAACACCTTTTCTTGCGACACCTTTTCTTGCAGCGCCTTCTCCTGCAACGCCTTTTCTTGCAACGCCGGATGAGCAACTTCCCCTGAAGGGCAGTGTTTCAACCGGTATGAGGTGGAGCGATTCTCCGGGCCGCTCGCCTGGATGACTTTGCACCGCGTGGTCCTTCCCCGATGAGCAAGCCACGCGCGGCTGTCAGTCCGCCGAGCGGACCGCGGCAATGGGAGGGCCGCTGCTCGGAGTTCGCGGTCGGAGCCCGTTCGCGGTTGGAGCACGTTCGCGGTTGGAGCACGTATGAAAGCCTTTGTTGCCGTTTCTTCTGCCTTGGTCTCGATGCTCGCTGGGTCTCTCGGCGTTGCGCAATCCCAGCGAGCCCTGCTCATCGGCATCAATATCTATCAGCCCGCGGGCACGACGGCGGAACACCCCGCCGGCTGCATCTACGGCCGCTGCGAGCTGGGCTCCTTCCAGAATCTCGACGGCTCCGTCAACGACGCGGAGGCCATGGCCGACCTGCTCACCAGCCCCAAGTTCGGCTTCCCGGCCAGCCAGGTGGTTCTGCTTACCAATCCCGCGACGCCTCAACCGCGCCCCGGAGTGATCGTCCTTCCCGCCGCCGAGACCACGCGCGACGGCATTCTCGCCGCCATGCAGAAATATCTCGTCGGCGTGCCGCAGAAAGGCGACACCGTGGTCTTCTACGACGCCAGCCACGGCTCTCTGCGCGTCAACAGCAAGGGCAACAAGCTCACCGTGCTGGTCAACGGCCAGTATGTTCACGCCGATAGCACGCTGGTGCCCTCCGATGCGTACCAAGGCGGCTACGACGTGCGCGACCGGGAGATGACGCGCATCTTCAACGCGGCTCTCGACAAAGGCGTCCACCTCACGGTCATCTTCGATAGCTGCCATTCGGGCGGCATGAGCCGCGGCATCGGCCCGGTGTACCGCGAGCGCGCCCTGGCCTTCGATCCGCGGGACATCGACGAGGGTCCCGACACGCAGCCCGGCGGCCAGCCGCGCCCCGGGCCCACCGAGCGTAGCGATAACCCCGCGCTGGTCCTTTCCGCCGCGCAACAGGATGAGACAGCCAAGGAGATGCCGCCTTCCAGCGGAACCGCCTACGAGCCGCACGGAGCGTTCACCGCCGCATTGCTTCAGGCCCTGCAGGCTTTGCCCGCCGACACGCCGGCTTCGCTTGTATACGAGCGGGTGAAGGCCGTGCTCGAGGGCAGCAACGTGCCCGATCAGGAGCCCGACCTGGACGCCACCGCCGCGCGTCGCGAACAACCGCTCTTCGGCGGCGCCGCGGCAAAGTCCGACAAGATTCGCGCCGCCGCACTCGGCACCGGCGATGACGGCTCGGTCTTGCTCGATATTGGCCGCGCCTCCGGACTCGGCGTTGGCAGCGAACTCGCCGCTACAGAGCCGAACAGCGCCGGCCAGAAGGTCCAGTTGCGTATCGCGAGCCTCGATGGCCTCGCGCGCTCCTCGGCTGCGGTGGTCAGCCCAGCGGGCGCAAAGGTCGATCCCGGCGAAATCTTCGAGCTCACAAAGTGGATTCCCTCGGATACGCAGCCGCTGCGCGTCTGGCTCTGGCCCGCCAACCTTTCTCAGGATGAAATTCTCGCTGCGGCGGCGCAGGTGCAGGCCTCGGGAGCAACTCTCGTCGCCGATCCCGCTGAAGACCAGTGGACCCATGTTCTCAGTTGGGATGGCACGCATTGGACGCTGCAACAAGCGGGAACTGCCGCGCCCGTCAGCCTGGGCGCACCGCTCACCGCCGAAGCCCTCAAGCAGCACTTACCCGCCGGCGCCAAGCTCTGGGTCAACCTTCCGCCGTCAGGGGAGTTGGCCGCAAAGCTGAAACCGGACGGGGGCGAAAGCGCCGTCCAGCCCGCGGACAACCTGGCTGCTGCCCAGTACGCGCTCACCGGCGTCCTGACCGCCGGCGGGCCTGCTTACGCGTGGTACCACAAAAGCGAGCTTGCGGCGGGTCCGCCTTCGGCCAACGCGCCCCCTCACAGCCCCGGATGCTCGGCCACTTCGCAGTATCCCGTGCGTACGGATTGGGTGCCGTTGGGCAGCGCTAGCGCCATCGATGCGGCCAGCGGCAAGCTCAACAACCACGCCTCGCTGCTGGCCAAGGTGCACGGCTGGCTGGAGCTGGCCAACAGCCCCGCCGATGCCTCCGCCGACGAGTTCTACTCCCTGGCGTTGATTCCGTCCAGCGGCCAAACGCCGCTTCCGGCAAACCAGACAACTTACCAGGGCGATCAGCTCAAAATGGCCCTCGCCTCCAGCGACCGCATCATCGACCGGCGCTGGGTTTATGTGCTCGACATCGATTGTCATGGCCAGGGGACAGTTCTTTATCCGCGCAACTATTCTGAAAACCAGTTTCCCAACGATGCGGATAGCGGCCGCCAGTTTGTCCTGCCCGGCGCGCCGGTCCTCCGCATCGGCCCGCCTTATGGCGTGGATACGCTCATTCTGCTCAGCACGGAGCAGCCGCTTGCCGACCCCTTCGTGCTGAATTTCGAGGGGGTCGCCTCGCGTGGCACGCGGGGTGTGGCCTCGCCGTTAGAGAAGCTTTTGAACCAAACCAGCGGAGGAACCCGAGGATTCGCAGGCGAAGTCCCCACAAATTGGGGCATTGGGCTCATGACCGTTCACAGTGCTCCCAAAGCCGTGGCGAATTAGGCCTCATGCGCCCGGTGAGCAGCCGGCGGCGCTCGCAAACGGTAGGTCGGGGGTCAGGATGAGCCGGTCAAGATGAGCCACCCAGGGCCAGGGGTTGAGGGCGTGCAAAAAGTCAAAGACGAACGCCCGCAATGGTAGGTATGCTTGGTTAGAAGCACCGCCGAATGGGTTAGGCGGTGCCCGCTCACGGTAAGTCGAGGGGGTCGACATGAGCCGTTTCACAAGAGGCTGGGTATTGGTGTGCGTTGTCGCCGGCGCGCTGGCATCGGTGCCGGCGGGCGCCCAGGGCTTCGGCGCGTCCAAAGACAAGGTAACTCTCCACCGCAAGCTCCCTGCGATCGTGCACCTGCCGGGAGACTCGATCAAGGTTACTGTCACCTCCGCTGGCGAAGACGGAGCGCTGCCTTACGATTTCCAGGCGCTGCTGGAGACCGAACTGTTGAAGGACGCGCCCAACCTCCGCATCGACGACAATCCGTCCGCCCAGATCATCTGCCAGATCACCGAATATTCGCACCCTGACGCTGAGTACACCAACAAGTTGGGGTCGGGACAAGCTGTTGGCTCGGCCACTTCCCCGCTCTCCGCGCTCTCGAAGGCCGCCGCGAAGATCGGGGCCACCCAGCGCATCACAGGAAAACTCGACGTGTCCTTTCAAGCCAAGGACGCGAAGGGCCGCGTGCTGATCTCCGACAACATCGATTCGACTTACGATCGAGAGTTCGACGGCGCGGGAAACTCCACCTCTCATGGCGTGTTCGGCCAGATGAGTGGGACCTTCTCGCACGTAAAGGGCGGAGCGAAGAGTGAAGACGGCCCTCCCACGCCAGCGGAGCTGCGCTCGCGCCTGATCATCGGTGCGGTCGAGCAAGTTGCCGAGCATATTGTGAATTCCGATGAGGCAGTCGACGTCTATCTGGCGCAAGGAAAAGGACCGCTCGACGAAGGCGACAAGGACGCCAACACCGGACTGTGGGAGCGCGCGCTGGAGACCTTCGAGACCGCACCCGCAGCTTCAAACCGGCTGACGATGCTTACCGCCTCTACAACATCGGCGTAGCCTATGAGGCGCTCGCCTATCAGGCCGAAGATGAGAAGGCAGCCATGAAGTACCTGGATCAGGCCGCCATCAACTACGGCAAAGCCATCGATGCAAAGCCCGACGAGAAGTACTTCGTATCCGCAAAAGCGCATCGAAACCGCGATCGCACATTACAAGGAATTGGATCAGAGAGAAGGAAGAAGCGGCATCCAAGCGCCAAGGCGGCAGCCCTCGCAGCCGCCAATCCCGACCCCCGCCGCTGCGGCAAGGGACTTACCAATGACCAGGTCATCGTCGATGGTGAAGTCGGGCATGGCCGACGATCCACCGTCCTCCACGCCATTCGCGGAGCCGACGCAATCAACTTCGATCTTACCCCGGCCGGCCAGAAGCATCTCGACCGCCAGCGGCGTCAGTCCTCGCGTTTTGCTGGCGATGAAAACCCAGGCAGCCAAGAAGCCGGCGCCGAAGCCCGCTGTTCACAAAGGCCTCAACAACACTCAGGTGATTGCCATGGTCAAAGCCGGCATGGACGACGGACCGATCGAACAGGCTGTCAACGGAGCGGATGCGATCGACTTCGACCTTAGCCCGGCGGCGAGCAGCACTGACCAGCAGCGGCGTCAGCGCCCGCGTTCTGGCTGCGATGAAGGCCCGAGCCTCGAAGAAGCCGACGGCAACCACGAAGCCGTGGCCGAAAGATGATCTGTCCACCGATTCGCTTGCCATTCTGCTGTTGCTATGCCGCAATGCTGCTCTGCGTGCCCCGGACCGCGCGCATTCCCGCAGAGAGTCCGCTGCGGCGCCGGACAGGATCTCATCGTCCAGGCGCTGGAACGCATCACCCCGCAAAGCGGCAACGATGCCTTTGAAGACGCGCTGCAACTGCTCAAGTCCGCCGTCGCCGAATGTCCCGAGCTGGGCGACGCATGGTACTACCGCAGTTTGGTCGAGAAGCGCCTTGGCCACGACTCTCTCGCCAACTACGCCATGGGCAAGGCGCGCTTCAATGGCTCCGAGGCGCTCGATCAAGGCCTGAATCCGCTGGTCCTCTCCACGCCGGCCTCGCGCGGCTTCGAGTGCAGAGGGCACCGAAACGCCCGTGCCTGCCGCCCCGCCCGTTAAGCCCGGCCCGGTACAGCAGAAATGGGCGCTCGTCGTTGGCATCGGCCACTTTACCGACAGCCAGATTCCCCAGCTCAACTACACTGGCGCCGATGCCACCGCCTTTGCCGCCGCGCTGAAGGATCCGTCCATCGGCGGTTTTCCCGCCGACAACGTTCACGTCCTCACCGATGATCAAGCCACGACCAAAAACATCAAGGAAGAGCTGAATTGGATCGCGCGCCATGCCCAGCCCAACGATCTGGTCGTGATTTATGTGGCTACGCATGGCACACCGCGAACCGTTGACACCGCCGGCGGCGCCAACTACCTGATCACTTACGACACCGAGGTCTACTCCGGCGGCAGCCTCGACGAGGACGCGCTTTACGCGACTGCATATCCCATGGTCGAGCTTGCCGATGCCGTCTCCACGCGCATGAAAGCACTGCGCACCGCCGTCTTTCTCGATACCTGCTACAGCGGTGGCGCAGCCGGCGGCAGCGGATCGCATCCCGCCGCAGGCGCTGGCCAACACCGCTCCATCCGGCGCAATGCTGACGCACATGTCCGACGGAACCGGCCGCATCGTCATGGCCGCCAGCGAGGTCAACGAGGAGTCGCTCGAAAGCAGCCAGCTCCACCACGGCTACTTCACGTATTATCTCCTCCAGGCGCTCAAGAGCGGAAAGGAGCAGACGCCCTTGAGCCAGGTCTATGCCTCGGTCGAGCAGCAGGTGTCGCAAAGCGTCTCCGCGCAAGGCATGCACCAGCATCCGGTTATGAATCGCAGTTCCGGGGATGCGGATTTCGCCCTCCGAGCCGCCGACTCTTCATCGGCGAAAGCCCAGCCTTGACATCGATGCCGGCTGGGCACGCGAAAGGCTCGACGTGCCTCGCATGGGAACGATTTGCGCTGCGCTACGGCGGTTCCACAATTTCTGTACCCGGAGCCGCAACCGCCGAAAAGGGCACGTGAATTGTGGAACCGCTCTAATTCTGGGCATCGCGCTCTCATGCTGCCCTGCCGGCGCGCAGAGCGGACGGCTTCAGGGCCTCATCACCCTGCATGAGCAAAAGCTCGCTGAAGCGCGCACCGCGCAAAACCAGCGCGACCAGGCCACGGAGCTGAACTCCCTCGCCAACCTCTACCGCGATGCCGGAAACCTCGAAAAAGCGCTGGACTACTGCAATCAGGCGTTGACGCTCGATCAAAGCACAGGCTTCCGTCCCGGCGAAATGATGACCAAGAATGCGATGGGACGAATCTATACCGATCTCGGCCAGGAGCAAAAGGCCCTCGATCTCTTCAACGAGCTCATGCTCTACTACCAATCGGGCCTGAACCGCCGGCGCGCCGCTTTTGTACACAAGGAGCAAATGTTCACCATGGGCGAGGCCAGCACCCTCAGCAACATGGGCAGGGTGTACAACAACCTTGGCGACAGGCAAAAGGCCCTGGATTATCTAAACCAGGCGCTGCCTCTTTGGCAGGAATCCGGCAACAGCGGGGGCCAGGCCAGCACGCTCGACAGCATCGGCCGCGCCTACTCCGACATGGGCGACGCCAATCAAGCGCTCGACTACTACAATCGTGCGCTGCCGCTCTGGAGAGTGGACGGCGATAAGCCGGCGAGGCGCTCACGCTCAACGATATGGGCCCCGCCTATGCCGGCCTCGGGCAAAAACAAAAATCGTTCGAAGTGTATAACCAGGCGCTCGCCATCTGGCGCGAGCTCGGCAGCCACCAGGGCGAAGCGCTCACCATCAACAACATCGGCCGACTCTACCGCGACCTCGGCCAGCACCAGACAGCTCTCGACTACTACAACAAGGCTCTGCCCCTCTGGCGCGAGGTGGGCAACCGCAATGGAGAAGCTCTCGCGCTCAGCGATATCGGGCGCGCCTACGCCGATCTCGGCCAGCCCGCCAAAGCCCTCGACTACGCCGCTCAGGCTCTACCCATCTTTCGCGAGACCGGCAGCCGCCGCGGCGAAGCCATGACTCTCAACAATATGGGCCGCGATCACTCCGATATGGGCGAGGCGAAGCAGGCATACGATCTCGATCTCCAGGCGCTCGCCATCTGGCGCGAGGTAAAAGATCAGCGCAACGAAGCGCAGGACCTGATGACCCTCGCCTGGGCCTACTCAAAGATGAACCAGCCCGAGCAGTCCCTGGCCAGCGCGCTCGCCGCTCTTGGCCTGGCAAAAGCCGTGGGCGATCCCGAGATCGAGGGCGCGATTGAGAATTCGATGATGGTCGGCTTTCGCAAGCAGCATCACCCCGAGGAAGCGATCTTCTTCGGCCTCGAAGCGGTCAACGCCTACGAGCAAATCCGCAAGAACATCTCCGGCATGGAAAAGGAAGTCCAGGCCGGGTTTGCGCAATCGAAATCCGGAGCCTATCGCCAGCTCGCGGAGTTGCTCGTCGAGGCCGGCCGGCTCGGTCAGGCCGAGCAAATTCTCGATCTCCTCAAGGAGCAGGAGCTGAAAGACCTTGTCCCGCACTCACCCGGCGCCTCGTCCGCCATCGAGCCCTTCAAGCTTTCGCCCGCGCAACAGAAGGCGGAGAGCGCGCTGCCCGATCTGGAAAAGAAAGCGCGCGTCATCGAGGAGTCAAGTCTCGCCTACGCCCAGATTCAGGCCAAGCCCTCGCGCTCGCCCGAAGATGACGCTCAACTTAAATCCCTCGACGCCGCCATCCATCAGGAAAGTGCGGACATCCAGTCCGTTCTCATGAACACCGTCTTTCCTAACTCGATGCGCAATCCGCGCAGCGAGGCAAACACAGACACCACAAAGAGCTTCCTCCAGGATTCGCTCGCCAAACTCGGTCCGCAGGTGATGGGCATCCGGGTGCTGCTCGGCGAAGACCACGCCTACGCCATCGCGGTCACCGCCACATCGCGCAAGATGTTCGTCCTCAACGCCACTTCGGCCGACCTGCGCGCCAAGGCGTTTGAAGCGCTCAAAGCAGTGGGCTCGCCCGCATCCGATCCCCGGCCGCAGTTGAACCAGCTCTACGCCATGATCGTGTCGCCCCTCGAAGAGGAGCTGAAAGCTCTCGAAGCAGCTCCCGGCCCGAAAGGCAGCGTACCTACGCTCCTCTGGTCGCTCGACGATGCCTGCGCTACGTACCCATGGGCGCGCTCTTCGACGGCAGCCATTACATGGTCGAGCGCTTCC